>JAFWYK010000004.1 GCA_017517685.1 Clostridia bacterium
CATGTACTGTTAAATATCCATCTTCTACATCTATTTCTATATTCTCTTTTTGATATCCTGGTAGCTCAATACCAATTAAGTACTTGTCTGTTTTCTCTTTAATATCTGTTTTCATTATTTTGCTTTCATGTTCTGTAAAAAATGGATCTGCAAACATTTCTCCTAATAAATCAAATTCGTTTTTTAGTCTTGGTATCATCATCATATCAATCTACTTCCTTTCATTTTTATGTGTTGACACCCTTTTAGGTAGCACATATTTAATTATTAAAAGATATCTTTTATTTTTAACAACTATATAATATCACCATTTTTTAGCAATGTCAATAGTAGAGTGCTAAAATTACAAAATTTTCACAATAAATTTTTGTGCTAGTCGTTTGCTTTACAACTAACACTATTTACTACAACCATAACAATAAATTACTATTTATCTAACAAATTACAAAAGTAAGAATTGCTAGTTTTTATTTTTTCAATACATTATTTATTCTTTTCAATATCTGACTATACAGATAATACAACTTATTATATAATAAAATTATTATATAATAAATGGAGGATTAATTATGAATTCAAAGATATTTCTAATAAATATAATAATCATATATATACTAATTTCCTTCAATTTTACATCGTTTGCGGGTTTAGATTATTATGTCGCCGATAAATATATAATGGAAATAAAAAATATTAATGAATCAATAGAAAAAATTGACTTAGTAAATTATGAAGAATGTAAAAGTAATGAAGTTAGTCAATCACTTCAAACTTATACTGAACAAGTTTCACTATTTGACGAAGACAGTTCTATTATCGTACCTGACTACAATAAAGAACTTTTTTATGTAGAACCATCTATTAGTTATAATTATCTATATGGAGAATCTACAAAGAATCCCGAATCACATGTTATTAGTGGTCATACAGTAAAACACGATGACAATGGAAACATTGTTGCTTTAGATATTGCTACCGATAAAAAATTCAAAAATAAAAATCAATTAATTGGTAACTTTTGGAATAGTACAGATAATATTCAAGATTTAGAGTTTATATGCGTTAGAACAATAACATATACATGTTATAAAATTACTCCTATAAAACAATTAGATACTAACCAAATAATTTCAAATACTTTCACTTATGACCATGATGATCTAGAAAATCTAACAATAGGTATTAGATTTTTAAATACTAATCAAGAATATAAAACTTATTTAACAAAACATCCTTACATAGGTTTAGAAAGAACAATGGGAACTGAAAAATTAGATAGCGCTAAAATTATAAGATACGATTACGAAACACGTTCATATGAAACAAATGCTAGTTATGATTTTACTAAACCTAAAACAGATCCACTAATATATCTAATTATTAGCTTATCAACATTATTAATTATTATAATAATAGTATATAAAATAATACGTAAAAAATTAAACAATACATAATAGCAAATAATAAAGCGAATAAATTTAAAAATTTATTCGCTTTTACTTTATACTATCTCCCTTGATTTTTTTATTGTTCTTTATTTTCTTCAGGAGTACACCAAAATTCATAATCTAGTGCAGCTAATGGACTCAACGATTCTATTGAAAGAATTTCTTCTAAATTGGTACTGTCATCTATATTAAAGTACACTGAAGGATCTCTTTCGTTCTCTATAGTTTCAAATACATTCTTTGGTATCTTCTCATTATATGTCTCGCCTAAATAATTTAAATAGCAATATACTTCGGCATATATACTCAGCACTTTTCTCTTGTATCATACTTTACTTCTATTTTAAAATATATTTTCATTGTATCAATACCTATATTTCATTTCAAAAAGTATTTGATGTAAAAAAAGCATAAGCACTTAATTGCTTATGCCCTTACTTTTATTCTAAAAATAATTCCACTCCATATTCATCAAGTGTTCCTGAAATAGTATATATAACTTCTAATACAGCTTTTAATTCTGGAGCAATAGGATCATCTAAATCCCAATATCCTAAATTTTCTGTTTTAATTGTATGTGGTTCTCCATCATTATAAACTACAATTTCATTTGTAACTCCATCTAGAATTGGTGGTGTATCTAATTCTTCTACTTCAAAAATATCACTATAATCTAAAATTGTGCTTTTAATCATTTCTATATCACCATATTCTAGTGTATATTCTTCTGTATTTCCAGAAGCATCAACTACAATTACATTATTTTCCTTAGTATCTAATATTGTTATTTCTTGCATTGCATCAATACCATAAGCATCACTTAAAGTATATTTAAAAATTTCATCCATAAGTATATCTCCTTTAAAAAATAATCTATATGTATAAAACATTAATACCTTATTTTTTATATCTAGTCAATATATATATAATTTTTTTCACACAATTTTTATAAAAAAAATATTATTGTATTTAATTTTTCTATATGATATCATATTTATAGTACTATATATCACAAAGGAGAAAGCATATGGAAAAAAAAGATATAACTGCTCAAACAACAGTTAGAGCTATTATTACAGGTTTTGTATCATATGGAACAATATCAGTGTTTATAATGCTTTGCTTATACGCTGTATTAGAAAATTTATTATCAAACTTTAAAGGAACTTCAACAACAGGATTATATATAACAATCCCTTTAATGGCTGTTATTTTATTATTCCTAGTACTACATCTAGTTTGTAAATTAAGTACTTATGATGTATTTAAAAAATGCAAAACGAATATAGATAATTATAAAACAATAAATAAATTTATGAATATTTTCTTTATTGCTTGTATAATAGTAGTAATCTTTATATTCACACAACTTTTAAACTTAAATTTAAAATTTCAACTTGCATCAATGGAATATTCTTTAATGCAATATGAAAATGTTTTCTCTGAAGGTCATATTACTATGTTACATGAAAAAATGAGATCACAATTCAATGCATCAAAAATTAATTTAACTATATCAACAACAATACTAAGCATCGGTACCGCACTTTCATTCTTATCATTAATACCATATCAAAGAAAAATGATTACAAAATACAATGAAGTATAAAATATATTTACCCTTAATTTTGAAATTAAGGGTATTTTTTTGCATTTTTTATTAAATAAATTAATATACTATTATATAAATAAATTTTAAGGATTTAACTATGAATAATATTAGTATAATTAGTTTATATGGTCTTATTTTTGGTATGCTTGGAACTACTTTTCGGCGGTATTATTGGTGCTTATTTAAACATTACCTCCAAAAAGTTTTTAAGTTTTATTTTAGAATTTGCATCCGGAATAATGACTGCAATTATTTGTTTTAATTTGATACCAGAATCATTAAAAATAATTAATATTTCTCTTACAGTATCAGGCATTTTAATAGGTATTTTTACAATGATTTATTGTTCAAAAATAGTTGACAAACGATTATTAAATGATAAAAAAACAAATAATAATTTATTTAAATCTGGAATAGTTATTGCTATAGGAATTGCTATTCACAACTTACCTGAAGGATTAGCTATTGGAGCTGGTTTCGAGTCATCAGAAAGTCTTGGTTATACATTAGCTCTTGCAATTGCAATTCATGATATTCCTGAAGGTATCTCTGTTGCTCTACCAATAAAATCTGGTGGTTATTCTAAAACTAAATCAGTATTAATAACAGCTTTATCTGGTTTCACAACAGCAATTGGTGCAACTTTAGGTGCAATCATTGGTTCTATTTCCCCAACTCTAATAGGTCTTTCTTTAAGTTTTGCATCAGGTGCTATGCTTTATATTGTATCTTGTGAACTTATACCCGAATCTAAATCTATTTATAAAGGAAATTTTTCTTCATTTGGAAATATTCTTGGTTTATTACTAGGACTTATTTCAACTTGCATTTAAAAAGACTGAGATTTATAATCTCAGTCTTTACTATTTGTTATTGATTTTCACCTTTTAATCTTTCAGCTCTATCTGTTGCAATTAGATTATCAACCATCTCATCCATATCTCCGTTTAAGAAGTTTTCAAATTGGAATACACTAAATCCAATTCTATGATCTGTAATTCTTCCTTGAGGATAGTTATAAGTTCTAATCTTTTCACTTCTATCTCCAGATCCTACTTGACTTCTTCTTTCACTTGCAACAGCTTTTTCTTGTTTTTCTCTTTCAATATCATAAATTTTTGATCTTAACATTCTCATAGCATATTCTCTATTTTGAAGTTGTGATCTTTCTGTTTGACATTCTGCAACAATTCCTGTTGGTTCGTGAATTAATCTAACTGCAGATGATGTTTTATTAACGTGTTGTCCACCAGCACCTGATGCTCTAAACACTTCCATTCTAATATCAGCTGGATTAATTTCAACATCTACATCTTCTACTTCTGGAAGAACTGCAACAGTAGCTGTTGATGTATGAATTCTACCACTTGATTCTGTATCTGGAACTCTTTGTACTCTATGAACGCCAGATTCAAATTTAAATCTACTAAAAGCTCCTTTTCCAGTAATCATGAATGATATTTCTTTATATCCTCCAATACCTGTTTCATTTTCATATATTACATCAATTTTAAATCCTTTTCTTTCAGCATACATAGAATACATTCTAAATAATACTCCAGCAAATAGAGCAGCTTCTTCTCCACCAGCACCAGCTCTAATTTCACAAATAACGTTTTTATCATCATTTGGATCTTTAGGAATTAATAATATTTTTAATTCTTCTTCAATTTTTGGAAGTTTTTCTTTAGCATCTAACATTTCCATTTCAGCTAATTCTTTCATTTCTGGATCTTCCATCATTTCTTTAGCATCTTCTAAATTTTTAGACACTTGTTTATATTCTCTGTATTTTAATACTACGTCTTCAATATCACTATGTTCCTTCATTAATTTAGTCCATTCGCTTTGTCTAGAAATTACTTCTGGATCTGCTATTAATCCATTTAATTCCTCATATCTTTTTTCTACGTCTTTCAATTTTTGAAACATAAAAATCTTTTCCCCTTACTTTTTTAAAATCACTATTTATTATTATAACTCATTTTCACCTATTTTTCAAGGTTTATTAAATTATATTCAATATTTAACTTGTCAAGTATTTCGATTTCTCTATTAGAACATGTAAATAATATTATTTGATTATTTTCAAAATTTGTTTTTAAATATTTTAAAATATTTGCAATTCTATCATCATCAAAATATGCTAGAGCTTCATCAAGTACTATTGGAAGTGATTCATCTGATATCTCATTTAATGCACTCAATCTTAATGATAAATACATTTGATCTATAGTTCCTGTACTTAATCTATATGCAGGCATATAGCTACCATTTTGAACTTCTACACTTAAGCCTTCTTCATCATTTAAAACAATATTTTTATATCTTCCTTCAGATATTTTTGAAATTATATCTACTAAATTTTGTGTAAATCTTGGACTGATATTTTGTTTCATCATTTCATAAGCTTTTTCCATACATTCTTTGGCTATATTATATGATTTATTTAAACTTAATAATTCTTCTTTTTCTTCTTCAGCAGCTATTAATTCTTCTTCAATTTTTGCTAAATTCTCAAGTTTTTGATTAACTAATTTTGAATCATTTTCTAAAGATTGAATTTTAAATTTAATTGTATTAATTCTATTTTCTTTTCTATCAATTTCTCTATCTAGATTTTCAAAATTTATTGATAATGCATCTTCCATAAAATCCATAGATAAATATTCTGAATACTTTTCAATTATTTCTCTATTTGCTTTATCAATTGATTGATCAAGAAGAGCTTCTTTTTCATCTGCTTCTCTTTTTTGCTTTTCCCTATTTTCTTTTAATACTTCTATTTCATTTTCTATTTTTTGATAATTTTCATTTTGTTTTTTTATTGATTTTTTCTCAAATTTTTCTTTATCAATTTTAGCTTTAATTAGTACTAAAACCATTGGTATTAGTGCTAATAAATTAATTAATTTATTTGTATTAATTATCATTAATATAATAAATGTTATTAAGAAAATTGCAGCAGCAATATAATAATTTTTTAAACTTAATTGTTTTACTTCTTCTGTTATTTGTTCTTTCTCAATCTTTGAATTTAATTCTTTAATTTTTTCATTATATTCTTTTTCTAATTTTCTATTAAAATTAATCTCTGCATCTTTAATTTTATTTCCATCTTGAAGCGCTTTTATCTCTTTTAAAAAGCTTCTTTCATATGTTTCTGTCTTTTCTTCTTCTTTTAATGTTTCTTTTTCTACTGAATTATTAAAAGAACCAGACTTATACATTTCAAGAGATTGTTTTTCTCCACTTAATCTTCTTATTTTATCTTGAACAATATTAATTGGTCTTTGAGAAGTTCTTTCTGTTCCAACTTCTTCATTTTGTCTTTTTCCAATTTTATCCATTGTTTTTTTATAAGAAACATTATCATCACCAGTTGATACTAAATTACTTATTTTTTGTATTATACTATTTTGACTCGCTCTACTTAATTTAACACCTTCTTGTTCAGTAATAGCAGTATTATAAAATGTTTCTTCATCTATTCCTGTTTGAACAGTAAAGAAATCTATTCCTCTAGTCTTATCTATTGGAAACTCTTTTGAAATATCTTCTTTTCTTGAATTATATATCACAGGATTTTTCTTTTTAAATTCTCTATAAACTTCAAAATTTTCTCCATTATCTAATGTATAACTAATTTTTCCTGAAAATTCATCGTTAACCCATGGTTTATATCTATCAAAATCAGATATTTCTTTTCCATTTTTATTTTTAGATACACCATAAAACATACTTGATATAAATTTTAAAAGACTTGACTTACCAGCTTCATTCTTACCATAAACGATATTTATTCCACTTGACAAATCAATTTCTTTATTTTTTATTTTTCCAAAACCATTAATTTTTAATTTATCAATTTTCAATTTTTATCACCTCTTACATTGCTTCTAAACCTATTTCAATTGCTTTTTGATATTCTTTTTCGCTACATAATCCTTGTTCATACATTTTACATACTTCCCTTACAAACATACCTTTTAATGTATCTTGAAGAGCGATATGTTCTAAATCTATTGCAAGATTTGTACAATCTTTTATTTTAAGAATATTGTCATGTGATACCATTTGAAGTAATAATCTTGTATCTATTTCAAAGTTTCTTCTTCCAACAAGTACAATCTTATACATTGTCATATCATTTATATATCTATCTAATATTTTTTCAGCTAATTCTTCTTTAGAATTTAGTCCATCTACAGCTATCTCAATTTCTTCAAATTTTCTATCATCTAGTTCAACAAATTCCATTGAAAATCCTGATTTTGTTATATCTCCCGCAATCATTCCATGAGATCCAAGCTCATCAAATCCAAGTGATATTGTTGATCCTGGATAATAAATTTTGTTTTTATTTTCTATATTGTTTTTATGCACATGTCCTAAAGCGATATAATCAAATCCTAGGCCATTTAATTTTGATTCAAGTGCTGGGTTGTATGAAAAACCATCTTCGTCTTTTGACCCATTTAAATCGCAATGGGCAACTAATATGTTTAGCTTATTAGAAAAAGGAACATTTACACTTTCAAGTTCAGATGAATTCATATAAAAATCATTAAATGCCATACCATATACATTAACATTTTCATCTTCATATTTTTCAACTTTTGGACTTGAAAATACCATTACATTATCTCCAAAATCATGAGTTGCATAATATGAATTTTTTAAATATGGATCATGATTCCCAGGTGTTATAAATATCTTTGTATTTGGAATTCTATTAAACTCTTTAGTAATAAAATCAATTGTAGATTTTTTTACATACTCTTGTTCATATAAATCTCCAGCTATAAAAAAATATTCTACTCCATTTTTTTCAATAAAATCGATTACTTTTTTAAATGCATTTCTTTGCTCTAATCTTCTTTTTTCACCTAAATTTTCTTTACTATTTAATGACGTAAAAGGTGCATCAAAATGCATATCCGCTATATGTACAAACTTCATAATATATCTCCTTTTCTTGATTATATGATTTTATCATAACAACATTTCTTAAGTCAATAATTTGCGAAAATTTGTTCTTTTTGTTTTAATAAAAAAGTAGCTAGCTTTTTTAGCTAGCTACCAATATTAATCTTCTGAATCGATTGAACCAAATAGTTCATCAAATTTTGCTTCAAGCTCTTTTTGTATATCAATAAGTTCAGCTTGTCTTTTTTCTTCTGCTTCTTTTTGTTCAGGTGTCATAATTGGATCAATTGCACCTGGTACTGAAGCTGCCATTGTTGATGCTGCTGTTTTTGGTGCAGCAGGTTGTGGTGTTACAATTTCATCTGGATCATCAGCGAATAAATCATCTAATGATTCAAGTGATGCAGTCGCTCCACCTGTTCCTGTTCCTGAGTCTTCTTGTCCTTCAACATACGGATTATATGGATTATATTTTCTCCATACACCTCTTTCAACATGAACATCGTTATGGTCTAATTTATATTTTGTTACTAATTTACCTTCTGGATATTTAAAGTAATAATACTTATTTGCTTTAATAGGTTTAATACCTTTTTCATAGATAATACATAAATCATTATCCATTCTTCTTAACTCATCTGGTGTCATAAGAGCTCTACCCATTACTTGGTCAGATTCACTCTTACCTTGTTTCCAGTCTTCCCTGTCTTTGTTAACAGATACGTTATCTCTTGTAATTGTTTTCTCACCAAGTGCTTTTGAGAAATACTCAACAGTTTTTTGTGAGTTAGATCCAAGGAAAAGGTGAGTATCACAGTTACCGATGATTGTTTCATAAGCTTCTTTATATACTGCCTCTAATTGGTCTAAGTTTTGTAGAATAACACTAAATGAAATTTTTCTACTTCTTGATGTAGAAATCTTTTTATCAAAGTCAGGTATTTGTCCAATGTTTGCAAACTCGTCTAGGATGAAATATGTTGGACATGGTAATTCTCCACCACTAACATCAGCAAAGTCATATAATTGTTGAATCATTTGTGAGAAGAATATTGTAAGTAAGAAGTCATATGCTGTATGTGTATCTGAAGAAATAACGTATACAGCTGTTTTCTTTCTTCCTATATCTGTAAAATCTATTGTATCAGTTGATGTTACTTCCGCAATTTCTCTTGAGTCGAATTTACCAAGTTTTGATTGTAATGTACCAAGTACAGAACCAAAAGTTTTTTCTGGTAACATCTCAATATTTTTATAATACATTCTAGCTGGGTGATCAAATGGTAATTGATTCATTAAGTTTGTAAGTAGGTTGTCTCCACCACTACTATTTGCTGTTCTTACAAGTTCTGAACAGCTTGCTAATGATTGTTCCTCTGGTGGTCTTACTGCTTTTAAGTAATAAATTAAAGCTTTCATTAACATCTCAGACATATCATCCCAGAATGGGTCTGAACTCTTACCACCATCACCTTGTCCTTTAACGATTGTGTTAGCGATGATGTCAACGTCAATTTCATTGTTAATGTGATGTAATGGGTTATAACCATCACTGTTTACAGGGTGAACTAAGTTTAATACTTTAATATCATATCCTTTTGATTTAAAATAACCTGCTGTTTTATCATAAAGCTCACCTTTAGGGTCTGTAAATACATAAGAACCTATTAATTGTAAAGCATTTGGAATAACGTAAGAAGCTGATTTACCAGCACCAGAACCTCCGTACAACAAGTACGTTTACGTTACCACGTTTATCAAGTGGTAAGTAGTTCTTCTCGGCAAGTACTATACCTTTATTCTTACTTAAAACTTTGTATTGCTCTCCATTTTCACACCAATCACTTGAACCATTTTCAATATCTTCATATTCGTGTTTTGGAAATGCTTTAGAAAGTCCTACTAAAATAAAAAAGATATATACTACAAAAGTTACTTTTAACATATCCCAAAAAAGAGGAAAGTGTGTTTCAGAAAAACACTTTGGTATCTCTTTCCATGGTGCAACAATTCCTGTACCAAATGATGTTAAAAATGTTGCCCATAATGGACCATCAAATGGTGATGTTGCAAATGTAACTCCTGATGCAATTTCAGCTGCTCTAATAGCTGTACAAAGTGGAGTTACTAACCATAAGATTATGATAAAAACTAATATAGTATATACTATTATTTTGTTTTTAATTTTTCTAAATGCTGCTTTAATTCTATCAAAAAAACCCATCTTTTTTCACCTTTTCATAAATAGTATTTATTTAAATCCTAAAATGATTTATCATAAGTAAAATAAGTTGCAAACAGCAACTTATTTTATTATTTAACTTCTTCTTCCTTAGTGTCTTTATCTTTTTTAACTTCTTTATCAACTTCTTTCTTAGTTTCAGTTGTTCCGATAAATACACCTGGACCTTCAACGATTCCTAATGTTGTTTTTCCTTGTTCATCAGCTTCTATAACTGTAACTCCTGTTGAAGTTGTTGTATCAGATGATGCTCCAGTTGTTTCGTCATTAATTTGCATTTCATTGTCTTGGAAATATGGTGCTCCACATACAACTGCTATAGTTTTTCCTTCTGTTCCTGGAATTATATTTCCTTTTTCATCTCTATCTGCTGCCCAGTTAGCAATGTCTTTATTAATTTCTTGTTCTGAAACTCCTAATCTTGTTGGAATTTCTTTTTTAGCTTTATTACCAGCTCCAGTTTGAGCATTAGTATTAGTACTCATAAATCTATTGTCCCCTTTCAATCAAATAATACCTTCATGTATTATTTTTTCTCTTCTCTAATTTCGAACGCAAAATATTTCTTATAAGGTTTAAGTTTACATTTACCTTTAACCTCATTAGATTCTTCATCAAAATATAATATTGGTTTAACTTCTTCACCTGTTTCAGGATCAATTATAGAAATTGGTCTCTTCATATTTGGTGTATAAGCAAACTCTTTAAAATCTGTCTCTTGTTCACTATATAATGTTTTAAATTTCATAGGCATTGGTTTTTTAGAAATTTTAACTACATCATAATCTAAAAATCCCATGTTTACTACTACTCTTTCTTTTGCAAATGAAAGTATTACTAAAGGATTTCCTTCTGGAGCAGGATTTTCAATAAAGAAAGTTTTTTTCTTATTAGCCCCAACATATTCCTCAGAATATTCTAATCTTTCAACAGTATATTTTGGAGAAGTTTTCGCAAACTCTCTTTCTGTTCTGTTTACTTGATAAATTACAGTACTTACATCTTTTGGATCTGTAATACTAAAATATTTTCCTTGTAAGTTAGCTTCACTCATTTACTTTACACTCCTTATAAAAGTTTCTCACAAATGTGTCTTATCTTTTGCTTAAAAATACACATTAATTATATATTAAATACCTATAAAAGTCAACGATTTTGCATAAATTATGTTAACTATTTCTAGGATTAAACTTAGACATTTCACTAAATTGTTTAAATAGCTCTAATTCTTTCTCATTTGGTCTTTTTGGAATCATTATTTTAGTATCTAAAATAAGCTTTCCTCTACCACCTTTACCATCTTTATAGCCTCTATCCTCTATTTCTATTTTTTCACCACTTTGAATACCTGCTGGTACATAAATAGAAACATCTTCGTTAATGCCATTAATAGTAACTTTTGTACTTAGAGCTGCTTCCCAAGGAGTTAAATATAAATTAGTTCTTAGATTGTAGCCATCAAGAATAAAACGTTCATCATTTTTAATTTTTACTCTTACAAATAAATCTCCGTTTTTTCCACCGTCTACTCCAGGTTTACCTTGTCCAACAATTCTGATTTTCTCGTTATTTTGGATACCTGCAGGAACAGCAACTTTAAACTTTTTAAGTTTTCCTTCTACAGTTCTAACACCAATTGTTTGTTCTTTTCCTCTAAAAGCGTCTTCAATTGAAATGTTGATTTCAGTTTCAATATTCTCACCTTTACTAGGTGCTTTTTTATTTTTCATTTTAGGTTTGTTTTCTTCTACGCTACCGAAAAACATTGTAAAGAAATCACTAAATAAAGAATCTTTGCTTCTTTTACTTTCTTCATATGAAGCATTTTTTCTTCCAACGTTTCTATTCCACATTCTGTCATACTTTCTTTTGCTCAAACTGTCAGATAAAACTCTATATGCTTCGTTTATATCTTTAAAACGTTCTTCATATTTTTTATTAGCAATATTAACATCAGGATGATACTTCTTTGCCTGTTCTCTGTAAGCAGATTTAATTTCCGCCATACTTACTTTATTGTTTTGTAATCCTAATATTTTGTAATAATCTTTAAATATCATTTCAACATCCCCCGAACTTACCTAAAATTCAAATCGATTATATCATTTCCCTTATTTTTTGTGAAGTAATTTTGCTAAATTATTCAAACTTTTTTTCAAGTTATATTTTAAACAAAAAAATAAAAATTTATAGTATTTTTTTACAATAAAAAGAGCCACTTTTAAAAGTAGCTCTTCACTATATTAATTATTAACTTTTGGCAACTTTAGCGCCTTTTGCACCTTTTGCTCCACCTTGCATCGCTAAAATATTTTGATCATATGAGAATGTTAATTTTTCTTTATCTCTATGTCTTCTAATAGCAAGTTCAATTATTTCATCTAATTCTTGTTCAAATGGTTTTCCTGTAGCTTCCCATAAATAGAATGATAAAGCTCCTGGAATTGTGTTTATCTCGTTAACATATACTTTGTCTGTTTTAGTATCAATTAAAAAGTCAATTCTTGATACACCACTACATCCTAGTGTTCTAAATACATCTTTTGCTAAACCTTGAATTTCTTTTGTCTTTTCATCACTTATATCAGCTGGTATTTTTTTATTAGCAAATTGTTCGTTTGATCCACCTTTAGCAGGTGCTTTAGAACCCATTTTCATAGATCCTGTTTTTCCACCACCAATAGTTCCACCTTTTGATTTTCCATCACCGATGTATTTATCTGTATAACTTAAAATCTCATCAGAGAAGAAAGGTTCTTCACAAATTGAAGCTTCTCCTTCTGCTAAATTTCCTATTACAGAACAGTTAATTTCTTTTAAGTTTTCTACTGCTTTTTCAACAATAACTCTATCAGCAAACTCCATAGCAAATTCAATTGCTTCTTCAAGTTCTGCTTTATTTTTAGCTTTTCTTATACCAACGCTTGAACCTAAATTTCCAGGTTTAACTATCATTGGATATGCAATTTGTTCTTCTATATCTTTTAATATTTTTTCTTCATCTCTTATGTATTCCATCGAATAAAATGATACATAATCAACAACTGGAATTCCAGATGCTCTTAATACTTTCTTTTGTAATATTTTATCCATACCAATACTTGATGCTAATATATCTGGTCCAACAAATGGTATTCCTAAAAGTGTTACAAATCCGGCAATTGTTCCATCCTCGCAGTTTGTTCCGTGTACAATTGGGAATGCAACATCAATTGTATTAATAACTCTTTTTCCAATCCATGGTGCTGGACATTTAATTACTTTAACTCCAGTTCCATCGTTAACAACAGCTACCTTATAGCATCTTTTTAATAAACAATCCATATCTTTGAATGAATATAAATCTAATAAATCGTCTCCTGTATACATTACACCATTTTTAGCTATGTATATTGGAACTACCTCATATTTATCTGGATTCAAACTTGAAATAGCTTGATTCATTGTAATAACAGAAATCTCATGTTCTACTGAGTTTCCACCAAAAAATATACCTACTTTTATTTTCATTTTAATTTCCTCTTTTTCTTTAAAAAACTTTTTAATTATTAAGATTTATAGATAATTATCTGGTAAATCATTTTCTAGTAAAATTACACTATCTTTAGTCATAATTTGATTCATTTTCGCTAAACCATCTTGTAAATTTTTAGCAACATATATATTAGACTCTGGATAGTTTTTCTCCCTTAATCCATTATAAATTGGAACAGTTTGTTGCGCTCCAACTAATATAACAAAATCCGCACTATCAGCAGCGTTTCTACCAAGCTCTTGATTAATTTCAATAGCTTTATCTCCTAAATCAACAATGCCTGGAGTAATTAATATTCTCTTTTTATGTTCAAATGATTTTAATACTTCTAAAGCCATTTTAGCTCCTTTAGTATTTGAATTATAAGCATCATCAATTATAATACTTCCATTTGGATTTTGTCTTAATTCAAGTCTATGTGGAACTGGACGAATGTATTTTGCACCCATCTTAATTTCATCAGCAGAAAGGCCTAACTTATCTGCAATTGCAACAGCTCCAACAATGTTTAAAATATTTAAATTTCCTAATAATTTTGTTTTAATTCTAATACTTTCTTTTTCAGGAATTACTACATCAAAGCTTGATCCTCTTTCTGTTATTTCAATATTTTCTGCATAATAATCTGCTTCTGGAGTTAATCCAAATTTTACAGATTTTTTAGTAATTCTTGAATTTCTTATATTTTCATCTTCCCAGTTTAAGAATGCTATTCCCTCATCATCTGGAAGTGAGTCAACTAGTTCTAACTTTGTTTTTCTTACATTATCTAAATTTTTAAATGTATCTAAATGTTGAGGTCCTATAGCTGTAACTAAACCATATGTTGGATTAACTATATCTGTAATTTCTTTGATGTCTCCAACATATTTAGCTCCCATTTCACATACAAATAATTGATGCATTGATGTTAATTTCTCATTTATTGTTCTAACAACACCCATTGTTGTATTATAACTTTCTGGTGTCATTAAAGTATTATATTTTTGAGATAAAATTGTATTTACAATATATTTTGTACTTGTTTTTCCATAACTACCTGTAATACCAACTACTTTTAATCCCGGAATATCTTTTAATTTATTTTTAGCTTTTTTACAAAAACCTCTTCTAATTGTTCCTTCTATTGGTTTATTAATTGTTCCAACAACATAAACAAATAAATATGCAAACATTGCACATCCATTAATAATTGATAATACTACTACGCTATCAAATACATTTGCACACACTGCTGCTATAGCGAATAAAACCAAATATGTTGTATAAACTCTTTTGATTCTTGCTGTAACAACAAAAGGTTTCTTTTCTTTTTGCTTTTTATTTGTAAATATTAAATACATTAAAACTAAAATCTCAAATACATATCCTGTTACTCTTGCCCAATCAGCATTTATAACAAATATTAATATTGGAATAAATAATAGCACAATTGCTTTTGCATTAAAAACTTTTTTAATGTATCTTTTCATCCATGCAACATATCTATCTAAATAGTAATTCTCAAGTTGCCATATATGTAAACCATGTCTTGTAATTTTGTAAAAGTAAATTAATACTAGAATTAAACTAAAGTTTAATAATACTTTCTCCATTTACTATTCCCCTTTATTTATCATTTTTTAAAAATTCATTCACTACAGTATTAAAATGTTGAATATTTTCAAGGTATGAAAAATGTGTCGATCCAGGATATTCAATCAAACCACTGTCTGGAATTAATTTTTCCATTTTTCTTCCATCAGCAATTGGAGTTGCTGTATCTAAAGTTCCCCAAAAAAGAAGTGTTGGAACTTTGATATTTGGAAGTAAATGACTTAAATCTTCATTAAGTATAATTTTCATTGTCTCTTTCAAAACATTACTTGAAGCTTTATAATCACTAGATCCCACAGAGTTTCTTAATTTTTCTTTAAATGCTTTTATTCTCTTTGTATTTGGTAATAAGTTTAAAATAAACTTACCTGTTTTATAAAAAGCAACTTTTAAATGATAGCTTAAACTTCTTTTTGGAATTAATCCAGCACTATCTATTAAAACAACTTTTCTTGCAGATACTATTCCTCTTCCAACAGCATTGATAATCATTCTTCCACCATTTGAGTGTCCGATTAATATTGGATTTTCAATTTCTAAAGCTTTCATAAAATCTCTTAAGAAATCTCCAAAATCGTCTGATTTCAAAGGATGCTCTGGCATATCACTTTCACCAAATCCAACAACATCTACTAAATAAACTTTAAAATTATTTTGTAAGCTGTTTGCGATTGGACGCATAGTTTCTAAAGTCGCTAGCCAGCCATGTAATAAAATTACAGGTGTGCCTTGACCAAAAACTTCGTAGTTTATGTTCCAGTCATTTATCTTAACTTGCAATTTATCCTCCTCTATATGTATTCCACAAATTCTTTACAATCTGTGGATTAATTTTTACTATAATTTATTCAAATTAACAGTTTATTGTTACTTCCATACAATATTATAACAATATGGTAATTTTTTCAAGTTTTTTACTCATAAAATGCATATTTTTGAGTCATTTTACATTGTAAGAGTTCCATTTGGTGTGTCAAGTATTACCAAAACATCTTCTTCCTTACCACTAACTGCATTTATATACACTAGAAAATCTTTATCTTCTACTTTTCCTTTAAATTCATAGCACAATATTTCTGTTTTCCATTCAGTTGGAATTATAGCCATTCCTTCAGATAAAACATTTAAATCTTTATTTAAATATTCTCTTGCTTTGTCTATAGAGATTCCCTTTTCTAAATTTAATCTTTGCTTATGAGAATTTAAATAACCAGTTGTCTCAAGTCCCAAAACTTCTCCATTGTCAAGTGCAATTTTTACTTTAATTAAATCCGGATAAACCGTTATTCCACTATCATTATAAGCATAATTAATTGTTATTACATTTGACTCTTTTATAAAATAAGTTTCTTTCATATTAAAATATTTTTTATCATCCAAAAACCTTTTTCCTATATCTATTGCTTCTGCGTTTGATATTTTTTCTTCATTAACTTCTCTATCAAATGACATTTGAACAACATGTCCACCTTTTTTAGAAATAAATATATTTAAGTTTATATCTTCATCTCTTAATTTAACAGAGAAATCATATCCAGGAATATCTGCTTTATCTAAAAATGCATTTAACACTATTTCTTTAATATCATAATTTTCGAAAAACTCTTTTACCTTATTTTTAGCTGTTTCTTCGTCTATTTCTTCTCCTATAAGACCTGTTTTGTCAAGCTTATTAATATGATCTGAATATGCCCCATCATATATTAATCCTTCATAATCATTTAAGTTTTTATCAATACTAGAAAATACCTCAAAACTATCTACTGCTTGAGCTAATGATTCATCTTTATTAACAATTTCTTTCCAATTTAAATTCTCATTATATAATTCTTCTGATAATGTGTTTAACGTATCTTCTAATCCTTTACTATGATGATACAGTTCTTTTAATTTTTCAAAATCTTTTTCTTCTAGCTCTTCACCTTTAATATTTTTTCTTGATAAAGAATACGTATAATCACTTACTTGATTTAAAAACTTTGATACATTCATGACGCTTTCTGAAGAAACTGGAAGTCTTGATAAATAAACCATTGCTAAATTAGAATCACTCCATACTTTTGTTAAAGTTTCCGCAGCATGTTCTGGAGATTCTGTTATCATTGATTTTGCCAAATAATTCTCTACACTATTTATATAATTTACTAAACTTGTAAACGAATCATTATAATTATTATCAAGCATTAAATTATACTTTTCTTTTAATTTGAAAGCATAAAATCCACTCAAAAACACTAATATTACTAAAAACAAAATCATTATTTTTAAATAATTTCTTTTTACAAATTCTTTCATAAAACTCTCCTATTTATTTTTTATTATCTTTACCATTTCTTACTAATTTATGCATTTATTTGCATAGATACAAAACTCTTAGAATTATTGTATTTTTTGGAAAAAAGTGGTATAATAGATATGTTTTAAATATACTTTTAAAAAGGATAAAAATTATGAAAAAAATTTTAGTATTTTATGGATCTTATGGTGGTGGTCACTTATCTGCTGCAAAAGCCATTAGTTCCTATTTAGAACAAAAATATGAAAAAGACGTAGAAGTTAAAGTTGTTGATTGTATAGAATATATCAACAAATATATAAACAAAGTATCTACAGAAGCATATAAAGAATTAGCTAAAAAAGCGCCTTGGGCTTGGAAAAGAATATATAAACAATCTCAAAACGGTGCGCTTTCTCACATTAGTACAACAACTAACAAACTTATGGCTACAAAACTTAATCTTTTACTTCAAGAATTCAAGCCCGATTTAGTTGTTTCTACTCACCCATTTGCTACTCAAATGGTTGCATATTTAAAGAAGAAAGAAAAAGTAGATTGTAAGCTTGCAACAATACTTACAGACTATCATACTCACCCACAATGGCTAGTTCTATCACAATATACAAATTATTTCTTTGTATCTAACGATACTATGAAAATAGATATGATTAAAGAAGGTATTCCAGAAAGCAAAATATTCGTAACTGGTATTCCTGTTTCAGAAAGATTTCTTCAAGAATTCGATTCAGAAGAAATACATAAGCATTTTGGTTTAACTCCTGAAAAACCAACTCTTCTATTCTTTGCTGGTGGAGAGTTTGGACTTGGAAGAAACACAACATTTATGGTTTTAAAAGCATTAATTAGAATGTTTAAAGAGCTTCAAGTTGTTGCAATATCAGGAAGAAACAAAAAAATGAATAAAAAATTCAATGATTTAGTTCAATCAACAAATTCTAGTGATAGAGTAAAAATCCTTGAATTCACAGATAAAGTTCCTGAACTTATGAGTATATCTTCTGGTGTAATTACAAAACCTGGTGGTTTAACAATCACAGAATGTTTAGTTTCTAAATTACCAATAGTTGTTATTAATCCTATTCCAGGGCAAGAAGAAGAAAATGCAGAATTCTTAGTTAACAACAATGTTGCTGTATGGATTAAACCTGAAGACAAAATTGCAAGAACATTAAAATATTTATCTAGAAATACAGAACAATTAAAACAAATGAGTGATACTGCAGCAGCTCTTTCTAAGCCAAATGCTACAGAAGATATTTGTAAAGTTCTAATTCATGAATTTGAAGATATTGTTAAAACACCAAATCAAATTGTTATAAGTGTTCTTATTAAATCTAAAGGTAAATATTTATTTTTAAAACAAAAACGCAAAAATCAAGAAGATGTATTGCATCTAGTTGGTGGTCCACTTCCTAATGATCAAATGATTGATTCTTCACTTCAAACATTAATAACTAACGCTTTAAATATTGAACTTAAAAATTTAAAACCTTATGATTTTGATAGTGATATACAAAGATTTAAAGGTAGAGAATCACAAATCATTTATTTGCGTTATTTAGCCGAAATTACAAACCCAAAGGATGTTAATACTACCTTTGATAATTTCGAGCTTATTTGGCTATCTAAAAGCGAATTAAGCCAACATATTTTCTCAGATGTAACAACTAGATTCTTAAAAAAATTAAGATTATTAAATAGCGATAATTAAATTCAAATTAATAAAAGCAAAAATGGAGAATGATTAAATCATTCTCCATTTTTATACTATTTCTTTTTAACTATTTTTGTAACTATAACAGTCATATCATCATGTGCTATTCCAAAGCTATTATCTACAGCTTCAGTTAATATTAAATCAGCTATTTTTTGTACATTATTTGTACTAATATTTTTCAAATAATCTTCAATCCATTCTTTACCAACATTTTCTTTTGAATCAACAATACCATCACTATACATTACAACGATGTCTCCATCATTTACTTCTAATGTTGTTGATTTAAGTTCAATATTATCTACTATTCCAACTGGTAAATTTTCTGATTTAATTTGTTTTATATTCTTCTTATTTTTTACATAAGTATTGCATGCGCCATTTTTCAAAAGTTCAATTTTGCCTGCATATAAATCTAGTATAGCAATATCTAAACTTGAATACATTTCTTTGTTTTGAGCTAAATTCATTCTAGAATTAATTAATTTAACAGATTCTTCTCCATTAAATCCAGCAGATAACATTTGTTTAACTAATCTTAATGTTATTTTACTGCACTCTCTAGCTTTTTCACCACTACCCATTCCATCTGCAATAGCAACTAAATATTTACCATCTGCAAGTTTAATTTGTAAGCTACAATCTCCTGAAACTGTCGAACCATCTTTTGTTGTCTTTGCACTACCAACTTGAAGAACAAATTTATCTTCACTTGCATATATTTGAGAATATTCTTTATTTTCTTCATCAATACGATCTCTTTGGAATACCATCTTACTTCCAATACTTTTAGAAATTACATCTGCTATTCCTGTTTCAATCTCTTTTTCTCTTAATCTTTGATCATTAAAATCAAGTTTAAGTTCTATTATATACTTTTCATTTTTTAATTTTTTCAATCTTGATTGATGTATCTTAATTCCTTTTGATTTAAGTAACAATTCAATCTCTTGTTCTTTCTTAGTATATATGGTCTCTTTTGACTTAGAAATCTCTTCTGCACATTTATCAATTACTTTCGTAACATTTTTTAAATTTTCATTAATTGAAGCTAGATTTTTCTTTCTCTCTTCTTCTTTTGCTCTTTTTATTTGTTCATTTTTTAATGTTCTATTTGCTATTTTAATAACTTCTTGTATATCATTTTTTATATTCTCATCTTTTAATATCACAAAATTATTATGATTATTCAAAATATTCACTAAATCTTTATCAACAATTATATCTTGTTCTTTTAATACTTTACAAATATCTCTTGCAATGTCTGTATCTTCATCTGATATAACATCATAAAAAATATTATCTTTTATTGATTCAACATTATCTAAAAAATCTTGTATAAAATTTTCATCTCTTATAATTTCATCTTTATCTTGTACTTTTACAAGTTCATTAAACATTTCTGAAATAGATCTTAGTTTTTCTGATACTTCATCATTAGTACCATTTAATCTATTCTCACCGTTATTTGATATTAATTTATGTTTTCCAAGTAAATCTTCTAAATCTAATTTAACCTTTTTAGGTAATAATATTATACCTAATGAAGCTATCATAGTTTCTTTAATATAAAAGACTAATTCTGGATTATTTATACTTGTTTTAGCAAGCCAAATATTAATTAAAACAAGAACAGCAATTAAGCTTAATTTTCCTATTTTTCCTAAAACACCACTTATAATTCCTGCCATTATAAATGCAAATACTTGAATTAAAGTTAATCCTTCTATAAATGATATTGATAATCCAATAGAAATGGCTGTTATTGCACCAATTAATAAACCATGTTTCCATCCTAAAACCATAATCATAAATAAAACTAAAATTTCTGTTAAGCTATATCCCAAAATAACCACCTCAGAAAGCGCGACACTGGCTATAGAGACAATTATTACTGAAGCAACTAGTTCTTCTATGGTAAATGCTTTTTTATCGTTAAAATCCTTTATAGTGGCTAGTCCATTTACAAATATTTTATAAAAAACATACATTAATGACGCACTTATAGAACCCATAAATACATCATATAATGAAAATGTATTTCTGTAACTTGTTATAATTGTAATAATCATAGCAGCAGAAAATAATTTACCACCTGATTTAATACTTTCATTTCTTTCATCAATTGCGATTTTTGTTTTTACGAATAAAACTAATAAGAAATAAACGATTGATATTCCAACGAAATTTCCAGTAGCTGCTGCACCATTTCCAACATATGTACCAATAATTGCTGATAAATACACACCAATAAGTGGCACCGTTTCACCCACGCATGCTGCAACCATAGCAAGTCCAAATGGAACAATCTCTCCTTTAATAGATAATGTTGCCATTAAAAATGTTAAGATATATATAATTATATTTTGATATCTAAAGATTTGTTTCAATCTATAGATAGTATTATTTGTTTTTAAATTTTCTTCTTGAGCATCCATATCTGCAATATTTTGAAACATCCTTAACCACCTCTCACCCTTAATATATAGAGATTTAATCATAAAATTATTGAAATTTTTGTCATAAATTAATTCTATACATTAAAAGTTTTTTACAAATTGTGATAATTTTTTATCATTCTATTACATTTATGGCAAAAAAACAAGGGCAATTAAGAAATATTACAAAAAAAGATGGAGCATTTTTGCCCCATCTTTTTTATTTATCTAGATTCAAAATTAATCTATTTTAAAACTGTCTTTTTAAGTATTACAACACCAACTGCAAGAATTACAAGTGACAATAATGAGATTAATAAGATTTGTGTTGTTAATGTAGCTTCAGCTCTAATACCTGTTGGTGGAGCGAAAGTTACAAGCTCTGTAGCACTTGAATCTCTTTCAGCAACAGCTCCTACGAAAGCTCCTTTTACTGGTGAAGCATTACCAACTACTGCTAGCATATCTCTTCTACCAACTGAGTTTTCGATCTTAACGATTTCAGCAATATTATCAAATTGTAATTTGTCTGCATCGTCTTCAGCAGAAACTGTTCTAGTGATTGTTAAATCAATTGATGCTTTATAATCATCTGGATTTAATACATCAGCTCCAGTTAAAGTACCATCTAATTCTACAGGAACTAATTCTTTAGTAAATCCTGAGTTTGTTGATACAGCAACTGTTTCTTCTAATTGATATTCACCTGGATCGATACTTAATACAACGTTATTCTTTTGATCTGTGATATAAGCTATACCATTTTGATCAATTAACTCATATCCTGGAATTACATCTCTTGAAACTAATCTTTCAGCTTCGTATCCGTTACCGTCTAATTCATTCAAGCTTGTATTTCTCCAGCTATGATCTTTTCCAGCGTTTATAGCTTGTGTATAAACCGCATCATTATCGATATAGTCAACTACTTGACGAACTCTTGTAGTAACAACTTTATCATTTCCTTCGATACCTGCATAATATGTTGTACCTAAATATTTACCATATGTAGGAACTTTATCATATGAAGCAGATTCTCTAGCTTCTACTTCAGCAACATTAGCTAATTCTGTAAGTTTTTCTTTAATTGTCTTTCCTTCAGCTTTTGCAGTTACTTCGATATCAGCAAGTAAAGCACTTGTCATATCTTTTTCACCAACATTGTATGCTGTCATATCATAGTTGATTTCAATTGTTGTACCTTGAAGTACAGCGTCATCAACGTTAATATATCTGAAGTATTGTTGATCTTCTATAACAACTCCATTTAATGTTTCATCAACTTTATCTTCTACTTTATCAATAGATTGTAATTGATCAATTGCAATAGAGTTTGCTTTTAATGTTTTTTCTACAGTTAAGAAATAATCTCCTACTTTTGCAAGTACAACTGTATCTTTAGTAATACTTCCCTCTTTAACGAATTTTGGTGTTATTTCGTAATCAGCATGGAATACTACTCTATTATCGTTTGTGATTAATTTAATTGACTCAATTTGTTTGTCAAGAACTACTGCTGTTTCTGGTCTTTCAACGATACCACAATCGATTCTTGTAATTGTATATTCGCTATCTACATTTTCAACTTTAACAGCTGAAGTTTGAATCATTGGAGTTTGAGTAGCTACTTTAGCAACACCAGCTGGTATAGCTTCTCCTTCTTTATATGATTTAACTTTAATTGTAGCTGTTTCAGCGAACATATTATATTTATCATATAATTCTGTATGATCAGCTGCTTTATTATTAGCTGTAGCTAATATTGTAGCTTCTGTATTCATAATTGTTTCAGAATTTGCAATTAATTCTAATCTTCTAGATTCATTATCTCTAACATCTGATAATCCTTTATCAGCGATTTCTCTACTATCTAAGTTATGATATTCATTATTTAAATAGTTATTTCCATCAACTGATGCATGACCAGTTTGGTAAACTGTAGTTTTATGGTCTTGACCATTATAAACTGCAACTGTTTTTCCTTCTGGATCATTATCATAGTTAGCTGTTAAAATGTTAGCATTTCCTGAGAAATTATCTCCATTTGAGTTAACAGCAACTGGATCACCAGTAATATCTAATGTATCTTCTAGATCTAATTTATTATTTCCATATACGAATCTTACTGCGTAATTTCCTTCTGGAACATTATTAAATCTATATGAACCAACTTTTACTATTTCATTTGCATTTTCTTTTGTAGCTGTTTCTACTGTACTGTCAAATCCTGTTAAATGTTGTATTGTAGAACCACCTAACATGCTTAATGGTTTATTAGTTGGCCAGATGAAATCATATTCAACATATTTTCCATCTTCTCTTTTTACTTTTACTTTTTCAACGATTTGAGTTGTTAATCCTGCGATTAAAGCCTCATCGTTTTCATCATATTCTCCAACTTTTCCTTTAGCTGCATTATCTTCCCAAGCGCGTCCTTCAACTATACTTGAATCAGTTTTTACAGTTAATTTTAATACTGGAGCTTGATCTGTATCATCTTCATAGAAACGTTTTGCATTATATTCTCTGATGTTTACGTTACCTGGTGCAGAATCTCTATCGATCTTACCAGCGTTTTTACCATCTGGATAGAATGTTTGATAACTTGCGATTTCAGCTACGTTTGATTTATCTCCTAGTTCAATTGCATCATGTACTTCTCCAATTGTTGCTTTTTCAAGCTTAACTGTTACAAGTATTTCTGCTCTCTCACCAACACCTAACATCAATCCACCAAGATCTGCAGATTGTTTTCTATAAATTGTACCATCTGAACCTTCAATTAATTCATTTGGATCATACCAAGCAATTGGTGTACCATTTACTGTTGATGCATTTGCAATTTCTACTTTTTGTTTAACTTCTTTTCCATCAACTGTTTCTACATATTGTTCTACTTTTCTGTCGATTGGTTTTCCAAATGAACTATCAAAATAATCATTAATTCTATTAATTTTTACATTATAGTTAGCAGATTCATTATATAATCTAATTCTATATGTTAAATATACTTCAAGTTCTGTTTCTTTTAATGACATATTTAATTGTTTTGCATAATAGTCTGTAATTGCATCATAAGATTCCATATTTGAACTTTCAGCACTTGCACCATATAATTCTGCTCTATAGAAGTAATCACTTGATCTTAATGCTAATTGATATTCAACACCCATTGTATCTCCATTAATTTGTCTAGCTACTAAGTCTTGGTTGTAATCATCTAATGTATTGAATTTATGATTTGTTAAGTGATTATTTACTATTACTTTTGCTGAATCTAAGTCTTTTGAAATACCTAAATCAGCTTCATCTCTTGGAACTAATCCAAGGTTAATATTTAACATGTAGTTATATGTAGCTGAATATTTATAGTATTGAACTAATCCTAATTCGCTAATATATGTATCTACACTGTCTAAGTGAATTTTCTTATCAAATGGATATGTTAATCCACCTACTGAAGTTCTCGCTTTTGTTTTAAATAATTCCATTATTGAACCGTTTTCATTTGTTGTTTGAACTTCAGATTTTACTCTTGTTGAACTACTTGGTGTTGTAGCTCTATTGTCTTGTTCAACATTAAAGTTATTTGATTTATATGTGATAGGTTGTTCTCCTGATGAACCATTAACGTAACCAACAGTTACTCCTGCTCCATCAATTGGTGAACCTTCATATATTTCTTGAATTCTATCGTTAACAACTGCTCTATCGTAGTCTAACGCTTTAGAATCTTTTTCCCATCTATCTCTATCAGCTGTTGATGCACTTCTATATGCATTAGCATCACCATTAGATGTTGCTAAGAATATTGTTGGTTCATATGTTTGACCATCATAAACGAATTCAACATCATATGTTCCATCTTGAGGCATTTTTAAGCTTGGTGCTACCCAATGTCCGATAGCATCTGTGATAATTGGTTGTGAAATTAAAGCACCATTATCATATACTTCAGCTAGAGTTGTTCCATCTGGATTATAGATATATACTTCAATTCCCTTGATGGCTTTTTCGAATTCATCTTTTAATCCGTTTGCTACAGAATCTTCTGTATTTTTACCATCTTCTGATTTTGGTGCATCTTGCCATACATAACCAGCAAGTTGCATTGTTAAATCAATTATTGTTATTGTATCTAATTGGTTAGTTACAACAATATTTACTGTTTCTTCACCTAGTTGAGCGTTATTATTAGAAATGTTAACATTTTTCCAACCAAGTGGTAAGTTTTCTTCTGATACAACTACTGTTGGAGCAGCATTACCATACCATTTAACCATAGGTGATGTATATGTTTCTCCGCCTTTTAAAGAGATTGTATATGTAGCACTTTCAGTACCATAATATGTCTCTCCTTCAAATTCGAATCTTCCACCTTCAACACCTGTGATATTTACAGTAATATCGAATGTTGGTAAATCCATACCATCTAATAGTTTTTCATCAGCAACAATTTCTTTTAATATAGTAAAGTTACCTTGTTTTTCTACATATCTATTATAAGCAATTGCTTTTACAGAAGCTCCATCAGGAGGTAATGTACCAGTTGCATTGTCAATTCTTACAAATTCACAACCTTCTGGTAATAATTCTGTAAGTTCTCTTACTTCATATGTAGGAGCACTTTCTGTAACATACCATTCATAGTAGTCTGATCTATATACTTCACCAGCTTTAATACTGATTTGATATGGATCGTTGTCTCCGATTTTTACTTCAAAAGTAAATTCATCATCAACTTGGATTTGACCTTCTACTACTTTTTCAATTTCTAAGTATCCACCAGTTTTCTTTGGTTCGTTTGTGAATGTAACTATAGTAGCTGTTGCATTATCTGTTAATTCACCACTTGAATTTAAAACTGATATAACTTCTGCTTTTTCAGACTCAATTTCTGTAACGTCATAATGTGGTCCTTTTTCACCATACCATTTGATAGCTCCTGTTGAAGCTGAGCTTCCACCATTAACTGTCATTGGGAATGTATATGATGTATTGTAATAGAAGTTTCCATTATATTCAAATGATCCTGTTAAAGTTACATTGAATGAGAATGGTACTCCATTTAAACTTCCACTTACAACTTTTTTCTCAATAATGATTTCTTTTTCTTTAGGCTCAATTTTATTTAAGTATTCAGCTACTGTAAATTTAATAGCATCTTGTTCATTTGCGTTATTTTCAATTAATTGGCCTGTAACTTTAATATTAGATTCACCATTTGCACTAACGAATACAACACCTTCTGGTAAATTAATCTCTTCGATTTCATAATCTAATGGTTCTTCATCTGATCTCCAATTAAATTTACCTGATTTATATTCCCACACATATGAGTTATCTACTTTTTTTGCATCTAATGTAACAGTATATTCTTCATAATTTTCAACTTTAATTCTAAATGTGAATTTTAGTGATTCTACATATTCTTTAGATACTTTATCAGCATTTTCTAAAGTTTTTATGATATGAATATATCCTGCTTTACCATTATCTCTATTCCAAGCGTTAACTTTTACTGTGTAAACACCACCTTCATCAACTCCATCAGATAAATATCCCTCTGATGGTTCAATAGATGAAGCAACATCTTCTCCAACTAAATCTTCTTCAACACTGTATTTTGGAGCTGTATCTCCATACCATGTAAATTCATCTGATGACCATGTTCCAACTTTTGTGCTATCGATATGTATTACTACAAATTTACCAATTTCACTAGCATCTGCAACTGGTTCATCTGGATTTGATGTTAATTTAATTTTTGCATTCTCATATTTAGTTCCTAAATATTCAAATGTTCCATCAACTGTTACAACGAATTTAAAGTCTCTATCAATTAATGTGTCCTCGTCAACAGTTTTTGTTAATACTATCTTACCTTTATGTGGTTGTTCAGTAATTTTATTGATGAAATTGTTTTCTATTACTACTACTTTTCCATCTCCATCTTGGAATGTTCCTGAAACTGTAGAACCATTTACTGTATCACTTGGATTTCCAGGAATGATTTCTTTAATTTCAGTTCCCTCTGGATTATCATGTTCTGTAATAGAATAGTTTGGATTTTCACCATGGAACCATCTATAGTATCCTGTGATATATCTCCATACATATTTTCCATCTTCTTTTACTGGATAAATTGTTTTATCAATGTCTTTATATCCATCAACTTTAATTAAGAAATTAAATCCTAATTTCATGATTTCTTCTTCTGGATACAATTCAGCATTTTCTAAAGTTTTAATTACTTTAATTTGACCTCTTTCAATTGTAGGTCTGTTTACAGCAACAACTTTTACTGTTTCATTTGCTTCTAAACTACCTGTAGAAGGTGTTATAGAAACTAATTCTGCAGTCTTGTTATCTGTAGATTCAGTAATTACAAATTTTGGAGCTGTATCTCCAAACCATTTTACATTTCCTAAATCCCATGTTGCTTTATTATTTTGAATTGTTAGTATTGCTGGAACGTCTAAAACTCCGTTTTTAACTTTTGTTCCATTATATTCAAATGAACCAATTAATTTTACATTAAATTCGAAAGTTTCACCTTCTAAATCAGCTCTTCTACCATTTAATTCAAGATCTTCTATTTCTTTTATTAATTGTAAAGATCCATTATGTTCTTTTCTGTTTAATGCAATAACATTAACTGTTTTAAATTCTTCTAAACTACCACTACTTGGTGTTATAGAAACAAGTTCATAATCTTCATTTGGATCTTCTGATATTGTGAATTTAGGAGTTTCTTCTCCTTCAAACCACCAATATACTTTTGAAGTAGCAGCTGAACCTTCTTTAACTTTTATCTTATCAGTACCACCATTTTGTGCACCTTCAACATTTACGTTAAATGTAAAGTAATCGCCATCTCCTTCAACATAATTTCCTTCATCATCAACAATGTGTTTTTCAATTCTTAATTTACCGAATTTTAAACCAAAATTTCTATCAATTTCAACAAATTCGTACCATCTAGCACCATTCATACCTAGTGCTAATAATTGAGAATCGTGTTCTGACATTGTCATAAGTTCTAACCAATATTCTGTATAATCATATACATCATATGGCTCACCTTCTTCATCATACTCTGTTGTATAATGATCTTGGTAATCTTGTCTCCATGTAGCTTCGAAATATTTACCATCTAATTTTTGGTAAACACCACAAGCATTCATATATCTAAATTCTGTTTTAATATTAGTAATCATTGTTGCATCTTCTATATAGTTAACTCTAATATAAAACTTCTCATTAGCTAGTGGGTATTTTGAATCTGTTTCTTCAGTTCTTTCTCCATCAACCCAAACATAATTCCAATCTTGTTCAAATACTAATGGTTCAGATGAAGCATCAGTATATATATTCATTCCTGTGATACCAGCAAATTGAACTTCTGGTCTTTCACCAAATTTTTCTGTTGATCCAACATAATCAATAGCGAATGGACCTATTGTAAATTGTTTTGTATCACTATCCCATACAACTTGTACATCTGCATATTCATCTGTTGATACCCATTCAGGTTCATATTCAAAATCAAATGCATTTTCGTATGTTTTTGTTTCACCTTCTGCTGTAATAAATTGCGCTGTTTTATGTTGTAATTGATCTGTGCTTGTTACTTCAGCAGCTTGTAAAACATATGCTTCGAAAGCTTTAGCTTCTTGGCTGAAATCTGTAACTTCATAAGTACCACCTGTACTACCAGCTTCAGTTCTCCACCAAGCCCATTGTGTATAGTCATTTTGTCCTAATCCATCTGCTAAAATCATTTCTGATAATACATATGCTTCTTCTGGAGTCGCAATGTATGTACCAGCAATTCTATAGTGACCTATAGTTTTATTTTTATATGTAGAAGAAGGAAATGGTTCTCTTCTATTTAATATTGTCATTCCAATATCATTATATGTAAGGTATGGATAAGAAACTCCAAGTTCATCTCCATTAGATCCTACTAAATATGTTTTTGGATATCCAGTAAGAGCTGTACCTCTTTGGCAACAATATAAATCATAATAATCATACAATTCATTTGCTGGAATATAACTTCCATCTGGATATGTATGAATATGTTTAGAGTCGACAATTACTTCTCCCCTTCTTAATTCAGTCAATACTTCTGTAGTAGCAAAACATGTACAGATAGTGCTTAATATAGCAAGTATTAAAATTAATCCGAATGAAAATTTTCTTTTAAAATTTGTCATATATTAAACACCTCCTCTTTTTTTACTTACTATCAGCTTGTTGTAAGCTATAAATATTACAATGCTTCCTAATAATATTGTTGTTATTATTACTGAAACATATACTAAACTTTCACCTGTTTTTACAGAAATGATTGTATCGGCTAAGCCTAAATCATTTTCACCTTGTGCTTTATTGAATGGCACAGAGTTTTTATCTGAGATACCATAGATATTGTAATCATCAGCAATCTCTGCTAAGTTGTTTACGATACCTGTGTTTTCTTCAGTCATTTGTTTTGTTAATACTAACTTAATTGTTTGAGATTCACCTGGAGCTAATTCTATATCAGCCATTGCTGTAGAATATAAGTTTCCATCTGTACCTGTATACCAATTACCGTTAGCTTCTAACGCTGAGTTAAATGTCATTCCTTGTGGCATGTAGTCTACGATTTTCTTAGCGTAACCTTTAACATCACCTACGTTAGATACTGTTATCTCATATTCAACGTATGCTGTAGCACCAACTAAGTGTTTAGCAGCTACCTCTGTTTTAGCAAGTCCTGTATTTTCATATTTGTCTGTTACTATACCTGCTGCAGATTGCATTGTTACTTTTGTTATTGATTTTTGTAATTTTAAATCGAATGTATCAGCTAATACTAAACCGATATCAATTCCTGAGATACTTCCGCTATTTACAACGATTACATCTGAAACAGCTGCATATCTACTTCTACCAGATTGTTCAACTTTTGTTGTTAAAACATCTGAGTTAACGTGTGTTCCCACGCCTTCTTTTTTATAAGCTGTAGCTGTATATTTAACTGTGTTATAATCGAACATTACTAAGTATGATCCATTATATACTCCAGCAAACATATAGTTACCATTTGAATCTGTTGTTACTGTTTTCTTGATTGAACCTGTAGCACTATCAACTAATCTTGCTGTAATTCCTGATAATAAAGTCTCTCCAGATTCTCTCATACCATTTTTATTTGTGTCTTCCCAAGCTGTACCTTCTATTCTATATGATTTTTGAATATTTGTATTTCCACTTGATTCTATTACTGATGATGGTGTAGATTCTTGTAATTCACTAGCAACAATATTTTTCTCAGATGCTTCAACGATATGTGTAATTGAATTTGTTATGATTTCTGGAACATCTGATGCTGAAACTGTAGCATAGTTTGTTACTGTTTTCTCTAAAGCACCACCTAAATTTGAAGCAACAGCATCAATATTAATAATTAATTCTGTATTTACCTCAATGTCTGCTATAATAGTAGCTTCTCTACTTGAAGAAACTTTTTTGTTTCCTACGATTCCACTTACTATATATTCTATTTTCTTAACTGCAACTCCATCTGGAATTACATCTGTTACTTTTACGTTTCTTGCAATAGCTCCACCTTCGTTTTTAATAACGAATGTATATCTAATTGCATCTCCTTCTTTTATATATGTATCTGTATTTGATGTTGTTTGAGAAGCAGTTAAAACTGGTCTACCAACAGCAACATCTTCTGAGTTTGATTCATATGTTGCAGTTCCATCTGCTTTTACTGTTGTTGTTAATAAAATTACTTTTCTTGTAATTGATTCATCAAGTTCAGCAACTTTTACATTAAATTGTAATTGAACACCTCTATACGCTTTAATGTCTCCAAGTTCCCATCTAATTGTTCTTGTAGCTTCATCATAATCAGCATTTATTCCTGGTTTACTTGTTATACCGTCTGCTTCATATGCAAGTGAGAATCCATTTACGAAATCAAGTTCAGCTGGTAATACTTGTTCTACAACTACATTTTTAGCGTCTTTATCTAATATGTTTGTTAAATTAATATCATATTCAATAACATCTCCAGCTTTTTGAACATCTAATTCTTCACTTAAGATTCCTTCATCTAAATCTGATCTATTAGATAATTTAATTTCAAAAGCTGCTTCTTCATACTCTATTTTTGATACTTCTGATTTTAATGTTGTAGCTAAATCTTTTGCTGTTACTGTTGCAAATGTTAATATAGCCACTTCATCTTGGTTTGTTCCACTAACTACATCACCTGGATTTCTATGTGGAACTACTGGTTTTTCATCAGCTTCTAATACAACTTCAAATTCAATTACTTCATTTACTTCTAATTCAGAAGCAGATACTTTGATAATTGCATTTTCTTCTATACAAGAATATTTATTATCAATTTTTACTTCTTTTAATATTGTATATGCTGGAACTGGGAATTCTATGTTTACATCTTCAGCTTTATTTAATCCAGTATTTTTTACTTCTACTTTAACATGTAATTCTTCAAATTCTTTTACTGTTGTTCTATTTGCTTCAGCTCTAATTTCAAGTTCTGGTCCTTCTCCTGTTGTTAATCTAATTAGATCTGGTACTGCTGTTTCTTCTGTTGAAGCAACTTCAGTATTATTTGTAAAATATGTTATGAATGTTCCATATAAATCTTCATTATGTGTTAGATTTGCTGGAATTTCATATTGATATGTAAATCTTAATATTTCAGTTTCTTTCATTTCATAATTTTCATCAACTGGAACTATTAAATATGATTTCATGCCATCAAATGTCTCAGGGTTTTCTACCCATCCATTATTTGTATCTGTTAAATCTTTTGTAGCTTCTCCATTTGCAGAATAATAAACTTTAAATTCAGCAGTATTACGAACGTCAGCTACTAAAGCACCCATTAGTTTTGTATCTAATGTTGTACCTAATTCTTCACCTGTTGCTATGTTTTTATTTCCTTTAAATGGAATTCTACCTAGTATAGCAACATCTGAAATTGAATTTTCATTATTGTTCATAACTACAAGTTCCATTGTAGCTACTTTTGCATCTGTATATATAGCAAGTAAATCTTCTTTAACACCTTGTCTTACTGATGTTAAAACAGATCCATTATTATTATAATTTGTTGTACTATTAACTGCTACTAATCCTGTTGGAGCAGAGTAATTAATTGTTACTTCTCCTTTTCCTTCATTATTATAATTTGTAGCATCATCATTAATATATCTTAATTTAATTACATCTGATTTAGCAGGTGTATATAAATCAACTTTAATATTTGCATTTAATACTAAATTTGTACCGTTTGTTAAAACACCAGAGTTAATTCCTTCTTGTTTACCATCTACTGTTACTCTGATTACTCTATCTAATACTTCTGTTGAAGTAATATTTAATCCTTCTCCATAAAGTATACTTGAGTTAGTTACTTGTACTGATTCAACATTTTCTGGTAATTCAATTTCATAAATTGAATGTCCATACATATCTGATTTATCTGTAGCGTTGTTTAATGCTACTCTAATTTCAACATCATCATTTGTTGCTAGTGTTGATAAGCTATCTCTATCTAATTCTAATGTTGCATTTGTTATTGTATCGTTTAATACTGTTGAGATTTCTGATGTCTCTACGTCAACTATTCCATCAACATATGTATAGTTAGCTCTTACAATTGATTTTGTTGCAATTGCTCCTACATTTGATAATGTTGCTTTATCTAAACTTGAATTTCTCATTGCTCTTACGTTTGTAATTACAAAGTTTCCTTCTTTAACCGGTTTAGATATTTCATAATTTAATTTTGTTAATTTATCAAATTCAACTACAATGTTTCCATCTTCGTTTACTTCTGATTCATTATTAATTAAAGCAACTTCTGTTCCTTGTTCATCTAAAACTTTAATTTGTCCTTCTTCACCAAAGATTTCTACAAAGTTGTCTTTAGATATTGATATTTGTTTATAATAAACATCATTTGTTGGAGTAACTGTTCCGTCTTTTCCAACATATTTATTTTCGATATCTTGAATATTAATTCCTTCTACAATGTCTTTATATGAAATGTTAAGTATTGTTTCTGAATTAAATTCAACTTCATATTTTCCATCTACGTTATAGTTTGAATAAGCATAAGCTTTTGAAACTTCTTCAGTTTCATTATTTATTTTTAAAGATACTATATCTCCTGTTTTTCCTTCTAGAAGATATTCATAGTCATTTTTATTTGTTACTACATTATCATTTTCTTCTCCACTAAGTGTTATCATCTTAGCTTCTACATTTGTATCTACTGTTAAAGATCCTTCAGAGATTGTTGCTCCTTCGTAAGTATAAGTTACTAAGTATTCGTCAACACCTGGTACACTAAAATATCTTTCTTCTTCAACTATTTCTCTGTCTTCCTCTTTTAAATACTCATCTTCAAATTCGTTTACTTCTACTAATTTTTTCTCATTTGCAACTTTAATTGTTAATTTGTTTTCTTCTTGGTTAAATGACCAGTTATTTTCATCAAATTTAACTTCTCCGGCTATTAATCCATTTGTACCTTCAGTTGTATTTGCAACAACTGTTGCTTTTGATGGATATACATCATTTAAAGCTGGTGCTGATACAACTATTTCTGTTTCTTTAACTGGTAAGTTTTTATTTTCAGTTGTATTATCAACTTTAACCAATGTTTGAAGAATAACTCCTCTACCATAATCGATGTATTTTGTAGCTACTGTTTCAACTTTTACTTCTCTTGAGTCTTTCCAGTCAACTTTTAATTCTACATCTCTTGATACTTCATTTTCTTCACCATCATCATCAACGTATATACCGGTAAATCTTACGATACAATCTTTTGAAAGATTTTCTTCATTAACGAATCTTTCGTTTTTGTACTCGATTGGTAATAATAACGCTACTGATTCTGGAGAACTATTAATTTGTTGAAATTCGATGCAGTTATTTTCAAAACCTTGAACATAATCTGGTAATTCTTCAAATGCTTTTACTTCAAAGTTTAATCCGTTCCCTTCTTCTGCTTCAAGAATCTCAACTTTAGCATCTTTTAGATATCCACTCTCTTGAACATCAATTTTCATGCTAATCGCTAGTTCCTCGTTATTTACATCACTTACTACTAGAGATTCTGCAGTCTCCCCAGCAGCAAAATAAGCGTCGAAGCTAACATTGTCATGACCAGTGCTAGTTCCGCCGCCAAATAAAGTCTCTACTAAGCTTGTTGCATAAGCTTTAGTTACAAACATAAAATTTGCTGAAGTTAATGTAAATATTAGGATTATTGCTAACAATTTTTCTAGAATTTTGTTTGTGCGCATAATCTTAAATTCCTCCCATAATAACAAATTTTTTGACATAGTATCTAATTTTACTATTTTATAAGTAATATTTTACTATTAATTTAGAAGTAGTCAATAGCCTAAACCTCTCTAAATAAGCCGTTTTAAAGAACGTCCGCGCTAATGCATTACGGATGTTCCTTTTCTAAACTTTTACCTTTAAAAATATAAAATTTTCATTACATCTATTCTTTCTGTAAGTTTCTTATGTCAAAACATCTAACATATTCTATTATACACCGTTATGTAAACTTTTTCAAGGTTTTTTAGTGAATTTTAAGCGTTTTTTTGCTATTTTTTTGGCTTTTTTATTAATATTTGAAATTTATCTTGTCATTTTGTGCCCATCCTGTGAATTTATATCATTTTTATCTTAATTTATTTGTAATATTTCTCTTATTACCCTTATTTGCGTAAGGTTTTTTAGACATAAAAAGAGAGGAAGATTTCTCTCCCCCTCAATTTATACTATTTGATACGTCTTTTCTTAATAATTGTTCTTGTAACAATTGTGATACCGAATACTACAGCAACTACGGCTGCTACGATAACTGTGATTCCTACACCTTTGGCAGCTGTATCAACCACATTTACTATCTTTCTTCTACTTAGCATTAAACCTGTTGGAGGTGTTAATGTAATAGTTTCTGTTGCAGCTGTATCTGGTTCTAAGGCCGCTGTATCAAACTCTATACTACCTTTACTTGGATTTGATGGAGTTGTAGCATGGATGTTAGCATTACCAATTGTAGTTTCAAAGTTTGTTCTTCTACCTGTTAGAGTAGTAAACTGAATGATCTCTGCAATATTTTCATATTGTAAATTATCAGTATCAGTTTCTGCAGCTATAACCTTAGATGTTGGTAAGTAAATATATCCTGTAGATTGAGTCTTATCTGGTGTCTTATCAGCCTTTTCAGGTAATAAGAATCTAGATAAAGCTTTATTATTTACTATACCGTTTCCTAATGTCTCTGCATTATCTGGTATTCTTCCTTCAATATTATCATATAAACTATCGTCTACTGATACTACTAAAGCTTTATATTCTTGTCCTTCAACGTTTGTTAAAGTACCTACTGGTGTTAAGTTTACTCCACCTTTTCTTAAAGCATATACATATGGTTTAAGTTCAGTTGGATTTGTAACTGTCCAGAATTTGTTTTCTAATAGATTATTATTTGTCTCTTGTTTGAACTCTAAGTTTGTATCAACATAATCTAGTATTTTATCAAATTTTAGACTTGACACCACGTCTCTATTATAGTTCTTAGCTGTGTAATATCCATATCCCACAAATCTACCAAAGTAGCCATTATCTCCATCTGTTGTCAATACTTTTGGTTCTTTTCTATATAAATATTGTTCAATTATAACATTATTTTGTTTCTCTAATAAGTCTTTTTCTTCTTTTTCATCTGTTGTTAACAATTCAATATTATTTAAAACTTGTAGTCTATCTAACACATATTTATAAGAATCTATATTAAAGTTACCATTATAATTATCAAACAAATCATCATTATTGATATTTGAATCTAATCCATATAGTTCTTTTAATATTATATTTTCTGCTGTACCAGATGCTGTATAAGTCGTATCTAATATTTCTTCACCATATTTATCAATTATATCTTGTGTTTGTTTGTTTTCTTTATATCTTATAACGTCTAACGTATCTCTAATCAAATCAATCTCACTATTATTTTGAGCATAGAATTTATAAGTAATTTCTACTGTAGCACCTTGTAAGATTTCATCATCAACTTGAATATATACAAATCCTTGTGTATGTTCTTCATTTTTAATGTCTTTAATTAATGCTTGAGCAAAGTTTGTATAGTCGTTTGTAATGAATTGAACTACATCTAAGCCTCTAGATTTTTCTTTATCAATACTATGAACTGTTTTTCCTTCTGCATCTTTATTTGTATTGAAGAATAAATCAACTAATACTGTTCCATCCTCTGCTGTAAGCTTCATTTGATTAATTTCTTTTGTTAAACTAATTTGAGATTCAGGTCTATATTCAATACCAAAGTCTAAGTTATAAATTGTAAATGCTCTTCTTGCTATATCATTATACTTAATTACTTCTAAAACATTATAGAAAATATCATTTTCTACTGTTGTATATCTTTTAACTTGAACATCATTTAGTTTAGAATTATTATGAATTCTTTCAAATCCTTTAGCAAGTTCTGCCTCTGTTGCATAACGATAATATGGCTGCTCTGCTAATAATTTTTCTGGTTTAACTGTAAACTCAACAGTCTCTGCTTGCATATATGTATTATCTGTAAGTGCTTTTAAATCTTCTTCTGTATTTCTTATATTAGCATTTTTATCATATCTATTTTTAATTTCTGTTCTTGTATTATTAATTAAACCTTTTAATATCTCAGCCTTTTCGTTTGTCATAATTTCAGAGTATTTATTAACAGATAATCTTCTCATTTCATCGTCTCTTGCATCAGATGTTTTCTCTGCGTTAAATCTCTTAATTACTTCGTCAACATCATATTCTCCATTTTCCAATCCTAAAGTATACTTAGTTGATTTATAATCTTGACCGTTGAAAACTTGCATATCTTTTGAAGCTTGTGCAACATCTGTTACGCCATCTTCTAATTCACTAACGGTATCACCATATGTAAATCTTACTATATATTTACCAGGTGTCATACCTTCAAGTACGTAAATACCATCTTTATCAGTTCTTTCGTGTTGTTTTTGGTACCATGTTACGTCTCTTAAGACTTGTTCATAATAACAATTTGGAGCTGTTTGAACAATCTCAACAAATTCTGCTTTAACATTTCTTACTGGTAAATCTGATTTTTCTAATTTTTGAGAATCATTTAATTGATTTTCATAGCTTAATTCAATGTTAACATTAGTTTGGCCTGCATTAGTTTTTACCTCATTGTAGTCTCTTATACCATCACCATGATATACATCTCCACTATCTGTTGTTAATGTTTCTGTTCTAGAATCATCCCAAACTCTACCAGTAATCATTCTAGTTAAGTCTCTATTTTCATCAATAGTTACAATAATACCTTTACCGTATTTATCATCAACTTTCTTTGTATCATTTTTAGTATTGTTTGCAACTATCTCAATACCTGTTTTATAAACAGTATCTTCATATAATTCACGATCATCAGCACTTCCTATTTCCTTGCTTCTTTCACCATTTTTAACACCAATGTTACCAGCGTTAGAATCAACGTCAACTATAGAAGCTGGTTTTGTTGCTGCTTTATCATACCAAATTGAATAAGCATTAATTTGTGCAATATTTTCTGTACCTCTAGCTATATTAGCTGGTTTGTTTATTCTATCAGCAATTTTTAAAGCTCTCTCTAATTTAGCTGTTGTTGTTGTGCTTGATGCTCCTTGAATAGCATATTTATATTTATTACCATTAATTGTTATTTCTTCATTAGAGTTACTTGTTCTTGTTTCTGAATAAGAAGATGATACCGTTACGTCTTGAGCTTCTTTATCAACAGTATATTTTACGTAAATATCAAACTCTTCTCCTTCAGCAAGTACAAAGTCTTCCATTCCTCTAATATACATAGTTTTGTATCCATCATTTGTAAAGTCATTAACTTTATTTGAGAAAACACCGTTGCTTCCTCTTGATGATGTATTACCAACTTCTAAACTAACTTTTGTATATTTACCATTTGGGTCTTCAATATAGAATGGTTTTCCACCTTTTGCTACTTCTTCTTCATTATCAATACTATATCTTGTTCCGTTGCCACCCTCTTTAAAGTACCATGCCTCTGAAACTTTTACAGTTTTATTTTTTAAGAATCCATTATCATCTTTTGTTTTAACTGTCACTGTAGCATCATCTGAATATGTCATGAAGTTTTCATCATATAAATCTAAGATTTCATGAATTTTAGCATATAGTTTTGTATCAGTAGAACTTGTCATAGTATATTCATCATGTACTGGGATATTATTTAAAGTTAATCTGTAAGTTACCTCTACGTTCAACTCACTTTCAATACCTTTATAATCTCTAACAGCTTGTGATGCATATTGATCTGTTCTCTTCTTGTAATCTGATTCATATAATTGAATACCATATGGTTTATTGATTATATAATTATCATCACCAGCTTCACCATTTAAAATATCCAATCTATTAAGAGCGTATTCTGTTTCCTCACCATCAATTGTTGTTTTTACACTATACACATCTTTAAATAAAGAAATATCTACATCCTCTCTTAACTCTAATCCTAAATTAATATGTTTTAAATATTCTGTTTCTGGTGCAGTGTTTATACCAGGATTAAATGGATATAACCATAACGGATTAACTTCTGTGTAGTTTGGTTTTACCACGAAGCTTTTTGCTGTCATTTTTCTTTCATCATTTTCATATAATGTAGAAATATGTCCATTTTTATTGAATGATAAGTCTCCACCTTTTTGTTTTGTTTTATTCATACCATAAGCAATATCATATGATATATATTCATATAAATTATTAAATGCTTCTCTATCTGATTTTCTTTCTGCAGCATTTGAATCTAATTCATAATTAGCTACATAAGTTCCTTGTCCTCTTAAATTATCTGTTCCAGCATAGAACTCTGTACTCTTATAAACTATACCGTCATATTCATATTCAATAAAGTATTCGTAATAATCACTACCACTAGTATAGTTACCATTTGCATCTTTACCACTTGCCTTATCAATACGTTGATATAATATATTCTTATCATAGTCAACTTCGTGATTAAATGGTTGGAAATAATCTAAATTTTGATTTCTACCAAATGTAAAGAATCCTTTAGCATCTGTTTTTGTAGTTCTAATTTTTGTTCCGGTATTAGGAGCTGTTACTCTATAAAGATTAACAATAATTCCTTCTTTCATACCTTCATTATCTACTCCGTAAAAATCTCGTTGATCTACACTAGGGTTTTCTTTCATAAGACCATCTCTATTAAAATCAACCCATACTTCACCAGCAATAATTAAATCTTTCATTCTTATGTATTCTTTAGAAATAAAGTTTTGTGAAATATTTCTATCAGTTACATCTCTGTCGTTTCCTGTACCATTATTAACGTTTGTAATCATTTTAACTTCTGCTGAGTTTTCCATTGATGGTAAATACATGTTACTTTGATCCACTATAGCTTCAACAAGAATAATAATATATTCTTGTGATTCTAATATTGTATTATTATCAATAGTAAATTCATATACAATTAAATCACCTTCAGTTCCAACTTGTGAACGACCAACTCCTAAAGAGTTTTGTTTTACTCCATTACCTGCATTATAAACTGTAGCTGTTACACTTTGTATTGATAATCCTTTATGCATTTTATCTAATATTTTAGTAGGTCTAACTTGTGTTGCATATTTATTACCAGTTGGACTTGCAGCATTTACTGCTGTTGATTCATTAGTTACTTTAATTGCATATGTAACAGTTTCATATTTTTCAACATTAACTGGATGATCTTTCTTTTCTTGCTCTTTTGTGTTATTAACTATTACTCTCTTATCAACTAATGTACTACCACCTGCAGTATCTGTATAATTTTCTTTTGTTTTAGAAGTATTTTCTCTAGATACTTTTAGAGTATCATCAGCATTTACTATAGATGGTTCTTTTGTATACTCACCATCATTATTTAATTCTTGTTTTAATTGATCATATTTATGTAAATATTTATCAATTGATATATTATAGTTGTTTAATATATAGAAATCACTTGCTTCAATTTTTGGTTCTGTTGTAGTACCATTACAAGCAACTTCCACGTGGTTAACAACCGGTCCATCATCTTCTGATGTTCTTAGATAATCTATATCTGGTAAAGCACTCTTATCTTCACCATTTCTAGTTATAATTCTAGCTTTGTTTTCATATTTACCAATCTTATCTTCGATTTGAAGAACAATTTGTATTTCTGCTTCAGAATTTGCTCCTATAGTAATTTTTTTATCTTTTAATAAATCTACACTTGTAATTGTTGTTCCTTGTAATGTTGCTTTAATAAATTTATAATTACCATTTGGTAAAACATCATCTGCTTTAACAAATACACCAAAAGCTGATGAATTTTTTAATAATATTTTAAATGTTACTTGATCACCAAATTCAACATATACTGGATTTGCTGACTTTGTTGTTTCATCTAAATCTTTTCTAGCATCAGACGCAGCCATAGATGTATCTGTTCCTAAACTTACAATATGATTTACATTATAAATATATTTATTTATTTCAACCTTTGCAACTAAAGGAATATTATCTAAATAAAATTCATATTCATGTTTATAAGTTTTTGCTTCCTTAACATACATTAAGTATTGTGATTGTACGTCTTTAATAATATCTATTGACTTCCAATCCATATCTATACACAAACCATGGTTATGTTTACATCTAACACCAATACCTTCTGGTCCTGAACACCAATCTTCATGAGCAGCTCCCCAGCTTTTTCCTGTTCCCTCATGTTTACCGTTTTCATGTCCATGTGAACAATAAGGTCTAGGCTCTTTTCCACAATAATTAGTATTATAACAACCTGGATTGCTTGCACTAATCCAAGGATCATGAGATGTACAACATGTACTCTTGTGTGAGTGTTGTGATTTTCCACACACTAATGTTGATGTTGTTTTACCACAATAATTTGATGTTGTATTTTTACCACATGTATATGATGTTGAATTTCCTGTTTTACAACTTGCTGTATGTTTGTGCTTACAACTTGAATCATGTTTATGATAACAGCTATCTTTATGGTGAGCATCTGTACATATACTGTGTTTTGCACTTCCTTGATATCCTGTACATGTATGACAAGTACTTGAAGAACCACCATGTGTACAACTATGAACTGAATGCTCATAATTTTTACCTCTATCACAATATCCTTCTTCTAGACACCAGTATGAGTGTTCTCTTAAATTTGAGTATCCAAAAGTAATATCGCCTTCATAATAATGGCTTGTTTTGCCATACTCTCCGCCGCCGTATACTGATAATCCAGTGTGTTTACAGCTTCCGCATGTATATGTACATTTATTTTCATTACCAATTGTAATACCTTGGCTTTCCCATAATACTTTATCATATTTACCTGATAAGTCTCCACCTTTACCTTCTGTTGTATGCCAAATATATTTTGCTGTAATTCTCTTAATACTTGTTGCACCTGTACAACTTGTAATTGGAATATTTAAATAGAATTTACTATTTGGTGAAGGATAGATATAGCCATGTTTAGATGGCGAATCTGAATATCCATAATCAAATGTAAGTTGTGCGTTATCTGTATAAGAATATTCAAAATCACTAGCATCATCCAATGTTATAACAGTACCATTATCTAATTCCACTTTCATTTCTGTAATACCGCAAATTAATTCACCAGAATAATTCTTTGCATGTGTACTCCATCTATATGTATATCCATTCATTTCAATAGGACCAACTCTATAGTTAGAACCACTTATTACTGTTCCTGTGTTTTTGGCTATTGTATTATCAGATGTTTTCTTCATTTCAGGTTTTACTAAATTTTCTAATGATTCATTAACCGCTCTTGCAGCATTATATAAATCATTTGCTGCTTTACCATTTTTATATGCCCAAGTCGCTTTTTGCGCTGGATCATTTCTATATGGTGAATTACCATTTGAATATGAGAAAATATAACCCTCTATTGTGTCAAAATCTCTAGCATTAGCCTTATATTTTAATCTTACAAAAGTATATTGATACATATGTGGAGATAAGAAGTTAAGATCTTTTTCTTGTACATCCTCACCTGTTGTTTCAATTTCATTTAACTCTAAATCTTTCCATAATATTTCTAATACTTTTGGACAATCTGATAAGTTTTTAAAGTAGTTAATTTTATCAGTTTTTACAACACCTGTTGTTGTAACGTTATTTGTATCAGAATCTGTACTTGGGTGGAACATTTGCAGATATTTATCGTAAATATCTGGAAATGGTGTTCCACTTTGTTGACAGAATATTGATGGATTTCTTAATAATGAATAATACCAACCCCATGTTGTATTATATGCATCATTAGTCATAGACAAAAACGCATTAATGTCTTTGATACCTGTATGACCAGCTGCAGCATCATAATTTATTCCACCGCTTGTTCTTGACAATCCATATCCTCTATGTTCTCTTATTTCTTCTTTCGTTTCACTACCTGTAGCAGGATCAATCCAACCTACTGTATTAAGATCTAATCCAGCATTATCGGCTGCATCAACCACACTAGGAAGATATATATAACTAAGAACAGATAAAATTATTAATAGAGGAATTGTTAAAATTAATCTAATTTTTAATTTACTATTTTTCATATATATCCCCCCTTATTTATAAATTTTCTTTCCAGTTATTAACGCTTTGATGTTTGTAAAATTAAATAGAACTGCAAAACCTGCAATACAAGCTACCAATAATACAATCTGTACTGTTCTACCTGTACTAACTGTAATTAATAATTCTTGAGTTGCAACATTGTTTTCTGTACGATTATCTGTTAAATTTTTATCAGATATTGCATCTAACTTTACTTTATTAACTATTGTTCCTGTATTATCTTCTGTCATCACTTTATTTAACACTAATTTTATTTCTTTAGTATCACCTGGTTCAAGAACAATATCTTTTAATGTATTATTACATAAAACTTCGTCAGAATCTAAATACCAACCATTATTTTGTTTTTCATCAAACTCCAATGTTTTTGGTAAGTAATCTTTTATTGTTTCTATTTTTCCATCTACATTACCTATATTAGTTATTTTAATTGTATATTCTAACGAAATTAATGAATTTTTTAATTCTTTAGATCTAATTTCTAATTTTCCTAAAGCTGTATTTTCATATTCTGTTATTTTTTCTTTATCACCTGATTTTACTATTGATTTAGTAATATATTTTTCAATTGCAAAATCAAATTCATCTTTAATTTGTAAACCTAAATCAATTTGTTGATCAGTTGTAAACACAATTTCATTTGTAACAGCAACTCCATCTTCTGATTCTATGACATCTGAATTTCTATCTTCAGGAACACCAGATTTTCTATATGTTGTTGCTACATATAATTCTTTATCATAATTAAATACTACAACGTATTTACCTTCTGTAACATCATTAAATCTATATTTACCTTGAGAATCAGTTACACACGTTTTAATTTCACTATTTCCATCATAAATTGAAACTTTAACGCTTCTAATTGGATCTTCAGAATCATCTTTTATTCCATCTTTATTTTCATCTTTCCATACTTTTCCTGTTATATTAACTTTATTATCAACAGGTTTTACTGTATTATTTGATGAATTATCATTTGATTGATTATTATCTGAGTTATTTTCATTTGTTGTATCATTAGATTCATCATTTTCATCTTTTACATTGTTTGACTCTTGATTTGAAAAACTGTCATTTTCTCCTGGTCTATTATTATTTGAGTTATTACTATTATCTATATCTGGTTTTTCTTCTGTCTTTTCTTCATCATTATTTGAGTCATTTCTATCTATTATTGGCTTTTCTTCATCTTCCGGTGTTTCCACATCATCAGTTGGTTTAAATAATTCCTCATCAAGTTGTTCTTGTTTTTCTTCTTCAGTTAATTCTCTATCCGGATCATCTACAAGCCACATTTTAAGATCTTCTAATTCAAAATCTCCAATATACTTTTCATTAAGTTTTGATTGTATATAAAGCTCTCTACTTAGTTCTTCTTTATCTAAAGGTTCTGATTTTAAAAGAATTATAAAAGATATAGTTTCATTAGAATCAATTGCACTTAAGTAACCCTTAACCATATTTCCATCAGTTTTTGTTGTTATAGGTTTTTTACCTTCTGATGTTGTGTGTATTACTGATAAACATTCTGGTATTTTTGTTTCAATATTAATTGCACTTGATTTATATGCACCTTTATTTTTTATATTAATTATATATTCAAAATCTTTACATTCTTCAACAGAATTTGTAGTAGTATTTAGTTCATGAGTTATTTCTAATTCTGGTCCTACCAATTTAACTTCTATTGCATCACTTTTTTCTTCAATATCGTTATCAGCAGTAACTGTAAAGTTTGCCTTTGATAATACCAACCCAATATTTTTCATATTTGAAATATCACAATCTGCATAAAATCTTGCACTATCCAGATACTCTAAATCTCCAATTGTAAAATCAATTTCATTAGTTTCTTCATTATATTCATATTCATATGGGTTTTCTACTAATTCATTAATACCTCTAAACTTCAATTCTTTTGGTATTACAGCGTTGATATCAACACCTGTTATTTTTTCTCCACTAATATTTTGTATTTTTACAATATATGAGAAGAAATCTCCTGAAACAAAATCTCCAACAAGTCCTTCTGTTTTATATGGTGTTATTTCAATATCAAAAAATCTTCTTTCTATTTTGTTTTTCACTATATTAGTAACATATTCTTTTGCTGATCCTTCTACAGTCACTTTTGCTTTATTCTCTAAAACAAATTCATTTGGTAATTTATCAATATAATGAACATCATTGTTTTCATCTATTGTATAATATAAATCTTTCTCATAATCATATCTTGCATTTGGAACCATTATTGAATATTCTTTTACAGTTTTTGGCAATTTGTCTGTCTTCATTGGAATTTTAATCTCAACTTTTTCACCAGCTTCTAAACTAGAAATCGTAGAAACAAAGTTTTGTAAATTATGTTTTACTACATATCCATTATTACCATCATTTTTATTTTCTTGTTTTTCACAGAAAAATGCAAATGTCGGTCTATCAACGACTATTTTTACATCTTTTAAATCTACACTACCTGTATTTTTTACATCTACATAGTAATTCAAATATCTTGATTCACCTATTGCTTTATTTCCAACGTCGACTCTCATTGTAGCTTCATATTTAGCTCCAACTTCTGTAGCGATTCCTACAGAATCAGCTAATGTTTTTTCGGCTAAAATAATTGTATCTTCTTTTCTATTGTAAATGGCAGCAAAACTTCCTAACATTTTAACTTCATATCCTAGATTTGAAGGTATTTCAAAATCATATGAATATTTTAAAATTGCTCCAGGAGCTACTGTTCCTTCTACAACAATCATAAATGATTTTGTAAAATCTCCTATAAAGTTTTCTGTCCACTCATTACCTTTTTTATTTAAATCTGTATCAGCATTCTCATTTCCAGAGTAATAAATTTTTGATCTATTTGTATTTTCTTCAGAAGCTATAATTTTTCCTTTAACCAAAGCATCTACATTTGTTCCAAGGTCCTCCCTAGTAACAACATCTTTATTGCCTTTAAAAGGAACTCTTCCTAATAAAATTGTTTCTGTACAATCATCATCAGTATTATTTAATACAATTAATTCCATTGTTGCAATTCGTGATTCTGAATCTCTTCTTACTTCAATAATTTTTTCACCTTGCTTGATAGATTTTACTGTATTATTATTTCCATCATAATTTTTTATAGCATTAATAGCTAATAATCCTGTTGGTCCTTTAAATTCAATAGATTTAGCATCATAACCATTTGTTTGTCTTATTATTGAATTTGAATAATTTCTAATAACAGACCATTTTGTTTGAACTGTATAATTAGTTACCCCTTCATTACAATAATATAATTTAATCTGATCTTTTTTACTTGATGTGTACTCATCAACAACAATATCAGCATTAATAATTATATTTGTACCATTTGTTAATTCGCTAGAATTAAATCTTGTTTGAACACCTTTTAAATCAATTTTAATTCTTGGTGTTCCATCAATATTTGTATATGTACTAAAATCAGATATTTCAAATTCTTCACCATGTAATAAATTAACACTTAACAATCTAATCTCTTTAACATGATTTGGTAATGCTATTTCAAATGTTGGATTAGCATATAAATCTCCATTAACATTATTGTTATTTAATTCTATTTTAAACTCAATATTTCCGTTCTCTTTTGTTGTAGAAAACACTTCTTTATTAACTGATAATGTTGCATTTGTAGAGCTTTTTTCAAAAGCTTTTTTTGTAGCCATTGGAGTTAATTGAATTTCTTCAGCCATTCCAAGATATTTTACTTTCATTTCTACTACACTTTCAATATCAGTAATATTTTTATTAAATATTTCTTTTTCTAATTCACATTTCCCAATTACTTTTGATAACTCAAAATCAATTGTTCCATTTCTTTTAATTCCATTTAATTCAATTAATAAATTTCTTTCATTATTTAATTTTAATTCTATTTCATTTTCATTTTTTAACAAATCTTTATTAATTATATATAAAACTTCTTCGTTTAAATTTTTTAATACAATTTCTCCACCATTTGCTAAAATCTCTTGTAATTGAGCAGAATTAAATTTAATATTTTTAATTTCTACATTATCAGCATCAAAATCTAATCCTAAATTACTTTTATAAATTTCTTTTGATACGTCAATTTTTACATTTTCTAAAATATCACTTGTTAAAATATTAACTCTAACTTGTGTTTTATATTCAGTTTCATACATTGCTATTTCTGAATTATAATTTGCATTAATCTTTGCTTTATTAATTTTTTCTGAACTTGTACCAATTGAACTTGTTAAAAGTTCATCTTTTTTTACTGTAACTTCTTTTGTTTCATCAATTTTCTTTGTTATTGTTTTTGTATTTGCACTATATTCAACTGTTCTTACAGTTACTGTATTTGAAAGATTATATTTTTCTTCTTCAACATATTCTTTAAATCTATATATGATTACGTATTGATCTTCTCCATGAGAATAAACGGCTGTATTTCCTTCTTTATTTACAGTCTTAATTGTTATTTTGTTATTTTCTTTATCATAGCTCCAATTATTTCTAGTAAATGTTGTTTCACCAACATCTTCACCATTAGTTGCTAATGTTTTATTAGCAACTACATTTATTTCTATAGGAGCTTGATCATTTATTTTTGGAACATCAACTTCAATCGTTGTAGATTTTACTGGTAAATATTTGCTATCATTAATATTTCTTGTAATTGTAATATCATTTTGTACAATAGTACCAGAAACATCCATTACTGAGAATGGTGAGAATTTTGAAAATTCACTAGATACAACTATATCTTTTGAATAATCCCACCCCACAACAACTTTTTCTTCTTTACCTATTTTTACTTCTTTTAAGTTTTTATTAATAAAAGTACCACTTAATTGTAATTTAACTTCTTCTAATAAATTATTAATGTCTAATTTTTCTCCAGGAACAAATTCTAAGTCAACAACAATTTTTGTATCTTCTATTATATTGCTTAATAAGATTTCATTTTCAGATTCAATAACAATATCTAATAAAGCATCTTTTACTTTATCTTCATATGTCTCTTCATCTTCTTCATCTTCTACAATAACATTTTCATCAACTAATATTTCTTCACCAATTGCATCAATAATAGAAGCTAATGGATTTGTTTTAACAACATCACTATCAGCTTGTTGTACTTTATCTGATACTTTATCTAAAATACTTTGAATTGAACTGTCTACTGTTACTGTATTTGTGTTAGAATCAGTTGCAGGCTCTTCCCCTTTCTCATCTTCAGTTTTTTCAACTTCTTCTTTAGGTTCTTCTAATAAAGATTCAGCACCTTTTATTGCTTCAACTAAACTTGATTCAGTTTTTGTTGTAGCTAATAAGTTTTGACTTACTGCTGAAAATTTAAATCCAAGACTACTACCATCAGCACTAACCGCTCTAATAGTACCATCTTGTAAGAAACCTTCAACTTGTGGAAGAATTTCTAAAACCAATTTGATATTTTCATTTACGTTTTTTGTAAGTTCTGTAATCTTGTTACCGTCTTCGTCTTCGAAATAAGCATCGAATTTGATTTCATCTTTTCTGAAGAAACCACGATTAATAACCTCGAATTCATCACTTGCAGCAATTGCTGATAATGTGAAACCGAAGTTACTGAATAACATCATAAAAACGATTAAGATCACTATTAACTTAGCTTTTAAAGTTTTTACTGTTCCCATAAAATACTCCTTCTCTTTTGAATTTGGACGCAATACGTCTTACTTTTATTTATATATATAAAATATTACTCTCCTTTTAGTGATTTGTAAATACCAGTGTTTTCAAGGGTTGTAGCCCGTTTTTCTACGGAAATAAATGCATTACACGTTTTTTTACTTAGTATTAAGTTTACATTACATTTTTCGACATTTGCCAATGTTTTCCACAATTTTTTCCTCTTTTGTGGATATCCGTAAGAAATTATCAACATTTCATTTTTACTGCATATACTTATAAAAAAAGGAGGAATAACTTTGAATAACATGGATATTAACAAACTTCTTGCCGCAATTTCAAAAATGGATAAGGCTGAACTTGAAAAAAACATATATAAAGCTCAGCAAATACTTGAAAACTCAAACATTAAGCAAGATTTTAAGAAGGATGATAAATAATTTATGAATGAAGATTTTTCAGAATTATTGAATAATTTTACAAATATTTTAAAAGAAAAAGATATTGATATTAACAAAATAGCAGGCGACACTCATTCGCCTGCTGAAAACACTGATACTTCAAGCTTTTCTCTTGATTTAGACACAATTTTAAAAATCAAAAATATTATATCTAAAATCAATCAAAATACCGATAGCCCTAGGAATAAACTATTATTATCTTTAAAACCTTTTTTAGACAATGATAAAAGTGAAAAAGTCGATAAATACATAAAAATTGCAACAATGCTTACTATTCTTGAAGATGATAATTTCGATATAGGATTAAACATATTAAAAAGCAACAAAAAAGGCTATGATCTAATCTTGATCATAACCTTATTTCTCCTTATATTTTAAATTACACAATTATAATTTCATTCTTCTCAATCTTACAAATAGGGCATTTATCAACTCTTTCCCCTACTTCTCTTACTAAGTTTGCTATTCTAATTTGTGTTACATCTATATAATTTGCAGATATCATAGCCATTGTATTACCATTTGCACCAGCGTGAGCAACACCTCTTAATGCACCTAATATCATAATATTTCCACCTGCTATTATTTCAGCTCCAGAGTTAACATCACCACAAACAACTATGCTTCCTGGATACTCTTCTCTTTTTCCAGCTCTTAATGTATTTTGTATAAATTTAGTTTCTGATATATCTGTATCTGCTTCAAAAGTTCTTTTTATAGCATGTAATCCTAATAAATCAGATACATCATCAAATTTAATTGGAACATCAATTTCAGCTTGAATTTCACTTTTTACTCTATTAATTTCAGATTCAGTAAACAATCTTCCAGTAACCCTCATTGGTAATGTAGAAGATTTATAAAAATCTCTTAGTTTAGGTAATTTCGTTTGTAATTCTTCTAATATTTCATGAATTTCAGCAATTACATTTACGTTTAATATTATTTCATTTGTAGTTTGGTTAATCTTAATATTATTTAGCATTAATTTACCCTTCCTTCTATCTAAAAGATTCTGTCTCTACTGAAGCTGACATATCCTCAGTTACTGATACTACATTCATTCCGAAATATTCGTAAATAATCTCTTTTACTATTTCCGCTGTGTAGAAACCATGGTGACCATTTTCTACCATAACTACTACAGCTATTTCTGGATCTTCATACGGTGCAAATCCTGCAAACCATCCATCAGTTCTTCTTCCTGCTTCTGCCGAACCTGTTTTACCTCCAACTGATATTGAAAAGTCTTTAAATGTAGTATAGGCTGTTCCACCTTCACCTTCTGTAACTGATCTCATTCCTTCTAATACTGTGTGCATTGTATCATCACTAATATCAAGGGCTTCAGTTTCTTCATTTGTTAATCCTAATTTATTATTAATAAATTCATCTATTTCATTTTTTGAAACTTGAGTTCCATTTGATTTTATAACACTTTTTACAATTGATACGTCTAGTTTATTTCCTCCATTTGCTACCATTGCAAGATATTTACACATTTGTAATGGTGTAAAACTGTTAAATCCTTGTCCAATAGATGCATAAGCTGTTTGAGCAGCTGACCAAACTTCTCCTTTTCGTTTTGCCACTTCCCTTGTTGCTAGAGTTCCAGAGTTTTCTCCGACAATCTCTATTCCTGTTTTGCCTCCTAATCCAAAATATCTTGCATATTTTTCAATATTTTCTATTCCCATTCTTTGACTTACTTCAAAGAAAAAATAATTACAAGATTTTTGAATAGCTTGTGCTATGTTCAAAGGTCCATGTCCTCTACCATAATCATTGTAGTACCAGCATGCAGGATCGTCTGTTTCACCTGTTACTATACCATAATAAGGTCCATTATCATTTATCTTTTCTCTAGAATTTGTTACCCCACTTTCTAAAGCAGCTATTGCAGTTATCATTTTAAATATAGATCCTGGAGCATATGAACCTTGCATTGCTTTACTTGATAAAGGATGATATGGATTATCTTTGTATTCATTATATTTTTGAGTAGATATTCCGTTATAGAATAATCCTGGCTCATAATCTGGATAGCTAGCCATAGCCAAAACCTCACCAGTTTTAACGTTAATTGCTACTGCAGCTCCACCTTCAGCAGGAGCTGGATCACCAAGTTCACCATTCCTTATTCTTTCGATATTTCTTTCTAAAGATTCTTCTGCAATTCTTTGTAGATTTGCATCTATTGTAAGGACTATATTAGCACCACCAATAGCTTCTTTAGAAATATATTCACCTGTTACTGTTCCATCAACAGACATATCTATTTGCTTTTCGCCATCTTCACCTCTTAAGTATTCTTCAAATGTCTTCTCTATTCCTGTTTGTCCAACTTTATCTGCAACATCATATTCATAAGTATCACCACGTTTGGCAAATTCTTCTTGATTTGCTTTACTAATTCTTGATGCATATCCTATAATATGCGATGCTAAAGTGCCTTGATGATATATTCTAGTAGGTTCTACTACTATATTAACACCAGTTAAACTTTGTGAGTTTTCTTGTAGTTGAACTGCACTCGTTCTTGATATATTATCAGATATTTCCATAGATCTTGTTGTAGAATATCCGATAGTTGATATTGCATATCTTATTGCTAAGATTTGTCTAATTTCTTTTACATTATCGCTTTTAATATTGTATTTATCTCTAAATAAGTAAAAAGCCTCTTCAGCCGAAGCTGTTTCTGGTATTTTGTATTTAGTTTTCCACTCTGCCAGTTTTTCATCATTTTCAAAATGAAATTCAAATGGATCTATACTAATTGGAAAAGGATCAACATATGTATCTCCATTACTTTCAAGAATATTAGTCATTGTAAGTATTGAACTATTAAGTTGATCATCTTCTGTTTTTGCATTATACATCTCAAGTGAGAATTCCATTTCTGTACTAACCAGAACATTTCCACTTCTATCAAGTATGCTTCCTCTTGCCGCTTCTATTGTCGCAACTCTCGTTAACTTCGTATTTGAATTCTCTCTATATTCTGCTCCTTTTACAATCTGCAGATTAAACAGCTGCATAAGGATTAAAATTCCCATTAGATATACAATCGCGGTAAGCATATTGTACCTGAAATTAGATTTCTCTAATTCACTCTTTTTTCTCAGCTATCTCACCCCTATTCTTAATAGAATTTTTCTATTTTAGAAATATCTTGTTAAGATATTATTTTTCTTATATGTTCTATCTACTAAATATCCTGTTTTTTGTATTAATGGATAGAAGATTATAGAAAGTAAAATATTATATAAAGTTTCTAGTAAAACAATCTTTAAAAAAGCAAAATACTCTCTATCAAATTCTAATATTAAAGAATTTAAAAAATATAATCCAAATTCATAAATAATAGTCGCACCAGCTACCATCATAATTATTGTTAATTTATTTTCTTTTGAAAAGTTTTTATCAAAATATGAACCTAAATAACCAATAACACAAAGCATTACTGCAGATGTACCTATTACTTTTCCATAAACAAAATCAAGTATTAGTCCAAATAAAACACCTAGTGAAATACCAAAAAATTGATTTGCAAACAATCCTATGCATAATACATAAATTACAATCAAATTTGGACTAATTCCAGCTATAGTAAAAGAACTAAATATATTTACTTGTAAGAAAAATACTACAAAAAATATTAATATCAAACAAATCGCTATAGCGGTTTTTCTCATATCTTAAGTTCCTTTCTATTCATCAACAATAATTAATACTGTATCTAATTTTGAAAAATCAACAGCTGGTTCTACAGTAGCATATCTATCTGTAATATTGCTTGTTGTAATTATTTCTTTTATTGTACCAATTATTATTCCTTTAGGATAAATTCCACCAACACCTGATGTATAAACATTATCACCTTGAATAAGTTCAGCACCTGTTGGAATATAACTTGCTCTTAAGATTTGATCATTTTCTAATGTTCCTTTGCAAATTACACTCTCTTGTGTTGTACTAATTGTAGAACTTACTGTACTTGCTGAGTCTATTATAACTTGAACTTTACAAGTTTTTGCTGTTACTGAAATAACATGTCCAACTAATCCTTTATCAGCTATAACAGTCATCTTTTCTTTTATTCCATCATCTGAACCAACATTAAGTACTAATGTACTACTGTAATTACTTACATCTTTGTTAATTACATATGCAGGTACAGTATTGTAATTTGTGTATTTATCTGATAAATGCATATATTGTTGTAATTGTGTATTTTCTGCTTTTATCAATTCTAATTCTCTAACTAGAGTTTCAAGCTCACTGTTTCTTTTCTTTAGTTCTTCATTTTCAGCAATAACAGTATCTATATTTTCAAAATAAACACTGTTACCTTGAATTTTATTCTTTAAATCAACAAATACTTTTTGAACAGGATTTACGACAGAACTTACTGCACTTTCAAAAAAAGACAATTTATTAGTTTCTACATTAGAAAGAAATATTAAGAGTACTAAAATTATTATAGTAACTATTCCACCTAATATTTCGGTTTGCCTATTTCTATTCATCTACCTCTTCCTTTCATTTAAAGTTTGTTTATTTATATTAAATTTTTCTGTACCAGAATATAGCAATTGCTAACCCTATAATACTAGCAATATTAATTCTAAACATACAGCTAAATGATATTTTAAGTACACTTAAATCTAATGTTACTGGGCTAGATAGTCCAAACTCATTTCCATATGCAAGCCACCATAACCAATTTACACTTTTTGCAAGCTCCCCTAGCAATCCACCAAGTACTAATCCTGATAAAAGGAATACTAAAAGGATCCACATATTTTTTTCTTTTGTTGCCATATCTGTACCTCCATTTTTTCTTACGGATATTTATATTTTTACTGTTATATTATATATTGATAAGTACTTTTTTTCAAGTAATTTATATAGTTTTTTTAAATATAATTTAATATAAAAAACGCATACATTTATTGACATTTACTTTTAATTTAATCAATGTATAATTTAATTATATAGGAGGATTCTTATGAAACTTGAAATGCTAAATGACAGCAAATTAAAAATATCTTTTGATTCTAAGGAATTAGAAGAAAACGGTATCTCTATTCATACATATTTATCTGGCTCAAAACTTATTAAAAAGTTTATTTATGCCATTTTAGAAATTGCCGAAGAAGAACTTAATTTTACATTTAAAAATTATAAGTTAGATGTTGAATCCTACTCTTTTAATCATACCCATTTTATTATATATATAACCAAAGATTTATCAAATTTCAATTCTAAAAATACTGATATATCCAGCGAAATAACATATATGTTCAAAAATCAAAATGAAGCTTTATCATTTATAGAACGAAACTATAATTTATTAAAAAATATATTTAATCTTTATAAATACAAAAGTAATTATTATTTAATGATTAACACAAAAAATATAGACTTAAAACAAACAAAAAGGATGCAAATTTCACTTTTTGATGAAACCGCAACCCACTTTACCTCTAATATATTAAATTCAAAAATAAAAGAATTTGGAAAGTTTACTTTAAACACTCACACTATTGATAAATTAATTTAGTTAAAATAACATAAAAGGAGAGTTATAAAAACTCTCCTTCTTTTAGTAAATATAGTTTTGAGGATTTTTTGCTACTCCATTTACTCTAATTTCTAAATGTAAATGTGGCCCTGTTGAATTTCCTGTTGAACCAACTGCCGCGATTGTCTCCCCTTGACTTACTGTCTGTCCGACACTAACATATAATCTACTGCAGTGAGCATAGTATGTTTGAATACCATTGCCATGATCTACTATAACTAAATTTCCATATGATCCTTTCCATGCTGAGTAAACTACTGTACCTGAAGCTGCTGCTTTAAGTGGTGTTCCAGAAGATGTTGCTATATCTAATCCTGTGTGAATTCCACTTCTTCTTCTACCAAATCTTGAAGTAATAGTTCCATTAACTGGTCTTACTAATGAAATACCAAGTGTTGTATTAGCCATATCATAGCTTTTTGATGTAACTATTTTCTTTTTAATTGTTTTAACTTTTTCTTTATATAAAGCTGCAACAGCTGTATCTTTATCTGAAAATTCTTTTAACTCTGTTTCATATTTTAAAGCATAAGTTATAGAATCTTGATTTTGACTATTTTTTGCTTTTAAATCGTTTATTATTGCATCTGCTTCTTCATATGATGAAACATAATATTTTTCTTCACCATTTTCTATAATAGCATAATACTTATAATATGGAACACCTGAGCTAATTACTGTATCAAATATTTCATCATCATTAGCTTTATATCCCTTTTGTAATAAACATAAATCATACTCTGGATAACTGTCTACCTCAACAAATGCTACTGTTTTGTTGTCTCCACTATCTAAATATGTATTAATTTTCTTTTGTAACTTACTTTTGTCTTCAGTATAACCTATAAACTCACCGTTTAAAGATACACTGTACATTGGTTTATACACGACAAAAACTACAAAACCTATGATTGCAAGTCCTACAAGTAGCATAATTATTAATTTAATCCATGCTCTTAAGTAAATCACTATGTTCCTTAGAATATTAGTAATTGCCACCACCCCTTTGTACCATATTTGAATATAATTTCACATATAATTTCTTAAAAAATAAAACTTTAAAACGAGTAGCACTTAAATATTTTTTCAAATATTTAAAAATTTTAAAGCTTTACCTAATAAATTATACTTATATTCAACATTAGCTTATAATATTTAAGCAATAATGTCAATAACAATTTGTTCTAATTTTGAAAATTTTGTGAAAAAAGTCGGCACAAAATTTGCCGACCTGTCTCTATTGATTTGTTACTTCATCTCTTACTGTTGTTATCTCTTGAACTGTTGCATTTTGTGCAGGAACATAGTATCCTTTTGATTCTGCTAATTTAAAAAGTTCATATTGAAAACTTTCTGATGAATTCCTTAAATTTTGAAGTGTTTGTCTAAGCTCCATATTAGCTGTTTCTGTAATAGCACTTTCAAAATCTTTTAAACATGATTTTGTTGATGATAATACATCATTTACAATAGCTTTCTCTTCCATATTACCTCCTAAACCAAGAATGACATTAATTTTTGTTTTGAACTTAAAGCATCTTGAGCCGCTTTATTCAATACTTGTTTGATTTGTGGATCCACAGCACTATCAGCATAATGTGTAAATTTTGAATACGCATTAGTTTGTGCTCCAATAAAATGTCTTAAATTTTGTAATTCCATTTGATTTAATGAACTCATTTTCTATTCCTTTCTACATAAGATTTACTTATATAATATCCAAACAAATAATTTTTTATTCATTTTTTCAAACATATTTATTTAATTCATTGACAAACTAAAATCATTGTTTTATAATGTATTTTGTTATCAGAAAGGGTGATTAGCTCAGATGGTAGAGCAGCTGACTCTTAATCAGAAGGTCCGGGGTTCGATCCCCCGATTGCCCACCAGAACTAACCGAAAGGTTAGTTCTTTTTTTATATAAAAAACAAGACGCCCATAAAAGGCGTCTCGTTTTAGTATTTAATTAGAATTCGAAGATTAAGAATTCATTATATTGTTAAATTCTTCTCCATCTATTTTTTCTTTTTCAAGTAACACATTAGCAACTGCATGAAGTTTTTCCATATTTTGGTTTAAGATATCTTCTGTTCTTCTATATGCTGTATCTATAATTCTCTTAACTTCTTCGTCTATTAATCCTGATGTCTCTTCACTAAAGTTCTTTTGTGTTGTAAAGTCTCTACCTAAGAACACTTCTTCATTTCCTGATCCAAATGTAATTGCTCCTAGTTTTTCACTCATACCATATTTAGTAACCATTGCTCTTGCAATTTTAGATGCTCTTTCAATGTCATTACTTGCTCCTGTAGAGATATCTCCTAGTACTAAAGCTTCTGCAACTCTACCACCTAATAATGATATGATTTGTTCTTCCATTTCAGATTTACTCATAAATGATCTATCTTCTGATGGTCTATACATTGTATATCCTCCAGCCATTCCTCTTGGAATAATAGATATTTGATGAACGTCATCTTGAGTAGGTAAGAATTTACTTGCTACAGCGTGACCAGCTTCATGGAAAGCAACTAGTTTCTTTTCTTTTTCACTAATTACTCTTGATTTTTTCTCTGGTCCCATAGTTACTTTAACCATAGCATCTTCTATTTCAAGCATACCTATTTCTTGTTTGTCTCTTCTAGCTGCTAAAAGGGCTGCTTCATTTAAAACATTTTCTAAGTCGGCACCAACAAATCCTGCTGTATTTTTAGCGATTGTTCCTAAATCAACATCATCACCTAATTTTTTCTTTCTAGCATGTACTTTTAATATTTCTTCTCTAGCTTTAACATCTGGTTGTCCTACTAATATTTGTCTATCAAATCTTCCTGCTCTTAATAAAGCTTTATCTAATACGTCTGGTCTATTTGTAGCAGCAAGTACGATAACACCTTCATTTGCAGCAAAACCATCCATCTCTACTAATAATTGGTTTAATGTTTGTTCTCTTTCATCGTGTCCTCCACCAAGACCTGCACCTCTTTGACGTCCAACTGCATCAATCTCATCTATAAATATGATACATGGAGCGTTTTTCTTAGCTTGTTCAAATAAATCTCTTACTCTTGATGCACCAACACCAACGAACATTTCAACGAAATCAGAACCACTTATAATAAAGAATGGGACTCCTGCTTCACCAGCAACAGCTTTAGCAAGTAAAGTTTTACCTGTTCCTGGAGGTCCTACTAATAGTACACCTTTTGGAATTCTAGCACCCATATCTGTAAATTTTTTAGGTGATCTTAAGAAATCAACTATTTCAGATAACTCTTCTTTTTCTTCATCTATACCAGCAACATCTTTAAATGTTAATTTTGTTTTTTCATCATTAGCATTTAACATTCTTGCTTTACTTTTTCCAAAGTTCATAGATTTGTTACCACCTTGATTTGGGTTCATAAGTAGTAACCAGAAAAGAACAAATATTAATATGATTACTAATGGTGAGAATAAACTTAATACAGACATTACAATTGATTCTTCTTCTTGAACAACTGTTAATGTAGGATTTTCAGCCATAACATCTGCAATTTGATCCATAAAGCTATCTACACTTGGTATAGCAACTTCTTTTGGAATAGCATTCTCTTCAGCACCAACAAAGTAAACATATGCACTTGTTTTATCTGATGATATTTCTATTTTTTCTACTTCGTTATTAGCAATGCTGCTAATTAACTTTGAATAAGGCATTTGCATATCTGGGTTATTAAGCACAGTATGTAGCCCAAGTAAAATCAGCATTAATATAACTAGCCATGAAGCTAGTGTTTTGATACCACTTTTCAAAATATTGTCCTCCCATATTCTTATATGCCTAAAATATAGCATAGCAAAAATTCAATTGCAATAGGTTTTTTTAAAAGAAATATGTCTGTAACATTTGATTTTTCAAGGCCTTTACGGAAGCCTATTTTACGTCCGAAATGATAATTTTTTTATTTTTGATTACAATTTTAGTTTTTTTATTCGGAGTTAAAAATTTATTCCCAATATTATTGTTGCAAAGTTTAATTATATCTTCTATATGTATTTTTTCTATTCCCTTTGTTGTTCCAAAAATCTTATTTATACTATACAAAATTACTCTTTTTTGAATCGCTACATTTTCTGCATTAAAACGCTTCAAATCTAATATAATTATAGCCTCCGCATTCTCATTATATACATCATTTTTTAAGTTTTTTTCTTCTAAACACATAGAATTATACGCAACTTCTGTTTGCATATCCAAATAATTTAAATCATCTTTTGCAATATTTGAGAGTCTTGTAATAGCTTCTATAATATTAGGGTTCAATTCCTCTTTAATATACGGAATAGCTACATTACGAATTTTATTTCTTGTATAAACATTCTCATCATTTGACTCATCATGTCTTGGATTTATATTTTCTTTCTTACAATATTCTTCAATATCTACTCTTTCAATTTCAATTAATGGTCTAATATAATTTAATGATTTAGCTTCTATTCCTTTTAAACCGCTTAATCCACTACCTCTAACAATATTCATAATTACTGTTTCTACATTATCATTAGCATTATGAGCTATAGCAATCTTATTTGCATTTACTTCTTCTTTCACTTGATTAAAGAAATCATATCTAATTATTCTTCCTGTTTCTTCTAATCCTCTTTTCTCTCTTTCTGCTGTTTCCTTAATGTTAGCATGAAGAATAAAACATTCAATATTATTTTTTTCACAATACTCTTGAACATATTTTTCATCAATTTTTGCATTTTCTCTTAATCCATGATTAATATGTGCAACAACATAGTCAAATTTAATTAATTCTTCACTCTTAATTTTACTTAAAACACTAAGCATAGCCATTGAATCTGGTCCACCTGATACTCCAAGTACAAGTTTGTCACCATTTTCAATTAATTTAAACTTTTTAATTGTATTTAATACTTTTTCTAACATACAATCCCCTTCTTTTCTATAAAACAAGGACGAAGATATAGAACATTTCTGTTCAATAGCTACGTCCCCAAATCATTCTTATTATTGTTCTTCAAAAAATCTTTTTTCTAAATTTGCGAATTTTGTATAACTTGGAAGCCAAGCTAAATCAATTGTACCTGTTGAACCACCTCTGTGTTTTGCAAGTATTACTTCAGCTACATTTTTCTTTTCACTATCTTCATTATAATAATCATCTCTATATAAGAATATAACTTGATCGGCGTCTTGCTCAATTGCTCCAGACTCTCTTAAGTCTGATAACATAGGTCTCTTATCATCACGTTTTTCAACAGAACGAGATAACTGAGATAGTGCAATTACTGGTATTTGAAGTTCTTTCGCTAAAATTTTTAAAGATCTACTAATTTCTGAAATTTCTTGCTCACGGCTAGCATTTTTCTTACCACTTCCTTGAATAAGTTGTAAGTAGTCGATTACTACTAAACCAATATCTTTTTCAATCTTAAGCTTTCTACATTTAGCACGAATTTCCATTATTGAAATACCAGCTGTATCATCAATATAGATAGGTGCTTCTGATAATCTTGTTAATGTTGAAGCTAACTTAACCCAATCATCATCTTCAAGTTGTCCAGTTCTAACTTTATTACTATCAACTAATGCTTCACAACAAAGAATTCTGTTACCAACTTGCTCTTTAGACATCTCTAAGTTAAAAATAGCAACACCTTTTTTAGCTTGAACAGCTACGTTTGTAGCGATATTAATTGCAAATGCTGATTTACCCATCGCAGGTCTTGCAGCTACAATTATTAAATCTGAATCATGTAATCCAGAAGTTTTTAAATCATAATCTTTAAATCCTGTAGGTGTTCCACTTAATTGACCTTTTTGATTATATAATTCTTCTAACTTTGCAAAAGTTTCTACTAAAACATCTTTTAAAGCAGAATAACCTTTTGTATTTTTCTTTTGAGCTAAATCGAATATTTTCTTTTCAGCCATGTCCATTATTCTATCAACATCTTCAGTTTCATCATACCCTAAAGCTACAAGTTCATTTGCTGAAGAAATTAAATTTCTAAGCATAGCTTTTTCATCAACTATTTTAATGTATTTATCAACGTTAGCAGTTGTTGGTACTCTTTCAGGTAGACTCGCTAAATATTCAAGTCCTCCTACCCTTTCAAAATTACCTGTTTCTATCAATTCTGCTTTTACTGTAATTATATCTATTGGTTCATTTTTTGAGTATAAACTAAGTATAGCTGCATATATAGCTTTATTATCTTCTCTATAAAAAGCATCTTCTTTTAATACTTCAATTGCAGCAATAACAGAATCTCTGTCTGTTAACATACACCCTAATATAGCTTGCTCAGCTTCTATATCATGTGGTGGAACTTTTCCTAAATCCATATTTACATCCCTCTTAAATTATAGATTTTGTACCTATTTTGTTGGTACTACCATTACTAATACACTTGCCATTACACCTTCGTTTAACTTGATTTCAACTCTAGTTGTTCCAGCAACTTTTATTGATTCAGATAATAATATCTTCTTTTTATCAACATCTATCTTATGATCTTTTTTCAAGGATTCAGCAATCTCTTTTGCTGTTACAGCACCAAATAGTTTTCCATTATCTCCTGCTTTTACAGCAATCTTAAGTGTTATTTTTTTCATTTTTTCAGCTATTTCTTTAGCTTCTTTTAAGTCTTCACCTTTTCTGTATTGAATAGATTCATTTTTAGCTTTTAAATTATTCATGTTTCCACTATCAGCTGGTACAGCTAAATTTTTAGGAAATAAAAAGTTTCTTGCATATCCATCAGCAGCATTAACAACTTGATCTTTTTTTCCTACCCCTTTAATATCTTGTTTTAAAATAACCTTCATCTTGTTCTCCTTTCAAAAATTTATCTTTCTGTATAATTTTACTCATGTATTGTATAACATTTTAGCTGAAATATCAAGCTTTTAACTCAAACATATATATGCTTTTAATATTTTTTAATATAAAAAAGGGATAATTTATAAATTATCCCTTAAAACTTTATTCTGTTTCTAATAAATATTCATTAATTCTAATTATAAGTTCATTCTTGGCATCCTCTAAAGAAAATCCTTCTAATTGTGCACCGGCAAGTGTGATATGTCCTCCACCACCCATTTTCTCTAAAATAATTTGAACATTTATATCACCAATTGATCTACCACTGATACAAACTTTATCTCCCATTTTTGCCATAACAAATGATGCTGTAATATCACTTATTGTTAATAATTCATCTGCTGCTTTAGCACAAATAAGATTTGAATTTTCTCCATCTTCATCATATACTGCGACAGCAATTGTATCATTAAATATCTCAACATTTTTAACAATGTTAGCTATAATATTATAGCTTTCCAAATCTGCTTGGAACCATTTCTTAACTCTTATAATATCAACGCCATATTTTCTTAAATATGCTGCAGCTTCAAATGTTCTAACGCCTGTTTTAAAAGTAAAATCCTTTGTATCAACCATAATTCCACCATACAAACTTTCAGCTTCAATTAATTTAAGCTCAACGTTTTCTTGTGAATATTGAATTATCTCAGTAACAAGCTCAGACGCTGAAGAAGCATAAACTTCATGAAATGAAATTAATGGATTTTCAATACAATCAGGTGCTTTTCTATGGTGATCTATAATTACTTTTCTATCAATTTTTTCTAATAAATCTGGAAATTCAACATATGATGTTTTATGAGTATCTACCACGATTAATAATGAGTTATCAGTTATTAATTCAAAAGCTTCTTCTTCAGTTATAACTACATCCTTATACTCTTCTTCACTATTTAAAACTTCGATGAATTTTCCAAGTGATTTTCCTTTTGGTTCTGAAACTATATAACATTTTTTACCTAAACATTTAGATAATCTAAATAGTCCTAATGCTGAACCAAAAGCATCAATATCAATATTCTTATGTCCCATTATTAAAACATTATCTGATGCTTCAATAACCCTTGAAATAGATTGTGATATTGTTCTTGCTTTAACTTTAGTTCTTTTTTCAACTTCAAGTGTTTTACCACCAAAGAACTTATACTTTCCATCTCTTCTAATAACAGCTTGATCTCCACCACGTCCAAGTACTATTTCCATTGCAGCTAATGCTGATTTGTATTTTTCATAATTGTTTTTTCCATCTGCTGAAATAGCAATACTTAAAGTAATTGGAAATTTGTTATCATACTCAATAGTTTTTATTTTATCTAATATATTAAATTTTTCTTTTTCAAATTCTGATAAGTACTTTTGTTCAAAAACATATACGAAATAATCTCTTTCTGTTTTGATAATTAATCCGCCTGTTTGAACTACCCAACCAATGATTTCTTTTTCTATTTTTGCTAATAATTCAATTTTCTTTTCTGGTAAGATTCTTTGAATTATTTCATCATAGTTATCTATCATTGCTACACCAATACATGGTTTTGAGTTATTATAAGTATCAAACAATTCATTATATTTTGTTTCATTTATAAAGTATAAAGAAAGAACATATTCTTTTTGTTTTTTCTTTTCTCTTCTCTTAGTTTTAACTATTGAACCTCTTACTTTATATGATCTTTTATCTATATTGAATTGCTTACAAATCTCAATTGTTTCACTGTTTTTCTCAATGTCCATTTTTATTTCTTTTATAATAGGAGTTAAGTATGTTGCTATATCAACATTTTGAAATTCATCAACGAATTTTTTACTTCTCCATACTATATTTCCATCTGTTTCGATTAAAACAAGTGGAATTGGTGTATTAATAAGGTTTCCTCTAGATGCTGTTGTAACATCTGAAGTTACATCTTTAATATGATTTGCTATTTCGCTTTTCTTTTTACTACTCATCCAAACTGTATATACTACAGTTAATGAAAAGATTGCTATAGACGGTATAATCCATCTTAAGTCATAACCACATAAAGCTAAACACAAGCATCCTATTAATACTACATATATTACGTTTTTGGTAGTAAGCCTATCTAAAATTTTACCATTCGAATTCGGCATAAAATCTCCTTATTTACATAAAAATACTCTTTTATTATACTACTTTGAAGGTTTTTTGTCAAATTTCAAACTTTATAATATATAAGAAAAGCAGCACGGAAACTTCCGTGCTGCCGGTAATATTTACCATAGCCTATTAGTTTGTGAAATTACAAATAACAACCAAAATCCTTCCTGCCTCGCATCTAACTTTAATGAAATTTCCATTATCTGCTTTTGCGGTATAAGAAGTCTCAGATTCTTCTCGAATAGTATACCCTTCATTTTCCAATGTTTTTGCAAAATCGCACATAGCTGTAACATCTGCATCACTTGGATTATCAAGAGTCATTTCATACGTAAAATCATCTGTTTGATCAAACTTCCACCCCTTAACAGGCGGTTCAGGCATCATTTCTTCAAACTTATTGTCTCCCCAGACTTCATTCTCTTCTCCATTTGTACCGTCATCTTTATCAGAATTATCCGGCACTTCGGTTTCATCTGATTCTTGAACTTCTTCTGTGACAGGAGGAGTAGTTTCTTGCGTTTCTACATCCTCTTTCGTGGACTCATCGCTTTCTGTCGGTGTCTGAATCACTTCTTCATGTTCTTTTGTAGTAGAATCAATAACGGAATCGTTTTCTTCTGTGTTGCCACAAGCAACAAGCGAAAACGTCATTACTAACGTTACTACAATGGCCAAGATTACTTTGAGTTTTTGCATTTTTACGACCTCCTTAATCGCTATGGGATATTCCCTAAAACTCTGTTTTCGAAATTATTTTTTTTCGAAAACGCCTACAAGTAACCACTTTAGTATAACATAGAATAGTGTTTTATTCAACTATACTATAACAAATAAAAAAACTCAAATTGTAAAATATTATATCCAACAATTTGAGTTCATTTAATATTATTATATTTTAATAATTATGCCTTTTCTATTACTAAAGTAATAGGGTTTCCAGCATTTTTTGTGATATTACAAATTATTCTATACTTTATTCCTTCATAAGTGTATACATATAATCCACCCGCTTTTTTATCACTATCTTCTGTTAATTCTTTAGTTCCAGTCATATCGAAAACTTTACCATCATCAGAAGCAGATTTACAAGCATTTGCTATTTGTAATCTATACTCTTCAATTTCATCTAAAGTAACTACTTTATCTTCTGGTAAATCAATGTAAATTGTAGTTTTTTCAGCACTCTCTCTAATACCTTTATTTTCAAATTTTGGTAATAAAACCTCATCTTTTAAACCATATATTTCAAAAGCACCTTTAATTTTTTCTGTTTCTTGGCTTGTTTGTAACTCTTCATTTGATACTACTTCTTGTTCAACATTATCTATTGTCTCATTTTTTGAACATCCTGTAAGAACAAATATTGAAACTATCAACAATAATACAACGCAACCATAAATCAACGTTTTTTTTGTCATTTTTTCCTCCTTCACCTTTTCATATGTTATATAAATTTTATATCATATTTATAATTATCATTCAATATTTTTTAAATTATATCACAAAATTTTCACAAAAAAACTTTAGTTTATAAAACTAAAGTTTTTCTTCTTACTTTACTGTTAATTTAACTGTTTTAGTAGTATCTGTATATTCATCATGTACTGTTATTGTTACAGTTCCTTTTGAAACTCCAGTTACTATTCCATTTTGATTTACAGTTGCAACTGACTCATCACTTGAAGTGTATGTAATTGGATCTACGCTTGCATTTGATGGTTGCATTTGAAGTTTCATTTGTAAATCTTTACCAACTCTTATAGAGCTACTTGTTGATGTAAATGTCATTTTAGTCATTGGAACTATTACTTTTACTTTTGCAGTAGCTTCTGCTCCATCATATTTCACCGTTATATTTGCTTTTCCTTCTGAAACACCAACAACTTTATTATCAACTATTTTTGCAATTTCTTCATTATCTGATACTAATTCAAATCCTTCAGATAAAATTAATCCATCAGCAGTAACTTCTGGAGAAACTTCTTCTCCTTTTGCTGATATAAATTCTTTTGCAAAGCTCATTTCTAATTCTACTTTTGATGCTTTTTCCGCTTCAGCATTTGTTAAAGAAACTAATCTCATACCAAATATTGTTCCTTTACTTAAAATAATTCCTAAAGCCATTACAGCAACTAAAACAAAAATAATAATAGAAGCTATTAACAATTTCTTCTCATTCATATTTTTATATCTCCTTATTTTTATGTTTTACATTTTTGCTTCATTAATTATATTCTAACTTCAATTAATTATCAATACTATTAACATTATTTTAAGAAAACAAAATGCTGCACAGCTAAAGCCATGCAGCATAATAACTTTTATTTTTTTATTACTATAACAGGAACTTCCATTTCTTCTTTAGTTAATCCACAATGTGTTGATTTTTTTACTGGTTTTCCTTCTGCTAAATATGCTTCAATAATAATAATACTTGATGATGTTGAAAGTGCTATATAATTGCCTAAGCATTCATCTACTTTTGGATGTTTTTTACCAAATCCTAAGAAGTTTTTCTCTAGAAATTCTTCAACAGTCATTAGCCAAAATTCATCTTTAAACACAGCATTAAATCTCTCTTCAAATTCTTTCTTCATGTTTTCTTTAACATAGAAATTTACTGTTCTTGATTCTAATGAAACTGGCATGTATAAACATTCCTCAATTTCTGGATAATCTTGAAGTGAATATGCTTTTTCAATATTCATATGTCCATGATCAGCAGAGATAATTACTATAGTATCTTCTGGTAATTTATCACACAAAGCTTTAACTTTAGCTTCAGCATCTAATAAAAATTCTTTTGCTTCTTCTGAATCTGTTCCAAACTTATGTAATGTTCCATCTGGTTTATCACAATATGCCATGATAAATTTTTCTCCAGGATTTTCACATAATATTTCAATACAATCAACAACTTGATCAATATCATCCGCTCTCATACTTCTCTTAGCTCTTGGATCTGAATAACAAGGTGTTACTTCAAAAGCTCTAATATTAGGATTAGCTTCTTCAATCATTTCAAAAATTGATTTATAAGCCATAACTCCTTTAAACACATTCATTCTTGCTTTATCAATATCTTCTTTTAAATATGATTCTTTTCTCGAAAACATATCAACAGTTCTTCCATACTCTTTAAAGTATTGTGACCAAGCAATCCATCCTGTTTCATATGGTGGTCTTCCTGCATAATATGTTGTTAATGCCGCTGTTGTAGTAGATGGATATACTGAAGTTAAACAATCAATTCTATGATTAGTAAAAAATCCATTTGGAGAAATCTTATTCAAAATATGTTCTCCCATTCCATCTAAAACAAGAAATACAACATTTCTATATCTCTTATTTAATAATTGATCTAAACATTCTAATGACTTATGACCATTATCAACATTATAATATTTTAATATTGATGTTACTGTATTTAAAATACAATGATCATAATTAGGCAATACAATATCATTTTTCATAAGCTATATAATTTCCTTTCTTATATTACAATCTTCTTAATTTATGCATTCTCGTCCATTCTGTGGGGTGTTTTTTTACTTCATCAGAAACTTTTTCTAAATCCATATTTGATATTTCTTCAATTAATTTGTCAAGTAATTCCATTGACAATATATATAATGTTCCTTCCTTCGAAAACACCTGATTTTTAACTTTTACTGGAAGTACTACATGATATTTTTCAATCAAAGCATCATTTAAAACATCATAATCATTATAAATTTTTTCTGATATTTTATCAATATATCTATTATAGAAAAGATAATCTGTTAATAAATGTAAAAAGTATCCCCTTTCAAAACTATTATTAATTTCATGCTCTTTTAAAAATTCATATAAATTGGACTCTGAACTCTTTTCTCCGTAGTGAGTTTCAGCCTTTATTTTTGTACTATCCGGAAAAATAACACCTTCTATAAAATCATTATAGTTTTCATTTTTATCTTTATGCTTTTCTAAATATTTTTCAGCAACTGCTAAATGAATTACATATCCTGGCATATTATTTCCTCATACTCTATATTTTTCGACATTTATTATACCACAAAACCTTCTTGTACTTCAAGAGTTTCAAGTCTTAAAAGACTTGAAAAAAGCAAAAAAGAAGCGAAAATATTGAATTTTCGCCTCTTTATTTATTATTCTTCGTTTCCTTCTGTTGAAACAGCTTCGTTATTAACTTCTTCAGCACCTTCTTCAGTTGCATCAGCTATTGTATTTTCTTTTTCTGTATTAATTTTAATTTGTTGATAACGTTTTAATCCTGTTCCTGTTGGAATTAATTTACCGATAATAACGTTTTCTTTTAATCCCATTAAGTTATCTACTTTACCTTTAATAGCAGCTTCTGTTAATACTTTTGTTGTCTCTTGGAATGAAGCAGCTGATAAGAAGCTTTCTGTAGCAAGAGAAGCTTTTGTAATTCCAAGAAGCACTCTTCTAAATGTAGCTGGTTTTTTACCTTCAGCAATTAATTCTTCATTTCTAAATTCAACTTCAAGTAAATCAACAAGAGATGCTGTATAGAATTCTGAATCTCCTGGATCTTCAATTCTAACTTTTTTAAGCATTTGTCTAGCGATAACTTCAATGTGTTTATCGTTGATATCAACACCTTGGTTTCTATAAACTTTTTGAACTTCAGCGATAATATAAGTATATACACCTTCAACACCTTTTACAGCTAATAAGTCAGCTGGGTTGATAGAACCTTCTGTAATTGGATCTCCGGCTTTAACTTCATCACCATCTTTAACTTTAAGTTTAGAACCAAAGCTAATTGTATATGTTTTGCTGTTATCTTTACTTGTAACAATAACTTCTTTTCTTTTCTTCTCATCGTTGATTTTAACTATACCATCGATTTCAGTAATCATAGCTAAACCTTTTGGATTTCTAGCTTCGAATAACTCTTCAACCCTTGGAAGACCTTGTGTAATATCTCCTCCAGCAACACCACCTGTGTGGAATGTTCTCATTGTAAGCTGTGTACCAGGCTCACCAATTGATTGTGCTGCGATAATACCTACAGATTCTCCTTCATTTACAGTTTCACGAGTAGCTAGACCCATACCATAACATTTAGCACAAGCACCATGTCTTGCTCTACATTCTAAGATTGATCTTACTGTTACTTTTGTGATTCCAGCTTTAACAATAGCTTTAGCTATTTTGTCGTTGATCATTGTATTTGTATCAACTAATAATTCACCTGTTGCAGGATCTTTAACGTCTTCAGTTACATATCTACCAACTAATCTTTCTTCTAATGGTTCAATTATTTGATTTCCATCTTTAATATCTTCTACAACTATACCTCTTGTAGATCCACAATCAGGTTCTCTGATAATGATATCTTGAGATACGTCAACTAATCTTCTTGTTAAGTATCCAGAGTCAGCTGTTCTTAACGCTGTATCTGTTAAACCTTTTCTAGCACCATGGGCAGAAATAAAGTATTCTAGAGAATCTAATCCTTCACGGAAACATGATTTAACTGGGATTTCAACAGCTTTACCAGATGTGTTAGCCATAAGACCACGCATACCAGCAATTTGTCTTAATTGGTTCATGTTACCACGGGCACCAGATTGAGCCATCATGTATATTGGGTTTAATTCATCAAAATTATTTTTCATAGCTTCTGTTACATCAGATGTAGCTTTTTCCCAAATTTTAATAATAGCATCGTATCTTTCTTCGTTAGTAATCATACCACGTTGATATTGTCTAAATATATTAGAAACATCTTCATCAGCTTTAGCTAAGATTTCTTTTTTAGCTTCTGGTACAGCTACGTCAGCAACAGACACTGTAATAGCACCTTTTGTTGAATATTTGTAACCTGTAGCTTTAATATAATCTAAAACTTCAGCTGTTTTAGATAAACCGTGAACATTAATACAGTTAGCAACGATTTTACCTAAGTTCTTTTTAATAACTGGGAAGTCAATTTCTAAATTGAATTCATTATCTGGGTTTGTTCTATCAACAAATCCTAAATCTTGTGGAATTCCTTGGTTATAAATTAATCTTCCGATTGTTGTTTCAATTGTTTTATGTCTTACTGTTCCATCTTCGTCAGTTTTAAATCTTCTAACTTTGATTTTGCAGTGTAATCCAACGTCACCATTTTGGTAAGCCATCATAGCTTCGTCTTCATCTTTAAAGTATAATCCTTCACCTTTTTCACCATCAATTTGTACAGTTAAGTAGTAAGCACCTAAGATCATATCTTGTGTTGGTACTGTAACTGGTTTACCATCTTGTGGTTTTAATAAGTTATTTGTAGAAAGCATTAAATATCTTGCTTCTGAAATAGCTTCTGGTGTTAAAGGAACGTGAACAGCCATTTGGTCACCGTCGAAGTCAGCGTTGAATGCTGTACATACTAATGGGTGAAGTTTAATAGCTCTACCTTCAACAAGAATTGGTTGGAATGCTTGAATACCTAATCTGTGTAGTGTAGGAGCACGGTTTAACATTACAGGGTGATCTTGAATAACTTCCTCTAATATATCCCATACTTCTGGTCTTAATTTCTCAACCATTCTTTTAGCATTTTTAATATTATGAGCAATTCCTCTACCAACTAATTCTTTCATAACAAATGGTTTGAATAATTCAACTGCCATTTCTTTTGGAAGACCACATTGATAAATTTTAAGTTCTGGACCAACAACGATAACTGAACGTCCAGAGTAGTCAACTCTCTTACCTAATAAGTTTTGACGGAATCTACCTTGTTTTCCTTTTAGCATATCTGATAATGATTTTAAAGGTCTATTTCCAGCACCTGTTACTGGTCTTCCCCTTCTTCCATTATCGATTAATGCATCAACTGATTCTTGAAGCATTCTTTTTTCGTTTCTAACGATAATTTCTGGAGCTCCAAGCTCTAATAATCTTTTTAATCTGTTATTTCTATTAATAACTCTTCTATATAAATCATTCAAGTCAGATGTAGCAAATCTACCACCGTCTAATTGAACCATTGGTCTAATTTCTGGTGGGATAACAGGAATAACATCCATAATCATCCATTCTGGTTTGTTTTCTGATACTCTAAATGATTCTACAGTATCTAATCTTTTAATAATTTTAGCTCTTTTTTGTTCGCTAGCTTTAGCAAGTTCTTTCTTTAATTGAGCTGATAATTTTTCGATATCAAGTTCAGCTAATAATTTTTTAATAGCTTCTGCTCCCATTTCAGCTTTGAAAGATCCTCTACCATATTTTTCTTCAGCTTCAGTATATTCTTTTTCTGTCAATACTTGACATTTTAATAATCCTGAAGTTCCTTTATCTGTTACGATATAAGAAGCGAAATAAATAACTTTCTCTAAACTTCTTGGAGAAATATCAAGTAGTAATCCTATTCTACTTGGAATTCCTTTAAAATACCAAATATGAGCGATAGGAGCTGCAAGCTCAATATGTCCCATTCTTTCTCTTCTTACTTTAGATGTAGTAACTTCAACACCGCATCTATCGCAAACTATACCTTTATATCTAACTCTTTTATATTTTCCACAATGACATTCCCAGTCTTTTGTTGGACCAAATATTTTTTCACAAAATAAACCATCTTTTTCTGGTTTTAAAGTTCTATAGTTAATTGTTTCTGGTTTTTTTACTTCACCATGAGACCATTCTCTGATTTTCTCATCTGAAGCTAATCCTATTTTTAACTTATTAAAAACTTCTAATTCTTCCACTTTTAAAGTAGCCCCCTTATAATTTTTTTAAACTTGGGTGGTGCTAAGTTTAATTTTGATATACACCGCTGCACAACTTATCTAAGAATCAAAATTAAACTTTTGCAACCTATTATTTAATTAATTATTCTTCATCATCTAAAGAATCTAAATCTTCAAATATTTTATCATCTGGTAAATCTTCTTCATCTAAAATATTTGTAAAAAATTCATCATCTAACTCATTAGAATTTTCTAAATCTTCATCTGAAACTTCAACTAAGTTATCTTCTTCTAATTCACTTTCGTCAATTCTTTCTTCTACTCCGTCTAAACCTTCTTCAGTATGTTCTTTAATTTCAATTTCAGTATCATTCTCGCTATAAAGTTTTACATCTAATCCTAATGATTGTAATTCTTTAATTAATACTTTAAATGATTCTGGGATTCCTGGTTCAGGAATATTTTCTCCTTTTACGATAGCTTCATAAGTTTTTACTCTACCTACAACGTCATCAGATTTAACTGTTAATATTTCTTGTAATGTGTAAGCAGCACCATAAGCTTCAAGAGCCCAAACCTCCATCTCACCAAATCTTTGTCCACCAAATTGAGCTTTACCTCCAAGTGGTTGTTGAGTAACAAGTGAGTATGGTCCAGTTGAACGAGCATGTATTTTATCATCAACTAAGTGGTGAAGTTTTAACATGTACATTACACCAACTGTAACTGGTTTATCGAATGGATCACCTGTTCTACCATCATATAATACAGATTTTCCTGTAGTTTCAAGTCCAGCAGTTTCAAGCATTGCTTCTATATCTTCTTCTGTTGCACCATCAAATACTGGTGTAGCCATTTTCCATCCTAATAATCTAGCAGCTGCACCTAAGTGAACTTCTAGAACTTGCCCTAAGTTCATACGAGAAGGAACACCTAATGGGTTTAATACAACATCAACTGGAGTTCCATCTGGTAAGAATGGCATATCTTCTTCAGGTAATATTCTTGAAATAACACCTTTATTACCATGACGTCCGGCCATTTTATCACCAACAGAAATTTTTCTCTTTTGAGCTATATAAATTCTAATTACTTGATTTACACCAGGAGCTAATTCATCTGAATTTTCTCTTGTAAATACTTTAACATCTACGATTGTTCCAGCTTCACCATGTGGTACTCTTAAAGATGTATCTCTAACTTCTCTAGCTTTTTCACCAAAGATAGCTCTTAATAATCTTTCTTCAGCTGTTAATTCTGTTTCTCCTTTAGGAGTAACTTTACCAACTAATATATCACCTGGTCTAACTTCAGCACCGATTCTAATGATACCATTTTCATCTAAGTCACGAAGTGAGTCTTCACCAACATTTGGGATATCTCTTGTAATTTCTTCAGGACCTAATTTTGTATCACGGCATTCGCAATCATAATCTTCAATATGCATTGAAGTTAAAACGTCTTCTTTAACTAATCTTTCATTTAATAGAATAGCGTCCTCGTAGTTATAACCTTCCCAAGTAGCAAATGCGATAAGTAAGTTTTTACCTAAAGCCATTTCACCTTTGTCTGTAGCAGGACCGTCAGCGATAACGTCTCCACGTTTGATAACTTCTCCTTCTTTAACAATTGGTCTTTGGTTAATACAAGTACTTCCGTTTGTTCTTTTAAATTTTCTTAATACATAAGTTCTTTTTTGACCTAATTCGTTTTTAACAACTACTTTGTCACCTTCTACAGTTTCAACAATTCCGTTTTCTTCAGCAAGAACCATAACTCCTGAATCTTTAGCAGCTTTGTATTCTATACCAGTTCCAACCATTGGTGAATCTGTAATCATTAATGGAACAGCTTGACGTTGCATGTTTGATCCCATTAACGCACGGTTAGCATCGTCGTGCTCTAAGAAAGGTATCATAGCAGCACCTACAGAAACTAATTGTTTTGGAGAAACGTCGATGTAATCAACTTTTTCTTTTTCAATTTCTTTAATTTCTGCACGATCTCTAACTCTAACTCTTTTATTTTTTAGACATCCGTTTTCATCTAATTCTTCTGATGCTTGACAAATAATATATTTGTCTTCTTCATCAGCAGTCATATATTTAACTTCATCAGTTACTTTACATGTTTCTTTATCAATTTTTCTATATGGTGTTTCGATAAATCCATAATCATTGATAATAGCAAATGTAGAAAGTGCTGATATAAGACCGATGTTTGGTCCTTCAGGTGATTCGATTGGACATAATCTACCATAGTGTGTATAGTGAATATCACGAACTTCGAATCCAGCTCTTTCTCTAGATAAACCACCAGGTCCTAATGCAGAAATTCTTCTCTTGTGAGTTAATTCTGATAGTGGGTTAGTTTGATCCATGAATTGTGATAATTGAGAACTTCCAAAGAATTCTCTAATTGATGATGTAATTGGTTTTGTGTTAATTAAACTTTGTGGTGTTACAACATCTAAATCTTGTAATGTCATTCTTTCACGAACAACTCTTTCAAGTCTTGTTAAACCAATTCTAAATTGGTTTTGTAATAATTCACCAACGCATCTAATTCTTCTGTTTCCTAAGTGGTCAATATCATCAATAAATCCTAATTTAGCTTTTGCAGGATCAGAAATAAATGTGTTGTATTCTAAGTTTAATAAATAGTTTACTGAAGCAAGCATATCTTCTGTAACGATATGTTTTGGAACTAATTCCTCAATTCTTTCTTCAATAGCTTTCTTTAATTCTTTTCATTATTTGTTGTTGATAAAATATGTTGTAATACAGCATAATTAACATCAACTTTAATTTTTAATTCTTCAGCTATAGCTGGATCAACGTAAGCTCTAATGTCTACTGTTCCATTTCCTATAACTTTTGCTTTTTTACCTTCAATATTTACGAATACTACGTTAATACCTGAATTTTGGATTTCTTTAGCAACTTCTGGTGAAATTTTTTCATCTTTTTCTACTAAAACTTCTCCTGTTTCTGGATTTACGATTGTTTCGTAAGCAATATGGTTAGCAATTCTTCCTGCTAATCCTAATTTTTTGTTATATTTATATCTACCAACTTTTGATAAATCATAACGTCTTCCATCAAAGAATAATCCATCAAATAGATTTCTAGCTGCATCTACAGTTGGTAATTCTCCTGGTCTTAATTTTTTATAGATTTCTATTAATGCTTCATCAGCTGTTTTAACTGGATCTTTAGCAATTGTAGCTAAGATTTTATCTTCTTCTCCGAAGAAGTCGATGATTTTATCATCTGTGTCTAATCCTATAGCTCTTAATAATGATGTTACAGGTAATTTTCTTGTTCTATCAATTCTTACCCAGAATACGTCATTGCTATCTGTTTCATATTCAATCCAAGCACCTCTGATTGGCATTACAGTTGCAGTATAAAGTTTTTTACCTGTTTTGTCATATGATGAATCATAATAACATCCTGGTGAACGAACTAATTGGCTAACTACAACTCTCTCTGCTCCATTTATAACGAAAGTTCCACTTTCAGTCATAAGTGGGAAGTCTCCTAAGTAAATTTCTTGCTCTTTAATTTCTCCAGTTTCACGGTTAATTAATCTTACTTTAACGTGTAATCTTGTAGAATAAGTAGCATCTCTTTCTTTAGATTCTTCTAATGTGTATTTTGTCTTCTCTTCCATGTAGTAATCAAAGAATTCTAAAACTAAGTTTCCAGAATAGTCAACGATTGGTGAAATATCTCTTAATACTTCTCCAAGACCTTCTTTAATAAACCAGTCATAAGAATCTTTTTGAACTTTTAATAAATTAGGGATTTCTACGAAGTCACCTATTTTAGAAAAAGTTTTACGTACACATTTCTCGTGTACAATGTCTTTTACTTTTATTTTTTCCAAAATAAAATACCACCTCTCTATATATTTAGCAGGTCAGTGTATAAAATCATCTAAGTAAGTCCCTCTTGCAATAAAAGGTTGTTATTCCAATATTTTGTCCCTGCCAAAAAACAAAATATCAAAATAGTTCCTCTTTTATTCAATTCCTCTTACTAGATATTCGCATAAAATTACTACAATATTATATAGTATATTATGGTAATTAGTCAATAGTTTTTTATAAATTTTCTTAGGGATTTCAAGCTTTTAAGAACATTTTTTGACAATTTTTTATGTTTTATCTTAAACCATTTTTTAGTTGCATTTTTTCTCAAAATATTTTATAGTATAAAAAAGGAGAAAAAAATGAACGAAATCTTTAATTTTCGAAAACAATTAAATATCACAAAAGTGCTTATTTTTAGTACAATTACAGTGATTATACTTATAACAGGTATTATCTTTTTTATACCAAATAAAGATAATGTTCACAGTTCAAAATCTCTACCTGTAACAAACGAGGATCAAATTTTACCGTTCGAAGATAAGAATAAACAAATATCATTAAGCCTAAACAATTCTTACGGATTAAAGCAATTTGATTCGACTCAAGGCTATATTTTAGAACTTCGTTCAGATAAAGATTTAAATATTTTTATCGAAAAAGAAGATTTAATCGAAGATAGAATTTTGTATAACATTGTTACCAAAGACAAAGAAATTTATATCAAAGAATTTTCTTCAAAATCAAATATATCTGATATTAGAGAAGTAACTTTTAAAAACAATTCAAAAGGATATACTTACTGTTTCCACTATCAAGATCCAAAAACAAAAAAACCATATTATTTGCAAATAATATGGGCTCAAGGAAATGATGGTTACTATGTAATTAGTATAGACTTTCCACTAGATATGCTTACAACTTTTTCCGGAATCATAAATGAAGTAATTAATAAATTTAATTTCAATTAAAAAGGAGACCTGTTAGGTCTCCTTTGATTTGTATTTTAAACATTCTTTTTAGCTAATTTCGCATCTAAAAATTCTTCTATAATTATCTTTAAGAACGCTGTTACTGGCACCCCTAAGAACATACCTAGTACACCAAAATAAGCTCCTCCTATTGTTACTGAAAAAATTACAAGGATTGGACTTAAATTTAATGATGTTCCAAGTATTCTTGGATTTATAATATTAGCATCTATTTGTTGAAGAACTGTTATTATAATTCCAAGCCATAAAGCTTGTCCTATACCTCCTGTAAATATAGTTATTATAACAGCTATTATAACAGCAACTATTGCTCCAAAATATGGAATTACATTAAATAAACCAATAATAAATCCTAATAATGTAGCATATTTAATTCCCATCCATGACATTACAAGAGAAATTATAATTCCAACTATAAATGCATCAAAAACTTGGCTTGTTATATATGCAAAAAAGATATGGTTAGTTTTATTATAATATTTAGCAATTGACTTATTTGTTTTTGAATCGAAAAATGCACTTGATACTTTTACTAAAAATTCTTTAATATCACTTCTTTCAAGAAGTAAATAAACAGAAACTACTATAGTAACAAAAGCGTCGAATATTAAACTTGTTGTTCCTAATATTCCTTTAACGTATGTTAAGATATTATCTAAGTTAACCCATTTAACAATTTCTTGTTCTATTTTCATATTAGGAATATTATCTAAATATTCTTTTACATTTAGTTTTGCAACTAATGAATCTTCATCTAGATTATTAATATAATCCAATGCATTATTATAATATATTGGTAAATGCTTTGCTAAATCACTTATACTTCCTGATACTGTAGGTATAATCAAATTAATTGTTAAGAAAATAAACACAACTACCAATACATACACAATAAAAATACTAATTCCACGTGAATGTTTTGATAGAAATTTTATTTTTGATTTTTTTAGAACTTTTTCAGTCCCCCTACATGGAATATATAAAATATATGCTCCAAGAACAGCTAATATAAATGGCATTAATACATCTAGGAAATTTTTAAACTCATTAAAAATAACCGAAACACTATCGACCGTTTTATAAACAGCTATTGATGCAACAGCAAAGGAAAACCAAAACAACCATTTCTTCCATTCCTTACTATTCATACAATTCTCCCTATTTTATATTATAAAATAATTATATCTATAACTATTTTTAAAAACAACATTTTTCAAAAAATGTAACTAAAAAGATATATATAAACCCTTATAAATAAACAAAAAGAGAAGCTTTTTGCTTCTCTTTAATTTATTAATATACATAACATTGTAAATTTCTTCTACCAAATATTAGAGCAGATGAATGATTTCCCATGTAGATGTCAATTTTATTATTTGTAATTGCTCCCCCTCTATCTTCAACAACAAACCATCCACCGTTTGGTTTATCAGCAAGTGCAGGAATATAAATTACAGTTCCGATTGGATAACCAGGTCCAGCAGCAATAGTATACCATTCTTTTGCAACAGCACCCGAACTTGTTATCGCATTTGTTTTACCACAACAAACCATACAAGCACAATAAGCTGAAGTATTAAGATTAACAACTTTTGGTTCTATTCCAGCAACACTAGCCTCTAATGCCGCAGGTGTTGCTGCATTAGTTCTTGTAGATCTAGATGTTATCTTTGTAGAAATTTGAATAATCTTATCAATTGGTTCTCTAATTATAGTTTCAGAAATGATAACTCTTTCTATTTCTTGTTCATCTTGATATCTTACTTTATATTTAATTTCTTTTAAACCATTAACGCCTTGTTGAAGAACTGCATTTTTAGTTTCAGTACCTTCTTTAGAGACATCTTTAGTTATTGTTTCATAAGGTATCTCTACTTGCTCAACAATAATTTTTTCAGTAATAGTTACATACTTACCTAAAATTTCCTCAGTAGTTACACTTTCAATATTTTCTGCAACAACAATCTTCTCTTCAGATTTCTTTGCAATCTTAATTGTTTTTGTAATATCAAGTTTTGAATCAAGAGATGGGTAAACAACCTCATCAGGCAAAACTATGATATGATTTTCAGATAGTATTTCTGATATAACAACTTTTGATGTCATAACTGTTGTTTCATAATCTTCCGGATAAACTATAGTTACATAATTAACTTCAGATTTAGAAGCAACAGCTCCTATTGTTAATAAGCAAATTAAAACAATACTTACGAAAACAACTTTTCTAATTATCTTTATAGATAATCTCTCCTCTGTTTTCATAAATGTTCCTCCTTGAACTTGCAACGCCATTATACTATTAGAACCTTTTTTTGTCAATGATATCTAATATACAACAAAAGACGTGAAACTGCAGCATACCACATTTTTCACGTCTTAATTTACTATTTTAAATTTTTCAAAGCTTCAATTCTTTCTTCTATTCCTGGATGAGTTGAGAAGAAATTACTACTTGCTTTTCTTTTATTTTTAAATGGTGTAACTATATACATATGAGCATTACTTGTACTTGCAACATCCAAATCAGAACTATCAGAACTAATTTTGATTAAAGCATTTATTAAACCATCTGGATTTCTTGTAAATCCTACCGCAGTAGCATCAGCTAAATACTCTCTTCTTCTAGAAACTGCAAGTTGAATTAATTGAGATACTAAAGGAGAAATTATTAAAAATATTAACCCAATAATCATTAATATTGCATTTCCTCTATCATTATCATTATCTCTACTATGTCTAAATCTAACTCTAACAAACATGTCAGATAACATAACTACAAATCCAACCATAACACTTATAACAGCAGACAATCTAATATCATAATTTTTAATATGAGCTAGTTCATGTGCAACAACACCTTCTAACTCATAATAATCTAACTTGTCAAGTAGTCCTCTAGTCACACAAATTATCGAATGTTCTGGATCTCTACCAGTTGCAAATGCATTAGGTTGCATAGAATCAACAACATACAATCTTGGTCTATTATCCAAACCAGAAGCTACCATCAAACCATCTAAAATATGATTTAGTTGAGCATATTCTTCTTCAGTAGCTTGTCTTGCTCTAACAGAAGCAAGAACAACTTTATCACAATTATAATAAGTCAGTACTGTTGATCCAATAGAAAAAAATAAAGCAATTATCAGTGCAGATTCACTATAACCAAAAGCATGACATATATAATAAACAATTAGCGTAATCATTGTTAAAAATATACAAACGATAACACCTGTTTTAATTTTATTGTTTCTAATATCTTCGTACAAAGTCTTTACCTCCTAGCCTTTTAAGACATTTTATATTATTAATAATACTTGACAAATATTAAAATAATATTAACTAATTTAAAATAAATACCGTTATCAAACATAGATAACGGTATTTGTAATATTATTTACCAAAATCAACTTTAACATTTTGTTTAACTTCTTCTGAAGAAACTTTGAATAATTCTTCTTCTTTAAAGTTAAACATACCAGCGATTATGTTTGTTGGTATAACTTGTAATTTTGTATTATACATTGTAACACTATCATTATAAAATTGTCTTGCATAAGAAATTTTATTTTCTGTGTTTCTTAACTCTTCTTGTAATTCAGAAAAGTTTTGATTTGCTTTTAATTCTGGATAGCTCTCAGATACAGCCATAATTGTTTTTAAAGCTCCAGATAATTCGTTATCTAAATTAGCTTTCTCACTAACTGTTGAAGCGTTAGCCCAAGAAGTTCTTAATTCAGCAATTTTAGTTAATGTACTTTCTTCATGTTTTGTATATTGTTTTACAACTTCTACTAAGTTTGGAATAAGATCAAATCTTCTTTGTAATTGAACATCGATTTGACTCCAAGCATTTTTAACTTTCATTCTTGATTGTACTAATCCATTATATAATCCAATGATTACAACAACAAGCACGATTAAAATAATAATTAATGTACCCATCTTAATATCCTCCGTATTTATTAATTTATGATAATTATAACAATATTTAAAAATATATGCAATAAATTTTATCAAAAAACATTATACCTTAAAATCATTAACTTATTATGAACAAAAAGAAGAGATAGCCTTTGCTATCTCTCCCAGGGAATTTTTTAATTTATTTTTTTCAGAAAATATTAAACATTTTTATATTTCATATATTTATTATAACTTACATAAGCTAATACTAATAATACTATTGCAGGTATTATTATCATTTTTGCACCTGTAGCTGGTAAGTTAGTTCCAGATACTGTATTATCTTTTGTATTTGTGTTTGTATTTCCTGCTTTATTTGTATTTTTGTTTTGATTTGTGTTAGTATTTGTATTTTTGTTAGTGTTTTTATTTTCATTTTTTGTATTAGTATTTGTGTTTTTATTTTCATTTTTACTATTAGTATTTGTATTACTATTAGTATTTTTGTTTTCATTTTTATTTTCATTTGAGTTTGTATTTGAGTTTGTATTCTCATTTTTATTCTCATTTGAATCATCATCAGCTGGAGCATTTTCTGCTTTAACTGTTAATGTTACATTTTTTGTTATTTCTTCAGATGTTTCTGCATCTGCAGTAACAACAAATGTTGAGTATGTTATTGCATTTTTGATCTCACCTAATGTAGCGTCTTCTTTTACTACAAAATCAATTGTCATTAAATCTACGTCTTCTGTTATTCCGTCGTTAAATTCAATAACAAATCTTGTATCGTTTCCACTTGATGGATCACTATTAAATCCAATATACCCTGAAGATGCACTTAAGTTTCCTTTTGTTACATCTTCTACTACTAATACTTCATTACCAATTTTTACTTTATTTTCAGCATCTTTTTGAATGCTTTCAAATGTAATTGGTTCTACAATATTTGAATCGTAATTTACATATCCTTCTACTTCTTCAACTTTTTCATTATCTACATTTTCTAAAGATAATGTTACACTAACTTTTTCGCCTCTTAACACCGAATTCTTAGAAGCTTTAACTGCTATAGTTGTATTTACAGCAGCGTATACACTTGAACAAATCAAAGTAAATGCAACAAATATTTGCAATAATATTAACTTATTTTTTTTCATCATAATTTTTATCTCTCCTCATATGCTTATACATACAATAAGGATATCATTTATGTCTTGAAATTGCAACACCTTTTTTTGGTATATTCTTTTCTCGACTCTATAACTTTTTTATAGTACTTGGGTGACACTCTCATCACCCAAGTTCTGTTATAGTTTTTTTCCTTTACTTACACTTTTTTAACTATTATTTTGAATAGTTTAAGTTATATCCTTTTACTTCTGCTCTATGATATAAAAGTAATTTTGTATCAATTACGTTTACTTTTCCATCATCATTAATGTCAGCAGCTTCTAATCCTTCTCCTACTAACTCTTGTCCTCTAACTTCATTTTTATGAGCTTTAATAGCTATAGAGTCTAATGAGTTAGCTACTCCGTCACCGTTAACGTCTCCTGTTACTACGATTTGGAATACTAATAATTCATTTCCATTTCCTACAACGTTTCCGTCTTTGTCTTGGATTTGAACATACATACCTGTTGCAACATGTCCAGATGTAATTTCTTTTCCATCTTTCATGATTACTACTTTATAATCATCATTATCTAATAATTCTGATTTGAAAGCACTTACAGGTGTTTTTGGATTAACAGTTGTTAAATATTCATCTTCAACTTTGTATCCTAATTCTACTCCATCTACAACTGGAGCTATATCAACTGTTACATTTACTGTAGCTTTTACTGTGTTATCAGCATTAGCTGTAGCTGTAACTGTTAATGTTTTGGCTGTTTCATCAGCTGCAACTGTTAATGTTCCGTCTTCAGCAACTTTTGTGTTTTCACTTGCGTTACCTGAAACTGACCATGTAACTGTTGTATCAGTTAAGTTTGTTCCTTCAACTGTAGCTGTGAATTTTTGTGTTGTTCCTGGTTTAACTTTTACATCTGCACTAGGAGCAACTGTTACTTTATCAACTGTTGTTACAACTTTTTCAACTGTAACTGTAGCTGTTTTAGCAACTCTATCATCTGCTTTTGATGTAGCTTTAACTGTTAATGTTTCAGCTGTTTCATCATCAGCAACTGTTAATACACCGTTTTCAGAAACTTTTGTGTTTTCACTTACATTTCCTTCAACTGTCCATACAACTGCTGTATCTGTTCCTTCTGGAGCATTTACTGTAGCTGTAAATTCTTGTGTAGCACCTGTTTTAACAACAGCATTTTCTGGTGTTAATTCCATTGTTACTACAACTGGTTTATTTTCATAAACATCTACTTTAACTTGATCATTTTTTGATTGATCAAATGCTGATGATGCTACTACATATAATGCTGGAGCTTTTTCATCAGCTGCAATTGTTAATTTTCCATTAGCATCAATTTTTGTTTCTGCTGATGAATTTCCATTAACAACCCATACAATGTCTTTGTTATCTAGGTTTTCACCTTCAACAACTGCTTTAAACATTGCAGATTCACCTAATTTCATCATATCAACTTTTTCAGTAATTGTAACTTTTGTTACTTTTCTTTCTACTACTTTATAGTTGATTGTTGCTTTAGTTCCTTTACCTACACATGTATCAACTGGTGTTCCATTACCTGTCATTGCTAATACTTCAACAACACCTTTTTTATCTCCAGCTGAGTTTGTGTTAAGTGTTACATATTTACCTTCAGATTCAACTCTACCATTTTGGCTTGTTTCTCCGAAAGCTGTTCTATTTACATCAATTGCTAATAATTGTGTAAATATTTTTGGTAAATCGATATTAACTGTATTTGGATATTGATCTAAATAAATTGGATCTTTTACTGTTAATTCGATATTTTGATTATTTAAATTAATATTGATTGTATCTTCTCTTGCTAAGTAGTTTTCATCATGTCCACCTGATTTCATATCTAAGTATTCCATGATATCTGTAATATCTGTAATTTGGTTATAAGATAAATCTAAATCTTTTAATGTTCCTTGAACATTTGTAAAATTGAATTTGAATTCACCAGCAATTAGGTTGTGGCTAACATCTAATTCACGGATATAATTTAATCCTTCTAATGCTCTAATATCACTAATGTAGTTGTATGCTAAACCTAATCTTCTTAGGTATGTCATTGCTGACCAATCAACTTCACTTAAATCTGTGATATAATCTGCATTAGCATCTAATTCTCTTAAACCTGTTAACTCTGAGATTCTTTCAAATCCACCAAGTTCAGCGTTATAAGAAATATCTAATTTTCTTAATTTTGCTAATGTAATATATCTTGAAACTTCACCTGAATTTGTAACAAATTTGCTAGCTAATGCTACTAAATCATGGTATAGATTTAATTCTCCTATATGATTTGAATCTTCTACAGTTTCTTTTAAGAATATTGTTTTAACAAAATCTCTCTTTTTAATATTATTATAAACATATGCAACTTCTTCATCTGCAGCATCTACATCAGCTCTTAAAGCTATTTCTTCTGCATCTTCAAAGTTAGTTATATCTTTAATAATTTCATAAATTTCTTCATATTGACCAATACATGTTGGTAAAGAAATTGTATGAGCTGGATCAACAGTTGTATCTGTATAATCATATGTTACTTCAGCATAATCATATAAATCCCATACTAAATATAATGTTGTCCAAGTTAAATTAGGATATCCTAATTCTTCTAAAGAACCATTTGTATTTGTAGATCCTGTTGTTCTTCCCATCATAGCATCGATTTCTTCCATCATAGCTAAAAGTTCAACTTCATAATCTACATTTATACCTTCAAGTTCGAATGTTTTAACTCTTTCTTTTAAGTATTCTTGTACATAGCAATATGTGCTACCTACATTTGGTTCTTCCATTCTTTTAATTAAGCAGTAATTTGCCATCTCTGCAAATAATGCTACTTCTCTTATTTCATTTATTTTTTCTACCCAGTATATTCTATCACCTGGTGTGTTTTCAAATACATCTGCAAAGTATTCTGAAACTGGATTTCCATCACCACCAAATGGTATTCCTACAATACTAGATAATAATTGTTTTTCAAAAGATGATAATGCGTCAGCATCATATAAACTTGCTAATCTTGCCCCTTCTGCTTGATATAAAGCTTTTACTTGTTCTGTTGTTCCAAGTAATTTATTATTAAATGCTTCATATTCTTCTAAAGTTTGATAATTTAATTCTGGTGTTAATAATGTTGCTAGTTTATATTCATTATTGTATATTTCGTATAAAATACTTAAATAATCATATACACCATTAATGTCAATATTTAAATCACTTAGATTTTTTTCTAAATAATCCATATATCCTTTGATATAGTGCGAATTACCTGTAGTTTCATCAACTTCCCAGTAACCATAAATTGCATCTATTTTATCATTAATAGCTTCAACTTTCGCTTTTAATTCATCTTCATAGTTTTCATTTGGCTCTGTTTTTGTACTTGTAGAAACATTGCCGTTTTCATCTGTTGTTTCTTCTGTTGTTTCTTTTACTTTTTCAATTTCAGAAGCTTCTTTGAATAATTTCATTATTTCTTTAACAGCTTCTCCGATATTTTCTCTTTGAGCATCAGCTCCTGCTTTATTAGATTTTACTCCAGATAAAGATTTTGATAAATTACCGAATTCTCTGTCTTTTAACCAATAATTATATTCTTCTTGTAATAAAGCTTCAAATGCTGTTTTTTCAGCTTGTAATTCGTAAATTGGATCGATATCAGATAAATAGTTGTGAGAAACATTTAAATATGATTCTAATCCTACGAATTTTTCTAGACCAGAAAGGTCTCTAATTTCTTTGTTGTTTAATACTAATGATGTAATTTTATTTACTAAAACTGTGTTTTTAATTACGAAAACTTTAGCATCATCATATGCTTTAATATATAGGTCTTTTCCTATTTCATATGCATATTCACCTGATGCTGGATCAAATTCAATTGAGTTTCCATAATTAGCTACTGGTATTTCATAACCAATTCTTTCTGAAATAACTTTACCATGATCATCAAATTCTCTGATTATGATTTCTTTTACTGGTAGATTTACTCTATATCCATATTCGAATCCATCTTCCCATGTATATAGTTCTCCAGATTTTGGGTTATAGAAAAACGCATAGTCTCTAGTTTCTGCATCTTTAAGAACTAACCATCCTTCATTTGCTACATCTAATTCATAGATATATTTATTTGTAATAGATAGTCCGTTAGCATCTACTTGGTATGGATAACTTTCTAACTCTGGGTTTTCTGTTTGTCCATGTGTTAATTGTGTTTTAACAGCTTTGTATAAATTGCTGTCTGGTGTGAATACAGCTGTGTCTTCACTACCATGTACAACTACATATATATAGAATCTACTTCCATTTAATATGTTTGTAGCTGCTGGATTTAAATTTGCAGCACTAGCAGCTTCAGTTGGATCATCGTATATGTAGATTTCTAATTTATATAATCCTTTATATGCTACACCTTTGTCAGAAGCAATTCTAACTTTTATTTCATTATTATTAGCATGTATTGGATTTGTGATTGAGTATAAACTTGGTGCATAATCACTATATACGTCTTCTGGAATTCCAGATTGTTTAATCCATGCAGATTTTACAAAACCCGCTTTTTCTAAAATTAGTGGTAATTGATATGAAGCTGTAATAGCTTGATCAGATGTTTCTTTCTCATCTATAATAGCTTCATGTACTATAGTAACTGTTTGTCCACTTAATACAACAGTTCCTTTTGCATCTTGAATAGATTTAATTAACGCATCAATTTCAGAAACATCTTCTAATTGGTTTGTTGATAAATCTAAATAAGATAAAGGTAAAGAATTTAACACACCTAAATTACTGTCTTTTGTTAAATTATTTCCTGAAAGCTCTAATTTTGTTAGGCTTGAAAAATAATCTAACCCAGTTAGGTCTGAAATTGCGTTTTCATTTAAACACATTTCAGTTACTTTAGATTTATTTTCTTCAGTAAGTGTTAATGTGTGAGTAATGTCATTACATGTAAAAGGTATCTTTTGTTCTATTAAAGAAGCTTTTACTGCGCTGTACAATTTACTGTTTAGTTGAATCCCTTCACCCTCGGCTGCAGTTACCACGAAAAGTGGCATCATGCAGTTCAAAAGCATTATCATTACTAATGCAATTGAGATTAACATTTTCCTTTTCATAATAAATCCTCCCTGATTTTTTTCCTGAATATTTTTCATTAGCATAATCATAGCATTTCCATTTATTTTTGCAATAGCACTTTTTTCCAGTATTTAAAAACCAGGTCAAAAACTATTAGGGAATATTATTTGACCAGTTTCGACCCACTTTTATTAAGTTTTAATTACTTTTTTCGACAATTTTTTAATTTTTTCTACGAAATTAATAATTTTGAAGATTTTTCCATTATAATTTTTTTGGTTTTTCCACAAATTTTTCCACAATATTTTTTATTTAAAATCAAAATATTAATTTTTTTTATTTTTTCAGTTTTTATTTCATTTCCAAAAAAACACACTTTTTTAAAAAATATCCACATTTTTAGCCTTGTGGAAAACACAAAGAAAAAGCCTTAAAACCTTTATGGTTCTAAGACTTAGTTTTTATATACCAAATATTCTACATCCATTCTCATAAGTTTGTTTCGCGACTTCTTCTTCAGTTTTATCAAGTACTTCAGCGATTTTCTGTGCCACATATTTAACCTTTCCAGAGTCATTTCTACGACCTCTAAATGGCTCAGGAGTAAGATAAGGTGAATCTGTTTCTATCAAAATCTTATCAAAAGGAACAAGTTTTATACATGGTTCAGATTTTGCGTTCTTAAAAGTAACATTACCGCTGAAAGATATGTAAAACCCTAGCTTTACAGCTTCTTTTATTAATTCTTGATTCAAAGGACAGCAATGAAAAATTCCTTTCTTTTCCACAGGTGTTTTTCTCAAAATTTCTAAAGTTTCTTGCCAAGCATCTCTTGTATGAATTACAATTGGCAATTTTAAAGAATTGGCTATTTCAAGCTGTTTTTCGAATATTTTTTTTTGAATTTCTTTGTTATTTTTGTTCCAATAATAGTCTAAACCAATTTCACCTATCGCAACAACCTTATTTTTTGATCCTATTTTTTTTATCATTTCTATCTTATCGTCACTAAAATCATCTGTATCATTAGGAGATATTCCACAAGTGGCATATACAAAGTCATATTTACCCGCAATCTCTACTGCCATCTCACTTTTCTCAACATTGTATCCAGCACAAACAATTTTAGTAACATTATTGTTAAAAATCTCTTTTAATAATTCTTCTCTATCCTCATCAAATTTTTCATCATTATAATGAGCATGTGTATCAAAATATTCCATCTAATTCTCCTTAATTATTGCAGAAACATATGCAACTGCGTATTCTTTACAATGAGATAAAGAGATTTCAACACTCTCTAACCCTTTAATTTCAAAGCCTAAAACAACTTCTGGCTTTCCTTTTTCAGAATTTATAACCTCGAAATCAGTCCAACTATATTTTTCAGGAACAAATTCACTCAAAGCCTTATAAATTGCTTCTTTTGCAGCAAATCTAGCTGCATAACTTTGATATTTTGAAACCTTTCTTGCTTCACAATATTCAATTTCACGAAGCGTGAAAATCGATTTTAAGGCGTTTTTTTCTTTTGAGTCGACTAATTTCATTATGCGATTAATTTCTATTATATCTGTACCGACTAAAACTCTCATTTTGGCTCCTTTACAACAAAAACGCGACCTTTTGGACCGCGTTTTTCATTAATTTTTATGATAACAAATACATTAAGAATATAATGTTAATTGTGTTGAAAATTAGCGAGAAAATCAACAAAATTACAATTACTGAATAGTATACATTATTCTTCTCGATATTTAAGTCCTTATATATAACCTCATATTTATTTTGAATTTCAAGATATAAATCATCTAAAACTAAAGTTCTATTCAATGTTTTATAGTATAAAGATCCTGTATCATCTAATGTTACTTCCTTATTCCATAGTAATTTAGTGAAATTTATAAATTTTTCCCTCATTTTTATAATTTTATCATACTCTTTAAAATCATTATTAAGCTTCATTAAGAATAATTTCTTATATAATGACAATATATATAAGTAGAAATACTGATTTTCATATTCATAAGGAAGCTTTGTATAGTTATAAGTATCAATACCTGAACACATTATATTTGAACTTGTATTAGATAATGTAGTTTTTACGTATTTAAGCTTCTCTATTATATGAAGATTATGTTCCAAATTCGCTTTATTAAAATCTGAGTTATAATTACTTGGAAGCACATTTGCGAACTTTAAGAAATCGTTTTCAATATTTAAAAAATCTGTTTTTTCATTCCAATTACTTGTCTCAACACATACATATGAATATGTATAAAATTGAGAATTAATAACATTTTCTTCCTTTGAAGCCTTAGGCTTTGAAGAGATTCCTGTTATTTGATTAATAAGTTCTGATAAATCATTCATATCTTTAAAAGTATCAGTTTGAATTTTTATATTTTCATAATCTTTTAATGATGCAAACTCAGAATTAATACCTTTAAATCTATAGTTAAAATCTAATAAATCCATGAATTTGTTAGTATTTTCAAGATGTGTTTTCATTGTAAAGAAGCATACACCTGTATCAAAACAAATAATTTCTATTCCTTCTATTTTAAAGAATATTCCATTCTCTTGTCCAACTTTTCCTTGTATATCTTCTGCTAAGTCATATGAAAAACATGCTACGTGATCTTTTAAAATAACCTTTAATTTTTCATCTTCCTTCATCTTCTCAAAGTTTCTAAGTGGCTCACCCCTAAGATCAAACGTTGGAAACAAAAATTTTCTTATGTTTGGTAAAAAGAAATTATAGATATCTAAATCTTTTTCTTTTTCAAATATCTTAAATGAACATTTCTTATCTTTTAGAAGTTTCAAAAGGTATTTATCATATTTACTTTCTTCTATAATATACGGATGAATAAAATACGTATATTGATATTTTGTCATTAGTTCCAAGACTATTTACCACCTTTTTCTTTTGTTATTTTGTATATGCGTTAAGTTTTATATCTTCATGTCTATGCCAATCTGAAATAAAGTCAATATATAAGTATGAACTTAAGTCTCTAGATGGCTCAACAACCACTGTTCCGTCAGATTTTAATGCTCCCCATTTTCCATCTTTATTAACAGCACAGTAACCAAATTTATTTTGTTCTTTTGCATCATCATATATGCAATCTACTATTCTATCACCATTTTTATTTTCATAGCCATATTTACCATTTTCTTTTACTAAGAATAAAGTATTTGTAGCTAATGCTTCTTTATTTGTTTTTTCTTCAAATTTAAAGTTATAGTATTTATATTCATTTCCTTGTCTAACTCTAATAAATCCATCTTCAACGTTTAAATCTGAAACTATTACATTTTCAAGTACTTTCACAATATTTCTATCATATATATCTGTTGTATAATTTTCATTTTCACATTGAATAAAATCAGCAGATTCTATATAAGAAATTTTTTCATAATTAAATCCTAAAACTGTATTTTCTGTTATATCTACAATTCCGTATTTTCCATCTTTTTTAGCTATATAATAGTTTGAAAAAGCATATTTCATATCATCATATTCAGTACTTATTACTTCTGTTCCTTCTGTTGAAATTACTCCATATTTACCATCTTTGATAACTAAAAATCTTTCTGTTTGCATATCAACAACTTGATCAAACCCTTTATCAAGAACAACTTCACCTTTTTTGTTGATAATTTCTAATTTTTCATTTTCTACTACTGCATAAAAATTATTTTTTGTTACTTTTTTAATTTCTGTATATTTTTCTTCTAGTATTTTAGAACTATCAGATCCAATCAAACCATATTTTTCATCTTGATTTTTTACTATATATCCATCTTCATAAGATTTAGAAATATTTGTAACCTCTTGATATTCAACTGGTACAACGATTTCTTTTGTCTTACTATTTATAACACCTTTTTTGCCATCCTTTTCTAAAACTAAACTTTTTTCAATTCCTTCAATAGCATAAATATTGTCATAAATTGGTTCTGCAATTTCCTTACCAGAAAAATCGATTAAACCGAATTTTCCGTTTTCCATATATTTTAAAACGTTTTCTTCATACCAAACTGTATTACCATCTGTATTCTCTAGAGCTTCAACGTTTTCATACTCCGTTAAAATTCTATTTCCTTCTTCATTTAACACTTTTGTTCTGTATGTTTCGTTGTTATAATCAACATCATATATACCAATAAATAAACCTTCATTTTCATCTGGTATTATAATCATTTCTTCAAAACTCGGCTTAATTATTTCATTACCTTTATTATCTATTACTCCCCACATTTCGTTAGTATATACAGGAATGTATGTTAGCAATGTAGAGACATCTTTTGTTTTATTTTCACTTAAAATAATGTTCTTCAAAGATATTCCTATCATCATAACAACAATAATTGTTAAAATAGTCGCCAAAACCTTTTTCTTATTAAGTTTCGGGGTTTCATCATATCTTCTTCCGCTTCTTCTACTCATAAAACCTCCTGAAAATAATTAAATTATTCCATTATTACATACATAATATATCATTTTAAGCTTTAAAATACAATATTTATAAGAAAATTTTAGTAAAAAAAAGAAGACTTCAAAAAAAGTCTTCTAACAGTATAAAACTAAGCATTATTTATCTAAAAAATTTTTATAAATTTCATTTTTATTTACGCCTCTATCTTTTGCAATCTTTTTAATTATTTCTTTTTTATCAAACCCTTGTTTTCCATACATTTCATAGTGTTCTTCTAAAGTTAAATTATTAAGGTTATCTAGTTCAACGTCTTTTTTTGAAACATCACTTCCTTCAACAAGAATTACAAATTCACCCTTAATATTTTCTATATTATTAAGTATATTAGAAACATTATCTCTGATAAATGTTTCATGTATTTTTGTAATTTCTTTTGCCAAAACAATCTTTCTATCCCCTAACACTTCTAACAAGCTTTCTAACATTGTTTTAAGCTTATGTGGTGCTTCATAAAATATTAGTGTTTTTGTTTCATATTTTAGTTCTTCTAACTTCTCTTTTCTTTCTTTTTTCTCAGCTGATAAAAAACCTATAAAAGAAAACTCTTTAGTCGAGAAACCGGAAGCAATTAAAGCATTTACAAAAGCACAAGCTCCAGGTATTGGAATAATATCTATTTCAGCTTCAATACAAGCTTTTACTATTTCTTCCCCAGGATCAGAGATTCCAGGAGTTCCAGCGTCTGAAACAACGGCAATATTTTGACCTTCTAACAATTTATTTATTAATATTTCACTTTTTGTTTTTTCGTTTTGCTTATAGTAACTAATAAGTGGTTTAGATATATTAAAATGATTTAAAAGTCCAAGTGTATGTCTCGTATCTTCTGCTGCAATTAAATCAACTCTTTCAAGAACTTTTAATGCTCTAAAAGTTATATCTTCTAAATTACCTATTGGTGTGGCAACTAAATATAATTTACCCTTCATTTTTATTTCCTTTTCTTATCATAAATTTCATATATTTCATCTGTATAATTTCCGTCTTCACCATATATAACTAAAGGTTTATCTATCTTTAAAAATTCCTTAGCACATTTTACAGCTTTAACTAAAACAAGATTAGGTTTTTCACCTATTTTTGAATGAACAAATCTTATATTTTTCGGTTCTAATTTATACTTTCTTAAAGTAACAAAAATATCAACGATTCTTTCTGCTCTATGTACCATATAAAGCTCTCCTAAGTCTTTAAGCAGTAAGCTTGCATTTTTTATAATATCTTCAAGAGTACATTCTACTTCATGTCTTGAAATAAGTTGTCTTGTATCTAAATTTTTAACCCCAGTATCATGTTTTTTATAAGGTGGATTTGTAACTATTACATCTATTTTATTTTTTTCTAACTTAGAAAAAACATCTTTAATGTTAATATTAATGACTTCCATTTTATCATCAAGACCATTTAATTCAACGTTTCTTTGAGCTATATTTGCAACTTCTTCTTGCAATTCAATTCCATAGATCTTTTTTAGATTTGTTTTAGCGCAAAGTAGTATTGCTACAATACCAGTTCCAGTACCTATATCAACAACCGTTGAACCTTTTTTTATACCTTTAGCATAATCAGATAGTAATACCGCATCTACTCCAAAACAAAATCCTTTTTTATTTTGAATTAATTTCAAACCTTTATATTCAAGATCATCTATTCTTTCATCTTCTTTTAGATTAATATTATCCATAAATTTCCCTTTAATTTATAAATTTTACTAATCTATAATACCATAAAAATAAGTATTTTACAACTCTTTCGAATCAACTATAACAACTACATTTTCTACTTCTGTAAATTGCTTTAAAGCATCATTTAAAACTTGTTTAATTTCATCAACATTAATTCCTTCTTTCAAAAGTTCAGAATTTTCTTTAAAATCAACTGTTACAACCCCTTTTTCATAATATATTTCTGGCATAGCTGTTCCATCTGGAAATATTGATACTAAATTTTCATTCTCAGGTTTATTAATTAATATGCTCACAATCTCATTATAAGGGTCCTTAATTAAATTTTTAGAATCTAGTAATATATTTTCCTTTTCAACAACATTTGATGCCTTATTTTTGAAATATGCGCTTACATTTGTTTTTCTTAATGTCTCATTTGAAGCTTCAACTTCTGGAACAAACTCTGTCTCTATTTCCATATTAAAAACTATTACAGTTGTCAGTATTGCAAGCACTACAACAACTCCTAATATTATCCATTTTTGCATACTTTTGTCCTCCTTAATTTTATTTGTATTCAACACTTAAAAAGATATGCTATAATCTATCTAGTTTTTAAAACTAGATTTAATAATTAATTAAATTATTTTTATTGACTAATCGCCTAAAATGTTGTATTATATTATAGTAAAAAAATGAAAGGAAACTTACGGTTTATGGCAAAAGTAAGAGATTTAGTAAGTGGACTAACACACTGTATAGCAGCTGGCCTTTCTCTAATAGGTTTAGTAATACTTATTGTATTCGCTTCTATCTGGGGAAATGCTTATCATATAGTTTCATTTACTATATTTGGATCAAGTTTATTTTTACTTTATTTGTTTAGCACTCTTTATCATTGGCTAAACATTGGAGAAAAAGGTTTATCAGTATTTAGAAAATTCGATCATATAATGATTTATATATTCATTGCAGCATCTTATACACCAGTTTGTCTAACAGCTTTAAGAGGAGCTTGGGGATGGAGTATATTTGGTGTTCAATGGGGATTAGCTCTACTTGGTACAATATTTACTGCAATATGGATAAAAGCACCTAGATGGGTTACAACTAGCATCTATATCGCAATGGGTTGGACAGTTATAATTGCTATATATCCATTAATCCAAAGTTTTAAAGCACTAAATTTAATAAATGCACTTTGGTGGCTACTTGCTGGTGGTATTTTCTACACAATTGGTGGTTTAATCTATGGATTTAAATGGCCAAAAATAAATTTGAAACACTTTGGTTTTCATGAAATTTTTCATATATTTGTAATGCTTGGAAGTGCTTGCCATTATTGGTTTATTCTTTATTATCTATTACAAATACCATAATAAAAAAGTTAAACAAAAGAATGATTACCAATCATTCTTTTTTTAAGTAAAACAATTTTTTTGTTAATATTTAGTTAACAAACTTAGTATATATTGTGTGTGCAAATGCTACATTAAAGCATTTTTTAATAAAAAAGGAGTTTATATGAAAAAAACATTACACGTTGGCCTAGATATAGGTTCTACTACAGTAAAAATCGTTATTTTAGATGATAATAAAAATATAATATATTCAAACTATGAAAGACATTTTTCTGATACAAAAACAACTTTATACAATGTCTTAAATAAGTTTATTAAGGATTATAAAAATTCAAGCTTTACCCTATCTTTAACTGGTTCTGGAGCTTTAGAGATTGCTAAAATTTTAAATGTAGATTTTATTCAAGAAGTTATAGCTTGTAAATCTGCTGTAGAAGCTCTAATTCCACAAACTGATGTTGTTATTGAATTAGGTGGTGAAGACGCAAAAATTATTTATTTTGATAAATTCATTGAACAAAGAATGAATGGTACTTGTGCCGGTGGTACAGGTGCATTCTTAGATCAAATGTCATCACTATTAAACACAGATACCGCTGGATTAAATGAATTATCTAAAACATTTGAAACAATATATCCAATAGCATCTAGATGTGGTGTATTTGCAAAAACAGATATTCAACCACTGTTAAACGAAGGAGCTAGAAAAGAAGATATTGCAGCTTCTATATTTCAAGCTGTTGTTAATCAAACAATCAGTGGATTAGCCCAAGGAAGACCAATTAAAGGAAAAGTTGCATTTTTAGGTGGTCCACTTAACTATTTATCAGAGTTAAGAGCTAGATTTATTGATACTTTAAAACTTACAGATGATAGAATAATAATTCCTGAAAATGCACATTTACTTGTTGCTACAGGAGCAGCTTATTCTTCAATAGAATCTAAGCCTATTATAACAGATGAATTATCTAATAGACTAAAAGAATTTAAAAATGCAAAATTTTCATCTGGTGCTACTCTTCCAGCGCTGTTTGAAACAGAAAAAGATTTAGAAGAATTCAAACAAAGACATGATAAAGATAAAGTTGCAAGAAAAGAATTAAAAACTTATAAAGGCGATGCTTTTATTGGAATCGATGCTGGTTCTACTACAACAAAACTAGTACTTATTGATAATGAAGGTGCTCTTCTTTATTCACTTTACGAAAACAATAAAGGTAATCCATTAAAAAGTGTTATTGGAATGCTAAAAAAATTATATAAAGAAATTCCAGAAAATGTTGTAATTAGATATAGCGGAGTAACAGGATACGGTGAAAAACTAATTCAAACAGCATTAAACATAGACTTAAACGAGATTGAAACAATTGCACATTATACAGCTGCAAAAAAATTCATGCCAAAAGTTACAAGTATCATTGATATTGGTGGCCAAGATATGAAATATATCAAACTAAAAAACAATTCAATCGATAATATAATGTTAAACGAAGCATGTTCTTCTGGATGTGGTTCATTCTTAGAAACATTTGCAAAAAGCTTAGATTTATCTATACAAGAATTTGTTGATGAAGCTATAAAAGCAAAAGCTCCTGTTGATTTAGGTTCTAGATGTACAGTATTTATGAACTCAAAAATCAAACAAGCTCAAAAAGAAGGTCATTCTGTTGGTGATATATCAAGCGGTTTGTCTTATTCAATTATAAAAAATGCAATTCAAAAAGTTATGAAAGTAAGAGATGTAAAAACACTGGGAAAAAACATTGTTGTACAAGGTGGTACATTCTATAATGACGCCGTACTTCGTGCTTTTGAATTAGTTGTAGGAAAAAATGTTGTAAGACCAGATATTGCTGGATTAATGGGTGCTTATGGTGCTGCACTTTTAGCTCAAGAGCAATATAATAGCAATTTAGATATGGGATATAGATCAACTATTTTAAAAACAGAACAGTTAGATCTATTAAACATTAAAATATCTCATGTTCGTTGCAAAGGCTGCGAAAATAAATGTTTATTAACAATTAATACATTTGAAAACGGAAAAAGATTCATTTCTGGAAATAGATGTGAAAAAGGTGCAAATGACAATTCCGATGTAAAAGACTTACCTAACATATATAAATATAAGTATGAAAGATTATTCGGCTATACACCTTTATCAGAGGCCGATGCTACACGTGGAACAATCGGAATCCCTAGGGTTTTAAACATGTATGAAGACTACCCTTTCTGGTTCACATTTTTAACAAAATTAGGATTTAGAGTAATCATTTCCGAAAAAAGTAATCGTAAAACATACGAAAAAGGAATGGAATCAATGCCATCAGAATCTATATGTTATCCAGCCAAACTTGCTCACGGACATGTAGTAAGTTTATTAAAACAAGGAATTAAAACTATTTTTTATCCTTGTATCCCATACAATAGAAAAGAATATGCTCAATCAGATAATCATTATAATTGTCCTATTGTAATTTCATATTCTGAAGTTATTAAAAATAATATCGAAGAATTAAGAGACCCTAGTATAAAATATTTAAATCCATTCTTACCTATCGATAACATAAAAAACTTAACTCAAATCATATATGATGATGAGAATTTTAAAGATTACAAATTTACAAAAAAAGAACTATTAGAAGCAGCAAAAGCTGCTGAAGAAGAATATCAAAACTTTAAAAAAGATATCCGTCAAAAAGGTAAAGAAACTGTTGAATATATTAAAACAAATAATCTAAGAGGTATTGTATTAGCAGGAAGACCTTATCACGTAGATCCAGAAATTAACCACGGTATTGATACATTAATTACAAGTTTAGGTCTTTGTGTACTATCTGAAGACAGTATTTGCGAACCTGAACATGGAGTTAATAAGAGATTACGTGTGGTCGATCAATGGGTATATCATTCTAGATTGTATGCTGCCGCTGAATTTGTAGGACAACATGACTTTTTAGAAATGATTCAATTAAATTCCTTTGGATGTGGTGTAGATGCAGTTACAACAGATCAAGTAGAAGAAATTCTAAAAAGTTATAACAACATGTATACTTTAATTAAAATTGATGAAATAAACAATTTAGGTGCTATTAGAATACGTATTAGATCTCTTTTAGCCAGTATGAATAAACGAATTGCTCAAAAAGAAGAAGAAATTAAAGAAAATATGCATGATCCTTCAAAAGCTTTAGGAGACTATGAAGTAAATAGAATTCCATTTACTCAAGAAATGAAAGAACAAGGATATACAATTCTATTACCTCAAATGATTCCAATTCACTTTGAATTGTTTGAAGCCGCTGTAAATTCACAAGGATATAATATTAAATTATTAAGAGAATGTACTGATAAAACAATTGAAACAGGACTAAGATACGTTAATAATGACGCATGTTATCCATCAATTATAACAACAGGACAATTTATTGAAGCTCTTCAGTCTGGAAAATATGATGTAAATAAAACAGCTTTAATTATGTCTCAAACTGGTGGTGGATGCAGAGCGACTAACTATATTGCATTTATAAGAAAAGCACTAAAAGATGCCGGTTTTGCAAACGTACCAGTAATATCATTTAACGTACAAGGATTAGAAAAAGCAACAGGATTTAAGATAACACCTAGTATGGCTACAAGCTTAATTAAATCAATATTTTACGGTGACTTACTACAAAAATTATTACTTAGAAATAGACCTTATGAAATTCATAAAGGAGAAACACAAAAGCTATATGAAAAATGGCTAGAAAAATGTAAAAAAATGGCTGCAAAATCAAATTTAATTGAATACAAACAAACAATTAAAGATATGATTAAAGATTTTGAAAAAATAGAAATCGATACAACAATTGAAAAACCTAAAGTAGGTATTGTTGGAGAAGTATTAATAAAATATCATCCATTTGGAAATAATGAAGTTATTAAAGTACTTGAAGAAGAAGGTGCCGAAGTAATTTCTCCTGATTTTATGGGATTTATAAAATACACATGTACTCAAAAAATAACTAATTATAGATTACTAAAAACAGATAAAAAGAAATCAAAAATCTTTAAATTTGTTATAGATTTAATAGAATTAGTTGAAAAAGATTTAGCTAAAGAACTAAAAAAATCAAAAAAAGGTTATTTACCACCTGCTAATATATTTAAACTTCAAGATAAAGTTGAAGATATACTATCAATCGGAAATCAAACAGGTGAAGGTTGGTTTTTAACTGCAGAAATGATTGAATATATAGAACATGATATTCCTAATATAGTATGTGTTCAACCATTTGCTTGCCTACCAAACCATGTAGTAGGAAAAGGTGTTATCAAATCAATTAGAGAGAAATACCCATACGCTAATATAGCACCTATAGATTATGATCCTGGTGCAAGTGAAACAAATCAAACTAATAGAATTAAACTACTAACAACAGTTGCTAAAGATAATCTAAAAAGAAAGAACCTAGCAAAAAAGGCAATTGAAATAGAAAACATCGTAAACGAAAAAGAAAAATTAAACAATAATTAATCTAACGCATTAAAATAAAAAATAAGAGGTTTTAGGTATTAAGATAACATCTTATACCACCTCTTATTTTTTTAATTTAATTTATATGTTGTGATTTAAAATTGCCATATATAAAAAGATATAATCAACTAGACAAATTATACTCCGAAAATATATATAAATCGTGTTTTTTATAATATTTCTACTCATTTTTTAAAATTTTAGAGAAAAAACACCGCACCTTTAAGACAATTTTTATAAACATTCTTCAAAAACAAGAATAATTATTATTTTTTTATGTAAATTTTATACCATCTCATTCTTTTTACAAATTATATAATAATTATATCCATTTTTTAAAATCAAATTCAATTTTATTAAATATCACTAAAAAAAAGTTTCATTCCTTTAAATTATGTCACCTACATGTTTAAAATAGCAAAAAAATAATTAAATAATCCTTATATTATAGATTTACCTAAGAATTGAATATAATAAATTCAAATAATTAAAAAATCTACAAGCCGCTTTTCTTCGTTTTAAAATATCAACAAAATTATACAAAATTGTTTTGTCTTTAAGTATAGTTAACTTAAAATCTATTTATGTTATTTAGTAAGAAGTTAATACAATCATTTATTATTTAAAAAGAATGTTCTTGACAAATCGACAACTGATTTTTAAAAATAAATAAAACATGTTATTTAAAATTTTTTTATAATGAAATTTCATCTATGTCAATTTTTTAATTTTCATTTAAATTTTTTTCAAAAAATAACATTTTATTCTTCATTTTATATCAAAATTAAAAAAATTGAGAAAAATTTTTCAACATTTTGCTAATTTTCTTTTGTAATATTTAATAAAATTTATTATCAAAAAAAGGGTATTTTAATATAGAAAAAAATAATTAAATTTTAAAAAATAAAATCAATTTTTTTCCTTTTATTTCCCAAGGTTTAGGACGTTAATTATAATAAAAAAAACAATAAAATTAATTAATTTTTTTATTCAATTTTTAAGGTCAAATTTTACTCTTTTCTATAAATATTTAATAATGTAATATTTAATGTATTTTTGTCATCAAAACAACTTGAATTTTAAGATAAAACATAAACAATTTTTTAAATTTTTTTACTTAATATTATAAAACTACTTATTTTAAGCTACTTTCAAATTATTCTACAAAATCATTTGATCAATAATTTATTCAACACACACTAATCGATTATTTTATTTTTTTATATAAATTAGAAAAAAAGAGAAAAAAAGTTAAATTTTATCCACAAATTCCATTCCAAAATTTTAAGATTTTTTACAATTTTTCGAAAAATATCACCCAAATTCAAGTTACATAACAACCAAAAACACGATGCAATCAACCATTGTTTTTTAGCTATTTATATATATTTTTTTTTAAAATTTTCTCAGTTTTCCCTAGCTTTATAATCAATTTTCAATTATTTTAAATTAATCAATTTTTATTGATTTGTTTTTTGGACAAAACGCGAGTTTTCAACAATCGAACAGTTGTTTATGATTTGAAAGTTATTTTTATTTTTAATTCGTCAAGAATTTTTACAATCAATTCTAATACAAAATGGTCGAAAAGACCTATTTAATGGGCTTTTGAGTTTTTTATATTTTTTATTTATTTTATTCCTTCATCATTTTTTATTTATTTTTTTAAAAAATTAATTTTTTATTTTTTTACTTTAGATCAATTTCTATTACAAAAACACGTTTTTTTTGTTAAATTTTACTTATTTTTTAGAAAAAAATTTATCATTTTTAGATAACATAAACAACCTTTTTTTACAAAGAAAAATACCCTGATTTTTTATAAATAAAAAATAAAATAATTCGTTAGATTTTCAATACTTATAGCTATATTTATTAACAAAAAATTAAATATAAAAATATTACAAAATTTATGTTTGTTATTATGTCAATTTTTTTGTGTTTACACAACTTTTTTTTACCGCATAATTTAAACTTTTAAAACTTTACATTATCTTCAAATTATATAACCAAAAACAAACTATATTTTAAAAGAATGGCTTTAAATAGCGTATTTTCAAGTTTTTGTTCTTTGTTTTTAATTATTTCCACATTTTAAAAATTAAAAAATTAAAGAAAACCAATTTTTTTATTTTTAAAAAACAAGAAAAATAAGGATCATTTTATATAGATTTTTTTCAAAATAACAAAAATAATCCACCAAATTATAGTTTACTTTTTATCTTAAAATAAATGTCTAAAATCGATTTTAAGGCATTTTAATTATTTTTTAGTATAATTCCTTTATCCCAACATTTTACGGCCTTAATTTAGCTATTATTTTGATTATTTTTTAGCGTCATTTTGTTCGTTTTTCAAATTGTCAATTTCCACATTATTACACTAAAAATTCTCCCCTCTTTTTAATATTAAACTTTAATCCTGAATACTTTTAAAAAAGATCCTGCTCGTTAATATGTTTTTACCATAAATTTAATGTCAAAACCAACAAAAAGCTTTAATTACAAGGTTTTTACTGTTTTATAGCCAATTTTATCATCTATAATTATCCCAAAAATCATTATTTTTTTTATTTAAAATATTAAAAAATATTTTTTTGTATAAAATAATTTAATTTTAGAATTTAATTTTTTGACAAAATGGAGTAATTTTTTTATAAAGTTTTCAACAATATTTTACAAACATATTATACAACAACTTGTTATGAATTAGTTACCATAATTTAACACATCTATACTTAAAATTTATTCAATAAAATCAATAAAAATCATATTCTTTTATTCAGTTTCCGCTATTTTTAAGAGTTTATTTTTTCATATTATTTTTTCAATATCTGAAAACATTTTTGCTTTTCAAATTGACAACGTTTTCCATGTATCATACACATTTATTACAAATTTTTCTTATAAATTATTAAACTTTACCCAATAACTATTTCGAAAAGCATCTAAATACCATTTTTAAATTTCTTTGATTCATTTAAAAAATAGACATTTTACTTCTAGACAACACATCTTTAAAACCATTGAAAATAGGCATTTATAGGATTTTGTTCGAAATTTAACCATTATATAATTACTTTAAATTGTTAATAATAATAAAAAATTTGAGGAAAATTATTTTTTTATATAAAAAATTTTCTAAAATTAATTTTTATAAATGAAAAAAATTTAATTTTTTTTTATTTTTTAGTATTTAAAATTGTCATTTAGATAATCTATTTATTAACACTATAATATTAAAAAAATACAAATTAATATTTGGCTTTTATCAATTTGTTAGTTTTCATAATGTTATTCTATGTCAATTTTAATCATTTAAAATCAAATCATTTAACAATCCTTAAAGCCGCTTATTTCCCTACTTTTATTCAATTCTTTTTAGTTTTTAAAAAGTTACTTATCTTATAGAAATTTTTTTATAAAACTTATATAAAAGAATCTTAAGATATAAATTTTATATTTAAATTTTTAAGATAAACAAAAATATTTTTAACAAATTTTGTATACTTTTTTTAAAAAAACTCATTTTTTCTTTCTTTTTATTCTTAAACTAAAATACAATAAAATTAACTATATTTTTCAAAAAACTTTGCTAATTGCGCATATATAGTATAAATATGACGTTTGAAAATCAATTTTAAGCAATTTTTTTAGATTAACTTAAGTAATTTGTTATTTTAAAAAATAAAATCCTTAAATTTTGTTTACACACAATTTCGCGAATCAACTCTTAGAGCTAAGCCATTTCAAAGTTATTTAAAATGTATTCTATTTTCTTACTTTTTTATACATTTATTTAATAATTTATAATTCAAATTATAAAATAAATTTCTTATTATTTATAAATTTATATAAAATAATACATTTTTAATTATTTTAGTAACTAAATTATTTAATTTTTAAAAAATTTAAGAAAAAAACAAAATATAATTTTAAAATTTTTCTACTTTTTTTGAGAATACTGTTTTCAAAAAATTTTTCATAAATTAAAATTTTAAGATCTTAAATTTTTGAAAATTATATTAATGTAACATTTCAAATTTTTATTTTTTAAAATAACTATTTTTAAATTTAAGTTCAAAACATAGTTTTCAAAATTTATATAAAATATATAATTTTAGAATTTTGTTTTTGGTTGCTTATTATTTTATTATGTTTCTTGATTTTATATTCAATTTTAACCCATTTTAATTTAGTGAATCCATTCTAACGCCTAATAAATTTAAATTAATGTATTCCTATATCGTCAATCATTTATTGATCTTTTTAGTGCTTGTCTTTTAGGTTTTGTCTTTTTTCGATCATTATTATACTATTACAACTACCTTTGTTTTTTAAATTTTATATTAATTGTTTTCATTTTTCTTTTTATAAATTTTACATGTAATATTAAAATTTGTAACATTTTATTTTATTATCAACAATAAGTTTCTTTTTTTAAATTTATTTATTTTCTTTTTTCTTCTGCCTAAATCCCTTGAAAATGCTCACTTTTTTAAAAAAACAAAAAAAGAACAGCTATAATTAGCTGTTCTTTTTGGCGGAGATTGAGGGATTTGAACCCTCGCGGCCACTTACGCAACCCTAACGGTTTAGCAAACCGTCCCCTTCAACCACTTGGGTAAATCTCCAAAGTGCTCTCTATCTAAGAAAATATAAAACCGAAAGCTAATTTCTCAGCTTCCGGTTGTTTGGCGGAGAGGGTGGGATTCGAACCCACGGTAGGCTACAAACCTACGCCAATTTTCAAGACTGGTGCCATAAACCAACTCGACCACCTCTCCATATTGGTTGCTGTTCTTAACAACAAATATATATTAGCATATTTTTTTATCTATTGTCAACAAATTTTTAATAAAATATTGAATATTTTTATTTTTTTATGCATTTTTAAAAAAAATCTAGAAAAAAACACTCATTTTTTTTATTATTTTTATTTTGGGGAAAGTCGAAAACCCTTTAAAATCAAGAGTTTTAAATTTTTGCTTATTTTTTTACTTAAAATTTTTTATTATTTTAAGCTATTTTTTAACTAAATTTACATTATTTTTCATATTTTTTAATAAAAAAATTAATAATTTTTAATTTATAATTCAATTTTCAAAAATAACAAGAAAATTTAAATTATTAATAATACCTGTAAGTATATTGAAATCAATGTTTTTAATTTTTTTAATAATTCAATTCTTATTTTTTTTACATTTAAACTTCAGAAATAATTAAAATAATCATTAAATTTTATTAAAAAATTAATAAAATTTGCCATTTTTATTTTTTTTAAAGAAAAATAGATCATTTTTTTAATATAATTTTTATATTTTTTACAATATATAATTTTCTTTTATACTTCAAAATATGATTTTTAATATCTTTTAAATATTAGAAAATCTCGTATTATTACATTTATTTTTCTTACAATTTTTGATTTCCACAGTCTAAAAACCCTTATTTCAAGCACATATGTGAATAAATATTACAATTTAATGACTTTATATTATTACTTAATATTTTATCAAATGCAAATAAAAAACGCCTTATTTTTAATTCTCGTAATTATAACTTTTTAATTTTTTATCATTTTTTTAAAAAAATTCATATTTTTTTATTATTATTTCCGATGAATTTTATCTATTTTTATTAAAAACAGTTAAATTTTATTTTTTTCAGCCTATTTTTTTCATATTTACATTTTTACAACTTTTTTTAAAAAAATTTATACTTTATTTTTTCTTATTTAGAAAAATTTATTCTTTTAATTCACAAATCTCTCAAACTCTTTATTTTCAACATTTATAACACTTATTCACATGCCTTTTTTTCTCCTAAATCATAGTTTAAAACCTATTTATTTATCTCTTTTTATAAATTTTCATCCTTTTTAATTATAATTTTATGTTTTATTAGCAAATTTATTTTCAAAATTAATATATTTTAAAAATTTTATGTCTAATTTTTAAAAAAATCAGTGATTTTTTTAAATTTTTATATAAAAATTATATTTTTTATGAAAATCATTTTTTTCGTAGCATTAAAATTTAATTTCATGATCAAAAGTAAAAATCCTACAATCCCATTATTTTAAAGGTTTTCATCCATGTGAATAACTTTTTTTCACAAAATTTATATACATATTAGCCTTTTATTTTACATTTTTCTCTCAAAATTTTGTATTTTAAATTATTTTTTAACAATTTTATTAAATATTTACTCTTTGATTTTTAATTTTCTATTTAATTATATTGTTTTTTTATAATTTTATCTTTTTTTCATTTTATAGCCCCAAACTTTCCACACTAGCAAAAAATTTCCGCTTTTATCAAGGTTTTGATCAATTTAACTTCAAAAATTACACTTTTACTTTTTATAAAACTTATCTATAAAAATAAGGTAAAAATTTCTTACCAATTTTTAATAAATTTTACTAATTTTTAATCAAAATTTAATTGATTTTTTTAATATTTAAAATTTTATTTATTTTTATTGACTTTTTGTAAAAATATTCACACTTAAAAACCCCGAAATTTCAACGTTTTATTTTTTATTTTCTAAAAATCTTTAATTTTTTTCTTTTTTTAGTATTTTTAAAATTTATGCTATTTTTTTAAAAAATATACCTTTTTTTACACCCAAAATTTATAGATTTATTTTTGAATTTTATTTTTTTGCATCAAATTTTTTTAAAATTTTTTATCTTTTTCCGTATTTTCCTTAAAACCTTTGATACTACTAACTTTAAAAGGTTTTCAACAACTTTCCACATCTCTTTTTTTTCGTTTTTTATAATTTTCACATTTTTTAATGAAAAAAAAGAAGGTTTTTTAAACCTTCTTAACAATTTCGCTTTCGCTTATTTTTATTTTTTATGTTTTGCTATAAAATTTTTACTTTGTTCTGCAATTTCTAATGCTGTTTTCTCTTCTTCTGATAATTGATATTTAGACATTCCATTTTTAATTGGTTTTGCATATATATTAGAGGATTCTGAACCATATAATCCATTTAAAATTACTCCGTTATCATTTCTATCTAACATTGCAATTGCAAAGCTTAAATCACTTCCTACATCTTTAAATGCATTATATCTAACTAATCCTATTTTTTGTATACATGTATCAATATCATTATCTAACTTTGTATAATATGCTTTAATTTCTGAATTATCTTTCTTTATCTCTCTTACGTCATCTAAATATTTTCTTAGCATTTCATCAAGATTTTTACCATTTCCTAATCTAGCCATAAAATCAATATATTTCTTTTTCATCATTATAGTGTATATTATATTAATTATCACGAGAATGCCCAAAATTGCATTTATTATTAACAAGGGTATAATTAACCCTTCTTGTTCTATTAAATTCGAAAATAACCCCATTTATTCACTTCCTTATTTTAATAATCCTAATATTCTTTCTAGATCATCATTAGAACTATATTGTATAATGATTTTTCCTTTCTTCTCCCCTGCATCTAATTTTACTTTTGTTCCGAAAAATCCTTGGAATGTGTCTTCTATATCTCTGTAAATTGGAATATATTTATTATCTTGTTTTTTACTAACTTTTTTTCTTACTTTCATTTTCTTTTCAGCTTCTCTAACTGAATCTCCAGATTCAATTATGTAGTTAGCCATTTGAAATTGTCTTTCATTATCATCAATTGCCATTAATGATTTGCAGTGTCCTTCAGATAGTTTACCCTCTAATGCTAAATTTATAACTCTTTCATCTAAATTTAATATTCTAACTGTATTTGCTATACTGCTTCTGCTTTTTCCTAATTTATCAGCAACTTTTTGTTGTGTTAGATTATATTCATCCATTAAATATTTAATTCCTCTTGCTTTTTCAATTGGATTTAAATCTTCTCTTTGAATATTTTCAATTAATGAAATCTCAGTATTTGTTTGTTCATCATCAGTTCTAACAATCGCTGGAATTTCATCTAATCCAGCTTTTTTTGATGCTCTCCATCTTCTTTCACCAGCTATAATTTCATAGTATTTTTCTTTTTTAGCTACTACTATTGGTTGGATTACACCATATTCTTTAATTGATGCTGCTAAATCTTCTAAAGCTTCATCATCAAAGATTTTTCTAGCTTGAGCTTTATTAGGCTCAATTTCATTTATTTTTAGTTTTTTTACTAACTCTTCGCTAGCTGCTTCTTCAACAACAGGTGTGCTAAATAAAGCATCTAAACCTTTTCCTAATCCTGTTTTCTTTACTGCCATAATTATTCCTCCTTACCACTTTTTCTTGATTCTTCATTTTTCAAAATCTCTCTAGCTAGCTTTTCATAAGCTCTTGCGCCTTTTGATTTTGGATCATATAAAGTGATTGGCATTCCATAACTTGGAGCCTCACTTAATTTAATATTTCTAGGAATAACTGTTTTATAAACTTTATCTTCAAAATATCTTTTTACTTCTTTTACAACTTGATTAGAAAGATTTGTTCTCATGTCGTACATTGTAAGAACAGCACCTTCAATCTCCAAACTTTTGTTTAGGTGTTTTTTAACTAAATTAATTGTATTTAATAGTTGTCCTAATCCTTCTAACGCAAAATATTCACATTGTACTGGAATTAAAACAGAATCTGATGCTGTAAAAGCATTTAATGTTATCAATCCAAGTGATGGTGGACAATCTATAATAACAAAATCAAAATCATCCTTAATAACATCTAATTTCTCTTTAAGTCTTTGTTCTCTAGACATTTGAGATACAAGTTCTACCTCAGCTCCAGCAAGGTTCATATTTGAAGGACATACTTTTAAAGTCTTTATATTTGTATCTTGTAATGTTGACTCTAAATCTACATCATTAATTAATACGTCATATAATGAGTTTTCAGTTTCTTTTTCTAGTCCTAAACCACTTGATGCGTTACCTTGTGGATCTGCATCTATTAACATTACTTTTTTTCCTCTTTTAGCTAAAATAGCGCTTACATTGACTGCGGTTGTAGTCTTTCCAACGCCACCTTTTTGATTAGCTATTGATATAATTCTTCCCAAAGCAAATCCCTCCTTTATTTTTACTCTAATATAATATAAAATTTTTTCTTATATGTCAATAAATTTAAGAAGTTTTGTTTAATAAAAATCAAAATAATTGTTTGGGAAAAAAACAAAAGATGTTGCACATGCAACATCTTTATCTAATTGGCTCCTTAAGCGGTTTTCCTTGTCCTCTCGGAAATTTTTTTGGTGTGTTTTTTATTTTTTTAATTATTATAATATTTCTTTCCAACTCATTTCCAACATTTAAACTTTCTATTTTTTCAAACTTTCCACCAAGAACTTCTATAGCAACTTTAGCTTCATTTAATTCTTCATTATAGTTTGGTCCTTTCATACAAACAGCTATCCCACCTACTTTTATAAATGGAAGCATATATTCAAGTATAGTACTAAAATTTGAAACGGCTCTTGTTGTTGCTATATCATATGACTCTCTATATTCAGATTTACTTGCTAAATCTTCAGCTCTTGAATGTATTATTTCTAGTTCTCCCAAATCCATATCTTTTGTTATATCTCTTATAACATTTAATTTCTTATTTACAGAGTCTATTAATGTAACTTTTTTATCCTTATTCATAATTTTAAGTGGTATTCCGGGAAACCCTCCCCCTGTTCCTATATCAATAATACTTTTACCACAAGCTGCAAACTTATTGATAGCAAGGGAATCCACAAAGTGTTTCACGATAAACATTTTTTCATCTGTAATTGCAGTAACATTTATCTTGTCATTCCACTCAATAATACCATTCATGTAGTCATAAAAAAGTTTAATTTGTTCATCATTAATTTCAATATTTAAATCTTTTGATTCTTCAATAAATATCTTTTCAAATTCTTTTAATTCCATAATTATTCCTTTATATATTATAAAATAACAAATGAGGTACATTTACTATTTAAGTACCTCATGATGTTTTTTTATTTATTATTTTTTGTTTTTCCATATTGCTCTAAAAATATTAAAAGCACTGATATATCAGCTGGTGAAACTCCTGAAATTCTTGAAGCTTGACCAATTGAATAAGGTTTATATTTATTTAATTTTTGTCTAGCTTCTAATCTTATTCCCTTAATTGTATTGTAATCTACATCATCAGGAAGTAATTTTTTCTCTAGTTTCTTAAATGCTTCAACTTGTTTTTCTTGCATTTTAATATAGCCTTCATATTTAACCATGATTTCTACTTCTTCAATAACTTGTCTATCAAGTTTTGGTCTTTTAGGATCTAATTCTTCTAACGCTTTATATGTAATTTCTGTTCTTTTCAAAAGTTCTGAAAGCTTTAATCCAACTGATGTTTCAGTTGTCCCTTGTCTTCTTAAAAACTCGTTAGTTTTTTCATTTGGTTTAACATTTGTTGTATTTAATCTTTCAATTTCTTCTTCAATTTGTTTTTTCTTATTTAAAAATCTTTCATATCTTTCATCAGAAATTAATCCAACTTCATGACCTATTTCTGTTAATCTTAAATCCGCATTATCTTGTCTTAATAATAGTCTATATTCTGCTCTAGATGTCATCATTCTATATGGTTCTTGTGTACTTTTTGTTACTATATCATCAATTAATACACCAATGTAAGCATCAGATCTATCAAGGATTACAGGATTTTTTCCTTTTAATTTTTGTACTGCATTAATACCAGCAATTAAACCTTGAGATGCTGCTTCTTCATATCCTGATGTACCATTAATTTGTCCAGCAAAAAACAATCCACTTATCTCTTTTAATTCTAAAGAACTTTTTAGTTGTGATGGTTCAATAGCATCATATTCTATAGCATATGCAGGTCTTGTAAATTCACAATTTTCAAGTCCATGAAGAGTTCTATACATAGCTATTTGAACATCTTCTGGTAAAGATGAACTCATACCTTGAATATACATTTCATTAGTATCTGCTCCTACTGGTTCAACAAATATTTGATGTCTTTCTTTATCAGCAAATCTAACTACTTTATCTTCAATTGAAGGACAATATCTAGGACCTGTACCTTCAATCTCTCCAGCATATAAAGGAGATCTATGTAAGTTAGCTCTAATAATTTCATGAGTTTTCTCATTTGTATATGTTAGCCAACATGGAATTTGCTCAATTTTTGGCATTTCATCTTCAAATGAGAAAGGGACTAAATCATCTTCTCCTTCTTGAATTTCCATTTTAGAAAAATCTATACTTTTTTTATTAATTCTAGCAGGTGTTCCAGTTTTAAATCTTTGAATTTCTATATTTAATTTCTTTAAACACTCTGATAATTTATTAGCTGCTGCAACGCCATCGGGACCACTTTCGTAAGATGCTTCACCAATAAATATTTTACCTTTTAAGTAAGTTCCTGTAGCAACAATAATAGCATCTACATTATATATAGCACCTAAATTTGTTTCTATAGCTTTAACTTTTCCATCTTCAACTTGAATATCTACAATTTCAGCTTGTTTTACAAATAAATTCTCTTGTTTTTCAAGCGTATATTTCATTTCAGCTTGATATCTTTTTCTATCTGCTTGAGCTCTTAATGAGTGAACAGCAGGACCTTTAGAAGTGTTTAGCATTCTTAGTTGAATCATAGTTTTATCAATATTTTTTCCCATTTCTCCGCCAAGAGCATCTATCTCTCTTACAAGATGACCTTTTGATGTTCCACCTATATGTGGATTACAAGGCATGTTTGCTATACATTCTAAACTTATAGAAAACAATAATGTTTTCATTCCTAGTCTAGCTGCTGCAAGCGCTGCTTCACAACCAGCATGCCCCGCTCCTATGACTGCTATATCATATTTTCCAGCATCGTATTTCATTTTATTCTCCTTACATTTTACAAAATGTCAATCGTGAAACAATAAACATTTGTTTTTATTTTCCAAGACAGAATTTTGAAAAGATTTCTGCAATAACATCTTCTGTAACCGTCTCCCCTGTTATCTTTCCAAGTTCTTCTAATATTTCTTTTAAATGAGTTGATATCATATCAATTGGCATTTGATCTATAATTGTTTGTCTTGCTTTATTTAAATTTTCTCTTGAATTTAAAATGATGTTCTTATGTCTAACATTTGTTACTATTGTTTCTCCATCATTTGCAATTTCTTTTAGTTTAAATAAATTAGAAATTTCTTTATATAAAGCATCTACCCCATCTTTTGTTTTTGTTGATATCTCTACAATAGGTTTATTATACTTTTCTAATGTTTTTAAATCAACTTTTCTTTCAAGATCAATTTTATTTAATATAATAATTGCATTTTTATTTTCTAATAATTTTAAAATTTCTTTATCTTCTTCATTTAATTCTTTGTTAATATCAAATATAGCTATTACAACATCACTTTTGTTAGCAATTTCAATTGCTTTTTTTACACCAATTCTTTCAACTTCATCACTTGCAGTTCTAATCCCAGCTGTATCTATAATTTTTAAAGGAACTCCTTCTATTGAAATATATTCTTCTATTGTATCTCTTGTAGTTCCTTCAATATCAGTAACTATCGCTCTTTCCTCATTTAAAATCAAGTTAAGAAGCGATGATTTACCAGCATTGGGTCTACCAATTATTGCAGTTGAAATACCCTCACGCAAAATTTTGCCGTTATAGAAACTTTTTTCTAGTTGGTCAAGTAATATGTCTACTTCGTCTAAAACTTTCAAAATTTTGGCATTTGTGACTTCTTCTAAATCATATTCTGGGTAATCTATCGTTGCTTCTATATCAGCCATAACTGAAATAACTATTTTTCTAATTTTTGTAATTTTTTCAGAAAGATTTCCCTCTAATTGTTCTAAAGAAATTTTAGCTTCTTTATCAGTTTTAGCATTAATAACATCAATAACAGCTTCAGCTTGTGAAAGGTCCATTCTACCATTTAAGAATGCTCTTTTTGTAAACTCGCCTGGTTCAGCAATTTCAGCACCATTTTTAATGCATAAATCTAATATTTTATTCATTACTACAATTCCACCATGAGAATTGATTTCACACATATTTTCAGCTGTATAGCTTTTTGGCGCTTTAAAGTATGATACTAAAACTTCATCAACTATTTCTTCACCATTTACAATATGTCCAAATTTAATAGTATAACCTTTAATTTTATCAATACTTTGTGGTTTTTTTTGTTTAAAAAACTTGTTTAATATTTCAAAACAATTTTCACCACTCATTCTAATAATTCCAATTCCTCCAATACCTGGAGCTGTTGAAATTGCAGCTATAGTACTCATATTAATTCCTCTTTCTTTAAAAATCACGTATTATTATATCATAGTATACATAACTTTGCAATTATTTTTTAACCAAAAATAGCTACAAATCTATAGTTTGAACTACATAAAAACAAAAAAATAGTAGCCACTATAAAGTAGCTACTATAAAATTTATTCTTATTTTAAAGAAACAACGATTTTTCTATATGGTTCTTCACCAATTGAATGTGTTTTAACTTTATCGTTTTCTTGTAATTTTGTGTGAATAATTTTTCTTTCATAAGCTGTCATTGGTTCTAATACAATCTCTTTTCTTGTTTTAATAACAGTTCCAGCAATTTTTTGAGCTAAATTTTGTAAATCTTTTTCTCTTTTTTCTCTGTATTTACCAATATTAACTAATACTTTTACTTTTTCTTTTGTTGTTTTTGATGCTACATTTGTTATTATTGTTTGGATACTGTTTAAAACTTCTCCTCTATAGCCAATTAAATAACCTGTATCTTCACCATCAATATCAACTTTTATGATGTTTCCTTCTTCTGTAACATCATATTTTAAGCCTTCACTTGGAAGTTTTGCTAAAAAATCATCTAAAAATACTTTAATATTTTTAATGCTTTCTTCTTTATCTTTACCATCTAATTTTTCAGTTTTAGCAACCTTTTTAACTTCAGGTTTCTTTTCTTCAACAACATTATCTTTTAATCTCATTTCAACTTTAACAACTCTTGGTGTTAAAATACTAAAAAAACTTCTTTTATCTTCTGATTCAAGGATTTTTATATCAACTTTAGCTTTAGAAACTTTAAGTTCATTTAAACCTTTTTCAATAGCTTCTGTTGATGTTTTTCCTTCGAATACATAAACTTTATCTTTTTCCATTTTATTCCTCCTCTTTACATACTTTATCTAATATCAATCTTTCAACAATCATAAGTAAATTACTTACAAACCAATATAATGCTAATCCTAATGGTGCAATAAGTGCAATACTTACTGACATAAGTGGCATCATAATATTCATTTGTCTATTTACTTCATCCATTGTATCTAGTTCTTGATTATCATTTGTTTTAGTAACTTGTAAGTCTTTATCTTTATCATTAGGTTTAACTTCTTTTGTTTTTACAGGCTCACTCTTTTCTTCATTTTCTGCTTTTCTTTTATTATTCATAGCTGTTGTAAGCTTTGTAGATACAATTGAAGTTATAACATATAATCCTGGTATAATATAAACTTTCCAATCTGTATAATTTTGAGTTGGAACATCACTTAAATCTAAACCTAAGAAATCCATGTTAATCTTAACTTTTTCATCTTTATCCCCCATTAATTTAATAATTCCAATTTCTGGGTATCTTGATGCATTTGGATCTTGTTCTTGTACTTGTTTAGTATAAGTTTCAATTAGAGTTGGATCAACATTTCTCATGAATGTTAATGGTCTACTAACTAAGAAAAATACTGATAAAATTAAAATCATTTGAACGATTGAACCTAAACAACCGCTAAAAGGACTCATATTTTCTTTCTTATATAGATCCATTGTTTCTTGTCCAAGTCTTACTTGATCATTACCATATTTTTCTTGTAATTCTCTTAATTTAACTTGAACTTTAGCTGTTTTCTTCATTGTTTTTTGTTGTTTAACTGAAATTGGTAGCATGATAAGTTTTACAAGTATAGTAAAGATAATGATTGCATAACCATAGTTCCCTACCATATTGTATAGAAAGTTTAGCAAATAACCAAAAGCACTTGCAAAAAAATCTAACATCTTATCCTCCTATTTTAAAGGGTCATATCCACCTTTAGAAAATGGATTACACCTTAATATCCTTAAAAAACCTTTAAATATTCCTTTTAAAACTCCATACTTCTCTATTGCTTGTTTTGTATATTCAGAACATGTTGGATAATATTTACATCTATGTCCTAAACATGGTGAAATTCTTTTCTGATAAAACTCAATTAATCTAATACATAACTTTTTTATCATACTAATCCACCAAAACATTCGCTTTTTTCAATGTGCGTAAGAAATTTTCTTCTATTTGTTTAAAAGAAATATCTTTTATATCTTTGTTTTTATTTATAATAACTAAAATATTTGTACCAGTTTTTATACTACTTTCAAAATTCTTATAATTCTCTCTAATCAATCGTTTTATATGATTTCTTTTAACAGCTTTCCCCTGTTTTTTTGAAACCGCAATTCCAAACTTATTAAAGTTTTGACTTGATTGTTTTATATACATATGTATATATTCACCATGATAAAATTTTCCTTTAGAAAATAGTATTTTAAACTCATAATTTTTCTTAATCATTATTGTTTTTTTCATAAATACTTATCTCCTTTTTATTATTTTGTGCTAAAAAGAGAGATTTTCATTCATTTTCTTTAAAAAACTAATCACTTTTGTATAAAAAAAGGGCGCTATATTGCCCCTCTTTTATTAAGCACAAATGCTTTTTCTTCCTTTATTTCTTCTTGCTTTTAAAACTTTTCTTCCAGCTCTTGTTTGCATTCTTTTTCTGAATCCATGAACTTTATTTCTTTGTCTCTTTTTTGGTTGGTATGTTCTTTTCATTTTGCTTTGCACCTCCTAATTTTTATATATATTTTTTATTTTTAAACAAATTTATATTGTAATAAATTTCAATTTATCCACAAGTAACTCACATTATACAATAAATAATCGTAAAAAGTCAAGCTTTTAACAAAATTTATCAGTATTTTCTTCTTATATTAAATTTATTATATAGATTTTATTTAATAGAAAAAATTTTTAATTTTTAATTCATTTTTATGCTTGATATTTAAAAAATTTTTTGATATTATATGAACACAATGGATAAAAAGACAAAAAAATAGTTTTCCACAGAATGTTGATATCCGTAACAGTTTACATATCAAGCTTTACAAAATTCTATGTGGAAAAACTTGTGGATAAAAAATACTATAGAAAGGACGGTTTTCTCATAAGATGTATTCTGATAAGAACGACTTACTTACAAAAGCAAAAGATCTTTTAAAAGATGAAATGACAACGATTTCATATACAACTTGGATCAAAAGTTTAGAAATCGAATCTATAAATGATAATAAAATCGTTTTAGTTGCTCTTTCAAAAATGCAAAAAGATGCAATAGAATCAAGATTATTTGAACTTGTATCTAATACATTTAACTTTATCACAAATAAAACTTGTGAAATTAAGATCATAGAAAAAACAGAAGATAACCTAAGTCAACCAGTAGTTGAAGAAAAAACTGACTTTGCAAATACAGAGAACTATAGTAATAGTTTTTTAAATCCAAAATACACATTTGATAACTTTGTTATTGGAAATAACAATAAATTTGCTCAAGCAGCAGCATGCGCAGTAGCTGATTCACCAGCAACAGCTTATAATCCACTTTTTATATATGGTGGTGTAGGACTTGGAAAAACACACTTAATGCATGCAATAGGTAATAAAATTATTCAAAACAATCCAAATACAAAGATTTTATATGTAACATCTGAACAATTTATGAATGAATTAATTAACTCAATTAAAGATGTTAATTATAAAAACGAATTATTCAGAAACAAATACAGAAACATAGACGTATTATTAATAGATGATATTCAATTTATAGCAGGGAAGAGAATGGGGCAAGAAGAATTCTTCCATACATTTAATACTCTTCACCAAAATGGAAAACAAATTATAATCTCTAGTGATAAACCACCAAGAGATATTCCATTATTAGAAGAACGTTTAAAATCAAGATTTGAATGGGGAATACTAGCAGATATTTCAATGCCAGATTACGAAACACGTCTTGCTATATTAAGAAAGAAAGTTCAAACAGATAAGATTATTATTGATGATTACATATTATCTGTTATAGCTACAAAAATAGACTCAAATATTCGTGAATTAGAAGGGGCCCTAAATAAAATAGTGGCTTATGCAGCTTTAACACATAGTCAAATAACAATTGAGATAGCTGAAAAAGCAATTAATGATATAGTTCTTCAAAAGGAAAAAGTGATTTCTGCAGACTATATACAAGAAGTTGTATCAAAATACTTCAATATAGATAAGAAAGATTTAATATCTTCAAAAAGATCAAACGACATTGCATATCCAAGACAAATTGCTATGTATTTATGTAGAACAGTTGGACAAATGTCATTACCAAAAATCGGTGCTGATTTTGGTAACAGAGATCACACTACAGTTATGCATGCCGTAACAAAAATCGAAAAAGAACTAAAAGAAAAAACTAATACAAGATTAATTGTGGAAAGTGTTAAAAACATAATCCAAGATGCAAATTAATTTAAATATAAAGGAAATTTGGTTATAAACAAAAACATTGTTTACCAAACATATTTTTTTACTAAAGACGAGCTATTAACTCTTACGGAAAAGCGACAAAGGTTATCCACACGATAATGTGAAAAACCTGTACAAAAGTTGTTAATAACTAGTAATTCACAAATGATATTGAATAGTGTGGAAAAAAAGCCTTGTTATACACAGAGTTTTACACATGGTTTTTGTTAGGGAAATAGAGACTTTGAGAAGTTTTCCACCGAATCCACAACACCTAATACTAATACTACTATTTATATTAATAATTTAAAGGAGAAAGAAATGAAAGTTATTTGTGAAAAAGAAAAAATCCTTAAAGGTATTTCTTCAGTTATAAATGGTGTTGCTTCTAAAACAACAATGCCTGTATTAGAAGGAATATTAATTCAAACTAATGATAATGAATTAAAATTAACATCTTATGACTTAGAAATAGGAATAGAATATATATTAGAAGCACAAATAGAAGAACAAGGTAATACAGTAGTAAATGCAACTATGTTTAGTGAGATTATTAAAAGATTACCTTCTACAGAGATTAAATTATCTATAAATGAAAACAATTTATTAGAAATAGAATGTGAAGGATCATTATATAAGTTAGCAACAATGAATCCTGATGAATTTCCTGAGTTACCTAAAATAAATGTAGATAACTCTATAGAAGTAGAACAAACAACACTTAAAAATATGATAAGAAAAACAATATTTGCTGTAAGTACAGAAGAAAATAGACCTATATTTACAGGATGTTTATTTGAAGTAAATGAAAATAAATTAAATGTTGTTGCTGTTGATGGTTATAGATTAGCTATTAAAAATAAGAACTTAGTAGAAATGCCAAATTCATTTAGTAGCGTAATTCCAGGAAAAACATTAAATGAAGTAAATAAAATAATATCTGATTCTTTTGACACTGTTAAAATAGGTATATCAAGAAATCAAGCATTATTTGAAATGGAAAACTGTAAAATTGTAACAAGATTATTAGATGGAGAATTCTTAAAATACTCAAATACAATTCCACAAAATTGGGAGACAAGAGTAAAAGTTAATAAAAACAATATTCAAAATTGTTTTGAAAGAATTTTATTAATTTCATCATCTTCTATAGAAAAAGAGAAAAAATATCCAGTTAAGATTAATATAGAAGTAGGAAAAGTAACAATTTCTTGCGCAAACCAAACTGGAGATGCTAAAGAAGAGATATTTGTTGAAACAGAAGGTAAAGAATTAGAAATTGGTTTCAATCCAAGATTCTTCTTAGATGCACTAAAAGCTATTGATGATGAAGAAGTATACATTGAATTTGGTACAAACAGATCTCCATGTATAATTAAACCAGTTGAAGATGGTGATTATCTATATATGATATTACCAATTAAAATGAAAGAATAGTTTTCCACATTTTGGTAACTAAAAGTGGAAAACCCCTAAATAAAATTAACCTTATTAGGAGGATACAATGGATAAATTAAAAGAGATTTATGAAAAAGCAAGTGATATCTTTTTTGCATTCACTAGCAAATTTGATGGTATATCAGAAAAAATATACGAAAAAACAAATGTAAGAATAAATATTGGTCTTATATTAGGATCTATCATATTAATAGCATTCGTATTTTTAATAGTTAAATTAGTATTAGGATACGTTTGGAGCTTCTTATGGGCATAATATTCTTTAATAGGTAAGATATATGTATATAAATAGTATTATATTAGAGAATTTTAGAAATTATAAAGACCAAACTATTAATTTAAATGAAAATATAAATATAATTTATGGAAATAACGCTCAAGGTAAAACAAACATAATTGAAGCAGTATTTCTGTGTGCTTATGGGAAATCTTTTAGAGCAAAAAAAGATTCAGATTTAATAAAATTTGATGAAAAAATAGCTAGGGTAGAGGTTTCCTATAAGAAAACAGATAGAGAAGGTAAAATTAAAGGCGAAATTGAGGATAAGAAGACATTTTATATTAATGGTGTAAAACAATCTAAAATAAGTGATATTTTAGGTAAAATTAATGTGGTTATTTTTACACCAGATGATATCGAAATTATAAAAGATGGTCCTCAAAGAAGAAGAAAGTTTTTAGATATGTTAATTAGTTCTTTAAGACCTAATTATATACATTTACTAAATACTTATAATAAGACATTAGAACAAAGAAATAACTATCTGAAACAAATAAAAATAGAAGGTAAACCTGCAAGTATGCTAGATATTTGGGATGAACAACTTGCAGAGTATTCATATAAGATTTTCGAATATAGAAAATATTTTGTAGAGAAAATCTCAGAAAAGATAGATGTTTTCCACAACTTGATAACAAAAAGTGGAAAAGAGGACATAAAAATTAAATATATTTCTAATAGTAAAGATCAAAAATCTTTTTTAGAAAATTTAAGAAAAACAAGAGAAGTAGATATTAAAAGAATGTATACTGCTACAGGTGTACATCGTGATGATTTCATTATATATATTAATGGAAAACCAGTATCAATTTTTGGATCTCAAGGGCAACAAAGAACAGCAATATTAACGCTAAAACTATGTGAACTTGATATTGTTAAAGAAGAAATAAATGATACCCCAATATTACTTTTAGATGATTTTATGTCTGAACTTGATGAAGTAAGAAGAAAAAGCTTTCTAGAAAACATTAAAGGTAGTCAAGTTATTATAACTTGTACAGATCCAATTGAGTTAGATACAGATTTTTCTGAATACTTTGTTGATAATGGAATATGTAAAATGATCTAAAGGAAAGGAAGGCATTCATGTATTTACATATAGGAAAAGATTACATTGTAAAAAACAATGAAATTATAGGAATATTTAATATTAATTATGTTAAAAACACAAAGGAATATAAAGCAATGTATAATAGCTTAGACGAGAATGGGGATATTATAAAAGTCTCTGATAATAAAGCAAAAGCATTTATACTAACAGAAAACCAAGGAAAAAGAAAAGCATATATCACCAATATTGGTGTTAATACTATTTCAAAGAGATTGATATAACGTTAGGAGGAAAAAATGGAAAAATTCGAGCATGAGTATAATGCAGAACAAATTCAAGTTTTAGAAGGACTAGAAGCAGTAAGAAAAAGACCAGGTATGTATATAGGAAGTGTTTCTGTAAGAGGACTACACCATTTAGTATACGAAATAGTAGATAACTCAGTAGACGAGGCTCTTGCAGGTTATTGTAAAAACATTAAAGTTACAATTGAACCAGGAAATATTATTTCTGTAGAAGATGATGGTAGAGGAATACCAGTTGATAAACATGAAAAAACAGGTTTATCTGCAGCTGAAACTGTATATACAGTATTACATGCTGGTGGAAAATTTGGTGGAGATAGTGGATACAAAGTATCTGGAGGTCTACACGGAGTTGGTGCTTCAGTTGTTAACGCATTATCTGAATGGACAGAAGTTACAATTCAAAGAGATGGTGGAATATACCAAATGTCATTTGAAAGAGGTAAAACAGTAAAAACTCTTCAAAGAATTGGTGATTCAAATAAAACAGGAACAAAAGTAAGATTCTATGCAGATGATACTATATTTGAAACATTACAATATGAATATGATGTTCTTGAAAATAGATTCAGAGAAATGGCATTCTTAACAAAAGGATTAAGCATTGAAATAGAAGATCAAAGAGAAGAAGTTCCAAGAACAAATAAATTCTGTTTTGAAGGTGGATTAAATTCATTTGTTGAATATTTAAATAGAAGCAAAGAAAAATTACATCCAACACCAATTTATATAGAAAAAGATGGGGAATATCCTGTTGAAATTGCTATCCAATACACAACAAGTTATTCTGAAAGTATTTATACTTTCGTTAATAACATTAATACAATTGAAGGTGGTACACACTTAGAAGGATTTAAACGTTCTTTAACAAAAGTATTTAATGATTATGCGAGAGATAAAAATATTTTAAAAGAAAAAGATGCAAATCTTTTAGGTGATGATATAAGAGAAGGTATAACAGCTGTTATATCAGTTAAAGTTAAAGAACCACAATTTGAAGGACAAACTAAAACAAAACTAGGAAATAGTGAAGTTGCAGGTATTGTTCAATCAATGGTTAATGAACATTTAGCTAACTTCTTAGAAGAAAATCCTAATATAGCTAAAGCTATTTTAGAAAAATGTATTTCAGCATCAAGAGCTAGAGAAGCTGCTAGAAAAGCTAGAGAATTAGTTAGAAAGAAAAATTCACTAGAAACATCTACATTACCAGGTAAATTAGCGGATTGTAGTAGTAAAAATGCTGATGAATGTGAAGTATATATCGTAGAGGGAGACTCTGCTGGAGGAAGTGCTAAACAAGGAAGAGATAGAAAATTCCAAGCTATTTTACCACTTTGGGGTAAAATGTTAAATGTAGAAAAAGCTAGAGCTGATAAAATTTATGGAAATGATAAATTAAATCCAGTTATATTAGCTGTTGGAGCTGGAATTGGACCTGATTTTGATATAACAAAAATCAGATATGGTAAAGTTATTATAATGGCTGATGCTGACGTTGACGGTGCACATATTAGAACATTACTTTTAACATTCTTCTTTAGATATATGAGACCATTAATTGAAAATGGAAATGTATATTTAGCTCAACCACCACTATATAAATTATCTAAAAAAGGTATGACTGATATTTATTGTTATACAGATGAAGATTTGGATAAAAAATTTAAAGAATTAGCAGAAAATGGAATTACAAGAGATCAAGTTGCTATACAAAGATATAAAGGTCTTGGAGAAATGAACCCAGAACAATTATGGGAAACAACAATGAATCCAGAAACAAGAATTTTAGTAAAAGTAACATTAGATGATGCTATTTCTGCAGATGAAACATTCTCATTATTAATGGGAGATGAAGTTAACCCAAGAAGAGAATTCATTGAAAGAAATGCTAAATATGTTAAAAACTTAGATATTTAATTAAGCTATTTAAATATAAAAAAAGGGCGATAAAGAATTAAACTTTATCGCTCTTTTTTTTATTATATTAACTTTCAACTAAAACATATAAATATCTTTTCAAGACTCTAATGTATTCCTACATTATAAATCTATTATAAACAAATATATATCCTTCGTTAGATTATAAATCCACTTTAAACATTTTTATTCATCCGGTCTGGACTAATAAAAAACATTGTCAAATAAAGATATAATCAGAGCTTGGAATAACAAACATATCGTTTGAAGAATTAAAATGGCTTAAAATCCATTTTAAAGCCTCAAAAAATAAGTGAATTACTCTTGCAGCGTCCGACTATATAAGCATTTCATCTTATATAATCTTAGCTCGATCCAAAAAGTATTCTTTCTTTTTGCTCTAAGCTAGGCTAATATAATTTTATAATTATATTATGTGCAATAATTTGTTTTATATACTAAAGAATTAAAAGGTAATTATTGGTATTTTTTAAAATTAATTATTTAATTTTTTATTTTAATATTAATAAAAAAAATATTGAAAAACCGTGTAATAGACAAAATTTTTTAAAAAAACTTTTAAAAAAACTGATTTGTCAAAGTATTTAGTTCCCAACAAATTTGAAGATTTTTTTGTTTAAAATTTTTAAAATTTTGAATGAAAAATTTGTCAAAAAAGAAGTATGGAAATTCAATGATTTTTTAAAGCAAATTTTATAAAATTTTATGAATTATTTAAGTATTTTAATAAAAATAAAGTATTTTTTAAAATAAAAATTATAATAAAAATAAAAAAACTATTTTTATAAAATATGAGAAGGGTTATTATAAATTTATAACGAAATTATGATTAATTTAAAAAAAGTAAGGTTTTTTTAAAAAAAGAAGATAAAAAATATCATTTATAAAAATATGCGAAAGAAAAATTTGAGTGGTAAATTTTAATACTAAAATTTATATGAAAAATGAAAATTTAAAAAATAAGATAATTTTTTATAAAAAAGTAGTGAATTATTTTTTAAAATTTAATGAATTAATGAGTTTAATTTTTTAACTAAAATAAAAATCATTTTTAGGTATTGAAAACAGTAAAGTGAAAAAAATATATATAATTTTTATAAAACAATTAAAAAATATTAATTAAAAAGAAGAAAGAAATTAGCTAGTTACTTTTTGATTATTTTTTTATTATTGAAGATTAAATTTAATTAATAAATAACATTCAAAAGTGCTTATTAAGTGCTTTTAAAGTCTTTAATTATTTATAAAAATGTATATTTATTTATATTGATTATTAATAGAAAAGGTATGAGTTGTTTTCCACAAATTAAGAATAAAATGTGGAAAATAATATTTAAAAATTAAAGAACAATAATAAAAATGTTTTCCATAATCTTTTTGCAACCTGTTAAAAATGGTGATAATTATTTTTAATAATTAATGAATTATTTTGTGTTATTTTTTGAATTAATTTAATAACAATAATTATTTAAATGATTAAAAGTTTTATAATAAAAATTCAAAAAATGTTCCATAAAAAACAAAGTAATTAAAGTATTTATTTTTCAAAAGTTAGGGCGATTTTGGGTGTCAAAAAACATCACCAAAAAACATCGTTTTTGTTAGGGAAATAGCACGTTTTAAAGGATATCAAATTGGCAAAAAAGAAAAGTGCGTCATATAAAAATTTTTGTATTTTTATTATTATTTTTTATTTAAAAAAATAAGTTATTTTTTTAAAATTGACAAAAATTTCTATTATACATATAATAAATTTGCAATTTACATAGGAGAAAATGAATGTATGGATCTGTTTAAAGTTGATTTTAATGCTGAATATAACCATGTAATAGGCTTGGCCGCTGAGAAATTTGGATATGATGAAGATTTACAAGAGGTGCTAAAAAAGGCACTACCAGCAATGCTTGAAGGACACTCACATGAAGAGAAACAGCTATTTTATAAAATGATGAGTCATACACCAATAGTTGTTGTTGATGAAGACTCACCTGTTAATAAGAAAGAACTAGAAAGAAAATACTTTGGAAATATTAATTCCCATATAATTGAGGGTGCTCATGAAGAGTCTATTTATGATCAATTAGAAGGTGATGGTTCTTTTAATTCAGAGATAGAATTTGATGAAAATGCTAATGTAGTAGCAAGAAAACAATATCTATATATAAAAAGAGCAAATCCAGAAAAACATAGAAATGGTTATATTAAAGATAGAATAGATTTATTTAAAACAGGTATAAATGTATCACATTTAATGCATGAATTAGGACATGCATGGTGTTCAGAAGCGAATCCATTAGAATATGAAGATGGAGTATTAAAAGAAAGATGTGGTGCCTGTACAACAGAATTTACTATTACACCAAATGGAGATGGAACGTATACAAGAACTAGAACTGGTGTTACAGGATTATATGTTGAAGAAGCTTTTAATACAGAGATGGAACTAGAAGCTCTTTCTAAATATTTAAATATGGGAAGAGAAGCAACAGATGCTTTATTTAAGACTGGACCGTTAATTAAATCTAATTATCAAGGAGCAGTTTCTGGTGTAGCTAATCATATATTAACAACACCATTAGGTAAAGATTTCCAAAACTATAGATTAACAGGTGATAAAAAGTATTTAGATAAAATAAATGGTGCTATAGAAAAAACAGAAGCTCATCAAAGAAGAATGGATTCATCTAATGAATCAAGAGGAAAAGATCAAGTGTTTTTAGAACCAGCATCAGACTCTATTGCAGAATTTCTTACAAGATGTAAAAATGTTTATTATCCAGATAAAGAAAATATGACACCATTTGAAATCTTAGATAATGCATTAAATCAATCTTTTGATTTAGGAATAAATAAATTAAAATTTGATGTTTTTGATGATAAATCATTTGGTCAATATAAAGCATTATCTTATTCAGCTCTTTCAGATGCTTATGTGCCTATAAATCAAGCTAGAGACTTGATTTTGGGGAAAGATTCTAAATCTAAAGAAGAACAAAAATAACAGTAAAAAATAAGTATAAAAAATGTGCTTGAAAGTAGCAAAAAATAAACTAAAAAAAGCAGCAAATTTAGTGAAAAAATTTGCTGTTTTTTCTTGCTTTTTTAGTTATATTTTTATATAATGCAAGAGTAAAGATTAATAAGAAAAGAGGTTAATAAATGGATAGGCAAGATGAAAAAATAATCGAAAGAAATATTGAGACAGAGATGAAAACTGCTTATATTGACTATGCAATGAGCGTTATAGTTTCTCGTGCTTTACCAGATGTTAGAGACGGTTTAAAACCAGTACATAGAAGAATTCTTTATTCTATGCACGAAGATGGAATAACATCAGATAAACCATATAGAAAATGTGCTAACACAGTTGGATCTGTTTTAGGAAGATACCATCCACATGGTGACTCTTCAGTATATGATGCAATGGTTAGACTTGCTCAAGATTTCTCAATGAGATACATGTTAATTGATGGTCATGGTAACTTCGGATCTATAGATGGTGACGGAGCTGCTGCGATGAGGTATACAGAAGCTAGAATGGCTAAAATAGCTGAGCAAATGCTTGTAGATATCGAAAAAAATACAGTAGATTTCATGCCAAACTATGACGATAGATTACAAGAACCAACAGTTCTTCCAGCAAAAATACCAGCATTATTAATTAATGGTTCTTCAGGTATTGCGGTTGGTATGGCAACAAATATACCACCACATAACTTAAGAGAAATTATTGATGGTGCAATAATGGTCATCGATAAAGATGATGTAACAAACGAAGAACTTATGGAAGTTGTAAAAGGACCAGATTTCCCAACAGGAGCTATGATCCTTGGTAAAGAAGGTATTAAAGAAGCTTATACAACAGGTAGAGGAAAGATAACAGTAAGAGCAGAAACAGAGATTGAAGAGATGTCTGGAAATAGACAAAGAATTATTGTTTCATCACTTCCATATCAAGTAAATAAAGCTAATTTAATTATAAAAATTGATGAACTTGTTAAAGACAAGAAAATAGAAGGTATTTCTGAAGTAAGAGATGAATCTGATAGAAATGAAAGAGTAAGAATTGTTATCGAACTTAAGAGAGATGCAAGACCTCAAGTAATTTTAAATCAATTATTTAAACATACACAAATGCAAGATACATTTGGTGTAATTATGCTTGCTTTAGTAAATGGTGAACCAAAAATCTTAACATTAAAAGAATGTTTAGATGAATATGTTAAACATAGAAGAGAAGTTATTCTAAGAAGAACAAAATTCGACTTAGAAAAAGCAGAAGCTAGAGCACACATATTAGAAGGTTTATTAAAAGCTATTGATAATATTGATGAAGTAATTCAAATAATTCGTTCATCATATGATGATGCTAAAGAAAGATTGATGGAAAGATTTGATCTTTCAGATATTCAAGCTCAAGCAATCTTAGATATGCAATTAAAGAGACTATCAGGATTACAAAGAGAAAAACTAGAAGAAGAATATGCAGAACTTATGAAACTTATTGCATATTATAAAGAAATTTTAGCTAGTGAAACATTAGTTTTTGATATTATTAAAACAGAATTACTAGAAATTAGAGATAAATTCGGTGATGATAGATTAACAAAAATTGCAGCAGCTGAAGGTGAATTAGAAGATGAAGATCTAATTAAAGAAGAACAATGTGTAATTGCTTTAACACACTTTGGATACATTAAGAGAATGCCAGTGGATACATATAAGAGCCAAAGACGTGGTGGAAAAGGAATTACAGGAATTGCTACTAGAGAAGATGATTTTGTTAAAGAAATATTCTCAGCTTCTACACATGATACAATTTTATTCTTCAGTAATAAAGGTAAAATGTATAGATTAAGAGGATACGAGATACCAGAAGCTGGAAGAACAGCTAAAGGAACAGCAATCGTTAACTTATTAAATCTAGAAGGTGGAGAGAAAATTTCTGCTATTATACCAATTCAAAACTTTGCTGATGGTAAACATTTACTAATGGCAACAAAGAATGGTTTAATTAAGAAAACACCACTTGTAGAATATGATTCTAATAGAAAAACAGGATTAATGGGAATTACATTAAAAGAAGACGACGAATTAATCGATGTTAGAATGACTGATGGTCAAGATAATGTTGTTCTTGTTACAAGAAAAGGTATGAGCATCACATTTGATGAAAAAGATGTTAGACCAGTAGGAAGAACTGCACAAGGTGTAATTGGTATGAGATTAGATGATGATGATTACATTATCGGTATGGAACCAATTATTGCTGGAAGTAAAGCAACATTACTTGCTATTACAGAAAATGGATTTGGTAAGAGAACAGAACTAGAAGAATACAGAGTTCAAAACAGAGGTGGACGTGGAGTTATAACATATAAAATTACACCAAAAACTGGAGAAATCGTAGGAATCAGAGTTGTTTCTGGAACTGAAGATGTAATTTTAATTACAGATACAGGTACAATTATCAGATTAAATTCAAGTGAAATTAGTGTTCTTGGAAGATCAACACAAGGTGTTACTTTAATGAGAACAAATGATGGAAAAGTTGTAAGTATTGAAAAAATCGTTGAAGACGGTGAAGAATACACAATTTAATTTAAATTAAAGATTAATAAATGATGCACTTATCTAAATATTTAAAGTATTTAATAAGTGCATTATTTGTAAGTATGGAGAACATAATGGATATATTAACAATGAAAACCAAAGAAAAACTAGGTTGTAATCTATGTGATAGATGTTGCGAATATAGAGGTGATATTAAATTAACACCTGTAAATGTTTGTAGGATTAGTAAATATCTTAAACTTACAATAAAAGAGTTTCTAGATAGATATACAGAAAAACTAGAAAATGGGGTAGAAGTAGTAATAAAAGCTACTGGAGATAGAAAAGTTTGCGTATTTTATAATGATAGAACTAAAAAATGTGAGATTAATGAAGTTAAACCTATGCAATGTATAATGTTTCCTTTGGTGCCTGAAAATTTAAAAAGGGATTATTTTTATAACTCAGGTGAGTGTAAATGTATTGAGTTAAAAGAAATTAAAGTATATGATTGGTTAAATTCTAATAATAAAGGTTATAATAAAAATAAAAAAGCATCTATTGAATGGATTGAGTTTATAGAATGGGTCGATTTGAAACGAGAATGTCTTTTAAAAGAAGATTTAGATAATATATATAAAATTATGTTTGAAAGATATAATTTAAGAAATTTTAATTATTTAGCTCAAATGAGAAGAAATATGAAAGAAGCTAGAAAAATTATATTAAAAGATTGTATAAATAGTTAATAAAAAAGAGAAGTGGTAAGATAAAAGCAGTTATTTAAAGCTGTTTTTATTTTACCACTTCAATTATATAGATAGATTATTATCTAACATTCCTTTTTAGCTTTTTTAAACCTTAAATCATCACCAAAGAAACGTAAGAATCTATAATTTCCAGCTAAACGAGAACCAATTCTTGTTGTATATGTTTTGAATAATTCATCAACATTTAAATTAGTTGATATAATTGTTTTTGTTATTTTATGATTTTGATTTAATAGTCTTGTATTGATAATTGTGAAAAGTTCAGTAATTTTAGTATCAGTGATTTTTTCTGTTCCAAGATCATCAATAATAAGTAAATCAACATTTAAGATGTTTTCATATAAATCAAATCTAGCATTTTCTCTACCAAATTTTGCATCATTAATTTCATCAAACATAACTGGAGCTGTTTGATATAAAACCGTTTTTCCAAGTTTTAATACTTCGTTTGCAATACAATTTGTAAGATAAGTTTTACCAACACCAGTTGTACCAGTAAAAATTAAATTTTTTTCTTCTGGATCATCAAAATTATCTATAAAATTTTTAACTTTTTCTTTGATAATATTCATGTTTTCTCTAGGAGAAATTTCTGATTTATATTTTTCAAAATCAGGTTTATCAGAGAAGATTCTAATATTGAAATTAGAAAAGTTTTCTCTTTCTAAGTTACCCATATTTGATTTATTATAAGCAATATCAAATATTCTTTGTTTTAAACAAGAGCACATTTGAGTAGTGCCATCTTTTTGAATATATCCAGTATCTTTACACATTTTGCAGTCAACATGTGGATTAAGATAGTTATTTTCTTTAGAAAGGTTTTTTAGAAAATCGTTTTTTTCTTTAATCAAACTATTTGTCTTCTTTTTTAGTTGTGTAAGAAGAGTAGATTGTTCTTTTTGATTAGAGTTTAGCATAGCTTTTGCTGTTTGAATAGAAAGAGAACTTATTTCATTTTCAATTTCTTGTAGTCTTGGATTAACTGCTAATAAATCTTTTTTTCTTTTTTCAGCTTCTTGAGCAGCTCTAGCACGTTTTTCTTCATATTCATGTAAAACTAATTTTAATAAAGAATTTTCCATGTTATTTGCTATATCCTTTCTAAAGAATTATTGTTAATTATCATATAGTGATTCTAAATTATCAAAAGTACTTTGTGTATATTCATAAGCAACTTTTTCTATTTGTTTTGTTTTCTTTTCTTTGTCTTTAATTGAATTTAGATATGTTGTAACTTCTTGAGGTGAATTAAGTTCTTTTGCGTGCCAATCTGTAAGAAGTGTATCAATATAATCAAATCTAACTTTATTTTTTGCTGAAGCGTTTTTTAAAGCTATTTCAATTATATCCATGCCATATCCATAATTTTCAGTCCATTTTACGATATCTTCTTCTTCGTAAGTTGTAAGTTTTCTATATAAATTAAGTTTTTTTGCGATTTCGTTATTAATACCTGCACGTTTTTCTTGTTTTTCAAAATATGCATCTAAATCATTAAATGTCTTGATGTTATTTTTGCTCCAAGCATCTGCTGTTGCTTGGACATAATTTCTATGCAAAGCTCTTTTATCATATGCATAATTAAATAATGCAAGCATAACTTGCTCATCAAAACCGTATTTGTTAAACCATAAATCGATATCATTATACCAAGATGGAGACATTACTCCTTGGAAAAATTGTGAATTAATATTTTCTATAGCTTTAGCTCTATACTGACTTTGAGCGTTTTTAATAGCATCTTCTGGCGAAGATGTTACTTTTGGTGAATATAATTTTGCAACTTCCATTTCTTGAATATCGGCTAGGGTATAGCCATCAGTTTTTTTGACTAAAATACCTTTGTCTTCCCAATATTTAATAGCATCTTGAACTGTTGGAAAGTCTAAGGCTAGTGTTTTTGATAGATCATTGATTTTGATCTCTTTATTATATTTTGATAAAAAAAGCATGTAAAAATATACTTTCACATAATCACCTTTTGTTTCAGGTAAATATTCTGTGAAAAATATATCTGGAATATCTGTACTTGAAAATAATAGAGACTTCTCATTTTGAGATAATTTCATATCAAAAACCCCTTTTTAAAATCTTAAATTTATCTTCTTTAGTACAGTGAAAAGATTATATCATTATAAACTTTTAATTACAAGAATTAAACCTAATATTTTGTGTTACATTTTTAAGCAAAAATAAAACGTATAATCCTTTATATACATGTTATATCAAGTTTTTTGAGATATGTATATACTTTTTTATAAATTTATGTTAAAATATTTTTGAAAAACATTAAGGAGGAAATAAAAAATGATAGATAAAAACATGAAAATTGGAGCTTTATTAGAAGCTAATCCAGAAAAAGCAGAAATACTTTTAGCAGCAGGAATGCATTGTTTAGGATGTCCAGCATCTCAAGCAGAAACATTAGAAGAAGCTTGTGCTGTTCATGGAATAGATGTAGAAGAATTACTTGCTGAATTAAATAAATAATTATTAAAAATAGTAAAGTCTTGCCTTATCAGGCAAGACTTTTTTATGTTTAAAAATATTAAAAAATTTTAAATAAAAATTACTTTTAAAATAGACTTTTACCCCAAAATAATATATAATCTTGACAGTGATTTTTTAAGATTATATAATACAAACATAAGTTTGCAACAGGCTTAAAAAATTAAACAATTTTAAGGAGAAACAAATGAATTTACTAGAAGGATTAAATGATAAACAATATGAAGCTGTAGTTAATACTGAAGGACCATGCTTAATTATTGCAGGTGCAGGTTCAGGAAAAACTAAAGTTTTAACACATAAAATAGCTTATTTAATTGGAGAAAATAACGTAAAACCATGGGATATTCTAGCGTTTACATTTACTAATAAAGCTGCAAATGAAATGAAGTCTAGAGTAGAAGGTTTGATAGGAGATATGGCAAATGATATGTGGATGGGAACATTCCACTCAATTTGCGTTAGAATATTAAGAAAACAAATTGATAGAATTGGTTTTGATACATCATTTGTAATTTTTGATACATCAGATCAAAAAACATTAATTAAACAAATTGTTAAAAATCAAAACTTAGATGATAAACTTTTTTCAGATAGATCAGTTTTATCTGAAATTAGTAATGCCAAAAATGATATGCTAGAACCAGCAGCATACGCTGTTAAAGTAAGAGGAGATTATAGAAGAGAAAAAATAGCTGATATATATGATGCATATCAAAGAAAATTAAAAGAGAATAATGCTATAGATTTTGATGATATTATTAATTTTACAATTAAAATATTAATGGAAAATCCAGATTTATTAGAATATTATTCAAGTAAATTTAAATATGTATTGGTAGACGAGTATCAAGATACAAATAAAGCTCAATTTACACTTGTAACACTACTAGCATCTAAATATGGAAATATTACTGTTGTAGGTGATAATGACCAATCAATTTATAGCTTTAGAGGTGCTGATATAACAAACATCTTAAATTTTGAAAAGGACTTTCCAGGAACAAGAATTATTAAACTTGAACAAAATTATAGATGTACACAAAGTATATTAAATGCAGCAAACGAAGTTATAAAAAATAACGAAGCAAAATATGAGAAAAAATTATGGACAGAAAACGAAGTTGGTAATCTTCCAAAAGTATATAGAGGAGAAAATGAGTATGATGAAGCTAACTATGTAGTTAGACAAATTAATACTTTAAAGATTGAAGAATATTATAAGAATTCTGATTTTACAATTCTTTATAGAATGAACTCACAATCACGTGCTCTAGAAGATATTTTAAGAAGAGAAAATATACCATATAAAATCGTTGGTGGTCTAAAGTTCTATGAAAGAAAAGAAATTAAAGATATTATTGCATATTTAAGATTAATCCAAAATCCAAACGATAATTTAAGTTTAACAAGAATTATTAATGAACCAAAACGTGGTGTTGGTAAAACAAGTTTAGATAATATCGATGCATTATCTGCAAATAGTGGAGTATCAATGTATGAGATTATTAAAAATGCAGATAGTTATGGTTTAAATAGAGTATATGGAAATACTAGAGAATTTATTAATACTATTGAAGATTTAAGAGCTAAAAAAGATACTATGAAGATATCTGAGCTTATTAAAGCAACACTTACACAAACAGGATATTCAAAAGCATTAGAACTTGAAAATACAATAGAAGCTGAAACAAGACTTGAGAACTTAGACGAGTTTTTAACAGTAGCAATCGAGTTTGAAGATGAATCTGCAGATAATTCACTTTCTGAATTCTTAGAAGGAATAACATTAAGTTCTGACTTAGATGGAATGGAAGAGACTGAAGATTCAGTTACATTAATGACATTACATAGTGCTAAAGGTCTTGAGTTCCCAGTTGTATTTTTAGTAGGTATGGAAGAAGGAATCTTCCCTGGATACAAATCAATTGGTGAACCACAAGAATTAGAAGAAGAAAGAAGAATTTGTTATGTTGGTATAACAAGAGCAAAACAAATGTTATATCTAACATGTGCTAAACAAAGAACTATATTTGGATCAACAAGCTGTAATGCTGTATCAAGATTTCTTAAAGAAATACCAGCATCTATGCTAGATGGAGCAGAAGAACTTGAAGAAAGAAGAAACAGATATCCAGATAAAGTTGCAGAAGATGAATATGGATATAATCCACATGGAGGATATTCTTATGGTGGATACAGTTCTGGTTATGGGTCAGGATATGGTGAAAACTATTCATCATATAAAGATATTGTAGCAGCATCTTCAAGAGGAGCTGGAACAACATATCAATTTAGAAGTGCTGATAGCTTCTTGAATAGCTTAAATGTTAAGAAAGATGATTCTGTTGATTTAGGAGCTTATAAAGCTGGAGTAAGAGTATTCCATAAGAAATTTGGAGAAGGAACAATTAACTCTGTAGAAACAGAAGGAGAAGATTTAAAAGTAGATATTAGTTTTGATAAAGTTGGTCATAAAAGACTTATGGCAAAATTTGCAGGACTAGAAGTAATTAAATAACGTATTTTTAATCAGGAAATCTATGACGCTCATAGGTTTCCTGATTTATTTTTTGAATTATTTTTAATAAATAATAGTGTAAAAAGAGACGTTTTTTAGTGTTAATTTAATAAAAAATATTTAATAAAAAAATTTATTTTTTTATTTTACAATTAAAAAAGTAATGATATAATATAATATGCATTAATAGTATCAAAAATAGGATAAAAATTGGCGAAAGGAGGGAAATATTGTGGATATAGACTATCAAGACATTGTAAAATCATACAAAAATAATGCGATAGATACATCTAGTCTAAAAAAAGGATTAGAAGTTGCAAAACCATTAGTTGGTAGAACAAGATATAGAGCAGTTCGACTTTCTGGCGAAAATGCGCGTTTTTATATGAGATCCCTTGATATTACTAGAACACAAGAAATCTCTCAAAACGTTAATTACATCCAAAGAGAAGTAGAAAGAGAACTAGAGACTTATTTTGGAAGAATTGTACAATCTATGAAAGATTGTAGAGCATGGAAAATAACAGGGCTAGTTGCTCAAGATTATACTATTGAAAAATTTAGAGAATTATCTGTTAGTGATAGGTTTAAATTATTAAAAGAATTAAATGTTAAATATACAAGATTTTTGGAAATCCAAAAAATTGCAGATATTAGAGATTGTATATTTTCATTTAAAAAATTAAGCCAAGATGAAGATAAATTAAAGAAGATTTGTTTCTTAAAACTAATGTTTAAAAGTTTTTCAAATGAAGATATAATAAGAGAATTTTATATTTTTGATAAAACATTTTTAAATGCTTTAATTGATTATAAAAGAGATAAAAAAATAAAAGATACTATGGATTCTTTTATGGGTAAAAGAAGAAAATCTACATATAGAGATTTTGAAAAATATTCAAAATTCTTTACTCAAGAAGATTTTAGAGAGCTTGCAGAAAATATTACTGTTGCAGCTAAAACATTAAAGATTCCTAATAGTAGTGTTATAGAAGCATATAGTGAAATGTCTGAAACTGAAGCTGAAATTTCTTATCTTAATTCTGATATTCAAATACTTGAAAGTCTTGAACAAAAATATAATTCTATGGAAATTATTAGAATTCAAGATGAAAAGGAAAGAGCAACTAAAGAAAAAGATGAAAGAATAGCTAAGGAAGAAGAAGAGAGAAAAAGAAAAGCTGAAGAAGAACTTGAAAGACGTAAAAAAGAAGCTCAAGAAAGATTAAAAAGAAAAGAACAATTACAAAGAAATAGAGTGCTTGGTAAAAATGAAGGTCAAACGCCATTTATGGATGCTAAGATTAAAGAACTTCAAACTACACCAACAGCAAAAGAACAAGTAAATCCATTAATATTTGCTTGGTTTGAAAAAGAGGATATAACTTTAACAAGAAGAGTTGGTAGTAAAAAACTAACAGAATTCTTCGAAAAGATTAAAAGAATAGAAGCTGAAACTGGTGTTAGAGTAAGTCTTTATTTAATAACAAACAGTGGTAGAGAAGTAACTTTAAAAAGATTAGATGAATTCCAAAAGAAAGCAAAAGCAGCAGGATTACCTAGACTTGTAGAAGGTGCCTTAGGTGGATATAGTTCATTTAGAGTAGATGCAGATAAGAGAATAACAGCACTTGCTAAAATGTCTCCAGAAAATAGAAAGAAAATTACAAGCTTACTTGCAAGAAGTATGTCTTTCCCATTAACAACAGATTTAATAGAAAAAGACGAAGTTGAATATTTAAGATATCAATTTACAGATAAAAGAGATAAATCTATTGATAAAAAATATTTGAATTTTACAGTAAATAGACTTTTAGATGATCCAAGAATTAGTAAGCAACCATTAAAATTCTTACCATACATAGAAAATAAAAAAGCAGGTATAGATGTTGTTCTAGAATCTCAATTGAAAGGAATATCACAATTACCAGAATACTATAAATCAAAATATCATATAGCTCCTGGAAAAACTATGAAAGTTAGCATAGAGGATTTAGATGCTTTCCTAGGAACAAGATCAAAAGAAGATGATAGTAGTGAACATGAATAAAACCGATTAAACAGTTATGTTTAACCGGTTTTATTTTTTATATTAAATTTTTTTATTAGGCTATATAATATCTTTTAAAATTCTTGCCATTTGTACACCACTGGCTGATGCCATGATTAATCCTCTTGTTAATCCGCCACCATCACCAATAGAATATAATCCTTTAATACTTGTTTCAAAGTTATTATCAATAACGATTTCATTTGAGTAGAATTTAATTTCTGCTGCATATAAAAGATTATCTGGATGTGCAAATCCTGGAACAACTTTATCCATTGTTTTAATAAATTCAAGAATATCAACCATTGTTCTATATCCAATAGCATATGTGATATCTCCAGCAACTGCTGTTTTTAATGTTGGAACAACACTGTTTGTTTTTAATTCTTTATCCCATGTACGTTTGCCATTTAATATATCACCAAGTCTTTGAACTAAAACATTTCCCATTCCTAATTGATTTGCGTTTTCTCCAATATTTACACCATATTTAATTGGTTCTTCAAATGGATCATTAAAATGGTGTGATGCAAGAATTGCTAAATTAGTATTTGTACTTTTTTTGTTTTTGTAAGAATGTCCATTAACTAAAGTTAAGTCATTATCATAAACTTCGTTTGCAACAAATCCACTTGGGTTTTGGCAGAATGTTCTTACTTTATCTTTGTAAGGTGGTAAATATCCAACAAATTTTCCTTCGTAAAGATATTCATTTACATCTTTCATAACGCTGTCTGGAAGTTCATATCTAACACCAACATCAACAACCCCAGCTCTATTTTTGATAGAGTGTTTTGAGCACATCGCAGAAAGCCAATTAGCTCCTTTTCTACCAATACCAAGTACAACTTTATCTGAAGATAATTCACAGATTGTTGATGGATCTGTGGATTGTGATGGTTGAATTTTAACTCCAGTAACAGTATTATTTTCAACTATTAAATCAACAACATTTGTCTCAAACATTATTTCAACGTTATTTGCTAATAGATAGTCTTGAATCTTTTTATAAAGTTCATGACTTTTTTCTGTTCCTAAATGTCTGATTGGGCAGTTAGCTAAAATAATATTATTTGCTGTTGCTCTATCAGAGATTTCTTTTATTTTATCTAAATTGTCTAATCCTTCAACGTGTGGATCTGCTCCGAATTTTAAATAGATTTCATCTGTGTAGAACATTAGGTCTTTTGTTTTTTCTACACCTAAATATTTATCTAAAATTCCTCCAACTTCGATTGAATCACTATCTTTATTTGGTAGTGTTAATTTTCCATCTGAGAATGCTCCGGCTCCTGAGAAACCACTTGTGATATTACAGTATGGTTTGCATTTTACACATTTACCAGCTTTCTCTACAGGACAATATCTTTTATCTACTGATTTTCCTTGTTCTATAAGCAAAACTTTTTTATCTTTTGTAAGTCCAAGTTCAATAAGTTCGTATGCTGTAAAAACGCCACTAGGGCCAGCTCCGACGATAATTAAATCATATTTTTTATTCAATATTAATCACCTCACGATGACTATTATACAACGGAAAAAATATAAATAAAAGAATTGTTTTTTTAGTTTATATAGTGTATAATAAATGTTATAATAAATAAAAAATTAGCTGCACAAAAGTGCAGCTTTTTTCATCTAAAAAACAAAACCGATATTTCTTATGAAATACCGGCTTTTTTTACATATTCAATTAATTATCTGCTGGTTCTTGACCGTCTGACTTTTTTAAAATTTTTTGTTTGTATCCTTTATACCATTCCTCAAAATTTGGATCTTTTGGTGATAGTGTTGGTTCAATAATGCTTAAAAAAGTTGATTCATTATTAGGTGGTACGAAATAATCTATTGAAGAATTAGCTAAAGCTAAATGAATTAATTTTATAAGTGTTACTCCATCAGTTGTCCATAATTCACCGTTATATTTTTTGAAAAGAGAATTAATGGTGATTATATTATTTGGACCTTGATGCACATCTAATAATTGACCAAGAATAAAATCTATTTTAGGTTTGTTCTCTTTAAATGCATTTGCATCAAATAAAACAAGAGGTGAATCTTCTTTATATCCTTGTTTTATTTGCTGAAACTGTGCTGGAATATATTGGCTTGAGTTTTCTGTTGCTAAACATTTTTTAAAAAGACTAGTAACAGCTAGATAATTTAAATCTAATGGTTTAAATTCATTATTCATAATTTTCTCCTTAATATAAATTAATATAATTTTACTACAATTTACATAAAATTGCAATATAAAAGTAACAAAAATGTCATTTTATAGTAATTGCAATGTTTTTTGTTTATTTATAAAATATAATAGATAAAATAGATTGATTGGAGATAATATGGCTTCAGAAAATTTAGTAAATGATTTGTTTGAAATTATTCAATCAAATACAAAAGAAAAACTTTCATATGATGATTTTGAAAAAGATTTAGCCAAAAGCATTAATCTTCCAAATGATGAAATAGATAGAGCTTTATCTATTATGCTTTCTCAAGCAGAAGTTAATCCTAATATTATTGGGGAATCTAAAGGTGGTACATTTGTTATATCACCATCTTTTAGTGCTTCTGTTGTTTCAACAATTAAATATGAAAATCAATTTATAGAAGGAAAAGTTGAAAATGCTGAGAGAAATTCAATAAATAATAAGAGTGATATATTGATAGATGCTGCTTTTGCGGCAAATATAATAATTACTCCTAAATTAATAGATCATATGATACAAAATTATTCAACTCTTTCTAATAATGAAAAAAATCAATTATTAGACAATGTTAGTAATATGTCTGTTAGTCAAATTAGAGCTTTAAATGATTCTGTTAATAGAAGCGCAGAGCAATTAGCTAAAAAAGATAGTACAGGAATAGCAAAAAATGTTATTTTATCAGCCCAAAATCACGCGACTTCATCAAATAAAAAATTAGATGCTATTGAAAGTGGAAATCCTGAAATTATTGATCAAGAGGTTAGTCAATCTGGAGTTTCGGTAGTTGTTTATGAAGCAGAAGATGTATTCACTCAAGAAGAAATGGAAAGATTATCAGAAATTGAAACAGAAGAAATACCAGAAGAACCTACCTTGGATGAAACGGTGGGAGAGACTTTGCAAGAACAACCTGGAATTCCTAAAGAAGATATAAGTGCAGATGGGGGTTTAAACTTACATCAAAATGGGGCGAAATCTTTTGGTTTTAGTAATAAAAGATATGCTAGTCAAGGAGCACATAGAATAAAAGTTTTAAATGATAATCCAAAGTCAACTGCATATAGATTGTTAGTTGAAAGAGCTAGACAAGAAGGAACTTATGCAACTGCTGATATGTTGTTGGGTGAAATACCAATAGATAATCAAGTTCAGTTAAGGGGGATGACAATTGAAATTTCACCACAAGTTATTGCAACATTTACTGAAAAAGGAATTAAAATTTTTAATTTTAGTTCAGAAAGAATAGATACTAAACAATTGGTAGATATGCAAAATAAAGTGATAGGGATTGCTAATAAGTGGGGAACACAAGATGATAAAATTGCGATATTAAAAGAAGGCGCATCGCTAGATGCAGCTTTAGGATTAATAGATGATATAACCGCTAATAGTTATTTAGAAATTACTAGAGCGTGTACTGAACAAGATTGGGATGCGTTAAGTTATTATATTGGAACAGATAGTAGACTTTTTAAAGCAATTAGTGAAAAATTTAAGCTTACATCTATAAGTGATATTAAAATTGGATTAACACAAGGTACAATTAAAGAAGATGAATTATTAGATGTTGCTAGAGGGTTAAGAAAAACAGAATATGATAGTGTTCAAAAGGATTTTTTACAAAATGATACGGTTTATCACAAAATGAAAGACAGTATATTTGGATCATTTGTACCATTAGAAAATGAAGGAAAAAAAGAACAAGATGACAGAACGGCGGATAGATTTGTTTTAGAAATTAAAAAAGCTAAAATGAAAATATTAACTTTAGGAGTAAAAGGAGAGTCAATTAGGAAAGCATTAGAAACATATAAAGAAATGTTAGAAAGTGCTGGAGAAATGATTATAGATGGTGATTTTGAAAGCGATGAGGAATTAATAGATTTTTTAAATAGAGAATCAGAAGAAAAAGAATTAACGGAGGAAGAGAAAAAAGTATTAAAAGTGCTAACACAAATAAAATATTCTGAAGATATGTCTATGTTTATAGCAACTGATTCAGAAAAAATATTTGGAGAATTGGATAAACAATTTGTAGGAAAGGGTAAAATTTCAGATAAATATATAGATGGTTTAGTTTCACAACAAGGTGTAGATATAGTTACAAGTGCTATAACAAGTATGTCAAGATTAGGCGATGAAGTACAAAATAAAGAAACTAATGAGAAGATAGATAAATATGGATATTCTAAATTAGGTTATAAAAAAAATGTAGTTGAAATGGAACAAAATAGTGAAATGTCAAATCATGATGATAAAAAAGCGTTTTTTGCAGGAAGCAAAAGTATTATAAAATCAGTTAGAATGGGACAAGTTGAAGAATCTACATTAGAACTAAGAGATATAGGAAGATTAGTAGAAAAATATAAAGAAGAAAAAGGTAGTTCCGTGTTAACAGAACAAGATGACGAATCAAGATCAGATGATGATGAACCAATACAATAATAAAATGCTAAAAGACATTCAGAAATGAATGTCTTTTTTTGTATGTATTAATGTATCATTTATGTTAAATTTTCTTAAATTACTTGCAGTTTTGACTAATTAAATATAAAATGAGCATATAGTAAAAAGGGGAGGTAGGTTTTATGAGTGAAAATGAATTAAATAATAATGACGAAAAACTTGAAAACGCAATCCCTGACAATGATTATACTATGGAAGTAAAACAAGGTTTTTTCGCTAAATTATTTAACAGAGAATCTAAAAAAGCTTTACCAGATCCAAATAGAAAAGTAAAAACAACAGGTTTAAGTATAGATTTTATTTGGAAAATGAGAACATTACGTGCTGACGCTATGGAATGGATGGAAAATAGAATGGATGATTTAAAGAATCTATTCTCTGGCGGAAATAAAGAAGAATCAGCTAGTAAAAATTCATTTAAGAAACAAGTTATTGGACAAGAGGAAGAAATTAGCTTAGAAGACTTAGCAGAAAAAGGTCCAGTAAATCAAATAATAATGCCACAAGTTAGACAACAAAACTTAGGAAATGCTGAGAGAACAACTCTTGTAGACAATGCAAAATCTGCAGAAGATGTTAGAAAAGAAGCCGAAGAATCTGGAATGGAAGTTGCAGATTTAGAACTTGATGGAAGCTTTGAGAAAACTAAAGAAGAAGAGACTAAGAAACCAGAAGAAAAACCAAAGACTGGTATTGAAGTTGGTGATATAGAACTAGGACAAGGACGTACAACAACAGATCCTGAAAAAGAGGATGGACGTTAATAAACAAATGAGGATTCATTAGAAAGGAAACTAAAGCATATATGGCAGTAGTAGTTAAACCAGAGCAAGCTTATGCATATGCTGAGATTTTAGAAATCTTAGATTATATGGAAGAAGAATATGTAAGCAAAGTGCCTAAAAAACTTATAAAAGTTATAACAGATAATGCTTCTGATACATATGAAAGACATTTAGATGCAAATGTACCACTTGAAGAACAACAAATATCAGAAAAAACAACAGCATTACTTGCTATGCTTATGCTTAATTATTGGTGTGAATCTCCAGAGCAAAAACAAGAATTAACAGATATGTTTAATGAAAATGAGAGAAAATACCAAGAAGAATTACAAAGAAAATACGATCCAAATAATATATTTAATAATGATCCAAAACCAGCAACTGCTGAGCCTAAAGTAGAAGCAAAAGTTGAAGTTAAAGCTACTCCAAAAGCAGAGGTAGAACCAGCAGAAGAAGTTCTTGAATCAAATGATGTTAATCCATCAGTACAAGTATCCACACTTGTTGTAGAAAATGTGGAAATCAATACTGAAAATTTACCAATGGACTATTCTAGTTATCCTTGGTATAAGAAAATTGCAACAAAGATTAGAAACTTTATTTATAAATTATTTAAAAAAGCAAATACTCCTACATAAGGAGTATTTTTTTGCAAAAAAATAAAGATACTAAAGTAGCATCTTAATATTGATTTTATAGGTATATTCATTTATAATAATGAATAAGGACACCAAAATTCATAAGAATTTTGATGTGCTCCAAGTTATAAGAAAGTCTTCATAAACTCGGGTTAGGAATTCGTGAAGGCTTTCTTTTGTTTTCTAAGAAATAATCAAGTTGCCGACTGCTTTGTCGAGCACAACGTATGTTTCCAACATTCTGTGGTCATAACGATTTTTGTAGATAAGATAATCTTGTATTTGTTTATAAGTAGTTGTAAGAATTTTTTGTAGACTCTTTTTGCGGCGCGAATCGCCTTTCTTATTGTATTCGTCTACAATAGTTTCTATGGCTTCATGAAGTAGTATGTAATCTATCTCCAAATCTTGTTTTGATTTTTTGCCTTCCATAATAGTTTTAATGTGTTTTTCAATTAGTATATTAATGATATAAATATCTTTAGTTTCTCTCATATAAATCACTCCTCTATAAATAATTTTTTTATCTATATCGGAGACATCAAAACTCTATTATGAATTCCTAATTTCCTTATTCAATTTTCAAATGCTTAGCCGGAGGCTAAACATATATATATTATACCATGGATTAGCAAAATGGTCAATTTTGAAAGGGTTTACGGTTTTTTGTGTATATAAAAAAGCTATTAATTAAAACATTTATTATTAATAAATATCTTAATTAGTAGCTTTTATTTGACATTTTATAGACATTTGATATAATTAGAATAAGGACATTGAATTCAGTTGAATTTCAATGTACTCTCAAGTAGGAAAAAATCTTTTACCATACCAATGGATTTCGGTGGTAGAAGATTTTTTTATTTTCAAATTCTAGATATTGTAAATTGCGCTAACTAATATTTTGTAGATTGCTAAAATTTGTTTATCCTCGCAGTTAACACGAGCTAAGTAGTTGAAAAGTTCATCTTGAACTTCCAAGAGTGTTTTTGTAAGAAAATTTCTATGTTGTGAATCTTGGGATTCGTTGTAGTATTTAATAAGTGTGGTAACTTCATCATGAATCATCGAGTAACTTAACTCTCTATCGCCTTTTGGAATGTTCTTTCCACTAATTTCTTCTATATGTTCCTTTATAAAAAGTTGTATCATTTTTATTTTATCATTAGTCATTATGACCATCTCCTCTCAAAAAATAAATTTTAAATATATATTTTGAGAGTACATATAGAAAAACACCGAAATCGATACCTTATTCAATTTTCAATGTGCTTAGCCCTTGGCCAATCACAATAAATATTATACCACAAAAGTTTACATAAGTCAAAAATTATTTAATTTCTTAAAATGTTTGAAAAATCTTAAAAAATACTGTATAATAGAATGGTTAAAAATATTAGGAGGTTTTTTAAAATGCTTTTATCAAGTGGAGTAACTTTAAGATTTGGAAAAAGAGTACTTTTCGAAGATGTTACTATAAAATTTACTAAAGGAAATTGTTATGGTTTAATTGGTGCTAATGGTGCCGGAAAATCTACTTTTTTAAAAATCTTATCAGGAGAAATTGAACCTAATAAAGGTGAAGTTATTTTAGACAAAGGTGAAAGACTATCTGTATTAAAACAAGATCACTATGCTTTTGAAGGATATACAGTAATAGATACTGTTATGATGGGTAATAGTGAGCTTTATAGAATAATGAAAGAAAAAGATGCAATCTATGCAAAACCAGATTTTTCAGAAGAAGATGGAATGAAAGCTGCAAAATTAGAAGAAAGATTTGCAGAATTAGATGGATGGAATGCTGAATCAGACGCTGCTAAAATGCTTAATGATTTAGGAATAGATGTAGATCTACATTATAAATATATGAGTGAGATTGAAGCTAAAGATAAAGTTAAAGTATTATTAGCTCAAGCGCTATTTGGAAATCCAGATGTTTTATTATTAGACGAGCCTACTAACGACTTAGATATTAAAACAATTAATTGGTTACAAGATTTCTTAATGGATTTTGAAAATACTGTTATAGTTGTATCTCATGATAGATATTTCTTAAATAAAGTATGTACTCATATCGCTGATGTTGACTTTGGAAAAATTAAAGTATATCCAGGTAACTATGATTTCTGGTATGAATCTAGTCAGCTTGCATTAAAACAAATGAGAGATGCTAACAAAAAGAAAGAAGAAAGAATTAAAGAATTACAAGAATTTATTGCAAGATTTAGTGCTAACGCTTCTAAATCAAAACAAGCTACATCAAGAAAGAAATCTTTAGAGAAAATCGAACTTGAAGAAATCAAACCTTCAAACAGAAAATATCCATATGTTGATTTCAAACCAGATAGAGAACAAGGTAAAGAAGTATTAGAAGTTAAAAATATTTCTAAAACAATAAATGGAGAAAAAATCTTAGATAATATTACATTTACAGTAAAAAGAGAAGATAAAATTGCTTTGCTTTCTGATAATGAAATTGCTAAAACAGTTTTATTCCAAATTATTGCTGGAGAAATGGAACCAGATTCTGGAGAACTTGTATGGGGAACAACAATTACTAAAGATTATTTCCCAAAAGATAACAATTACTTATTTGAATCAGATTTAACAATAACAGATTGGTTACGTCAATATTCAAAAGATCCAGATGAAACATATGTTAGAAGTTTCTTAGGAAGAATGTTATTCTCAGGAGAAGAAGCTCTTAAAAAAGTTAACGTTCTATCAGGAGGAGAAAAAGTTAGATGTGTACTTTCTAAAGTAATGCTTTCAGGAGCTAACTTCTTAATTTTTGATGAACCAACAAACCATTTAGATATGGAATCAATTACAGCGTTAAATGATGGTATGACAAAATATAAAGGTATTATGATGTTTACATCACATGACCACCAATTAACACAAACTGTAGCAAATAAAATAATTGATATAACAGACAATAAAGTAGTAGTAAGAGAATGTACTTACGACGAATACTTAGAAGAACAAGCTGAAAAATAGTTTTTATAGCCCTCATAAAATGAGGGCTTTTTTAATTGTAAAAATATTTGAAATTAAAATTATTAATGTTATAATAAAATTGATATAAAATATTAAAAAGGGGATTACTAATGAAAAAGAAATGTGTAATTTGTTTTATACTGTTAATGATTTTAATGTGTTTTATTACATATACAAATGCATTTACATTACCAACGTTTGATATGAGTGATATGTCATTAAAAGATTTATCATATGTAGATAATTATAAAGTAGTAGATGCAGAAGATGATTTACCATGGTATAACATGGTTATGTTTAAATATATATTTCCTGCTTGCTCAATTTTATTTGCAGTACTTTTTAGTAGAGCGGCAATGAAAAAAGCAAATATTAAAGTAGTAATTGCTTTAGCTGTTGTTTTAGTATTAAGTGCAATATCTACAATTGTTGGAAGTATAATAATACATTTTTAATATAGGAGTTTTTTATGAAAAGTACATTTAAGAAAATTTTTGTAGTATTAGCTATTACTATAATGCTACTTGTTCCAGTTGCTTTTGCAAGTGAAATTGTAAATACAATTTCTGGAGAACCAGAAATGTTAAATGAAGTTACGATGTTAGGTGAAGCGGTACAATTTGGTAGTAATGATGATAATGTAATACCATATGATAGAGAAATAAGCGGACCAGTTTCACCACTCAATGGAATTATTAGAAATAGTATTCTTATTGGAAGATATATAAGTATGATTGGTGCAATTGTATTTGGTTTTCTTGCATTTAAAAGTTTTAGAAATAAAGATGAGCAAAAACCTAAAAAACATATAATAAAAGGAACAACATATACAATTGGAGCAATTGGATTTTTATGTGCAAACGGAGTACTTTCAATAATTAAAAGTTTCAAACCAGTAATTTATCTTTATCCAGAAGAAGAAAAAGAAGTTACAGTAAAACTTGGAAAAAAAGAAAAGTTAACATGCACATATCCTAAATATAATGATAGTTGGAAAGTATTAGCAAAGCCTTCAGGAGATTTAGTTGAACTTGAAACAAGAAAAGAATTATATTCTTTATATTGGGAAGGTAAAAACAATGTTAAACATGATTTAACAGAAGGATTTATTGTAGAAGGTAAAAATGCAGCGAGTTTTTTAGAAGAAAAATTAGAAATTCTTGGTTTAAATCCAAGAGAAAAACAAGAATTTATTATCTATTGGCTTCCAGAACTTGAAGCAAATGGATTAAATTATATTAGATTTGAAACAAAAGAGCAAATTGATGAAGATATGCCTTTAATAGTAGAACCAAAACCAGATACTGTAATTAGAATTATGATGGTTATTAAGAAAATTAATAAACCTATAGAAGTAAAAAAGCAAGAATTAACTAAAGTAGAAAGAAAAGGATTTACAGTTGTAGAGTGGGGCGGAACAAGAATATAGTTTGTTATTAAAATTAAAGAAAATAAGACGAAAATAAATGCCACAAAGGTAATTTAACCTTTGTGGTTTTTATTTGGTTAAAAAGGGCTTTTAAATTTAAAATAAAGTATGATAAAATCATGGTAAGAAATATTAAGAAAGGTACATTGGTAAAAGAATATGTCGATTACATTTACAGATTTCTTTAGCCAGCTTTTTACTAATCCAAGTCTTCTTGTAATAAGTGTTTTGATTTCTGGAGTTATATTAGTAAATGGTTGGACAGATGCACCAAATGCTATTGCTACATGTGTTTCTACAAGATGTTTATCGCCAAAGAAATCAATTATTATGGCAGCAATTTTTAATTTTTTAGGTGTTTTTACAATGACACTTATAAATTCAACAGTTGCTCAAACAATATATAACATTGTTGATTTTGGTAATGATTCTGTAGCAGCACTAACAGCTCTATCAGCAGCATTAGTTGCTATTGTTACTTGGGCTGTTTTAGCATGGTTATTTGGTATCCCTACTAGTGAATCTCATGCATTAATAGCTGGTCTTTCTGGATCTGCTATAGCGATTCAAGGTGGAATAGCAGGAATTAATGGCGCTGAATGGATAAAAGTACTATATGGTATGGTTATTTCAACAGTACTAGGATTTAGTATGGGATATTCTATTACAAAGCTAATAGAAAAAATTTGTAAAAGAATAGATAGAAGAAAAACTATTAAATTCTTTAAAGCAACTCAAGTTGTTGGAGGAGCATCAATGGCATTTATGCATGGAGCTCAAGATGGACAAAAATTCATGGGAGTATTTTTACTTGGAGTATCTCTTGCTAATGGAGTAGGAAATGCTACTACATTTGCAATTCCATTATGGTTAATGCTTCTATGTTCATTCTTAATGACACTTGGTACATCAATTGGAGGATACAAAATTATAAAAACAGTTGGAATGAAAATGGCAAAACTTGAACCTTATCAAGGTGCTGCAGCAGATATTTCAAGTGCAGCATGTTTAATGATATCTTCAGTTTCAGGAGTGCCAGTAAGTACTACTCATACAAAAACAACAGCTATAATGGGTGTTGGAGCTTCAAAAAGACTTTCAAATGTTAATTGGGGCGTTGTAAAAGAGATGGTTCTTGCTTGGGTATTAACATTCCCAGGATGTGGTTTGCTTGGATATATAGCAACACAAGTTTTTATGAAAATATTTTAAAATAAATATCTAAAAGATATTGAAAGGATGAGAAAATGGCTAGAAAGAAAGATGAATATAATTATTTTGATGAGTTCATAAAAGGAGCAGAAATTGTTGTTGAATCATCAAAATTATTAAAAGGAGCTCTTGAAAAATATGATTTAAAAACAGTTGAAGCAGAGATTTCAAAAGTTCATAAATTAGAAAATGATGCAGATAAAATAATTCATGATATGAGAAATTATTTAATAAAAGATTTCTTACCACCAATTGATAGAGAAGATATAGTTATTCTAGGACATAGACTTGATGATATAGAAGATTATATAGATGAAATATTAATTAACTTTAATATTTTAAATATTGAAAGTGTAAGAGAAGATGCTTTTGAATTTGTAAATCTTTTAATTGAAGCGTCAGAAGCAGTTAAAAAAGCGTTGGAGAATTTCAAAAACTTTAAGAAAGTTGAACCAATAAAAGAAAATGTAATTGCAATAAATATACTTGAAGATAAAGGTGATAGATTATATGAAAAAGTAATGAAAAAACTTTACTCTGAAGAAAAAAATGCTATTGAAATTATTAAATGGACAACAATATATGATTGTTTTGAAAATGCAATTGATGCTTGTGAAAACATTGCAGATGAAATGGCTGATGTTATAATGAAAAATTCATAAGTTTTATAGATCCAAGGTTTTAAACCTTGGATCTTTTTCGTTTTTTTATTATAAATTCAACAAATTTCATTGAACGTTTTTGCTTGACAATAAAAATTTAAAAAGATAAAATCATAAATGTTAGAATTCAAAGAAAGAGGTACAGACGTGGACAAAATTTTTAAGAAGATTGCAGAAGAATTAAACATTAGAGAATCACAAGTTGAAGCTACTGTAAAATTAATTGATGAAGGAAATACAATTCCATTTATCGCACGTTATAGAAAAGAAGTAACAGGTAACTTAAGTGATGAAACTTTAAGAGATTTAGGTGAGAGATTAACTTACTTAAGAAATTTAGAGAAAAGAAAAGAAGAAATTATAAGATTAATAGATGAACAAGGAAAGTTAACAGATGAACTTACAATTAAAATTGCAAGTACAATGATATTATCAGAACTTGAAGATATCTATAGACCTTATAAACCAAAGAAAAGAACTAGAGCAACAATAGCTAAAGAAAAAGGATTAGAACCATTAGCTGAAATTATTTTTGCTCAAGAAGAGAAAAAAGATATTTATGAGATTGCTCAAGAATATATAAATGAAGAAAAAGAAGTTAAGACAGTTGAAGATGCAATTGCTGGTGCATCAGATATCATAGCTGAAAATATAGCTGATGATGCAGACTATAGAAAGAAAATAAAATCTTTCTGTTTTAGAGAAGCAGTTATTGCTTCAAAGGCAGCAAAAGAGGAAGAAAAATCACCTTATGAAATGTATTATGATTTTAAAGAAGGAATATTAAGAATTCCAAGTCATAGAATTTTAGCAATAAATAGGGGAGAAAACGAAGAGTTCTTAAAAGTAAAAATTGAAAAACCAGAAGAGAAGATTTTAGATTATTTGAAAAAACAAGTAATTAAAGATTTCAAAAGTCAATATAATGAAATATTAACAGCAGTTATAGAAGATTCTTTTAAAAGATTAATAGAACCATCTATTGAAAGAGAAATAAGAAGTGATTTAACAGAAAGATCTGAAGAACAAGCAATTAAAGTATTTGGAAAAAATGCTAAACAATTACTTCTTCAACCACCAATTAAAGAAATGACAGTTATGGGATTTGACCCAGCATATAGAACTGGTTGTAAGATTGCTGTAATAGATAAAACAGGTAAATTATTAGATACAACAACAGTATACCCAACAGAGCCACAAAATGATGTTGAAGGTGCTAAAAAGGTATTAAAAGAACTTATTAAAAAACATAAAGTAAATATGATAGCTATAGGAAATGGTACAGCATCTCGTGAGTCTGAGACATTTGTATCAAATATGCTTAAAGAAATTGGTGAAGAAATTTACTATGCTATAGTAAGTGAAGCTGGAGCATCTGTATATTCTGCATCAAAACTTGCAACAGAAGAATATCCTGATATTAACGTATCTTTAAGAGGTGCAATATCAATCGCTAGAAGATTACAAGATCCACTTTCTGAACTAGTTAAAATAGATCCTAAAGCCATCGGAGTTGGACAATATCAACATGATGTTAATCAAAAGAAATTATCTGAAAGTTTAACAGGTGTTGTTGAAGATGCTGTTAACTCAGTAGGTGTTGATGTTAACACAGCAACTCCATCACTTTTATCATATGTATCAGGAATTAACTCAACAATAGCTAAAAATATTGTTAAATATAGAGACGAAAATGGCGAAATTAAACAAAGAAAAGATCTTTTAAAAGTTCCTAAATTAGGACAAGCTGCATTTAAACAATGCGCTGGATTTATTCGTATATTTAATGGTAAAAATCCACTTGAGGTTACAGCAGTTCACCCTGAAAGTTATGAAGCAGCAGAAAAGTTATTAACAAAACTTGGATATTCTGTGGATAGTTTAGTTAAAAAAGATACTTTAGAAGCATTAAAAGTGGAACTTTCTAAAGTTGATGTTGTAAAAATGTCAGATGAACTAGGAATTGGTGGATTAACATTAAAAGATATTATAGATGAGCTTTCAAAACCAGGTAGAGACCCAAGAGAGGATTTACCAAAACCAATTTTAAGAAGTGATGTTTTAAAATTTGAAGATTTACAAGAAGGAATGGAATTAACAGGAACAGTGAGAAACGTTATAGATTTTGGAGCGTTTGTTGATGTTGGAGTTAAACACGATGGTTTAGTTCATATTTCTGAAATGTCTGAAAAATATATTAAAAATCCATCTGAAGTAGTTTCAGTAGGGGATATAGTTAAAGTAAGAGTTATTGGAATAGATAGACTTAAACAAAAAGTAAGTTTAAGTATGAAACAAGCTAAATAAATAAGAAAAATAAAAACCGTAAGCACTTCGTGCTTACGGTTTTGTTTTATACTATAATCATTTTTCCAGGTTCATTTCTACTTGCTACTGATAATTTTATATTGTTAATATCAGCGTTATTAGCCATAAGTTGCTCAGCAACTGTTTGGTAAGCAAGTTCCGGAAAGTTATTTTCTTTACTTAAGTGTCCTAGCATTACTTCTTTTAAGTCTTTTTTCATAAGTGCTGAAATTGTTTTTCCAGCAGTTTCGTTAGATAAATGTCCATGTGGACCAGCAATTCTTTGCTTTAATTGGAATGGATATTTAGAAACTTTCAATATTTCTGGATCATAATTTGATTCTAATAATATGAAAGAACTTTCTTGAAGATTTTTAAATATTTTATCATCCATGTGCCCAAGGTCTGTTGCAATACTTAATTTCTTTTTGCCGTTATGTATATTGAAACCGCAAGGGTTTGCTGCGTCATGTGGTGTGCTGAATGGATGAATTGTTAAATCATTTAAATGAAAATCTTTATCATTTTCAAATAATAAAATGTTTTCTTCAAGTATTTTTTCCTTTTGTTTTGCCATAGCTTCCCAAGTTTCCTTGTTAGCATAAACTGGGATGTTATATTTTTTTGATACCATTCCTAAGCTTTGAACGTGATCTGAATGTTCGTGTGTAACTAAAATAGCATCAATTTCTTCAATCGATGAGTCAATTGATGCTAATCCGTCGCAAATTTTTTTACAACTAGTTCCACAATCTATTAAAACTTTTGTGTTATTAGAACTTACAAATAAGCAATTACCTGAACTTCCACTATATAAACTACAAAATTTTAACATGTGTTTGTCCTCTGCTTTTTATTCTTCTATTACTCTTTCGATTTTTGCGCCTAGTTTTCTAAATTTTTCTTCTATATTTTCATAACCACGATCAATATGATGTAAGTTATAAACTTCAGTTTTTCCTTTTGCTGCAATACCAGCCATGATTAATGCTGCACCAGCTCTTAAGTCAGATGCATATACTGGAGCTGCTGATAATTCATGAACACCTTCAAATACAGCTGATTTTCCTTGAGCTGTTATTTTAGCACCCATTTTATTTAATTCGGCAGTATATTGGAATCTTGAGTCCCAAATACTTTCGTTTATTACGCTTGTGCCTTCAGAAATAGCTAAAACAACACCCATTTGTGGTTGTAAGTCTGTTGGGAAACCAGGATAAGGTAATGTTTTGATTGTAGCTTTGTGAGTTCTTCTTGTATACCAAACTCTACAATAATCTCCATTTTCATAAACATTTCCACCGATTTCAACAACTTTAGCAATGATTGATTCTAAGTGTTTTGTAATACAATTTCTAATTGTAATATCACCTTTAGAAGCAATTGCTGCAAGCATAAATGTTCCAGCTTCTATTTGATCAGGAACTACAGAATATGTAGCGCCACCTTTTAATTCTTTTACACCATTAATTTTGATTATATCTGTACCAGCACCTCTGATGTCAGCACCCATTGTATTTAAGAAGTTTGCTACGTCAACGATATGTGGTTCTTTAGCAGCGTTATCAATAATTGTTTGCCCTTCAGCAAGAACTGCTGCAAGCATTGCATTGATTGTTGCTCCTACAGATACAACGTCCATATATATAGATGTACCTTTTAATTTTTTTGCTTTTGCTACAATATTTCCACCTGAAACATCTACATTAGCACCTAAAGCTTCAAAACTTTTAATATGTTGGTCTATTGGTCTAGCACCTAAGTTACATCCACCAGGGATACCAACTTTAGCACTTTTACATCTTCCAAGAAGAGAACCAAGTAGGTAATAAGATGCTCTAAATTTTCTTGTTGTTTCGATTGGTATATTATTGCAATCTATATTTCTTGTATCAATTGTAATTTCATGTTCAGAGTTCCATGTAATTTTGGCTCCGATTTCTGTTAATATGTCACAGTATAATCTAACGTCGCTTATATTAGGTAAATTTTCAATTGTACAAGTTCCGTTTATTAATAATGTTGCTGGAATAATAGCAACAGCAGCGTTTTTTGCACCACTAATTACTACTTCGCCTTTTAGAGGTGTTTTTCCAGTTATAACTAGTTTTTCCAAAATATATTCCCCCATAAAATTTTTGCATAATAAAATTGAGTATAAAATACTCAATATGAAATATATCACAAAAAATAAAGATTTACAATACCTTTTTGACACTAAAAAATAGGGTATAAAAAAGTAAATAATGAAGTGTTAAAAACTTATTTAAAATAGTTCTAAAAGTTTGAATTTAAATTTAATAGAAGGGGTATCTTTGGAGATAATATCAAGCTCTTCACAAGATAAAGAATCTTCAATTTTAGATTTATCTTCGTCTTTTAATATACCACTTGACATGTCTACAAAACATAAGGGTGGAAAAAGACTACACCACCAGTTTTCTCCTTCTGCATTTCCGAGACTGATTTTTAATGCATCATAATAACCTTCTGGTAAGGAAATGTTTTGATAATGTTTTGTTGGAAAATAGAAATTTCCTATTTCAATTTTTGCAGTATAAGGAAATCCTTCTTCTTTTATAATAGTGTTGGTTAGATTTGTTAATAATTCTAAATTATTTTTACAATAAATAATTGTTTCTTCTTTGGATATCATATTTGGTATATGAGATTTTAAATGTTCATTTATTTTATCTCTAATCTTAATTTTTAGTTCTTGATCTAATTCAGAATTACTATTAGCTACAATATGTAGTCTAAAAAAAGAATTTGAAAGATTATCTGATACTTCACTTGAATATGAAATTATATTAATAAGAACAAAACCGAATAAATAAAGTAAAAATTAATAAAAAAGATTTAATTTTTTTCATAAAATACTCCTTAATTAAAAAATATACAGGTAGTATTTGTAAAAAAACACAAATTATTCATATTTAATAACTTATAGTTATAAAAAATTGTTTAAAGTTAATAAATTATGCAGTTTTTAAAAATTCACACAATGAACAAAAAACTAGTACAATAAATTCATAATAATTTAATAGCATGTCGGTATAAAATTTAGGCTGTCAAGTAAAATGTTTTTTGAGATAACAGCGAATTTCATTAGAGCCTCAAGTGATATACGAAAGATAAATTTTTTGAAATATTTGGCGAGTTGACTAAAAATGAAAAATGATATAATATATATCACATGATTAAGGTTCAAAAGAAATTTCTATATATTAGAAAGGAGTAAAAAAACAGAATGAAAGAAGAACTAGAAAAAGTTAAAAAACTTTTGAAAAAGTATGGACAAGAACACTTACTTTTAAAATACGATGAGATGGATGAAGAAGATCAAAGGGAATTGCTTATTCAAATCAATGAAATCGATTTTGATTTAATGAAAGAATTATATGAAAAAGCAACAAAACCAGTTGATTTAGAAACAATCACAGTCGAACCAATTGAACACGTTGATAAAGCTAAATTAACAGTTAGCGAACGTGAAATGTACGAGAAAAAAGGTATAGAGGCTATTAAATATAACAAATTTGCTGTTGTAACTATGGCTGGAGGACAAGGAACAAGACTTGGACACCCAGGACCAAAAGGAACATTTATATTTGATGTTGAGAAAAACAAATCTATATTTGAAACATTATGCGAAACATTAAAAGACGCATGGAGAAAATATGACACTGTTATTCCATGGTATTTAATGACAAGTAGAGAAAATAATGATGCTACAGTAAAATTCTTTGAAGATCATAATTACTTTGGTTATCCTCAAGAAGCTGTACATTTTTTTAAACAAGGCGAGCTTCCAATGCTTGACTTAAAAGGAAAAGTATTATTAGAAAAAAATGGATTTGTAAAAAGAGCTGCTAACGGACATGGTGGTACTTTACAATCAATGGAAAGAGCGAAAGTTCTTGAAGAAATGAAAGACTACGGAATTGAATGGGTATTCATCAATGGTGTTGACAACGTTTTAGTTAAACCAGTTGATCCATTATTAATTGGTATGTCAATTCATAATAAAGTATTAGCTGCAGCAAAAGCAATTGAAAAAACAGACCCAAAAGAAAAAGTTGGTGTTTTATGTAGAAAAAATAAAAAAGTTGGTGTTGTAGAATATACAGAAATTTCAGAAGAAATGGCTAACTTAAGAGATGACTATGGATCACTTGTATATGGAGATGGTAACGCTGTATTCCACTTATACAATATTAAAGGCTTAGAAAAAATAAGCCAAGTAAGTCTTCCATATCATACAGCAGTTAAAAAAGCTAATTACATCGATTCAGAAGGAAATGAAGTAATTGCTGAAAAACCAAACGCTTATAAATTCGAAATGTTTATCTTCGACTCTTATGAAATGTTTGATGACGTAGTTGTATTAAGAGTAAAAAGAGAAGAAGAATTTGCTCCAATCAAAAATGCAGAAGGACAAGATAGTCCAGAAACAGCTAGAAAATTATACAAAGATTATATGAATAAAGTTGAATGCCAAAACAAATTTAAAGAATGGTCAACAAGTCCAATCTTTGATGAAGAAACAAGAAAAGAATTGTTAAAAATAGCAGGAAACGAAGAAGAAATAAAAGATAGATTCTATAAAGACTTAGAATTTGGAACAGCAGGAATGAGAGGAATCATTGGTAACGGTACAAACAGAATGAACGTTTATACAGTTACAAAAGCTACACAAGGTTTATCAAACTATATCTTAAGACAAGGTACAGAAGCTAAAGGTGTAGCAATTGCATATGATTCAAGAAATATGTCACCTGAATTTGCTGAAGCTACAGCACTTTGCTTCAATGCAAACGGAATTAAAACATATATGTTTGATTCATTAAGACCAGTTCCAGAATTATCATTTGCTGTTAGAGAATTAGGATGTACAGCTGGTGTAATGATTACAGCTAGCCACAATCCACCAGAATATAATGGATATAAAGTATACTGGGATGATGGTGCACAAATAGTTGCTCCACACGATAAAGAAATTATAGCAGAAGTAAATAAAGTAAAAGATTATTCATTAATTAGATCAATTTCTTTAGAAGAAGCTAAAAAATTAAGATTATATAATGTAATCGGAAAAGCAATGGATAAATTATACTTAGATGCTATTAAAAAACAAGTATTAAATCCAGAAGTAATTAAAGAAGTAGAAAAAGACTTAAAAGTTGTTTATACTCCTTTACACGGAACAGGAAATGAGCCAGTTCAAAAAGTATTAGAAGATTTAGGATTTACAAATGTTTATGTAGTTCCAGAACAAGAATTACCAAATGGAAACTTCCCAACAGTTGATTATCCAAATCCAGAAGATATTAAAGCATTTGATTTAGCATTAAAACTTGCTAAAAAACAAGATGCAGATTTAGTTTTAGCTACAGACCCTGATGCTGATAGATTAGGAGTTTTAGCTAAAGATTCAAAAACTGGTGAATACATGTCATTTACTGGAAATATGTCAGGATTATTAATCGCTGAATATATATTAGATCAAAAGAAAGCAAAAAAATTAATGCCAAAAAACGGAGCATTAATTTCAACAATAGTTTCATCAAATTTAGCTCAAGCAATTGCTAAAGAATATAAAATAGACTTTATTGAAGTTTTAACAGGATTCAAATATATAGGTGAACAAATTAGAAACTTTGAAGCTACAGGAAGCAATGAATACTTATTTGGATTTGAAGAGAGCTATGGATGTCTAGTTGGAACTCATGCTAGAGATAAAGATGCTATTACAGCAGTTATGATGCTATGTGAAGCAGCTGCATATTATAAGAAAAAAGGTTTAACTTTATGGGATCAAATGATTAACATCTATAAAAAATATGGATTCTATAAAGAAGGAATCTCTACAATTACTTTAAAAGGTGCTGACGGTGCTGTTAAAATGAAAGAATTATTAGAATCAATCAGAAATAACCCACCATCAGAACTTGGAGGATATAAAGTAACTAGAGTAAGAGATTATCAAACAGGAATTATTGTAGATACAAAAACAGGTAAAGAATCTGAAACAGGACTTCCAAAATCTAATGTATTATACTATGATTTAGAAGATGATGCATGGTGCTGCGTAAGACCATCAGGAACAGAACCAAAAGTTAAATTCTACATGGGTGTTAAAGGAAAATCTTTAGAAGATGCAGATAAAAAATTAGATGAATTAAAAAAATCTATGATGGAATTATCTGAAAAATAATTAAATATCATAAAAAAGTATTGAAAAGTATTTTAATTAATGATATAAATTATTTATAAAAGTAAAAAATATTTTATAATTTTGACAATTATACAGTCCGTTGGGGTGATAAAGTGCAATCTGGTATCGCCCCAACGCTGGTTTTTATAAGGAAAAATAAGGTTTTTTCTAAAAAAACAAAAAAAAATAAAAAAATTTTAAAAAAATGTTGACAACTCAAAAAAAATGTTGTAATATATAAAGGCAGTCGCGTTTACGGGACTGTCATACAATCATGTATGGGCTATTAGCTCAGTTGGTAGAGCACTTGACTTTTAATCAAGTTGTCCCGCGTTCGAATCGCGGATAGCTCACCAAAGGATGCTTTAAACAACATCCTTTATCTGGCCCCTTGGTCAAGCGGTTAAGACATCGCCCTTTCACGGCGGAGACATGGGTTCGATTCCCGTAGGGGTCACCACTTTTTTATAAGGTGACAAAAACAATTAAATATGCCGCTGTAGCTCAGTTGGTAGAGCAACTGACTTGTAGGATGAATAAACAGTAGTTTATTTTGAATCATCTTGCACCTTTACGAAGAAATTTGTAAAGTGGACACCGCTAATTCGGGGAAGACTAAGTATTTATATATGTTAATCCCGAGCTAGGAAGAAATTCCGAGTGTAGAGACTTTATACGGTGTGCCTAAAGCTAAAGCTATGGTAAAGAGAAAGTCCAGACTACAAACACATTTGTGGTAATGAAAATTATAGTAGTATGAATCAGTAGGTCGTCAGTTCAAGTCTGACTAGCGGCTCCAGCATTAATCGAGTAAAATCTTTCGAACTTCTTGTGAGAGTAAGATTTACTCGATTTTTCATTTTTTATAACAAAAATTACTAGGGGAGTAGGGGATAGGTGGCAAATGATTTAGAGCGACAATGGTTTTAGCCTTTTTAAAACTTTTTCAAACTTCCTTGAAATTCAAAAAAATGTCTCTCAAGTGTCTCCCAAAGGCAAAAAATGGGAGACAAAATGTTTTCTGATGCTAGTGAGATAGGTGATAGAAATAATAAAAAAACTCTCTAAATTTTAAGAGAGTTTTTTATTATTATCATTATTAAAATATAGTAAAAAAATTTTTGTCTAAAAACCGAATATTTGTTTATTTTTTGTTGACAAAAATAAAAAGGAAATATATAATTACAATTGGCGATTTAGAAAATTATATATTCCACTTTATTTTTTACAAAATTTCTTTTGTATATTCTGTTACTTTATTTATAACATTAGCCTTCATATTTGTAAATAGAAAAAGCGAATGTTACACAAAAGAAATATTATAAAATTATTGTGAAACAAATTGTCTAAATTGTACTATTTACGAAAGAATGGAGGAAAAAACTATGGAAAAGCCAAAATTGATAGTAACAAAAGAGTCTGCTACAAAAAGAAATATCGAGTTTCAGGACACAAGAAATAACAGAAAAATGACTGATAAAGAATTAATTAGTAGACTTAAAACTGGTAATTCATCATACAATGAAGATTATTGTGTTAAGACAGATAAGAACGGCAAAGAATATGTATCTTCAAAACCAGATGGAAAAGAAAAAAATAATTTAGGATAGTAAATAAAAGGGGAAAAGCTTCATAATTCATGAGGTTTTTTCCCTTTGTTTATTGGAAAGGAAAAAAATGAAGTTAACAGAAATTTTAGAAGAAATTTGTATAGGATATGATCAAAATGAACCTAAAAGTAAAAAATTACGCCAATATGTTAAAGAGGTAGTTGATGTACTATCAGCGGAAAATGCGATTTATAGCGGAAAAAGAATAAAAGTAATGGAGTTAAATGAAAACTGGGAATATAATTTAGATGGAACAACCTTTTTACAAGGTAGCTATGGAACGAATACAGCTATAAAACATAGATTATATGATGTTGATGCAGATATTGCTTTTATTATCGAGAATGATTCAATTGATCTTAATTTAAGAAACTTAATATATGAAAAGTTATCTGCAGTTTTTCAAACAAAATATACTGTGGAAATGAAGAAACCTTGTATTACAATTGATTTTCAAGATAAAAATAAAATTGATGTAGCAATTTATACTCAAATAGGAGATAAATTATGCTTTCACAATTGTATAAGTGGAGTTGAAAAAGTTGATATTGCCAAGCCTAAAGAGTTAGTTAATTATTTTAAAACTTGTTATAAAGAAAATGATACAAGACGAAAAGTTGTTAGATTAATAAAACATTTTATTAAAACAACAAGCAGAGCATTGGAAATAGATGAATGCAATAAAATTCCAAGTATTTCTATTAATTTACTTCTATGTGAGCATAAAATGCATGAACAAGCTGGAGAAGAAGAATTATATGAAGATGTATTAAAAGGTATGAGACATATAAAACAATTTGTAGATATTAATGGATATAATGGTCCTAGTTGTGCAGAGCTTTGTGTTAATAATACATTTTATAAAGTGAAGAATATAGACGAAGTTAAAAAGGTGCTAGAAAAAATAATTATAAACTTAGAGCATAAGCAATATAATGAAATTATTCATAAAGATGTGTATGATGCAATAAGTGCAAGAAATTCAAAAAAAGTAGATAGTAGCTTTACAGGAACAATGGGGTAAAAATGGAAAATCAACAAAGATTAGAAATTATTAAAAAGGTAGATGCTGGAGCAATATTTAACGAATATGGGATATTTTTTAAAATTGACGATATTAAAGTAATTTATGATACGAAAGAGAAGAAATTTTTTGTAAGTGAGGAGTTTTTTGGAAAAATTCCTCACATTATGAAAAATGGTCAAATATGCTTATATGGTAATTGGCAGTTATATTTAAATGAATTTGTTGAAGAAAATTCATTAGAAAGTATTGTTTCAACATATATTCCGTGGTTATTTAGATTACCGCTAGATTTAAAATTATTAGAGTTTTTGTTTGAAATTGAATTTTATATTAAAGACTTTCTTGGATATAAGGTAGAAGAAAAAGATTTGACATCAACTCCTATATATAAAAGTGTTAAAATTGAAAATGTTTCACAATTATGGGAATTAATTTATGATATGGAACAACATTTAACTTATAAAGTATATATAAGTGGGCATGAAGATTATGCAATTTTCTTGCAAAAAAATGGTAAAAAAATAATATATGAAAGAGATAGATATAAAAAAGCAAGGCAAAGAGTAACTGGTGGTAAGTGTGATAATTTATCGGGAAAAACAATGTTCATAGGTGTTGGCTCTGTAAATTCTTATATAATAAAATACTGTTTAGCAAATGGTTTAAAAGAAATAGTTTTAGTAGACTATGATAAATATACAGTAGACAATGCATTTAGATTCGCATTTCCATATAAAGGAAATAGAAAAATTTATGCTGTAAAAGAATTTTGTAAGAATTTAAAAGAAATAAAATTAGAATTTATTCATCAAAAAATAACTGCAAAGAGTGACGGTAAAATTTTGAAAAATTGCGGAAGAATTATCGTATCAGTAGATAATTTTATGTCATGGTTAGAAATTGCAACTTTTTTAGAAAAAAATTGTACAGAAGATGTGGAAATAATTTTTGCAGCTATTAATAATTTTGGAGAAAATGCTAAATTTTTTAAAACTACTTTAAATGGTTTGAATAATAAAGTAATAGATTTTTTATTTAAGTCAAAAGTAAAAGAAAGAAGAGAATTAATAGGTAATGGATGTGGTAAATCCATAGCAGTGTATGATGAAGAAATACTAATAAAATTAGCTAAAAGAATTGTGAAATCAATTGTAGAAAATGAATCAGGAGAAGAAATAGTATATGTGGAGATTTAATAAATTTAAAATAAGTAAGGACGTTAAAAGACTACTAAAAATACATTTTAAAAAAGAATATGAAGTTGGTGGTGTTGTTTTTGCAAAAAACAAATTTTTTTATACAGAAATAGAAACATTATCTTTTAAGAAAGGTGCACCACTAACAATTACATTTAATAAAGAAGATACATCATTATTTGAAATACCAAAAGGAAATTTTATAGTTGGAACTTGGCATACACATCCATTTCAAAAAGAAGTAAATGCATCTTCGATTGACTTAAACCAATGGAAAAAATGGAACAAGAAATTTATACATTTGATTTATAATGGAGAAAAATTAAAGATATATACATCAAAAGGAGGATTAATAAGTGTTGAAAAAATTTAAAGAACTTATAAAAAAGATATCGTATAAATGGCTAATAGTAATTATTATAATAGAAACAGTAATAATATTTAAGGATGCATTTATAGATATTTTCTCTTTTCTAAATCAATTTAATTCAGAAACTCTTGATACTATAAAAATGCATTATAATAACTTTAATGTGCTTTATGAAAAATATAAATATATTTTTTATATTACATATGCAGGTTGCTTTGGTCTTATAGGAATTAAATTGTATTTAAAAAAAGAAAAAATAAAAGTAATGATAGTTAACTCATTAGGAAATACTAAAGTAAATATATTGACTCAATATTTGCAAGAAGATACAAGCTTTGAAAAGGATTTAAGAAATGATGTGAAATTACTAGAAAACAATATTTCAGAATACAAACAAATTGTAAAAAAATTAGATGGTTTTGCAGAAGAATTTATGTCTGCAGAAAAAGAGAATAATTATGCTTTTGCAGGAATATTACATACTCCATTTGCTTTAAGATTAGGATATAAAATAGGAGATGAGACATATTTTAAACTTTTCCATAAAAGAAGAGATGATGAAAAGTTTAAGCTATTAAAAGAAAAAGAAGAATATTCTGGAAATTATCCTAAATTAAAAGTAGAAAAAAGATTAACTGAAAGTGATGAACTTATAGTAAGTATTTCAACTACATTTCCAATAACAGAAGCTCAATTGGAAAAATTTGATGTTGCAAATTGTAATTATCTAAAATTCGAAACTTTAGAAAAAAGTTTTGATATAATAGATTCAGAAAAACAAGTAAACAAATATAAAGAGTTAATTTTTAAAGAAATTAGAAAAATTACAAGCTCTAAAACTATAAAAGTAATTCGTTTATGTATTTCATCCTCTGTTGCATTTACTTTTGCATTAGGACAAGGATTTTCAGAAAAATATGATTCAAAAGTTATAATATATAATTACGAAAATCAACAATATACATGGGGAATAAAATTGTTTGAAGATGCTGAAAACTCAATTGAAATATAGTAAATAATTTGAAAAGAAAAAAGACTTCCAATTTTGGAAGTCTTTTTGGTTATCTTGAATAATCATTAATTGCTCTTTTAGGAAATTGAATTATTTTAGCACCTTTATTTTCTAAATCTTCATAATCAATATTTTGATTTTTTAATGGAATATTAATGTTTGGAGTTAAGTCTAAATCTTCATAGTAGTTTTCAACTTCTTTTGCAACTTTGGTTTTATATTCATTAAAGATTTTTACATAAGTATTTAAAGTTATTCTAATGTCAGAATGACCAAGTAATTTCATACGAATAAAGACTATTTATAAAAATTGCATTAAGACGAATTGGTATAAATTCAAATAATAATGGATTTATATTATTTCAAAAAGCTATTATTTATGCTTATAAAAAAGATATGATTACAATTAATTTAGAAGATATTTATAAATACATTGGAAAAAAAGAATTCTCAACCACATAAAACAATAGAATCAATAATTAGATATTCTTTTTATAATGTAAATATTAAAAAATTGTCTTTAAATTATGAGAAAATCTTTGGGTTAGAATTTTCAATGGAATTTTTTAGTATAAGAACATTAATTGAAGATTTTTTAGATATTTTAGAAAATATCTAATCAAAGTATAAAAATATTATAATTTAAAATAACTAAATTAAAAGAGAAATTTATACGAATATTGATATAATATAAAAAATATTTTAAAAAATATGTAACGAAAAAATTTTTCAACAGTCTAACAATAAAGGAGAAATTTATATGGATATTGACAAAATATATCGCGAATATTTTGAAACAGTTTATAAATATCTTTTATATTTGAGTCATAATGAAGATTTAGCAGAAGAATTAACGCAAGAAACTTTCTATAAAGCTATAAAAAATATAAAAAAGTTTCGTGAAGAAAGTAAATTATCTACTTGGTTAATAAAAATTGCGAAAAATTTATATTTTGACGAAATAAAAAGACAAAAAAACAAAGAAAAAAATGAAATTTTAGAAATTCAAATACAAAATTTTAATGAATGTATAGAAGATACAATTGTTTCAAATGAAGAAAAAAATGAATTAAAGAAAAAAATTAATACATTAGATGAAATAAGTAAGCAAGTTGTATTTTTCAGAATCTCCGGAGAACTAAGTTTTAAAGAAATTGGAATTTTATTAGGAAAAAGTGAAAATTGGGCAAGAGTTACATATTATAGAGCTAAAAGCAAACTAATGAAAGGAGTTGAGGATTATGTTGAATAAATATAACTGTGAAATTATAAAAGAATTATTACCTAATTATATTGAAAAGTTGACATCAAAAGAAGTTAATTCAATAATTGAAAGCCATTTAGAAGAGTGTAAAGAGTGTAATGAAATTTTTGAAAATATGAATAAAAACTTTGAAAAAGAAAAATCACAAATAAAAAAGGAAGTTAAATATGCAAAAAAATATAATAGGAAATTAAAGCTGTTATTTTTTATAATAATTTCTTTATTAATAATAATGTTTTCAGCAACATTTTTAAGAAATGCAATTATTATAAAAGATTTAAGTAATAAAGCAGGAAATTATACAAATGAAGATAACTTTCATATTATTTGGTCTACATATAGTAAAGAGGAAATTACAATTTTAGATATTTATTATAAGGAAGGTAAGTATTTAGAAAAAATGTATAGTTTTAATTATGACTTTTTTAATACAAAAGAAGATATAATTAGTGAAGCAACTTTTTATTATGATGGAAAATCCGACAAAAGATTGGCATTTTTTGAAAAAGAAAAAATATTGTCATATGAAAATGTAATTGGTAATGAATTTTTAAAAAATCCTACTATAAAACCAGAAAATATGACTCAGATAACATTATTTGAAGAAAATTTTATTGATTTTATAAAAGCTTGTTTTACAAATCAAATTAGCAAAGAAAAAGCGAACAATATTAATTGTTATAGATTTAATAATATATCTAATGATTTTAATGCTTTATATATTGATACAACTACAGGATTAACAATAAGAAGTCAGTCTGGTATTGAATATCAAGAAAATTATTCAGATACATTTTCAGATATAATATATGAATTTGATACTGTTACAGATGAGGATTTTAACATCCCAAATATAAATGAATATATAATTCAACAATAAATATATATTAATTTGTCAAAAATAATTTGGTCATAGAAAATTCTAAAATTGTAAGTACTTACATTAAGAGCTTACAAGGAAGAAAAAAAGAGAGAGGTTTTATACATTATGCGAAAGGACTTGATATTTATGAAAAAATCTATCAAAGGTATTATTTCTATGGTTATGGTAATAGCTATGGTTATGGCTATTTCTGTTACAGCTTTTGCTGCAAGCGGTTTCCATAAAGTAAACGGCTGTGGAAGCGAAACTGGACAGAGCAGACAGTACACTTCTAGAACAACAGCATACTGCTCTAAAATTACAGCTCAGGGAACAAGCGACAATAATTCTAAACGAGTGATTGTTGTTGTGCAGAGTTCCTCTGGCAAGGTGGTTTATAGCGGAACTGTTACATTGAATGGTATTGAGAAGCCTCTTGTTAATTTCTATACTGCAAGTTTGAGCCCTGATACCTATACGATTACAGTTACTTCTTCGGATACTGTTGGTTACGAAGTGTCTACCTACTTCTATCAATAAAGATTTTCCAAGAATAATGCTTTGACCAAATTATTTAAATAAATATTTAACCTCTCTCTTTTCAAGTAGTCAGCCATATTGGTTGGCTACTTGTTTATATTATTTCCATATATATTCCCTAAATGTTTAATATTATTGAGATACTAATAAAAATACCTGTCAGGGGCATTAAAGTGTAATATTTTTGAGGTTATATTATAAAAAATGTCTCCCAATGTCTACCATTAAAGTTAAAATGTTTGATATAGGGGAGTTAGAGGAATCAATTAAGACTAGCGGCTCCAAAGACAGGTAGAAATATCTGTCTTTTTATTTTATTAAAATGTCGCTTTAAAAAAAATGTCGCTCGGAAGCGACATTTTTTGATATTAACTATTTATTTAATAACCAGTCTAATGCATTTTTTACTATTATTCCATTTTCATTAGATAGTGGCATCTTATCCATTGTTAAAATTATTTTTGTATAATTGTCAGGTATTCTTTCTAAGGAATTTAGTTCTCTAGTTAATGTTTTATTTTCGTTATCTCTTAAAGTTTCACAAACTTGAATATATATTCTACCTTCACTATTTAAAGCAACGAAATCAACTTCATAATCATCTACTTTCCCTATATAAACATCATATCCACGCCTTAGTAATTCTAAGTATACTATATTTTCTAGAATATGACCTCTATCACCAAGTTTTCTTCCTAGCATAAAATATCTTAGTCCTAAATCTGAAACATAATATTTTTCTCCAGTTTTTAAATATTGTTTTCCTTTTACATCATATCTAGAAGCTTTATATAAAAAGAATGATTCAATAAAGCCTTCTAAATACTTTTCAACTGTTCTTACATTTATACTTCTTCCATCACTAGTTATAGTGTTTGCAATATTATTACTAGATAATAAGTTTCCTATATTATCTAAAGCAAATGTAGCAACACTTTTAAGCATTGATTCATCTGTAATTCCTTTTCTTATCATTACATCTTTTATAATAACATCATTAAATAAAGTTCCTAAATATCTACTGATCTCATCTTCTTCTAATTGTGTTGTGTAAGGGAATGAGCCTAAAGATATATATTCATTATATAATGTTTCTAAATCAGTTATATCTTTGGATGATATAAATTCTTTAAAAGATAGAGGAAGCATTTTTATTTCTACGTACCTTCCAGTTAGTAATGTTGAAAGTTCAGATGATAAAAGTTTGGCATTAGAACCAGTTATATATAAGTCAATATTTTTATTTAAGTATAAACTATCAGCAACTTTTTGAAATTCTGGAATTATTTGAATTTCATCAATAAATATATAATTTTTTTTATCTTCTAATAAATTTTCAGTTATATAATTGTATAAATCCATATAATTTTGTATGAAGTTATATTTCAAATCTTCTAAATTTATACTTATTATTTGAGAACTATCTATACCACTTTGAAGTAAATATTCTTTGAAAAGATTCATTAATGTACTTTTACCACATCTTCTAATTCCTGTGATAATTTTTATTAGATCTTTATCTTTAAATTTTATTAATTCATTTATATAATTTGGTCTATCTATCATAAAATCAACCTCCTATACATATATAATACAATTATTATACAAAAAAGTCAAGTTTTTGTACTATCAATACAAAAACTTTGTAAAAAACTTAAGTTTTTGTACTACCAATACAAAAACTTTGTAAAAACTTAAGTTTTTGTATTATTATATTCAAATATATATATTATATTCATAAAATTGTCTCCCAATGTTTACCATTAAAGTGGGAAAACTTGATATAAGCAAGGTAGAAGATTAGATTAAGACTAGCGGTTCCAAAGATAGGTAGAAATATCTAAAAACTTCTAGTATTGTTTTATAAAATGAGTTAGATTAAAAAAATTTAAATTATTTGTTTTAATATATAAATAATATTGTAAAAAGGTTTATAAATATATATAATTGTCTTAGTGATAGAAATATGAAAAAATGCATTAATAGTGGTTGCAACATCACAAATAGAAATAAATATTGTAGTTAAAATATTATATAAGGAGTTATATATGAAAATTAAAGAAAGATTTGATAAAATCGGTAAATTTATTACAGAAAAGTTTTTGACAGTAATACCTGTAGCGAGTATATCATTTTATGGTGGAGGATTAGATGAAGTTTCTCCTGTAATTCTTGATAATCAAAAAGTTGATGCTGCTTCCAAAACAGGTTTAACAGAAAAAGTACCAGAAATCATAAATCCAATAGTTGGAATAATATTACCAGTTATTTTATTTCTTATCGGTATTTTTGTATTATTAAATAAAAAGATTAGTAATAAAATTAAAATAGGATATTTTGTAATAGCAATATTATTAATAATATTAGGTATTGTTCTGATATAAAGGAAGAAAAGATGATAAAAGAAATTATTAGATATGGTGAGCTAGAAGTTGTATATGCTGAGAAAAAGTTTAGATCTCAAAGTCCTAAAATAACAAATTTATTTTGGGAAACTACTTTAAGATGTAATGCAAATTGTAAACATTGTGGAAGTAGGGCTGGACAAGATATAAAAATAGAAAATGAGCTTACTACTGAAGAAATTAAAAATGTATTTAAATCAATTGAGAACAAATATAATCCTAAAAGTTTATTCATAAGTGTAACTGGGGGAGAACCACTTGTTAGAAAAGATGTTTTTGATGTTATGAAGTATGCAAGTGATTTAGGATTTTCATGGGGAATGACAACAAATGGAATGTTAATTAATGATGAAGTTATTCAGAAGATGAAAGACTCTAAAATGTTAACGGTATCTATAAGTATTGATGGTCTTGAGAAAACACATGACGAATTTAGAGGGGTAAAGGGTTCTTATAAAAAGATAATAGAAAATATAAAGAAACTATCTAATGCTAATTTTTTACATTCTATAATGGTAACAACAGTTGTAAATAAACAAAATATTGGTGAATTAGATGAAATTTATAATGAAATTAAAGATATTGGAACTACAACGTGGAGATTACTTAATATTGAACCAATTGGAAGAGCAGAAGATAATAAAGATTTATATTTAGATTCAAATGATTATAAATATTTGATGAAATATATTAAAGAAAAGAGAAAAAAATCTAAAATAGCAGTTACTTATGGGTGTGCTCATTATTTAGGATTAAAAAATGAAAGAGAAGTAAGAGATAATTGTTATACATGTTATGCTGGACTTACAATAGGAAGTATATTATATAATGGAGATATATTTGTATGTCCAAATGTTGAAAGAAGACCAGAATTAATACAAGGAAACGTTAGAAAAGATGATTTTGTAGAAGTATGGGAAAACAAATTTAAATGGTTTAGAGATTTAGATAAGTTTAAAACATGTACACAATGTAGTAAATGTGAAGACTGGAAATACTGTTTAGGAGATTCAGTTCACAGTTGGGATTTTGAAAATAATAAACCAAAGTTATGTTTAAATAAAATATTAAAAGGTAAAGGATAAGCAATATTTGCTTATCTTTTTAATTTAACATTGAAGTATTTTTTAGTTATATATATAATTAAAATGTAAAAACGTTTGAAATTTGGGGGAACATTATGAAAAACATAGGAACTTTTTTGTTATATTTTGTTATATCCATTGCTATATTAGTTCTTTCTGTTGTTGGAATAAATACAGGAAATGGAATGGATAACTTTGTTTTTTGGTTTATTTTACAACTTTGTTTTACAATAATATTTTTTATTGCAATATTTGTAAAAGAAATAATAAAACCAAGCAATGATATTGATGCAAATGTAAAGAATGCACCAGAAGAATTTAAAAAGATTTTAAATTATATGCAAGAAAGAAATCTGCTTGATTCAGAAGCATCTAGAATAAAATTATACATATTATCTAGAATAAGATTAATGTCAATAACAATTCTAGTTATAGCATTTGTTATTATTTTTGGTTCGGAAGGTGATATAGAAGGAGACTTTTTAAAATATACATTATTTGCTGGAATTGGAGCTGGAGCTGTATTATTTTTTACAAAAGAAATATATAAAACAGAGTTAAATGAATATGAATTTATATATAAAAAAGAAGTAATACCAACAATGCTTTCATTAATGAATCCTAATTTTAAATATGTTCCAACAGATTTAAAGAAACAAGAAGAATATGAAGAATTATATGAGCGATCAAGTTTTACACCAGCTTTAGAAGCTGTATATACAGAAGATTATATTGAAGGATATGCGGTTGCAGATACTTATATGAGATTATGTGATGCTGAAGTAGTAAAACTTGATTCAGAAGAAGCTGAATATACAACATTTCAAGGATTGTTTGCTAATTTTAGTGGAATTCATTATGAGGATCATAGAGAGATAACAATTACAACAGATACAAAAGAACTTATGTCTAGAATAGATACATATCATGAAAAATTTAATAAAGCTCATAAAATATATTCTTCTAATACTCTTGTTTGCGATAGAATGGTAAAAGAAGGACTTTGTGATGCTGTATTAAAACTTGAAGAAGAGTATCAATGTTTATTTGATATTACAATAAGACATGGAGAAGTATTCATTAGAACACATGTTGGAAATACATTTGAACCTAAAATTAATGATACTTCAAAGGGTGTTCAACCATTATATGAACATTATAGAAAATTTAAGCTATTATTTGATGTTTTTTATATGGTAAAATCTTATATATAATAAACTTTAAAAGGGACCTAAAAAATGGTCTCTTTTTTCTTTAAAACCTTATTTTTAAGCAAATTCATTGACATTGAAGTGTTAAGATTTTATAATTATATTGTCTAAATTTTAATGTTTAGGAGTTAAAATATGAAAGAAAAAAGTGGTAAAAAAATAAAGGTAATATCACCTGAAATTGCACTAGAAAAATTTTTAACTTGGTTTGATTTAAATAAAAGAATTGCTTTGATTACTGCAATTGTAGTTGGGATAATAACTCATATTACAATGATGACAGAAACTATAATGAGCCAAGATGGAATTTGGAATTCAATGCAGTATTCAAGAGCTGGAGATTGGGTAATTGCTTTAGGAAGATGGGGAATAGAACTTGCAGGAAGATTAAATAATTTTGTAGCTATTCCAAGTATAACAACAATGCTTTGCTTGTTTTTAATGGCAGTATCAACTGTATTTATAGTAGATATTTTTAATTTTAAGTCAAAATATTCTGCATTATTCACTGGAATGATTATGGTTGTATCACCATGTTTAACAGCAACAATGCTATATGTATACACATCTGTTGCATATTGTGTGAATATGTTGCTTGCAATTTTAGCAATTTGGTTTATTTATAAATTTAAATATAAGAAAATTGGAATAGTGATTTCAGCACTTTGTTTTATGTTTTCTTTAAGTATATATCAAAGTTATATGGGTGTAACTGTAGGACTTTGTATAATGCTTTCAATAATTGAATTGTTAAAAGATAATTCAAAAATTAAAGATGTATTTATAAATATTGGAAAAATTGTACTTGCAGTATTAAGTGGTGGAATATTATATTATATTTTAACAATGTTAATATTAAATTTAACAGGAATAGATATGGCAACATATAAAGGAGCAGAAAGCTTTGGAATAAAAGAAATTTTTGCTTCATTAGGAACAAATATTTTAAATGCATATAAAAACTTTGTTGAGTTTTTCTTTAAAGATGTAATTGTATATAATACAAATTATAGAAGAGATATCTGGTATACACTTTTCTTTATTGGTTTTATAGTAACTTTTATTGTAAAACTAGTAAAATTAAAAGTAGAGTCTAAAAAAGAAAAAATATTTAAAATAGTATTATCAAGTTTAATGGTATTGTTAATGCCAATTGGACTTAATATTATAAATATTATTGCTGTTGGAACAGAAATATATGCATTAACAGCGACACAAATGATTTTAGTAATCCCATTTGTACTTGCATTAGTAGAAAGTTTAGAAATATTAAATAGTATAAAATGGATTATTCTAATATCATGTATGTGCATTTGTGGTACTTATTATTTATCTGATAGTGCTTCATATAGTGCATTAAAACTTACATATAATCAAGCATATTCGTCAACGATGAGAGTTTTTGATAGAATAGAAACTACACCAGGATATGAAAAAGATATGCCACTATTATTAGCAGGAATAATTGGAAATAATAACTACCCAAGAACAATGAATTTATATGGATATACGATTGGAGAATTAGCTAATAATACAGTGTTCCATGGAACATATGGTGGACAAATAGGTACATGGATAAACTATATGAGAGTATTCTTTGGTTTAGATATTCAAATGTGTGATCCAGATACATATTATAGAATTGTAACTGGTGAAGATTATAAAGATATGGAAATGTTCCCAGCAGAAGATTCAATAAGAATTATAGATGGGGTAGTGGTTGTAAAATTAAGCGAAGAACCACCACTTCCATACTAAAGGAGAGATAAGTTAAATGAGTAAAGTTGTAGTTGTAACAGGAGCTAGTCGTGGAATTGGAAGAAATATTGCATATAATTTAGCTGTAAATGGATATACAGTTGTTGCAAATTATAATGCATCTGAAGATAAAGCAATTAGTTTAAAAGAAGAATTAAAAAGTCAAAATATTGATATAGATATATTTAAAGCAAATGTATCAAAAATAAATGAAATAAAAAAATTAATTGATTTTACAATAGAAAAATATGGTAGAATTGATGTTTTAATTAATAATGCAGGTATATCTGAAGAAAAATTATTTACAGATATTACTGAAGAAGAATTTGATAGAATGATTAAAACTAATATGTATTCAGTATTTTTTGCATCACAAGAAGCAGCACGTTATATGATAAAAGCACATTCAGGATGTATTATTAATATATCTTCAATATATGGATTAACAGGTGGTTCTTGTGAAGTTGCATATTCAATGGCTAAAGCAGGAGTTGATGGATTAACTAAAGCCTTAGCAAAAGAACTTGGTCCATCAAATATTAGAGTTAATTCAGTAGCACCAGGAGCAATTGATACAGATATGAATAAAAATGTAACAGAAGAAGAATGGCAAGCAATAAAAGATGAAACACCACTTATGAAAATAGGAAAACCTATAGATATAACAAGATGTGTTAAATGGTTAGTAGAAGATGAATTTACAACTGGTCAAGTTATATCTCCAAATGGTGGTTTAGTTATCACCTAATTTCTTACTAAAATGCATTTTAAATAAAAATTAAAATGGGGCAGAAGTAATTCTGCCCTTTAATATTTTTTATAGCTTAAAATTGATTTAAATGCTTTTAAAAAACAAAAAATGATTAGCCAGTGACTAATCATTATCTGTTGATTTTTTTCTATAATTTCCTGAAATTAATTTTGGAATTGATATTAGAATTTTGTATATAGCTAACTTTAGTTTTTTGGTTAAAATATAAGACTTTCTAAGTCTTCTTAGAGATTGCTCTTTATGATCATCTAATACAATTAATCCCATTTCTGGACGCTCAATTTTAAAGATGTAATTTGCGTCATCGTTATTATCCCATTCGCCTTTTTCATTTTTTATGCAAAAGTTAAATGTTTCTTTATCTAGCAAATCAACTTCAATTTGGAAGCCAAGATCTGTTTTAGTCATTTCTGCATCAACAACACCTTCCCAATCACTTCCAAAACCATAATGAATGTATACATTTGTAGAAGCATCTTGGAAAAATTTTCCAGTATATGAAATTTTTACTGTTGAATTTGGTACTAATCTATCTGTATTGAAAAATATATTTTTTACTAATTCCATAAAATCTCCTCATCTGTATAAACTCAAAAATATTATAGTATTAATGCAAAAATACTTCAAGATGGTTTTAAAAAATTACAATAAAGACACAGAAAAGTAACAAAATTGTTAAAAGAATCAACAAAGATTAACATAATTACTGTACAAACAAGATTATTCATGATATAATCTTGGGGTAACCTATACTCTAGGAAGGAGTGACAAGAGATGGAAAGTATACAGAGATACCAAGAGGCAGCACGGGGCATTCGTATCATTTTAGAGGAGGCGTTAGCTAATAGCGACGAGACTGATGATATGATTTCCATTGGAGGAAAAAACGGACCTGTTATGCAGCGGGTAAAAACCGAAGAACTAATACATACTTTGATTGAGCACGAAGGAATCGAAGATCAAATCGAGCTCATGACCAAAATCAAAGGATATGATTATCCGGTAATTATTTGCGATGAAGGAACTCACATGTTTTCGTTCCAGAAAATCGTAGAAGAGCTGCAAGGTTAAGTTTTTTTCCAAAGTAGTTACACTTATCTAAAAAAGGTGCTGGGGCAAGTGCCCCAGTAACCTGATTTATATTTAGGGGGATGTTTAATATGACTAATTCTGAAATTAGTAAAAAAATAAGAGATTTAAATTCGAGAAAATCAACTGTTCCAGCAGTTAAATTACATATAGAAGTAGAAGACTTTTTAAGCAGATTAATTAGAGAAAATGGTGAAGTTGAAACAAGAGATATTAGAGAAGAAATATTAACAAATTTAATTACATACTTTTCTAAAAATAAAAAGAGCATTCAAGTACCAGTAAGTCACTATATTATAAGTTTAGCTAAAATTCAAGAAAGTAAAGGAAAACTAGCTGAGGCTAAAAAGACATTAGAATTAATTGTTGGAGAAAATGATGATAAATATAAACAATTAGTTGATGATCAAAAGAACAATAAGAATGTTAGAGATATTTTAAGAAACACAAATCTAGCAAAAGCAGAGTATAGATATAATGTTATTAAGTTTAAATTAGGAGAGCAATCTTTTAGTGAAACATTAAAAGTCTTAAATGACATTATTGATAATACAGAACTTAATCAAGATGTGTTAGGTAAAAGAATGTCTCCATTTGAACTATTTAAACAAGAATGTTCAGAAATGGTTGATTTTGAAAGATTAGAAGTAGATATATTCCCAAGACTTGATAGTATGGTTAGAAGTGAAGGTGAAGGAAGAGAACATGATGATACAAAATATACTAAAGATTTACTTCCATCAAATAGATTAAGATTTATTAAAGAAAACTTTAAAGTTTCAAAAATATATATGGGTAAAGAAGAATTTACAGGATATTTATTATTTGAATTTGAAGATGCGGATTTAATTATTGCAGAAAAATTCTGGGATGAAAATAAAGAAGGAAAAATAAGAGTTGCAACAGAAAATGCAACATATATTTTACCAAAAGATGAGTCTGTAGAATTAATTAAAAAATCAAAATCAGAAATTACATCATTGGCTAAAAATAATGATAGAATACAAAAAGCAAATCACTATTCTAAACCAGAAGATGAAAATTTCTCAAGTACATATTATACAAATCTAAAAACAAAGTTTAATAAAGCTATAGGATATGAATATTTTAAAATTAAACCAACTGCTAAAAAACCAAAACTTGGAGATGGTAAAAAATATAGAGGTTCTGGTAAATTAACACCAAAAGTTAAAACAGCAAAAAGTAACACAGAGCCAAAAGAAAATCAAGAAGCAAAACAAGAAGAAAAACCAAAATCATATGAAGAGATGTCAAAAGATGAATTAATTCAAGTAATTTTATCGCTTCAAGTAGAACTTTCAGAAGCAACTGGTAAATTAAAAGAAGCAATAGCATTAAAAACAGATACAAAAGCTTTTTCTGAAAGAGTAATTAGATTAATGGGTGAAGTAGAAAAAGTAGATAAAATGTTACAAGAAAGATAGGAGATAGATATGGCTGAAAAAGATGAAATATTAAGCATCTATGGAAAAGTGAAAGATGGAAGGCTTGAACTTGAAGACTTATCTAAAGAAGAACTAGTAAATGTTCTTAAATTATATAAAGAAGAAATATCGTTAGTAAAAAATAAATTAGAAGAAGAACGAAAAGAAATTAAATCAATTAATGATGAGATTTCTAAAAAAATGAATAATTAATTAATTATTAATAAAGAGGTCTTTGGATTTAAATATCTAAAGATCTTTTTTTGTTTACTTTACATAATGTTGAAAAACGTTATAAAGTGTGATATAATAGAATCTGGATTTTACAAATATATTCCAAGGAGGGCTTTTATGGCTTATAAATGTACTATCCATCGGAAACTGAATTTTGCGCTAATTCAGCACACCATATTGAACTTAGGAGTTACGATCGGTGAATCCGCGGCGAGAAATGGTATGCCAGAAGATGCGTTTATAGATGAGTTGAAAAGATGTATTGGCCAAGCAAAGTTTAAAAAACTTGAAAAGGCAAGTAAGCTCAACGAAGACGCAAAGCAAAAGAAGGAAGAAGATGGCCACAAGGATGTGACAGCAATTACAACAAGCAAAGAAAACACGGAGGTTAATGGAATGACAGGTGGTAAGAAGACAGAAAACGAAGCAGGAAAAGGCGGTAACTCCGCAAAGCAGGCAATGAGTGTTCAGGAGAACATTCGAAACCTTGAGACACAGCTTGCAAAAGCAAAAACTCATGCTGACAGTAGAAAGGGTCTTGCAGAATCTGCAGAAGCACTTATGCATGTTGCAGAAGCTGAAGTTAACACGGCAAATGAAAATGTAGAAGCGGCTGAGAAAATGCTTGCTGATGCAAAAAATGTGCTCAAGGCGGCTGAAGAAAAGCTTGCAGCGCAGAAGAAAAAGTATGAAACTCACGTTGCAGAAAAAACTGTGGCAGAAGAAGATGTTAAGGCGAAGGAAGCAGAATTAGAGAGAGTCAAGAATACAGTTTACTTGATTGCATCTAGCTATTCCGGAGTTATCCCTGAAGGAGTAAGACTTGTGTCTACTTATTCAAGTACAAGATTCAAGTCTGAGGTACAGCAGGGCACAGAACTTTACAATGATCCTCCATATGATTATATTTACACACACAATTTCAAGAGCGTCGACCACTTTAAGTGGACGATTGATTATGCGAAGCTCTGTGTAAAATATCATAAGGAAGGTAAGCCGATGGTAATGCTCGTGAGTGATCAGAAGACCATTGAGTTCCTCAAGTTCCAGGGCTTAGACGTAAAAGCAAAATAAGGCAATGGAAAAAAATAAGGGTGCACACTGTGCACCCTTAAATCATTTTTAAATGTAAACTCTACCAATTATTTGGAAATCATCTTTTGGTGTAACTGTCATATCACGTTCTTCTCTGTGATCAGCTCTTAATATAAATCTGTCTTTTTTATAAAGTAATCTACGAATAAAATAATCTCCATTTAATTTGAATAATCCAACAGCTCTATTTTCAATTGGAGCGTTAATTTCAACGAATGCATATGAACCTTCTTTAAACATTGGCTCCATAGCATCATCAGGAATTTTATATGCAAATGATGCATTTGAAAAATCTGGAGGACAAGAGATGTATTCATCAATTTTTGAAATTGCTGGTATTTGGTTATATGAAATATGATTTAAATAACCGTATTCTAATTGTTCTTCAGTTAATTCTTTATCATATGTATACAATAATTGTTGATATGGAACTTCTAAAGCATTACAGATTTCTTTTAATGCTTTGTGACTTGGATTTCTTTCACCTTTTTCAATGTGTGTAAGATGTCCGATGTTAATATCTGTTTGTTTTGCAAGTTGTGTTTTAGTAATTCCTTTTTCTTTTCTAATTTTTGAAATCATGTTTCCTATCATTTTTTAAACCTCACTTATTTTATTTTTTAATTATTAAAATAATTTTTAACTTTTGTATGTTTGCCATAAATCATAAAGTCAAATCTATTCTAAAGTTATTATATATTTAAATTATTTTATTGTCTAGAGTTCGAAAAAAATATTGCACAAAAAATGAGTATATGGTAAGATTTTTATGTGTAATATAATTAGGAGGAATACGTTTAAATGTCAGCATCTAAAAAGAAAAAAGGAAAAAATAATCGGTAGTCAAAATGTCAAAAGCGAATACGGATTAAAGAGCGAAAATAAGGTAAAAGTAGATGTTAAAGGTTCTCAAAATATTACTTCAAAAAATGAGATGTTTATACCAAAACATATATTAGAAAAACATGAACATGAAGTTGATGAAAATGAAGGACTAGAAGTTGTTATTGGTGTAAAACAAGAAATTAAAGAAGATGTAATTGAAAAACCTATTATAGATGAAGAGAATACACCTGAAGAAAAATTAGAAGTTGAAATAACAAGAATAGAAGAAAAAGAGGAAGAAACTGTACCTGAAGTAGAAGAAGTTATTCAACCAGAAGTAGTAGATGAAAAAGAAGAAGTTATTCCAGAGCAAGTATATCAAGAAGAAGTAATTGAGCTTCCAGATGATGTTGAACTTGTTGAAGAAAAAGAAGAAATAAAAGAAGAACCCAAAAAAGAGAAGAAACCTAAAAAGAATAAAAAATCTGAAGACAAAAGTAATAAACCAGTAGTACAAAAAGATAAATCTGTTTTAAATCCAGATGAAAAACCAGAATACGTTAAAGAAATGATTGAAAACAGGAAAAGACGTACTAAAAAGTTTATAATTATTTCAGTTTTAGCTGTTTGTGTGGTTTTATTTTCAACATTATTTGCGATTATTAATCTAAGTAATACGAATTTTATAAGTGGCATAAAGCTACATGGGATAGATATATCAAATAAATCAATAGATGAAGTAAGAACAGTTTTAGAAGATATTACAAAAACAGAATTAATACCAGAAATTAAATTAATTCATGGAGATTATGAAGCAACAGTTCTTTCAGAACAAATTGAGTTTAAATACAACTTAGAAGAGTCGCTTCAAGAAGCATATGATGTAGGTAGAAATGGTAATATTATTCAAAATAACTATGCTATAATTTTTAGTAAATTATTTGGAAAAGATATTGAGCTTGATTATTCATATAATGAAGAATTATTAGATAGTATAGTAGAAGATATTAATTCAAAATTACCAGGAGTTGTTATTGAACCATCTTATTATATAGAAGATGCTAAATTAATTATTGCAAAAGGAAAAGATGGATTAACAATTAGAAAAAATGAGTTAAAAGCAAATATTATTTATGAAATTGTACATAGAGATTATGAAATGATAAAGGCTAATAAACATGATACAAGACAAATGTTACCTATTAGCAATGTTCATGCAAGTAAAATTGATATGGATAGAATTTATAAAGAAGTATATTCTCTTCCACAAGATGCATATTTTGAACTTGATCCATATCAAATTTATCCAGATAAAGATGGTATAGATTTTGAAATATCAATAGAAGATGCTAAAGAGATGCTTAAAGAAGATAAAGAAGAATATATAGTTCCATTAAAGATAACAAAAGCAGAAAAAACATTAAATGATTTAGGAACAGAAGCATTCCCATATTTAGTATCAGAATTTACAACAAAATATGATGCAAGTAATAGAAATAGAAGTACAAATCTTCAAATTGCAGCTGATAAAATTAATGGTTTAGTATTAATGCCAGGAGAGACGTTCTCATTTAATAAAACTGTTGGAAAAAGAACTGTTGAAGCTGGATATAAAGATGCTAAAATATATGCAGATGGTGGTGTAGTTGATGGTCTAGCAGGAGGTATTTGCCAAATATCATCAACATTATATAATGCAGTTCTGTTAGCAAATCTAGAAATTGTAGAAAGAAGAAATCATACATTTACAACTTCATACTTACCAGCTGGTAAAGACGCAACAGTTGTATATGGTGTAACAGATTTTAGATTCAAAAACACAAGACAATATCCAATTAAGTTAGAAGCTTCAGTAAAAAATGGTATAGCTGAATTTAAGATTCATGGTATGGAAGAAGAAAAAGAATATGAAATAAGAATATTACCAGTTAGAACATCTTCTATTCCATTTAAAGTAACATACGAGGAAGACCCAACATTAATGCCGGGACAAGAAAAAATTGTTCAAGCAGGGCATGCTGGATATAAAGTAACAACTTATAAAGAAGTTAGATATAATGGCCAAGTGGTATCAAAAGATGTTATCTCAAGTGATACATATAGTCCAATGAGAACAATTAAAAAAGTTGCTCCAGGAATGGCTCCACCAGTACAATAAAAAATAAATTATATAAAATTAAAAACCCGATAAACTAAAGTTTACCGGGTTTTATTTATAATTATTTTGTTATTTTGCTTTCTTCAACTAATTCTTCATAGAAACCAATTTGTGTTGCAGTCATATATGGTGTTAATAATGAAGATAATGTGTACATTACAACTATTGATGCAGATGGGTTAAATATGAATGTAAGAACGTAAGCAATTCCTATTAATATTACATAGTGTAAGAAAGATAAACCAATTAAGAAATATTTTCCTTTGTTACCTTTCATAAGAGTTTTTGTGTTATCTAGAACTTCTTTAGAGCTTAATTCAATGTTATCAGTAAGAACGAAATTATATGTAGCATAATTTAAATTAATTATTACATAAAAGATTCCAGCGATTAAAGAAATAACTCCTGAAACAATTATTACAGACATTGATGGTGTTGGTAAACCAGTTAAATCAATGTCGCTAGATAATGTAAATAGTTCAGGTAAATAAGATAGACCATAAAGCAATGTTAGTGTTACAAATACTGAAATTGAAAGTATAAGAATGAACATTGGTAGGAATAATCTTAAGAATAATTTAAATGATGTTGCCCAAACTGGTTTTACATTTCTAAATGCTTCAAGTAAGAAATCTAACATTTTAAAGTCTTCATTACGAACGGCTTTTAAAGTAATTTTAGTTGTACCAAATACTAATAAAAGATCAATTGCAATAAAAACTAAAAGTATAACTAAAGTTAATATGTCATTTTGAAATGTTGTTTCAACAAATGTTGATATACTTGTTAAAACAAAAGCAATTAATGAGTATGCAAGGAACATACCAAACAATCTAGGGTATACTCCGGCAAGTTTAACTTTAGCGTCTTTTTTTAATTCACTAATTGTCATAGTTTGCCTCCTAATATATTTTAATTTGAATTTCCTTCAAATTTTAATGACTTCTTTTTATTGCAGCAATTAAATGATATTCTGTATTTAAAATATCTAAAAATATTTGTGCAATTACTGGATCAAATTGAGTACCTGATTTTGTTTTAAATTCATTTTTTACATATTCAAGATCAAGTTCACCTCTGTAAGAACGTCTAGATGTCATTGCATCGAATGAGTCAGCTACAGACACAATTCTAGCTAAGAAAGGAATGCTTGAATCTTGAAGCCCGTATGGATAGCCTTTACCGTCATATCTTTCATGATGATATAGAACTATTGGGATAATATTTTCAAATATTGCAGCATTTGATAAAATATTTTTTCCTATAACAGGATGATTTTTTATTTCAGAATACTCTGCATCTGTTAATTTTCCATTTTTTAAAAGTATGGCATCAGAGATACCTATTTTACCAATATCGTGGAATAAACCACCAATTTTTAATGTATTTAAATCTTCATTTGAAAGACCTAATTTTTTTCCTATTAAAACAGAATATGCAGAAACTCTATCAGAGTGACCGTGAGTATATCTGTCTTTTGCTTCAACTGTATATCTTAAAGTTTCGATACTTTCTAGATAAGCTTTTTCAAGTTTTTCTTTTGACTCTATAAGTTCATCATTAATATTTTTAATGATTTTCATTTGATCAATTGATTTAACAGCAGCTTCAACAAATAATGGAAGTTGTTCTAATTTATCATCTTTTTCACAATATCCTTGAACTGAAAGTGCTTTTAAATCTTTAAGTGGGATTGTTAGTTTTTGACTATTAATTAATAAAATTATATAAACATTTTCGTCTTTTTCTCTAATAGATTTTAACATTTCAAGTTTTGATTCTGTGATAGTAGAAAAATCAAGAATTAAAATATCAAAAGAGGTTGAATCTATTTCCTTTAATGCAGATTTTAATGTTTTAAATTCTGTTAAGCTGTATTTAGATGAACGTACCATCTTTTTTAAAGCATCTTGAATGCTTGTACCATTTTCAACAGCTAAAATTTTATAATTACTTGAGTCTAATTTATTATTCATATAAACTATAAATCTCCTTTATTATATCAATAATATTATATCTTTTTTTGGCTAATAAGTAAATATTTTTTAGTATATAAGTAAATTAATATATATAGTATATAATATCTAATTTTTGGAAAAATATTTGTAATTAAAAAGTGTTTAAAAAAGGAGAAGCTCGTTTATGTATTATGGAGAAACAAGTAGGAGAAAAATGGAAAAAGTATGGGTAACAGTGTTTATGTGTGCAACATTAATATTTTTATGGATGTTAATGCTTAAAGTAGATTTTATAAATAAGAATAGCGAAAAAGAAAGTTATAAAGCGGAAAAACTTTCCACAAATTATGAAGAAAATGTGGAAAAAGATAGGAATAACACAAGCGAAAGAAGTATTATTGAGGATGCTTCAAAAAGTGTTGTTGGAATTTCAAAATTAGAAAATAGTGGTATAGCTTTTTATGCAGATGATAAAAATTTAATTGGAGTAGGGAGCGGTGTTTTAATTTCAGAAAATGGATATATATTAACGAATGAACATGTCGCAGGGAGTAAGTATAGTAATGTATATGTGACTTTAGAAAATGGTGCAAAATATAATTCAAATGTTATATGGTCTGATACATCACTTGATCTTGCTATAATAAAAATTCCAGGCGAAAATTTTAATTATTTAAATTTAGGTGATTCAGATAGGATATTTCTTGGTGAAAACGTATATGCAATTGGAAATCCAATAGGTGCTGAATTTCAAAGGACAGTAACTAAAGGAATTATAAGTGGGAAAAATAGGACAATTAAAATAGTTGAAAATGATAAAGAAATGTATATGGAAGACTTAATTCAAACAGATGCGACAATTAATAATGGAAATAGTGGTGGTCCATTAATTAATGATAATGGTGAGCTTTTAGGAATAAATACAGTGAAAATTTCAGGTGTAGATGGAATAGGTTTTAGTATTCCAATAAATATTATAAAACCACTTTTAGAATTGCTTGAAAAAGATGGGAATATACCAGAATCATATTTGGGAATATATGCTTTTGATAAAGAAGTAATACCATATCTTAAATCCGATTTAAAATTTGATAAAGGAATATATGTTGTAAGTATAGATAATCAAGAATCATTGTCTGGTGGAAATATAATGGTAGGGGATATTATAGAAAAAGTAGATGGTATAGAAGTAAATAAAATGAATGAACTCAGAAAGATTATTTATACAAAAAAGCCAGGAGAATTAGTAAAGCTTGAGATAAATAGAAATGGACAGCATATAGAAATTGAATCTAAAATAAAGTCAAAAAATTAAAATAAAAACCGCTTAGCTTTTAGCTAAGCGGTTAAATGTTTATTAATTTAATTTACCAATATTTTCTGCTGTAATATCATCTTTTGTGATTGTTTTAAGTATAGTTTTATCTGTTTCTTCAGCTGTATTAGTAGCATGTTCGATAATTGCTTTTTCATAAAGATTTCTAACAAATCTAGCATTACCAAATCCTTCTGTATCTCTGAATTTTTCAATAATTTCTCTAACTTTTTCAATAGCACTATCATCAAGAATGAATCCAGCTTTTTCAAACATAGATCTAAAGATTTGGATTAGCTCATCTGTTGTGTAATCTTTAAAGTCCATAGTATAACCTATTCTAGATACAATACCAGAGTTTGATCTTAAGAAACCATCCATTTCTTTTTTATATCCAGCAAAGATAACAACTAAATTATCTCTATAGTTTTCCATTGCTTGAATTAAAGTAGCAACACATTCTTCATTGAATGTTGTGCTTGAACCTGGTTTTGTAGCAAGTGAGTAAGCTTCATCAATAAATAAAACTCCACCTAGTGCTTTTTCAATAACAGACATAGTTTTTGGAGCTGTTTGTCCAACATATTGTCCAACTAAATCTTTTGCAGAAACTTCAATAAGTTTATTTTGATCAATGTATCCTAAATTGTATAGAATATTAGCAACCATTCTTGCAACAGTTGTTTTACCAGTACCTGGATTTCCTAAGAAAACCATATGTAAGTTTGTGTCTTTAATTTTTAATTCTTTATCAGTTTTCTTTCTAAATTCCATAAGACTTACTAAGTCTTTAAGCATTGTTTTAACATTATCTAAACCAACAAGTTCATTTAAATCTTTAAATATTTCTTCGATTGATTTGTTTTTCTCAAATTCTGGAATTGTATTTTCATCAATAACTTCTCCAGTTTGATTAAATAGAATTTTTTCAGCTGTTGTTTCAACGTATTCTGGTGCAGATAATGTTGATTTTTTATATGTTTCATTAACGAAATCTAATAATTTGATTTCAAATGCTCCAGTTACAACGTAATCTTTTCTGAATTTATCTAATATTAATTTAAATATTTCTTGATTTACTGGTGGTGTTGTTTGAAGTTCAAAGTCGAATATTCTATCTCTTAATGTTGCATTATTGATAAATAATTCATTGATTTTATCTTTGTTTTTATCAACAACGATTGTAGTAAATCCTTTTGGATTTGAATGTTTTAATATATCATTTTCCCAAATTTTAAGAAGTTTATCTTTTGTTTGTTTATCTTTGTTTAGAAGTCCATCTACATCTTTGAAAATTACTAAACTTGTCTCTCCAGTATACATATCAGTAATGTGAGATGCGTCTTCAATAACATAAAAAGATCTTTCAGCTGCCTCTTTTGATTTTGTATATTTGAAATATTCAAAACCATCAGCTAATATATTTACTATTTCATAAAGTGTTGAATCATTATCACAATATATTCTCATATTAAATGGAATATAGTTTTTAACAACACCGCTATTATATTTTTTTGCATATTCAAGCATTTTCTTTAATACAAGTTTTGATTCTTCTGTTAAATTACAGTTATCAACTTTTTTGTTTAGTTCTTTTATTTTTGTACCAGCTTCAACAGCAATGGCTTTTGGTTCTTCTGGCATTTTTTCATTTTGAGCATCATTAATCTCTTTTTCAAGTTTTTGTTTATCTTGAGTTGGAATTTCGATTTTTGGAATGCTATTTAAATCTAATTTTTGACTATCGATTGATCTTTGTGTTTCTTGAAGTAGAGAATATAAGTCATCATACATGTTTTTTAAGAACTTATCTTGAATTCTGTCACTATCTTTTTTGTTTGGATCTTCCATATAAACTCCTTGTTTTTATTAAAATTTGATTTTTATAATTTGTAATTTTTATTATTTTACATCATGTATTATATATTATATTTTAAAATTAAACAATATCAATATTTTTACTCATTTATTGTTAAAATTTTAAGTAAATGTTATAATATTTAATGTGATATTTTAATCAAATGAAGATTTAAAATAAAAAGAGGAGAAAAAAGTATGAAAACAGGATTTTTTGCAGGTAGTTTTTCACCATTTACAAATGGACATTTACATGTAGTAAAAACAGCTAGTAAATTCTTAGATAAAGTTATTATTGGAATTGGTATTAATCAAAATAAATTGCCAAGATTTGATAATAATGATATGAAAGTAGCAATTGAAAAAACATTGGTAAAAGAAAATTTAACTAATGTTGAAGTTATTATATATAATACATTATCAGTAGATGCAGCAATGAAATGTGGTGCAAATGTATTAATTAGAGGATTAAGAAACAGTATGGACTATGAATATGAAGAAAAATTAGCCCTAATTAATGAAGATTTTTCAGGTTTAGATACATTTTATATAAGAGCTGGTAGTTTAGGAAATATTAGCTCAAGCTTAATTATGGAATTATTAGAACATGGAAAAGATGCATCAAAGTATTTACCAGAAGATGTATGGAATTTAGTAAAAGAAAAATTCAATCAGGAGTAATCGATGTATAGTTTTAAATACGTCTTACGTAGATCCTTAAGAAATGAAAAAAGAGATATATGGTATTCAGAAGCTGACGCGCAAGCTCTATATAAATTAATTCAAAAATATCATAAAGATAATCCGGATATGTCTAACTCAGAAATATACAATAATATTATGGAATTATTTATAAGAACAAACGCTGAAATAGTAAAGATACCAACACTTAAGAGTGATACGTTTAGATACAATATTTGTAAAGAATTAAATAGAGATCCATCAAAAAGAAGAGAAGCTTATGATAAAGTTCATAGAGAAGAACTAGCTGGAAAACCAGCTAAAGTCGATGAAACTACAACATATAGTTCTAATAAATTAAGCTCAGCACGTAGTTTAGTATTACAAGGATTAGTAGAAGTTAGAGCTCAACAAGATGTATTTTCTGAAGAAATGAAAAAGAACTATAGATTGTTTTTTAAAGCAAGTAAAAAGTTTCAACAAGATTATAAAAGAACTTTAAGTTCAGAAGAAAGAAGACAATTAGAAGTTTTAAGAGATCTTTTTGAAGGAGATGAATATACTCAACTTTCGGTATTTTTTAAACAAGCAGAATCAACTTTAGAAAAAGATTTAAAGGAAGATTATATTGCTTCAATATTATTTTTAGGCGAGAGATTAAAAGAATTTAATCTTTTAGAAAAGTATCATGATATTCAAGGAAAAATGTATAGAGCTTTAGGTATTACTGAGCTTGAGTATCCACTTACAGGAAAAAATGATAATACAATAAGTATAGAATCATTATTTACAAGAGAAGTTCTAGAAAAATTTGATATTGAAAGATTATCTATGTTAAGTGCATTTTGGATGAATAGATTTACTAAAGAATTAGATGCACTTAATAAATCACTTTGTATAGTTAATGAATTAGATTTATGGCATCAAGTTAGAACTGCAAAACCAAAAGTTGATACAGGAATGATAAGTGTTGATGTAGATAAAGAAAAATTAAAATATGTTTATAGAAAAATTCACTTTTTACAAGAAGCTTCAATTGTTATGTTGGAATCTTTTGATGTAGATAGTGGAAAGCATAAAGATGAAATAATAGATGGTTTTACATCAAAGAAAGTAATTAGAAAAGTAGATCCAACTTCTGTTTTAAAAGCTATGGATTCAACAATGGGAGCAGATTATAGAGAATACTTTTCAGAGCTTCTTCCAGATGAATCACATCATTTTTTAGATGAGTTTGATTGTTATCGTGTAATAGAAAATGCAATTCATAATACATATAGATTTAAAGATTTTAATATGCTTGCTATTTTATCTAACCTTTATCAAAATAACTCATCAAAGAATTGGGGAGTAATTTTAGAAGAAGGTAAAGAAATAGATAAACAAGACATGATATTAATAGGAATTGATATTGAAGGCTTTAATATGCCAGTTAGACTTCATATAGAAAAAGAAATGGTTTTAGATTTCTTAAAAGCTAACCAAGGAACAACATTAATACCTGTATATGAAGGAGATAGAGATTTTCAATCTAAGTCATTAGGAAGAAATATCTCTACACCAGCATTAATGCCACTTTGCAAAAAGCAAAGAGAAGGTATAGATAAATTAATGACAAAATCAGCTGGTTCACCAAGTACTAAAGATTTTATAGAGCATATAGCATTTTTAGCGGATTCTACAAAATATCCAGAACATTTAAAAGAAGAAGTTCGTGTAAGAAAAAAAGGAAAATCAAAACTAATAAAAAGAAGACCAGCAAGAAGATTTGTAGACTTAACTCAAGGAAAAATATATAGAGAATCACAAATTGGTCTTCAAGAAATAGAAGATAAATCAGGTGAAGGTTTAGAAGATAGATAGAGGTGAAAATTATGGAAGCTTTTATAGGCTTATTATTAACAATGAGTATCTTTTCAATAATAGTATATTTATTTGTTTTAAGTATTATTTTATTAATACCAATAGCTGCGATTGCAACAGTCGTATATTTAATTAAAGAAGCTAAAAAAGGTAAAGAAGCAGGAATGCCAGTAAAACACATAAATGTACTTACTAAAAACGTCATCGAAGGAGATGAAATAGAAGTTATTTTTACTGAAGATGATGATTTTGAAGATTTCGATAAAAATTTTAAAAATAAATAATAGGTGAAAAGATGAACGAAAGAATAAAATTATTATTAGATGAATATTTAAAAGATAATCAGTATAAAGAATATAATAATGTTTTAAAAAAAGAGATTACATATTTCTTTGTTAAAAGAATACAAAAAACAAATAAACACTATCTATATAGCACATTAGTAGAATTGTCTGAAGATGTTGAAAGAATCTTGGATGATAGGGAAAATGTGATTTTCAAAAAGTTTTACAAAATAATAAAACAAGATTATGATGATAAAGAATTATCAAAAAGATTAATGGAAATTTATGAAAGGCTTGTATAAATTACAAGCCAATTTTTTTATATACATGCAGATTTACATAAAACTTGAAAAAGACACCAAAGTGTGTTATAATAATAGATGTACAAAATTTTCAATACAGGAGGACACATCATGAAAAAAATCGTAAATCCGACCGGGTTTGCCCGGTTAGAAGGATTTGCGGAAAAAAATGGCGTAACAATTCGCCCTTACTTAGGTTTTTTCCCTATTTTTTCCGTAGGTCCAACCATCCGCGCTACCGTTGATGAAAACGGACTCACGTCTTGTAAGGTAGTTGAAGAAGAAAGTGAATTCAATCAGCTTGAAGATAAAATCGCCAAGCTCAAGAAAAGAGCTCTGGTTGCATGCAGTATCGCAGCTGTCCTGATGTTTGTTCTTACTCTGGTATTTGCCCTTGTTGAAGGGGTTATGTATCAGGTAACATTCACACTTCTTTACTTCTGCATTGCAGGAATTCTCATGAGTGAAAGTGTAGGCATTTTCTTTGCACGTCTCTTCAAAGACGAGGAAATCAGAAACTATTCCAAGTATCTGGGTGCAAAAAATGCTATTATCAATGCTTTCAATGCAACCGACCGGGTTCCTAACCAGGAAGAGATCAGAGAATACTCTACTTGGTCTGGAGAACCTAAATACCATCGAGACTGCTACTTAGCAACGGTCTTTATCGCATTCTCGGTTCTTAGATTCTTACCGCTGCCTTGGTATATCTTAAGTGCCATCATTTTAATTGGTGCTCTGATTAGCCTTGAAAAGAAGCGTATCTTAAGCTTCTGGCAGGTACTGACAGTATCTAAACCTGATGACATGCATTACCATGCTGCAATTGAAGCCTTGAGAGAGGCTATCAAGTTTTATGATGAAATGCATTTCAGCTTGGTGGTAAGTGTTGAGACGGAAGCAGACCCGAAGCAGCTTGAGCTCGCGCTCGAGAATTGCAAAAAATGCGCAGATTACGATTCTTGTGAAGAGAGAGAGAAACGTGAACAGCTCCTTAAAGAACTTCTTAAAGCAGCTGAAGATGAAGCAGCAGATGCCGCTGACTCTGATGATCCTGCTGAAGAAGATGGAGATGAAACTCACGTAAAAGAGGTAGCAAAACCTGAAGACAAACAGCCTGATGCAGGCTCCAATCCCACGGATACTATTGAAGTGGAAGGTCAGGATACTGCCCAGTGATTACACTCAGCTCTTACAGTGTCAACGTGACTGCAATAATAGGCAGACACAAGCTTAAAACGCCGCAGAGATGCGGCGTTTAGCATTTTATAAAATAATAATTAGTTCACAACAAGTTCATTATTCTATGATAAATCTATTTAAAAGTAAAAATAGTAGAAAAAACTTTGAGTTTGCTGTATAATAAAGATGAATTTTGTTACGAATGATAAGGCAGACAAGAAGTATTTGTCTGCTTTTTTAAATATTAATTTATGGAGGATCTATGTTTAAGATTTTACTAGTTGAAGATAATAAAAATATAAGAAAATTGATGACTACATATTTAAGAAAAAATAGCTATGATGTTTATGAGGCAGAAAATGGTGAAGAAGCATTAGATGTTATGGATAAAAACCATATAGATTTAATGATAAGCGATATAATGATGCCAAAAATGGACGGATATGAGCTAACTAAAGAAATTAGAGATGCAGGATTTGATATGCCAATATTATTTGTAACAGCTAAAGATTCTATAGATGATAAAAGAACAGGTTTTATGCTAGGCGTAGATGACTACATGGTAAAACCAATTGATATGGATGAAATGATTCTAAGAGTTGGAGTACTTTTAAGAAGAGCAAATATAATAAATCAAACACAATTAAAAATTAAAGATGTAGTTTTATCTTATGATGAGTATACTCTTACAAAAGGTGAAGAAGTCTTTCAACTTCCACAAAAAGAATTCCAATTAATTTATAAATTATTAAGTTATCCAAATAAAATATTTACAAGACAAGAATTAATTGATGAGATATGGGGACTAGAAAGTGACTCTGAACAAAGAACTGTCGATGTACATATTAAAAGATTAAGAGAGAAATTTGATAAGTTTGAAGAGTTTGAAATAGTAACAATTAGAGGAGTAGGATACAAAGGAATTATTAATAAATAGAAATAAAAAGTAGGGGAAAATATGGAAGAAAAGCAAAAATTAGGATTTTTTTCTAAGAATAAAATAAAAAGAAAATCACTGTATAGATATATTTTATTATCATTTATCATAATTTTGATTATTATGTTTTTATGTAGTAGTTTGTATTTTAGATATGCAAGATATTATCTTATTGATATACTTAATCAACATGGAGTAGATTTAAGTCCAATAGATAAATCAAGAGTAGTAGATGGAGTAATTGGAGCTGTTTTAGAAACAATAACGTTTGCTGCTATAATAGGACTTGTTTTGGTAATAGTAGTATTTAAACATGTTATTGGTCCAATAAGAAAAATGAGTGATGCTACTAAAAAAGTTGCAAAAGGAGATTTTAACGTTCAGATTGAAAATAAAAAGATAAGAAAAGACGAAATAGGAACTTTAACTGAAAACTTTAATATGATGGTTAGAGAATTAGAATCAAATGAATATTTAAGCAAAGAGTTTATGAATAATGTATCTCATGAATTTAAAACTCCAATAGCATCAATTCAAGGTTTTGCTAATTTATTAAAAGATAAAGATCTATCTGAAAAAGATAAAGAAGAATATATAGATATTATTATTGAAGAATCTGGGCGTTTAGCAAATCTTTCTAATAACATTCAACAACTATCAAAACTTGAAAATAAAAAAGGATTGATACAAAAGCAAAAAGTAGCAATTGATGAGCAAATAAGAAAATGCATAATAATATTAAATAATAAACTTGAAGAAAAAAATATAGAAATCGGTATGGATGAAGATAAAGATGTGTTTTTAAATGTTAATGAAGATATGATGCATCAAGTATGGATAAATTTAATTAATAATGCCATAAAATATACTGATGATAATGGAAGAATAGATATAATTATTGATGAATTTAAAGATAGAGTTGTAGTAGAAGTTAAAGATACTGGAAGAGGAATTAAAGAAGAAAATGTTGATAAAATATTTGAAAAGTTTTATCAAGAAGATTCATCTCATAATTCAGAAGGAAATGGATTAGGACTTGCAATAGTTAAGAAAATAGTAGAACTTCATAAAGGTACTATTGAAGTAAAAAGTAAAATAGGAGATGGTTCATCATTTATTGTAACAATACCTAAAGATGAAGACAAATTAGAAAATTAAATATAGCTTATAGTAGAATTAAAAATAATATAGAAAAACTCATGTGTAATCCACAAGTTATTAATAAAATGTGGAAAAACACATGAGTTTTTTAGTTATCATAAATTTATTTTTCTGGATCTTCGTCCTTTGATTTTTTAAACATGCTGTTGTTTTCAGCAAATTCAGAAAACATTTGAGAAAATTGAAGTGGATAACGTTTCTTTACTTCAGAAAGAATTTCTTGTCTAGAATATTCAATTTGCTTTTTATAATCTGGCATTCTTAAAATGAATGAAGGATTTTCGATAAAGTTTCCTTCTTCATCAAAAACTCCATTTATCCATTTTGAAGGAATAACGCTTGGTAATCTTTCAAATGCTGGTCTTGAATAATGAAGCCAATTTCCTTCAGGCATCTTTGGCTCTATTCTTTGTGAAATACAATTTAAGAAAAGTTGTCCTTTAAAAGATGCAGGATCAATGCTTCCAAGTACTGATTTAGGTACAGTAATTATAGCTATAGTTTTATCTTTTCTATCATGATAATAATCATATTCTTTTATCTCATCTTCGGATTGAGCTTGTTTTACTACTCTTGATATTTCACCATTATAACTTTTATCAAGGCTAAGTCCACCCGCTAAAATACTGCTAGTATAATCGCTTTTTGTTTCATGCATAAATGTTAGACATGAATCAAGAAATAAAGCACTTCTAGCTCTTGCAAATTGACTATCAGAAATCATATTTTTTCTCCTAGTTTTCTTTTTTAATAAATAATTTACATCTGCATACACCTGTTGAAACAAATTCATCACAAGGACAAAGTGTTGTTTCGTCTTGAGTTACTCTACAAGGACAGTGTCCATCTTTTTTATAAATACCTTCAATAATTTTTTGTGCATATTCTCTATCTGGATTAATAATGTAACCTTTCATAAAGATTCTCCTTTATTTTAGTTTGTTTAATTCTTCTAATAATTCTTTTTCTGTTCTAAATCCTTCTAATGTTTTTACAGGATTTCCATTTTTAAAAATTACTAATGTAGGAACTACTTCAACTTGATATTTAATTGCAAGTTCTACAGATTCATCTATATCTATTTTAAAGATATTTAAATCGTTTTGTTCTTTTGATAATTTTTCTAAAACAGGAGCTAGCATTTGGCAAGGTCCGCACCATGTAGCAAAGAAATCTACTACAGTAAGTTTATTTGAATTAAGTACTTCATCTTCGAAATTTTCTTTATTTAGAACTGTCATATTAAGTTACCTCCTTTAAAATATATTTTGTCAAAATTATTGTATAAAACTAGTAAATTTTGTCAATTATTTATAATATCAAGAAAAATTGTTTTATAAAAAGAAAAAATAATTGACATATAGTAAAATTTGGTAATATAATATTATTATAATATTTTTAGGAGACATAGCCATGATTACATTTAATAGTGTAAAACAAAATAAATTATGGCAAGTATGGGGAAAAAGTTACTCATACTTATTTGTCATGTAAAAATATTTAATTTTTTAAAAGTATTGTTTACGAAGGCGTATGTATGAGTAAGTTAATCTCGTATGTGCGCTTTTTTGTTGCCTTTAAAAGGAGGTGGGAATATGAACAAGAATTGGCACTGGCCTGTGGCCAGAATAGAAAAAAATATTGAAGAAAATAAGTTAAGAAATATTTATAAAAAGGAGATTTTTAATTATGAAAAAATATGGAGAATTTGGTGGTTCATATGTACCACAAGAATTAAAAGAAAGATTAGATGAAATAAAGAAAGAATTTGAAAAAATAAAAAAATCAAAAGAATTTAAGAAAGAATATTTATATTATTTAAAACATTTTGTAGGAAGACCATCGCCACTTTACTTTGCAGAGAATTTAACTAAATATGCTGGTGGTGCAAAAATATTTTTAAAAAGAGAAGATTTAAATCATACAGGAGCACATAAGATAAATAATGCAATTGGTCAAATATTGCTTGCTAAACGTATGGGTAAAAAACGTATTATAGCTGAAACTGGTGCTGGACAACATGGAGTAGCAACTGCAACAGTATGTAGTCTTTTTAATATAGAATGTATAATTTTTATGGGTAGAGAAGATATAAAAAGACAAAGAGTTAATGTAGAAAAAATGAAACTTCTTGGCACTGAAATAAAAGAAGTAACACGTGGTGAAGGAACATTAAAAGAAGCTGTTGATGAAGCATTTGAATATTTAGTAAATAATAGCGATGTGTTTTATTTAATAGGATCTGCTGTTGGTCCAGAACCATATCCTGAAATGGTGAAGTTTTTTCAAAAGATAATTGGAGAGGAAACTAAAAAACAAATTAAAGCTCAAGAAGGAAAATTACCAAAAGCAGTTGTTGCTTGTGTAGGTGGTGGAAGTAATGCAATAGGAATGTTTACAGATTTTGTTAAAGAAAAAGATGTTGAACTTTTTGGTGTAGAAGGTGCAGGCTTAGGAATAAGTACAGGAAAACATGCAGCTGCTATGCAAAATAATACTGTTGGAATTATGCATGGAATGAAAACATTTATTATGCAAGATGAAGAGGGTAAAGTAAAAGAAGCTTATTCTATATCTGCAGGACTTGATTATCCAGGTATTGGGCCAGAACATGCATATCTTGGAAGTATAGGTAGAGTTAAATATGATTCAGTAAAAGATGAAGATGCAGTAGAAGCCTTTAAACTATTATCAAGATTAGAAGGAATAATACCAGCTTTAGAATCAAGTCATGCAATTAGTTATTCAATTGATTTAGCTAAAAAATACGATAAAGATGACGTGATAATTGTGTGCTTATCTGGACGTGGTGATAAAGATATGGAACAAATTTTAAGTATTTAAAAAAGAAGATATAAGTTTTATGAGAAAATTCTTTGGACTAGTATAAATATAATCAAAGTCTAGTCCAAAGATTTTTTTAAAGTTTTGCTCAAATTTTGATAGGTTAAAACGAGAAAATAAGTTTTTAATGTTTTTTTCTATAATAGAAATTTTGAATCACAAAACTAGAGATGTCTATTAATAAGCCTGAAGAGGAGATTAAGACCGATGAGATTGAAGTATTAAGAAAGGATTATAAAAGACTATTAAATAAGGTGAATTTTATTAAATTCCAATATGCAAAAGTAAAAGAAATTGTAGAAAATAATGTTAAAAAGATGGAATTTCTCCAAGAAGAAAATAATAGATTATCTTGTGGGTATAAGGAGGAAAAACAAAAGAATTCTTGGTATAAATTCTGTATTAATAAAGTCTTTGAATGTACTAGTATATTATTTAATTTTCCCATTGAAAGACTAAAATCTATTTCAGCTAGATTTATAGAATCAACAAAAGAAGAAATAAATAAAGAGTAATTGTTCTAAAGAGTGTCTAAATGGCGCTCTTATTTTTTGCAAAACATCGTAAAATGTGGTATAATTAGAGTGTTAGGGGGTGTTTTGCTTGGATAGAAAAATTATAGAAAAAATATTATCTGATTTAAGAAACGAAACTAACGGTACTGCAATAGATCATTTATCAAGTAGAATTAAAGGTATGTCACAAGAAGAGATTGATTTAACAGTACAAAGATTAGGTGGTACAGAAGAAGCTATAAAGAATGTACTAGAAGAAAAAATTAATCAATTAGCAAGAAGAGAAGCTGCTGGACACGAACCACATAAACCTATGAACAAATTGTTTTCATATGGTATATCACAATCTACAGTACATCTTCATCTACCAGTTCAACTTGCAAATATTAAAGGAAAAGGTATAACTGGTAAGATTAATACTGCTAATAGATATTTAATAGATGCTATGGATAGAGTTTTAAAAATGAAAGATTCTGGAGATCCAAGATTTAAAAATGTAGATAGCATTTATATGATATCACCGATACTAATGGGAAAAGAATTAGAAGTTTTAGAAGGGTTAGATTTTGATACAGAATTTTTTGATTATAGACACCCAGATACAATTAAAGAAAGAGAAGAAGCAGGATTTGGTAAAAGATTATTTCCAGATGCTAAAGGTGTTGGTAGAGCAAAAATATCTTTAGATAAATTAAGAACAGAAGAATGGAAAGAAAAAAGAGATAACTTTGTAAAACTTTTAGAAGAAAAAGGAGCTGTGCTTGAAGAAGAACAAGTTAAATAAATTTAAACTTAGGCAGGTAGAAATACCTGTCTTTTTTATGTCTAAAACGTTGTTTCATGAAATAAATCATGATATAACTAGATTAATAAAATGAGAAGAGGAATAAATAAATGTTTGAAAAAAAGATTTGTCCAAAATGTGGTGAAAAAGAACTTGTTGAAGTATTATATGGCCTTCCAACAGAAGAAGCCTTTGAAGCTTCGCTTAAAGGTTTGATAAAATTAGAAGGATGTTGTTTACCAGAAGGTTATAATGGTGAAGCTATTTATTATTGTAATAATTGTAGATGTAAAATTTATTCAGAAGTAAATAGAAAAATAATTAATGTTGTTGCCGGTGTGATCAGGGATGAAGAGGGAAAAATATTGATTACATAAAGAAATTTTAAAAAAGCTCAAGGTGGTCTTTGGGAATTTCCAGGTGGTAAGATTGAACCGGGTGAAAGTAAAGAAGAGGCAATAGTAAGAGAGATAAAAGAGAAATTAAATATAGATATTAAATTTGATAGTTACTTAGATGAAAAAGTATTTGAATATCCAGAAAAGACTATTAATTTAATTGCTTTAAATTGTACAAAGATTAATGGTGAGATAAAATTAATGGAACATGAAGCGTATGCTTGGGTAAAAGATAATGAATTAAGAGATTATGAATTTGCTCCAGCAGATTATTTTATTATTAAAAAAATATAATATTAGATAATACTCTCTCATAACCCGAAGGTCGATAGTTCGAGTCTATCCCCCGCAACCAAAGAAATTTACTAGAGTCGCAAGAGATTGTGGCTCTTTTATTATTTATGTATAAGTAAGATTTTAGCTTTTTTGGGGATAGCCTGGGGACACAAGATTCTATAATAGGCTAGATAAAGCCAAAATCTTCACTATTTTACTTCAAAAAAGCAATTTTGTGATATTTTGAAAAAAGATTTTAGTATTTATCAATAAGTCTTGTAAAACATACGCTGCTTTTCTCATATTCTTTTGTAATGGATGCACATAGTACTTTATAGTAGTATTAATACTTGCATGACCAAGTCTTGCAGATACTGTTGCAATATCAACGTTTTGAGAAATTAAGAGAGTTGCATTTGTATGTCTTATTCCATGAAGTTTTACTACAGGTAATTCTAAAGCTGCAATATGTTCTTTATACCACTTACCAAGTGTATCAGGATGCATAGGTTTTCCGTTTGCTTGTATAAATAACTTATTAGAGTCAATCCACTTATCTCCAAATAATTCTTTTTGTTCATAATACCATTCTTTATATTCTAAAAGTACATTAGTTATATAACTTGGTATTGGAACAATTCTATTAGAACTTTCAGTCTTAGGATCTTTATCAAATATTCCTTTTTCAGGTAAATATTGAGTAGATTTATTAACTTCAATAGTTTCATTTTTAAAATCTACATCAGACCATTCAAGTTCTACAAGTTCGCCACGTCTTACACCAGAAAAAATATCAAGTAGAATAGCTACTTTGTATTTTAATTTGCTTCCAGTGAGGTCTTGTAAAGAATTAATAAGAAGTTTGCACTCATCATCATCGAAAAACTCAATTTTAGGTTTTTTAGTTTTTGGTGGTTTAACTCTTCTTGCAGGATTGTTAACTAATAATTGCCAATATACTGCTCTTTGAAACATTGCACTTAATAGTCTGTGATGTTCTAAAATAGTTTTTGGCGATAATGGTTTTAGAGTTCTTTGCCCATTGTTTTTTTGCAATTCTTTTTATCTGAGTGTCGTTTTCTAACATATCATATAAGTTCATTAAATCAGTAGGTTTTATTTTATCAAGAGGAAATGAACTTAAATATGGTAAAATACGAGTTCTTAGCATACCGAGATATCTAGAGTAAGTCTTGGGTGCTAATTCTTTAGAACCATATTTTTCTTTCCATATATGAAAAAACTCTTCAAATGTTATGGATTTACCTTCTGGAACCATTCCACGATTTACTTCTGTTATAAACTCAGCAAGAGCGATTTCAGCATCTTTTCTAGTACCATGAATAGTTTTAGTTTTTCTGCATCTACTACCATCAAGATTTTTACCATCTGAAACGATTAACCTGTAAGTATTTTCACCTCTTTTTTCAATACTTCCAGCCATTGCTTTTTCCACCTCCTTTCAAATTAGGGTGGAAGAAGTCTTGTATTCAATTGTGATGATTATATAATAATTTTATTGTAATTACCAGTAGTTTTTGCTTATTTTTCAGTGGTTACAAAGATTACACAAAAATTCAGAAAAGAACTTATATAGGACAATAAAAAACTTTATGAAATGTAATATAATTTATATGAAGTCATATAATGTCGAATAATGTAAATAAAAACTTAGGTTAACATTAGAAAAATATGGAAAAAATATTTTTTTTTTGATATAATGTAAAAAATTATAAAAGAGGTGAGAAAAATAGATAAAGTTATAGAAACTATTATAGAAATTTTAAAACAATCAAATTTAAAAATATGTTCATATTCAAAATTAAATGTACGTTCTGGACAGAATAAAACAATTGTATGTATAACTATAGAAGATGAAAAAGAATATATTTTAAAAATTGTAGATGTAACTCCTGAAGAAATGATGCTTGAAAATGAAGATAAGGAAATTAATGAGGCAATAAAATTTGAAATAATCTCGTTATCACAGAGAATATTTAATGAGCTAGAAATGAGTAAAAAGTGTCCAAATTTACCACAAATAAGAATGATTGGAGATAGCTTTTATAAATATATTATTTTTAAGGATAAAGCTTTTATGTATTATATAGAAGAAAAAATTGAAGGAAGTATGTTATCTTATAAAGACAATTATACAATTCAAGAAGTGATTAGTTTTATAGAGCAAATGGCTATAAATATTAAGATAATGAGCGAAAATGGATATATACATAGAGATATAAAACCAAATAATATAATTGAAAACAATGGAAAATATAATTTAATAGATGGAGGAATTTGTAAGCGAATAGAAGATGATGAAAATATTACTGTTGCAGGGTATCGCATAGGCACAACAAGATATTTAGCTCCAGAGCAAGAAAGTGTTTCAGCAAATATGAAATGGACTTTTCAAACAGATTTATATCCAGTTGGAATTATTGCAACAGAAATGTTTGTTCCTAAAACGAGACATTTACCACATAAAGATATAAGGGATATTCAAATTGTTGCTAAAGAGTGGTTCGAAAATGATAATAGCGAAGCTTCTAAAATTTTATTCAAAAAGATAGTAGCAAATTTATTAAACGAAGTTAAGGCATTAAGAAGTAATAGTATAGATGAGTTTATAGTGGAATTAGAAAAAGTAAAGGAAGTGATAAAATGATTTATTTACAACATGGACCTATGTGGAAACCAAAAACAGAAGATTTATTAGATAAACAATTAGTTAATGGAATTATATGGGACCCTAGAGAAGAAAATATAGAAAGAATAAATATGGTAAGAAAAGAAAATTCTAATTATAATAGAATTTCTAATGTAGTGGACTTAAAATGGTTTTATAAACAATTCCCAAATTCTACAATGAAAAACTTAGAAAGTCTAGATTATTTTCCTGATACTATTATAGATAGAAATTACTTTAGAGATATAGAAGAAGTAAAATCAAAAGTTAAAAAAATGGTCGAATTTCAAGAAAAAATGAATGTTACAGAATTTCTTTCTCCTTCATTATATATGGCTAGTTTCAACGAAAGAATCATAGATAGATTATTTGATGTAGATGATTTATTCTATGAATTTGTTAAGAAATCTGGTAAGGAAATTATTTTATCGTTAATTATTCACGAATCAGCTTTTGACAATGATACATACATGAAAGAATTTATTGATGATATAAGTAATTATATTGGCAAATATACAGGTGTGTATTTAGTTATAGATAGAGATAATTCATCAACTATAAGACATAGTTTTTCAGAAACAAGATTAGCAAATGTTTTAAAATTTATTTATTCGTTTAAGAAAATGAAATTCAAGGTAATAATGGGATACACTGGAATAGAAAGTATAAATTATATGGCTGTTGGAGCAGATATAATTGCAACAGGATGGTTTTATTCTTTGAGAAGATTTAATAGACTTGAAAAAGGTTTAGAAGAATATTCTAACATGGGAAGAGCTAAAAAAAGGTATTTATCTTTAAATTTATTATCGGAATTAACAATTGATGATAATATTCAATCTATACCGAGTGAACAAAAATCAGAATTATATAAATTAATTTTTAATGGAAATAGTTTAGATGAAGAAATAAAGACTCAAGCGTATGAACTTATTCCAATGAAAAATACATTTATTCAGTATTTTGAAGGAATGAATGAATTAAATAGTAAATTTGACGAAATAGAAGAAGTAGAGGATAAATTATTTGAATTAGAAAATATGATTAATAATGCAATAAAAAATGTTGATATTTATAATGAAAAAAGACAAGGAATTGGATCTATTACTAAGAAACATTTATTAGATTATCTAAATGCAATAAAGAAATTCAAGGAAGAAAATTATATATAAAAAAGAAATTCAAGTACTAAGTTACTTGAATTTCTTTTTGGTATATGCATTTTGCCATACTAGATATAAAAATAGGACTGATACTATATTTGTGATTATGTACTTTAGGTGAAATATATTTATAATGAGTAGATTTAGTTACTCCTATGAGACCTATATTATATAAAGTAAATATATCAGAATATTTTTCTTTTAATTTTAAAGCTTCTTTATTTGGCATAACTACGAAAGATTTGTATGAAAAAGAAGTGTTTCGAGTAGCTTGTAATATAGCTTTTTTCCAATCTTTCAATTTTAATTCGTAAGAATTAAATTTTAAATTTGGAAATTGAAAATCAGGGCAAATAGTATATTTATTAGGGTTTGCTTCAAAAATTATATTAACTTTCTCTAAAGCTAATATAATTGAATTTAGATAATCTTCAGTATATCCAGTTTTATTTAGTAGATACTTAAATGTTCTAGAAGTATTTTTGTGCAGATATCCAACAACTAAGGCATTACTATATATTGATAATAATTCAGCTTGAGCATTGTTAAGTGTATTTTTGAAACAATCAAAATCTACTTCTACGATATCAACATTACCAAATCTTGCATTAAATTCTTGTAATATATTAGTATTAGTATTTTTTATGTTTTTTAATTGATTAAAGAATATTTGTTGTAATTCAAATTCACTCTCAAACATAAAAACCTCCTTTTCTTTTGTCTGTGATAAGTATATAATAACTATAAAAAAATGTAAATATTTTATCTGTTTTTTGCTCTACTTTTATATACATTAGCTTTATTTTTACATTGTGGTGTATCATATTCGGCTTTAGGATTATTAGCAATAAAAGCCTTATTACAGAACTTACAAATCTTTAATAAATTAACATCTCTTGATACAGTTCTGGCAAAATAAAAATCTATAAATTGTTTTAAAGATGTAATAGGAATTTCTATATTTACAATTTCTTTTTGAGTTAAGAACATATTTATATGATTAACTTCAAAAGCGTTATATTTTGTTTCTACTGTATCTTCTTTATTTATTATTGTATTTAATAAATTATACATATATTTAACATATTGAATAAACATATATAAAGGTTCGCAGTACCAATTTGAACCAATTAAAAGTTTATTTAAATCAGATGTTATATGTTTTTCCATAGCAGCTGTTTCTGCTAATTTAATTGTTTTTTCTATAAGTTTATTTAGTTCTTTATCAGTGCACTTAGGGAAGAATATTTTAAAATAGTCTTCACGACCTAATATAGTTGTGCAATCTGAATTTCCAATAAAGTTATAATCTTTTAATATTATTTTTTCATCTAAACAAAAGTATTTATTTATAGGAAAATCATTCATTAAACCTAAAGTACTATAGGTATTAACAAAATTTATAATTTGTTCTTCTAAATTATTTTCTTCATATACTGCAGATTTACCAATGTTTAATAAATCAACAAGTGCATTAATAGAGAAGTCTTCTTCTAAGTCTATTAAAGGTGCACCAGAAGAGTGTTTTTTAGTTGAACTATCAGCAACAATATATTTTTTGTTGTTAATTGTTTCTATATTATATTTTACAAATTTCGACAAATTACTACCTTCATTTGCATAAAAATTAAGGTCCATTTTTTATACCTCCAAAAAAATTTAAAAAATTCATTGTAAGCTATTGGTAAATAAAATCGATTACGATATTATAGTAATACATTATAAGTAATAATTGTTTACAAATAAGAAAATTCATCTGTAATATGTAATCTATAACAATAGATTACCATACGAAAAAAAAAAGTCAAGAAAATTCATAAAAGGGGGTGATAAAAATGGCGATTACTCAAATACAAAAAACAATACTAACAATGAAAGAGGCATCTGAATATTTAGGAATTTCGTATTGGCTAGTTAATCAACTAGTAAAGAGAAAACAAATACCTTTTTCAAAGGTTGGTGGAAAATTCTTATTTAGAATAAAAGCATTAGATGATTATTTAAGTGAAAAAGAAAAATCGTCAATGAATAAGTAAAGGAGGAAAGGAAATGGCACAAGTACAGTGGCTAAAATTATATATAGATATATTTGATAATGAAAAAATCAAAAAGCTGCTAAGAAATAGAGATGGGGACTCATACTTTAGAGCATGGATTCAGTTATTAATTTTAGCTGGTAAGAGTAATAATAAAGGAGCTGTACTTCTTGGAGAAAATATCCCAATGTCATTAGAAGATCTAGCAAAGGTGATGCACAAGACATTGCCTAAACTTACAACAATAATACAAACTTTGTGCGAACTTGATATGATTTTTGTAGAAGATGATACAATTTTTGTTAAAAATTGGAGTATATATCAAAATGCCGATGAACTTGATAGAATACGAGAAAATGGTAGAAAAAGAACACAAAAATGTAGGGCTAATCAAAAGAAAGGCAACGTTACAGAAACGTTACGTAACACAGAAGAAAAGAATAAAGAAGAAAATATTATTAGAAAAGAAGAAGGGACGCAAGTAGAAAACGAAAGTGGATTTAAAGATTAAAAAAACAATCAAAATATAAAAGATTTTATAAAGAAAGGAGTTAATAATGTTAGAAACTGAAGTAGCTGAAAGTGTAAAGTGCAAATTTTGTGGAAGAAATTTAAAACAAGAAAAATTGATAATTATTATTGGTGATATAGAAACCAAAATAAATAGGGAATTGGAAAGATGTAATTGTATTCAAGTTAAAGAATTTTGGAAACTTCATGACTATAAAAAAAGAAAAGAAATTGAACTTCAAGAAAAAAGAGAAAAAGATAGAAGAATAAATATGCTGTATGAAAAAAGTTAAATGCATTCTAGATTAAAAGGTTATTTATTCCAAAATTTTAAAATAACAAAAGAAAATGAAAAAGCATATTGCAAAGCAAAAGAATATGCAGAATCAATAAAAAACGGTGAGAAAAAGAGCTTAATTATAACAGGAAATATAGGAACAGGAAAAACACATTTAGCATCAAGTATTGCAAATTTTTTGATTGAATCAGAAATATCTGTAGTATTTGGAGCTTTAATTAATCTATTAAATGAAGTTAAAGGCACATACACAATGGAGAATAAAACTGAGAGTTTTATAATAGAAAAATATTCAAAAGTTCCGTTACTAATTATAGATGATTTGGGAAAAGAAAGACCAAGTGAATGGACTTTGGAAAAGCTATTTACAATAATAAATAATAGATATGAAAATAATTTACCAGTAGTTATAACAACAAATTATAACAGGGAAAGATTAAGAGAAAGACTTGCTAACAATGTGAATTATGAAATAGCAGATTCAATTATTTCTAGACTATATGAAATATGTAAAGGAATAAGTTTGAATGGACAAGATAAAAGAAAAGAGCTAGTATAAGTCGCTAAACAAAATACTAACTCAACAATTTGTATAAATATATTTTAATATAAAAGTTAAAAAAAGTAAATATTTTGAATTGAAAAAGTGGGAAATTAAGAGTAAAAAGCCCTTGATTTCTCCAAATAAAATAATAAAATAATAAAATAA
>JAFWYK010000005.1 GCA_017517685.1 Clostridia bacterium
ACTTGCGGTATATCGTCCTTTGTGAGCGGCGGTCTGCCTAACTTGCATTTTTAAATACTCATCAGTAACAGCATTTTCATTTATTTTTAATTTTTTATAATCATTTTCACTTAATTTTAATGAAAACTCCAATATAGTAAATCCTTCATTACAAACAGCAGAAACTAATTCTACACTTGTATCATCAAAAGCTAAAACTTGATTTTCTATTGGTTGTTTATATTCAATATATTTACTTGAAAATTTAATTCCTAGCCAATCTGTCGCAGGTATTCCATCAATCGTTCCACCTGTTGCAGCATAAACTGTAAAAGTTCCTATAATTGTAAAAATCATTGAAATTACAACTGTGACAAATCTTCTTAAATAAGACTTTTTCATTTTTTTATTTCTTAGAGTAAGGTTTATTCTATTTTGAACTCTAATTGGTATTTCTATATCATTTTGACTTACACATTTTAAAATCTCTTCAATACTATTCATACAAATCACCTCCATACTCTTTTCTTAATTTTTCTTTAGCTCGAACAATTTTGCTTCTAATTGTACTCTCATTTATTTTTAGTATTTTACTAATTTCTTTTGTAGAATAATCTGAATAATAATATAACGTCAAAATTAATTTTTCTTCGTCTTTTAAATTCCTAATTAAATAATCAAAACTCACGCTGTCTAACTGTATTTGATCAATCTCATTTTGATATTCATTAATAATAGTTTGGTCGTTATAATCATTATGTTTCTTTTTCCTTTTATTAATTTTATTACATTCATTTATTAATATTTTTACTAACCAAGTTTTGAAAAAAGAAGAATTTCGTAGTTTCCTTAAATTCTTATAACAAGCAATAATAGTTTCTTGAATTGCGTCTGCTATATCATCTTCATTCTTTAATCTACTTTTGGCTATTAAATACATTTCATTTTGAGTCAAATATATTAATTCATTAAATGCATTCTCATCATGCTTTTTTGCCTTTTCTACAAGTTCTTCCACAAAATCCCTCCAATCAAAATTATATATTTACAATAATTAGATATTTCAACAATATAATTTTGTTGCATTAATTAAAAATATTTTATCATAAAAAAAGATTAGTTATTTTCATAACTAATCCCAAAATTGTAATTTATTTGTTTAATTCTTTATTTGCCTCATTAATTATTTGTCCTTTATAACCAATAACTAAATCTTTTAATCCATCTAATGTACTATATTTAAGAATTGTATAATCTTCATACATAAACTCTGTACTTCCACCATCTGAATAATCTCCTCTATAACAAATTCCATATTTTGCATCTATTTTAGCTTGATTTAATATATCTTCTACTGTTAAAACTTTTTCTTCTAATGCTTTTTCAAATGTATAAACCATATCATTTTCAATAGTAAAATCTACATCTCCACCCAAAGTATGTACACTATATTCATATTCAGAATTCTCTTTTTTATCTATTATTGTTTTTAATTCTTTATCTTTTCTTTGTTGATAATTTAATTCAAATTTATTTGTATAATTTGAACTTCCTAAACTATAACTACAAATTATAGGAAATTCCACAACTTCTATAAATACATACGGACTTGTTTCAAAACGAAGTCTTACAATTCCATCTTCAACATTTCTTTTAAGCAAGTATTTATAGTTAAAAATTTTTGCTGTGGTTTCATCATTATTTATTGTATAAACAAAATAACCATATAACTCTTCAAAATCTTCTGTATTTAAAGTAGTTGTTCCATCTTTTTGTACATTTTCAGAATAAGTTCCTGGTACAAATTTTAATTTTTTTTCTACATACTTATCTTCTGAAGTATATTCGTGAATAATTAAAGTTTGTTCTTCAGCAGAATCAATGGATGCAGAATTTATAAAATTTTCAATCAAAGTTTCATTATTTATTTCTCCATTTTTTATTTTAACTATTCCAAAATCATTGCTTTCTTCTGGATTAATTTCTGGTGGGGCATAATCATATCCCCAAGTGCTAAATACAACTGGTTTATTATTTTTCATCATATTTATATCAATTAAATACATTGTTATACCTAAAATTATAACAATTAAAACTACAAACAATGCAATAAATATTTTTTTATTTTTCATATATATCACCAATCCCTTCATTTATAATACAAATTAGATAACGAAATGGTTTCAAAAAAAAGAATATTTTTTCAACTTACTATTTATCGATTAGATTATATCATAATACAATATCATTTTATAGTTATTCTTTCATAAACTCTCTCAAACTTCAATATATAAGAAATATCTTTCAACCAACTTTTCAATCAAAAGTGCATTTTTTGTTGATATATAGACTAGTTATCTTTCCGTCGCTACCAAAATCCAGCTATTTTAGCTGGATTTTTTATTTTTTTAAATTAGAATGTAAACATAAAAAATCACCTAACAAAAGGTGATTTTCTTAATCCTAAAACTGTATTTATTTAATATCTAGATATATTTAATATATATGAATCTTCAATTAATAATTCTCCCGACATTCCATCAAATATCAATGGAATTTCAGCTCCTATATGTTCATATTTATATTCAAGCATTAATCTTGGCATAGTTTCAATATATTCATCATAAATAATAAATGGTTCGTTTATTTCTTCAATTAAAACTTTATCTTTTTTAATACGTCCATCATCTCCAAGTTTACAGGTATATAAAGACACCTTTACAGCTGTTGATTTAGGAACTATTACAAATCGATTTCCATTTCCATCAACTTTATTATCTCTATAATCATATACATTTAATGAATTATAAAAACTTTCATCAAGAAAATAATCATTAATAAAAGTATCTAAATTTCTATCAGAAACATATCCAACTCCCAAAACATGTTTATCTTGAAAATTAATTATTGTTTTTGATGCTTTTTCAATTACTTTATTATTATTAAAATCAACTATATCTTGTGAAAATATTTCTTTTGCATATCCAGTTTCTTTATCAAATACATATTCTGCTGAAACTTCATATTGTGTTGATACTGTTGCAACAAATTCACCTTTGTCATTATAATAACATTCTATAGTTTCATAAGTATCTTCTAAATTGTTTAAAGAGTAATAGTCTTCAATTTTCTTTTTCCACTCTTCAAATGTTTCTCCCATAAAACTTTCAGATGAATTTTCATTTTCATTTATTGTATTATCATTGCTATTATCTTTTTGATATATATTAAAGCCAATTCCCATAACTATTAATGCAATAATTATACCTATCACAATTCCAATTATTATTTTTTTCATTTTATTTTCCTTTTCTTATATAAAACAAGCCATAAGAAAGCTTTAACTACTTATGGCTATATAATATTTAAATTTAAACTTATTCTACAGTTTCAGCAGGTGCAGATTCACTGTATGTTAAAGAATTAATAATTGATTTTACTTCTGGTTCACCTTCAGTTTTTTCTGCTCCACATCCTGTTAATGTGAATAATCCTACTATCAATAAAACAGAAATTAATGCATATGTAATTATTTTTTTATATTCATATTTAATTCCTTCTATTTATTTTGTTGCTTTAAATTCAAGGTTATTTAAAGCATTTTGAACTTGTTCAGATTTGAATATTTCGTTAATATCGCTATTTTCTACAGTTTCATCTAATAGATATACACAGAAATTACAAAATACATTAAATGTTGGATCTGATGTGTCTAATAAAATATATCCATATATTCCATCATCATCTGAATAATATCCATCATATTCACCAAATTTTGTTTCTTCAAAGATTTCATTTTCTTTTGCTGAAGTTTTAAATTGTTCATATGCTTCTTTTGCTTCTGTATCTAACGTTATATCTAAAACATAGTTATTTTCTGTATTTTCAAGTCTTACGAAATTAGGCTCTTCTTCATCAAATTCTGTTACTGTATCATTTGTATTTACACGCATTGAATATGTTGTATCATTCATATGTGTAAAATCTAATGTTAAATCAACTCCTTTTGATTTACTAGTTCCATCATTATTAGTGCATCCTGTTAAAAATAGTAATCCACATATTAGTAATACTACAATTAATACTATTGTTATAGTTTTTTTCATAATTTACACCTCACTTATATATTTACATCTTATTCTTCCCAAGCTCTTTTTTCTGCTTCATCAGCTATTGATGTATATCTAGCTCCAAAATTAAATGTAGCATTAAACATATCAGTAGCAACATTTTTCATTTCATTCTTTGCATCATCTAAACCTTCTGCATCTTTTCTTATAGCTGCTTTTGCTAAATTTCCTAATGCTTTTACAGAATCAACCCCAGCTTTAAATTGAGCTCTTTCTTTTCCTGTCCCTGTAAAGTCTTCTTTAATACTTCCTAAAAGGCTTTCACTAGCTCTACCAAAAAGTTTGTTTAAGTGAGCTTTTGCTAGACCACCACAATTAGCATCATCAGTATTTTTTTCAAATGGTATTCTTATCTTTGGAACATATGGATGTAGTCTACCACCATTCACTTGATTATTAGTCCATCCATTTTCATCGATAGGGCATCTAAAAATTATTTCTATTCCTGATTCAGAATATTTCTTTTGTCCTTCTCCTGTAGAAGTATTTTCAACATTATAATAATTAAAATCTTGAATTTGGTCATATCTAAATAATTCTTTTACATTTTTCTTATTATATTTTGGAGAAATAACTTCAAACATACCTATAGAGTCAACAAAAATAATGCCATCCCAACCACTAACAAAACGTTCTTTTTTACTTTTGTCAAGTGGTGCAACTTCTTTTTCATATAAAATATTATGTTTTTTCATATATTCGATATGATTTGAAATGAATCCATTATCAAATTTTGAAACATCTATATATGCACTACAATTTTTTTCACATTCTTTACATATATATGTTTTGTCTTTAAGTTTTTTTCTTGATAATGCACCAACTTGTTGTTCACAAAAAACGCAGTTTTGTTTAGAAAATAAGTCTGAAAAAAAACCCATAAAATATCTCCCTTCTTTTCATTATATTTATAGAAAAATTATATCATACAAAATGATTATTTGAGTTTGAATTATTTTATGGTTTTCGTGTTTTTTGGAACTTTTTTCTATATTCATTCGGAGTTAAATAATTATTTTTTTTCATATAATAAATAAAACTATTTACTGATGTAAATCCACTTTTATCTGAAATTTGGTTAATATTCATATTCGTATTTGCTAATAATTCTTTTGCTTTAAGTAATCTACAATGAATTAAAAATTCATGTGGAGTCACTTTAAACTTTTTTAAAATTCTTTTAGTAAATTCTTTTTCATTATAGTTTTTTTGTTTGCAAATTATTTCTATTATATTGTCATTATTAATATGATCATAAATAATTTCTTTTAATTCTTTATATAACAAATCTGAAGTTTCTAAATAAGAATATATTATTTCTTTTTTTATTAATTCATACAACGTATCTATTACAATATTTGCGTTATCATTTTTTATTCTACTTATAATGTCTTGAAGATATGTAAAAAAAGTATTACTTATCATAGGAATGTCCATTACATCAATATTATACTCATTAATAAGCATTTCAATTACTTCTTTTTTTATTGCTAAAACATAAAAGGTTGTATTCTTTATTTTTTCCATTTCGATAATTTGATTTGCTTCAAAATAATATATATTTTTAGGCATAAACACAATTTCATTAATTTTTAATAATGATAAAGGAATCAAAAAATAAGAATATTTAGGATTATTGTATATAAGTTCATTTTTGAAATAACAAATTTCATTATAAATTATAAACTCTTCATTTACAGTTAATTGCAACGATTTATTATTACTCATTTCATCATTTTCATTAGTGCCTTTATAATCTTTTCTATATTGAGTTGGAGATATTTTATTTTTCTTTATAAAAATTTCCGAAAAATATTTTCCATCTTTAAAACCACATTCTTTTGCTATATCATTAATTGATAATATAGAATATTTTAATAACATTTTTGCGTTTGAAAGTTTAACTTTTAATATAAATTGATGAAGTGGAATTTTATAATATCGTTGAAATAATTTCTCCAGTGAATTTACAGTATAATTATTTAAATCTGCAGTTATTTTTACAATATCAGGTTTATTATAATTTGTAGCAATAAAGTTGGCTATATTATAAAATTTCTCGTCCTTTGTATTTTTTCTTTTTCTATTATCTTTATTTTCTGTTAAACCTAATTCAATTAATTCTTCACAAATTAATTCTTTTAAATTATTTAAAATTTCATTTTTGAATACATTATTTTCTTTATAAATCTTACTAAATCTTAACAGATATAATGCTAATTTTTTATTAAAAGTAAACTCATAATTAAATTCGCTATTATTTTCATATCCCATTTTATTTAAAATACTATTAAAGTATTTATTGTCAATATAAATATCTATATAAGATGATACTTTACTATCAATATCAACATCTATTCCGTGCATTCTATTGGGAGATATTGGATATATAGTATCTGCTTCGCCTATATATTTATTTCCTTCAAATAAAATTCCTTCTATATTTGTCAAGGCTACAACAAATTCATAATCTAAATGTTTATGATAAAATTTTGTTTTCTTAATACCTTTATTAAAATGAAAAAAAGTAATCTTAAAATTCTCTATCTCAAATACTTCGTATTCTTTATCAAGTGTTTTTAAAATATGATTATTTTTAACAATTCCATCATTAATTGTTTTCATACTTACTCCATAATTAAATATTTTTCTTGTTTTTTAGAACATAATAATATCATATCTTTACTATAATATCAAATTATCTAATTTGAGTAATAGTGTCATCTTTTTGCAATTAATTTCTAAATATATGAATTGTTACTAAAAAATTTACTTTTGCAAGGTATTTTTCAAAAAGTTTCCTTATAAAAAGAATTTTAACTGTTCACAATTATTCAATACTATTTAGTTTTGAACTATAAAATACCGTAAAGTGCAAAAATCGCATTTCAAAGTGCAAAAATTGCACTTTGAAATTGAAAAATTACTATATTAATGGTATAATATATATATGGAGGTTTTATTATGAGCAAAAAAAATGATTGGAAATTAGAATTATCTGAATATATAAAACAAGGTGAACCAAGTAAAATTGAAAAAACAAAAGATTGGGAAACTGCAATAGGATTGCAAGAAGTTGATGGATTAAAGCCATCTAAATATCTAATAGAAACTGCAAAAGAACATATTGAAGGAAATATCGATATTAACGAAGTTAAAGATAGAATTCATCAATATTATGAAGCTTTAGATAGTAGAAAAAATGTCGAAGAAGAAAGTTCAGAAGAAGCAGATAAAGTTGCTACTAGAATTACTGAAATATTAAGTGAAAGAGCTTTTAATTTTTCAATAGCAGAATTATTAAATATTCATAAAAGATTATTTACTGGAATAATTGATAAAGCTGGTGAATTCAGAAATTATAACTTTACAAAAAAAGAATGGGTTTTAGATGGAGATACAGTAATATACTCATCTTTTGAAACAATAAAAGATAATTTAGAATATGATTTTGAACAAGAGCAAAACTTTTCATATAAAGATTTGAGTTTAGAAGAATCAATAAAACATTTATGTAGATTCACTTCTAATATGTGGCAAATACACCCATTCTGTGAGGGTAATACAAGAACAACAGCTGTATTTATTATAAAATATTTAAGAACATTTGGATTTAATATTAATGATGAAGTATTTTCAGAAAAATCTTGGTATTTTAGAAATTCATTGGTAAGAGCAAATTATAAAAATTTTGCTAAAAACATTTTTGAAGATACATCTTATTTAGAAAAATTCTTCTATAATTTATTAGCTAATACTAATTTTGAATTAAAAAATAGATATACTCATATTGATTATATACAAGAAGATAATGAAGAAATAAAACCAGAAAATTATACATTGGAAGAACAAGCAATAATTAATATCTTAAAAGAAAATCCAAAAGTTAAACAAGAAGAAATTGCACAGCAAATCGGAAAATCATTAAGAACAGTAAAAAGTAGAATGATAGAAATGCAAGAAAAAGGATTAATAGAAAGAAAAAATGGAAAAAGAGATGGCGAGTGGATTATAAATGTTAATAATTAAGAAAAAAGAAGTATTTTGTTAGTTTTACAAAATACTTCTTAAAATTTATTTTTCTAATTCATCTGTTCCTTTTAATAACTCTTCTATTTTTTTATCTGATATCATTAATTTTATAAATGCTTTTTTCTGTTCTTCAGTTTTCATCTTCTCTGACTCATATCCCATTCTTATTGCTAATTTATAAAACACTTTAGGATCCATCTCTGTCAAAAATCTTGTTCTCTCCACTTCATCCATACTCTTCATAGTAGTTAATAAATCTTTATTTACCCCTGGGATTAAAATTGCTGAAGTTTGAAAAACTTCTCCTTCCCTATCTTCAAGCCTATTTGCTTTATATGATAATGATGAACTTTTTTTCATAGCATGCAACGCTATCATGTTGTAACCAGGAATTTCTAATATAACTGACAATACCATTTTATCTTTATCAAATAATTTTCTTAAGTTTATATTTGGATTATCTGCTGACAAATCTATAGCATGTTCTATTAATTCAAGTTTTACTTCATATAATGCATTTTTAAGTTCCTCATTTTCTGTTAAATGTGCAAATTTATTAACAAGAGCTGCAAGCTTCATTGCTTTATATGTAATATCTTCTCTAGTTCTTGTATATCTCTTAGCAATCGTTTCATTTTTTGCTGGAAGAATTGGTTTTATACTTACTTTTCTTCCATTTACAGTAGTAAGAGTATCATCTTCTTCATAATAGTCAGCTTTTGCTTTCCTATTTACTCTTAAATATTCAACCATTAATTTTTGATATAATTCATCAATTTTATTATGATTCTTTCCATCATAAATAATATAACTCTCTATATCAGATGCCATTTTTAATAATAATTTTTCATCTAATGGTTTTATTATTTCACCATCTCTTATATCTTTTTCATCTTCTTTTCCTAGAAAAAATGCTTTACCATTAACATGTATAACATCTTGTGATGAAATAGCTTCTCTTACACTATCTATTACGCAATCTTTTACAGCATCTTTCTTTAATCTTTTTTCTTTTGATGAAATACTTGGAATATTTTTAAAGATATCATAATTAATTGTTTCATCTAATGATACAGTTAAGTCATCTCCTAAAAATTCTTTTACATGTTCTAATAAATCACCATATGAATAACCTACAACTTTTGCTGGATAACCTTCAAAATCAAAACCAATACCTCTTCTGTCAAGTTTCATCAGAATGCTTTCCCCACTATTTAATGCTGATTTATTAACACTAATTTTACCGCCTCTTACGCTATCTATATCATCTTTTTTCAAATCATTAATTGGAACTAAAAGCACAGCATCAACATCTGGATCATTTTCTATATGATTTATTCTTCCTGTTGCAACATCATTATTATAAGCCGCATAAAATTGATTTCCATTTAGCTCAATCTTTAATCTTTTTTCATCGCTAAAAAGTTCTGATAGTTTTCTAACTCCACTTTTAATTGGAATTACAATATAATCTTTTGATGAAATTTCTAATTTTCTTACTACATCTTGTTTATTCTTATATCCTAAATCTTTTATAGATTTAGCAGCTGCAATTTGTTTTGCTGAAGCTTTAAGTTTTGCTCTTTTTTCTTCTAGTGCTTTTAACTTCTCTCTCTTTTCTTTTTCAGATTGCTTTTGCTTAAATGTTTCTTCAGTCTTTTCTGTAGCTTTTTTATTCTTTTGTTTTAAAGTAGCAACCATTTGATTATTATCACTAAAAATCTTTTCTAGATTTTTTACATCAAATAATTCTGGATTTTCTGCATAAATCGTTTCAAATTCATCGATATATCTCGCAAAATTATTTACTATTAATGAAATCTCTAATGTTTGAGAATAATATTTTGAAATTTCTCTCCATAAATCATGTGGTCTATGTAAGTGTAAGTAAATATAATCCCCATCTTCTAAATCAATTCCTCTTTTTTCCATAGTATTAATAGTTTTAATGTTTGCCATTATTAAATTTGCTGTTTGTTTTTCAACTACTTGAACCATTCCATCTAATTCAGCCATAATAAATCCTGAATAGAATCCATCAAATTTTAATAACAGTTCTCTATACTTATTAAATGTTCTTTTTCTAGTTCTTTTATTGTCTATTTCTGGTTTAGCTTTTTCTTGTGCTACTGTTTCTGTTTTATTTTTTCCACGTTTAAAAAGTCTTTCAAAAAAGTTTTTCTTATCATTTGAAACTTCATCGCTTAACACTAAAGAATCGTTATTCTCTTCTTGATTTTCTTCTTTTTCTTCTGGCTCTTCTTCTAAAATCTCTGCAACTTCAGTATTAATTCTTCTAAGAGCTATCAATAATTTTTCTCTATGTAAAAGTTCTTCATCAACAAATAAGTTTCCTTCTTCATCAACTGTCATAACAGAATACTCTTCTACAGGCATATGATCAATTAATTCAGAAACTTCTCTTACTTTTTCTATTACTTTATCAATTTGAGCATAATTCGCTACAAAGTTATATATTATTTCTAGTCTTGCTAAATCTTTTTTATTTAAAATATTTTTTTGAACTTCGCTTCTCTCTTTTGAAGCTTCTTGTGATTCAGCCTTTAGTCTTTGAAGCTCATCAGCTTCTTTTAAATGTGAGTTTCTTACTTCTTCAATTCTTGCTTCTACATCTAAAAGTTCAGCTTTATTTCGTTCAAGCAAAACAGATTTCACTCTTTCAATAAAATCCATATCTTCTCCTATAATTAATTATAATATTATTGTACTATAAACTTAATTTATTGTCATCAAAATAATTTATTATTTAAAATATTGCTCTAATATTATTTTTATGATTTAATATTATATATATATCTTATTTTTAAGGAGATAATTATGGCAAAAGAAAACGCACTAGCTCATGTAAGACCTAGTTTATTAAACAATTTTAGAATTAACGTATTAGGACATAACTGTTCATATGTAGATTTTGATGGAAATGTTGGTACTTTAAAATATCCACCAACAAAACAATATTCACCACGTTTTGCACAAAAAATTCAAGAATTACATATAACAAATGTACCTGTTATAGATGATAAATCTACACCGATTGATGACTTAAGACACTTCAAATATTTAAGAAGATTAACTTTAGGGTCAGGAGTTACAGGAATTTCTAGAAACTCTATTCCTTCTTCTGTTGAAGAACTTACTCTTTCAAAAGATGTAACCTCTATCCCTGAAGGATATTTAGGTAATGGAAGTCTTCATATTGTTTCTGGTCCAGGATATAAAATTGATATTGGTACAACAGCAACAAATGATCACTTTTATTTAGATAAATTTCAAAGATTAATTATAGAGAAAAAACAATCTTTAGGAATTGGCTTAGAATCACACATTAATCAAAGAGGTCAAAGTATGTTTGACTTTTCTACAATGGTTAAATTAAATTCAGCAGAGTCAATTATTCGTCGTTCAAACGAATTTCCAAATACAAAATCACTTTATTTTTATGCTGAATCTATGCAAGCTAACCCAAATGCTAGTATAAAAATCGTACTTGATTCTTATCCAATGCCAGAAAAACGTAAAGAAGGATTAAAAGACGATCATTTAATTGCTTTATATGTTGTTGATGAAAAGAATTTAGACGTAGAAAAACTTAACGCCACATATCCAAATTTAAGAAGAGTATTTGTAGCCGAATCAGTTAAGAAAGTAACTAATCTTGAACCTTCATTAGAACAATCTCCATATTCATACGAGCAAAAGCTTGCTAGTGGTAGAAAACAACAGATAATTTTACTTTCTAATAAAACAACTCCTATCAAGAAAACAGCTCCAGCAAGTGAAGCAAAAGTTGCAGAAAGTCCAGAATTAGTTCAAGACGAAAGTGAAGTTGAAAAATAATAATAAAATTATAATGATTTTTTATACGATGGAAAATCTTTTTCCATCGTTTTTATTTTTATCCTTTACACAAAAAGCTTTTTACATATTGTAATTTACATAAATATGCAGTATAATAGAACTTAGACTTTGCCCACAGGAGGTATAGTTATGGCAAAGAAACGGTTGTTTACTAAGTTGCTCGTTTTTCTGCTCATAGCAGGATTACTACTTCCAAACTTTTTTTCTCTGGCGCATGCAGCCGGCCAGGAAGTAGTAAATGAAACAACCTACGTTCGTAAAGGAATTGTAACCGCTAGTAGTCTCAATCTCCGAGAAAAACCGACGACTTCTTCGAAAATTTTAGCTACGCTCCCTCGTGGAACGACTGTTATCATTCTCGGAGAATCAGGCGACTGGTTTGAAGTTGAATACGACTCTGTAATTGGTCACCTCCACTCTTCTTACGTGGAAGTTGTCCAATCTAGTGGTATCGTTACCGCAAGCCAGCTTAATGTTCGTGTTGAACCAACAGTACATTCTGCATCTCAAGATAAACTTGTTAAAGGAACTCGTGTAGAAATCCTTGAAGAAGTTACTTCAACCGATGCTAACAACCCTGTATGGTTCAAAATCTCGTACTTTGACGGAAGTTCTGGTTATGTCGCAAAGCAGTACATTAAAATCATGATAACTCATGATGGATCGTACCGCAAAGTAGGCATAACAACTGCATCGGCTCTTAACGTGAGAACTGATTCTAATGTCCTTTCCAAAACAATAATGCAAATCTACAAAGGCTCCTATGTAATCATTTTGGAGACTCGCTCAACCACAGACTTTTACAAGCTCTGGTACAAGATTGACTATAACGGTCAAATCGGTTGGGTTGCTGCTAGATATGTAAGTATTTTGGATTGGTCTGATGAACCTGTAGCAAAAGCTAGTACATCTAGTCCCAGCTCAGGTAAAAATCGTAATCACAACATGAAGCTTGCATGTAGTACTCTCAGCGGCACTATCGTTCTCCCTGGCGAGAAATTCTCTTGGGTTAAAACGATGGGAAGCTGCAACGAAAGCAAGGGCTATAAAATTGCCACAGTGTTTAACAACGGAGAAATAGCCGAAGGCTATGGCGGCGGTGTCTGTCAAGTCTCCACAACGTTTAACATGGCAATCAGAAAGCTCGGAATTTCAACCAACGCACACCAGCATAGCTTACCTGTAAGTTATGCCAAACGTGAAGACGAAGCGAGTGTATCTTACCCGTATGTTGACTTCTCGTTTGTAAACACGACCGGAAAACCGATACTCGTAGAATTCGTAGCAAACAAAGGAACTATCGTCTGTAATGTTTACATTGCAGAATGAAATCGTTTCTAAAAAGGGTCCCAAAACTTGGGGCCCTTCTTTCATTTATAAAAGGCAAAAGCGCGAGCATTATTAAATACTCGCGCTTATTTTTGTTTAGCTGGCGTTTTGCTTTAGAAAATTAGAAATTCAAATCATAAACCTTAGACCCAATCTTGTACTGATATACAAAGCCATCCTGGTCATATCTCAAAAGAGTGACTTTGCTTGCGATTTCTTTCACCTCTACCCCATTGAAATAACAAAGTTTATTGCTGCTATTAATCCATACCGGGCAGCCATTTTCGGCAAATCCCATATATCTGGTTTTATAGCTGCTAGTCATCTTGTCTCCATCAAGGTAAAGATAATTGTTGCTCTTTTTGAGAGTCATTAATACATCGCCATCAGTGGAATATACAATGCTCTTTGATGTTGTATTCTTGACATAGGACATATCTAAAAGATCATCATATCCATATGCTTCAAGAAGATCATCGAGATTATAAGTCGTACGAGTTGTAGTGATGCTTTCTACAAAGCCATTTTTATCCTTCTCGTAAGACAGAATCTCTTCACCAAGAGAAATCGGTAATGCCTTCTCAAAATTGTCATGTGCAAAAGCATATACAGTACCATCAAGATCATACAAAATGGTAAAGAATTCGTGAGAATATCCCACAAACTTAGCTCCTACACAGGTATCACTGATAAGTTTCTTTTCAGTTTCAACCCAAACGTTGGAATTTTTGCAATACACGGAAATCAAAAGTTTATTATCCCGGTATGCATCATAGGCAATCTTTGTAGGATCGCCACCGTAGGCATAGGTGAGAACATAATTCCCAGATTTCTCACTTTCACCGCCTGGAGTAGTATTAGTACTTGTGTCGCGTGCATAGCTGCCAGTGAATGTCAAAGAAGTCAGGCTCTTTCCAGATACCTTACTACCAATGTCATCCCTATCAAGCTCGAAATACTTAGCATTTTTAATCGAGCTATTCATTGAGAATGTTTTTGCAGTCGAACTGCTCATGACGCAAACTCTTCCATCTTCTGTGATGAAATAGAGCATGCCGTCCCGGAAGCAAACTGTAGGTCTACTCGCTTCGCTGAAATCATCGTCCATTGCCTTCACACTGTTATAAATGAGAACGCCATTCTTATCGTATAAACAATCTCCATCAAGAGTAACATAGTCCACAGGACTATATGCCTTCTCAGAAGAGTCATACTCATAGTACTGGACATTCCACTTGTCCGTTGCTTCATCAAGCCAAACAAATCCGTAAGGATCGTTCTTAGTTGCAGCAAATGCTGTAACGGACGCTGAGCACAGCAAAGCTGCCATTACAAGTATCATACTTGCAACTCTTACCAAAGTTTTCTTCATTAAAATCACTGATTCCTTTCTGGGATTTACCCACTCATAGATTTGAATTTCAATGTACGCCAGCTAATTTTTGCAGGAAGTCCTGCAAGTTGCCCAGACTCAATGCCTTCATTGGCATATCATCTAGGCAAGATTATACCACATTTTAAAAGTTATGTAAACACATATATTATTTTTTATTTGTATTCCCTATTTTTCAATCAATTGTTGACAATCCTAAAAAATTGTTGTATTGTAGATGTATCAAAAATATTATGGAAGGAAAAATAAATGACTAAAGCAATTACTAACTTATTTGCATATACATTTAAAAGCGTAGCCTTTTTTGGTTTCTATGCTTATTTTGGTATGTAATAAAGCTATTAGTAAGATGCTATTTTTTAGTTTAATTTTTCTTTTTAATGATATTAATAAAATAATATAAATGAAATTAAATTAAAGTCTTACTTTTAGCAAAAAGTAAGGCTTTTTTTGATACATTTTATTTTGGAGGTAAAATTATGGGAATTAATTACATTAAAAAATTATCAAAGCCAGAGGAACTAAAAAAGAAGTACCCTGTAACGCACGAAATGCAAATTTTAAAAGAAAAAAGAGATCAAGAGATAAAAGATATCCTTTCAGGTAAAATCGATAAATTTATTTTGATTATAGGGCCTTGTTCTGCTGATTGTGAAGAAAGTGTTATCGACTACACCAAAAGACTTGCAAAAATACAAAAACAAGTAGAAGATAAAATATTTATAATTCCTAGAGTTTATACTAACAAACCTAGAACTACTGGTAAAGGTTATAAAGGAATGCTTCACCAACCAAATGTACTTGGTAAAGAAGATATGAAAAACGGATTAGAAGCAATTAGAAAACTACATATAGATGTAGTTAAAGAAACAGGTTTAACTTGTGCTGATGAAATGCTATATCCTGAAAACTTTGAATATCTTTCAGATATTTTGTCTTATGTTGCAATTGGAGCTAGATCTGTTGAAGATCAACACCACAGAATGACTGCAAGTGGATTCGATGTTCCTGCTGGAATGAAAAATCCAACTAGTGGTGATATTTCTGTTATGCTTAATTCAATTTTAGCAGCCCAAAGTTCTCATAAATTTATATATAGAGGTTGGGAAGTTACAACATCTGGAAATGAATACGCCCATGCTATTATTAGAGGATATGTAAATAATCAAGGACAATCTATGCCAAATTACCACTATGAAGATTTATTATCATTGCACGAAAATTATATGAAAAAAGGCTTATTAAATCCAGCATTAATTATTGATACAAACCATTCTAATTCTGGTAAAAAACATAATGAACAAATAAGAATTGCAAAAGAAATAATAGCTAGTAGAAATAAATCTAATGAAATAAAAAATATGGTTAAAGGTTTAATGATTGAAAGTTATATTGAAGATGGTGCATGCAGTATTGAAAATCAAGTATATGGAAAATCAATCACTGACCCTTGTCTTGGATGGGAAAAAACAGAAGCTTTAATTTTAGATTTAGCAAATTTATTATAAAAGAAAAGTCTACACAATCAAAATGTGTAGACTTTCTTTATATAAAATTTATTTTTTTGTGATTGTAATTCTATTTACAATCGAATTTAACTTTGTATAACCAAATTCAATATTACATTTACTGCCTTTTACATCCGCTTTCGCTTGATTTAAAACCAATTTGTACTCCTCTAAATCGGCAGGTCCAATTGAAGTAGTAGCAAGTCCATTAAAGTTTACAAACTCTATCATAGGTTTTGAATATAATGGATCATCAGCATCTTGAATCAAACGATTCATTAAAACAATTACGTCTTGTGCTATTTGCTCTCCTTCATACATTAATATGAAATTATCAAAGTTAAATTTATTGTAGTAATCATCATAATTTTGCTTCTCTGTAAAGATATTGCTATCAGATGAACTACTTACATTTGATGAATCATCCGAGTTGCTTACCCTGTATGGGTCCGCTAGTTCCCCTTCGACATATGTTACATCTTGTTTAGTTTTACTCATATTCCAGATATCATCCAAAGAACCATCTTTTTTAAGTTTGTTATATCTAAATCCTATGAATGCTACTGTAATTAGAAGAAGAAACAAGCCAAATGTCCTCATGAACTTTTTAAATGGCGATTCCATATACTAAAACCTCCTTTCCCTACTTCTCCTACCTTTAATTATACCACATTTTTAGCTATTTTTAAAGCTTTTTACGTATTTTGCTTACAAAATACACATATTTATCATTGACAAAGCACAATTTTACCATTAAATTATAAGTATATTAAGAAAAAAGGAGTTTATTTATGGATTTTTTAACTTTAGCACAAGAAAGATATTCTTGTAGATATTTTGATACAGAAAAACCTGTAGAAAAAGAAAAGATTGCAAAAATACTAGAAGCTGCTCGTTTAGCTCCTACTGGTAGAAATTCTCAAAGCCAAAGAATATTAGTACTTACTGATAAAGCAGAACTTGAAAAGTTATCAGGATGTACTCAATACGGTTGGGGAGCTCCACTAGTAATGGTTATATGTTATGATAAAAACGAATCTTGGAAAAGATCTTGTGATGGTGCTGACGGCGGCATAATCGACATGAGTATAATTACTACTCATATGATGCTTGAAGTAACAGATCTTGGTCTTGGTTCAACTTGGGTTGGTGCATTTGATCCAGTTAAAGCAAAAGAAATATATAATATTCCTGAAAATTATGAAGTTGTAGCTTTATTACCTATTGGTTATCCATCAGAAACAGCTCATCCAAGTAGACTTCATAATGATAGAAAACCAGTTGAAGAAATTGCTTTTTACAATAAATTTTAAATAAAAAAGGGTTTTATAAATTTCTTTATAAAACCCTTTTCATTATCTTTCTTGATCTTCTATTTCATATTGTTCAATATATTCATAATTTGAATAATGTCTTTCTAAATCACTAATTCCTCTATATCTAGCAACTGACATATCTGTACCTAAATCATTAAACATCTTTTTAATCTCATATGGTATTTGTGGATTTTTACCATTTTTGTCAAGATATTTTACACTATCTAAAAGTTGCCCTGCATGATCTAAAATTACTTTACCTTTAGCTTTTTCTTTATCAACTAAAAATGTACCATCTCTTGCAAGAACTACTTCTACTTTTTCTGGATCTAAATCTAAAGACTCTACAATTTGTTCTTTATATTTTCCTAATAATGCTGAAAAATAATCACCTTCAGCAAATTTTATATTTAATGATTTTTGTTTTTCTATATCATTACTCTCAACAGCTTCTCTATACTCTTCTACTATAGCTTTAACATCTTCAAAAGTAACTTTTTTAAGTTCATCATGATTTTCTATACCTACTTCTGGATTTTTAGATGCACGCCATTGATTATACATTCTAATAGCTTCTGCAGCTGTAATCATCATACCTAAAGATAATACTAATGCCATAATTTTCTTTACGATTTCTGATACATTACCTTTATAATTCTGGTTATTATCTTTTATACCATTTATTTTTCTTTTCTCTTTCATATTTGTTCCTCCAAATACTTTCTATACATTAATTATATCAATTTCTACGAGTTTTTCAACATTTATGTTAACTCAATTTAAATCATGTTATTTACTTTTAGATTCCCTATTTGCTCTATATACTCTTCTTTCATCCAGAGGTGCTTTTATCTCTCTTTATCTTGTTTTTTCGCTATATTCGATTTGGCATCAAAAAAGGAATAGCTTTATTGCTATTCCTTTTATTTATATATTAAAATTCACAATTCTTTGGTGTTCTTGGGAATGGTATAACATCACGAATATTTTGCATTCCTGTCATATACATCATTAATCTTTCAAATCCAAGTCCAAATCCAGCATGTGGTACACTTCCATATCTTCTTAAATCTAAATACCACCAGTAATCTTGTTCATCCATGTTTAGATCTTTAATCTTATTTTGTAAGATTTCTAGATTATCTTCTCTTTGACTTCCACCGATTATTTCTCCGATTCCAGGAGCTAAAAGATCACTTGCTGCAACTGTTTTTCCATCTGGATTAAGTTTCATATAGAAAGCTTTAATTTCAGCTGGATAATCAGTAACAAATACTGGTTTTTTAAATATTTTTTCACTTAAATATCTTTCATGTTCTGTTTGAAGATCTACTCCCCAAGATACTTTGTATTCAAACTCATCGTTATGTTTTTCAAGTTCTGCAACTGCATCTGTATAAGTAATTCTACCAAAATCAGAATTTACCACATTATTTAATCTATCTAACAATGTTTTATCTATAAAGTTATTAAAGAATTCCATTTCTTCTGGGCAATGTTCTAATACATAATTAATTACATATTTTAACATGCTTTCAGCTAAATCCATATCATCTTTTAAGTCTGCAAAACAGATTTCAGGTTCTATCATCCAGAATTCAGCAGCATGTTTTACTGTATTAGAATTTTCTGCTCTAAATGTTGGACCAAATGTATAAACATTTCTAAATGCAAATGCGTATGTTTCAACATTTAATTGTCCACTTACAGTTAAGTGCGCTGGTTTTCCAAAGAAATCTTTTGAAAAATCAACATCTCCATCTTCTGTTTTTGGAACATTATTTAAATCAAATGTATTTAAGTTAAACATTTCTCCAGCACCTTCAGCATCACTTCCTGTGATAATTGGTGTATGAACATATACGAAATTGTTCTCTTGGAAAAATTTATGAATTGCATATGATGCAACAGAACGAACTCTAAATACAGCATTAAATGTATTTGTTCTTGGACGTAAATGAGCTATTGTTCTTAAATATTCCATTGTATGTCTTTTCTTTTGAAGTGGATATTCAGGTGCAGCTGTTGCAATGATATTTACTCCTGTTGCTTTAATTTCAAATGGTTGTTTTGCATTTTCAGTTTTTACAACTGTTCCTGTTACTTCAATTGAAGAACTAATTGTTAATTTACAAATATCTTCAAAGTTAGCTAATGTATCATCAAATACTATTTGTAAATTTTTAAAAAATGATCCATCATTTATTTCAATAAATCCAAATGTTTTTGAATCTCTTACTGTTCTTACCCATCCTGAAACTTTTACTTCTTTTGAAAAATAGTTTTCAGAATTTCTGTATAATTCTCTAATAACTACATTGTTCATAATTATTCCTCCAATAATAAATCTTTTAGTATTATATCTAAATTTATTAATTTTTTCAATAGAACCTACTTAAATTACGCATTTTTTTGTTATTTTGAAAAGAAAAATAACACTTATTTTTTTATAAGTGTTATTTCAAAAAAATTATTTAATTATCTAGTCCGAAACTTATTCCTATAGCATTATTTACTTTATTCATTACAAGCCTATCATCTATATGACCAATTTTTTCTTTCAATCTACTTTTATCAATAGTTCTTATCTGTTCAGCAAGTACAACTGAATCCGACTTTAAACCATTTTCTTTAGATCCTATTTCTATATGAGTAGGTAACTTGTTTTTTCCTGTTTGTGATGTTATTGCAGCTGCTATAACGGTTGGACTATATTTGTTTCCAGTATCATTTTGTATTATCAAAACCGGTCTTATTCCACCTTGTTCTGAACCTACTACCGGACTTAAATCTGCATAAAACATATCGCCTCTTTTTATTACCATAAAATCACTCCTAAAACTTATATAAGAAATAGAATTGCGATAATATTAAAAATTATTTAAATTTAATATCTGTATATACTATGCGTATTCGTACAATTTTGGAAGTATCTTTTATTATTAAATATTTGGGATTATAGTTTTTATCCATATGTAGCTCTTTATATCTTACATATGTATTTTTTGATGTTTTAACTTCAATTTTTAAAACTATTTCATCATTTGTTTCTTCAAATGTATAATCGTTTTCTTTAGCATCTTTTATCAAAGTATTTAAAAAAAGAGAATTATTAGTTATTATTCCATAATTTTCATATACTTTTTCCATATTTAAAAGTGTGTTTAATATTCTTAAAGTATTATCTTTAATTTCTATAACAATACCTTTAATATTTTCAGGATAATTAATAATCATTTTCATGTAATTATTACTTACATATTGATTCATTTCATAAAAATTTTCATTTTTATTACTAATCACATTCACTGAAATTTTAGCTTCATAATTATTAAACTTTTCTAATATCTTATCTGCAATTTTATCTTGAATTATATCTTTATTATTGCCTATATTTCCGAAATTATAATAAAAAATTATAAAAAGTGTAATACAAATTACTGCAAAAAGAAACATTTTCCTAGTTTTAATCATCATAACCTCAAAAAAATAAAATAAAAAAGAATAGCTAAATACTATTCTTTTAACTAAATTATATTAATTTTTTTTATACATATTACTGTTTTAAATTAAAGGTTAAAATATGATTTTAATATCTCTTTAAAATCTGCTTCTGTTTCTACAGAATTAATTTTATCTCTAATTACCGTAGCATTTGGAAGTCCTTTTACATACCAAGAAATATGTTTTCTTATTTCACGAGTTGCTGTATATTCACCCTTTTCTTTTAATAACAAATCAAAATGTTCTAAAATTACATTATACTTTTCTTCATTTGAAATATCTTCAAGTTTTTCACCTGTTCTTAAGAAATATTCTATTTGTTTAAATATCCATGGGTTTCCAAGAGTTCCTCTACCAATCATTATCCCATCAACACCTGTTTGTTCAAACATACGAAGTGCATCTTCTTCAGATTTGATGTCTCCATTTCCAATTACTGGAATAGATACAGCTTCTTTAACTTGCCTAATTATATCCCAATCAGCTGTCCCTGAATAAAATTCATCTCTTGTTCTACCATGAATTACTATTGCATCTGCACCTGCTTTTTCAATAATTTTAGCAGCTTCTACTGCAACTATATTATCATTATCCCAGCCTTTTCTTATTTTTACTGTAACTGGTTTATTTGATTTTTTTACTACTTCAGTAACTATTTTTTCTACTAATTCAAGATTTAATAATAATCTACTTCCATCACCATTTTTTACAACTTTTGGTGCTGGACATCCCATATTTACATCTAAGATATCTGTATAATCACACATAAACTCAGCTGCATTCCCCATTACTTCTGGATCAGATCCAAATATTTGCATTGAAATCGGTCTTTTCTCATTATTTGATTCAATCATTTTTAATGTTTTATCATCTTTATATGAGATTGCTTTTGCACTTACCATTTCATTACATACAAGTCCTGGATTTCCATACTTTTTACAAATAATTCTAAAAGGTAAATCTGTCACTCCAGCCATTGGTGCTAGTATTATATTATTTTCTAATTCTACATTTCCAATTTTTAATTTTTTTAAATACATTTTTATAATCCTTTTTATCTATATAAAGCAGAAAATTTTTGTTAAATAGAAAAAATCTATTCAACAAAAATTGCTTTCTGTCTTCTACTACTAATATTTAGTAATAATCCTATCGATATAAAATTTGTTATAAGTGAACTACCACCATAACTAACAAATGGAAGTGGAACACCTGTAATTGGTAATAATCCTATAGTCATACCTATATTTTCTGCCATATGGAAAAAGAAAATTCCTGCAAGTCCTATAGCGATATATGAACCAATATTATCTTTAGCTGTTTTAGCTATATAAATAGATTTTGTTACTAATACAATATATAAAATTGTAATTGCTCCTGTTGCAACAAATCCCATCTCTTCTCCAATTACTGAAAAGATAAAGTCTGTTGTTTTAGGATGTAAGAAACCAAGTTGTGTTTGATTTCCTTTAAAAAGTCCCATTCCAAAAATCTCTCCCGCTCCTATTGCAAGTTGAGATTGTAAAATGTTATACCCTCCATCTCTTGGATCAGATCCTGGATTTAAATATACTTCAATTCTTTTTAAAGCATATGGTGGAAGGTTGTTATATACTACTGGTGCCGCAATTACTATTGCAAGTAATGCTAGCAAAATATACTTTTTATCAATTCCTGATACAAATAGCATAAACACTATTGCAACACAATAAGCAATTGCTGTACCGTTATCAGGTTCGATTATAATTAAGGCAACTGGCATAGCTGCAAAAAACAAGAATATAATAAGTTTCCAAATCTTATTAATTTCATTTCTCCCTCTTAATTGCATTTTGTTTAGAATGAATGATAAAAATAAAATTGTTATAACTTTTCCTATTTCTGACGGTTGAAAACTAAAAGATTCACCAAATTTAAACCAACTTCTTGCACCTTGTATTGGTTCAGTAAACAAAACTCCGACTAGCAATATCATCAATACTATAAATGCAAGTGTAGAGAATCTAACAATTACATTATAGTCAACTGAAGCTGCAAGAATTAAAAATGGTATACTTATTAAAACCCATTGCAGTTGTTTTTTAAACTCATCGTATTCTGTACTTTGCGTCGCAGAAAACAATGCAATCAACCCAATAACAGTTAACAATATACTTACAACCAGAATTGACCACTCTGTGTTTTTAAGTAATTTTTTTCCCATTAACTATTACTCCCTATTTTCTTTTCTTACGTTTTGTTGTTTTTGTTGTTTTTGTTGTTCTTGTAGATTTTTTTGCTACTTTTTCAACTTTTTCTGAAGCTTCTGTTGATTCTTCAGCTAATTTTTCTGCTTCTTCAGCAGCTTTTAATAAGTCATCAAAAGTAACATCGTCATCATCATCGTCATCTTCATCTACTTCTTCAAATAACTCTTTAACTTCTTCCTCTTCTTGTTCTTTATTTTCTTCATTGTTATTTATATTTTCTTCAACATTTGTAACTGTTTCTGGAAGTTCTATTACTACAGGTTCTGCCACTGCAGTATTTTCTTGTGATTCTACTTTTTCTTCATATGTTGGTATTCCTATTTCTTTGTTAAAATCAACACCTTCAAAGTCTTTAATTTTTTCTGCCATCATATCATTTTTGATATTTACAATTGGAATATTTGCATATAATGATGGAGCACCATTTGTTCCATCATCTTTAGATTGATTTGTCAATCTAACATCAATAGAATCTTCATCTACTACAATATATTTCTTTATTACATCAATAATTTCTTGTTTCATTAATTCTAAGAAGTCAGCAGATACATTAGCTCTATCTTGCATTAGAACTAGGTGCAATCTTTCTTTAGCAGCATCTTTTGAACCTAATTCTTTTTGTGGCTCCTTAACTATTCTTTTGAAAAAATGTCCTATGTTTTCAAACATTACTTAATCTTACCTCCAAATTTTTATCTAACCTTTTATCCTTTTCCGAACATTCTTCTAAGCATTGCTAAGAATCCTGTTTCTTTTCCCGGTACTGTAACTTCAATATTTTCTCCAAGTAATCTTCTAGATATCTCTAAATAAGCTTTTCCAGAAGGAGCTTTTTTATTCGAAATTACTGGTTCTCCTTTATTTGTTTGTGTAATGATGTTTTCATCATCTGGTACAACCCCAATTAAGTCTATAGCTAAAAGATCAACGATGTCATTTACATCCATCATTTCACCTCTTCTAACCATACTTGGTCTTAATCTGTTAACGATTAATTCTGGATTTTTTATTTCAGAAGCTTCTAGAAGTCCTATAATTCTATCAGCATCTCTGATTGCAGATATCTCTGCTGTTGTAACAACCAAAGCTCTATCAGCTCCGGCAATCGCGTTTTTAAATCCTTGTTCAATTCCCGCAGGACAATCAACCAAGATATAATCAAATTCCTCTTTTAATTTATTTATCAAATCTATCATTTGTTGTTCATTGATAGCTGTTTTATCTTTAGTTTGTGCTGCTGGAAGTAAAAAAAGTTCTTTAAATCTTTTATCTTTAATTAGAGCTTGTCTTAGTTTACATTTTTCTTCTATGACATCTACTAAATCGTATACTATTCTATTCTCAAGTCCTAAAACAACATCAAGGTTTCTTAATCCAATATCTGTATCTACAAGTGCAACCTTTTTACCAGCTAATGCTAGGGCAGAACCTAAATTGGCTGTTGTTGTTGTTTTACCAACTCCTCCTTTTCCTGATGTAACAACGATAACTTCTCCCATTAAATTTCCTCCTTTAAACTATTACCATGCAATTATCATTTTTTAACACATCTATAATATATGTTTTTTATGCAAAAGTCAATGAATATAAACACATTTTTGTAATAATTTTGTAACAAAAAATTTTAATTGTTTTTTCTTGTCAAAAAAACTCAAAATTGCCTTTTCCCTATATTGACTTTATTTTTTAAAAAATATATACTGTATTTGGAAAATTTAGATTTAATATAAAAACAGTCTAAGATTTTAGAGAACATTATTTTTTAACATTATAGCAATAACAAAATTTTTATAGGAGGTTACGATGAGTAATTTAATTGAAATCAGATGGCACGGTAGAGGCGGTCAAGGTGCTAAAACAGCTTCTTTACTTCTAGCCGATGCAGCATTCAACACTGGTAAATATATTCAAGGTTTCCCTGAATATGGTCCAGAAAGAATGGGTGCTCCTATCACAGCTTACAACAGAATCAGTGATGAACCAATTACAGTTCATTCAAACATTTATGAACCAGATTACGTTGTTGTTGTTGATGACACACTTTTAGACTGCGTAGATGTTACTGCAGGATTAAAACCAGATGGAGCAATTATTATTAACACAACAAAAGATGGAGAAGAATTAAAAGCAGCTCTTAAAGGCTATACAGGAAATGTATACAAAATTGATGCTAGAAAAGTTTCTATGGAAACACTTGGAAAATACTTCCCTAACACACCAATGCTTGCAGCAGTAGTTAAAGTTAGTGGAATTATGACTGACGAAGCATTCCTAGAAGATATGATAGGATCATTTAAACATAAATTTGCAAAAAAACCAGAAGTTATCGATGGTAACATGAAAGCTTTAGAAATGGCTTTACAAGAAGTAACTAAAGTTTAGGAAGGAGAAATTATGACAACAGAAGAAAGATTAAATAATAAAACACCTTGGCAAGATCTTACTATAGGTGGAAATATTTATACAGCTGGTAACGCTAAAGAATTCAAAACTGGAGATTGGCGTTCAACTACTCCTGTTTTTAAATCTGAACTTTGCAAACACTGTGGTCTTTGCTACCCAGTTTGTCCAGATGATGCTATTCCAGTAAATCCAGATGGAACAAGAAAAGATTTTGATTATGATGCTTGTAAAGGATGCGGTGTATGCGCTAAAGTTTGCCCATTCAAAGCAATTGAAATGAAATAATCAAATTATGATAGAAATAAAATTTTAAGTAATATTAGAAAGGAAAAATATTATGGGAATTAGAGAAAGATTAAGTGGTAATGAAGCAGCAGCTATCGCTATGAAACAAATCAACCCAGACGTTGTTGCAGCATTCCCTATTACACCTTCAACAGAAATACCTCAATACTTTTCTAGCTTCGTTAGCAATGGAGAAGTTGATACTGAGTTCGTAGCTGTTGAAAGTGAACACAGTGCAATGAGTGCATGTATTGGTGCACAAGCTGCTGGTGCTAGAGCAATGACAGCTACATCAGCAAACGGTTTATCTTTAATGTGGGAAATGGTTTACATTGCTTCAAGTTTAAGATTACCAATCGTTATGTCATTAGTAAATAGAGCGGTTTCAGGACCATTAAATATACACAATGATCATTCTGATGCTATGGGAGTTCGTGATAGTGGATGGATAATGTTATTCTCAGAAAACAACCAAGAAGCTTACGATAACTTACTTATGGCTCACAGAATTGCAGAACACAAAGATGTTCTATTACCTTTAATGGTATGTCAAGATGGATTCATCACATCACACTCAATTGAAAATATTGAATTATTAGAAGATGAAAAAGTTAAAGAGTTCGTTGGAAAATATAATCCAGAACACTACTTATTAAATGATAAAGAACCAATCGCTGTTGGTCCATTAGATTTACAAGCATATCTTTTTGAACACAAAGCTCAACAAGCTGTTGCAATGAGAAATGCAAAAAAAGTTATCGCTGAAGTTTCAGCTGACTTTGAAAGATTAACAGGACGTAAATATGAATTCTTTGAGAAATACAAAATGGATGACGCAGAAACAGTTATCGTTTGTATGAACTCAACAGCTGGAACAGCAAAAGCTGCTGTTGACGAATTAAGAGAACAAGGTGTTAAAGCTGGTTTATTAAAAATCAGAATGTTTAGACCATTCCCTTCAGAAGAAGTTGCTGAAGCATTAAAAAATGTAAAAGCAATCGCAGTATTAGATAAAGCTGATTCTTTAAATGGTGCTGGTGGAGCATTATTTGAAGATGTAGTTTCTGGAATGTACGTTGCAAATGTTCATGTACCAACAGTTAACTACGTATATGGTATTGGTGGTAGAGATACTACAGTATCAGATATCAAAAAAGTATATAATGATCTAAATGAAGTTGCTCAAACAGGAAATGTTGGTAACCCATATAGATATTTAGGATTAAGGGGGGAAATTTAGTATGGCATATAATCATAAAGAAGTAATGGCTAATAGACCTTCAAGATTTACATCAGGACATAGAATGTGTGCAGGTTGTGGTGCTCCAGCAGTTGCAAGAACAATTTTAAGAGCAATCAAACCTGAGGATCACGCAGTTATCTCTGGTGCAACAGGATGTATGGAAGTTTCAACATTTATTTATCCATACACATCATGGACAGATTCATTCGTTCATACAGCATTCGAATGTGCTGCTGCAACATTAAGTGGATCTGAAGCAGCTTACAAATCAATGAAACGTCAAGGAAAACTTCCTGAAGATAAAACAACAAAATTCATCGCATTTGGTGGAGACGGTGGAACATATGACATCGGTTTACAAAGTTTATCAGGTGCTATGGAAAGAGGTCATGACATGGTTTATGTATGTTATGACAACGGTGCTTACATGAACACAGGTATCCAACGTTCATCTGCAACACCAAAATTTGCTGATACAACTACAACACCAGCTGGTAAAGTAGTTCCAGGAAAAATGCAACCTAGAAAAGATTTAGCGAAAATCATGGTTGGACATCACATACCATACGTTGCTCAAACAGCAGCTATTGGAAACTTTAAAGATTTATATGAAAAATCTGAAAAAGCAATCTATACAGAAGGAGCTTGTTTCTTAAACGTTCTTGCTCCATGTCCTAGAGGATGGGGATACAACACAGAAGATTTAATGCAAATTAATAAATTAGCAGTAGATACATGCTACTGGCCATTATATGAAGTTGTTAACGGAGTTTATAAAATTACTTATAAACCAGCTAACAAACTTCCAATCGAAGAATTCTTAAAACCACAAAAAAGATTTAAACACATGTTTAAACCAGGTAACGAATGGATGATTGAAGCATTCCAAAAAGTAGTTGATGATAGATGGCAAGAATTATTAGATTTAGAAGCTATGACAAACAAAGCTGAATAATTTTTAAGACGCGTTTTTACATAAACGCGTCTTTTTTATGCTCTTTAATCCACATTTTATTGATATTTTGTGGAAAATATAGTAAAATTAGTTGTAGATTTTTTTATTAGAGGAAAGAAATATGAATTTAGAACAAGAAACTAGATATATTTTAAATAAATATAATGCACATGCCAACAAAGGTTATGGTCAAAACTTTTTAATTGATCAAAACGTTGTAGATGGCATTATAGAAAAAGCTGAAGTTAATAAAAATGATTTAATTATAGAAATCGGGCCAGGACTTGGTAATCTAACTTCCCCACTTCTTGAAAACGCTGGTAAAGTTATTTGTATCGAGCTTGATCCAAAAATGGTTAGCATATTAACAGATAGATTTTCTTTATACAAAAATTTTGAACTAATTAATGATGATGTTTTAAAAGTAGATTTAAATAAAATTATTGCCGACAATAGTGAATATAAGTCAGCTAAAGTTGTTGCAAATCTTCCATACTACATAACAACTCCAATCATCATGAAACTTTTGGAAGATAAATTAAATTTAAAAAGTATTACAGTAATGGTTCAAAAAGAAGTTGCAGAAAGATTAGCAGATAAACCTGGTGGTAAAGAAGTTGGAGCAATTACTTATAGCATAAATTATTATACAAACCCAGAAATAATAATTGACGTTCCTAGAGACTCTTTCATTCCTGCTCCAAACGTTGATTCTGCAGTTATTAAATTAGATGTTTTAAAAGAACCAAAAGTTAATGTTTTAGACGAAGAATTATTCTTCAAAATTATTAAATTCTCTTTCCTTCAAAAAAGGAAAACTTTAATGAACTCACTATCAAACTCAGGACTAATTCCTAAAGATTTACTAGAAGAAGTTCTAAACCATCTTGGAATAGATTTAAGAGTTAGAGCTGAACAATTAACTCTAGAAGATTTTTGTGAAATTTCAAATTATATTAAAACAAACATATAAAAAAGGTATGAATAAAAATTCATACCTTTTTTTGTTATCTATAGTTTTATTATCATTACTTAAACTACTATTGAAAAAGACTCTTTTCAATTACACCATCTGGATCAAAAATAACTATTTCTATATTTTCAATAAATTGTCTATTATCATCATAATTAAAGTCAATTTCTACTCTATCTAGATTAATATTTTCTAACAAACCTTCTAATTCTTGTACTGTTTTATAAGTCTTTTGTGGTTTTTTTTCTGAGCCAAAATAAAAGCCTCCATCTTCTATCCTGCATGTTAAAGTAACCTTTTTTCCAATTGTTTTTTTGTTATTATTAATTGTTGTATTTATTAATTGTTTTACATCTGTTGTTTCCATTCCCATAGAAGCAATACCTGAAATATATTGACCATGTTTTAAAAATTGATTATTGTGTGAAAATTTCACAAAACAATATCCACCAATTAATACTGTTGAAACAAACATTATTAATACAGATATTTTTCTTATTTTATCATTTTTTTCAAATACAAACGATAAAACTATAGCAATCATTGGAATTATTAACATATATATTGGAACATTAAATGCAATTAAATAACAACTTCCTAAAAAAACACAAACTATTAGACTAAACATAAAAAACTTATTTTTAAAAATATCTTTTTCTTGATCCATACTTCATTCTCCTATCTTGTCATTATTTAACAATTTGTTTATTTAGTTCTTCTAATGCTTTTGATAATTGATCTGGACAAGATGTTCCTCTTCCCCTACAATCAATCCCTTTAAGTCTTGATATAACTTCATCTATGTGCATCCCTTTAACTAAAGAAGCAACCCCTTGAGTATTTCCAGCACATCCACCAATAAATTTTATTTCATTAACTATTTTGGTTTCTTCATCTACATCAATATTAATTTTCATTGAACAAACGCCACTTGGAAAATATTCAAAAGTCATATCTCTTCCTCCTAAAAACTAATTATTTCATTATAAGTTCTTACAATATATTGATCAGTCATACCAGACATATAATCAATAATAGCTTTACTATACTCTTTTACATCATTTAAATCATAAATAACTTTATTAAAGTATTTTTCTTCATCTCTATCATCACAATTTGAATAAGTTTCAAGCCATGTAGAAAATTCTTGTGATAACACTGGGTAATATCTTTTTAATTTCTTAATATTTTTTATTGTTCCAGTTCCATTATACTCTTGTCTTAGTGTATAGAATATTTCATTCATTACAACCGTAAAATATCTTACTGTTGGTTGTATTTTATCGTTTTTATAAATTTTATCATAATTAAACTTTTTAATTTTTTCCATTGTTTCATAAGCTTCATCAGAAAATTTTAATCCTTCTTCTAATGTAGAATTCTTACATAAATCTCCTGTTAGATAACCTATAATACTTGAATTATTTAATCTGATATTTTCTATACTTTTATCGATATTATTTATATCTCTATCAGTAATAATCTTCATCTCTTTAGCATCTTCTAAATCTCTACCTAAGTAAGAAATATTATCAGCTATTTTTACCACACACGCTTCCCATGTATATGGTGCATATTTATTTGGTTCATTAAATTTCTTTAAATCTACAAATTCTTCTCTTGGCTTTTGTCCTAATACTCTTGGATTTCCTGAATGAGCTAATATTCCATCTCTAACAGCATATGTTAGATTTAAATTTCTTTTTTGGCCAGCAACATCTCTTAATAATTCTAGATTATCTACGTAATGAAGTCCGTTATTACTATGGAAAAATTTAGTTCCACATTCTCTTTCTAAAATTGTAGATAAAATCTTTTCACCTTGATGTCCAAAAGGACTATGTCCAATATCATGAGTAACTGCTATAGCTTTTGTAAGTTCAGAATTTAAACCTAAATAATTTGCAATAGTATTACTTATTGAATCTACTAAATTTACATGTTCAATTCTTGTACATATATGATCATTTTTTGGTGCAAAAAACACTTGTGTTTTGTGTTTTAATCTTCTATATGCATTACAATTAATTATTCTTGTGTAATCTCTATCAAATTCACTACGCATTGGAGCATCACCATAAACAGGATCGTATATCTTTTCTTGTCTAGATATAGCTTTCTCCCACTTTGGATTTCCCTCTACCATTGCCTCACTTTCAAATTTTTTCATCATTAGTTTCTCACCTTTTCTTTAAAATATTACTTAGTTTAATTTTGCTAGTAATTCTTCTAAATCTGTTTTATCAAAATGGTATGATTTATTGCAGAAGTGACATACTGTATTAGCTTCACCATCTTCTTCAATGATTTTTGTTAATTCTTCTTTTCCAATAGATATTAATCCTCTTTCAAATTTCTCTCTATCGCAATCACATTCATATTTCATATCTAATTCTTGTGCTAAGATCATAATGTCTTCATCACCAACTACTGTTCTTGCAATTGCTTCTAAGCTTTTTCCTTCGTCAATCATTTGACTTATGCTTGGAGCTTTTGCTAAAGCATTTTCTATTTTAACAATATCTTCTTCAGTAGCATCTGGCATTAATTGAATCATGTATCCACCTGAAGCTCTTACACCGTCTTTATCAACCAATACACCTAACGCAATAACAGTTGGTTTTTGTTGAGATTTTGCAAAATAATCTGTAAAATCTTCTGCAATTTCTCCTGTAACTAAAGGAACCAATCCATTATAATTTGTATCCGTCGCTTCGCTTTTATTTATAATATTTAAAAAACCATTATTTCCAACTGCAGCACTTACATCTAACTTTCCGTTCTCTTTAAGAGGAACTTCTACATGTGGGTTATCTACACATACTTTTACTAAAGATGTATATTCTTCTCTTCTTACAACAGAAATCATTGTTCCCATTGGTCCTTGACCATTAATTTGTGCTGTAAAATAATCTTCACTATCTTTAATTTCTGTAAATCCCATCATACCTGTAATAGTAGCAAATCTTCCCATTGCTGCTGTTGTTGTAGGTGTTAAATCGTGTATTTTTCTTATTTCTTCAACCATTTCAGTTGTATGTGCTACAACTAGGCTTACTCGTCCTTCGTGAGCTAAAAATTTTGCAACTCTATTCATTTTCTCTCCTAATCTAATTTTGTAAATGCTTTTCTAACATCTTTATATGTATTCATTAACAATTCATATTTCATTTCTTCTGAAAACTGTTCATTATACATTGCGTTTGAAATCGGAATTGTATATGTATTATATTTAGGCATGAAAAATCTGGTCTTAACTATATAATCAATTAAGCAGTCATCTTCATTTACTTTAACGTCATTTCTTTGTAAAAAGTTTTTTAACATTTCAGTATACTCATCATGAAAATAGTTAAAAACCTTCGTATATTCTTTTTTCTTTGCTAATTCTCTCATTTCCGCTTCTATTAGCACTTTTTTCACCTCATATATGGTCTATTTTTCACCATTATTTTACAATATATTTCTTTTTTTTACAAGGCTTTTCGAAAAGCCACTTTAAAAATATTTGTATCAATTTAAAAAATAATTAATATTATATAAAAATTATTAATTAGAAAGGAATTTTTTATGAATACACTTAGATTAAATTCAAAAGGTCCTGAAGTTGAATTACTTCAAAGTACTCTTTTAAAATTGGGGTTCTATACTGGAATTATTGATGGAATATTTGGTTTTAAAACTTATGACGCTACAATTCGTTTTCAAAAAGAATTTGGAATTTCAACAGATGGTATTGTAGGAAATAATACATGGAATAAACTTATGCCATACATAAATGGTTATTTTAATTATCAAATTAAAGAAAACGACACTCTTTATTCTCTATCTTTAGAGTTTAATACAACTATAGAGGCTATAAAAATGGCCAACAAAGATTTAAATGAACAAAACTTACAAATTGGTTCAGAAATTATTATTCCGTTCAGTAATATTGTTCAAACTAATATAAGTTATACAACGCAAATTTTGAATTTAAATATTAATAGCCTACAAGTTATATACCCTTTTATAAAAAATGGCTCAATTGGCAATTCTGTGCTTTATAGACCTATAAAATATTTAAAGTTTGGTAATGGTCCAAAAGAGATTTTATATATTGGTTCTACTCATGCTAATGAATGGATTACAACTCCACTTTTAATGAAGTTTTTTGAACAACTTTGCAAAAGCTATACTAACAACACTCCAATCTTTGGAATCAACCCAAATATTCTTTTTAATGAAGTTTCTCTATATATAGTTCCGATGCTTAACCCAGACGGTGTAGACTTAGTTACTGGTTATTTAGATGAAAATTCCAGAGCCTATAATAATGCTAGACAAATAGCATCCAATTTTCCAGAACTTTCATTTCCCAATTCTTGGAAAAGCAATATCGAAGGAATTGATTTAAATTTACAATTTCCTGCTGGCTGGGAACAAGCTCGCGAAATAAAGTATGCACAAGGATTTGACAAACCAGCACCTCGTGACTTTGTTGGATATGGACCACTTACTGCTCCAGAAGCAGTTCATTTATATAATTTCACATTAAACCATAATTTTTCTTTAATGCTCACTTATCATACTCAAGGTAGAGTAATTTTCTATCAATATCAAAACTATACGCCAGATGAATCTCAATCAATCGCAAATACATTTTCAAAAGTTTCTGGATATACTGTTCAAAATGAACCTGAAAACTCTAGCTTTGCAGGTTTTAAAGATTGGTTTATTTTTTATTATAAAAGACCTGGCTTTACAATAGAAGCTGGTCTTGGGCAAAATCCATTACCTATATCTCAATTTGCTAGTATATATAACGAAAATATTGGAATATTAATTAGTGCTTTAATTCAATAATTTATTTTAAAAATATAGACTTTATTCAAAATTAGCGATACAATATTTATGTTAAACACTAATAATTTAGGAGTAACTTATGGAAGAAAAATTATATCAAATCTTTGTTGGAAAAAAATATCAAAAACTAAAAAAGAAAGTATTTTCTTTTCCAGCTTTTTTCTTTGGTGCTTTATATTTTGCCTATAGAAAAATGATTGTTAAAGCATTTATTTTATCAGTAATCTTAACATTACTTGATATCCTTACAATAAAATATGCTACAGGCGGAATGTTAATATTAACATATTTATGTATTCATATATCAATTGGATTATATTTTCCATTATGGTATAGATCTTTTTATACTAAATCAGTTAAAAAAATAATTGAAAAGAATCCAAATGCGTCAGATGAAGATCTAACAAGAATCGCTCTTAATCAAGGTGGTACAAATGTCGTTTTAGTAATACTTTTCTTTGTACTTTCAATATTACTTTCAATACTATTTAATTCGCACATCAATAAACCAGAATTACCTGGTACACCTATTATGGACGATTATCTACCTTCTGACCCACATTATGTTGAAAGTTCAAGTGATGAAAATTATTCAAATAATACATCTAATAATAATAATAATGAAACTAATAATGAATTAACTGGTGAAGCAAATATTCTTACAAATCAAAAAGTTACAGGATATGCATCTTCAATGGGCGAATACTTTATCTATTTATTAGATTTTAATTCATCTGACTATTCAAATACTCTTAGAGTAGGATGTGATGAATCTACACACGCTACTTTAAGTATATTAAAAGATTACGATGAAGATGTTAAAGTTGAAGTTAGAGTCAAACGTGATGAAAATAATATCTCTATAACATCATATAGAATATTTAACGCTCATACAAACGATGAAATAAAAGATATTACTGATGAAGATTCTTTAAGAACAAAACTTGGTTTAAAGGTTTCAGGGGATTACGAGGAAACACTAATTTTAAAGGCAAACTTAAATAATGCTTTTGGAACTCCTGGTGCTCCAGCTGTTGGAGTTGAAAATGGTAACGGATATGTTGAGTACACATATTCATTTGAAGATGAAAATGGAAATGTATTCCCTCTTGACTATAGAATATACAATGGAACAGAAAATAAATCAGAAGAATTAATTGAAGGAAATAAATATAAAATTAAATATACAGTTGAAAAAGGTACATTTGGATACGAATTTAACTTAACGAGTTTCGAATTAATTGAAGAATAAAAAAAACATGGCAGAACAAATTGTTCTGCCATATTTTTTATAATCTATTTTAGGATTTTGAAGTAAGCATTATTAATTTTTACTACTGTATTTGGATATTCTTTAATATAATCTTTTGAAAAATATCCTCTCGGAATAATATCTATTTGTTTTACAACGTTTTTTATTCCCACGTAATTTTCAAATATTTCTTTTTCTGTATCAGTAAGCACTTTTGAATCATATAAATAAGCTAATATATTTAAATTATCAACTAATTTTTTTCCACTTTTTTTCTCATAATAATATTCAAATAAATCATGTAATTTCGTAAAACTATCATCATTTTGATCTTCTTTTATTTGAATATCTTTTATCAAAGAAATTAATTCAAAAGCTTTATCTATATCACCATCTATATCAAGTAATCCTGATATTAATATTGATTCATTATCATTAAATTTGTACTTTCTTAAAACATCTTCTGATATAATTTCAGCAATAACATAAATATATTTCATTTGTTCATCATATCCTTCAGAAGTCTCTATATAATAATATTCTCTTGAAAATAACTCATTTATTAATTCTGACAAAATGTTAGATTTTTTTATATTAACCATGCTTACAAAACTTTCTACTGTTCCATTTGTAAGCACATGATTTAGCTCATGAAAATATGCTGTTTTACTAGCCTCATCAAAACCAAATTCAATATCATTATAGTTTTTACTTATCTTTTCGAAATCTATTTGCTCATAAATATTAATCTCATTAAATAAAGAATTATATCTTCCCGCTACATGCAAATTATATTCTTTAGGGTTATTTAATATAATTTCATTATTTAATTCATTAATTAAATATTTTTTATTATAATGAACATCAAGTGTTTCTAGTCTTTTAGCTACTTTATTTAAATCAATAAACTCTTTATTTTCTTCAATTTCTTTAATTAAATAATTTTCAATAAAGACTTTATTATTTTCATTTAAATAATCATTTTTTCTTAGAGACTCTAAGCAATAAATTATTGAATTTCCATCATTATCTATTTTGTCATTAATAAATACTTTTTCTATGCTATATTTAATTCTAAATTTTACTTTTCCAGGAATTAAATTAAAAATCGCACCAAAAGAAAACATAATTGCAAATATTATTATCTGTGCAACTATAGTCCAACGAATAAAGTAAAAAGGTTCTCTATTTGGAACCTTTTCAACTTTATCTTTATGAATTTGTGTATTTCTCATTAATGTTTTTTTCATTTATTCCCCTTATAACTAATTTTTAGAGTTATAGTCTACAACAACACTTGCACTTTTATAAGTTACAGTTTTGTTGTTTGCTTTTGGAGTATCGTTTGTCATTAAAATAATTGTTCCTACAATAAGCGCAGCAACTATTTCAAATTTTAAAACTTTTTCTAAAAGTTTACATCCGTTTTCCAAAAATCTGATTTCTCTATCATTACTTACTGTTGGATAAAGATTTGGATCAACATATGTAAATTTGCTTTTATAACGATTATAAATCTCCATTTGTTCTCTACTAAAATTCTTTATAAGTTCTTCTTTTGTGTCAATTATACTACTTCTATTCTTTCTTTTCATAAAATCACCACGTTGAAATTATAACACATTTGTTTCAAAATGTAAATAGTTTATGTAAATTAATTGTTGTAATACCATTATTTCCGTAGTTTTTCATTAATTATGGACACAAAAAAGCACGTTATAAAACGTGCTTAATTTTTATGATTTAATAGTTTTTTTAAAAAATTTCTCTTTAAATTTAGTGATAATCTTTTTAAACCAATTTGGCTCTTTTAATAAAGCTAGTTGACTTTGTCTTTTTTCTTCTAACTTCTCTTCTACAATTTTATCTGAGATAACATTTTGAGGATAAATTTTTTTCTTTTCTTCTTCAATAGCTGTAATTTTATTTACCTCGTAAACTCTAATCTTTGCTTTTTGCTCATCTGTTGCCCAATATCTCTTGAAAAATATTGCAAGTATTAACTTTGTTTCTGATAACATTTCTTGTTCTAAGAAATCTTTTTCTTTATTGTATTTGAAACTTTTATCTTCTTCTTTATTAACTTCTAAAGCTTTTATAATTTCTTTTGGAAGTTTATAATAATCTTCTATTTTAATATGATTTAAAATTTCTAATACTTGTGCATATGCTTTGTTCTTTTGTATCTCACTCACCCCTTATTGATTATTATTATCATCTTTCTTTTCTCTTATTTTGTCGGGTTCTTTTGCCATATCGTATTCTAACTCTAAGTTTCTTACGTCTCTATCTAATAACATTTCCATATTTCTTACAGCTTCAATATCTTCTAATAAACTCATTGTGTATTTTCCAATATTTTGTCCTGTAACAACCATATCATCTTGTGCCAAATATTTTTCACAAAATTCTCTTAATGGAACGTTTTCTAATGTATAATTTCCTGCTCTAAAAGCATTTATTTCTGATTTATTTTTTTCATAAAATGATTGTACAGTTGATCTTATTGTTGTTGTCGCAGCATCAATATCTTCAGGTTTAACATCTTTTCCTGAATAATAAATACTTTCTGCAGGAACTTTACTCATCATAAATTTAATAATATCATATCTTGAATATGTAACTGCATTTGTTTCATTATTTTTTAGAAGACACACTTGTAAATTTTCTGGTGAAATAGATTGATCTGTACAACCATCCATGAAGTTTTTCTCATTTTCTACATCTGTTCCATCAAATAAGAAATATACTCCATCTCCACCTAAGTATTCTTCTAATGAGCCGGTAGCTTTAACTGCTTCAACTCTATCTTGTGGTGTCTTCCCTACATTTCCAGCTTTTATATCATCATAATGTTTTTGAAGATCTGCATATAAAGCAACTGCTCCAGTCATACCTTCTGAGAAGAACACTTTAACTTTTGTATCATTTACTGTTTTACTATTATCTCCATTTTGAGGAGTAAGTCCAGCTACGCTAATAGAACGTACTCTATCTAATGAAGTCATATGATAACATTTTTTCATTCGCACTTTTCCTTTTAATCTTTTTTTATATATATAAAATTTTATTAATAATTTCAAAAAAAGTAAATACCTTTTTCAAAAATTGATAAAAATTCACAAAATAAAAAGACTAAAATTGTTATTTTTAGTCTTTCTATTTATAATTTATGAAATTACTATTTTTATTTCCAAATTTCACCATTTATATGCGGAATTAATGCCATAATAAATGCATCTTTAGTTAGATTAATTCTTGTTATTACATCTTTTGTTAAATAACTTATTCCACCCTTTCCATTACCTAATTTTACACCACTAAAAATTTTATCCATTACTTTTCCAAGTTCAGTATTAATAATTTCATCTATATATTTTTCAGGTATTGGAAATCCTTGTGAAGTACCTACACTTTGATAACCTTCTTTTGATTCAATAACAGCTGCATTAATATCTATCCAATCTCCTAAAAGATTTGTTATACCAGCTTCAGATGCAACAAAAAAATCTGCATCAATATTATTTTCTTTAGCATATTTTCTTAAATTTTTAACTCTATTTTTAGCACCTTTAAATATATCTTCATTTACTGGTTGATCACTAACATCAGACGAAACTGAAATACCTTCTATCTCTACATTTTCAAAATACGCTTCAAATGCTTTCTTAGCACCTTCAATTTTTCCTGGATTTTTTGTTCCCATTAATATTTTCATAATTTATTCCTAACCTTCTTTTCTTTTTTGCATATAATAACAACATTTTGCAAGAATTGCTGTTGGTACAACTTTAGAAAAAAACTTTGTACATTTTACAGTAAATCCTGGAACTATATAAAACTTACCTTTTAATAATTTTTTTACAGTATATCTTGCCACATATTCACTTGATAACGAACTAAGCTCAAACTTAACGTTTGCAACATTATTGAAATTTGTTTTAACTGGACCTGGACATAAAATGCTTATTTGTACTTTTGATTTTTCTTTATTTAACTCTTCTTTAATAGCTTCAGATAATCTTACAACATAATTTTTAGCAGCATAATATGTTGCCATTAATGGTCCTGGTAAGAAACCTGCTATTGATGCAACATTTAATATAATTCCTGAATTTCTCTCTTTCATATCTTTTAAATATAGTTTTGTTAATATATGAAGAGCTGTAATATCTGTATCAATAATACTAAATTCTTTATCCAAACTAGTTTCTGTAAATCTTCCAAAATCACCTAAACCTGCATTATTAACAAGTATATCTATTTCTTTTTCTTTACCATAAAGATTAATGCAATTTTCTCTATTTGTTAAATCTACAGAATGATAATTTACTTTTACATTATACTCTTTTTCTAATTCAGTCTTTAATGCTTCCATTCTTTCAACATTTCTTGCAACTAAAACAATATCATATTTTAATTTTGCAAACTCTCTTGCTATGTCTCTTCCTATACCAGAAGAAGCTCCTGTAATCAATACTTTCATAAGAATTCTCCTACTTGTTTTCTTAAACACATTATATTTTATTTTCTCCATTTGTCAAGGAATTAAACCTTGTAAATGCTAAAATTAAAAAGAAAAAATCCACAATTTAGAAACAAATTGTGGATTAATATCTATTTTTCATAATCTTCTTGTACTTTTTGTCTTACTGTATTTGTAGGTTTTATTTCTTCAACATTTAATGGATCATAGTTTAATGTATATTTTTCAATCGGTCTTGATAACAATACTTTATTATCAGAACCTTTATCTTTAAATACTTTACTAATAAAAGCAGCTAAACCTTTACTAGCTTTAATACTTTTTCTTACATCTCTTGCTAATAAATATACTTCATCAGCTTCTTGTTCTGATACTTCTTTTATTATTTCCTTTTTAGGAAATCTTTTTACCCATTCAAATTCATCATATTGAATGTCAATGTTACCAAAATCAACTTCTAAATTTTGCTTAAAATGTTCAAATATATCAACAAAATTCGGATCATAATATTCTCTTTTACCTTCTGGCGAACTACGAGAATATCTTATTCTATTCATTCCAAATTCTTTTAATTCTTTTAAAAATGATTCTGCTTCTTCTCTTGTTTTTACATTTTGAACTCTTGAACCAAATTCAACATCTATTATAGTATCTTGAAAATCAGCAATTCTATGTTTTAAATCTGTTTCAATTGTTATTTTCTCATCTTCATCTAAATCTCTATATTCTTTCCAATATTCAGATTCTATTCGAGCAATATCTTTTATATTTTCACTAAAATGTACGTAATAATCATTTCCCCATCTTTTAATAATTTCTTCTTTAAAATAATCATGACCTCTAAGTATACTTCTTTCTAAGCTTTTACCACCTAATGCTTGATTTAATTGGTTAACTAATGCTATTGACAAGTATTCTTCATCAGTTTTTTCTGGGAACTTTCCGTATACACCATTAAAAATTAAAATTCTTCCAAATTTATCATCTAGTGATGTTGCACTTACAAATTCTGTTCCGGCTTCTTTAAACACTGGATTCATATCAGAAAATGTACTATCTTTTTGTAGATATCCAAGTTTATGAACTAGTTCATGACATAAAGTTGTTGTTAATCTTAAGAAATGTGGTATACCAATATTTCCTGTTTGATATTCGTAAAAAGCAACTCTATTTTTTACTACCATAGTAAATATTTTACCTTTGCTTGCTAAAATACTTTCTATCTCTTCTTTTGAAATAATATCACCATATTTTGCTGATATTAAATTAGCAACTTCTCTATATACAATTGATTCTTCAATATCTGTATATCCTTTTGCAACATCTCCAAAAAATAATGCTCGATATCGTTTTGAGATTCTTTCTAAACTACTATTATCCATTATCTACACAATATCCTTTATTTTAATTTCTGGAAATTCTTTATTCAATTTCTTCAAAATTCTTTTGTTCTCTACTGGAATATATTTATCATCACTTTTTTCACAAAAAATTATTTCTTCATTAATATTTGCAAATTTATGAAATGTACCATATCTATAATTATATTCATTCACGTAATAATAAACATCTCCATTATATTCTAATTTTTCAATCTTCATATAATACCTTAATTTTATAAAAAGCAAATGATAACCATTTGCTTTTTATTATAATATCTATTTAAAACTATTTATCAAAACCATCTTGTTCTTGAGCTTCTTTTTGTGGATCTCTTTTAGCTTTAGCAGCTGCAAGTCTCATAGCACTTGCTTCACGATCTTGAGCAGCTTTTTCTTTATTTGATTGAAATCTTGATGCAGCATCAGCAATTTTTCCTGCAATTCCTTTCATAAATTTTTCTGCTCTAGCATTGAATCCTTCTCTCATTCCATTTTTTACGTTTTGAACTTTAGCAGAAGCAATTTCTGAATAATCTTCAATAGCTTGACCAGTTTGTTCTACAACTTGTTCAACTTTTTGGCCAACTTTTTTACCTGCTTCTACTCCAGATTCAATTGCTAGTGATCCTAATGCAACAACCATAGCTGCTGGTTCAGCAACAGCTTTTCCTACAGCTAATGCTCCTTGTTTAGTTCTATCCCAAGCAACTTCTCCAGCTTCTCTTGCCATATCTACTCCAGCATGTGCGTAAGCTACTGTTGTTTCTTTTGCAGTTTCAACACCGTCTCTTACTTTATCTGCTGTCATAAATCCTCTTTCGGCAGTATCTCTAAAGAATTTACCAACTCTTGATTCTCTTGTCATTATTTTTGAAGCTGTATTTCCAGCTCTTTCTTGCATTGTATGAGCTAAGTTTTTAGCTCCAAATAATCTTGCTCCTTTTGCTCCAAATGTTGCTAAATTAATAAGTCCATTTGATACTACAGATCTTACAGATGTTGAAGCACTATCTACAAAGTCAACTGTATCTGTTACAGCTTCACTTCTTCCTTCATGAGCTTGTTGCCATTGTCTTGCATCAGCTTTTCTTTCTGAAGCTTGTCTAGCTGTATACATTTGATCTACTTGTCCTTGTTCTCCAATTGCACCTAAATCTTTTCTTGTTAGATCTATTTTAGCTTTTACGTTATCTCTTACATTTTTAGCACCTTGAACAACAGCTTTTTTACCATCATCATATGCTACATATGCTCCAGTAACAAGTGTATCTACTCCATCTCTAACAGCATGTACACCTGTTTCAATAGCTGCAGCTGAATCAATTATTATATCTTCAGCTTTTCTTTTTACTGTTTTTCCTGCATCATCTAAGAATACATATGTTGCTGCTCCGGCATCTTTAACTCCTTCAACAACTTTTTCACCTGTTCTTTTTGCAAATTCAACAGATTTATTTTTAGCTGTAATTGCAGCTTGTTTTAATTGTTGTGCTTTTTGTTGTGCCCAAGATATACCAGCTTTAGCATAAGCTTCACATGTTTGTGCCGCTTGTTCTATTGTATCTACAACTTGATCATATGCCATAAATCCACTTTCAGCCATGTTTTGTGCTAAATCTTCAACTCTAGAATCTCTAGTTAATAAAGCATGAGCATATGTTGAACCTCTATCTTGAATATTTTTTGCAGCATCTTTTGCTCCAAATAATCTTGCTGTTTTTGCTCCAAGTGTTGATAATTTAATTGCTCCAATCGCAACTCTTGATTTTATATCTGTAGAAGTTTTTTGTACCGCTCCAACTGCACCTGTTACTACATCGCTTCTATCTTCATGAGCTTGTTGCCATTGTCTAGCTTGTGCATTTTTAGCACTTACTTCACCAGCAACTCCCATTTCATTAGCAAAACCTTCTTCGCCAATTGCACCTATATCTGTTTTTGCATTTTCTACAGCTGTTTTAACATTTCTTACACCTTGTTCTACTGCAGTTTTTCCTGCATTATAAGCATGTACAGTTGCATCTTTAACTGCTTCAGCACCTAATACTGCTGCTCCAGCTACAACTTCTGCTCCTTTTACTGCAGCATCTTTAACGTCTCTTGCTACTTTTGCAGCTTTATCTTTTAATGCTGTAGCTTTATTTTTAGCCCATTGTAATCCAGCAGCTCCATATGCTTCTAATGTTGTAGCAGCTTGCTCTAATGTATCTTTTACTTGATCTACTGCCATAAAACCACTTTCAGCCATATTTTGTGCTAAATCATCAACTCTTGAATCTTTAGTCATTAATGCATGTGCATATGTTGACCCTCTATCTTGAATGTTTTTTGCAGCATCTTTCGCTCCAAATAATCTTGCTGCTTTTGCTCCAAATGTTGATAGCTTAATTGCTCCTAACGCAACAACAGATCTAGTATTTGTTGTAACATTTTTTACTCCACTTACTGCACCTGTTACTACATCACTTCTATCTTCATGAGCTTGTTGCCATTGTCTTGATTCAGCTTGTCTTGCGTTAGCATCTCTTGCAACACCCATTTCATTAGCAAGTCCTTGATCACCAATAGCTCTCGCATCAGCAAATCTTTGGTCAATTTCTGCAACAACTTTTCCATATCCTAATTGAACAGCAGTTTTTGCAACAGTTGGTAATGCTTTAATAGTCTCTTTATATCTTTCTAATAAAGCTTTTGCTTGTTCTTTATCTTCTCCAACTCTCCCTGCAAAAGCATCTATAAATTCTTGACCAGTTTTTGCATCTTGAATTTGTTCTTTAAAACTTTTTTCATCCATTTAAAAATCCCACCTATATCTCAGATAATATTTTATTAATCTTTACAATTGAACTTTCTTTTTGTTTAGAAAGTACACCTAATGTTGATTCTAACATTTCCATAGAAGCATTATCTAAATTAATAATTCTTCCATCAACAAATACTTCTCCTAATTTTTCTGAATTCATTGTATACTCCTATTCTACAGCAGAGTTATATGCTGCATTTACTTCTGCTCTTGCAGCTTCAATTCTAGAAACTAATGATACTGTTTGAGATGATACAACATCTACAACTTCATTATTAGCTTTTTCAACATCTGCTATTTCACTTTCCATTTTCTTAACAACTTCTTTATCAAATCTAGCTTTTCCACCAAATATACTCATAATTTTATTAATAATATTTGAAAATACATTTGATTTTTTAATAGCTACACCAGCTGTTCTGTATTTTACAATTGATTCAAAATCTGCAACTGCAGCATTTCCTATTTCAATTAGCTTTTTCTCGCATTCAGCTATTACCGCTTGATATCCATCATATTTTTCTGCAAGTGCATATAATGTCTTATAATGTGAATCAAAAGGATCTTTTAAATTCTCTAATAGTGCTGAATATTTATCAAACTCAGCTTTATTTAATGTTGTGTTTACAACATTTTCGAATTCAGCCTTATTTTGTACATATTCTTTATATGCACTTGAATCAGCTAAATCTTCAATTTCTGCATTAACTTTCATAATGTTTGCCATTGCGATTTTTTGATTCCCTTGCATTTCTTGTATTTCAGCAACAACATTATAAAATTGTTCTTTTCTAGCATCATAGATTTTTTGAAATTCACTATTATACTTAGAAATTATACTGTTTTTACTATCAATGCAGTCTTCTGTTTTTTTACCATAAAATGAAGCTTGATCGTCAAAATTTTTAACTATAACACCCATCTTATCGCTATAAAATTCATTTAATCTTTTGTTAAAGATAGCAAATTGAACTTGTAATGTTAAAGCTTCTGTTTTAGACATTTCTGTTAATTCATTTAATAGTCTTTCATTAAATTTTCCCATTTTTCTCTCCAATCCTATCCTATTATTTCACTGCTATTTATCTCAGGTTCAAAATTGTATTTTTCTTGTAATTTTTGAATTTTTCTAAATAATATTAATTCTCTCTCTTTTAATTGTTCATATAGTTTTACAACTTTTTCTCCAGATAATTTTGAGCAATCAATTTCTTTTCCATCAATTGAAATTACTTGATTTTCCTCGTTCATAATATTTCTCTCCTTTGTATAAAGTCTAATACTTCTTTATAATTATATCACTAGTATTTTTTCAAGCAGCAAAAGTAACACAAAAGATATCTAAACTTAACAAATGTAAAACAAAAAGACCTATCTAAATAAGATAGGTCTCAAAAAATCTAATTTACAGATTGTCCTTGCTTAATCCAAACAGATACACTTCCATCTTTACAATAGAATATACCATTTCCATCATTATCTACATACACTGTTTCAGAAAGATTTCCAGTACAATCATAAAAGATTGTGTTGGCTAAATTCTTTCCTACATTCATTTGAACAGCTCCACCTCTAGCATCACTCATTACAACAGCCAAACCAGAATCTGGATGTTCATAGTCTCCAAGTCTTGTAAATCCAACAACATTTCTATTATTAAAGTAATCATACTGTTCACCATAAGCATAATATTTTCTAACTTTTAAAAGTGTTTGAAGCATTTGGTCTTTAGGACCAACTTCTTTTTCAGGTATTCCATAATAATCACCATAAAATACACATGGAAATCCATCTTTTCTAAGTAAAATTAGCGAATATGCTAACGGTTTAAACCAATCTAGTACCCACGACTCTAACGCTTGTCCAGGTTCAGTATCATGATTATCTACAAAAGTAACTGCTTTTTCTGGATTTGTTCCAACTAACGTTCCCTCAAAAATTTGACTCATATCAAACTCACCATTACTTATAGAAGCTCTATAAAAATTATAGTGAAGTGGAACGTCAAACAAAGACATTACTCCTTCTGTTTTATTTATAAAATTATTAATTGTATCAATGTTCAAACTCCAATATTCTCCAACAGAGAATAATTTTTTACCAGTAATTTCTCTTAATGATGTTAACCATTCCGGGAAAAACTCTGCTCTAATATGTTTAACAGCATCTAGTCTAAATCCATCTAATAGTGTTGTATCAATATACCATTTTCCCCATTTTTTTAATTCTTTTACTACATCAAAATTATTAAGATCTATGTCTGCTCCCATTAAGTAATCAAAGTTTCCATTTTCTTTATCAACATTTTCATCCCAATGTTTACCGTAGAATTTATATATAGCAGCAGTTCCTGTATTCTCATCCCAATCAACTCCATGAAAATGAGTCCAGTTCCATTTGAAGTCAGAATATGTATTTCCTCTTCCTGGGAAATTATATTTTGTCCAAACAGTTATAGGTTTTGCATCAGTAAGACTTACATTTCTATCTGATGCATCATCTTGGACAGCTAAAACTTCTTCAGTTTCATCTGCGCCCATCTTATGGTTTAAAACAATATCTGCTAAAACTTTTATATTACTTTCATGCAGTATTTGTATTGCGTTTAAATATTCATCCTTTGTTCCATACTTTGTTGGAATTGCTCCTTTTTGGTCAAATTCCCCTAAATCATATAGATCATATACTCCATATCCAACATCTTCTTTACCACTTGCACCTTTATATGCTGGCGGTAACCAAAGATGTGTTATTCCTATGTTTTCTAAATGTTTAGATTCTTTTGTAAGCTTATTCCAAAGTGTAGAATCACTAGGTAAATACCACTCGAAGTACTGCATTAACGTTTCGTTACTTGGCAAATCTATCACTCCTAATAATTTTATATCGAAATTATATCATTAATTAATATAATATCAAAACTTTTTTGTTTTTAATAATTTTTGAACCTCTTCTTTATGATTCATAATTGTATCATATCCAGTTTTTATAACCTTATCTGCATCATCAATTTCAAGAAGTGTTGTTCCTTGACAATTTATTTCGATAGCAAGATCAGCTTCTTTTTGTGCTTCACGCACATCTCCAAGCGAAAATATATCTACAGCTCTTAATAAAATAGCAAATATATCTTCTTTTGGTTTATAATCATCAATTTTAAAGCTTAATGCAATTATTTTTTCTGCACCCATTTCCTTTAATACTTTAACTGGTAAATTATCCTTTGTTCCACCATCAATAAAATTATATTTTCCATATTGACATGGTGTAAATACTCCTGGAAATGACATACTAGCTCTTGTAGCTTTTGCTATAGGTACATCATATATATAATCAACATCTTCACGTTTTTTACCTTTAATTTCTTTTGATAAGAATATACATTCTTTTGTTGTAATAGTATCCACTGCAGCAATTGCAAATGGAATTTCTATCTGATTCATGTTTTTAATTTTTGTGTCTTTTGATACCTCTTTAACTAAATTTTCAATATTCTCTCCTGGTATCAATCCTTCGATTTGAGCAACTCCTGATGTAAGATAAGTAGCTCCAGCTTTAAATAACGGTGTCTTTGGTATTTTAGTTAACATCTTATAATTTTGCATTGTTCTATTTTTTATTTCTTCTAAAGAATATCCCATTGCATAAAAAGATGCAAAAATACTTCCAGAACTAGTTCCTGACAAGTAATCTATTTTCACCCCAAGTTCTTCTAATGCTGCAAGGGCTCCTATATGTGCAAGACCTTTTAATCCCCCTCCAGCTAGTGCAACTCCTATTTTCATATTAAACTACTACGTCTTCCTTTCTTTTTACAAATAATGTTTGTGTTGGGTATGCAAGTTCAACATTCTCTTTTTCAAATAAGAATAATAAATTGCATAAAATATCTTGTTTTGCATGTAAGAATTTTGCATATTCTGCTTCTCTTACATATAAAAATATTTTTATATCACAACTTGATGTCGAAATTTCATTTAATGTAACTTCAACAGTTTCCTTAATTACTTTAGGATCATTTTGAAGCATAACTTTAATTTCTTTTACAATTTTTTTAATTTTATCTGACGGTGTATCTAATGATAAATTTAAAACACAATCAAATCTTCTACTTGTTAATCGGTTCCAGTTTACAACATAATTTGATGTAATTGTTGAATTTGGAATTGTAACAACAGCATTATTATATGATTTTATACGAGTACTTCTAAATGTAATATCTATAACTGTGCCTTGAAACTTATCAACTTCAATCCAATCTCCAATAACAAATGGTTTATCTGATAAAATAGCAACACCAGATAGCATACTTTTTACAATATCTTGAGCAGCTAATGCAGCACCAGCAGATGCAATACCAAGACCAGCTACTAATCCACTAAACACCTCTAAATTAAAACCAAGTCTTGCAGTTGCTACTAATGCAGCTACACACCATAAAGCAACTCTTAAAATATTGCATATAAATTTATCAACAGCTGGATTCTTCGAATTCTTAAAATATTTTTTAGCAAAAAAAGAATCAACTGTAAGTAATGTAGAAACAGCTTTTGTTATATAAAAAATCACTACTACTGAAAATATTTGATTCATTATATCTAATGCTTTTTGGTTTGTTGGAAGCATATTAATCATGCAGAATATACCTAAAAGTACAAAGAATATATTAAGTGGTTTATACATACTGCTTTCTTTTGGTGACTTATCTTTTTTTATTACCATATAATAAAATCTAATTACTAATCTTGAAAATACACCTCTGAAAATAGTAAAGAATAAAAATAATCCTATTGCCATCTGTGAATCAAAAAATTTTAGTAAAGATTCTACATTTATTGAATGAATCCATTCTAATATTTTATCTATCATAGTTTCCTCCATTACAATATTTAAAATAATACATTAAAATTGCAATATTTACGCTTGCGTGTCTAAATTTATTTTCCATTGCCATCTTTAGACATTCATCAATATGAATTTTTTGAACATCTAATATTTCTTCAGTATCATCAAAATGTTTTTCTCCACTTGATAACCCTCTTGCAATGTATATATATATCTTTTCACTTGTATAACCACATGATGGATAATAACTTGTCAAGAATTCTAAATTATCACATTTAGTTCCAGTTTCTTCTTCAAGTTCACGCTTAGCTGCATCTTCCGGATTTTCTCCTTTATCTATCATGCCTGCTGGAAGCTCCAATTCAACACTTTCTATAACTTCCCTATATTGATGTTCAAATATTACTTCGCCATTCTCTGTTATAGGTAAAATGATAACGGCATCTCCTGGATTAACACAATCTCTTGTATATGTTTTACCATCTTCTCTTTCATATGTTTTTTGTACTACGTTAAATCTAAAACCGTCATATTTTATTTCTTCGTTAATTAATTTGTTCAAAAAAGTCGACCTCCATAAATTTATACGATTTTATTATATATTAAAAAAATAAAAAAGTATACAACTTTTTTACTTAATTTTTGTAACAAATTGTATACTTTTTTATTAAATTATTTTACCCTTTTTATTTCTTTTGCAACGTAGTCTATTACTTCTTCTGCTTGTCTTCTAAAAACCGATATATAGTTTTCAAACAAATCTACTCTAACACTTTTTTCAGACTTTTTCTCTAAAATACTTCTTAATAGTTCAAAGCAATCTACAATATGATGTCTAAATTCATATCCATCATATAGATCTTTAAAATTTAAAGATTGCATCATCTCATAAGATTTATCATAAGCTTCTTTTATACTTTCTACAATATCTCCAGCTATTCCTCTATTATTAGATTTATAATAATTCTCAAGTGTCATCTTATATGCATAATTTAATTCATCAAATTTTCTTAAATTTTTATTTGCTTCTAAATATAATCTTATTGTATGCATATAAAAAGCTTTTATATATACATATGTTATCGTTTCGTCAATTCTTTGTGTCTCTTCAAACATTTCAATAAATCTATATGACGTTTTTTCTGTCATTTCAAATATTGTATTTGCAAATTCATTAATATTTATCATAACTACACCTAATACTTCATACTTTCTCTTATTCTTTTATAATCATCATCATAAACCATATAATATTTATTTAAAATATTATCCAAAAAAACACTTATTTTTTGTGTTATTTTCGCATTTCTATTTTTTACGACAGATTTATTTAAAATTACTCTAACAATTTCAATATAAAGATTTAATATTATTTTTTTCAACAGCATACCCCTTAACAAATTATGATTAACCTTATTTTAATTTTTATTTATATATAAATCAACATTTTCTTATTAATTTGTTAATAATTCGTATGACAAAATTCGACAATTCATTAATATTTTAAAAATTTATTTTTAAATATTGTTCTTAATTTTCTGTTATTTCTTTAATTTATAATCACTATTACAAAGTCTTATATACATACTGTTTTAGCACATTATCAGTAATATTGCAATACAAATTCAGTAATATAAGCTTTTCGTTCGATAATATGTAGCATTTAAAAAAGAGTCTGAAAAATAATATTCAAACTCTTTTTATTAACTATTTATTTTCTATATTATCTTTTCTATTTTTCAAAATAATTATTAAACTTACAACTATAAAAATAATTATAGATAAAACTTGTGAAACTCTAAAAGATCCTAACATTAAACTATCTATTCTTAGTGATTCAAGTATCCCTCTAAATAAAGAATATCCAGCTAAATAATATAATAAAACTTGTCCTTTATATTTTCTATTTTTTTGAATTTTGATTAATACAAAAAATAATATAAAATTAAGCATTGATTCATATAAAAACATTGGATGTACTTCACTATATATTCCCTGTTTAACTATTCCCATTCTTAAAATATTATTTGTATTATATCCATAAGCTTCTACATTAAAGAAATTTCCCCATCTTCCAATCGCTTGAGCAATTGCTACAAAAGGAACGATTCTATCAAAAAAATCCAATATATTCTTTTTCTTTATCTTTAAAATTAATATTAAAGTTATTGCTCCAAAAATTAATCCGCCATATATTGCTAATCCACCATCTCTAAAATTTAATATTTGAAGTAAATCATTAGAATAATTTCTAAAATTAAACACAACATAATAAAGCCTTGCACCAACTATTCCTGATATTAATGCATAAATCATATACTCTAATACATCATCAAACTCTATATCAAATTTATTCTTACTAATTTTGCACAATATTAAAGCAACTATAATACCAAGCACTATACAAAGTGCATAATTATATATTTTAATTCCTACTACTTCAAAAGCAAATTGCGGAACATTAACTATTAAATTTAATCCTGGAAATTTTATTACATTCATACTATTTCTCTTTATTTATTATTTTTTAATTGTTAGTTAAAGGTTTTATTACTGAAATTACTTTGTTTTCTTCTATAAATAATTCTTGTAATACATTCTCAACATATGTTTTATCAATATTTTTAAATTCATTTATATATTCAAAAGAACTAATACCTTTAAAATAATCTGCAATTGTAGCTGATGCTACATTAGAAACTTCACTATAAGATTTTACCAATTCTCCATATAACTTTTTCTTAGCTCTTGCAAAATCTTCATCTAAAATTCCATGATTTTTTAAACAATTTAAGTTCTCTTCAATTTTTTCAATTACATCATTAACTTCATGACTTTGAAATTGAATCATTACATGTGCAAATGTTTTAGAAAATTCATATTGTATACTAGGTTCTGAAAATATTTTTCCAGACTCATAAAGTTCTTCAAATGTCTTTGAACTTTTACTTAAAAGTATACTACCTATAATTTCAACTGCAATATCTTTTTTTACTTTATCATCTTTTAAATTATTATCCTTAAAACCTATTAATACACATGGCATACTAATATCCATTTGTTTTTCAACATATTTTTGTACGATTTCTTTTGGCTCTTCGTTGTAAATTCTTTTTGGTAATCCTTCTTCTTTTTTCATAATAACATTTTCTTTAATTTTTTCTAATGTTACTTCTGGTTCAAAATCTCCTGCAAGAACCATTATCATGTTTTCTGGCACATAAAAAGTATTATATATTTTATATAATTTTTCTTTATCAATTTCAGCAATTGTTTCTTTTGTTCCTGCAACATCAATATTAATCTCATTTTCTTTATACATTGCTTTCATAGCATTCATGTATAGTGCCCATTCTGGATAATCATCATACATCATAATTTCTTGTCCAATTATTCCACGTTCTTTTTCTACATTTTCATCAGTAAAATAAGGATTTTGAACATAATCCATAAATTCAACTAAAGCTTCTTCAAAATTCTCTGTACACTCATATAGATAAGCTGTATGATCATTTGTTGTATATGCATTAGCATCTACGCCAAGCGCACATAATGTATCTAAGCTATTAGTTCCATCTCTCTGCTCAAACAACTTATGTTCTAAATAATGAGCAATTCCATCTGGTACTATTGTTATAGACTCATCACCTGGTGCATAAAACTTATTATCTATTGAACCATAATTTGCGCTCCAAGCAATATACTTTTTTCTAGTTTTCTTTGGCATAATCATTACTACCAAACCATTATCTAACTTTTCTACATATACTTTTTCATTTATACTTTTATTTTCAATTATTTGCAATTTTATTCTCCTTATATCAATAAATTCACTAATTTTTTAAGAAATATATTGTATTAATTGTTACTTCGTTTGCTAATGCTAAAATATCTTCTTTCGATACTTTTTGAATTCTTTCTATATATTCTTCAACACTTCTATTTGTACCTGATAATTCTTGACCAATATAATAAACTACTTCTGTATCTTGTTCTTCTTCAATATTTTTAATGCTTGATATTAAATATATTTTAGCAACTTCAATATCTTCATCAGTAAATTCACCATTTTTAATATTTTCAAGTTGAACTTTAATCAAATTTAAAGCTTTTTCATAATTATCTATTTGAATACCACATCTAATAAAGATATTCATTTTTTGTTTTACAAATGTACTTTTAGATGAATATGCAAGTCCTGCTTTTTCTCTTACATTTTGGAACATCATTGAATTTGCTCCATCACCTAAAATTGCATTATATACAAGTGCAATTGCTTGTAAATTTTCATCTTCATATCCAATATTTAAACCTAAAACCAGTTTTCCTTGCACAACATTCATAGATTCAAATATTTCTTTTTCTTCAATATTATCTTTTGATTTTATATTTTGACTATTTTTTATATAGTATCCTTCTCTTGGATTTAATTTTTTAATATTTTCATTATTTAATAATAATCTTTCTAAAGAATCTTCATCTATTTTTCCTGAAACAAATATATCTACTTTAGCATTATCTACAAGCCATTCATAATATTCAGTTATATCTTTAATTGTTAAACTATCAATATCTTCTATATAACCATATTTATAAAGACCAAAACCTTCTTGTTTATACATTTCAGATATACATCTTTCAAATGCATATGAATCTTTATCATCAATCTTCGAATTAATTACTTTTCTTAAATTTTCTTTTTCGATTTGAAGAAATTCTTCTTTTAACATTCCATCTTTTTTTAATGGATTAAAAACTATATCAAGAATATTTTCTATATTCATTTTTAATATATCTTCACTATACAAAGCATATTCATTTGCAATAGTCTCTATATAGAATTTTAAAACAACATTATCTCCAGTTTTATCAATTCCTAAATTAAATGCAGCTCCATACATATTTTCCATTTCTTTATTTATTAAATATTGATTTGGTAGTTTCTCAGTCCCTCTTCTTAACAAAAATGGAATTATTGCATTTTTAGTTACATTTTCTCTTTTAAGTGGAGTTGTTAATATAATACAAGTTAAGTCTGTTTTATGCTTATCTGTATTTATAAAATGTGCTTTAATTCCACTTTTTAATTCTATAATTTTTCTATTCATTAATGTCTCCTTATTTTTAATATTATTTACAAAAATAATTATTTTTATTCTTAGAAACTAAGCAAGTTCAATCCTATTTCTTCACTTAATTTTCTTCCAACCTCTCCATTAATTTTCCTAACAATAATTTCTGATGTTGCAGATATTTTTGAATCTACTAAGTGCCCTCCATAAACATTTCCTTCTGCATCTCCAAAATTAATATGAATATGCAAATATACTTCACCATCTTTTCTTGTAGCATTTCCTACCAAGCTTGTTATTTCAAACATTCCTTCAAACACTTTTGTCTTATATTCCTTTGTATTTGTATTAAATACACCAATTTCAACTTTATCACTTGCTCCAAGGCCAGTTATTTCTGCAAGTTTTATATTTTCTTCTTTGCATAATTTTTTTAAAGACTCAATTACGTTTTCTCCTTTATTTAACCTTACAACATAATCATTTTCAAATCTTCTAAACTCCATAAATTACCTCCTATTTTGAGCAACATTTTACCACTAAATATTATCATAATTTCTATAACTTTACAATAAAAAAAGACCGCAAATGCCTTAGCAGGCATTTGCAGTCTCTCAGAGTTATGAATACCGAAACTTCTTGCGATAACACAGAACTCCATTGATGGTAACTTTTTCGAACCCCATCTTTTCCCAGAATATCTGTGCACCTCTATACGGACTCCATAATTCGACTCTTGATGGCTTTCTGGCTTTGATCATTTCCACAGCAATCTCCCACATATGAGTTCCATGCCCATGATAGCGATCAAATACAAAAAATTCAACAATGTCGCACTTACCTTTATGGTAATAGAGTTCAAAGAAACCAATCTGTTCATCATCCTTAAGGAAGAAATACATCTCTCTGTCAGGATCAAGAACATCTTGAATAAACTTTGTCCTCATTCTTATGGATTCCTCGTAAGCTCTTTTGCTCACAGCCTGTTCCATCGGGTAAACTCTCAGCAAATCCTTTTTATCATAGATACTGAGCACCATCTTGGAGCTGGCTTTTCTAAAGTCTCGATAGTCATCTGTTGTTACCCGAATTGCTCGATACATCAACACACTCTCCTTCTATAAGAACTATTGTCAACAGCTATTATAGCATATTCACAGCATTTTTACAATATTATGTTAAGTTTTATTTTTTTCTTTTCTATAAGCACATTTTAAAGTTTTTTAACATATTTTAAAATATATTAATAATTATCTTGACTTTTCCCAAAAATTTTGTTATCATAATAATGCTTTAATTGTGACGCGGGAATAGCTCAGTTGATAGAGCGATGCCTTGCCAAGGCATAGGTCGCGGGTTTGAGCCCCGTTTCCCGCTCCATTTTTTTATCTAAAAATACATATCGGCGCCATAGCCAAGTGGTAAGGCACGAGTCTGCAAAACTCTGATCATCGGTTCAAATCCGATTGGCGCCTCCATAATTAATCGAGTAAAATCTTCTACTTCTCTTGTGAGAGTAAGATTTACTCGATTTTTTCATTTTTATACCCAAAATCACTAGAGCGATAAGAGATGAATCGAAAATGATTTAGAGCGATAAGGCTTTTATCCGTTTTTAAACTTTCTCAAACTTTCTTGAAATTCAAAAATTTGTCCCCCAACTGTCCCCCAGAGCATAAAATTGGGGGACAATTTTATTAAATACTTACAAACATAATAAAAAGCCTCCATTTAGGAGACTTTTTTATTATCTATTATAATCATTTACTACTTTAGGAAATTGAATTATTTTTGCACCTCTAGGTTCTTCATATTCTTCTTGTGAATTAGCAATTTCAAAAGGTATATCTTCTGTTTGCGTTAAGTTTATATCTTTGTAATAATCTTCAACTTGTTTAGCAACTTTTGTTTGATATTCATTAAATACTTTCACATAAGTATTTAATGTTATTCTAATGTCAGAGTGTCCAAGTAATTTAGAAAGTACAATGGCTGGCATTCCACCCTCAATACATCTTGTTGCATAAGTATGTCTTAAACTGTGTGTAGAAAATCCCTTTTCACAAATATCTAAATTCATTAATCTTCTTTTTAACTGGTCATTTATACTAGTATGTCTTACCAATTTACCTTTATTTAAAAACAATAAACCATCTTTATTATTTTTAGAAATTTCCATCTGTTCTTTTACATATTCATAAATTATATTTGGAATTGGGAGAACTCTATTTCCACAAAATGTTTTTGTCATTTCTCCTACTACGATATTTCCATCTCTATTTTCTGTCAAAGTTCTTTGAATATGTATTTGTCTATCTTTTAAGTTAATATCTTCTTTTTTTAAAGCTAACGCTTCGCCAATCCTTAAGCCCATATATAATTGAATTAGTAAAACATTTTTATATTCATAATCATCTATAGTAAGATTAAATAGATAATCTGATAATATTTTTTGTTGTTCTTTAGTAAAAGTTTTTATTTCTCTTTTTCCTAATTTGCTTTTAGGTTTTATAATATCTTCTAATAAATTATCGTCTATAATATTTTTTCTTTTAGCATATTTTAAAGCTTGTTTTATTTCTGTATGAAATTTATCTATAGAACTATCACGATATATTTTTGATAATTCATTAAAAAAATTTTGATAATCATTTTCTGTTATTTCTAATACATTCTTTTGAGCAAATTTTGTTTTTTCAAGATAATTTATAACATGAGTAGTTCTATGATATTGTGCATCTCCAATTTGATTTGCAGAATCTTTCCTTTCAAAATTCATCTTTACTAAATCAATAAGTGGAATACCTTTTTTCTGCATAAAACTTTCATCTCTAGTACTATATAATAACTTTCTAGCATTTAAAAGTGCTTCTTCTTCAGTTTTCCCGTGTACTGTTTTTCTTGGTTTTCCTTTTTCAATAGTTACTTTTGCATCATATCTATTTCTAGTTTTGTCAAAATAAATCGTAACATCATCATACTTTTTAGCACTCATACTTTTTATTTCCTATCTTTTTTATCTTCTTGTCTTTTCATTTTCCAAAGTATGTATGCAAGCCAAGTAACTGTCTTTGTTTTTCCAATATTTACAGAGGGAAAATCTTTTCTTTTGAATAAATCGTTTGTTAGATTTTCACCCATTTTTAAATCTTTTGCTACTTCTTTAACTGTTAAATTTTTAAACGGATCACCAAGAGTTTTTATTGCTTCTCTTATTATTAATTCTTCTATTGATAAGTTATCTTTTGTTTGTATAATTTCTATCATTTTTTCCATTATTATCTTTCCTTTCGATAAAGTCATTTATTAATTTATTTACTCTCTCAAAAGACCAATTCAACATAATAGACATCCATTCAATACTCTTATCTATATAATTTCTCAATGTTCGATTTTCTTGCTTTAATTTTTCATTCTCGAGCTTTACATTATGGTGTTCAACAGCCATATCTTCATATTGTTCAACAGCATTGTCAGTTAAGCTCTTAATTCTTGTATATTGTTGAGCTAATGTGTTGAATTTTCTTATTACTCTTTTGTATTCTTTTTTTAATTCTTCTGTGTCTGTTATATTTTTTTCTTGTTCCAAATTAATTGACTGCATTTGATATTTTTGAACTTCATAATTAGTTATCTTTTTTAGCTTTTCAGTTTCGAGATGAGTATTTCCGTTCATTCCTCTTTCAAGCTCAAAACCTGACTTTGTCATATAACTATAAAAGTTATCTTGAAGTCTTTTATAACTATCTTTACCTTTCCAATATTCAGAACAAGCAATTTTACTAATTTGTTTTCCACTTTTTGCGTCATACTTGTGAACAACTGGGACAAAAACAATATGTAAGTGAGGAGTAGCCTCGTCATTATGTACTTTTGCAGAAACTATAAATTCTTCTCCTAAATTTTGATAATTTGCAACAAATTTATATGCCGTTTTAAAATATCTTAAAGTTTCTTTTTCTCCTATTTTTTCAAAGAACTGCTTATCGGAAGTAATAACATATTCGCAAAGAATATTTGTTGTACTTATAACTCGCCCTTGTAAATTATATTGATTTTGTAATGTCTTAAAAGCATTTGAATAAGTTGTATTACATTTTTTTAAGGAATAATTAAGAGCAAATTTTGATTTATCAATATTCTTATTTGAATAATTAGTATTTTTCCTTTCATTGTGTTTATATAGTCCTGCTAGATTATCTTTCTTATAATTACTATTTCTAATAATCGCAAAACTCATATTTCAAACCTATCTTTCTTTATCTGTAATTCTAAAGTTTCGTAGTATTGTTGAAATTGATTTATCAACACTATCTGTTATTGGCTCTCTTAAAGATGAATCGTGATGAAGCCAGTCTTGATATAATTCAGTCAATAAGTCATCTCTTAAAAATAAGATTTCTTTTTCAACTTCGTGTAAATTCATCTCTTTTAAAATATCTCTTATTTGTTCTTTAACAGTAATTTCATAAGCAGAATTTAAAATTTCTTCTTTTCCTTTTTCTAATAAGTTTCCGTGAAATTCTTTAAGTTCATTATCTAATTTGTTATAAAGCCCCTCGTCTAAATTCAATTCTGTTTCCTCATTTTCTTTTTGTAATTTTTTTGTATATTCAAAAGCTTGTATATCTTTTTCTTGATATTCTTTATAAAATCTATTTTTCATATAATTATTTCTCCTTTTACTTTCTATAGAGCCTCACTTCGCAGATTTACTCAATAATAACTTTATTTTCTTGCAGAAATTATACAAAACTAATTTCAGTTTCTAACACACTAGAAACTCATCGAGTTTCTGTGCGATTAGGGAGTCCCCTAATAACCCCTCAAAATTATTATTGATATGAGCTTCTATAGAAAGTCATTTATAATAATTTTGTTAGAGTATGAGATTCTATAGAACCTCATACTCCTATAGAAAAAACATAACTGTTTTTTCTATACTCATTTCAAGCTATCTTTCAAAGTCTGTATTCTTGCCAACACAAAGTCCGTCAATAAAAGCTTCAATTTCGTTCCAAGTTTTGAAACAGCTTTTATTATCTACTGAAAACCAGTCTTTTTCCTTTGTGTTTCTGTCGACTATCGCTACAGCTTTGTTATATGTATATATGCTTGAAATGTTTAATAATAAGAGTTGCTTATTAGATTTTGAAAGCATAAATTCATTTAGTCCATTTATTCTTTTTATAATATCTGCTTTATTCAATTTCTTTTTCCTCCTCTTTAGTAGTAATACCGAAAGTCCTTTCAAATTCTTCTTGAATTGTTTTTAGAAGAACATTAAAGTCATCTGCATTAAGTAATTCTTCCATAATTAATTTTTCAGCCACAGCACTTTTTTGACTTTCTATAGAATCTGAATCTTCTAATTTTTCTTTATTATTTTTTCTTTTCATATTTAATCCTTTCTACAAATTATTATTTTCTTTAAGTTTTCGTATAAAGGCGAGTATAGAACATTGAATTTCTAATATTAGTTTTAAAGTCTCATTAGTATTAAAATCTTCATCATCACTTGTTGTATTTGAGTTTTCTTGTTTTACAACTGTAACACCTGGTATATTAGCAATAGCTTGTATAACTTCATCTTTTGACATCTCATTATCTTTTGGTTTTGTATCATTTTGAACACTTTGTGTTTTTTCCTTATTTTCATTTTCTTTGATTTTCTTTTCTCGATATCTTCTTTTCAACTCTTTGTTAGTAAGATATTTTCCGTTTTCATCAAAATGTTTATAATTAAAAGACTGCTGTGTTATAAATACACCATATTTAATTGCTTGTTCTCTGTTTAAAGAAACGAACTTGTCATCAACTTTTTTACTAAAATAATGTTTCCTCTTATAGAAAAACCAATATTGTTTATATAGATATTTGCTTTTAAACTATCTCTGTTTTTTCTACAAATTATGACAATATCTTCATAAGGAATTATTTCAATTTCTCCACCTAATATAGTTTCAAAAGATTTAATACTGTTTTCAACTTTTCTAAATATTGGCTCTTTTCCAACTTCTTTATAAATAATGACAATAGTATTATTCATTATTTCCACCAACCTTATTTGAAGACTTTTTTAGTTCCTTAAGATTTTCGACAAAATGTTGATATGAAATTCGTTTTAAGTTTGAGACTTCAACTTTTGATAGATTTAAAGATTCGCAAATTGAGTTAAGAGTTTGTTTTTTTATTACTGCTAGAAAAAATACTCTCTTTTCTAAATCTGGTAATTTCTTTAAAGCTAAAACACAAAGTTGGTTTCTTAAAAATCTTTCTATAGATTTTTCTTCTGTATAAATTTCATTTTGTTTTCTTAAATAATCTTGATATTGTTGCTCTTCAATTAATTCTGCATTATCTGGATTATCTAAACTAATTTCATCAAAATAATTCATTTGATTTCCTCACTTTCTAAAATTATTTTGATTTCTAGAAATCATTTGTTGTTCGAACTAATTTCATGATACTCCGATTTTTTTATAAAAACGAAAAAAGAAGGAAATTGTATAAAATTGGTTAAAATTGTATAAATTTGAAGGAAAAAGAAGAAAAAAGAAGGATTTTTTCAAAAACAAAATCCTTCAAACACTATATTTATCAATTAAAACTAACATTTTTTTAATTCATCAACGAAAATTTATTTAGAGCAAACAAAAAAAGCCTAAAACGGCTTGTAACTAACCATTTTAGACTTTTAAATTATTCTTCTTTATATTCAAATTCATTTACTTTTTCTATATCTGCAAGCCAAATATCATCTCTCAATATATTTTCCTTTTCTTCTTCAGTACATTTTAGCATATCAAACATTTCATCTGTAAATACTAAATCTTTCTTACTTATTAAACATTTTTTCATATTAGGAATATAATTGCCGTTTGTACAAAACATAGTTCCTAATAATAGATGATTTGTTCCGTCAGATATATTTATTATTATTTGATTTGTTTCTAATCTAGGGAAATTAGGTTTATAATTTTCTGTTCTTATAGTAGCAATATTATCATCTGCCAACATATGACCAATTAAAATTGTTTTCTTGCTTTTATAGTCTGATATTCTAACTTCGACAAAATCTGACTTTTCTTCAATATCAATTACAAACTTAAATTTTCCTAATTTTCTTTTTCCAATATAACCTTTATAGTATAAATACAATTTATTTACCTTAAAAGGATTATTAGAATTTTCTAAATTTACAATGTTTTCATCTTTAGTAATATTATATAAATCTCCATTGTATATATTATAAATTTCGCATAAAGTATTTAATGTTTCTGCATTAGGAATAACTTCGCCTTTTTCATATCTAATAACAGAGACATGGCTTTTTCCCAACTTTTTAGCAACATATTCCAAAGATAGTCCATTTTGTAATCTTGCACTTCTTAATTTATTTCCAAATTCTTCTTTATTAAACTTTCCCATAAACTAGTACTCCTTAATAAAATATACACTTATAATTATACCATTTTTTTACAATTCTTTCAACTGTAAGTCAACTCGCTCTAATCACAAATTGATTTTCAAGCATTTTTATGATATAATAGTATTAACTAAATATAGTACACGAATGGCTTTTAGACCTTAATTAATAAAACCATTCCACAAGCAATGCTTGATGATCAATTTTTAATCTGGGCATTGCGAGTGCCTAGGTTTTATATATATACGAATAGACTTAACCGTTTTATCTCGTTATATTAGTAATTGATGTTTACTTGATAGAATACATATAGCGAGGTAAAACCAATGAGTTATTTAGGAGGAGGAACACCTGGTTATCCACCAGTTATATAGCCATTTGTGGCAGTAGGGGAAATAATTTCCCCTTTTCATTTTAAAAGTAATTGAAATTTATATAGATTTATTTTATAATTTAGTTAATTATTCAGACTACTCGCAATAGTTTGATTAATTATAGCTTTTAAATTAAGGTTAAAAGCACAAAAACACGGGATGTTATCATTGGTTTACCCCCGTGTTTTCTTTTATTCAAAAATGTACGTCCAACGTACATTTTTTATTTTTTTCTTACTTTTAACTTTTAAAAATATTATAATTTATTATTTTTTCTAATTTTTTCATATTTTTTATTAATTTTGTACTCGCTTTTGTACGCATTGCGTACAATTGACCAATTTGTTATGTTAACATAATTTTTATATACTATAATTACAACAACAAACATTATTGATTCATTTTATTATTTCAATATTCTATATAGGGAGTATGTATATGGAGAATTTAACTAATAAAAACTATAATGTAATAATTTATAATGTTATAAGAAAACTAGGACTTCGCCCAAACCATTTAGGCACTGTTCTTATTTCTAAAGCTGTTCCATTAATTAAAGAAAAAGCAGACATTATAGTAATTGAAGATATATACAATGAATTAGCGAATACTAATGATTCGTTTTCTCCTGCTCAAGTTAGAGTTGCTATTAGATATGCAATTATGAATAGAAATGAAGAAAAAACAATAATGAATTTTGAATCAATTTTTGGTTACGAATATGATGAAGAATTATTTACTAATAAAGATTTTCTTGAAGAACTTGCAAGAGTTATTTAAAATTAGAATCCTAATTCTAGAAACTTGGAAACTTAATAATTTAAGTTTGAAATAATTTTCATTCTATTATTTCAAAAAAATAGCGACTTATTGTCGCTATTTTTATTAATTTTTAATTATTAATACAAAAATCTTCTCCATTTAATTTTACTATTGTATCTGATAATGTCTTTATAGAACGAGTTGTATCATCATACACATTTACATACATTCCTTTATATCCATCAAAGTCTTGAATAATAGATGTTACTTCTAATTTCGTGCCTTCATCAAGTTTTGATGTATCACAACTTGATTCTGGAACTTCTAAGCACCACCCTTCTTTAAATTTTATAGCAACAACACAACGATAGTCATTTCCATGTGTTGGAATATAAGTATCATAAGATTCAACTGTTCCTATAAAAGTTACTTTCTTTCTCCAATATGTATCACTAGCTTTACTTGGATTATGATAATATTCTTCATTAATCATATTAGCAGAAACTTTTTTATCCATTCCTTCTATCGTTGCAATTTTTCTATATTTTGGAAGTTCCAAATACATACAAACTGTTACTATTACAGCTACAATTGAAATAACTATTCCAATTGTTCCTAGCAATTTATTTTTTTTACTCCAAACATTAATATTTAATTTTAGACTAAAAATTATAACTATAAAAAATATTATATTCCAAAGTGGAAAAAAAGATATTATAAATCCAATAACAGTTAATATCATTGCAACCCATACATTTGTATTAGTATTTTTTTTACTTTCATTTTTCTTACTTTTATTATTATCTTCTTTTGAAATAACAACTCCAATTTCTGCACCACAATTTGAGCAGAATTTTACATTCTCATCAATTTCTTTCCCACAATTTGAACAAAACATATTAATTACTCCTTCTTATTTTAATTTTCTTTTAATCTATTGCTATACACACCAAAAAAAGCATACAACATAATATTTTTTAACAAAAATAAAAAAGCATCAAAATATAAATTAAGCATTATTATATGATTTACAAAGCAATAATATATAAAGTCAATCATAATAAATAAAATTATATAAATTTGTCCATTAATTATTTTATTATATTTTCTCTTTATATTCATTAAATATATAGCATATATACCATAAATTTCAATTCCAATAAATAAAAACATAATAATATTTAAAAACATCTGATTATATAAATATTCTAAAGAAGTAGTAATATTATTAATAATATCAAACAAATTAAATGATGTTACCAAAATATAAATATATGCTCCAAACTTTATTTCTTTATTCATTTTACAATTATATAATTCAAATAAATAAAATAATATAATTCCTACAACTTTTAAAGTTATTCCTTCACCATTATATATTGAAATATATGTATCAATTATCGAAACAATAATTCCAAATATTAAAATTATAAAAAACTTTTTATTACTTTTTTTCATTATTACCTCTCTATTTATGAAAAAATCTCTGCCAATACACCAAGTAAAATAGATAATCCAAACAAAATTCCAAAAAATATTGGTATTTCCATTTTCTTATAATTTTCGTGTTTTTGAAAATTCTTTAATCCATCTTCTAATGTTTGTTGAACTATAAAACTTTTTTCTTCATCATAATTTTTATTTTTTGCTCTATTTATCAAAAAATTTAATTTTTCATTTATCATTTTTATTGGTTCTTCACTATATATTGGTTCATTTGAATTTATCTTACTTAATTTTTGGTTGGCTAATAATACATCTGAACTATTAGTATTAACATCTATCCTAACTGTTAATAAAGAAACACTATTATTCTCATCAATATCAATAATCAATTCATATTCTTCTTTATTTACAGAATACCCATAATTAGTTACCTTTTTTTCTCCTTGATTTGCAATAGCTCCAACTACAGCTCCAGTTGGACCTGCAACAATTCCACCAACTATCGCTCCTTTTATAGGTGATTTTTGCTTTGTATATGAATACCCAGGAATATAAGTACTTTTTGTTCCAAGTGAAATTAATTCTATATTCTTTATTTTTTCAAGAGGAATTATTAATAGATCATCAGGTTTCTCATACATATACATAGAATTTTTTGAGATTTTGCAACCATTTGAAACAATTAAATGAAAATCAGTAATAAATATAGTGTCTCCATAAATAACCTTTCCAAAATCATCCCACTCTACAAATACCATTTTTATTCCCAATGTTGCTAGATATGGCCAATATTGATAAACATATCCAGTTCTATTTAGTTGAGGATTTTTATCCTCTATATAACTAACATATCCACCATTTTTTTCTTTAAAAATAATATTATTGATATCTTTACTTATAATATTACTATTTATAAGTTTAATTATTTCTTCTTTACTTAATGCATATTCTTTTAACGTTTCATATATGTTTTTTCGCATACTTATACCTCCACACAATTTACTAGTTCTTTTAAATCTGTAATTAAACGCTCTATATCAAATTTTTCGTCAAGTAAATCATCCAAAGATTTTCCAGAAATATGTTCATAATTAAACTTAAATTTTTCTATTTTATCTTTTTTAGTAACATCATTTCCTTCTATATAAATAAAACATTCTTCAATAGTTTTATATACATTTCCTCTTACATCTAAATCAGTATGTTTGATAGATGAAGTTGTTACTTTTAAAAGTAAACTTTCTATTCTCAATTTATAGCTATTAATTTCTTTTATTCTACTCATTTTATCTCCTTAAATATCAATCTAATGATTCTTTATTTTTAATTTTCATTTATTTTTATTGTTTCTATATCTAAAGCAACAACTTTATCTCTAGCATATAAATTATTAGAAATAGGATTTATATTATTGTTTATTAATTTACATTTTATTGTTATATTATCTCCGTCTTTTATTTCAACTCCATTTATTATTGTTGCACCTTCTTCAACAAAATTTCTGTTTTTTTCTTCTATTTCTTCTATTAAATGCACTTCATTTCCTAAAAATTCAATATAACAATACCAATCATCATTATCTCTAGTAACTTTTTTAAAATTACTTGCTAGTACAAGATATTTATCTGCAATATTAACCTTTCCTGTTATTGTATAAGTATCATCTACTAAATAAACATTTTCCATTTTAACTCTTATTTCATTTTCTGTATATGAACTTCCCATAAAAGATGTTTTTTGAATTTCTTTCATTTCAATTTTTTTTATTTTTCCAACTATTTTTATCATTTGACCTTTCGTAATTTTTTTAATATCATCTTTATTTAATGAAATTTCAAAATTACCTAATTTAACTGTTGTTCCAGAAATATTATCTACATAATCAGTGTAATAATATGCATTTCCAACATATAATTCTTTTGCTCTTTCTATATTATTGTTTATTTCTTTATTAAATTCATTAATTTCCAACTCTTGTGCTGTTTCTAAAACAACTTCTTTGGATACATTTGATGGAATAAAAACCCAAATTAATACTAGCGCAATAATAATTATCCCTATTAATACTAATATTTTTTTAGAATTTTTTTCTTTATTATTTACTTTTTCTTCCATTTTATTTTTTCTCCTTTCACAACATTCAATTCGTTATTGTCATCATAACGATAGTATCATAAAAATAATGTAAAATCAATACGAACATTAATATTCTGGAGGTCTATTTATGCCTTATAAACTGTTTAATGGCAACACAAATGTCGTATCGAATTTAATAACACAAAAAAGAAAAGAGAAAGATATGTCATATTCAGACTTATCAAATAAATTACAACTTTTAGGCATTTCACTTTACAAAAATGATTTATTTTTAATAGAAAAAAATCGTAGAATAGTAAGAGATTTTGAACTAATTGCATTATGCCAAGTTTTAGATATTAATTATAACGAATTATCAAGATTAATTGAATTTGATTCTTAACATACAGAAAACACAAAGTAAATAATACTTTGTGTTTTTATTATATTGCAAAGCTTTTGTCCCCAATGTCCCCCCAAAAAAATAAAAACCTTGAATTACAAGATTTTCAAAAGACAAGAAGGGCTGGCGCCTCCAAAAATAAAACTAGCAACAACTTACAAAAGTAAGAATTGCTAGTTTTTTATTTTGTCTTCCATTTTTTTAAAACTTATTATTTATCGATTAAATATTATTTTTCAAAAATATTTCCAATTTCTTCTATAGCTTGTATTAAATCATTATATTCAATATCTTCTGCATATATATTATTCTTTTGATATTTTTTCCATTGTTTTAATAAATTTTCATTCTCTCTTATTAAATCTATCGTTTCTTGCCAATGCTCTATTATTCCAATAGATTCTCTATGTTTTGAAGTTTCTTTAATAGCTTCTTTCAATTCCTTTTTTCCAATATTTTTACTTTGAGTATTAGTTAACATATAAATATCATAATAATCTCTAATTCTTGTTGTCAATGGGCCTCTTTTAATTATTGATTCAAATTTTTCTGCAATAACAGTTTCTAAATTATATGATAACACTCGTATTTTTCTATCTTCTAGCATTAATGAAAACTCATATTCGATTTCTTTATATGTAATTTTATCTCCAGTGGTAACATCAATTTTTAATATAACTGGCATTTCATTATTATAATTTGCCTCAAATGTTATCCTATATCCACCATAATCATCATCTTCTCTTATTAATTCTGTATTATTTACCTTAAAAGAAACATTATCTTCAATTTTTATTTCACAAATCTCTTGCATTATCTTATTTATATTTTCTTCAGTTAATGGAAAACCTTTTATAGTTGTATCCATATCCATAGTCGTTCGACTATCAATTCCTAACATTGCAGAAATCAGCATTCCACCTTTTAAAATAAAGTTATTTTTATATTGTGAAAGTGAAATTCTTTCTAATAATCTTTCTAACATATAGGTTTGTAGAACAGCTTGTGCTGCAACTTTATTTTCTTTTGCTATATTATTTATTATTGCTTTAAAACTCATTGTGTTTTTTGGCATCTATAATACCTCCATATATTTATTTAGTATATTTTCTAATTTAAAAATTTTTGCATACTTGTATAAAGCAATAAGATTTTTATCTTTTCTTTTAATATATTCATTTATTGCTTGATTAAATATTTGTAAGTCTATTTTATTTCTATCTCGAATAATATCACAAATAGTTCTTTCTAAATCATAAATTTGAATATAACTGCCATCATTCAATTCCATTTTCTTTAAACCAAGTGTGTGATTATCCTTTTTTATATAATGAACATTTAAATAATCATTATTAACTCTATTATTGGCTGGAAAAGTCATATCCAACTTCATTGGTGTTCTATCTGTCAATCCATAAAAATATAAGGCTGTATTATGAGAATAGATGCCATTTTTATATTTTTCATTCATCACCCAAAATTCATTAACATTTTTTTCTGGGCTAACATATATTCCATGAATTAATCTTACTAGAAGTCCATGTGCAATCATATTTCGTAAGTCATGCCTTGTAATACCATATTCAGCCAATCTATTTGCATATATAACTCCATTATTTTTTCTTATTAAATCATTATAATTAGTCATCACTCACCTCCTACATTTCATATACATATTATACATCAAATGTATATGAAATGTCAATCTAAAAATATTACTTATTCTTTATTTATTATTTCAAATTCAAAAGTAAATATCATTATAATTATTTTTTAATACAATATAACGCCTAATAAAGTTTTCGATATATTATCAAAATTTTTGTCTGTCGTTTCTTCACTATTTTTGTCTCCATTTAAAACAAAAAGTCTTGCTTATCAAGGATTTCAAAAAAACAAGAAGGGCTGGCGTCTTCAAGAAAAACTAGCGAACTCTTATGTAAGTAAGAATTGCTAGTTTTTTATTTTTATCTTCCAATTTTTGTAACTTATTATTCAAAAAGGCAAAATTATATAGAGTTGCAATACTTTTATCAATTTCAATATTTTACACTTTATTTATAATTGTCTTCCAAAAAACAGAATGGAAGTCAATATTAGCATAAAAAAATCGATTAGTTATTTTTCAAACTAATCGATAAATTGTAATTTATCGCTATGATTATAGCATAAAAGTAAGTAATTTCCAAAACTTTAATTACTTACTCATATTTTTTATTTATTTTTTAATTTTCTTCATTTAAAGTTATATCTCCAGCTTTTATTAAGCATTGTTTTGTTAAATATGGTCCGACGAGTTCATAAATTAAAACAGCAAATAATACTATATTTTTTATTAAATTTCCTGTTTCTCCAAGTTCTTGTGCTTTAATACACATGCCTAAAGCAACACCTGCTTGTGGCAAAAGAGTTATTCCTAAGTATTTTATAACGTTTTTATCGCACTTCATTGCTTTTGCACTAAAATATGCTCCCAAATATTTTCCTATTGAACGTGTTATTATAAATGCC
>JAFWYK010000006.1 GCA_017517685.1 Clostridia bacterium
AAAACATTTCTGGTGATGATTACGAGGAGGAAATACCTGTTCCCATGCCGAACACAGAAGTCAAGCTCCTTAGTGCCGAAGATACTTACGAGTTACCTTGTTGGGAAAATAGGAAGTCGCCAGATTTTATATTCCTCTTTAGCTCAGTTGGTAGAGCGCTCGGCTGTTAACCGATAGGTCGTTGGTTCGAGTCCAACAAGAGGAGCCATTAGAGACTACATTAAGTAGTCTCTTTTTTATTGATTAATACTTTAACTTATTGTATGATATTTCTATAGAGGTGATATATATGGAATATACATTTAGAGATTGTTTGTTTAATGACTATGATTTGTTATTTAGATTAAAAGAAGAAAACTTTAAAAAGTATATAGAAGAATGTTGGGGATGGGATCTAGAAGATCAGCATAGAAGACTAAAAGAAGATTTAGAATTAAATATTTCAAGAAAGAAAATTATTATGGTAAATGGAAATTCTGTTGGTGTTTATGCAACAGGATATTTAGATGGTGATTTTTTTATAGAAGAAATTAATATTTTAAAGGAATATCAAAATTATAAAATTGGTTCTAGAATTTTAAATAACCAACTTGAAGAAAATGCATCAAAAGGAATAGTTACTAAACTAAGAGTTTTTAAGAATAATCCTGCTAAAAATTTATATGAAAGATTAGGATTTAAAGTATATAAAGAAATAGAAACACATTATTATATGGAAAAGTAGGGAAAGTTGCGCACATTGCAACTTTTTCGAGCTTCTAGAATGAAAAATAAGGCGTTTTTATATTAAAATTAATGTAAAATTATATTGAAAAAAATAATGCATATGATATAATTTATTCTGTAATATAGTTATTATTATGGATAATTATATTTATTTTTAAATACGAGGGAAGATAAAAATGGCGGTAGATACTGTAAAAAGAGATATGTATGATTATATCGGACAAGGAAATTCACTTTATGATATCATAGGAAGAATGATTGGAGTAACTGATTTTACTACAAAAGGAATGATTTGCAATTCATTAAAACTTGCACATCAAGCTAATGATAATACAATTCATTTTGCAAAAGAAACTTTTGATTATGCAGTTAAGAAATTAACTACAGGATTAGATTCTTACTTCACTACAGATGAACAAATTAAAATAATGACTGAATTAAATGCATTATATCCTAGAAAATTTACATCACTTTCAATTAATGATGCTGTAAATTATATTAATTCTAATAAAGAAAGATATAATTCATCATTAGCTTCAAAAGCTGAATCATCAAGAAATAGAGATTTTGAAGCTGAATTTGAAACAATTCTAGATAAAGTTATTGGAACAGTTATTACTAAATGTGAAAAAGATATTAAAGAAGGTAGAGATTCAGAAGGAACTATAGCAGATTTCTTACTAGATATTAGAAGTAAAGTATATAAAGGTGCATATTATCCAAGAGTAAATAATGAAATAAGAAGAAAATTCCCAAATAGAGCATCTATTTATTATGAAGAAGCAAGTGTAACAGAATTTGCTGGAAAAACACTTTGTTCACCAGAGAAAATGGCTGCATATGATGAATATTTAAATGAATATAATGAAAGAGTTAGAGCTTTTATGGAAAAAGCTGCTTTGAGTACTAGATTAAATAAAAGAAGAAGTAATATTATAGAAACTGAATTAATGCTTGGTATGAAACCAGAACAATTTGAACAAGCAAAAAAAGAAGGTGTTGATTCTATAGTATTTAAAGGTAAAAAAAGAAGACCATCAAGAGAAGGAACATTCTCATGGGGAGTTAGAGAATTAAGAGAACCTAAAGTTATCTTAGATACAGTTGCAGAATATTCAGCTAAAGGTGATGAAAATCAACGAGTTGTAGCTGTTAATTATGGTAAATTTGTTTATGGAACAATGTTTAATAGAGATGGACAACCAACAATTTCATCAGAAGCATTAGATTTAGTTGGTGTTACTCGTTTAGGAAAAGATGGAGTAAAAACATATTTTGTTTTAGCCCCATTTGCTGATATAGAATTTAAGCGTGACGGGTTATTTGATCCAGCTAATGAAAGACAATTTTTAGTAAATGGTAGACCTTCTAGAATAATGGAAAGTTCTACTGTTGATAGATTAGATGCTATGAGAAAACAAGGTATTAAACCTACAGATAGAAGATATCAAACAGCAGCTCGTTTAGGTACTCTTCATATGGTAGTCACAGATAAAATACCTGCAGATAAAGCTGATTTTTATGCTAAAGTTGCATTTTCAGATAGAATACTATCACAAGCAGTTGATGGAAATTATAGATTTGCTGGAGCGGTTAGAGATACAGTATATGGATCAGGAGTACAACTAGATGCTAGTTATACATATAATCCATATGATGTTGAAGCTTTAATGTATGCTGCTAAATATCCAGGAAGAATAGGAAGAAGAGAATATATCAATTTCGAAACTTATTGTAAATCAACAGATCTTATGGCTAAGCATTTAGGTATTGTTAGAGATGTTACTAACGGTGAGTATGATTTTGATAAACAAGTTGATGATGAGGTAAGATAGATTGGCGAAAAAAGTATGGAAAGCTGGTACTTTTATATATCCTATACCAGCAGTCATGGTATCATGTGGTGACATGGAAAAATCCAATATTATAACAGTAGGATGGACTGGAATTTTAAATACAGATCCTGCGATTGTGTATATTTCCGTAAGACCAGAGAGATATTCGTATAATATAATTAAAGAGAAAAAAGAGTTTGTTATTAATTTAACAAATGAAGATTTAGCATTTGCTACTGATTGGTGTGGTGTTAGAAGTGGCTCAAAATTTGATAAATTTAGTGAAATGAAACTAACTAAAGAAAAAGCAAATTATGTTGAAGCTCCTTTAATTAAAGAAGCTCCAGTATCAGTTGAATGTAGAGTTATTGAAGAAAAAACATATGGAACACATACTACTTTTATAGCAGAAGTATTGTGTATCAATGCAGATGAAAAATACATTGATGAAAATGGAAGTTTTGATATTTCTAAATGTGATTTAATAGCTTATGCAAATGGCGGTTATTATGCATTAGGTGAAAAAATTGGTAAGTTTGGTTATTCAGTAGAAAAGAAGAAAAAAACTAAACCAGATAAGGTAAAAGTAGTTCCAAGAAATGCAAAAAGAAAAATTAAAGAAAATAAATTTTTGGAAAAGGAATCTAGAAATGCTAAATTGATACCTAGACCAAGAAAAAAAGCAAATAGAATTAATGATAAACCAATAAGAAGAAAAAAGAATAAACATAGTTTATAAAATTTTTATATAAAAGCTTAAATGATGTTTATAATAAGGATGTTAAAAGACAAATATATGATTTTACCCATATTTTTGTCTTTTAATTATAGATTTTTGCTCAAAATAATGCTATAAAAATTTAGTGAATTTTTTCTAAATAATATAAGAAGAAAATCATTAAAAAAAATCAAAAAAATGTGTGAAAATAGTTGACATATAGCGTATTTTTGTGGTAAACTATATAAGCATGTATTCAAGATACATACAGTCACATCGTTAAAAATTATAAATATAAAAAAATTTAAAGCTTCATATTAGTGAAAACGGAGGTGTAGTTAGAATGGCGGCAAAAGGTCCAAGAGAAAACATTATATTAGAATGTACAGAATGTAAAAGAAGAAACTATATGACATCAAAAAATAAAAGAAACAACACAGAAAGACTAGAAGTAGTTAAATATTGTAAATTCTGCAAAAAACGTACAACTCATAAAGAAACAAAATAGTTAAATCTATTAGGAGGAGTTAAGATGGCTAAAGAAGTAAATAAAGAAAACAAAGAAAAAAAAGTTGCAAAAACAACTGAAAAGAAAACTGTAAAAACAGAGAAAAAAGAAAAGAAAAACTTTTTTAAAGAGTTTAAAGCAGAATTAAAAAGAGTTAGTTGGCCTACAATGAAACAACTAGTTAATAATACAACAGCAGTTATTGCTATCGTATTATTAGTATCTGCAATAGTATTTATACTAGATGTAGTATTTGAAAACTTAAATGTTTATGGAGTAGACAAACTAAAAGCCCTAGTTACATCTAGCTCAAGTGAAACTGTTGAAGATAATCAAGCAAACAGTGAAGATGCAGCTACTGAAACTTCTAATGAAGCGGAAGCAACAGATAGCACAAATACTGTAGTTGATAATCAAGCAACAAACACAACAAACGAAGCTACAAATGATACTACAAATTCTGTAGAATAGAATTAAATAAGAAAGTATTTAAGAGGAGGCTAGACTATGTCTCAAGAAGAGAATAAAGTTGAACCAAAATGGTATGTAGTTCATACATATTCAGGTTATGAAAATAAAGTAAAAACAGACTTAGAGAAAACAATCAAAAATAGAGAACTAGAAGATTTCTTCTTTAATATTGTTGTTCCAATGGAAGAACAAGTTGAAATTAAAGATGGAAAAAGAAAAACAAATCTTAAAAAAGTATTTCCAGGTTATGTTCTTATTAAAATGATAGTAACAGAAGAGTCTTGGTATATCGTAAGAAATACAAGAGGTGTTACAGGTTTTGTTGGTTCAGGAACAGATCCTATTCCTCTTACAGATGCTGAAATCAGAAATATGGGATTTGATGCAGTTCCAGTAAACATTGATTATGACGTTAGCGATACTGTACAAGTAGTTAACGGTCCATTAGAAGGTTTCGTTGGAACAGTTCAAGAAATAAATAAAGAAAAACAAAAAGTTAAAGTTTTAGTTTCTATGTTTGGAAGAGAAACTCCAGTAGAACTAGAATTTTCACAAGTTCAAAAAGTTAACTAAGAAGGAGGTGCTAAAGTAAAATGGCAGAGAAAGAAGTTGTAAATGTTATTAAATTACAAATTGAAGCAGGAAAAGCAACACCAGCTCCACCAGTAGGACCAGCTTTAGGTTCATCAGGTGTTAATATCATGCAATTCGTTAAAGAATTCAATGATAGAACAGCTAACCAACCAGGAATGATCATTCCAGTTGTTATTTCTGTTTATAAAGATAAAACATTCTCATTTATTACAAAAGTTCCACCAGTAGCTGTATTAATCAAAAAAGCATTAGGATTAAAATCAGGTTCTGGTAAACCAAATAAAGAGAAAGTTGCTAAATTAACTAAAGAACAAGTTAAAGCAATCGCAGAACAAAAAATGGAAGACTTAAACGCAGCATCAGTAGAAGCTGCAATGAGCATGGTTGCAGGTACAGCTAGATCAATGGGTGTAACTGTAGAAGAATAATTTTGATATATATTTAAACATATATATAAATATTTTGGGAGAATTTAAGAAACTTAAATTCGTTAATACCACGGGAGGAAAGAAATGAAAAAAGGAAAAAGATATGTTGAAGCTGCTAAATTAGTAGACAGCACAAAACAATATGAAGCTAAAGAAGCTTTAGAATTAATCGAAAAAATGCCAAAACCAAAATTTGATGAAACAGTTGAATTACACATTAAATTAGGTGTTGATTCAAAACATGCTGATCAACAAGTTAGAGGTACAGTAGTATTACCTCATGGAACAGGTAAAACACAAAGAGTTTTAGTATTTGCTAAAGGAGATAAAGCTAAAGAAGCTGAAGCTGCTGGAGCAGATTTCGTAGGAGCTGAAGAATTAGTTCCAAAAATCGAAAAAGAAAACTGGTTTGAATATGACGTTATCGTTGCTACACCAGATATGATGGGTGTAATCGGAAGATTAGGTAAAGTATTAGGACCAAAAGGATTAATGCCAAACCCTAAATCAGGAACAGTAACAATGGACGTTACAAAAGCTATTTCAGAAATCAAATCTGGTAAAGTAGAATACAGATTAGATAAAACAAACATTATCCACGTTGGAATTGGAAAAGTTTCATTTGGAGCTGAAAAATTAGCAGAAAACTATCAAACATTAATGGACGCTGTTATTAAAGCAAAACCAGCTGCTGCTAAAGGACAATACATTAGAAGTGTAGCATTAGCAACAACAATGGGACCAAGCGTTTACGTTAACCAAAAATAATAAAAATTAAAAATATATAACCTAAGACAGTAAGTACAGACATAAATCTTACCGAGGTAAAAAATTAAGAGATCGGATTTTTAAAGGCCTCTTTGATTACCTTGTGGACTTGGGTTATCAAAGAGGTCTTTTCTTATATAGAAAAGATAACAATATATTAGTAAAGTAATTTATAAAATATATTCAAATAAAGTGGAGGTGAAATTAAATTGGCTAGTGAAAAAATAATTCAACAAAAAGAGGAAGAAGTAAAAGAATTAGCTGCAAAAATGAAAGATGCTAGCGTAGTTATCTTAGTTAACTACAGAGGAATCAACGTAGCTGATGATACAGCTTTAAGAAAATCTGTAAGAGCAACTGGAGCTGAATATGCAGTTATCAAAAATAACATAACAAGAAGAGCTTTAGCTGAAAACGGAATTACAGAGTTAGATGAAGCTTTAGTTGGACCAACAGCAGTTATCATCGCTCAAGAAGAATATTTACCAGCATTAAAAGCAATCTATAAATTTGCTAAAGCTAATGAGTTCTACACAATCAAAGGTGGAGTATTAGAAGGAAAAGTTTCAACAGTTGAAGAATTAACAACTCTTGCTCAATTACCATCAAGAGAAGAACTTATCGCAAAACTTGCTGGATGCTTACTTGCAAACGTTTCAAAACTTGCTGCTACACTTGATGCAGTTAGAGTTAAAAAAGAAGAAGAAGCAAAATAGTTTTACATTAAATATTAGTTTATAACTAATAAAACAAAAGTATTTAAAATATATCGTACCAAAAGGTACACACTCAAAATGATAGTAAACTATCAAAAAATATAAAAAATAAAAAATTAATAAAAATATTAGGAGGATTTAAAAATGAGTGAAAAAACAGATAAAATGTTAGAAGAAATCGATAGCTTAACAGTTGTTGAGTTAGCTGAATTAGTTAAAGGAATTGAAGAAAAATACGGAGTAACAGCTGCTGCTGTTGCTGCACCAGCTGCTGGAGCTGCTGGAGAAGCTGCTGCTGAAAAATCATCATTTGATGTTGTTTTAGCTGACGCTGGAGCAAACAAAATCGCTGTAATCAAAGTAGTAAGAGATATTACAGGATTAGGATTAAAAGAAGCTAAAGAATTAGTTGACGGAGCACCAAAAACAGTTAAAGAAGGAGCATCTAAAGAAGAAGCTGAAGAAATGAAAGCTAAATTCGTAGAAGCTGGAGCTACAGTTGAATTAAAATAATTTAATTTCACGATAAAAGGGATCACTTAAGTGATCCTTTTTTTGTTGAAAATATTTACAATATGAGTTACAATTAAATAGGATTAATAGAGTAAGGAAAGAGGAAAAGAATGAGTAATCTTATTATAATGTCTATTTACGGATGTTTTTGTGGATATATATCAAAAAAGAATGGTATTAATTTTTGGATAGGTTTTGCAATAGGGTTTGTATTAGGAATTTTGGGAATACCAGTTGTTTATTTAATTAAGAATAAGAGTAAAGAAAATAAACATATTAATGTTGAAGTAGATAAAGTAAGCATTGAAAAAAATGAAGAAAATGCATTAAATGAGCCAGTACAAGAATATACTAATGATTCTCCAATTAAAGATACCAAAAGTAATCCGATATTCGATTTAATAAGTATTATTTTGATTTTATTTGTAGTAGGCCTTTCTATTTATAGTTTAAAATATAGTATTGATCAGAGACCTAAAGCCGTAGATTACGATATAGATTCGAACAGTACAGCAATACCATTTGATTCTGTTGTTGAGTAAGAAGAATGTAAAAGTTCTTCTTTTTTTATTGATTATTATAAAAATAATTGCTTAAAAATTAATTATATGATAAGATTTTTATGTAGATTATGTATAAGAGAGTGATTAGAAATGCAACCAAATGAAAATTATGCAATGAAAAATTTGTTAATATATACAGGTGTATTCTTATTATTAATTGTCATTCTTGGTGGGATACTTGTGTATTTTTATCAAAATGTACATAAGCTTAATGAAGAGACATTTGTAAATTCAGAATATACAAAACTTAATCTATACTTCTTAAATACTATCAAACAAAAAGGAGTAAAGATTAAAAATTATGGTTTAGTCGATGATGATGATTCGAGTTATTTTATAACGTTCGAAAATCAAGATGGAACAACAAATACATTTTTAAAAAAAGGAAATATTATTTATTATAATAAGATTAAACTATGTGAAGATGTAGATCTTTTTAAAATAATAATAGATAAATCTGCTAAAGAGACTATTTCCGTAGAGATATCTATTTCGGAAAAAAGTTATAATTTACAATATACATTAAATTAATTTTTAATAAACAAAGGAGAAAAGAGATGTTAAATAAGATACTTTTTAAAATATTTGGATTATTTGATCTAATTAAAGATTTTTTTGTTCATTGGGGTATTAGAATATTAGTAGTATTATTCGTTTGTATAATAACTCATAATGTTTTAAAAATGGGTGAAATTTCTTCTAGATATCAAGGACAATATAAAAAGTTGGTACCTGTATATGAAGAAGAAGATAAATTTATGAATGTTTATCAAGTTGGAGAAGGTGATAAAACAATAGTAATTCTTGCTGGATTTGGTTCTCAATCACCAGTTATTCAATATAAAACATTAATTGATGGATTAAAAGATTCATATAAAGTTGTTGTTGTTGAGTATTTTGGATATGGATATAGTATGTCAATGAGAAAACATCCAAGAACAAACGAGAATATTGCTCATGAAATAAAGACAACTTTAGAAGTTGCTGAAATACCAGGACCATATGTATTAATGCCACATTCACTTTCAAATGTTTATGCTATGAAGTTCCAACAAAATTATCCTGAACTTGTACAAGCGATAGTATCTTTAGATGGTAAATATCCTCAAGAATTAAATGAAGATTATTATCAAACACAAATTAAAGAATGGATTTCAAATATTAATATAACATCAATTTTTGAGCTTACAGGATATGAAAGAGTATTAAGCTATGTAAGTCCAGAAGTATTTTATATAAATACAATGAAATCTATGACAGATGTATATGGTGAAGAAGAAATTAAGGTATATAGAAATAGAATTGGTAGTCAATATTTAAGTAGAACTATGATAAGAGAAATAAATAAAGTAGAAGATAACTTAAACGAGATGAAAGAATATGTATATCCAGATTATTTACCAGTACTACAAATTTTATCTCAAGATACAGTAAATACTTATAATTCAGTTAAAGAATCGGGAGAAGTAACAGTGAATTTAACAGACCTTGCTGAAAAATTAATTACAAATCCTGTTATTCAAAAAGTTGAAGTATTACAAGGTGATCATATGATTCATTTAACTAATGCTGAAGCGATAAATAATTCAATAAAAAATTTCTTATATTCTTTATAGAGGATTAAAATGAAGTGCTTGAAATTTAAATGTTTTGAGCACTTTTTTGTTGTGGTTATATATTTACATAATATTGACAAAATGGGCTAAAAAGTAGTATACTTATATAATGTAAAAAGGAAATTTTAAGGAGAAAAAATTTGAAAAAGACTATAGTAGCTTGTATAAGTTTTTTAATATTAATAATTATAGTATGTATAGCTATTTTATCATTTAAGCAAGATTCATTTATTAAAGATGATTCTAAGATTCAAATAGTAGCAACCTTATTTCCACAATATGATTTAGCAAAACAAATTGTAGGAGATAAAGCAGATATAAAATTGCTTATTGAATCAGGTGTAGAAACACATACATATGAGCCAACAGCTAGAGATATGATTACTATTATAGATAATTCAGATATGTTCTTATATACTGGTTTAGAGTTAGAACCTTGGACAAAAAATATAGTAGAAAATTTAAGTAAAACAGATTCTAAAGTTGTAAATGTAGCTGAAAATGTTGAATTTATTAAACAAGAAGAGTTTGAAGAAAATCATATAAACCATGAAATAGATTCAAAATCTTCGCATAATCATAGTGAAGATGAAGAATGTACTGATGAATGTCATGAGGGACATAATCATGCGGAACATTTATATGATGCTCATATATGGCAAAGTCCTAAAAATGCCGAAAAGATGCTTGATAATATTTTAAAAGCTGTAATAGAAATAGATCCGGATAATAAAGCTTATTATGAAACAAATGCTAAAAGATATAAAGAAGAAATTCAAAAATTAGATATAGACTTAATAGAAATTATAAATAAAGCAGAAAGTAAAGAAATTGCAATTGGTGGAGAATTTGCATATGCATATTTAATTGAAGAATATGATTTAGATTTTATTAGTGTATATACAAATTGTGGACATGGTGAAGATCCTAATATAACAAAGGTAAAATCAATTATTGATTATATTAATAAATACAAAATACCAGTTGTATATTATAAAGAATTAAGCGAAGGTACTGTAGCTAAAATGATAGCTGAAGAAACAGAAGCGGAAGCTTTAGTTTTATATTCTATTCATAATGGTGTACCAGAAAAAGATACATATGTATCGCTATTTAGAAAAAATATTGAAAATTTAGAAAAAGGATTGAAATAAAATGACTATTTTAGAAGTAGAAAAATTAAAAGTTTTATACTCAAATCACGTAGCATTAGATAATATAAATTTCAAAGTAGAAGATGGAGAATATGTTTGTTTAGTTGGTGAAAATGGTTCAGGAAAATCTACTTTAGTAAAAACTATAGTAGGTCTTCTTAAAGCAGAAGAGGGAGATGTACATCTTAATATCTCTTTAGACGAAGTTGCTTATTTATCACAAACTAATTTAAAAGATTTAGACTTTCCAGCAACTGCAAAAGAAATAATAATGTCAGGAACTCAAAAACATCATAAATTACCATTCTATACAAAAGAAGATAAAAAGATATATGAAGATGTAATTAAAAAATTAAAAATTGAAGATCTTCAAGGAAGAAGAATAGGTGATTTATCTGGAGGTCAAAAACAAAGAGTATTAATAGCTAGAGCATTAGTTAGAAAACCAAGACTATTAATTTTAGATGAACCAGCAACAGGACTTGATTACAATATAACAAAAGAGCTATATAAAATATTAGCGAATGAAAATAAAGAAAATAAAATGACTATCATTATGGCGACACATGATTTAGATGAGCTAGAAGAAATTAAACCAAGAATAATTACTTTAGCTAAAACAGTAAAATATGATGGGGCATTTGAAGGCTGGGGAGGTTTTTAAGATGAGTGAACTTGTTAATCTTTTATCATATACATTCATGCAAAGAGCACTTCTTTGTGGTATAGCAATATCTTTTTCAGCAGCACTAATTGGTGTTATATTAACACTTAAAAATTATTCAATGATTGGTCATGGTCTTGGTGAAGTAGGATTTGCTGCACTTAGTTTAGCTGTTGCATTAAATCTAGAGCCAATAGCTGTATCTATACCAATAGTTATAATTGCAGCAATAATTATAATGTTTATAAGCCAAAAGAAAGGTGAATCAGCAGATATTATAATTGCATTAGTTGCAACAGGAGCTTTAGCTTTTGGAGTAATTGTTACATCATTCACAAGTGGATTTGGCGCAGATAGTTATAATTATATGTTTGGTAGTATTTTAACAATGACTACAAAAGATGTAATTTTAAGTATAGTTCTTACAGTTCTTTCAATAGCTGTATATGTAATATTTTATAATAGACTTTTCTTAGTAACTTTTGATGAGAAATATGCTAAAGCAACAGGTATTAGTGTATCATGGTATCAATTCTTAATTGCTCTTCTTACTGCACTTGTTGTAGTAGTTGGAATGAGAATGATGGGGACATTATTAATTTCAAGCTTAATAGTATTTCCAGCAATTATTGCTAAGAAATTTACAACAAGCTTTAAAGGTTTAGTTATAATGAGTGTAATTACTTCTATAGTATGTTTTATACTTGGAATATTTGTATCATTCTTCTTGAACTTACCAACAGGAGCTGGAATTGTTTCAGTGTATATAGTACTTTTATTAATAAGTTCTATATGCTGCAAACTTGCAAAAATATAAGTAAATAATTTTTAAATTAGATAGCTAGAAATAGCTATCTTTTTTGCTTTTAAAACTTTGAAATGCTACAATTGCATGACTTTTATATCTTTTTTGTAACAACTTAAATCTTTAAAATTATTAATGATATAATTAAAATGATAAAATGGCTATGGACTATAAAAATGCAAATCAAGAGGCGATTGGATTTAATAATCATATGCCAAAAGAAATTGTTGATGAAGAAAAACAAGAAGATTAAATGTTGAAAAGATAAAAAAATGGTGATAAACTAGAAAAAACAAATTAAGGAGGACAAAATATGGTACCAAATAAATTAAAAGCAGGGGATGAAGTAAGAGTAATTGCTCCATCAAGAAGTATGGTAATATTAGGAGAAGATTGCAAGAAAATTGCAACAGAAAGATTAGAATCATTAGGATTAAAAGTTACTTTTGGAAAACATGTAATGGAAGCTGATTCTGATTATATGTGTGCATCAATTGAATCAAGAGTAGAGGATTTAAATGAAGCATTTCGTGATAAAAATGTTAAAGCAATTCTAACAGTAATTGGTGGATTTAATTCAAATCAAATATTAGATTACATTGATTATGATGCGATAAAAGAAAATCCAAAAATATTCTGTGGTTTTTCTGATATATCTGCATTATCAAACGCAATACATGCAAAAACAGGTTTAGTAACATATTCAGGACCTCACTATTCAAGTTTTGGAATGCTTAAAGGATTTGATTATGAAATGGAATTCTTTAAGAAGATGTTTTTCCAAGATGATGAATTTGAAATTACATCATCAAATGAATGGAGTGATGATGCTTGGTTTATAGATCAAGAAAATAGAACATTCTTCCCAAATGAAGGTATGTTTGTTATTAATGAAGGCGATGCTGAAGGTGATATAGTAGGTGGTAATTTATGTACTGTAAATTTATTACAAGGTACAGAATATATGCCAGATATATCTAATAAAGTATTATTTTTAGAAGATGACGATATGGCTGGTAAAATATACTTAATGGAATTTGATCGTAATCTACAATCTTTAATGCATATGCCAGAATTTAAAACAGTAAAAGGAATAGTACTTGGTAGAAGCCAAGTGGCAACAGCTATGACTAAAGAAAAATGGATTAAGCTTATTAAGAATAAAAAAGAATTAGCATCTATACCAGTTGTGGCAGGAGCTGACTTTGGTCATTCAACACCAATATTTACATTCCCAGTAGGTGGAAGAGTAAAAGTATCTGCTCATGGAAATGATATTAAAATAACAATAAAAGGATAAAATAAATATGTTTGAATTTGAAGTAATTGGAGGAATAAAAGGCAAAGCAAGACCAAGAGTAAACACTTATACTTGCAAAGCATATACTCCAGGTGATACTAAAGATTATGAATTATTAGTAAAACAATATTTTAAGATTAAGCATCCTAGAAGTGTTCCGCTTGAAAATAGGATTAAGGTTACAATTATAGCTTATTTTAAAGTTCCTAAAACAGTGACTAAAAAAGAAAGAGCACTTATTGAAGAGGGAATACTTAGTCCAACTAAAAAACCAGATATTGATAATATAGTAAAAATAATATTAGATAGTTTAAATGGAATTGCATTTAAAGATGATAATCAAATTACAAAAATAGAAGTAGAAAAGGCATATACATTTGATGAAGAAAGAGTGTATGTTAAAGTAGAAGAATATTAAAGAAGTATAAAAGGAGAAATCGAATGGATTTAAATGAGATTCGAAGTACAAATTTATCAGGTAAACCAAAAGAAGAAATTATTGAATTTAAAGGTATTAATGCAATGGCATTAAGAAGAGCGGCAGAAAAATTTGCAAAAGAGCCTGAAGTTATATTAGAATCTGAAATGGCAGATAAAGCACAAATAGAATTACTTCAAGAGACTCAAAGAGAAACAGAAGAAAATGGATTAGATTTATAATCTTTAATTATTAAAGGGAGAATACAAATGATAGAAACAAGCGCTATTAAATATAAAAAAGCATATGTAGAATTAAGTGAGCTTTTAAAAAGATTTCCTAAAGAAATATTTGATAAAATTCCTTCTAAATTTATAGAAAGTATGGAAGAGAAAAAAGATTCTGAATATGTATGGAATTATGATGAATCTAAATCATTTGAAGAGCAAAGCTTAATGGTGGAAACAAAAGCTCTTTTTGTTAAAGTTTATAAAGATTATCTTGCTGGTCCTGAAGAAAAGGAAAAATGGGAAAAATACGATAAAATTAGTAAGGAGTATATTGAAGAAGAAAAAGCAAAATTATATGATTCTTCTAAGATTTTCGAAAAAGAAGATGTTGAAGTAAAAATAGAGCCAGAAAAAAGAGTTTCTAATACACAAACGGCATCATTTGCAACTGTAATACCAATAGAACCAGAAAAAGTAAAGCAAAATTCAGATAGACAATATCTAATACTTATGGAAGAAGAAACAACATTCCAAAAAATTAAGAAAATGTTTAAAGAATTTGTAAATAAATTATTTGGCAAAAATAAATAAAAAATATAAAATAAAACCAAAAAAACAATAAAAGTCGTTAATTTTTATAATTAGCGGCTTATTTTTATGTAAAAAGTACGAATAAAGGCTACATAATTAGTTAAAAATATTGTAATTTGAGTCAAAAGGTGCTAAAATACTGTTGTATCCGTTTTCGGATTTAATATAGATGAGGTATTTTGCAAAATTTTAAATGCGAAATACTACCCTAATAGTAAAGGAGTGATGCAAAGAAAAGATAGTTACTGTACTAATTAGCACTACCAACCAACAAACTAAAAAAGAGTAAAGGAGAGTAGCAATGGGTATATTGTTAGCAGTAATCATCATCGCCGCATTGGGAGTCGTGTACGCGGCGTACAGCTTTCACAAAGTCAGGCGACTTCCATCTGGAACTAAGCAAATGAAAGAGATAGCGAAAGCTATCCGGGTAGGCGCACAAACCTTCCTCATGAGTGAGTACAAGGTACTTAGCGTCGTAGTAATTGCATTGGCATTGCTGTTTGGCATTTTTCTTTCCACCTCGAGCGCAGTAGCGTTTGTAATTGGTGTATTGATGAGTGCAATAGCAGGATATGTCGGAATGCAAATGGCAACACATGCAAACGTAAGAGTTGCAAACAAAGCAAGGACGTCGAAGAATATCGGCGAAACCTTAAAAGTTGCTCTTCGGGGTGGCTCTGTAATGGGCCTTATGGTATCCGGTTGTGCACTGATTGGACTTGTTATCGTATTCTGGCTCTATAAGAATCAGATCGGACAGCTTGAAAGTGTAACTAACTGGTGCGGAATATCTTTTGTTCCGTTTTCTATGACATTGACATCCTATGCATTGGGTTGTTCTATTGTCGCAATGTTTAACCGTGTCGGCGGCGGTATTTATACCAAAGCAGCTGATATGGGAGCGGATCTTGTAGGCAAAACGGAAGAAAACATTCCCGAAGATGATCCTCGAAATCCTGCTGTTATTGCAGACTGCGTTGGTGACAACGTAGGTGATACTGCAGGTCTTGGCTCTGACCTTTTGGAATCCTATATGGGAGCCATCGTTAGTGCGATTGTTCTGGTGTTTCACCTGTTCATTTCGTATAATGCCAAGAATATGGGCTTCAGCCCTGAGCTGTTTGAAAAGCTCTATATGTTCCCGATAATGTTCGTAGCACTCGGTTTAGTATCTTGCATGATTGGCCTTATGTATGTCTTCGGTAGAAAGAGTATTACCGATCCTCATAAGGAAATGAATAAAGGTACATGGCTTGCAGCCGGACTAACAATTGCTACGAGTTTGGTGATGACTGTTATCAATTTCTGGGGTGCAGACTTTGGTGCGCTACCTTTTAGATTTGGTATGTTATCACCGTGGTTTTCTGCCATCATTGGTGTGGTTTGTGGTATTGTGATTGGTATGATTAGTGAATATTATACCAGTTATGACTATAAACCGACAAAGAGACTTGCAGAGGCGTGTAAGAATAGCGCAGCAATTACCATTACAGAAGGATTGTCAGTAGGTATGAGATCTACACTTCTGACAGTTTCTGCTCTTGGTGCTGCAATGCTTATTGCACATCTTTGCTCTGGAACCTTTGGTGTTGCAATGGCAGCAGTAGGAATGCTGTCGTTTGTAAGTATTACCGTTTCTGTAGATACCTATGGACCTATTAGTGATAATGCTGGCGGCATTGCTGAGATGAGTAACCTTGGCGATGATGTTCGTGCGATTACTGATAAACTTGATGCAGTAGGTAATACTACAGCTGCAATCGGCAAGGGATTTGCAATCGGTTCTGCAGCATTTGCAACAGTTTCTTTGATGATCAGTTATCTTTATACGTTTACACCTGTGACAACTGACATTGTACTCGATTTTATGAATCCGTTAACACTTGTTGGTACACTCTTTGGAGCGGCACTTACGTTCTATTTCTCGAGTTTGCTTATCAAAGCTGTATCTAACTCCGCTCAGCATATGGTTGACGAAGTAAGAAGACAGTTCAGAACGATTAAGGGCTTGAGAGAAGGCGAAGCAAATCCTGACTATAAGAGTTGTATTCAGATAGCTACAAATGGTGCTCTTGCTGAAATGAAAGCTCCGGCTTTGATTTCTGTACTTGTTCCAATTGTAAGCGGATTTGTTTTCGGACCTGAGTTTGTTGCAGGTATTTTGGTCGGCGCAACTATTGCTGCAATTATGCTGGCAGTATTTTGTGGTAATAGTGGTGGTGCTTGGGATAATGCCAAGAAGTATATCGAATCTCTCGGTAGAAAAGGCACTCCTGAACATCATGCAGCCGTTGTGGGTGATACGGTCGGAGATCCTCTGAAAGACACTGTTGGTCCTTCTTTGGATATTCTGATCAAAATTATGAGTACAGTATCGATCATCTTTGTATGCATCTTTGCTGAATTTAACCTTATGAGCCTTATTGAAAAGCTCTTCGGATGACGTAGATATGACGAAAGTCGTAATTGCTCCGTGAGAGTAAAAAGGCGCCGAAAGGCTAAACAAGGGTTAACTCATTATTGTGGGCTACTGGGTGGATTCACTTAGTAGCCTTTGACCTTTTATAGGGTCTTTTTTTGTGTGAAAAATGATGTAATGAAAATGATAAGTAAAACTTTTTATAAATTAAGACAAACAAAAGATTTATTGTTATAATAATTTTATAATTAGGAGGATACAAATGATTATTAAAAATCCAATTTTAGCAGATGCAGTAGAAACATGTATTTTTGATTATAATAATAGACATTTTGATGAGCCAGAATATGATATAGATTTTTCTAGAGTAATTAAAAATGATGATGAATCTTTAGATGTTGCAGATGACATTTTAAATAGTATAGATAATTTTAGAATGAGTATAAATACTAGATATTTATCACAAGAAGAGATTGGTGATGTTGTAGAAGAGTTGAAGACAGTTTTAAAAGCAATGCATTTACAATTTTTTCATATTCAACCACTGTCTAAAACGGGAACAGTACCATTAGATTTATCATTTTTAAATAGTTTAAATACAGATATAGAGAGTATTTCACTTACTAATGTTGATTTATCAAATGCTAGTAATGAAATTTTTGATAGATTTGATAGTTTAAAACAATTAATGTTAGAAAAATGTGATATTACGGATCCAGAGATAATATCAAAAGTAAGTAAAGATACAAGAATAAGTTTAGCAAGAAATAATATAGCACCAGAAAATTTTAATAAAGCAGTAAAACTTGCAGAAGAATCTAGAGCTGGTATAGCATATAGCGGAGATTTAACTGCGATTGGTATTGTATTTAAGAATAAATATATTAAATTATCAGATTATTTAAAATATAAAGATAAAGTTGATTTTTCGGGATTACCAACATTAAAAGTTGATGTAGATATAGATATAGAACCAGATAAGACAGAAGAAATAATTGAAAGTTTAAATAATTTACAAAATGTAGTTGTTGAATCAGAAATAGGAAAATTAAGAAAACTTGATCCAGATGGAAAATTAACAGCAAGTACAAGAGCAGTAATAAAGAATGCATCCGAATTAAGTGTGGATGAAATAGAAAAAAGAAGCAATATAACTTCAGTTAGAATGCAAGATGGTGATAATACTTTTTTACAACAAGGTGAACCATATAATATTGAAGATTATAAAAAAGCAAGACAAGAAATAGATAAAATTATTGATGAAGTTGAATTTCCAAATGAAAATGATCCAGATAGAGAAAAGAAGATATTTGCACAAATTTATAAGGCGTTAGGTAAAAAGATTAGATATAATCATCATGCAATAAGTGAAGAAGGAAAAAAAGATGAAGCTCTTCAAATATCATGTAGAAATTTAACAGACGGTTTATTAAAAAACACATGCGTATGTGCTGGCTATGCAGATATATTAAGAAATTGTTTAGCATGTGCTGGTATTTATTCAGAATACATAGGCGCTAATCTTGATTTAGAAGGTGGAGTAACTGTTAATTTAGATGATCCACAAGGACATGCTTGGAATAAAGTTAAATTAGATGGTGAATATTATTGGACTGATCTTACATGGGATGCTGATAATATTTTAGTAGGAAGATATCCATTAAATTACTGTTTAAAATCTTCAAAAGATTTTGGACATAGTAATTATAAAGTTGGAATTAACAATGAAAAATGGGCAGGATGTGATAAAACAGTATCTGATGAAAAGATTTTAGAACTTTTTGAAGGTATAAGTCCTGAAATTTCTCATGCAGATGATGAATCAAAAGAAGCTGAAGATACAACTTTAACTAAAAGAAAAAGTGAAGCAGTTTCGATTTCAATGTTAAGTTCTTTAGTTCTTACTACTGCACAAAAAGGATTAACAGCAGGAAAATTACAAGTAATGTCAAAAGAAGCTGAAAGCTTATGCATGGTTGCGAGTCTTCCAGGAAAAACATCTACAGATATAAAATTAGAAGAAAGTGATAAGGAGGTTTAAATATGAGCAAATTAATAGATATTGATGTAATAAACGAATCATATATAGTACTTGAAAAGTTAAACCTGCTTGAAAAAATTCCTGAAGATGTTTTAAATTATTTAAAAGCTAATGTAGTAGAGAATTATAGCTTTACAGTTGATGTAAATATACCATTAGATTTGCAAATAGAAAATGAAAATACAAAAGTGTATTTATCATATTTGTTTTTAAAATATATAAATGATCAAAAAGAAGAAAAAGAATTTCTTTTAGATATGTATAAAGAAAATCAAGTTAAAGAAGATAAATTAATTCGTGAAAAATATAATCCAGATAACATATTTAAACAAAATAATTCAAATGAAGAGAGAGAATTAAAAGAAAACCAAGAAGAGGATAAATATGTTTTAGTAATTAATGAGAAAATATCAATATTTTCTAAGATTAAGAATTTTTTCAAAAATTTATTAAAAAAATAGAAAAGTTAAGATATAAGAACCGGCATAGTTTAATGGATGCTGGTTCTTTTTATATTAAATGTTCTATAAAAACTTTTAAATTCATATACTTGAAAAGAAATAGTTTTAAGTAATGAATTGGAGGCGTAGAATGTTTAAGAGTAGAAAGTTATCTATAGAAGAAAGAGCAGTTAAACTTGCTAATTATATAATAGAAACAGAAGATACTGTAAGAGGTGCAGCAAGAACATTTGGAATAAGTAAAAGTAGCGTACATAAAGATGTAAGTCAAAGACTGATTAATATAAATTATTCACTTGCTCTTGAAGTAAGAAAAATATTAGACAAAAATAAAGCAGAGAGACATATAAGAGGAGGAATGGCAACAAAAAGAAAATATAGTCATGAAAAAGAAATAAACAATTTAAATAAAAAGTTTTATGATAAGTAAAACCTTTGAAAGTGGCTATAAATTAATAGTTTGTCATTTTGTTACACAAATGTAAAAATAATGTAATCTAAAAGATATGTATTGAGTAAAAAGTTTGGAAGACTAGATACTCAATGGAAACCGAGCTTTTGGTTCGTGTGCGGGCTTTTGACTTTTGCCCCTAATCGTGATATAAAATTCTCAAGTAAATCGAAAGAGAAGGTGATTGAAAATGGGAATTTATAGATCTGAAATTGCAGACTTAAGAAAAAACATTGGAGAAAACATAGGACAAAAAATTATTATAAAAGAGTCACCAGGTAAAAGAAGTAAACCACAAGAAAAGTCAGCTATAATTGAAAATGTTTATAATAGTTATTTTAGAGTAAAATTCGAAGAAGCCGACAGAGTTGGCTCATATAACTATACTGATTTATTTACAAGATCAGTTGAAGTTAGTATGTATAATGGAGAAAGCTATGAACCATTAGTTCAACCACAACTTGAAGTTAAAAAGACAAGAGTAACACCACAATCAATAATAGAGAATTCCTAATTTATTTTAGGAATTTTTTTGTTTTATCCTCATATAAATGTTATAAAAGATAACATTTAAGGAGGATTTTTTTATGGAAAAAAAGGTTGTTAAAACTGATAGAAAATATAAGTCTAAGATAAAATATGTAGATTTAGTAGGGGATGTTATAGTACCAGATGTAAAACCAGATATTGTAAGAATCGCTTCGGTATCTTCAAATGTATATGTACAAAAAGAAGAAAAAGCAAGTAATAGATTAAGATTAGATGGTAAGGTAGATTCTTATATATCATACATATCAGATAATGAAGAAACAAGAAGTATAGAATCATCATTTAGTTTTGTAGAGCAAATAGAGTGTGAAGGATTAAAGGAAAATAGTAAAACAAAAATTGAAGTTATAATTGATTCTAGTGATGTGAAATTGCTTAACGAAAGAAAAGTACAAGTAAGAATAATGTTAAAAGTAATTGTTATATTTTTTGAAGAATATGATTTAGAACTTCCAGATTTTATGAATAATGATAATAAAGAGTTTTCAAATCTTGAAATGCTAGAATCTAAAATTAAGTTAAAGAATATATTCAAGAGTGCAAAAGGAAAATCAAACATAAAAGAGATGGTAGAATTAGATGATAAAGCTGAAATATCTGAGATTATTAAATTATCAAAAGAAATTGTAAATATTGAAAATAAAATAAGTATTAATAAAATACTTTCTAAAGCAGATATAAAATTAAAGATAATGTATCTAACCGAAAATGGAAATTTAAAAATAAAAGAAGTAAGTGTGCCAGCAATGACTTTTATTGATATAGAAGGAGTTAAAGAAGATTTATTAGTTGATGTAAATTATAAAATTAAAAATTTAAGTTTAAGACTGGATCAAGAAAAAAGAAATGTGGTAGAAATTATTTCTGAGATTGAAGTTGAATGTGAATGTTATAAGGAAGAGGAGATAATGCTTATTGAAGATATGTATTCGCTGGATAAGGATGTAACATTCTTAAAGAAAGAGATTAATGCTTTAGAATGCTGCGATAAAAGTTTAGATACAATAAGTGTATTTGAAAGAATTAAATTGGACGGATTAGCTAATATTCTTGATATAGATGCTAGAGTTAAAGATGTTAATGAAAATGGTGAAGGAAAGTTAGAATTAGAAATATTTTATGAAGTAGATAATAAACAAGTTTTAGAGGTAAAAAAAGAATTATTAGAATTTAGGATAAATATTGATAATAAAACTTTAGATATTGAAGAAGTAAGTTTTAATGTGTTAAACAAAAAATTCACACAAAATGAAGAATATGTGGATTGTGATATTACAATTGAAATTGTTTATAATAAATTTAAAGAAAGAGTTGTAAATATTTTAGATCAAATAGAAGTAAAAGATAAAGAAAATCATAATTCTATAATGTGCATGTATTTTATTAAACCGGAAGACACTCTTTGGAGTATTGCAAAACAATTTAATATAAAAAAAGACTTACTTATAAAAATAAATGAATTAGAAGATGAAAAACTTATTCCTGGTGAGAAACTATATATAATAAGATAATAAATAATCCAGTTGTTTTAGATGTTGTTTTTATAATACCTAAAATAACTGGATTTTTTGAATTTTTTAGTGGAGGTGATACTGATTGATCATTTATATAAAAGGAAAAGAATTGATTTGGAAAAAATAAGAAAATTAAAGTCAATTAAAATATTATTATTGATTTTATTTGCATCTTGTATGATATCTTTGTTTTCTTTTCTTAAAGGAGCTTATCCTGTGTTTAAATCTTCGTGTGAAACAGCAGCATCGTCAAAAGGTGTAAAGATAATTAATGATGAAGTAAATAAAGTAATGAAAGATTTTACATATGATTCAATAATTAATATTGAAAAAGATGTAGAAGGAAATATTAGTTTAATTAAGGCAGATACAGTAAAAATTAATGAGATAACATCTAGAATTATATCTAATATTCAAAAAGAGTTTGATAAGATTCCAAGGATAACAGTATTTATAAATATGGGAACAGTAAGTGGAATAAGTGCACTTAATAATGTAAAACCAAAATTTGAAATAGAATTAGAAAGTGCTGGAACACTTGATTCTGACGTGAAAACCGAATTTAAATCTGTCGGGATTAATCAGACACAGCATAAAATATATTTAGATTTGAAAGGAAAGATAGGAATTTTGACACCTATTTCTACATTTTCGAAAAATATTAATATGAGAGTGTTATTAATGGAAGCAGTAATAGTAGGAGATGTTCCGGATACTTATTATAATTTAGAAGGTATGACAGAACAATCGGAAACATTTAATTTTATAGAATAGGATAAAAGATGAAAGAGCTAGATAAATCTTTGAATGTAATATGTAAAAGACAGAAAAGAAGAGGCGAGATAAGTCTAAATAATCATGTTGAAGAAAAAAAGAAAAGAGTACGAAAAGGAAAAAATGAGAAGATAAGTAGAAATACTAATCTTTCTAAAAAGAAAATAGGGCGAGGGTCAGGTAATCATTTAGGATTAGTAATTGGTAACAAATCAAGAGAATTAATAAGACCGAGAATTCTAAAAAATATGATAAACTCAATTTGTTTTATTGATTTAATTAATTATTTATCTTTTTATATTCAGTGCAGTAAAGATAAAAGAAGTAAACTTATAAAAGAGGTTTTAGACAAACCAGAGTGTATTGATTCTCTTATTGTATATATGTATAAAGAAAATGTTTGTATGGATAATGGAGCATATAAAAAAATATTAGGATTTGTGAGAAATTTTAGAAATGATGTATTAAGCTTAGATGAATTTTTTATAATAAAGAAAACCAAATCATTTACTAAAAAACATGCAAGAAATGAATTACTTCCTGAAAGTATGGAATATTTAAAAAAATTTGGTTATTTATAAAAAAGAAAGATGAATGTACTTTAATAGAGTAATTCATCTTCTTTTAATTACTTTTTTAAATATAGTGTTTTGATAAGTAAATAAAAACTAATAATAAAATTTATAATTTCGCTTAAGTATATTGAGATTATATAACCATATACCCCTAAATGAGGTACTACAAGATAAATAAAAGTAAGGCTTATAATTAAATCTAAAATATTAATAACCATTACGCCAACTTGTGCATCTAATCCACGAAGAACGCTATCTACTACTGTATCTATATAAATAAAAGTTGCTAAAGGGGCAAGGTACTTAATAAATATTGAACAAGCTGTATCTTTGTATAACCATAAACTTATTTTGTCAGAGAAAATAAATAAGATTGTAGATGTAAAGATGGATATTGAAAATAATATAATCATCAAAATGTTGGTCATTTTTTTAGCTTTTTTATAATCACCTTTAGCATGATATCTTGCGAATTCAGGAATTAACATAGAGCTAAAGGATTTTACTAATATATCCGGGAAAGTAATTATTGGCATTGCTAAACCATTGATTATCCCATAATTAGATAATGCTTCTTTACAACTGGAACCACTTCTTTCTAAACTTGAAGGAATAATAAGTTGTTTTAAAGTGGTAAGTCCGGATCTTATATAAGAAGTTATTGCAACAGGAATTGAAATTCTTAGTATTTTGATAGTGTCTATGTAAGATGTATTGGAAGAGTTTACTATAGAGTTATTGTGTAAATTCGAACAATCTTTATTAAATTTAAAATATTTAAATTCATCAAATAAGAATACTATGTATATATAAATAAATGATACAAATTCAGAAAGTAAGTCTCCAAGTATTAGTGAAAAACAAGCATAGTTAAGGCCTTTTGGCAAGAAATGATTTATTAGGTATGTAGAGATTATAACTTTAAATGTATGCTCAATAAACTGACCAGAAGCGTTTTTATATATTCTTCTTACACCTGCAAAGTATCCACTAATTGCAGATGACATTGAAATTAAAGGTATAGCTAAACTGATTAAATGAATAATTGATTTATCTACTTTTGAATGCAAAAAAACTTTTATAATTAAATCACTATTAATCCATAAAAATGAGCTTGTTAAAAAGCTTGTTATTAATGTAATACTTATACATTTAATCATTATTGATGGTATATTATTAAGTTTGTTTTTGGCAATTTCTTCTGAAATTACTCTTGTAACAGCAAGGTTAATTCCAGATGTACCGCATTGTTATTGCAAACAGATAAACACTCATGACTAAATGATATATACCAAGATTATCGGGTCCGAATTTTTTGAGATATGTATGAAGTAAAATAAATATCTATTGCCCTAAATATAATTGAGAACAGCACGAGTGTAAATGTGTTAAATAAAAATGTTTTAAACCTTTTCAAAATTTTCACCTATTAATAATAATGATTTTTATAAAGTATATGAG
>JAFWYK010000007.1 GCA_017517685.1 Clostridia bacterium
AAAATAAAAATCTTTTATATAAAATGAATATAGGGTTCAAGTTTATGAAAATAAAATCTGAGCCGTTTTTTTGTTAGAATAAAGAAATTATCCTGCTTTGCACATTTTTAAAACATATGGGCGATTTCGTGGGAATTAAATAATGTAAAAAAAATGATAAAAAATTAAAAAAAGTATTGAATTATGAAAAGAAACGTTGTATATTGTGGCAATAAAAAAATAGGAGGGAAAAACAGATGGAAGAATCGTCGCCCAATTATGATAAGTTGTATAAAAAGTATGAATGGCTTATTTTCAAGGTAATCAAAAAATTTTTTAGAAATTATGATGAATTAGTAGACATTTGCCATGAAGTTTGGATTGCTTATTATAAAGCTATTGAAAATGGTAAAAGGTTTAAATCAGAAGAGCATAGAAAAAATTGGTTAGCAAAAGTAGCATATTATATAGCGATGGATGCATATCAAAAAAAGATTAGATTTGAATATGTAGATTATAATGAAAAACTGATTGAAAAAATACCAACATCTAGTGTTGAAAGTCCAATGTTAGATTTAGTTTTAGAATTATATGAAAGACTAAAACCTAATTATAAAGAGACTTTTAATCTTTTTTATTTTAAGTGTTTAAAGGTATCTGAAATCAGTAAACAATTAAATATTTCAGAAAATGCAGTTAAGAAAAGGCTAGAAAGAGCAAGAAAAACAATTAAGGAAGCTCTAACTAGAAGTGGTTATTAGTATGAGGACGAAGAAAATATCTTTAAAACCAGGTTTAATAAATTATAGTGACTTTGAGTATGGAAAAAAGCTTGAAGGAAGTATGAAAAATAGATTTTTAACAGAAAAATTATTTTTAAAGCCATTATATAGAAAAGTTTCAATTAAAGATTTTAGATATACGGAATTATTTCCAATGAATAATGTTAATGTTGAGTTGTTTTGTAAAGATTGTATGTGTAAAAGAAACTTTCAATTTGCTCATATAGGAGAGGATATTGCAAAAAGAGAATATGATGAGCCAGGACAAATATTAACAGAACAACAAAGTAAAATTAGAGTTAAGAAAGCATTTAAGAATTATAATTGGATATACTTTGTAGGAAAAGCGGAATGTGAACATAGTATAATTTCTATATTTGAAAGAGTGGATAATAATTTTATTAGAAAAATTGGACAATCACCAAGTCCAGAAGAAATGAATGAAAATATACAAAAACCACCAATAGATAGATTTATTCGTATGTATATGAAACCATTTTTTGTAGAACAAATAAATAGAATATCTAATAAAGAAGTAAGGAAAATAAAATTAAAATATAGGCTAAATAAGTATAATCCTTTATATGAAAAAAGTATGGAAGATGGAATGGAGTTTGAAGAATTTAGAAAATTAAAAGATGAAATAGAGATTTCTGAATCTAAAGAACTTGTTGAAATATATAATAAATTATATAACATTCCTTATGGCAAAGCTGCAGAACAATTTGATTTTGCAAAAGTACAAAAAAGAAGAAAAAATGTAAAATTAGAAGATGTGGAACTAGAGGAACTTGAGCAAAAAATAACAGTATTTTTGTGGTAACAGAAAATTTAACAAATTTTCATAAAAAAAACACTAAAAAAATTAGAATTATGTGTATAATGATTTTACATTAAAGATAGAAATCTTTTTTTCTAGTATTTAATGAAATAAAAACGCGTTAAAAATCTTTTTAAAAGATAGACCTGGGGGCTTTGCACAGGTCTGTTTTGCTTTTTATATACGTTCACAAAATGAACAAGATTTGGTAACAAAAAGTTTTAATAACTTTCACATAAAAAACACTAATAAATTTGTTCTTAGTGATATAATTCATTCAAATCAAGTTAATAAAAAAGAAAGGATTATAGGGTGAGGTTATGGATGAGAAAGTAATAAATGAAATTAAAAATAATTATGAATTCAATAATAATAACGCTATGAACTTTCACAGTGATTCATATTTTGATAACTAATTATTAGTTAAATTTTTTTAAAGGAAAACCTTAGTAATATTCAAAAGTATTTTTTTATAAACCCCAATTATAAAAACATATGATAATATAGCTTAATTTTAGAACTTATAATAAACCTTTATTTTTAGAAAAAATCTAAAGTAAAGGTTTATTTTTTGTTTATAGATTTGAATTTTAAGAGAGAAACTTGACTAAAAACTGTTGTGAATATATACTAAAATAAGAAAATTTAAAAAAGAAGGAATAGGCTAGAAGGAGAAGCAAAACAAGATGTATAAAATTGGAATAATAGGATTAGGATTTTTAGGAGGTTCACTTGCAAAAGCACTTAAAAATACTGGTGAAGTTGATTATATAATAGCATTAGATAAATCAGAAGAAAGTTTAAATTTAGCTAAAGAAGAAGGTGTAATTGAGGATTATTCCTTAGAAATTGATGGTAGATTTTCAGTATGTGATTTTGTTTTTATTTGTACACCAGTTAGTTTTATAGTAGATTATGCAAAAGCATTAGAAAAAGTAGTAAAACATGATTGCATTATAACTGATACTGGTAGTACTAAAAAATCAATAATAGAATCATTGAAAGACTTAAATGTAGAGTTTATTGGAGCACATCCAATGATTGGTTCAGAAAGATCTGGTTATCAAACAAGTAAAGATTTATTGTTTGAAAATTCATATTATATAATAACAAAACATGAAGGTAATAAAGAAGAAAATATAGAAAAATTAAAAGGAATTATAGAACTTATTAAAGCTATACCTGTGATAATTGATTCAGATAAGCATGATTTTATTACTGCAGCAATAAGTCATGTACCTCATGTTATAGCATCTAGTTTAGTTAATTTAGTAAAGACTTTAGATGATGAAGCTGAATCTATGAAAATGCTAGCTGCAGGTGGTTTTAAAGATATTACAAGAATTGCATCATCAGATCCAACTATGTGGCAAAATATATGCTTAGATAATAAAGAAGAAATTCTTAAAGTAATAAGTGTATTAGAAAATATTATAGATAATTTTAAAGCTGGGATTGATTCAAAAGATAGTACATATGGATTTTTTGATCAAGCTAAAACATATAGAGATAGCTTTATTAATAGAAAAATTAATGGAACTACAATGCCAGAACTTAATATTTCAGTAAAAGATGAAAATGGTGCTATTGCTAAAATTACAACAATTCTTAGTGCAAATGAAATTGGTATTAAGAATATTGAAGTATTAAATAATAGAGAAAACAATTTCGGTGCATTAAGATTAGTAGTAAGATCGTATGAAGAAAGAGATAAAGGATATGAAGTCTTAACAGGATATGGTTTTGATGTAGTTAAAGTAAATTAAAAATAGTAAAAGAGAAGTGGGTATGAAAGAAAAAAGATTTCAAAAAGTATATATAGAGATAACAAATGTATGTAATTTAAAATGTTCTTTTTGCTTAGAGGGGAAAAGAGAAAAACGCTTTATAACAACAAACGAATTTAAAGAAATAATCTTAAAAATTAAAGATTATACAAATTTAATAGCACTTCATGTTAAGGGAGAACCACTTCTTCATCCAGAACTTAAAGAAATATTAAGCATTTGTGAAGAAGAAAATATTATGGTAAATATAACAACTAATGCGACGTTACTAGAAAAAAGATTAGAAACTATTCTTGACTCTAAGGCTGTAAGACAGCTAAATTTGTCACTTCATAGTGTAAATAAAAATGAAAATACCAAATTATATAATGTTGATTCATATTTAGATGAAGTATTTAAAGTGTCGAAATTAATTTTAAAACAATCTAATATTATTATTTCGTATAGACTATGGAATTTAGAATCATTAGATAAAAACGATGAAAATATAAAGATATTAGATAAGATGGAAAAAGAGTTTGGCATAGATGATTTAAGCATAAGAGCTAAAAATGAAAGTTTTGTAAAATTAGCTAAAAACGCATTTTTAAATCAAGATTTTGAATTTACATGGCCAAGTTTAGAAGGAAATTTTATATCTGATGTTGGAACATGCCAAGGCTTAAGAAGTCAAATTGCAATTTTATCAAATGGTGATGTTGTACCATGTTGTTTAGATCAGGATGGAGAGATTAATCTTGGAAATATTTTTAATGAAACTATGGAAGAAATATTAGAAAAGAAAATAACTAAAGAAATTGTTATTGGCTTTGAAAATAGAAAAATTTTGCACAATTTATGTAAAAGGTGTGGATTTAGAACAAAGTTTGATAAATAATGAAGGTGGAAAAATGAATAAACCAACTAAAATTTTAATAATAATAGGGTTATGTGGATTTATACTGTATTTTGTAATAGGTAATATATTATTTTTTATTGGAATGAAGCCTGAAAATGAATCTAATAATAGTGTTGAAGGAAATGCAATAATAAATGCAATTGATGAAAATGTATTAATAAATTAGTTAAATATATTAATAGTAAATGGTAGAAAAAACAAATAAAAAATAAATTGATAAAAATTTTATTCTTGACAGCATGAAAAAAGCATGCTAAAATATAAAACAATTAAATAATTCTGTTATTGGTTAACCCCAATGACTATTGGTAGAGGTCGCGAGATTTAATAGTAGAAACATTTTTAGTGGATTTAGACTCCTATATTTGTTTGAAAGGAAATTTCGCCGAAGTTATATTTATGGTCTATAAATAAATATTGCTGGGACATTGCAAAATATGTAATGAACTGTCACTTATGTGGAGCGCTATCTAGAAACGAATAGGTATAATAGTTTTTTAAAAAAATTTATTTATACTTTATTTTGATATTTATTTTGTAAAAGATAAAGATTCGTGAATGTTCTATATAAGTAGTCATTCACGATTTTTTGTTTTTTAAAGAAAATTTAGAAAATAAGAAAGCTTCGATTAATCAAGCAGAATATTTAAAAATATTTTTTAAGGAGGTTTTCTTATGAGAAGAATTTTAAGAAACGTTTTAATTATTGCTATTTTAATAGCAGGATGCATACTTTTAACAGGATGTGCATCAAACAATACCGATGAAGTGGTTTCAGAAGAAACAAAAGTGTTAAGAGTAGGTATGGAATGTGCATACGCACCATATAACTGGGCTCAAGCAGACAATTCAAATGGAGCGGTTCCAATTGCAGGAAGCAACGAATTTGCTTATGGTTATGATGTTATGATGGCTAAATATCTAGCAGAAAAAATGGGATATACATTAGAAGTACATCAAATTGATTGGGATAGTTTACCAGTTGCTTTACAATCAAACAAAATTGATTGTGTTATAGCAGGTCAATCAATAACTGCTGAAAGATTACAAACTGTTGATTTTACAACACCATATTATTATGCATCAATTGTAGGACTTACAAATAACTCATCAAATTATGCATCAGCTACAGGTGTAGCAGATTTAAAAGGAGCAACATGTACATCACAAATAAATACTGTATGGTATGATGTGTGTCTTCCACAAATTGAAAATGCTAATATTTTACCAGCAATGGAAACAGCACCACAAATGCTTGTTAGTTTAAATTCAGGTAAAACAGATTTAATAGTAACAGATATGCCAACTGCTATGGCTGCAACAAAAGTATATCCAGAAATGAAAATATTAGATTTCACAAATTCACAAGATAATTTCAAAGTATCTGAAGAAGAAATTAATATTGGTATTTCAGTAAAAAAAGGAAATTCAGAATTATTAAATAGTTTAAATACAGCACTTTCTACTTTAACAACAGATGATTTTGAAAGAATGATGAACGATGCAATTACTGTTCAACCATTATCAAATTAAACGTTAAAGATAGTAATTATCAAATCATTAAAATATCAAAATAGGAGAGGTAAATATGAGTTTGCCACAAGATTTTTTTGGAAGAATTATATTTATTATTCAAAATTATGGTGAGTCTTTACTTAAAGGAGCAGGAACTACCTTACTTATTGCACTAGTTGGAACTATAATTGGATGCTTGATAGGGTTTGTAGTTGGTATAATTCAAACTATACCTGTAAGAAAAAAAGACAACCTAGCAAAAAGAATAATTTTAAAAGTTTTAAAGTTAATAATGAACATATATGTAGAAGTTTTTAGAGGAACTCCTATGATGGTTCAAGCAATGTTTATATATTATGGATCTGCAGTGCTATTTGAAATAAATATGGATATGTGGTTTGCAGCATATTTTATAGTTTCTATAAACACTGGTGCTTACATGGCAGAAACTGTAAGGGGAGGTATATTATCCGTTTCAGATGGCCAAACAGAAGGAGCAAAAGCAATTGGTATGAATCATTTTCAAACAATGCTTTATGTAATACTTCCACAAGCAATTAGAAATATTATGCCACAAATTGGTAATAACTTAATAATTAATATTAAAGATACTTGTGTATTATCTGTAATAGGAACAGTCGAATTATTCTTTGCTACTAAATCAGTAGCAGGAACATATTATACATTCTTTGAAGCGTATACAATTACAATGGTAATGTATTTATGCATGACAGTATTCTTTTCAAAATTATTGAGAGTTTTTGAATCTAAGTTAAATGGACCAGAAGATTATAGTTTGGCAACAACTGATACTCTTGCATATACTAGTGGTCTTTTAAAATATCCTTCAAAAAAGGGGGTGGATTAGTATGAAAGAAAACATTATAACAATTAATCATTTGATGAAAAAGTTTGGAGATAATGAAGTATTAAAAGATATTAATTTTTCTGTAAGAAAAGGAGATATAACAAGTATCATTGGTGCTTCAGGATCTGGAAAATCAACGCTTTTAAGATGTGTTAATCTTTTAGAAAATCCAACTGGTGGAGAGATATTTTATAAAGGAGAGAATATTCTTTCTAAAAAAGATGAATCTGGATATAGAACAAAAGTTGGAATGGTATTTCAAAACTTTAATTTGTTTGAAAATATGAATGTTCTAAAAAATTGTACTATTGGTCAAGAAAAGGTTTTGAAAGTATCAAAAGAAGAAGCAGAAAATAAAGCGAAGTTTTATTTGGAAAAAGTTGGAATGCTTCCATATATAAATGCTAAGCCAAAACAATTATCTGGTGGACAAAAACAAAGGGTTGCTATTGTAAGGGCTTTAGCGATGGAGCCAGAGGTACTTCTATTTGATGAACCAACATCAGCATTAGATCCACAAATGGTAGGAGAAGTATTATCTGTAATTAAAGCTTTGGCTGAAGAGGGATTTACTATGATAATAGTTACTCATGAAATGCAATTTGCAAAAGATATTTCAAATCATGTTGTGTTTATGCATAAAGGTATAATTTTAGAAGAAGGAACTTCTGATGAAATTTTTGTTAGTCCAAAATGTAATGAGACAAAAGAATTTTTAAGTAGATTTATATCTTGTTAATAGATTGATTTTGATGTATAATGATTCTGATAAGGGAGTAGTTAGCATATTGAATATGTAATAAAGACCAACATACTGATATTAATTTATCTGGCTTTATTTTAAATAATGAGACTTATTTTTACAAAAAGATTTTGTGAAAATGAGTCTTTTTGTATGATATTTTATTTGTTAATGTTTAAGGAGAAATTATGGGATTATTAGAGTTAATACTAATTGCAGTTGGCCTTGCTATGGATGCATTTGCTGTATCTGTATGTAAAGGATTATCTATGAAGAAAATGGACATAAAAAAAGCTTTAATTATAGGATTATATTTTGGAGGTTTTCAGGGTGGAATGCCACTTCTTGGATACATTTTGGGTGTAGGTTTCCAAGAAAAAATTCAAGCTGTAGATCATTGGATTGCTTTTGGACTTTTAGTTTTTATAGGAATCAATATGATAAAAGAAGCTTTATCAAAAGATGAAGAAGACGAATGTAATGATAAAGTTGATTTTAAAACTATGATTGTTCTTGCTATTGCAACAAGTATAGATGCTTTAGCAATAGGAGTAACATTTGCATTCTTAAAAGTAAATATCATGTTAGCAGTATGCTTAATTGGAATAATTACATTTATTATTTCTATGCTAGGTGTAAAAATAGGAAATGTATTTGGTGATAAATATGAGAAAAAAGCTGAAATTGCAGGTGGTGTAATTTTAATAATTTTAGGTACAAAAATATTACTTGAACATTTAGGGGTTTTAGTATTATAAAAAATGTAGTATACTAAATGTGTTAAAAATAGTATTTAATCGTTAATAAAATGGAGTATTAGTTATGTTAAAAAAAGTAAAGATTACGTTATTAATAATTATTATTGTTTTATTGATAGGAACAGGAATTTATGGAATAAGAATTTTTGAAAATAAGCTAGCAGAAAAATGCGTAAATGAAGATTTGATTGCACTTGAAAAAGAAGTAGAAGGAATGAAAGTTACTATTTTGGGTGGTTCCAATGAAAAAACAAGAAACAATGTCCGCTCTATGGGATATATGATTAGAACTAAAAATGGTGAAGTAATTTTTATAGATGGTGGAGATTGGGTTGATTATGATGTGGTTACATCATATATTAATAAATATACAGATGGAATGATTGACCACTGGATTGTAACACATGGACATTCAGATCATGTTGGTGCATTGAGAGATGTTATTAATAAAGACAATAATTATAAAATAGAAAATATTTACTATAATTTATTAACAGAAGAATGGTATAAGAATAATGACGCAAGAGGATATGAATCTGAAAAAGGAATATTGGATGCTTTAAAAAGCGATAAAATTTTAAATCATGTAATTTGTGAAGAAAATCAAAAAATTAAGATAGATAACTTAGAAATAGATATTTTGAGAGTAGCAAATCCAGAAATTACAAATGGTGATAACGGAAATGAAGCAAGTATGGTATTTAAAGTAACCGCTTTGGATGTAAATAAATCAATGGTATTTTTAGGGGATGCTATGACTAAAGCAAGTCCAGAAATATTAGAAGCAAAAGATAGATTAAAAGCAGATGCTGTTCAAATGGCTCATCATGGAAATTGGGGAGTAACAAAAGAAGTATATGAAGCTATTTCTCCAAAGATGGCATTTTATAATACTACAGAAGGTTTATATAATAATGATGGTGGAAATGGATTTAATACTGGAATATGGGATTCGGTTAAAGTTAGAGGATGGCTTGATGAAATAGGTGTAGAAAATAAAATTTTAGCTTTTGAAGGAGATCAAACAATACATTTTAATAGTTTTGGGCTAGAAAAAATTGATAATTAAGAAATAAAAGAAGATGCAGAGTAAAATCTGCATTTTTTTGTTTGACTAAAGAGCGAAAAGATGTTAACATACATATGTAAAATGTTTGAATCTCCAGATTATCCGGGCTTACCGGAAGAAATCATTTGCTACGAAAGTGGTAAAATTCTTTAAAAGGAAGGAGGAGATTCATGGTGCTTAATCCAAATGTAGCACTAGTAATACTCACTATTTTGCAATGTGTTTCCATTATAGCCTATTTTTATTCAATCAACCAAATTAAAGTTAATGCCAAACGGATTAGTAGGAAAGATATGTCAAGATACAAGAATTTGGTATTTAGCCAAAAGCTAAATCTTATATCTCACTTAGTCTTGGCTGTGGTAATGGTAATTAAAACGAATATTGAAAATACCATTAACTTTTCTGAAAGTCATGAAGTGTTATGGTTGATTGATATTGTTATTATGGCTATAGCAACAATCTCCTTCGTATGGAGAATTTATAAAAATGGAAAGTAGCAAATGGTAAAGGGAAGACAGAGTTATATTCACCAAATGATGGTGGAGATGACTCTGTTTTTCTTATACTCTAGAAAGGTTGATTTTAAGCCACTTTCATGCTATAATATATGAGCTAAATAATAGCAAATCATTTTGAGCAAGGAGGAAAGCATCATGAGCAATGTACCAGTATTCGACATGGGCGTTACCATTGGTCGGTTTGGTCATGTACAACTAGGGCACAATTCCCTTTTTGAGATGAGCATGCGACTTTGCAGACGTACCTATGTCATTGTTGGATCTGCACAAGAAAGGGGGACGCTTCGAAACCCGTTTACTGTGGAGACTAGAATCAAGGCAATTCGGGAATGTTATCCTGGTGTGAGTCCGAGTGAACTAATTATTGGCGGTCTGAATGACATGACCAATGAACTCGATATTAACACCGAATGGGGTAAGTACCTTAAAGGACATATTGAAGGCAAAATGCATAAGTTTGCCAGCCTTATGGTATATGGTAACGATGAATTCAGAAGTCAGTGGTTCGCCGCTGAAGATTTGAAAAACACTGCTGAAATTGTTATCCCGAGAAGTACCATTCCGATTTCCGGAACTCAGGTAAGAGGCCTTTTGGTCATCGATGATGAAGCTGCATGGCAAAAGTGTACTCATGAAATGATTCATTATATGTATCCGGAGCTGAGAGAAGAACTTATGTCTGTTCCGGTGTATAAGGAGATCTATGACATCATCAGAAAAGGTGAGATGGATTTGGATTCTTTCATGAAGGTCTACAAACAGTATGAAGCTGCTGATCGAGAAAAGAAGCTCGCAGAATTGAAAAAATGATGTTTAAACGGTGACTAAATGTTATCAGTTATCCCGCACGGTTTTCCGTGCGGGTTTTATATTTATAAAAAAGGGAATGTGAATTTTATTTTTTTATTATTTTTTTAGAAATTTAAAATAATAAATGAATTTGATATAATAAGGTTAAAGAATGTAACAAAAAAATGTTTTAATCGTCTTAATTTATAAAAGGAGGAGAGTGTTATGCAGAATATTGAAGAAATCTATAAAGAATATTTTAAAACAGTGTATAAATATCTGTTCTGTTTAACATCTAATCATGATTTAGCTGAAGAATTAACACAAGAAACATTTTATAAAGCAGTAAAAAAGATAGATACTTATGAAGGAAAATGTAAAATTTCTGTGTGGCTTTGTCAAATCGCTAAATATACATGGTATGATTATTTAAGAAGAAAACAAGAAATAATAAATATAGATGATTTATATGAATTTAAAAGTGAAGTTAGTTTGGAAGATAAAATTATTGAAGAAGAAGAAAAAAACTTAATTGAAGGAAAATTAAATGTTCTAGATGATTTTTCAAAAGAAGTAGTAATATTAAGAATAAAAGGAGATATGTCATTTAAAGAAATTGGAAATGTTTTAAATAAAACGGAAAATTGGGCGAGAGTAACTTATTATAGAGCTAAAAATAAATTAAAGGAGGCGTTAAAAAATGAATAAAAATGAATGTAAAATAGTTCAAGATTTATTAGTAAATTATGTTGATGATTTATTAAGTAAAGAAACGAACATATATATAGAAGAACATTTGGAAAAATGTAATAAATGTAAAACATTTTTTGATAATATTAAAAATGAGAATAAAGAAAATGTGCAAGATTATAATATAGATTATTTAAAAAAATATGATAAAGAATTAAAACTTTTTAAGTATACATTAATCATTCTTTTAATAACATTAATTGGAATGTTTGTTTTTGTAAGTGTAAAGAAATATTTTGTGTTTAATAATATTGCGGAAAAATTAGAAAATTATAAAGAGTCAGATAATTTTTATATAAAGAATAATAATTATTGCGGTGATAGTTTGTTAATAACAGAGATTTTTGTAAGTGGAGAAGAACTACTTGTAAAATATAATTCTGAACCAGGAACTGTTATTAAAGATGGTATAAAATATGATAAATACGTAGGGGAAGAAAAATGGGTTATAGATGATAATACAAATATAAAGGAATGTATTGATAGTACATGGAATTTTATAAATGTTTGCATAGAGGATTTGATGAAAATTGGAAATGTTTTTATTTACAAATTAAACAATGCGTATGTAAATGGAAAAGAATGCTATCAAATTATTACGAACGATGAATCTGGAAGAATTTTATATTATGATAAAGAAAGTGGCTTTTTAGTAAGAATAGAAGTATTAAATGGATTAATTAATCATGATGATAATGAAATTTGTAGTATGATAAATGATTATGTATTTAAATTTGATTGTGTAGAATCTAGTGTTTTCGATAATTAAAATAGAAATACCCCGGAGAGAATTCTCTCCGGGGTAACTAGACAAAATTTAGCATTATTTAGATATTAACGTTTATTTTGAAAAAACTAAGCTGATACTAGCTTAAGACGTATTAAAATTGGAAATGTTACAAAAATAAACAAAAAAGACTATGAATTTCTTCATAGTCTTTAATAATCTTTGTATGAATAACTCCGAATTATCTTTTTGAGAATTACAAATGCTGATTTATCAATGATTTTTTGAGTAAAAGTATTAGAAAAGAGGAACATTACGTGACCAGGGGGATTGAACATGCTATAAAAAAATAATATCCTTATACTAGTAGAAATATTAGTAGGAGGTATAGATAATATGAAAAAGGAGAAGAATAATTTGTTTAAATATGCAACTAAAGAGTTAAGTCAAGATGCATTTATATGTTGGTGTATAAATTGGTTTAATTTTAGAAAAATAAAAGATAATACAGAAAATGAAAATAAGTTATGTGAAATGGCAGAAAAAATATTAACTAAAATATTTGAATATGCAAATAAAAAAGTTCCACTTATTAAGAGTATTAATATAACAAGACAATATCAAAATATTGATATTACACTTATAGTTAAAACCATAGAAAAAGAAGAATATGCAATAATTATAGAGGATAAAAAAACTAGTATTTTAAGTGATAAACAAAAAGAAAATTTGTATGTAAATAAATTTATAGATTCAATAAATGACTCAAAATATGGAATAGAAAATAAAGAGAGAGTTGGATTACAAGGAAATATTTCAGAAGAAAATGTTATACCAGTATATTGGAAAACAAGCAAATGGGAAGAAGATAGAGAAAAAATGCAAACTGAATTAGAAAAGAATCTTAATAAAAAAGTTGTTTGTATAGATGGTATTGATACATTAAATTTAATTAAGGATTATGTGAAATTTTCTGAAATTATAAGAGATTTTTATAATTGCTTAAAAGAAGAATTAGATATTAATAATGTAACAAATCAAGTAGAAGAAATAATAAAGAATAAACAAATAAAAATAGGAACAAAATTTACAACAAATTACTATTGTTATAATTGTTTTTATGAATTATTAGAAAAAGAATATAATGCTAAAAGTCACCCAATGAAAGGCGGACTAGATTTAATTAGATTAAATGAAAAAATAGGTAAAAAAGATTTTGTTCATGTAGATACTGTTAATTTATTTAATGTAGATGGTAGTTGGAAAAATGAGTTTTTTGAAAATGGCAAAGTTTGGTTAGAAATACCTTTTGAGAGTAAAAAATTAAAAACAGAAATAAAATATGCTTTTGTTTTTGGAAAAAAAAGAGATGCTTTTAGAAGAAAACAGTATGTATTTATGGGATTTTATCGTTTAATGGAAATTGATGAAAATAATAATAGTCGTATGTGGATGAGAGTAAATAATCTTATTAATGATGAAGAATTAGAAGAAAGTGAAACAATTGATATAGATATGAAAAAAATATTAAATACTATAAAAAAATGTGAAGAAATACATAATAAAGACTAATTTTTAAATTTAATATTATGATAAATAATGAAATGTATTAGTAGGAATACAAATAATATGGAAGAATTGTTTAAAGATGATAATGTATCTAGAAAATTTATAAAATTATTGATAGATCGAATAGATGATGTTAAGCTAAAAAAATATTCAGAAAGATGTAATTATCAATATGAAATAATAAATCAATATGAAAAGATAGAATTTTTAATAAAAATAGGTGACTTTTATATTGTTATTGTAGACAAAATAGAATTAGAAGAATTTTCACATCCAATGTTTAAATATATTCAAGAATTAACTGAAAATGGTGTGAAAGAGAAAAATATATTTGCTTGTCATTATCAAATGCTTGAAGATTCTGAGAGTGTATATAAATTTGTAGATTCAGTAGTTAAAAGAAAAGATATAATTAATTTATTAGAAAAAGAATATAAAAGTTTAAATTTAGAAAATTATTATTTGTATTTAAAAGAACTTGATAAATATTCTTCTAAAAGAGATATAGTAACAAATGATTTAATAAAGTTAAAAGAAGATATAAGTAAAGCAATATGTACAAGTTTTTATAAGGAACTAGAAGAAAAAGAAGGTAGTAGTAATATAATAGGTTGGGAATATATAGAGGATTCTAAAAATACTTCTTGGAAATATTTGTCAAGAAAAATAAATAATGTAGAAAGTGAAGATTTTAAATATTTATGTGTAGAAGTGAATTTAGAAGAAAATAGAAATTTAATTAGTATAAATTTAGCTAAAAAAAATAAAAAGTCTAATTTAAATTTAGAAACAACTAAGATGGAAACAATGTATTATTATAAAAATAATGGGAATTTTAAAGAAAAAATTTACCAATGCTGTCAAGAAATTGAAGAAAAATTAAAAAATAAATTAAAAGAATATGATGTGTTTATAAAGCTAGAAACAAAAGATTTAATAGACGAAGATATAGATAATGAAAAAATGGCTTTTGTAAAAATAATGAGTTTAGATATAAATAAAAATACATTAAATGAAGTAAAAGAAATTTTAAATGATATTAATAATTGTTTGATAGATTTAAAGTTTAAAATATGAGGAAAAAATGGATAAATATAAAAAAGCAATTGTATTGGATATGGACGAGACATTAGAACATGGAATGTTTAAAAAACAATACAGCTTTAATGAAGAAGATTTAATAATGGTATTAAGACCTAATTTAGATAAATTGATAAACAAATTAAAAGAAGTAAAAAAGCAAGGCGTTGATATTATTTTATGTACAACAGCAAGAGATTCTTGGGTAGAAAGATTTTTAAATTTGAAACCTGAATTTAGAGATTTATTTGATAAAAAATATACTCGTGATAATGAAAAAGAATGGAGAGAGTATTGTAAGGAGAAATATCCAATAGAATATCAAGCACAAAAAGAAAATATAAATTTAGAGAAATTAAAGCCAATAACTACATTTGGATATGATTCTGTATTATATATTGATGACAATAAAATTGATAATATTAGATTAAAAATGTTATTTGAAATAGGCGAAGGAAAATTGAAAAAAGATGTAACACATTTTACTGCGTTTGGATTTTATGGTGGTCGAGTAGAGTGGATTGACATGTTAGTTTATGAAAAATTAGCAAAAATAAATATAGAGTTTTCTCAAATTTTAGAAGAGTATATAGAAAAAGAAAGAAACAATAAAGGCTGTGAAATGATGTGTTTGGCAATAGATAAATTTGTTAATAAAGAATTCAAAATTGGTTTAAATTTAATTGATGATGATTATGTAGAAGAAAATAATATATTTAATAAAAAATTAGAAATATTGCAAGAAAGATTAGAAAATTTAAGTGATAAATTAAAAAATGAAGTAGAAAAAGATATTTTAGATTTGTCTGAATATGAAGTAAATAAAATATTAAATACAGATAAAAAATACCCATATGAGGGGATAGAAGTAAAACAAATATAAGTATTTGCAATGCCATAATTTATATGATAAATTAAAAGGAGATGAACATATGTTAGGTGCAATAATAGGAGATATAATAGGTTCAAGATTTGAATTTTCAAATTATAGAGCTAAAGATTTTGAATTATTTGATGAAGAATGTAGTTATACTGATGATTCTATTATGACTATTGCTATTGGTAATGCTATTATGGAATGTAATGGTAACTATAATGAATTATCACAAAAAACAATCGAATGTATGCAATATTTAGGAAAAAAATATCCTTATGCAGGATATGGTGGAATGTTTTCAAGATGGCTTAGAGCTGAAAATCCACAACCATATAATAGTTTTGGTAATGGTTCTGCAATGAGAGTTTCAGCAGTTGCTTATGAAACTGAAACATTGGAAGAAGTAAGAGAACTGTCAAAAATTGTTACAGAAATTACACACAATCATTCAGAGGGAATAAAAGGAGCTGAGGCAACAGCAATAGCAATTTATTTAGCTAGAATTGGAACTAAAAAAGAAGATATTAAAAATTATATTGAAAAGAATTATTATAAATTAGATTTTAAAATTGATGAGATAAGAGATAGTTATAGATTTAATGAAACTTGTCAAGGAACTGTACCACAAGCATTAGAATGTTTTTTTGAATCCGAAAATTTTGAAGACGCTATAAGAATAGCAATATCTTTAGGTGGGGATTCAGATACAATAGGGGCTATAGTTGGTAGTATTGCGGAAGCCTATTACGGAGTACCAATTTATATAAGAGAAAAAGCACTTACTTATCTTGATAAAACATTATATGATATTGTACAGGATTTTGAAAAATATTGTTCAGATAAATTATAAAAACGTAGGAGAAAAGAATATGGAATTATATGAAAAAAATGGAAATATTTTATACATATTAAATGTTTTAAAAAAATTTAGTGACGAAGAACATAAATTGAAAGTTGTAGATATACAAAGAAAAATAAAAGAAATTTATGATGTAGATATAGATACAAGAACAATCAGAAGGAATATAAGTTTATTAAAGTATAAATTAGAATATGATATTAGTACAAGAGAAGATAATGGACAAGGTTATTATATTAGCAAAAATCCAGAAACAGATTTTGAACAAGGAGAATTAAGGGCTATAATTGATAACTTTAGTTATGCAAATTATATTGTTCCATCTGTTGCTAAAAATATAATTAAGAAATGCAAAAATATGCAAAATATTTATGAAAATAAAACATTAAATAATTATAGAGTATTTGCTAAAAATAACAAAACAGAAAATATGGAAGTGATAAAAAATATAGAAGATATTTCAAATGCTATTCAAAATTTAAGTAAAATAGAATTTGATTATTGGAAATATAATATTGAGAAAAAATTTGAGTTTGCTTTTCATAAATCATATAAAGTAACACCATATGCAATAGTTTATAATGAACAAGAATTTTATTTAATTGCTATAAAGGATGGAGAAGAAAGATTTCAATTTTTTAGATTAGATCGAATGAAAAAAATTAAAGTTTTAGAAGAAAAAAGAACTATTAAAAAGTCTGAAAAAGAAATTGATGAATTTGCAAAATCTACTATTGAAATGTTTGCAGGAGAGATTGAAGAAATTGAGGCTATTTGTGCTAATCCTTTATTAAATCCAGTAGTAGATAAATTTGGAAAAAATATAACTATTATTAAAAATGATGATAATACATTTAAACTTATTCTAGATACAGATAGAAACGGATTTTTATATTGGGCTTTGAAAAATTTAAGAGAAGTAGAAATTATGAAACCAATTTCTTTAAGAAATGAAATAAGAGAAATTATAAAAAAAGCTAATGATAAATATGATATTTAAATGAAGAACACTAGATATCTAGTGTTTTTTTGTTTGAATTTAAAAGATATGCTACATTATATGACCAGATGTGTTGAAAATAACATATAAAATTGTATAATTATTTTAGAAGTAAAATATAAAGAGGTGTAAGTGGTGGAATTTAAAAAAGAAGAAATAATGCAGTATATAAAACACTTTGATAATATATTTAATACCGATATTTTAAATGATTTTGATATGAACAAGTTAACCTTATTTTTTTCTATATATGAAAAACAAACGATGATTTTTGTGTATACGTTAATTAATAATTTGTAGCATATACATAATTCACCAGAAAGAAAATCTAAGGATTTAAAAGATAAAGTTAATAGATGTTAAAGGAGATATTATAGTGATGAAAAAGATAGATGGTTTTGATGAAAATGAATTAGTTTTACGTAAAGTTAAAATATTATTGAAACAAGGGGTTAATGGTTATTCTTTTAAAAAATGGATTAATGATTTAGAAATAGAATCAATAGATGATGATAAAATAGTTTTAATAGTTCATTCAGATGAGCAAAAAGAAGTTATAGGAAAAAGAATGTATGATTTATTTTTTCATACTTTTAGTTATGTGACTAAAAAGGATAGAGATATAGACTTTGTTTTGAGAAGATAATTTAAGTAATATAATGTAGTGCAATTTTTAAAACGAAAAATTATAAAGAGGTGTAAAAGATGGAGATAGAAAAAGTGCTTGCAAGTATAAAAAGTTGTTTCTTTTGTGCAGAAGAGATGCTATACAAAAAATGGATAGATAATTTAGAAATAAAATCAGTAGATGAAGATAATATAGTTTTAATAACATACTCTAAAAAGCAAAAAGAGGTTATAGAGATGCTTAAGTATATGTTTGAATGGTATAATTTTAAAATATCTAAAATTGAAGTTATAGAAGAATCAATAGGAGAAGAAGAAATAGATTTTGATAAAGATGAGGTGCTTCTAATAGTAAAATCAATGCTAAAAAATGAAATGGAAAGTATAGTATATAATACTTGGATTAAAAATTTAGAAATAGACTCAATGGATGAAGAGAAAATAATTTTAATAGTGTATTCGGATAAACAAAAAGATGTTATAGAAAAAAGATTTAACGATTTACTTTTTTACACTTTTAAATATGTAACAAAAAAAGAGAAGAAGATAGAGGCTATTTTAAAATAAAAGATGAATGTTGAAAGAAATATGAAAAAGAAAAATTATATATAATAATTTGAAGGAGATATGATAATAATGGAAAAAGAGATAATGAAAACAGGTTTTATAGATTTAGATAAAACAATAAATATTAATGAACCGAAAGTTATTTTTTTGGGCGGGAGACCTGGAGTTGGAAAAACAGCTTTTGCTATAAATATATTAGCTAATATAGGTTTAAAACAAAATATTCCAGTGTTAATGTTAAATTTAGAAGAATCCAAAGAGAAGATTATAAATAGGATTATTTCAAAAGAAACTCAATTTGATATTTCAAAAATAAAATCCAATGAATTAAATGATTTGGAAAAAATAAAAGTTCAAGATACAAGAAAATTAATTAAAAATTCAAAAATATTTATAGAAGATACAAACATATCAAGTCTTAATAAAATAATTGAATTAATAAGAAAATATGTAAAAGAATACGAAGTTAGGTTTATTGCACTTGATTATTTGCAGTTAATAGACTTTAAATTATCAAGTGATAGGAAAATTGAAAACATATTGTGGAAATTAAGAGAGATATCATATGAACTAAAAATAACAATTTTTATTACAAGCCAAATATCAAGAACCTTAATAGAAAGAAAAAATAAAAGACCTGACATAAAAGATTTAATAAATAAAGAAGCGATATTGAAATATGCAGACATAATAATGTTTTTATACAGAGAGAATGATTTTTATAAAAATTTAGAGAAGAAAGATATTGCAGAAATTATAATTATTCAAAATGATGCTGATAAAACAATAAAAATTATATTTGAAGGAAAGTATAGTGGATTTAAAAGTTTTAAAGAGTGAGTCTTATTATAAATATAAAATCTTGATTATAATAACATTCGGTGATATAGTTTATATAAGTAAAAGAGAGAGGAAAATTATCATATGGAAGATGAATTAAAAAAATTAAGCAAAGAAATTCTTGGAACAAATGAAAATGACAATAGATATAGTATTAATTCTAGATTAAAATATTTAAGTAAGATTTATGGAAATAAAGGAAATATAAAAAAAATACTAATTATGGGAATAAATCCAGCAGGAGAGGACTCAAGTTACGATGAAAAGTATATTGGTTTTATTCCAAATATGTTAGATGATGATTTTTATAAAAAAATAAAAGATAATATAGAAGATTATAAAAACTATTTTAATATTAACTATTTTAGGCTTAATTATAATTTGTTTTCAAATATAGAGCCAATGCCTAAAATGACTTGGGGAATAGATAATGTAAATAAAGGAATATTAAAAGAAGAGTTAAAAGAAAAATGTAATAAAGAAATTGTAGAAGAAATAATTAATAGCATTACAGAAGATGAAAATGATGAAAATCCTAGATTAATATTTGTTGATTTAATTTATTATCATCAAACAGATTCTAAAGGAATAAAGAAAACATTAAATAATCAATATAAATGTAATTCCAAATTTAAACAAAATGTTTTTAATATGTTAGATAAGCATATTGAAATGTTTAATCCATCTATGATAGTAATTACAAATGCTTATGTTTCAAATTTAATATATTCCTTAAAAGAAAAAGAGAATGTAGCAGTTGAAAAATTAACAGGAGAGATGATAGAAAAAGATGTGCTTTATCATAATGGGATACCAATAGTTTTATCTGGAATGGTTTCTAGAGGAAATATGGATAATTATTCATATTATAGATTGAAAAATAGAATAAAAGAAATTTACGATGATGTTAAAAATAAATAATTAGTACATAAATAAAGTAGACTTGCAATGTTTGTGAGTCTACTTTATTTATTATAAATAACAGAGAAGAAAGAAGAGGAAAATAAAAAAGGAAGTATATAAATACTTCCTTTGATTTTGTATATTTTTGAAAGATTATCTTTTTGAGAATTGTGGAGCTTTTCTAGCTTTTTTCATACCGTATTTTTTTCTTTCTTTCATTCTTGGATCTCTTGTTAAGAATCCGTTAGCTTTTAATACTGGTCTGAATTCTGAGTTAGCTTCGTTTAATGCTCTAGCGATACCGTGTCTGATAGCACCAGCTTGACCTGTGTATCCACCACCAACAACTTTAACTACAACATCATATTTTCCAACTGTATTTGTAACAGCGAAAGGTTGGTTAACTATAACTTTTAAAATTTCTGTTCCGAAATATTCATCTAATGTTTTTCCATTAACTGTAACATTTCCTTTACCAGCCATTAATCTAACTCTAGCAATTGATTCTTTTCTTCTACCTGTTCCTTGGAATACTATATTTTCAGATTTTTTTGCCATCTTATTTTACCTCCCAAACTTCTGGTTTTTGAGCAGCGTTTTCATGTTCGCTTCCAGCATAAACTCTTAATTTTTTGATCATTTGTCTTCCTAATCTTGTGTGAGGAAGCATTCCTTTTACTGCTAAGAACATTGCTTTTTCAGGATTTTTATCCATCATTACTCTAGCTGGAGTTTCTTTCATTCCTCCAATGAATCCTGAATGATGTCTATACATTTTTTGATCTAATTTGTGACCTGTTAAAACAGCGTCTTTACAATTTAATACGATTACATAATCTCCAACATCTTGATTTGGTGTAAATGTTGGTTTGTGTTTTCCTCTTAATAGTACTGCAACTTCAGTAGCAACTCTACCTAAAGATTTTCCAGATGCATCTACTATATACCATTTTCTTTCAATTTCGCCTGCTTTTGGGCTATATGTAGTATTATTCATGGTAATTAATACCCTCCATTTCAAATTTTAAAATATTTATACTATTAATGTAAATATTCCTTTAATTTAGATAACTACCGGGGAGAAGTTAACCAAATAAATATATATCTACATACAATGCTTAATTATTTTAATATAAAACGAAATAAAAGTCAAGCACTTTTTACTAAAAATGGCAAAAAAATAGCTAAAAGATAAGGTTTTTTATAAAAAAGTGATATTAAGTACTATATAAATAAGAAAGAAGTTAAGTTTGTATAAAAAATTTGTTTTAAAAATAAATAAATTTACTTGATTAATATAAAAAATATGATAAAATGAAGCAAAAAGATGTTTGCTAAAGAAAAGTAAAAAAGGAGATAAAAATGTTTGCATATATAAAAGGAAGCTTAGAAGAAGTATCAAGTACTTATGTTGTAGTTGAATCAAATGGAATTGGATATAAAATTTTTATGTCTAATATGTCTATAAATGATATAGGGGAACTTGGACAAATTGTAAAAATACATACACATTATTATGTAAGAGAAGATAATATTAGTTTATATGGATTCTTATCAAGAGAAGAGTTAAAGATGTTTGAACTTTTACTTTCAGTAAGTGGAGTTGGTGCGAAATCTGCAATTACAATGTTATCAAATATAACACCAGCAGGATTTGCTTGTGCAATTATTTCAAATAATGTTGCACTTCTTAAAAAGATACCTGGAATAGGACCAAAAACAGCACAAAGAATTATTCTTGAACTTCAAGATAAATTAAAGAAAGAACAAGAATTAACATCTAGTTGTGAAGTAGATCTTCCAAAAGTAAATGTGGTTAATACAGAAACTGTAGATGAAGCAATGCAAGCACTACAAATATTAGGATATAATAAGAAAGAAATTGAAAAAGCGTTTGAGAAAATTGCCAATTTAGATGTATCAGTTGAAGAATTGATTAAAAAAGGTCTTTCAATTCTTGCTAGATAGGAGTAATAAATGGAAACAAAAAGATATCAAGTAATAGAACTTGAAGTAACATATCAACTTGCGAAATCTGTAGAGAAGATTGAAGAAGAAAGACAAATTGTTCAAAGATTAATGCAAGAAAATAATATTGAGTTTGTTTTAGAATTAGTTGAAGAAGGAAATGGTGAAACCTGGGTTTTAGAACTAATGGTTCCAAAAGAAGATGCAGAAAGGGTAATTGCTATTTTGGATGCACAAGGTGGACTTGGTTATACAGTAGATTTTGAAGAAACACTTTTAGTATCAGATGATAATATGGAACTTGTTAATGAATATGATACTAAGGATAGTTATCAAGAGTATATTGGAGTTTCACCTGAAGTAAAACAAAAAGAAGAAAGAATTAGAAAGGCATTACATCAAGAAAATGCTGTAAAACAAGTTGAAGAACCTGTTATTGATTTTTCGGATGGTGCTGTTGAAAATGTTGATGATGAATATACAAAAGGGATTAATAAACCAAAGAAAACAATTATAGATTATCTAATATATATAGTAGTAATATTAATTGTCGTTAAATTTTTGATGAGTATGTTTGATATTGCGTTTTAATATTATATGAAGAAAGGTACAAATTATGGATTTAAATAAACCTTTAGCTTATAGAGTAAGACCTAAGTCGCTTGATGAATTTGTAGGTCAAGAGCATGTGGTAGGAAAAGATAAATTATTATATAGAACTATAAAAGCAGATAGACTTTCTAGTCTTATTTTATGGGGACCACCTGGCTGTGGTAAAACATCACTTGCCAAAGTTATAAGTGAAACAACAAAATATAAATTTACAAAATTAAATGCGGTTACATCTGGTGTTGGCGATATAAAAAAAGCCATAGAAGAAGCTGATAATCCACTACTTAATCCAAGTGGGAAATGTATATTATTTATTGATGAGATTCATAGATTTAATAAGTTACAACAAGATGCACTTCTTCCATATGTAGAAGATGGTACTGTAATTTTAATTGGAGCTACAACAGAAAATCCTTATTTTGAAGTTAATAAAGCTTTAATTTCAAGATCAATGGTAATAAAATTAGAGCCATTAACTAAAAAAGATATATTTAAAGTATTAAAAAATGCACTTTCTAATAAGGAAGGTTTAGCAAGTTATAATATAAAAATTTCAGATGAAACATTAGAAACAATTGCAGAAGTTTCTGGTGGTGATGTTAGAACAGCATTAAATGGTTTAGAAGTAGCAGTGCTTACAACTAAAATGAACGCTGATGGAGTTATTGAAATAACAAATGAAATTGCAAGTCAAAGTTTAAATAAAAGAAAAGCAATGTTTGATAAATCAGGTGATAGTCATTATGATAATATTAGTGCTTTTATAAAATCTATGAGAGGATCTGATCCTGATGCAACAGTATTTTATTTAGCGAGAGCTTTAAATGGTGGAGAGGATCCAGTATTTTTAGCTAGAAGAATTGTAATTGCGGCAGCAGAAGAAGTTGGACTTGCAAATCCAATGGCACTTCAACTTGCAACAAGTGCAATGCAAGCTGTAACTATGGTTGGTATGCCAGAAGCAAGAATAATACTTTCAGAAGCTGCATTATATGTAGCAAATTCAAAGAAATCAAATGCATCTTACTTGGCTATAAATAAAGCATTAGAAGATGTTGCAAATAAAGATACAGGAACAATACCAATGCATATTAGAAATGCTCCAGCAGAAGGTATGGAACAATTTGGATATCATGAAGGATACAAATATCCACATGATTATCCAGGACATTGGGTTGAGCAACAATATCTTCCAGATAAGATGGTTGGAACAAAATATTTTATAAAAGATGAAAATATTGAATAATTAAATAAAAATTGGAAAAAATACTCTTTATGAAAAAGAGTATTTTTTTATGCATAATTGTTGGTTTCTTTGCAGGAATTGTAAGTGGATTTTTCTCGTCTGGTGGAGGGTTAATAATACTTCCATTTTATTTGCTAATGCTTAAATTAGATGATGTTAAAGCTAGAGCAACAACTATATTTTGTATATTGTTTATTACACTTACTAGTGCACTTTTTTATTTAAAAGAAGCTCATATTGATTTTAACTTAGCATTAAAATGCGGAGTTGGTGGAATAATAGGTAGTATAATTGGTAGTAAATTGTTAAATGTAATAAATAGTAAAATTTTGAATGTAATGCTTGCATGTTTTTTGGTATATGCAGGAATAAGAATGATTTGGTTTTAGGTGATGAATGGTAGAAGTTTTTATTGGAATGATATCAGGGATAATAACTAGTTTAGGTTTGGGCGGTGGAACAATATTAATTCTTCTTTTGGAGTTTTTTAAAGATGTTTCTCAGCATATAATGCAAGGAACAAATTTAGTATTTTTTATTCTTTCTGCAATGGTATCTACATTTATTAATTTAAGAAATAAACATATTGATTTTGATGCTTCGAAATGGATGATATTTTCGGGAATTTGTGGACGGTATTATAGGAAGTATTTTATCTCTTAATATGCCAAAAGATTCTCTAAAGAAATGGTTTGGAATTTTCTTACTAGTAATAGCTGCAGTTGAAATTTATTCTTTAATAAAAGAGTATATTAAAGCCAAAAGAAGCGAATAATAAGTTTATAAAAATATTAAGGAGGTAAAGTATGAGATTTGTAAAAGGTATATTACTTGGTAGTTTATTAACAGCTGGTACAATGATGATGTATTCAGATACTCTTGATGAGAACAAAAAGAGAATGATTAGAAAAGGTAAACATTTTGTAAGAAAAGTTAAGATGGCTATGTAATTTGAAAAAGCTTATATAGTGTGATATAATAAATATGTAGTACGTTAGTATAGTCCAAGCCTAAAAAGTGATAAGGAAGTGATTTTTTTGAGAAAAAGACACAGAAATAATTTTCGGACTAAAAGTACTAAAGTATTCATGAATGTCATTTTGTGGATTGCATGCATCATCATAACAAATATTGTATGCAGAATTATCCTGGACATCATGAGTATAACCATCGACAGCGGCCTTAATGGCTGTATCAATATTTTTGCGGTAATGGCAGGTTCGTTCCTTGCTATTTTTGTTGATTTCTTCTGGAAAGCATACAAAATCGCAAAGAAGCGCAAAATCAAATACCTTGATGCGCTTGAGATACAGAAAGGACGATTCATGTCATGGCTCTAAAAGCAAAGCCCGCCCGCATGAAGGCGGGCTTTGGTCATTTTATAAATTAATTTTGTTCATGCTCTTCATATTTGCAATCGCACTCAATATCTGTGCCTTTTAAACATTCACCTTCATGACAGCAAATTTCACAAATTTTGATGTGTTTAACACTAGTTACCCATACATCAATTGTATATGATTTGAATGGACATAAAGGTCCGAAAACAAATTCACCACAATCATTTGTAAAGGTATGTGTTACTGGTTTTCTTTCGTTTTTTGTTATTTCAATTAATTTAACAACAGCGTTTTTTATAGGGAAACCTTTGGAGTCCTTAATGATACCAGAAATGATACTTCTGTTGTCTTCAGGGATTGTTAATTCTAAATCAAATTCTTTTCCGTTTTGTATATTGCCGCATGGCTCAACTATAACTTTTTTATCAAATTCCATAATAATAATTCCTTTCTTATTTTATGTTGGTCTACATAAGTATAGTATGAAAGAATATAGTTTTATGTGTTAATATAATAGATTGAAAATGATTTAAATTAGATATATAATTAGTTAGAATCTATAAATATGTCAAAAAGGAAATGATGAAGATGGATGAAAACGAAAAAGATGAGTTCACTCTAAAAGAAATGCTTTTTGGAGATGATAAAGAGTACGAAGAGTATAAAATATACTTAGAAGAAGAAAAGAGAAAAGAAGACGAAAAAAGAAGAATTGAAGAAGAAAGATCAAGACGAGCTATAGAATATGCAAATAGAAAAAATAGTGTAGCAGCAAATAATACTACGGAATTAAAGAAATCTGTTATAGAAGCAGAAAATTTAAATTCTAAGAAAATTATAATTCCAGATGAAGTAGAAAATGCTGATACTGATATTGATATTGAAACTTATTATAAAGAAGAACCAATAAAAAATTATTATAATAAGGATACTCATAGTAATAGTAATCCTATAAGAATGCATGAATATAGAAAAAATATGAATAATTATTTAAATTATGAGAATATGTCTGAAATGGACAGAAAAGTTTCTAATCAAAGTATAGAATATGTATATAGACATGAAATCGCGAAAAAAGGATGGATAATGCTGTTAGCTATCTGGTTTGGAATTTTTTGTATGTTTTTTGCGCTTCATATGAATTCATTACATGATGAAAAAATAAATGAAGGCTCTACAGCAAGTCAAGTTAAATCAATATCTGCTGAAAAATATACAAAACCAGATCCATCAGTAAATGTAGAAGCGATAAAAGCAAATGGTGGAAGAATCATGAATTATGCATATTCAACAGTGATTTCTTATACATCTCCTATAAAGGTTGACATACCTACATATTATGGTTCAACTAAACAAGATAATGTTAAGGTATGTGTTTACTATCCAACAGATAAAAGATTTAGAATTAATAGTGTAAATTCTGTTGTAATTGAGTATAAAAATTTAACACAAGATAATGTAGAGGCATATGAAAAAACATTATTAAAAAATGGTTATAAAGAAGATATTAATTATACAAAAGGAACATTATTTGTAAAAAAAGTTGACGATACATCTTACGGTTTTTCGTTAAGAGAAAATAATACCTTTACATATGGAATAACATGGAGAGATATTAATGAAGCATTAAATTATTATGATTATTCAGAAGATCCAATGTATACTCAAAAATAAGTATTGGTTTGACAGATTAAAAATGCGAGCATATAATAGTAAAAATAAAATTTAAGAAAGGTTAAAAAATATGGATTTTAATACTTTAAGAAAAGAATATTCAAAATTTATTTATAACGATTATAGAATTACAGAAGATAATGAAAAAATATATGTTGAATATGATTTTGAGATAGAAGGATTATCTAAATTTAACCCTAGAATAGAAATATTAAAAAAGAAATTTAAAGTTAAAGATATAAATTCAGCATCAATAAAAAATATTGTATTTAATCTTGGAATGGTTGAAGCGATAAGTTATTTTAAAGCAACATGTAGTCCACAAATGGTAATTAAATGTGGAAAATTAGATTCATATCAAGAAGCTTGGTTTAGAAAATTATATTATTTAGGCCTTGGAGAGTTTAGATTTGTTAATAATATTAAAGTAGAAGAAAAAGATTTTGTTGAATTTATTTCTTTAGGAGAAAATCTAAATATAGAAGCATCTAATGATGAATTAAAAGGAACTATAATACCAATTGGTGGTGGAAAAGATTCTAACGTTACATTAGATTTATTAAAAGATGAAAATGATGATAATTTAGCATTTGTTATAGGTAGTAAAAAAGTATCTATGGAGTGTGCTAAAATTGCTGGATTTGATAATGATAGAATTATAGAAGTAAAGAGAGTAATAGATAAGAATTTAATTGATTTAAATGGTAAAGGATTTTTAAATGGACATACGCCGTTTTCTGCAATTGTAGCGTTTATTACTTATTTATGTGCAAGTTTGATTGGAAAAAAATACATTGCTTTATCTAATGAAGATAGTGCAAATGAAACGAATGTTGAAGGTGAGAATATAAATCATCAATATTCAAAAACAATTGAATTTGAAAATGATTTTAGAGAATATGCAAGATTATATTTAATGCAAGGACCAGAGTATTTTAGTATGCTTCGTCCAATTTCAGAGTTACAAATTGCTTATTTGTTTTCTAGACTTGAAAAATATCATAGTGTATTTAAAAGTTGTAATGTAGGAAGTAAAACAGAACCATGGAGATGGTGCTGTGATTGTCCAAAATGTTTATTTGTATATACAATATTAAGTCCATTTTTATATAAAGAAAAACTGGTTAATATTTTTTCTGAAGACTTATGTGAAAGAGAAAATCTTTTAAATACTTTTATTGAATTATGCGGATATGGACCTAACAAACCTTTTGAATGTGTTGGAACATATTCAGAGATAAGATATGCAATAACAAAAACAATTGAAAAATTAGAAAATAATCAAAATGACTTACCGTATTTATTAAAATATTATAAAGAAAATTTTGAATTATCAAATGAAGAATTATTATCATATTATAATGAAAATAATAATGTGCCAGAACAATTTGAAAAAATATTAAAAGAAAATTTAAAATAAGAATTATAGGTTTATTTATGAAAATAGTTACATGGAATATTGGGGAAGATGAAAGACATCAAAATGGTGTAGCTGGAATAGATACATATGAATATATTGCTAATTTTATTATAGAAAATGAAATTGATATCGTGTGTTTCGAAGAGGCTATTATAAGTTTTGATAAATTAGAACCAATTGGAAATTATATAAAAATGCATACTGATTTAAAATATGTAGAAGAATTTAATCTTTCAGATTCTCATATTAATTTAGGTACTAAAATGGGTGTTGTAGTATGCTCAAAATATGAGCTTACTATAGATGAAAAAATAATGATGACAAATCCTAAATTAGTAAAAAAGATAGATGAAAATACAACATTTTATTCACATGATAAAGGGTTTATGGTAGTAGATGTACAAGGAATAAAATTGGTTTGTGGACATTGTTTACCATTTCATGTGTTTGATAGAGATAGTAAAGACTATTTAGAGATATTTTCTGAAATAGATAGTAAATTGTTAAAGCTTTATGAATCAAATAATAGATTTATTTTATGTGGAGATTTTAATTACAATGATATAGATATTTTATTCCCAAAGATGACTAAAACTTTGACAGAAGTTATAAAAGGGAGTACTAAAAAAGATAAACAATTAGATCATCTTTTGGTAAGCGATTCTATAGAAATTTTAAATGCAAAAATAATAGATAATATTGCAGATCATAAGTGTATTATGGCAGAAATTAAAATTTAAAAATAAAAACAGGAGAATTTATGCTAAAGAAATTATTAAGTTATTTAGAGAATAAAAGAATACTAATTTTAGGTTATGGTATGGAAGGGGAAGCGACATATAGATTTTTAAGAAATCACTTTCCAGAAAAACAGTTATTTATTGCTGATAGAAATAGTAGCCTTTTGGATACTAAAGTAGAATTAATGGAAGATATGGATTTAGAACTATCTTTAGGCGAAAATTATTTAAATGGAATTGAAGAATATGACTTAATTATTAAAGCTCCAGGAATATCTTTAAAAGATGTTGATATATCAAAATATGAAAATAAAATAACAAGTGAATTAGAATTATTTTTAGAATTTGTTGATATATTTTCAATTGGTATTACAGGAACAAAAGGAAAAAGCACAACAAGTACTTTAATGTATAAAGTATTAATAGATCAAGAAAAAGATGCGTATCTTCTAGGGAATATTGGAGAACCAATTTTTAATAGTTTAGATAGTTTTACTAAAGATTCTATTGCAGTTATTGAACTTTCTTCGCATGCACTTGAATTTGTAAAACATTCATGTAATATTGGGTTTATTTTAGATGTTTTTGAAGAACATTTAGATCACTATAAATCTTTAGAAAAGTATATAGAAGCTAAATTTAATTTGGCAAAATATATGAATGAAAAAGACTTTTTGATTTATAATTTGGATAATGAACTTATGAATAAATATGGATTTAAATATAAAGAAAATGATTATGCAATAAGTTTAGAAAAAGTTCCTAATACCTTAAATAAAGTTTATATTGAAAATGATACTATAGTTGTTAATTCAAAAAATGGTATGAACATAAATGAAGAAATTAATTTAAAAGGAATGCATAATATAAATAACATCATGTTTATTTATGCTGCAAGTAATATTTTAAATTTAGATTTTGATAGAGTATTAGAATCAATAAAAGAGTTTAAACCATTAGAGCATAGAATGGAATTTGTTGCAAAAATTAATGGAGTTGATTACTATAATGATTCTATAGCAACAATTCCTGCATCAACAATGAATGCAGTAAATGCTTTGAAAAATGTAAATACGCTTATTGTAGGTGGAAAAGATAGAGGAGTGAATTTAGAAGAATTAATTAAATTTATTTCTAATAATGAGCAAATTGAAAATGTAATATGTCTTCCAAAAACTGGAGAATTTATTAAAGCTGGCTTAGAAGGCACTTTAAAAAATGTAACTTTTGTTGAGAAATTAGATGAAGCTGTTAAGCATGCTAAAAAAGTAACAAAAGAAGGTACAATTTGCTTACTATCACCAGCTGCATCTAGTTACGGATACTTTAAAAATTTTGAAGAAAGAGGAAGATTGTTTAAGAAATATGTGTTAGAAAACAATGAATAAAAAATAGATTTTAGTATACTTAACATAACAAAAATGTAGTTTACAGATAAAAGGTTTACGAATAATGTGTGTATAAATGGGAAAATATGTGGATAAAATAGTAAAAAAACACACAAAATGTGGAAAACTTTCCAATTTTATGTAGACAAAAGCTTAAAAATGTGTTATACTATAAGTGTTTTTAGCGAAAAAACAAAGAGAGATACACATTATATGAAGAATACATTAGATAAATTTTAAGGAGGAACTAAAATTGAATACAAATTATTCAGAAAACAACCACTTAGTATTAGTAGGGAAAATAGTAAGTGAAAAAAATTACAGCCATGAGATTTACGGAGAAAAATTTTATGTTTTTAATCTAGAAGTTATTAGATTAAGCTCAACTGTGGATATTATCCCAATCACAGTTTCAGAAAGATTATTAACAGGACTTGAACTTGAAATTGGTAAAAAAGTTAAAGTTGAAGGTCAATTTAGATCTTATAACAATTATGAAAATGAAAGAAACAGATTAATTTTAACTGTATTTGCCAAAGAAATCATTGAAGCTGAAGTTGTTGAAGATGAGAAAGACGAAGTTACAAACGAAGTTGTTTTAGTTGGTTATATTTGTAAAAAACCAATCTATAGACAAACACCATTTGGAAGAGAAATTGCAGATGTATTACTTGCTGTAAATAGAGCATATAATAAATCTGATTACATACCAAGTATTGCTTGGGGTAGAAATGCTAGATTTTGCCAAAACATGGAAGTTGGAACTGAAGTAAAAATTACAGGTAGAGTTCAATCAAGAAATTATGAGAAAAAATTCGAAGATGGAACAACACAAACTAGAGTTGCTTATGAAGTTTCAATAGCTAGTATGGAAATCGCAAACAATGAAGAAACAGAATCTGAAGCAGAAGCTGAAGAAGTTGTTTAATTAAGTATATAAATTAAATTTTATATAGATTTTAGCAAATTATATAACGTCTATGTGCTAACAAAGGTTGGTATATGGGCGTTTCTTTTTTTGCCTTTTTGTTGATAGAAAAATGGTCATAAAAAAGACATAAAAAAGTTAGGAAATATCTTAATTTTTTTCAATAAAACTATATATTTTTTTTGAGTTATTTGATATAATTTGAAATAATTTATAGATTAAAAAGGAGAGCAAATGGAAGCGGAAAAAGAACCTGTTGAGAATACTGAAACAACAGTAAAAGTTGAGAAAAAGAAAATAGATTTCAAGGGGATTATTTTTAATATTATAGCAGTAATTTGTATCGCTGTTTTTTGTTTTGCTATTTCACCAAAAACACTTCAAAACGATACATTTTATACTATAAAAATTGGAGAGTATATATATAATAATGGTATAGGAGATTTGACTACAGATTTATATTCTTGGCATGAACTTCCATATACATATCCACATTGGCTTTATGATTTAATGATATTTGTTATTTATAATTCATTTGGTCATTTAGGAATTTATATTTCAACAATAATATTTACAGCAATACTTGGAGTATCAGTTTATGGATTAAGCTGTATGAAGTCAAAAAATAAAGTAGTATCTTTAATTATAAGTGCTTTAGCATTATATTTGATGAGAGATTTTATTGCAGCTAGAGCACAACTTGTAACATTTATATTATTTGTGTGGGCTGTAATTTGTATAGAAAAATTATTAAATACAGAAAAGAAGATATATGCGTTACTTTTAGTAGTAATTCCACTTTTAATAACAAATCTTCACTGTGCTGTATTCCCATTTTATTTCATATTATTCTTACCATATATTGGAGAATATATGCTTTTAGTATTAGAAGATTGGGATTTAGATATGAGAATGTATAGAAGACTATACAAAATCAGAAAAAGAATTTCAAGAAAAGAGGAGACAAAAGAGGCTTGTCAAACTAAAGTAACAAAAATAACAGAAGCTTTAGAAGAAAGAAAAATAAAAAGAGCAGCATTAAGAAATAAACCATATAAGATAAGAGCAAGAAAAAATCATGTTGTATTGTTATTAATTGCAGTTATGTCTGTAGCAGCATTAACAGGATTTATTAATCCAGCAGGAGATGGAGCATATACTTATTTAGTTAAAACACTTCAAGGAAATACAACAGATTCAATTAATGAGCATTTACCACTTACATTAAGTGAAGCTGGAGAATTTGCTATTGCATTAGTTACATTCTTATTAATCTTAGTGTTTACAGATACAAAAATTAATTTACACGATTTATTAATGCTTGGTGGAATTACATTTTTATCATTTAATTCAAGAAGACAAATTTCAATGTTTGCAATTTTCTGTGGACCAATTCTTGCAAAATTAATTGCTGAAATGGTTGATAAATATGATAGAGATACATTTAAAAAATTACATGATTTTGTTGCATCATGGTTTGGAGCTATAGTTGTAATTTGTACATTTATTTTAATTTCAACAAATTTATATAAACCACATATAAGAGATGTATATGTTGATGAAAATTCTTATCCAGTAGCTGCTGCTGAATGGATAAAAGCTAATTTAGATGTAGAAAATATGAGATTGTATAATGAATATAATTATGGAAGTTATTTATTATTACAAGATATACCAGTATTTATAGATTCAAGATGTGATTTATATTCACCTGAATTTAATGGTGATTTAGATAAAGGAATAGATGGAAGAGATATTTTCTCAGATGCATTAAACATTCCTGGTTTAGCAGTAAATTATGAAAATATGTTTGAACAATATGGAGTAACACATATTATTCTTTATGAGAATTGTAAATTAGGTATGGTTTTAAGAGATGATCCTGATTATAAAATATTATATTCAGAAGGAAACTTTGAAATATTTGAAAGATTAAATGCAAATGAAACAGTAGAAGTAGATGATTACGAAGGATAATATGGTTTTGGAGGAAAAATAATTTGAAAAACAAAACGATTAGAATAATAGTAATTCTTGCAATCATAGTAGTGATTCTTGATCAAGTAAGTAAAATAGTAATTGGAAATCTTTTTCAAGAAACATGGGGAAATGATTATTTTAAAATTGAAATAACAACTAATACTGGAATGGCATTTGGTTTTAATGATGGTAATATAAAAAACATATTTTTAACAATTGTTGTTTTAGCAATGATTATTTCATTTATAAAAAGACAAGTTGAACAAATAGATACAAAGACTGCAGTTTCACTTGGTATGATACTAGGTGGTGGATTTGGAAATTTAATAGATAGATTTTTTAGAAATGGAGTATTTGATTTTATAAAAATATTTAAATTTCCAAATTTTAATGTAGCAGATATATTTGTAGTAACAGGATGGATATTATTAGTAGCATTTTTAGCAATTTTTACAAAGAAGTGTAATGATTAAAGGAGTAATAGTTTTGCAAAAAGAAAGAGTAAGAATTCTTGGTATAGATATTGATAATATTGATATTGAAGAAGCGGGAAGTTTAACAAAAGAATTAGTAGATGGAAGCAATAAAACATGTAAAATGGTTGTTGCTCCAAATACTGAATTTATAATGATGGCGCAAAAAGATGAAGAGTTTTATAAGATCTTAAGAGAAGCTGATCTTGCAACTCCAGATAGTGTTGGTGTTATGATTGGTGGTAAAATGCAAAAGAAACCATTTAAGCAAAGGATACCAGGACAAGAATACTTTAGAAAGGTATTAGAAGTTGGAGAGAAAGAAGGCTGGACATTTTACCTATTAGGTGGAAAAGGAGACGTGCCTGCACTTGCGGTAGAGAATATAAAAAAATTATATCCAAATATAAAAATTGTTGGATATAGTGAAGGTTTCTTTACTGAAAGAAAAGAAGAAGATGTTATAAAAGAGATTAATGAGTTAAAGCCAAACGTTTTATTTGTTGCAATGGGAGCGCCATTACAAGAAAAATGGATATATAATCATAAAGACGTTTTAAAGGTAGATTTAGCTGCTGGACAAGGTGGGACTTTTGATTATGAGGCTGGAAAAATTAAAAGAGCTCCAAAGATAATGCAAAAATTGGGAATTGAATGGTTCTGGCGTTTAATGCTTCAACCAACAAGAATAATTAGAATGATTGCATTACCAATTTATTTAATGAAAATTACTTTTACTAAAGATATAACAAAAGGAAAATTTGATAAATAGAGGTAATAATGGAGAGAAAAGATTATACAATAAATGAAGAATTTAGTGGTGTAAGATTAGATAAAGCAATAAGTCAAAAAGATGAGTCTATATCAAGAGCTTCCGTTCAAAGAATGATTGATGAAGAACTTATTTTGGTTAATAATAAAAAAGCAAAATCATCTTATAAGCTAGTTGTGGGTGACGTTGTTACTATTATAAAAGAAGAACCAAAAGAAGTAGAAATTAAAGCTGAAGATATACCACTTGATGTTGTTTATGAAGATAATGATATTTTAGTAGTAAATAAACAAAAAGGTTTAGTTGTACATCCAGGTAATGGAAATCCAGATGGGACTTTAGTAAATGCTATAATGGCAAGATGTAAAGATTCACTTTCTGGGATTGGTGGAGAAATAAGACCTGGAATAGTACATAGAATCGATAAAGATACTTCAGGACTTTTAATTATTGCAAAAAATGATAAAGCTCATATTAATGTTAGTGAACAAATTAAAAATCATGAGGTAACAAAAACATATATAGCTTTAGTACGTGGAGTAGTAACTGCAAATCAAGCAACGATTGATATGCCGATTGCAAGAAGTACTAAAGACAGAACTAAAATGGCTGTTTCAAAAAATGGAAAAGAAGCAGTGACACATTTTAATGTTTTAGAAAGATTTAAAAATTATACACTTTTAGAAGTAAATATAGAAACAGGTAGAACTCATCAAATTAGAGTTCATATGTCTCAAATAGGATATCCTATTGTGGGAGATCATGTTTATTCAAATGGAAAAAATCCATTTGGAGTTGAAGGACAAATGCTTCATAGTGCAAAACTAGAGTTTGTTCATCCTACAACAGGAAAAATGATGAAGTTAGAAGCTAAATTACCAGATTATTTTGAGGATGTTCTTAAAGTTTTAAGAGAGGAATAAAATATGGAGGAAGTTAGATTACAAAAGTATTTAGCAGAATGTGGCATAGCATCAAGAAGAAAATGCGAAGAATTAATTGAACAAGGTTTAGTTAAAGTAAATGGTCATATTGCTGAATTAGGAACAAAAGTTAAACCAGGAATAGATAAAGTTGAATATGATGGAAGAGAAATAAAATTAGTAAGTAAAGATTATACATATATAATTTTAAATAAACCAATTGGTGTTGTTACAACTGCAGAAGATCAATTTCAAAGAGAAACTGTACTTGATTTAGTTAAAGTAAAACAAAGAGTAGTACCAGTTGGAAGATTGGATATGTATACATCAGGAGCGTTAATACTTACTGATGATGGTGATTTTATTTATAAAGTAACTCATCCGAAACATGAAATAAATAAAACTTATACCGTAACACTTGTTGGTATTGTAACAGATGAAGATATAGAAAAATTAAGAGCAGGAGTTGTAATTGATGAAAATTATTTAACTAAGCCTGCTAAAGCTAGAATAATGAAAATAGATAGTGAAAAGAAGATATCTAGAGTAGAAATTACAATACATGAAGGTAAAAATCGACAAGTAAGAAAAATGTGTGAAGCTATAGGTAAAAAAGTAATAGCACTTCATAGAGCTAAGATTGGTAATTTAGGTGTTAAAGACTTAAAATTAGGAACTTGGAGATATATGACTAAAAAAGAAGTTGAAGGTATTTTAAGATAAAATATTTTAATTTAAATATTAGAATATAAAGTTACGAAAGAGGAGAAAAGTGTATGGAATATCTTAAATTTATTCCAGAAGGCTGGGAAAATGCAGTAGACACTGGATTATTAAATATTGAAGATGCAATAAGTAATAATAGTATACTTCAAGGCAAAGTTGAACATTGTGATTCCGGCTATAATCTGCATGTTAATCTTGGTGGTAATGTAAAAGGTATTATACCAAGAAATGAACTAGAAGCTATTAATGTAGATGAATTTGGATATTGCAATCCAAGTATTTGTAAGAATAAAGTTAATAGTTTTGTACAATTTAGAATAAAAGAGTATTCAGGTGATAGTGCAATACTATCTAGAAAATCAGTACAAGAAGATGCTCTTTCTTGGGTAAAAAATGAACTTTCACCAGGTATGGTAGTTAATGGAATTGTTCGTAATATGAGAAAGTTTGGAGCTTTTGTAGAGATTGGTGGAGGTGTTGTAGGACTTCTTCATATTGAAGATATTTCGGTATCAAGAATAAAATCACCAGAAGAAAGATTTTCTATTGGACAAAAAATTAACGTTATGATAAAATCAATAGACAAGGAAAATAATAAAGTTGTGTTATCTTACAAAGAACTTCTAGGAGATTGGGATGAAAATGTAAAAGAATACACAGAAAAAACTGTTGTCGAGGGAACTGTAAAAGAATCCGACAAATTTAAAAATGGTATATTTATTGAACTTAAGCCAAATCTAGTGGGTCTTGCAGAATATAAAGAAGGACTAGAATATGGACAAAAGGTCAATGTTTATATAAAGAAAATTATAAAAGACAGAAAGAAAATTAAACTTTTAATTATTTAAGGAGGTTTTAGAAAAATGGTAGAAGATGGACAAATTAAAACTACCGTTTCTCCATTCGCTATTAGGGAAGGGGAAATAAAAACATTTGATGGGAAGGATGGTTATGTATCAATTAATCAAATTATTCATAAGATTAATTTAGGCCATATATCAGATGTTCATTTCAAAATACTAGATTTAGTAAATGAATTTGAATTTTTAACTTCAAGACAAATTTATCAAATGCTTATTTATAAAGGCGTTGATATTAAGTCTCAAGATAAGTTAAATACCAAATTAGATCAATTAGTTAAAACAAAAATTTTAACAAGATATTATTTTACTTCAGAAGAAGGAAAAGGTATCTATAGAGTTTATTGCATGGAAAAAATGGGTAAATATTTACTAAATTCTAAGGAAGTAGAATGTAAATGGCAACCAACAGATAATACAAAACCAGTTGCTCTTATGAAAAAAAGATTAGCTGGAAATCAAGTAATTGTAGCTTATATGAGAAAATCTAAAAATTTCTCTAATTATAAAGTAAGAACAACAATTACAGCAAAAATGAATGGTAAAACATTTAAAGGACATGGAGAAGTTACTATAGCTAAAGGTGGAAAATCATTAAGCTTAATATTCGAAAGTGTTAGAAGAGAAGAAGACTGGGAAGAGAAATTCGTTGAGAGAATGAGATTATATAAAGATTTCTTAGAGAATTTCGTTCCATTTGATTCTGGTTATGAAGCAAGACCACAATTAATCTTTGTTTGCGAAGATGATAAACATATGGTAGAAACATTTAAAGAAATAGTTAAAGCAGGTTTAGAGATGGAAAAAATCAAAGTATACTTTACAACTGATTTAAAACAAAATGCTGAATCTTTAGATAAATCATTAACAGAATTTACAAAAAATGAAACTACTGGAAAATTTGCAGCAAAAAATGTTGAATTTAAAATATTAGAATAATGTTTGAAGCGATAGTTTTAACTATCGCTTTTTGTTTGCAAATTTTAAAATTATAAGTATAATGTAGTTATAATATAAAACAAAAAAGGGGATAGGGTTATGAAGTTTCATAATGCAGGAAAATTTAATGGTGATATAGAATCACTTCCAAAAAGAGAACATGAAGAAGGCGCAGTAATGTTTAAAGAACCAACAGATATGAAGAAATTTTCTTTATATATGAATATTGGTGCATTTATATTAATGTTTCTACTAATAGGATTAACAAGTTTAATAGTAGGTGAATTTACATTTGATACATGGGGATGTTTACTTGCAATTGTTTGCATGGTACCACATGAATTTTTACATGCACTAGGTTTTAAAGGTGATGTATATATGTATAGTAATTTAAAGCAAGGAACTATGTTTGTTGTTGGTCCAGAAGATATGTCAAAATCAAGATTTATAACAATGAGTTTACTTCCATTTTTTATATTAGGAATAATTCCTTATACAATATTTTTATTTAATCCAAATTTAGTTACATTAGGAACAATGGGGGCTATTTCAATAGCAAGTTGTGCTGGTGACTTATATAATGTTTTTAATGCAATAACACAAATGCCAAAAGGTTCAAGAACATATTTATGTGGAATGAATTCATATTGGTATATGCCTAAAAAAGAGGGAAAAGAAGAAGTGAAAGAAACAGCTAAATAGAAGTGGAGAATAAATAAAAAAGTGCTTTAATTAGCACTAGAATTCAAAATAAGGCGAAAAAATATCTCGATAAGCAAATTACTTATCGAGATTATTTTTATTATTTTTTGTCGTTATTTGAACTTGTATTTAAATTACTATTGTATTTTGTGATTGCATCGTCATCATTGAATGTGTAATTTAAATCTGTTGTATTTGTTTGAATTGGATCAGCATCATTTGGGTTATTTGGATTGTTTGAGAAGTTGATGTGTTTTAAATCAAATTTATGTTTTAAACTTGTTGCATCATCTTCACCATGAGCTGTGTTTGTTGCAATACCATTTGTGAACTTACCAAAGTTATATGATTTGATTTTTTGTGGTTCTTTATATCTAGACTCTAAGAAATCTATCTTAGCTTGACCTACTAGGTTAGTACCTTTAAGATCTTTTGTCTTGTAAATGATATATTTAAATTTAAGTGATTGAACCTTACCAGCTTTATAGTTAGGAATCCATTGCCATTTGATACCTTTATAAGTAGCGTCGTATTCACCTTTATCAGTTTTGTAATCATGAGTGAACATCCAACGTCTCTTATCTCCAAGTTCTTTTTCCCACCATTCGTTGTCTTCTGGTGTATTGTTACCAAAGATAACTTTTGTAGAACAGTTAGCAAGTAATGTTTGTCTAAAGTTATAATCGTTATTAACACCGAATTGTGATAAGTTTTGTGAAGATACGATTGTTCCAACTCTGTATTTTCTATATAAAGTAAAGATATCTTCTGTTGCTTTACATACGAAAGGAGGGAACTCGTCAATGTATAAGAAGTGTGGAATTCTAGTTTTTTCATTTCCTGGTCTAGATAATACTGATTGTTGCATTAATAGTATAAAGAATAGACCGAATGCTTTGTGTACGCTAGCTCCTAAATCACCTCTACGTGTACATACGAATGTAACGTCTCCGTTTGCTAAAGCTTTATCATAATTTAAGTTATTTGTTCTATTACATAAAATATTTCTAACACCTGGATATCTTAATAAGTTTTCAAGTTGAGATGCAGAACCTTGTAAGTATTTTGCTGTTTCTTCAGTTCCATGTGCTGTTTTGTAGAATGTTTTCTTGAAGTAGTTTAATTGGATTCTGTATTTTTCAACTAGCTCAGGGAATGTTTTCATTTGCTCAGCCATTTGTTCAATTAATTCAAAATCGTTCATTAAATCTAATAAGTCTTCAAGGTTTGGAAGATCACCTTCGTGTAGTCTAGGGTAAACTTCTTTAAGCATTAATACTAAGTTTTCAATTGCTTGTGTAACTATATTTTGCATGAATGCTTCATCGTGTGTACCAAAGTTTGGAACTTCTTCAGATGCATACATTCTTTTTAAAATAGAAGATATTGCAATTGATGTTTTAATAGGATCTTCATATGTAAATGGGTTTAATCCTATTGAATTTGCACTATCATTTGGATCTATAATATGATATTTAACACCAAAGTTTTTAGCTACGTCAATCATATGTGTTATAGATTCATAATCAGGTGCCATGTATGTGATACCTAAATTTTTATAAATTGAATTTTCACCGTCATAATTGTAAAGCATTTTTTCAAAGTATGCTTTAAAGATTTTCTCTTTACCAGGTGTAGGTGTAATCATGTTTAAAGAGAAGTTCTCGTTTATATAATCATTTGAATATGGACTATTAAGTGTAGCAATGTTTGTTCTTAATGCTGTGTAACCAAGTTCTTTTGCAGATTCTTTGAAGAAGTGTTTCTTTTCAATATCTCTTGCAATCATAGGTTCGAACATCATAGATGTTTTACCAGAACCAGATACACCAACGATTAATGTTGATTCAAATCTTCTTGCTTCAGGTTGTTTTATAGATTTACCAGTTTCTCTATCTCTACATAAGTACATCTCACAAGTGTATGGTCCCATACCAATAGATTTGTCTGATAAGTCAATTCCTTTGTAGTCCCAAATAGATTCTTTGATAAATAATGTATCATCAACAACTGTATATAACCATTTAAATAATGGATAGAAACTACAGATTGGTAAGTACCATGCTAGTGCTGAGAATGCTGGTTTAATTAAGTCCATAAAGTTTGTTATGATGTATGAATAATTTGGTACTGAGAAAAGAAGTAACCAACCTAATTGGTTAATCCATTGTACAACCATCGAAATAGCAACTATATATAATGCTACGGCATATATATAGAAGAATGATGTTTTTGTGTATTTATCTTTTACGAATTTTGATGCAAATGAAAAGTAAAAAGCAAAGATAGGGCATGCTAATGCTAAAGTATATTTGATTGGGCCCCAATAATCTACAGAAAGACCTGAGAATATTAAGAATAGAATTTCTGTAATTCTATCAATACAAATATAAATAGACATAAGTGTAAGCACATATGTCACAAAAGTATTTCTATCTGTTTTTAATTTCTTTAAAAATGCATCGATATATTTCATTATCATAACTAAATTTTCCTTTTTCTCAAAACTATTCACTTCTATTATCTTATAAAAATCGAAAAAAATCAAGTCTTTTGGCGAAATTTTCCTTATTTCCGTAGGAAAAAATGCATTTTTTTGATAAAAAAACTATATTAATAAGAAAAAAGTTTTAAAATTAAAAAAATAAAAGTAGAAAATGTCTTGTTTTTTATAACAAAATATATGTAAAAAGTTTATAAAAAAATACTAAATTAGAATAAAAAAATTACTAGTTAATACACTTAAAATAAAATGATAGTTATAGGTGTTAATAGTAATGAAATTTAATATGTCGATATTTTTAAAAAGTATATGTTCATTAATATTTTCTCAGATGTTAATAAAAATATTTGGACTTGTTTATACACTTTATATAACAAATAAAACAGGCTTTGGAGATAAAGGAAATGCTATATATATGGGTGGTTATCAAATATATAGTTTAATGCTTACAGTATCATCTATTGGAATACCAAATGCGATAGCAAAACTTGTAGCGGAAAAAGAAGTTTTAAGAGATTATAAAGGTGAGAAAAAAGTTGTATATATATCTAGTATTTTGTTTGGAATTATAGCTTTTTTGGGATCTTTGGTCTTATATTTTAATTCAACAATAGTTGCAGATTACTTGCTTGAGATTCCAGAGGCGGAAGAGTCGATAAAAATGCTTTCTCCAGCTATATTTTTTGTATCAATGGGTGCTGTACTTAGAGGATATTTTAATGGAAAAAATGAGTTTAAAATAGGAGCAAAAACTCAAGTATTAGAACAAATTTTAAAGACATTTTTTACAATTATATTTGTTGAATATATTAGTATAAAAACAAGTTATGATACGAAAGCTATGGCAACTGCAGCGTCTTTTGGAACTACAATTTCTACTATTATAAGTTTCCTTTATATAGCAAAAATGTATTATAAAGAAGAAAACATAAAAGTTAAACTATTTTATGAAGGCCCTAGTGAGTCTTCACGTTATATACTAAGAAAAATAATACTATTTTCTTTTCCAATTACTATAGGAGCAATACTAGCATCACTTTCTAAAAATATTGATTCTATTACTATAGTAAGAATATTAAAGGATTTAATAGGAAAAGAGATGGCATTAGAAAAGTATGGTATATTATCTTCTAAAATAGATATACTAATTGCGTTACCACTTTCAATTAATAGTTCAGTATCTCAAGCGTTAATCCCAGCTATATCAGAAAGAAAAGTTATAAATGATATAGAAGGAGTAGAAGCAAAAATTATAGAGGCTATTGATTTAACTTTTTTAATAACAATACCATGTGCATTTGGCATGATGTTTTATTCAAAAGAGATTTTTTATATACTATTTCCAAATGCTAAAGTAGGATATGAATTATTAATGATTGCAAGTATTAGTATAGTGTTTTCTAGTTTAGTTCAAGTAATTGGTAGTGTTTTGCAATCTTTGGATAAAATCTTTTTTCCATTAATTGTTTCTATTATAGGAATTATAATAAAATTTATTTGCAATATATTTTTAATAAGAATAGAAGGTATATATGAAAAAGGAGCTGTAATAGGAAATGTATTGATGGCAATTTCTTCTTATATAATAATTAGTAATTTTTTAAAAAGGAATATAAAATTAAAAACTAAAATAATGAAAATATCTTACGGATATTTAATAATTTCTATTATAATGATAATTTTGTCAAAATTTCTTTATAGTATTCTGAATAAAAATTTTATAAATTTAAGAGCAAATATTTTAATTTCAATTGTATTTTCAGTGATTTTTTATGGTTTTTGTATATTTTTTATAAAAAAAATTAAAAAAACTTTTAAAAAAAGCGAAACGGCAAAGCGTTGAAAATACTGGCTTTTAAGATTGTCAAAATCGCAAAGCATTGAAAAATAAATATTTTTTTAAAAAAAGTTTTAAAAAAAGAAGGATTTTAGCTAATTTTGGCGAATAAGATTATTGTAGAACAAAATAATAGATATTCTACATAATATTTATAATCTATTAGGAGGTAGTTTAGAAATGAACAAAGCTGAATTAATCGCAGCAATAGCTGCAAAAACAGGAGAAACAAAAAAATCTGCAGAAGAATCTGTAAACGCATTCGTTAGCGTAGTAACAGATGCTTTAACAAAAGGTGAAAAAGTTCAATTAGTTGGATTTGGATCTTTTGAAGTAAGAAAAAGAGCAGCTAGAAAAGGAAGAAACCCACAAACTAAAGAAGAAATCAAAATACCTGCATCAAAAGCTCCAGTATTTAAAGCTGGAAAAGCATTAAAAGATTTAGTAAATAAAAAATAAGAATTAATATAAAGTTTATATGAATTCATAGAAAAGATACGATTAACTTCGTGTCTTTTTTTATTTCTTAAAATATTTTTGAAACAAAAATGACATATAATAATGAAATAAAAAGCTTGCATATGAAATTTATTAAGAATATAATATATTTGTCAAATATTACAAATGATAAATGGGAGGTATTGCAGGTGGAACAATTCGAAGTAATTTTTTTAGATGACGATAGAATAACAGTTCTAGAGCAACAAATTGTTGAACAAGGTAAAGCTGTAAAATTTAAAGGAAAAACTCCAGCTAAAGAGCCAGTTAATGGTGTAAGTTATACTTTTGCCGGATGGGTTGGAGAAGAGAAAATGGAATCTGTTCAAGAAAAACTTGTATTAGTTGCAAAATATACAGCAGAAACTGTAGCTGCGACAAAAGATGAAAATGCAATGCTTCAAGCATCTTTAGAAAACGCTGAAAAGACAAATTTAAATGCAACAATTGAAGCTGGTCAAAAAGTTAATGAACAACAAAAAGCATTAGAAAAAGATTCAAGAACAGCAGAAGAAATAGTAAACGAAGTTCTTGAAAATGGCAAAGCTGAGATTGGAAATGAAGTAAACAAAGATAACGTTGAAAGATAATTATAAATACAAATGATATTGGAGGATTACAAATGGGAGTTGTAATTACAAAAGAAGATATACGTGCATATGCAGAAGTTAATTATATAATTAATCATATGAATGAAAAGTATAGAGAAAAAGTACCAGAGAAATTAAAAAATTTCTTTAATGATTATAAAGATCCTACATGTGAGATTAAAATAAATCCATATGTACCATTACAAAATCAAGGACTTCAAAGATATACTTTAGAAATCATTGCGCTTTTACATTTAAAATATTGGTGTGAAAACGAAGAAAGAAAACAAGAATTATATGATATCATGCTTCGAAACCAAGAAAAATTAGAAGAGCAAATGAGAGACAGATATAGTGTTGAAAAATTATTTGATAATGCATCAGCTACAGTTGTAACAGATGAATCAGATTTAGAAGAAAAAGAAGACTTTACAAAACCAAGAGTGGTTCAAAGATATAGTCAATTTGCTGAAAATAATGATATTCAAGATTACACTGACCATGTAGAAAACACTCCAAGTTCTCCAAGTGAAAATTTACCACTTGAAAATAAAGAAAAGAAATCATTCTTCCAAAAAATAAAAGAAAAATTTGCTTCTATTTTTGGGAAAAAGAAAAACGCTGAACAAAAATAATAGAATTTAGAGGCTTCTCACGTTTGTGAGAAGCTTTTTAAAATTATAAAAGTATATTAAAGAAAGGAGAATGTCTTTTGAAAGATTATAGTAGAGCATATTCAGAAGTTTATCATGTTTTAGAGATATTAGGCGATACATTTAAAACTAAGCTTCCAGTAAAACTTTTAAAACTTATAGAATATAATAAATCAAATGAATTAGCCTTAGAAGAAATGATAGATGAAGAAACTGGTCTTCTATCAATAAGTAGAGATGCTTTGATTATGCTTTCGTTTTTCAATTTAAAATATTGGGAAGAAGATGAATCTGAAAAAGAAAAACTTTCTAAAATATATGAAGAAAATAATACATCAAAAGTAATTTCAGAACAACCAAAGAAAATAGAAATAGAACCAGAAAAATATGAAGAGAAAAAAGAAAATAAATTTATGGTTGTAGTAGATGAAAATTCTATTACATATAAAATTAAAAAGTTTATTAGGAAAATAATAGGAAAGTGGCGAGATAAATGAGAAAATATGAAGTTTATTATGATAATGTATATATAGGACTACTTGAGATAAATGATGAAGAAAAGTATAAATTTACTAAAGATGATAAAGGAATATTAGAAACTAAAGATAGAGCCTGTCATATAAAAGAAATTTTAAATGGTACTGAAGATTTTGTAGATCCAATACCTTTTTTCTTAAATAGAGTACGAAATGGAGAGAGATTAGGTATAAAGGTAATTAATTATCAAACAGATAAATACGTATTAAAATTTGTATAAAACACATATTAAAGCTGCACTGTGCAGCTTTTTGTTATATTTATAAGGAAAAAAGATAGAAAAATTTTAAAAAAGTATAAAAAAACTGCTAAAATGCTTGACAAACGTGTTTAAAAGTAGTATTATAGTTATGTTTTAAGAAGAAGCATCCACTTCTCACCTTATCTTAATTGAGAGCATAAGGTTAAAATTCAATCTTATATTAATATAAATTAGTATAGTATATATGAATTAGTTTGTGGATTTGACTTTTTAAAATAAGTCAAATTTTTTTTTGGAGGTGTTTTACTATAAAACAAGAATTGCCTATAAATGGACAAATTAAAGAAAAAGAAGTTCAAGTTATTGGAGCTGAAGGTGAGAAAATTGGAGTATTACCTATTGAAAAAGCTTTAGAACTTGCAGAGGAGAAAAACTTAGACTTAGTTTTAGTTGCTCCTAACGCAAAACCTGTAGTTTGCAAACTAATGAACTATGGAAAATACAAATTTGAACAAGCTAAAAAAGAAAAAGAGTCTAGAAAAAATCAAAAAACTGTTGAATTAAAAGAAATTAGAGTTACACCAAATATCGGTGAACATGATTTTGGATTTAAAAGTAAAAATGCTAGAGCTTTCTTAGAAGCTGGAAACAAAGTTAAATTTACAGTAAGATTCAGAGGAAGAGAATTAAACAATGTTAAAGCAGGAGAAATTGTTTTAAATAAATTTGTTGAGGATCTTCAAGATGTAGCAACAGTTGAGAAAAAGCCATTCTTAGAAGGTAAAACAATGTTTGTAATTTTAACAAAAAAAATATAATAAAACGTGAAGGGAGTATTTAAAATGCCAAAATTAAAAACAAATAAAGCTGCAAAGAAAAGATATTCTTACACAGCTACAGGAAATGTAAAAAGAACAAAAGCTAATAGAAGACATCGTTTAGCTACAAAAACAGCAAGACAAAGAAAAACAGGAAAAGTACAAAATGCTTACGCAGATAAAACAGTAGAAGCAGGAATTAAAAGATTATTACCATATGGTAACTAGAATGAATTTGGAAAGAGAAGGAGTTGAAAATAAATGGCAAGAGTAAAAACAGCAAGAACAACAAGAGCAAGACATAAAAAAGTATTAAAACAAGCAAAAGGATACTATGGAGCAAAAAGCTACAGATATAGAAATGCTAAACAAGCAGTTATGAAATCTGGAATGTATGCTTATGTTGGAAGAAAAGATAAAAAATCAGATTTTAGAAAATTATGGATAGTTAGAATTAATGCAGCAGCTAGAATGAACGGATTAACATACAGCAAATTAATCGCTGGACTTAAAAAAGCTAATGTAACAATTAATAGAAAAATGTTAGCTGAAATCGCAGTTTCTGATGCTAAAGCATTTGCTGAATTAGCTGAAATCGCTAAAAAAGCTTAATTATAATTTGATATTTAAGATAGAAGAAGGATATGAATATTCATATTCTTTTTTTATTTAATAGGAAAAATTGATTTAAAAAAATACTAGGTTTGATGCCTAGTATTTTTTTTAATTTAATATTATTTACATTTATCTAAATCTAATTTTTGGAATTTGATATTTTAAGGGTGATTCGATTATGTTATTAATTATAATAATCTGGTCTATATTTTATGTTTGGAAAAAGCTCATTTTTAACTTTATCTAAAACTTTGTCATAATCACTCCAAAGAGGACAAATTCGAATAGCTTTGAATTTTATATTTTTTTTAGTTGTTATATCAGTTATCCATGTGTGAAATGAATAAACTTTATAACCTAAGCCAAAATAAATTTTTGTTCCACCATCCATTGGTGCAATAATGTTGTTTAAGTTTGTACAAAAAATAGGTAGCATATTATTTTTTGCTCTAAAATAATCTGTTGAAAAAAATATTAACCATATAAAGATTAGGGCTAATATAATTTTTGTTTTTTTCATAATTTCACCTCTAAAGTAATTATAATATATACAAAATATGATGACAATAAGATATAAGTAAATATATAATGTTTATAAAAGGAGGGTTTATTTTTTATTGTAATTGGGGTATAAAATGTGCAAAACTGGCATAAAATCAATGAAAAAATGATTTTTTTGTGTGAAAAACTTGTATTTTTGAAAAAAATGTGATAAAAAATAGGTAATTTAAGCTCTAAGTAGATGTTTATCAAGGAAATTGGACATCACTTAACTTTCACATAATAATCATTTTTTTGACAAAACATCTATGATACTATAAACCGTAGAGAGGGGAGTGGGTAGTATGATGGAAATACCAGTAAAATTATTTGACAGGGATGTTGAAAAAATTAAAGTTGGCGCGGGCGCCTTTTGTTTCTTTCCAAAAGAAAATTTGGAAGAAGCACAAGTAGGATATCTTTATGAGAAAGACAAAACAGAATCAAAAAGATGGGTTGGAAAACAATTTGTAGTTATTGGTCAAAATTCAGTTAAAGCTGAACCAATAATTGCTAAGCTTGATGAGCCATCACTTCCAATTTATACTTTAATTAATAATGAAAGAGATTCTTTAGAAAAAGTATCACATTCATTTGATGAGTATAAGAAAGTATTAAACAAAATTGAAAAGACGGATTTGTACAGAAGAGATGAAATTACAAATTTATTAGGAGAGCTTAAAGAAATAGTACCAAAAGACTCTATGTATTATTGGGAAAATGTTGTATTATCAGCTTATGATTATTATGCTGATTAAAAATTGATTTAGAAGTGAGACATATATAAAGAACGAAAATGGCTATGATAATAGCCTTTTTTTGTTGCCTAAAATGATATATAAATGAAATAGACTTTTACTTTTCTATTTGTTAGAATTATTGTATATATAAAGATAATGGGGAAAGTATGGGATTTTTTGATTATATTTTAAATAATTTAATAAGACCAAAAAGAAAGCTTCCAGAAGGTAAATTTTCAAACAAAAGAGTATCTGAAGATGAACCAAAAGTAAGTTATGAACAAGCTCTTAAGTTTAATCAAAGTTTAAGTTTAGGATATACTCCAAAACTTGATACGCTCGAATTTGCAATAGAACAATATATTGCAGGACTTTTGCAACAACACGAGCAAGGGGAATTTATCAGTTCATATAAAGCTTTAACTGCAATTTGTAGTTTAAATAATACTAAAGCAGGAAGAAATGCAAAAAATGAAGATGATGTTATAAAGAAAGTTGGAGCTATTAAAAATACTGTTATTATCAATCAGCCATCAGAAAGTGGTGGTATTTGTTATAGACATGTTGCTCATGGAAATCTAACTGGTAAAGAAGAATATAGATTGTATTTGAGTTGTAAAAGAGAACATATAGCTGAACTTGCTTCAAAGTTTATAGATGAATTTGGTGATAGACCATATTATTTTAAATTTTGTGCTGATGAACACGCTGCAAAAATTAGAAGATCTGAACAATTTGTTTTTTATGTTGATGGCGAAGATGGTAAAATGAACGAGATTTTACAAGTTATTGAATCTACTAAAAGGAAAAATCCAAAGTTATTTGAGTCATCAAAAAGTTTAAATCCATTTATGAAAACATTATCTGGTTATATAGGTTATGCTCCGGATATAGAGGGGGTTTATAAAAATTTAAGAGGTGAAAAAGTTCCTGTATCAAGAAGTTATAATTCACTTCTAAGTGAAGCATTAGAAGATTCATTTTTTCATGCTATTACAGGAGTGGTAGAAAGAGATCAAAGTTTATTAGAAAAAGTAAAAGGAAAGAAACTTTCAAGAGCTAAAGATTATGTTAAAACAGTGCTTGGGGATATTGTCCACGATAGACCTGATCTTATGATGAAATTAATATGTAATATGAAACAAAATTTAATTACATTATCTAGAATGAATTCGGAGCTTCAAATTAAAGGAATTGATTTATCAAAAACTAAAAAACAAGATAGAGATATTGATTATATTAAATAAAACCTTATAATATTTATAGTATTATGAGGTTTTTATTTTTGGTATAAAATGAAACAGCTCTGGCCCAATGGCCAGAGCTAAACTCTTATAAAATCTTAATATAGAGTATGGAGTGTTGATTTACGCTGCTACAGTTATTTGGGCGTTTTCCATTTTGTAAACTTCTTTTGCCATTGAACGATATTCGGGGTGTTCAGCAATGAAGTGTGTGAAATGGTCGGGACCAAATTTTTTGTAGTAACGATAAAGTGAATCAACAGTGTACATGGGTATGCACGCTCCTTTCCTAATGTGAGTGGTTTATAAGTTACTTTTGTTATTATAGCACAGTTTGACATAAAAAGTAAACAATTTCTGGAAAAATGTTGATTTTGAAAATGAAATATAATTGAAATAGACATACTGATATTAATAGGGTAAAATGATAGTAATGATGAGAATTACAAAGGAGAAATTATGGGACTTTGGGATTTTATAAAGAGTAAAATTTTTAAAAAGAATTTAAAAGCATTGCCTGAACCTGAAATGAAAAAGAAACCAGTAGAATATAATAATGGTCAAAAAAGTTTTAATGAATCAATTAATGTTGGCTATACACCTAAGATAGTAGAAGAGTTTTCTCCTAAAGTGGGGACACTAGAATTTGCTATTCAACAATATTTATATAGACTTCAAGATCATAATCAACATGGAATACCATTTAATTCTTATAAAGCTCTAACAGAGATATGTGGAATTAGTACAACTAATCCAGGTAATAATAAACAAAATGAAGATAGAGTGATAAATAGAATGAAATCAGATGGAAGGGTTAAGATAAAAAATCAACCAAATGGTAAAAATGGTATTTGTTATAGACATATACAACATGGAAGAGGTGCAGAGGACACTGATACAAGATTATATATAAATTGTAAAAGAGAAAATATTGCAGCTTTAGCTGAAAAGTTCTATGAAGAATTTGGAAATAATCCATATTATTTTAAATTTGGTACAGACGAACAAGCTAGTGGAAAAAGAAGGTCTGAGCAATTTGTTTTTTATTTAAAATCTGATCCAAAAGAATTAAATGGTGTTATTGAAACTATTGATAGAACAAAGAAAAAATATCCTCAACTATTTGAAGGTGCAGAATATATGAATCCATTTATGAGAGATGTAAAAGGTTATATTGCTTATGCTCCAGATATTAATACTGATTTTTACCATAGAATGAATGGAGAACATAGTACATTGAGTGCTCGTAGTTATAATACACTTTTAGGAGAAGCTTTAGAAGATTCATTTACACATGCAATGCAAGATATTGTATCTCATGATTATGAATTATCAAAAGCAATGAATGGAGAATATCATGATACACCGCAACCTTATGTTAATGCTGTGCTTGAAAAAATAAACAGTAATCCAATAGAACAAAAGAAATTGGTTGCAAAAATTAAAGATAATTTAAGAATTTGTTCTAAGAATAATTCACTTTTATCTATTAGAGGATTAGAAGAACAAAATAGATCAAGATAATTTAATAAGAATAATGAAAGTATTATAAATTGTGTGTTTATAATACTTTTATTTTTGTTTAAAATGAATAATAAATTGCTTATAAAGCCTTGAAAATGCCATACTTTTGGTATATAATAATTAACATTGAAAATATACAGAAAAAGGGAGAGAAAGCTATGGCGTATAATTTTAGAGAAGTTGAAGCTAAATGGCAAAACAAATGGTATTCAGAAGGTACATTTAATGCTTCACAAGATTTTACAAATAAGAAAAAATGGTATGGATTAATTGAATTCCCATATCCTTCAGGACAAGGTCTACATGTAGGACATCCTAGAAGTTACACTGCACTTGATATTATTGCAAGAAAGAAAAGAATGGAAGGATATAATGTTTTATATCCAATAGGTTTTGATGCTTTCGGACTCCCAGCTGAAAATTATGCAATAAAAAATCATGTTCATCCAAAAATAACAACAGAGAATAATATTAATCACTTTAGAGATCAATTAAAAGCATTAGGATTTTCTTTTGATTGGTCAAGAGAAGTAAATACAACAGATCCATCATATTATAAATGGACACAATGGATTTTTATTCAACTTTATAAAAAAGGTTTAGCATATAAAGCAACAATGCCAATCAATTTCTGTACAGGATGTAAAGTTGGTCTTGCTAATGAAGAAGTTGTTAATGGTGTTTGCGAGAGATGTGGTAGTCCAGTTGTTCAAAAAGAAAAATCACAATGGATGTTAAAAATAACAGAATATGCTCAAAGATTAATTGATGATTTAGGAGAATTAGATTTCTTAGATAAAATTAAAGCACAACAAACAAACTGGATTGGTAGAAGTGAAGGTGCTGAAGTTAATTTCAAAATAGAAGGAACTGAAGATAATTTATTAATCTACACAACAAGACCAGATACAATTTTTGGGGCAACATATATGGTAGTAGCTCCAGAACATGAATTAATTAAAAAATATGCTGATAGAATTGAAAATATCGATGAAGTAAATGCATATAAAGAAAAAGCTGCTTTAAAATCTGATTTTGAAAGAGCAGAACTAAATAAAGAAAAAACAGGTGTTGAAATTAAAGGAATTAAAGCTATTAACCCATTAACAGGTGAAGCTATTCCAGTATGGATTTCAGATTATGTATTAATTACTTATGGAACAGGAGCTATTATGGCAGTTCCAGCTCATGATGAAAGAGATTATGAATTTGCTACAAAAATGGGATTAGAAATTAAACAAGTAATTAAAGCAAAAGATGTTGAAGAAACAGAATTACCACTTACAGACGTTGAAAATGGAGTAAGTATAAATTCAGGATTCTTAACAGGACTTGATAGTAGAGATGCTATTAAAAAAGCAACAGAATATATTGAAGAAAACAAATTAGGTGAGAAAAAAGTAAATTATAAATTAAGAGATTGGGTATTCTCAAGACAAAGATATTGGGGAGAGCCAATTCCAATGGTTTATTGTGAAGATTGTGGATGGAATCCAATTCCAGAGACAGAACTTCCGCTTGTACTTCCTGATATAGAAGATTATGAACCAGGAGAAAATGGAGAATCACCTTTAGCAAAACAACTTGATTGGATAAAAACAAAATGTCCATGTTGTGGTAAAGATGCAAGAAGAGAAACAGATACAATGCCACAATGGGCTGGATCATCTTGGTATTTCTTAAGATATATGGATGCTCATAATGATGAAGCATTAGCTTCAAAAGAAGCTCTTGATTATTGGTCACCAATTGATTGGTATAATGGTGGTATGGAACATACAACACTTCACTTATTATATTCAAGATTTTGGCATAAATTCTTATATGATATCGGAGTTGTTCCAACAAAAGAACCATATCAAAAACGTACATCACATGGTATGATTTTAGGAACAAATGGTGAAAAAATGTCTAAATCAAAAGGAAATGTTATCAATCCAGATGATATCGTAAATGAATTTGGTGCTGATACATTTAGAGTATATGAAATGTTTATGGGACCATTTGATCAAACAGCACCATGGTCTATGGAATCAATTCGTGGATGTGGTAAGTTCTTAGATAGAGTATGGAATATGCAAGAAATCTTAGTAGATGGAGATGAATATTCTAAAGAACACGAAAAAATGATGCATAAAGCAATTAAGAAAGTAACATCTGATATTGAAGAAATGAAATTTAATACATCTGTAGCTGAATTTATGAAAATGACAAATGAGTTTTATAAAGATAAAGTTATTAATAAAGCAGAATACAAAACATTCTTACAACTTTTAAATCCATTTGCACCTCATATGACAGAAGAATTATTTAATATTTTAGGTGAGACAAAAACAATTAATGAAACACCTTGGCCAGTATATGATGATGCAAAAACAATAGATGATGAAATTGAAATACCAGTTCAAGTAAATGGTAAAGTAAAAGCTGTTATTTTAGTTGCTAAAGAAGCTTCTCAAGAAGAAGTAAAAGCTGTTGTAGATGCAACAGAAGCTGTTCAAAATGCAGTAGCAGGAAAAACAATTGTAAAAGAAATCTATGTAAATGGAAGAATTTATAATATTGTAGTTAAATAAAAAATTCGCTAAGTAGACGTTTGTTTACTTAGCGTTTTTTGTTATAAATAGGAAAAAGCACCTAGGCCAGAGCCTGAGGTGCTTGAAAATGAGATAAGTGTGTACTTACGTTGTGAGAGACAAATGATGCATCATTTCACCAAGTTCTCCTGGAAAAGGAGTATTCTTGATGCCGAGTAATTTAGATACCGTTCGGTATGAAGCAACGTTTCCTTGTGCGATTGCGAAAAGGAGAGTTGTGCCTTTCGGAAGAGCATCTTTGAATGCACATAGTGCTTCAAACATATAACCTTTTCTCCGCATAGATTTGTCAGTTAGAATACAGATATCTAAATTGAGAGGGGAAGTGGTGAGCGCTGTTGCAATAATAGCTCCAACAAGTTTTCCAGTTCCTTTTTCCTCTAAAACAAGATAGTAATCGTATTTTAAATCACTTACGGAGTAGTAATCTCGAATTGTCTCGAGAGTTTCTTCATAGGTTTCTTCACAAGCGTAAGGTACATAGATTTGAATATCTTTATCTCTAGTCATCTGGTGATAGGCTGGTGCATCTTCTACAGTGAACTGCCGAATTACCAGTCTGTCGGATTCAATTACAAAATTCATTCCGTATGACCTCCTGATATAGATTTTTCGTGAACCATTATACCACAAATAAAGTATTATGTAAATAAGCCTCTAATAATCCGAACAATGAGGCAAATTTACTTTCTGATATTAATATTTTAAGTTTGGTAATTGTCTTGCTAAAGTTTCATAATTTGGCACGAATTTTTTTAACATTTCGTAGAATTTTTTTGAATGTGTTTTGTATTTTAGATGACAGAATTGATGGAAAATAACATATTCTACTATTTCTTTTGCGTACATTACAATATAAGGATTAATCAAGATTGATTGAGTGTTATCATCGAAGTGGGCAAGAGTTGATTTCATTTTTTTAATTTCGTAATCTTCTGGTGCAAATCCAAAAGTATGTCTTGCTTTTTCCATAATATCTTCGATTTCTTTTTCTGCTATTGTAGTATACATTTTCAATAAAATTACATCTAATAAATCTTGATTATGTCTGTTTCTAAATGACATAGGAAGATAAATATTTATACAAGAATCTGTTAAATTTAACTCAGGTTTTTGTACTCTTAAATAGTAAACATTTACTGCATATTTTGTTCCAAAAATTCTTGTGAATTTTGGTAAAAGTGTTTCATCTTTTCCTAATATGAAGTTATCTTCTAAAATTGCTTTTTCCTTTGTATTAACTGATTTTGCTCTTTTTAAAATATTCATCTTTTTAGCCCTCCTACAAAATAAATGTTCGCGAATGTTTGTTTGTTTTATTTTACATATAGAAAAACAAAATGTCAATACTTTTTTCGAAAAAATGTTCGGTGTTTTTATCGAATGTTTTTTGTTCTTAGAATCACAAGAAAAAGAGCAAAAAAATTTTTTTTATTAATAAAACTTTTATTAAAGAACATTAAATTATTGTTTTTTAATTTTTGGTTTTGAAAGTAAAGAGGCAAAATACCCAAAGAATATTGCTGCGGCGATACCACCACTTGCAGCTTTAATTCCACCAGTAAATATACCTAGAAAACCAGAAGAATTTATATCTGAAATTACGCCTTTTGCAAGTAAATTTCCAAATCCAGTAAGTGGAACAGTAGCACCACAACCAGCAAAATTAACCAAGTGCTGATATAATCCAAGACCACCTAAAATACATCCAATAGTTACAAATGTAACTAATATTCTAGCTGAAGTAATTTTTGTTTTATCGAGCATAATTTGACCAATGCAGCAAATTAATCCACCGACAATAAATGCTTTTAAAATCATATACCAATCCATAAATATTTCCTTTCAAATTTTAAATTTCAATACTAATTGCATGAGCTATTCCTGGAATTGATTCACCTTGTTGGCTAGATGTGGAATTCATTAAAGCTCCTGTTGCAATCATTAGTACTTTTTTATATTTTTTCTCTTGTAATTGTTTATAGATATATCCAGAGAACACTGTTGCAATACATCCACAACCAGACCCACCAGAATGAGTGTCCTGGGTTTCTTTATCAAATATTAATACACCACAATCATTGTAATTGTTTTTTATGTTATAACCTTCATCAAGGCAAAGATCGATTAATAGATCTTTTCCAATATATCCTAAATCGCCTGTAAATATTGCATCATAATAAGATGGTTTTCGATTTAAATCTTTTAGATGAGTAATTAAAGTATCTTTGGCTGCACCGGCCATAGCAGCCCCCATATTATTAACGTCTTTTATTCCCATATCGATTATTTTACCAGGAGTAAAACTTTTGATAATTGGACCAATATTATTTTTTGAAAGAAGCGCTGCGCCACAACCAGTAACAGTCCATTGACTAGAAGGGGGTCTTTGATTTCCTAGTTCTAAAGGGAATCTAAATTGCTTTTCTGCTGAACAAAAATGACTTGAAGCAGAACAGATTGCGTTTTGTGCAAAATTTCCGTCAATAAAACTTGATGCTACAATCATAGATTCTATAAAAGTAGAGCATGCACCGAATAATCCTATAAACGGAATGTTTGAGTCACGATATGCAAAATTAGATGCGATACATTGATTTAATAAATCACCAGCAAAGCAAAAATCAATGTCTTTAGAAGAAAGATTTGTTTTTGAGATTAAAGAATTTACTGTTTCTTTAACAATTTTACTTTCAGCTTTTTCCCAAGATTTTTCACCCCAAAATTCATCTTCTAATAAAGTATCAAAATAGTTTGCCATAGGACCATCTTTTTCTTTTGGTCCAACTATTGAAGCTGTTTCATGAATATATACAGGATTTTCTAAAAGATATGTTTGGTTATTAATTTTTTTCATTTTTAAAACTCCTTTATACTAAAATAATAGACTGAGCGTGAAGAATGATATAAATAATTCCAACAATAATGCTAGTTGAAATTCCATATACTAAAACAGGACCTGCTACAGTAAACATTTTTGCACCAACTCCAAGAACATAACCTTCTGATTTGTATTCCATTGCAGGTGATACGATTGAATTTGCAAAGCCTGTAATAGGAACAAAAGAACCTGCTCCAGCAAATTTTCCAATTTTGTTAAATATATTTAATGCAGTTAAAAATGCACTAGCAAAAATTAAACTTATAGATACGATTGTATAGCAAGTAGTATCATCTAATCCGCGCATACTGAAATATTCAAAAATAATTTGACCTAAAGAACATATAAGACCACCAACTAAAAATGCATGTATACAGTTAGATATAATAGGTGAGTTTGGAGTTTTTTCATCAACATATGCTTGATATTCAGCTTTTGAAGTAATCTTTTTTATAAAAATCATCTCCTTTTGTTAGTTTTACTTATATTTTCCCCAAAATACATTTATTATTCATCAAAAAAACACAATAAATTATTAAAATTCTAACGTGTTAAATTATGCCTATTTGGCTAAAAAATAAAACAAATGGAGGAGAATACTAAAGGATTAGTATCAAAAGAAAAATTATGGATAAATATTTAAATCAATTAAGTAAAACTTATAAAAATATTCAAGAGGTTTCAGAAGAAATAATAAACCTTCAAGCTATTTTGAATTTACCAAAAGGAACAGAGCTTTTCTTAAGTGATATACACGGAGAATATGAGGCTTTTATTCATATTTTAAATAATGGTTCGGGAATAATAAAAAGCAAAATAGAAAGCATTTATGAAAAAACATTAACTGAGGGAGATAGGAAAGATTTAGCGACTTTAATTTATTATCCTGAAGAAAAATTAAATTTAATAAAAAAAGAAAATATAAATTTAGAAGAATGGTACAGAATAACTTTATATAGATTAATTGAAGTAACAAAATCTGTTAGTTCAAAATATACTCGTTCAAAAGTTAGAAAAGCAATGCCAGATGGGTTTGATTATATAATTGATGAATTGATACATCTTCAAGGGGATGATATCAACAAAGAACTATATTATAACCAAATTATTGAAAGTATTATAGATTTAAATAGAGCAGATAATTTCATTGTTGCTATTTCTGATTTAATAAAAAGAATGGCAATAGATCATTTGCATATTGTTGGAGATATATATGACAGAGGTCCAGGTGCGCCAATTATTATGGATAAATTAATGAATTTCCACAGTTTGGATATAGAGTGGGGAAATCATGACATTTTATGGATGGGTGCTGCAGCAGGTAATGAAGCTTGTATTGCAAATGTAGTAAGAATTTGTAGTAGATATGATAATTTATCAACACTAGAAGATGGGTATGGAATAAATATAAGACCAATCTCTATTTTTGCTACTGAAACATATAAAGATGATTCTTGTAAAGCATTTCTTCCAAGAAATAAAGAAGTGTCAAAATATAGTAACACTGATAAATATGTTTTATCAAAAATACAAAAAGCAATTTCTATAATTCAGTTTAAACTTGAAGGACAACTTATAAAAAAACACCCAGAGTACAAAATGAAAGATAGATTGTTATTAGATAAAATGAACTTAGAAGATGGAACTGTTACAATTGGTGGAATTGAATATAAATTAAATGATAAAAACTTTCCAACTATTGATAAAAAGAATCCATATAAATTATCAGAGGGTGAAGCAGAAGTTGTTGAAAGATTAAAATCATCATTTATGCATAGTGAAAAACTTAACAAACATGTTAACTTTTTATATGCTAAAGGTCATGTATATAAAGTCTTTAACTCAAATATTTTATTCCATGGATGCATTCCTATGAAAGAAAATGGTGAGTTTGATAAAGTTGAACTTTTAGGTAAAAGCTTAAAAGGAAAAGAATTACTAGATAATATTGAAAATATAGCGCATAAGGCTTATTTTGGAGAAAAAGATGAATCAAACCAAGAAGCAATTGATCTTATGTGGTATTTTTGGTGCGGTCCAAAATCACCATTATTTGGTAAGGATAAGGCAGCAACATTTGAAAGATATTTCTTAGAAGAAAAAGAACTTCATAAAGAACATAAAAATCCATATTATAAATTAATTAATGATGAAAAAGTGTGTGATAAAATATTAGAAAATTTTGATACATCTATAGAAGATGGACATATTATTAATGGGCATGTTCCTGTTAAAGCAAAAGATGGAGAAAATCCAGTTAAAGCGAACGGAAAACTTATTGTTATTGATGGTGGTTTTGCAAAAGCATATCAACCAACAACAGGTATTGCTGGATATACTCTAACATATAATTCTCATGGTTTAGTTTTAGCTATGAACGAACCATTTGAATCAAAAAATAAAGCAATTGAAGAGGGATTAGATATTAAAACACAGACAATTCTAAAAGAAAACGTGATTTCAAGAAAGAGAGTTGCTGATACAGATATCGGGGTAAAACTAAAAGAAGAAATTGACGATTTAAAACAACTTTTAGTTGCTTATAGAGAAGGAATTTTAAAAGAGAAAATATAGCTTAAAAATGCTTGTTACAGTTGTATTACTTTTGTGTTACTTATTGCCTGAAAGTATTGATTTTTTTCGAAAAATTCGATATAACTATACATATAAAAAGGCGAAATAGACGAAGGAGAAAAATACAATGTTAAGTAGTTTGGGAATTTACGTTGATAAAAACTTAATAAAGTATGCAAAACTAAAAAAAGTAAAAGATTCTTATAAGCTAGAATCTTTTAATGTTGAGGTTTTTGAAGATTTAAAAGAAGCTTTAGTTAAAGTTATTAATGAAACAAATAGTCATAAAATTCCAATCTGCATTAATATTTCAAATGAACTTTATAATTATTTTGATGTATTTTCTGTATTAGAGAAAAAAGATATAACAAAATCATTAGATATAGAATTTGAAATGTTATGTAGTGATAAGGGATATGATCATAAATCATTAGAATCAAGATATGTATTAAGAGACAATAAAGAGAATATTGATAAATACAAATCTATATATATTTCTGCTAATAAAAATGAGATTCAAGATCAAATTAAGGCTTTATCAAACTACAAATTATATTCAATGACTCCTGTAACAACAAGTATAACAAACTTAATTGAGAATAAAGAAAAAGAGAATATTGCAATAATAAATATTGAGACAGAAACTAAAATTACAACAGTTATAGACGGCCAAATTCATAGAATAGATGTATTAGATTCTGGAATGGAAGATGTTGTAGAAAAGATTAATAGATTAGAAATGTCTTGGAAAAAAGCTTATGATGCATGTAAGAATATAACAATCTATAACAATAATGAAACAAAAAGTTTAGATGAAAATGAAAACGAATACATTGACATTGTAATGCCAGTTTTATATAAAATTGCAAATGAATCAAAGAAAATTATAAACGGATATAAAGAGAAAATTGATAAAGTATTTATTACTGGAATGGGAGCAACAATAAATAATATTGATATTTATTTTCAAGATTTCTTAAAACACCAAAAAGTTGAAATCTTAAAACCATTCTTTGTTGACCCAACTTCACTTAATGTACAAGCTAAAGAGTATATAGAAGTTAACTCAGCGATTGCTTTAGCGCTAGATGGTGTTGGATTTATAAATAAAGATTTAAATTTTGCTCCATTTTCAAAATTAAGTAGTATTGAAACAATTGTTAATTCAAAAGAAGATTTCGATATAAAAAATTGGAAACAATATATTAAAGGACCATATACAATTCAAGAAAAAGTATTGTTAAGAGCTATCGCAGTATTTTTAATAGCTACAATTGGATATATGGGAACTAGTGGTATAGTAAGTAAAAAAATCGAAAGACAAATTAAAAATGCTGAAATAAACATTGAGGAAACAACAAAACAAATTGCTGATATTGATAATCAACTATCACAAATTCAAAGTCATACAAGCACATATGCGACTTTAATTGGAAGTGTTGATGCATTAAATCAAGCAGCGACAGTTACTGGTGAAGAACGAGTAATTGCTAAAAATGCAATACCAAATCTATTAAATAAAATAATGTTTATAATACCACAACAAGTACAAATTACATCAATAAAAAATACAGATGATAAACATATTGTAATTGAAGCGGTATCTGAAAAATATGAACAATTAGGCTATTTTGTAGCAAGAATAAAAAGCGATAATATATTAACAGATATTCAATCAACAAGTGGAACAAAAAGTGATTCGCTTGTACAAATTACAATAGAAGGAGATTTACCATGAGAAAAATAATATTAGCAATAGTACTAATAATATCATGTGTGGTTTGTTTTGGAGTAATCTGCTATGGATTTGAAATTGGCCCTGCAAAAGTAAATGGTTATTCAACAATAGAAAATTTAAGTGCAAAAAAAGATAATCTTTTATTAAAATTAAATGAAAAAAATATAACTGAATTTAATTCTAAAAAAGATAATCTTCAAGCAGTGGTGGATGATTATAATACAAAAAAAGCAGAATATGATAGATTAGTTAAAGAAGGAAAAATAGATAATAACTCAATTCATAATACATTAGATTTATATGAGATTGATTATTTATGGACAAAAATAGGAAACTATGCAACAGAAGAAGATGTAACTCTTCAACTTGATGTAACAAAAAGTTCAACATCAACTTCAATTTCAACAGAATATGTTATGTGTGATTTAACATTTAATGTAACAGGTGATTATATAGCTTTAACAGATTTTCTGTTTGACTTAGAAGGTGATGATAGCTTAAGATTTGAAATTAATGATTTTGTAATGCAAAAAGGCGGACAAAATCTTCAAGCAACATTTGTTGTAAAAGATGTTCCGATAGATAGCAAAACATTATCATCAGTTCCAACAGCATCAAGCTCAGCTTACTCATCAAGTAATTTAAGTAATTAATAAAAGGGGAAATAAAAATGAATAAAAAACTAGTAAAAGAATTATTCATAATTGCATTATTAGCGATAGTTGTAATTTTTATTTTAGGAATATTATTTTATGATTATATTCCAGTAGAACAAAAAATTACATCTGTTAAATATGTTGCTGATGAAAATGTAATTTCTACAATTAATGAAATAAAATCAAATAGTGGTGAAGATATAGAAGAAAACAAACAAGATTCACTTCTTCAATCATATACAATAGATAAAGATGAACTTTCAAATTATCAAAATGATAATTCTTATGAAAGTGGAAAAGTTGATCCGTTTGCTGAAGATTCAGAACCAGTTGATGAGAAAACAACAACACATAAATTAAATATTGGAACAAATACTTACCAAAGCGGAAAAGTAGAAAATAAAGTTACAACAAATGCTGTTAAAACAAATACAGTAAAAGATGATAAAAAAACAAACACAGTTAAAGGTAATAATACAAAAACAAATACAGTAACAAGTAGTAAAACAAATACAACAAATACAGCTAAGACAAACACAACTAAGACAAATACTGTTAAAAATGAAACAAAAACAAATACAGTAAAAAAAGAACCAACAACTGGAAAATTTTTCGAAAATGAATATTCAAAATAAGAGGGGAATTAAATAATGAGATCACAAAAGGGAATCGGATTAGTAATGTTAGTAATTATGGTAATAGCTTTAATGTTTATTACAGGAACAGCGACATATGTTGCATTAACAAGTGACGCATTTGTTCAAAAACAAGAGCCAGTTATTGTAAGAGATGCCGAAACTACTAACGAAGTAAATGTTTAAGATTTAAATTGCAGGCATATGCACTTGATGTATATGCCTACTTTAGTATAATAAGCCTCTAGAATATTGAGAGGAAGAGAATATGAAGAAGAGAGAAAATGTAGGAAGTAATTTAATTTCAATTGAACTTATATTTTCTATTTTGATTATACTTGGAATAATTAGCATTATTATGTATGTATCGGTAGCTTTAAAAACTGACACGAAAAAAATAAATAAAGCGGCAGAAGCAACAATAATGCTAACAAGTTTATTAGAAAATATAAACTCAAGAGATTATGACAATTTTACAAATTATATTGAAAATCTTTCTATTTTAGGACTAACAAAAAGTATTGAAAATGAAAAACAATATATAACAGTTACTGGTGGAAGTTCTGAAGAAAAAATATTAGGAGTAAATATTCCAGAAGGATTTGATCTTCAATTAATTATAGAAGAGTTAAATGAAGAATTTGATATAATAAAAAAAGTTGATATTTCAATAACATATATGGTTGATAATAAATATGAAGAAGTAAATATGTCTACAATTATCCAAAAAGAAATGATTGGAGAATGTAATGAACCACGTTTCACTTCTGAATATTTTTCAAGTTTAGATATTGATGTTGAAAATAGTGAGATTATACCTATAAAATATTCAGATGATGCTAAAAGTTTTGTTGTAACAACAAGTGCTGACTCGGAGTGGTATAATTATTCAGCAAAAGATTGGGCAAGAGTGTTAGTCTTTCCAAAGCGTACATCAATTAATTTAAAAGAAATATATGTAGGAAAAAATGGAATTGTTAATTCAAATGATGAATCAATTGAAAATTACATGTATGTATGGATACCAAATTTTACAGTAAAAAATAACCAATCTTATTTTAGATATGGTGCTGGAAAAAATATAATAAAAATGGATTTTAGCTATATTGATAGTAAATATTTGTATTTTCATAAAGTAGGAGAAGAAATAGGTGACATTTCAAAAGAGTGTTCATTCTCAGGAGTATATGGAGTGTGGAGAAATGTAAATACTGAAGATATTTATATGAACGAATTCTCAAATACGAAATATGGTCCAATTAATAATCATTAAATAGTTTAGAAATTTTAAAGAAAGGAGGATATATAGTGGCAACATTTGTATGTAAAGTAATGACTCCACAAGGTCAAACAGTATCAGTAACAATAAAAGAAAAAGATAAAATTGCGTGTATAAAAAGATTAAAAGATAATGAAATGACACCAATTGAAATTAATAAAAAGTTTGATCCATTTGGAATTATCGCATCTAAATCTAAAGTAACTGCATCTATTCATTCAAGAAAAAATGATAATAAACCTAAAGTAGATTTTAATAAAGAAGTAAAGTTACAAAATAAAGTTTCTTTAGAAGAATTGAAGAAATTTACTCAAGAGTTTTGCATGTTAAAAGAATCTAAATTTAGTAATAGAGATGCTTTAACAACAATAATTAGCAGTTTAGAAAATGAAAAATTAAAGACAGTTTTAGAAGCTTTAGTAAAAAATGTAGAACAAGAAATGTTTATGTACAAAGCCATGCAAGATTATCCTTCTGTCTTTCCAAGCGTATATATAAATTTGATTAAAACAGGTGAAGTGACAGGAAATTTAGAAGAATCACTTCATAATGCAGTTACTTATATTGATGGTGAAATTTTAATAACAAATAAAATTCAAAAAGATATTCTTCCAAATATGTTAATGTTTATTGCAATTTTAGTTATGTTATTTGTTGCAATGATAATTGGAGTACCAGTATTACAAAATATATTTATAGCAAGTGGAAATGTGATAAAACTTCCATTTATAACAGTGGCATTATCTAAATTGGCAAATGCTATTTTAGATATTTGGTATGTCTTAGCAATTATTATAATTACGGCAGGAATCTTTTTATGGAGATATTTAAAAACTGAAAAAGGAAGATTAAAATTTGACTACTTAAAATATAAGAATTATATTTTTGGAGATATTACATATTCATTAGACTTTTCAAGATTTTTAAGATGTCTTCAAATAAATTTAAGAAGTAAATTAAGATTAGAAGACGCTTTAGAAATTAGTAAAAATGTAGTAAAAAATACATATCTTTTAAGTACAATTGAAAAAGCAATAAGTAATGTATACATTGGTAAATCATGGGTAGAACCTTTTGAAGAAGATAAATTATTAAATCCAATTATAATTGAAATTTTGAAAAAAGGGAATAAGACAACAATGTCAGAAATGCTTACAAAAGCAGTAGAATATATGAATTTTGAAATAGAGATTCAAGATAATAAATTATTTAAAGTATTGCCTGGAATATCTTATACAATAGTTGGAATAACAATATTGTTATTTACAATTACAATAATAATTCCATGTATACAAATTTACTTGGGCGGTTTCTTATTTATTTAAAAAGGAGAAGTAGTATATGAAAATAGGAATTGATTTAGGTGGAAGTCATGTTGGCGTAGGAATAATAGAAGATGCAAACCTTTTGATATCTAAAGATAAAATTTTTACACCAGAAGATAAAGAAAATATTGAAAATTCTATAGTTAAATATATTGATAAATTAATAGATGAAGTATTAACAGAACAAGGTATGAGTATTGATCAAATAGAAAAAATTGGTGTTGCGGCTCCAGGAACTGTATCTGGGGGTTGCATAACATCATATAACTTAGGATTAAAAGGATTTAATCTACAAGCAATTTTAGAACAAAAATATACACAACCAATAAGAGTAAAAAATGATGGAAAATGTGCAGCTTTAGCAGAAAAAAAATATGGCGCAATGAAAGATTATGAAGATTGCGTTTTTGTAAATATAGGAACCGGAGTAGGGGGAGCAGCTTTTTTAGATGGTAAATTATTAGAACCAGCTAAATATTCTGGATTTGAATTTGGTCATATGACTATAGTTAAAGATGGTATAGAATGTACTTGTGGAAAAAGAGGATGCTTTGAAAGATATGCGTCAATAAAATCTTTGAAAACAAGAATAAAAAGAAGATTGGATATGGAAGATGTAGACATATCTGGTCAATATATGAGAGAAGAATTGATGGTTAAATATCATAATGAAGTAAGAAATGATGTTAATGATTTTATTAGCTATCTAAGAATTGGAATTTGCAATCTTATAGATATTTTTGAACCAGAAGTAGTTTGTTTTGGTGGCAGTTTCTCTTATTATGAAGGACATCCAGTTCTTCAACAATTAATTGAAGAAATTTATAAACCAGAATCTACATTTAATGATAGTAAACCTAAAATCGTTACTGCAGAATTTAAAAATAATGCTGGAATAATTGGAGCAACTGTTGATTTTTAGAAATGTGAAATTTGTGTGAGCCTTGAAAAAGGCTCTATTTTTATGCTTTGAATGCTATACTAATTTGACTAAATTAACATAAAATGGTATAATATAAGGTGTGAAAGTATAGTAAGCTGTTCACAGACCCATTAAATACTATTTATATAAAGCAGGAGGAAGATAACTATGGGAAATGTTAACAATGCAGGAAGCGATTTTGCAAAGGAACTTGCACAGTATCAGCTGAAGGACGGCCGGTGGCGTGTGTATGTGAAGCCCTATACGGCAGAAATCAAGGAGGAGCTGGAGGCTTACATGACGTCCAAGAGGGCTAATGCGTCGGTTACCGTTTCCGTTAAGGAAGGAACCTACTGCATTACCAGCAAGGACATCATCCGTGACTTCCGTGACATGAGAGAAACTCTCTGGTTCATGATCTTCTGGAGATTCCGCTGCGAGGCCCGCAACACGTTTGCGATGGCTATCGAAGGCAACAACACCCGGAAGCTGCACTGGTGCGAAAATAAGGTCAATATGGCATATACTGAGGATAATAAGGACAAGCACTTCTATGTTGTGAGTCTGTCTCCCGAATTTATCGCCGCAACGACCCTGCCTCGCTTTTATGTACCTGCGTGCGCTTAACACAGCTTGCTGACCGGATTAACAAGTAAAAATTTTAGAGTAATTTTGGTCAGCTGCCCCCGCTCATCGAGTGGGGGCTTTTCCTTTGTATAAAAGCACTTTTGTTGACATAAAATCTAAAAGGTGCTATAATATAATCTGTCACTAATCAACAATCTGATAGTACATTGAAAATTTACATTTTCAGAGTGCTTATTCATACAAACAACATTATAAAAATTAACTGAAAGGAGAGTGGATACTCAGTATGGATAAAAACTTATTTGAGAAAAAGCAAGATGAGCTTCAAGCCTTATTAGTAGTCAAGCATGACTTTGAGATAGATGGTGTAAAACAAACCGTTTGGGCTTTGAAAGCAAGTGACTTACAAGCAATGGCCGATAGATTAGGTCTTACCAATACATTCGGAAGTTCCACAAGAATAACGGAAGGTTGGAAATATACTTTTCATGAGGCTGATGCTGATTATGAAGTAAAAGTAATAATGAAATGGCATTCACCAGATTCTGGTGCGTTAGACACATCAGTGTCTAAGTATGTGTACACAGCACAACTCGAGATAGATGCTATAGATAAGGCAACAGGAATCAAGACAATAAGATTCTTAAGAGCCGACTATTCAAATGGTATCGTCAGATGGGTAAGAAACAATTCACAAAAGTGGGCCCATATCCCTGTAATAATGGATACTAAAACACCACCTTCCCCTTCCGAGGGGGAGGATCGGTGTGGTCCTACTGATAATGAGGAAGATGGTGCAGACCCGGAACCGGGTCTGCGGTTTCTCGGAAATAACAGTGAAATGACAACACAAGAGAAAGGAGTGGTACATATGACTGGGATTTTCAATGATCTGCTAGACAAAGCATATTCCTTCTTCGAAGGAAAACCGGACACAGAATGTAGCGAAGATGAAATTAAGGAGGTTGTAGAAAAATTCCAAGAATTAGCCTCTTTGAACAACGTTACACATTATGAAATTTCTTTATTCGAGCAACTTGCAACCATTTTGTTTTGCTTCAACAGGCAGGATGCCATCGCAGAGATCACTATCGCTAACAGCGATTTGAAAGATATCTTTGACGAGATTGAAGCTGATTTCAGTGAGGAGTAGAGACGAAAACTCCTTGGAGAAAATGTAACCGGATTTTTGAGAAAATTTAAGAAAAGACGAAGTTCAAACGCGAAGGGCTGCCAGATTGGCGGCCCTTTTGCATTTGAAAAATTAAGATAGAGATTGACATAATTTATAATTAATAGTATAATATCTATAGTATTAATGAGATTTATATAAAATAAAAAAATAAAAATTAGTTCGGAAAATATTAAAAAAGAAAAAAGTGTACGGGTAATTAAATATTATTTATGTGTATTATTAGGAAATAAAGAGAATATTACTAATAATTTTTTGGGTGTGTAAAAAATAATATTTAAAGAAAAATCATAAGATACATTCTTATGTAATGTTTTAAGTTTTGTGCGGGAAGTTAAAATGTAAAATGTTTTCTGATAGTCTAATTATTAAATTAGGCTTTTTTGTTTAGGCTTTAAAAATAAAGTTTTATTTATGAAAAAAATGGAAATAATTATATTAAGAAAAATAAATTTTTATTTAAAATATAAATTTTAAAATACGAGATAAAAAATAATTAAGGAAAGGAGAGTATATTAAAGGATCGGTCTTTAGTATACGAATAGAGATGAAGGAAACAAACAAATCAAATGAGAAAAAAGCTGCAGTTAAAGCTAAAACAAAGAGAGTTGCAGCTAAAAAACAATTAGTAAAAAAATCAAATAATTTACCTAAAGTAAAGAAAAAAGAAAATATAAAACCAGTAGTTGTAAAAAAACAAAATAAAGCTGTAGTAAAAATGGAAGAAAAACCACTTTTAGCAGTAAAAGAAGAGTTTTTATTTAAAAAAGAAAATTTAAAAATTATACCACTTGGTGGTATTGAAGAAATTGGAAAAAATATTACTGTATTTGAATATGGTAATGATATCGTATTAGTTGATTGTGGAGTGGCATTTCCAGAAGACGATATGCTAGGAATTGACTTAGTAATTCCAGATTTTAGTTATTTAGAGAAAAACAAAGATAAAATTAGAGGATTAGTGATTACTCACGGACATGAAGATCATATTGGAGCAATTGCTTATCTTTTAAAACAAATTAATATACCAATTTATGCTACAAAATTAACAATTGGATTAATTAAAAATAAATTAGATGAGCATCATTTAACAGGTGTTGCTAAATTAAATGAAGTAAGACAAGGACAAATTATTGTGCTTGGAAAAATGAGAGTAGAGTTTATTAGAAGTTGTCATAGTATTCCAGATTCAGTAGCTCTTGCAATCCACACACCAGTTGGAACTGTTATCCATACAGGAGACTTTAAAATAGATTATACACCAATTGATGATCAAAAAATTGATTTAGGACGTTTGGCAGAACTAGGAAATAGAGGAGTACTTGCATTATTATCGGATAGTACAAACTCAGAAAGAAAAGGTTATACAATGTCAGAAAGTACAGTTGGTGAAGTTTTTGATAAACTATTTGCTAATTGTAAAAAAAGAATTGTCATAGCAACATTTGCTTCAAATATGCATAGAGTTCAACAAATTGTTAATTCAGCAGCTGCAAATGGAAGAAAAATCGCAATATGTGGAAGAAGTATGATTAATATGATTCAAACTGCAGTTGAACTTGGATATATTAATGCACCAAAAAATATTTTTATTGAAATAGATATGATCAAGAATTATTCAGATGATCAACTTGTAATTATAACAACAGGAAGTCAAGGTGAACCAATGTCAGCATTAACAAGAATGGCAAATGGTGAGCATAAAAAAGTAAATATTAATTCAAATGACTTAGTTATAATTTCTGCTACACCAATTCCTGGAAATGAGAAATTTGTTTCTAAAGTAATTGATGATTTAATGAAAATTGGTGCAGAAGTTGTGTATAGTTCTCTTGCTGATGTTCACGTATCTGGACACGCATGTCAAGAAGAACAAAAATTAATGATATCTTTAGTTAGACCAAAATTCTTTATACCAGTTCATGGTGAATATAGACAATTAATAGCTCATAGTAATACAGCAATGCAAATGGGTATACCAGGTGAAAACGTATTACTTATGAAAAACGGTAAGATATTAGAATTAAATGAAAATGAAGCAAAATTTACATCAAGTGTACAAGTAGGTAAAGTATTTGTTGATGGACTTGGTGTAGGTGATGTTGGAAATATAGTGTTAAGAGATAGACAACATTTATCACAAGATGGATTAATAGTTGTAGTATTAACAATGGATAAAGTTGGTAATATTTTAGCTGGACCAGATGTAATTTCTAGAGGATTCGTATATGTTAGAGAATCTGAAAACTTAATGGAGGAAGTTAAATTCTTAATTAATACAGAAGTTATGAAATGTGCTGAAAATCACATTACTGATTGGGCTACAATTAAATCTACAATTAGAGATTCATTAAGAGAATATATATTCCAAACAACAAAAAGAAATCCAATGATTTTACCAATCATTATGGAAATCTAAAATTAAATAAAAAATCTTTGAAAAGGCACATTTTGTAAAGAATGTGTCTTTTTTTTGTAACACGCTTGTAATTGTATAAATACCAAAGAAAATATATAATATAAGTTGATAAAATAGAGTAATTATGGAGAAAAACTATGGCAATTTCTTGGCTTTTAAAACAAAGAATTAGAATTAATCCAAATATTATATATAGACTTACAGAAGACGAGGTTACAGACGAAGTTGTAGACTTTGCACTTTCACAACCACGTTTTACTTTAACGCGTTATAAAGGTTATGAAGCTGTTGGTAAAAATGAAGTGTTTGCAAGAGCATTTTTAGAAACAGAAAAAGTTCGTCCTACTTCTAGTATAAGTTATTTACTACAACATTTTAAAGAATATCCTGAGGAATTTAGAAGCGAAATAATAGAAAGTATTACTAGTAGAGAAATGTCATTTCTTTCTTTTGGAAACTTTTCAGGAGATATTTTAAGTGAGAATCCAAAATTATTTATAAAACTATTAACTGAGTCTAATGGCTCTTTACCATCTGTAGATGTTAATTTTTCAGCATTTTCTCAAGAACAAATAGATATAATTCATGAAATGAAAAGAGAAAAAGATTTTAAATATTTACCAGCATCATTAAAAAGTGATGATAGATTTTTAGCTAAAGCATTAGATGAAGATTTTGTAAGAGTTGTAAATGATATTGATGATTATCAAATGAAAGACATGAATTATAATTATGCTTTGAGAATAAAAAAATATTTTATGAACAACATAAAAAACAATGTTGCTAGTTATAATTTGTTAGTAAGAAAAGGTATAACATTTACAGATGAAGAAAAAGAAGCTATTTTAGAAGTTACTAGAAAAGAAGAAATAGAAATACAAAAAGATATGCCTGATTTTGTAATGCAAGATAAACAAACATACGTTACACAAATCTCAAAAACAAAAGATTTATCTATTGCAGAAAGATTTTCTGTAAGTGGTCAAACATTTACTGATGAAGAAAAACAAATAGTGGCAGATGCTATTTTAGATAAACCACTTCTTGCTACAGTTAGAAATAACAGAAGTGCACTTCAAAGAATGCATGAAAATATGCCAGGGATGATGAGATTAGTTGCTCAAAAAGCACCTATAATAGGCGATTATTTAAATAAATATTATTGTGGTTATTTTGTTTCTGGAACAGAAGTAAAATATGGAGAATATTTCCCAAGTGAATTTACACCAGCAGACTATTTTGTTAGTGATAAATCTGACTTTTTAATTGAGGCATTAAGAAGAGATTTTGATAGTGTTATTAAATCAAATGTAATTAAATATTATTCAAAACATATGACAGCAGAAGAACATAGACAAGTTTATTTAATTGCTCAAGAACATGGTTATATACCTACAGACGATTCAGCATATTTTATAAAGAATAATCCATATTTTGTAGTTGAATTTGGAAATAGAACTTATAAGCTAGATTATTATTTTGGAAGAGATTTAACAGAAGAAGAAAGAGAGCTATATTCTGCACTTCAAGATAAAAAAAGGGAAGTTAAAGAAGTAGAAGAGAAGAAAAAAGATTATTCTGAAATAATAGAATATTTGTTAGACCATAATATTTATTCAGCAACAAGTGGTTATTATTATAGTGGTGAAGGCTTTTCGGCATATTCAAGTAATATTCCAGATGCAGCAAAAATCATTAAGTCACCAGAATTTATTATAAGAGCTGCACAAAGAAATATAATGATATTGACTAAAAATCCAGATGAAGAAATACTTAAAGGAATGTCTAGAGAACAGTTTAAAATTATATTTGATGAATATACAAAATTTTTAGAACATGCTACTTTATCAGAAATAGAAGATTTAGATGATTCAATTTTAATAAGGGAAAATCCATATGCTATTATGGATTTATATGAGAAAAAAGGTGAATCGTTTACATATACAACAGGTGAATTTTTAACTAGAGATGAACATAAAAAAATTGCAGAAATTTTTTGGAGAACAAAAGGGAAAAAAATCACAGTTTCATCATATGGGCTTGAAAAATCTAATCCATATATAGTTTTAGAATCAATAAAAGAGGATCCAAGTACTATAGATTTAATTAATATTTCAGATACAATGCTAGATTATGAAATAATTAGAGATGAGATAGTAAGATGCATCGAATCTGGAGATTATGAATTAACTACAAGTACTCCAACTAGATTACTTTATGATAATAAAGTTTTAGATTATATTTTGGAATCTGATAATTTTGATTTAGTATATTTACTTGCAGATAAAGGTATTTTTGATAAAGAAAGAAGTAATGCCTTTAAAACTAAAATAACAGAATACGTTGAGAGCGGAAAAAAAATAACTGATAGTATTCCAAATGTTTTTACAGATAATGAAGTATTAGATTTATTAAAAAAAGATCCAAATTTATATGGATATCTTATGCCATTTAAATTAAATGGTACTTCAAATGATAAAGAAGAAAATGCTCAATTTAAAGCTGAAGTTGAAAGAATTGTTTATGAAGCTATTGAAAATGGTTCTTTAGAATTATCTGTAACTATGTTTGCAAGATTACGTAGAATTCCTAATGCAATAGATACTTTATTAAAACAAGATAAAAGTAATTTACTGTATATTGATTCATTTGATATGGAAAACATTAGTGAATATAGAACACAAATTATGGCTTTATTAGATGAAGGAAAACTAAAAATCGGTAAAGATTTTCATTACAGTGTTTTATATACAATGCATGAGGGATATCCAGATACATATGATATTGAACCAAGATTAACAGAATATATATTAAAACAAAATCCGGCTGCAATAAAAGGTATACTTACAGAATTTGGTAGAAGTGATAGTAAAGTTGTTAGTGATATTGTAAGTATTTTTGATAAGACTGTAGATTTAAAAACATTTCCTATTGATAAAAATGAAGATTTAAAATGGTTAATAGAAACACCTGAATTATTAAGTAGATTTATAAAATTTGATAAAAGCATTTTAAATCATCCAAGACTTGTAAATGCAAGTGTTTATTATACGCCTGAAAATGCAAAGCTAATAATTGACGCTTTAGGTGAAGATTATAGACTTGATGAAACAACACCAGCATTTATAAGAAATAATAAAACTTTATCAAGAATGCTTTCTGTAAGAGATGTTAAATTACCACCACCTCTAGATATGGGGAGTTCTATTACGCCGCCTGGTAATATTCCACCACCACCAGTAAGTAATGAAGATAGAAAAAAAGGATTATTTGATACATATACAGGTTATATTAATTTTGATAGTAGGATGTTACCTAGAATTGTAGAAGATGTAAGACTGGCAGATAAAATTGATCCTACTAGACGAATGCCAGGGCCTATTATAGAAAGAATGGTTAAAGCAGCACTTGAATCTGATTATATTTTAAATGAAAATAGTTTTCTACCATTTAGAATGAATCCTGATATTATCATAAAATCTATAAAAGAAGATCCTAGAACAATTGAATTTGCTGTAGAGCAAAGTTTTGAAGATGAAAAAAGACAAGAAATATTAGAGATTTTGCTTGCAGTAGAACCACCAATTAGATTAAATGATAAATCTTTTACATTTTTAAGAAGAAGTCATGACTATATTAAACATTCTTTAGAGGGTGCAACAAAAGAAGAAATACAAATAGCTTTAGATAGTGTGATATTAGATTATAATGTTAATTATAATGAAAAAGAACGTATTAAAAAGTTAATAGAAGAATATGTAAAAGATGGTTCTTATGTACCATCATTAAGTGCTGATGCATCAGTATTTAATTTGGTGCTAGATAATAGAGAACTATTTATGAAATGTGTTGAATCTGATTTTTCTATGATTCAATATTCAAAAGGTGATTTATTAACATTTACAAAAGAAGAACAAGAAAAAATATATGAATTATTTAAAGCACAAGAAGATAGTATAAAAGAAAATCAAGACATTCAAGAAGCTATGAAGAAAAATAGTTTCTATGTTATGGATTATGTAAGAGAGAATCTAGACAAGATTGATGAAGTATCATTTGATGGATTAAAACTAACAGATGAATTTAAACAAATGGTAATAAAACACTATTTGGCTAATGGAATTAAAGTTAGTGAAAGTACTCCAAAATTTGTAAGGGAAGATTCAAGTTTTGTTTATAATTATATTAAAAATAATGGAGGAGAACTTGCTGGTTTGGATGTACTTGAAGTAGCTCCATTACTTAGATTTTCAAGTTTAAAAGAACATCCAGAATATATAGAACTTTCAAAATTTTATGATGAATATAAATCAGGATATGAAGTTTATTTTGAACATTGGGGAAAAGAAAAAACGTTAGAATATGCTTTGTACTTAGGGGATTTAATTAAGTATTTAGATTATGATATTGAATATGATTTAGAAACAATAACAAAAGATTTTGAGATGCTTGTATTAAATAAAAATGATTTATCATCAGACGAGACGGTAGAAATATTAACATCATTAAATATTTCAATTAGTAAGGATTATTTTCAAACTCATCCAGGATTTAAAAATAATGATCAAATATTTGCTAAAGTATTAGAAACAAATCCTACATTAATTACAGAATATACTGGTAATAATGAAAGAATGATGCAAATAGCACTAGAAAATGGTTTGGAAATAACAGAAGAGTTATTATCAACCGAATATATAGTGCAAAGCAAAGTTTTATTTGAAAGAATTTTAGATGAAAAACCAGAGTTGTTTAAGTTTTACAAAGGTAAAGATGAAGAGGTAATAGAAAAAGCAACAAAGACTGGACAATTTGACGGTAAAACAGAAGAAGAACTTGATGAATTGTTTAGTGGTAACGCTTCATATGCTTATTCTTCAGCATTATTTGATTACTTATTAGATGGATATGAAGTTGATGTAGTAAGAAGATATGGTGGATCGGATAAAACAATCTTTGAAAAAATGATTAGTAAAGGTTTACTAACAGATAAAGATGAAACAGCTTTTGTTGAATTGCTACAAGGAAAAATAAATTTTGCAAGAAGTGATGAATTATTTTTAGCTGCGCTAGATAAATATTCTACAGATATTATTCAACGTTATACTGGTAATGCAGAAGCTGTATTTATTAAAGCAGTTCAAAAAGGATTAAAAGTTGATTTTTCATTCTTTGAAGCAAGAGAATCGTTTGTTAATAGTAATTATTTAGTTGAAGAAGCAATAAAAAATGATAGAACTTGTGCTGGATTAAAAATTAGTAGACTTTCTGGCAATAAAGAAGAAATTATTAATACATTAAAACTTGCAATTGGAGAAGAAAATTATAGCCAAGTAGTACAAAGTGAAAAAATTGAAGATGAAATTGTTAATCTTTGTACAATAGCAGGAACACCTCTTAATGGTGTTAGATTAGTAAAATGTATGAATCCTGAGTTAATTAAAGCTTTAGGATTTGATGAATGGAAAAAGACAATAAAATATTCATTCAATAATCCAGATTTAAAAGAATTGATAGGTATTATTGGAAATGATAAAGTGTCTGACTTTGTTGAGTTATATGGTAATCTTAATACATTAATAAATGATGAAAAAGCTGGTGGGGTTAATAAATTCTTAAAATTTGCAGGACTTTATAATGCAAACCCAGAACTATTATCGAAGATAAATGAAAGAATTAAAACCGGAGAAGCTTTAACAGAACAAGAGTTAATGGATTTCCAAATTGTAATGTATGGTAAAGATGAAAATTTAAGAAAAGAAGTTACATTTGACGATTTAGGAAAATTAACAGAACGTGAAAGAGATAAGAGATTAGCAAGAGTTGATTCAGGTTTAGGATATGGCTTAAAAGATGACTTGTGTACTTTCTTATTTAATATGTCATCTAGTGAAATAAGTACAATGCTTCAAAAGGATATTAATACTCAAACTGTACTTCGTATTCTAGAAAGAGCAAATAAAAAAGGAAATGAATCGCTTAGCGAAAATGCTCAATATATGTATGTTTTAGTTGATATGCTAGAACAAATATCAGCAGCAGATTTAGGTGAAAAAGATTTAAGAGAATTTGCTAGAAAGATTTATGAATCAGATCCAGCAAAACTTAATTCAATAAGAAAATCATTCTTTAATTTAAAAGAAACAGTAAGAGGTTTCTATGAAAAAGAAGCTCAAGCAGAACTAACTGATTTACAAGCATTAATGAATAATCCAGATTTTGTTGAAAAAGATGGAGAAGATTTAATAATTGATGTAAGTCATTCAGAACATGTTATTTATGGACATGTTTTAGGTACAAGCGTATCAGAGTTCTTTGATAGAGATCGTGGAAAAGTTACAATATGTGTTTCTCCAGAGACAGATATGCATGAAGCGTATTATTATGGAGAAGGGGATGGAATTATATTTGGATTTACAGAAATTCCAAAAGGTGGTTTCATTGGTTCTTCAACACAAAATATGGGAAGTAATGGTTATATTAATGAAAATGATTATAATGATGAAAGAGTAAGTTCACAATTTAATCAAAAGAGCATTAGAGATTCATATGAAGAATTAGGTGGATCTGGACATTCTGAAACATTACTTTATAGAAGCAATCTAGTTCCAACATGTATTATATTAACTAGACCAGAACCAAATGAAGCGCAAAAAAATGCTAGAAGAGAACTAGAAGCTATAATAAATAAAGGTATTGATCCGTCATCACCTGAATATAAGAGAATACCATTTGTTAGAACTCAAAGACATAAAAATAGAGTATATGCTTATCAAAAACAATTACCACAAGATGGAATCTCTTTAGAAGGTGGAACAAAACAAGAACAAAGAGTTGAAGAATTAAGAAAGAAATTTTCTTCAATTATATCTTTACCAGGAGATGAAGAAATTGTAAGAAAAGCAAGAAGTGGATCATATGTTATTAGAGATGATAAAGTATATGTACTCCAAGATAATCTTTCTCCAAAAGAAGTTGCTCTTCAAAAAACAGCAGCAATGCTTCAAGGAATTGTTCATGGTGATGAGAATCCAAAAGGATTAGACATTATAACTGTTGATGTTAAACAAAGAAATGGTGAGCCAAAAGAAGTTATTGCAATTAGAGATATTGATGCAAGAAATATGTGGAATTATGATAGAACAAAAGGAACATTTTTACCAAAAACAAATAGAGGAATGTTGCAAGAATTTTTAGTGGATCATCTAATGTGTAATTATGCACAAGCAAATAATGCGTTCTTACTTGATGTTGAAAATCAAGTGTATGGAATTGGTAAAGAGTCAGCGTTTGGAGCTATGAATCAATTTATGCTTGCTGACGGTACTCCATATACTAATATGTCATATTTGTTCTTTGACGAAAACAGTGGAAATAATATTTATAGAAGAGTTTTTGAAAGCTATGTTAAAGCAGAAAATCCAGATGAAGTACTTCCACAAGAAGCGTTTTCTGAATTTTTAGATGCAGCAAGCAGAATTTCTGAAATGGATGATGATGAATATTTAGAAATGTTTGAAGAAGTATTTAGCGCAATTGAAGATGCAGAAACTAGAGAAAAAATGAAAACTGTTGCACTTGCTAGAAAACAAAACTTAGGTACAGATTCAAGACAATTTGTTCAAAGATTACAAGATTTAAGAGAAGCAGAACATACGCCAGATGTATATAAAACGGCAGATTCAATTGCTTTTGTAAATGACGTTCATGGTAATGCTGAAGCTTTAAAAGCTATCTTTGATGAATGTAGACGCACTGGTAAAAAGGATGTTTATATTTTAGGAGATATGATTGGATTTGGACCACAAACTAATGAATGTTTGGACTTAATTAGAGAACAAGCTCAAACAGGAGATTTATCTATAAAATGTATTTTAGGAAACCATGAATTATATAGTCTAATGGGAAATAAAAGCTTTATAGGAAAAAGTAATGGCTTTGAGCCAGAAAATACATCAAGAGTAAGAAAGGAATTAACAGAAGAAAATAGAAGATTTATAGAGTCACTTCCAGTTACAAGAAAGCTTGAAATTGGAGGAAAAACAGTTGAATTAACTCACTTCCCAATTAAGAAAGATTATACTGAAGATGTTCATATGTATATGGGACATGGTTCAGGATTTAGTAAGAGTTCTGTAGATATGAGTGGACAAGAATATATTATTTATGGTCATGAGCATAGAACAGAAGCAACAAGGGGAGATGCAGTTGGTACAATAGATACTATAGATGTAGAAGGAACAAAATTTATAAACTTGCCAAGTTCAGGTTGTGTACATGGTAAGAAAACTTCATTTGTATCATTAAGTTTAGAAACAAAAGATGGAGCTACAGTTTTAGCACCTACTGTTGAAACAGTAGAGTATGATAGAATGAAACTTCAAGAAGTATTAATTAGTACAAATAATCCGAAAGCACATTTTTTCGGACTAACACAAGATAGTCTTTCAGGAGGTGAAGATGTTGAGAAGTGATGATTTATTTGATCGTGAAGATTTAGATGCATTAATAAATTTAATTGATGTAGTTGAAAATGCAGATGATAAAGGTTCTGTTTATAATATGTCAACGCAAGCAAGTGATGCTATGCAAAAGATGATAGATAAGAATAAGAATTTTACAGAAGAAGAAAAGAAAAGATTGAAAACAAGATTTAACGTAAGACGTCGTAACCAAAATAAAATAGAAAAATTAAGTTTAAAAGCAGAAGATATTAGAAGAGGAAAAGATATTGCAGACGGAACTATTAAACCTAATCGTGATGGTGAAGATTTAATAAAATAGTTTTTAGAATAATAATGAAAAGGAGGAAAAGATGGAAACAAGTATTGATATTGTATATGCTGAAGTGTTTGAAATTTTAAAGAATATAAGTAAAGAAAAAGTTGCATTGATTCCAAGAGATATTATTCTAAGAATTAAGGAAAAAAGAAATGTAAGGTATGAAGTAAATATTGATTGGTCAAAAGAGTTAGATGAAAGTCAAATATCTAAAGATGCAATTAATATTATTGGTTACTTTAATTATGAGTATTGGACACAAGATAAAGAAGAAAAATTAAAATTGAAAAAAATATATTCTGAAAATAGAAAAGAAAAATTAAAACGTTTAGGAATAAATGTTGAAGAAATTTCTAATGATAATATATTTGATAAAGAAAATGATAGACAAGAAGCTACTTATTTAGCAGTTAAAGAAGAAACTTCTTTTGGAAAAGTGAAAAATACTTTTACAAACTTTATAAAAAGTATATTTAAATAAAACATAAATTAGGAGTGAGTAATAAAAATGAAAGCTCCTAGTGTTATGGAAAATTATGTAAATTTTTAAGAAATGTTTAAAAATAAGCATTTTAGGCTTTTATTTTATAAAAAAGTATGGTAAAATGTTATGCAAGTTATTTTTAAAGGATAAGGAGAGAGTAAAATGGAAAGAAAAGATTTAGCAAATTTAATATTCCCAGACGCAAAGGATTATACTTACTATGAAGAAAAATATGTAGCAAGATCTTTACCAGAGGGTGCAGTTGTTACAAGATTTGCTCCAAGTCCAACAGGATTTGTTCATATAGGTGGTATTTATCAAAGTTTAATCGCTAGACTTATGACTAAAGATCAAGGTGTATTCTTTGTAAGAATCGAGGATACAGATCAGAAAAGAGAAGTCGAAGGTGGAACAAAACAGATCATTGATGCATTATATGATTTTGATTTAGCTCCAAATGAATATGTTGATGAAAACGATGTTGACCATGGTGAATACGGCCCATATAAACAATCATTAAGAAAAGAAATTTATCATTCATATGCTAAAAAATTATTAGAAGAAGGTAATGCATATCCATGTTTCTGTTCACCAGAAGATTTAGATGCTATCAGAAATGATCAAGAAAAAGCAAAAGAAAGAACTGGTTATTATGGAAAATGGACAAAATGTAGAAACATGCCAGTAGATATGGCTATAGAAAGAATTAAAAATGGTGATCCATATATCGTAAGATTTAAATCACCAGGAAATCCAGATAAAAAAATTAAACATAAAGACGTTATTAAAGGTGCTGTTGATTTTCCTGAAAATGATCAAGATATAGTTATCATTAAATCAGATGGACTTCCAACATATCACTTTGCACATGCTGTTGATGATCATTTAATGCAAACAAACTTAGTAATAAGAGGAGATGAGTGGTTAGCTTCAGTTCCATTACATTTACAATTATTCTATGTACTTGGATTTAAATCACCAAAATACGCACACATTGCTCCAATGATGAAAGTTGATGGAGAAGGAAAACGTAAATTAAGTAAGAGAAAAGATCCAGAGTCAGCAGTTGGATATTATAAAGAAGAAGGTATTCCAAAACAATCAGTATTAGAATATTTAATGAATATTGCAAATTCAAATTTTGAAATTTGGAGAAAACAAAACCAAGATAAATCAATGTATGAATTTGATTTTGATATTAAGAAAATGGGTGTAAGTGGTGCATTATTCGATATGGTTAAGATGCTTGATGTATCTAAAAATGTTATTTCTAGATATACAGCAGAAGAAGTATATGATGCTTCTTTAACTTGGGCTAAAGAATATGATGAAGAATTAGCTGCAATGCTTGAGAATAAAGAATATGCTTTAAAAGTATTAAGCATTGAAAGAGGAAATGCAAAACCAAGAAAAGATATTGCAAAATGGTCTGATGTTAAAAATACAATTTGTTACATGTATCCAGATAAATTTGATAAAAATGGTGAATTTGAATATCAAAAAGTAACAGATAAAGATGAAATTGATAACATCGTAAAAACATATTTTGAAAAATATTATAACCCAGCAGATGATAAACAAGCTTGGTTTGATAAAATGAAAGACTTAGCAGAAGAAATGGGATATTGCCGTGAAGTAAAAGAATATAAAGCAAACCCAGATGCATATAAAGGTCATGTTGGAGATATCTCAACTGTAATTAGAGTTAAATTAACAGGAAGATGCAATACACCAGATTTATATGAAATTATGCAAGTTTTAGGATTAGATGAAATTAAAAATAGAATTTAATTTTAGTAAGAAGAGGCAAGAAGAAAATCTTGCTTCTTTTTTATTTAGAAAATTAAATTATGTTAACCTTGAAAAAAGATGAGATTTATGTTATAATATTAAAGGTAACTCGTTGTCCTGTAGCAAGTTAGGAGGTAATATTATGATTAACTTGTTTAAAAAGAAACCGATAACATATGTAAAAGAAAGTACAATGGAGGAGGTTTACCAACAGGAACACTACTATAGACTTACTATAGTAGACAAAGCTGGAGCAATGAAAAAAGTAGAAGATCAAGATGCACTCATGGAACGATTATTTGAAGCGATGAAAAATCGTAGATTAAAAATAGTTTTAAGAGATGTATTTGGACTTTCTTATGAATATCTTTTAGAAGTTTCTGGTTTTGGTTGTGATCGGATCGTCGATGTAGTAATTACTAAAAAAAGTCGATTTGATTATTCGCTGTTTTGGAGCTGCTTTTAAGTAGCTTCGCTGGAAACAGCGAAAAGAAAAAGCGAGTTAAATTTACGAGTTGAGGATAAAATTATGGAATATAATATTGGTGATATAGTAAAAACAAAAAAAGGACATCCATGTGGTTCAAGTGAGTGGGAAATAACAAGAGTAGGTGTTGATTTTAAGCTTAAATGTTGTGGATGTGATCATGTTATAGTAATGCAAAGAGAAAAAGCTTTAAAAGCGATTGTAAAGAAAATAGAAAGATAGTAAAGGGGTATAATGAAGAAACAAAGGGTAAGATTAAGATTATATAAAGATGCAGATTTTGAATTTTTACATGGTCTTCTTAGTGATGAAGCAACCAAAAAATATTTTCCTTTCATGTATACAACAGTAAGAGAGCAAACTTTTATTAGATTAAGAACAAGAGAAGAAGATCAAAGATGGGGATGTAATACAAGATATGTTATAGAAGATAAATCATTAAAAAAACCAGTTGGAGAAATTTCTGGAAGAGTTGCAAAAGATGATTCGGAGTGTATGGAACTTGCAATTTTAGTTCATCCTGATTTTAGAGGACAAGGTTATGCTAAAGATGGAGCCGTTGCATTTATTGCAAAAATGAGAGAACTAAAACCAGAGATAACAAAATTTAGAATGGAAATAGAAGAATCAAATAAAGCATCACAAGCTGTAGCAAAAAAGTTAGAGTTTAAGTTAAAGTCTACAAGAGAAATTGGAAGAAGTAAAACTAAGATGGAAACTTGGGAAGATAGAGAAGATTAAAAAAGACAGATTTTATTTTTTAAAATCTGTCTTTTTTCTTTAATATTGCGAACTAAAATAAAGTGGTTCAATAGTATCAGGAGACTTAACTAGCATTAAGTTTCCTTCAATATCGAATTTCATAAAATAAATAGGGTTACTAACTAAATTTTTATATATTAATGCAGTTTCAAACGTTTCTTTTGTAACAAATGAAACGTTGTTTTCTGGAGTTATTATTATCATGATTATATCATTATAGTTATAAAATTGTGTGCCATCTACGTAAGATATATCTGATAATATCTCAGGGATATTATTCATTTTATTTGTTTCAAAGCTTTCTACATTAATTAAATAGAAGCCATCATCTTCCACATAAATTGGTATTTGCTTTAATAATAAATCAGGATCATAGAATAAATCTTCTTGAAGTTTACTTGTTTTAAATTGTGTTTCAACTAATACTGGTCTAGTATTCAAGAAATGTGGTTGATAAGGTATTTGATACATGTAATCATCAGAAAAAACTATTAAAAAGTCTTCTGTTGGTATCCAATTATCTATATCAAAATCACTAACATAAATTAAAGTGTCATTATAATAGAAGTGGTATAAACTATTGTCGATAGATGAATCAACTGATTTGTGATAATTTAATGTGATAAAATTATCTTTTATCTTTTTAGTTTCACTAAAAGGTATATCTGTTAGATTTGGGTGTTCAACTTTTAAAACATGTCTAAACTCTTTTGTTACATAGTTAAATGAACTTAAGTATAATTTTCCGTTTTCATTTATTACATAATCAAAAGTTGGTGATTGTTTTTTTTCAGAAAAATTATAAGAATATAACGTTTGATCAATTAATAGAGTAACTAGTTTGGTTTCTATATCATACATATAGAATTTACAATTCTCTCTAGCCTCTGAATAATCTAAATTAAGTGACGGATATACAAAATAAATAGTATCGTCATTTTTATAAGTTATTTCTATTCGAGATTCATCCAAATTAGAACCATCAGGTAAATATGCACTGCCCATTATACTTTCAGCATTTCCAGTTAATGTAATATCAGAATATTTATTTAATTGTTGAGTTCTTTTATTTCCAACGTATATTTCATTTTCTGAAAAAATATATGTAGAATAGTTTGATAAATTTTTTGATGTTTTTTCAGGTGTGTTGCTTGGAAATACTTTTAGAATATTATTATCGTTATTATATGTTTGGTTATTTGTTGTTTTTTGTTCTGTTTTTTGGGCATGATATATATCTTGTCTAATTGAAACTAAATGATGATAACCTACAGTAACAAATGTAAATACAATTAGTAAAATAATTAGTATAGGCGTACGAGAAATAGGTTCAGATGATTTCAATTTTTCAAAATTATTATTAAATATATGAAGTACAATTTTTATATATATAAATCCTGCAATAATATCAAAAACTGCTATTATTATATTATTTTCATAAAAAGTTGGAAGATAGTCACTAAAAATGATGTTTTCTATTATAGAAAGATCAATAAGTGCTACTATAAAGTTAAAACCTATTGAAAATATAAAATGAATTAATAATACAATTTTTAACATTAACATAAAGGAAGATCTAAATGTTTCTGGTGTTTTTAATCTTAAATTATATTTTTGGCATAAGTTTTTAAATGTTTGAATATATATAAGATACATTGCAATAATGCTGCCTAGAGCAAATAATAATCCAGTACCAGTTCTAGTACCAAGTCCGTTTAAAATATTTGGTATAACATAAAAATAAATTAATGCATATGAAATGAATTTGTTTACTATACTAGATATGTATAGTCCATTAAATTCATTATTGCTTATTTTCGTATCGTAAAGCATAATAATACTCCTTAAAATAATTGCTATATTAAAATTATATCTATAAAAAACAATTAATTCAATAAAAATATATTTACAAATGAAGAAAGTTATGTTATCATAATTTACATAAGTTATTAAGCGATTGATTAAGAGCTAAGTAATAAACTAACTTATTTATAGAGAACTTACGGTTGGTGCAAGTAAGTATAAGTGTTTATGAAATCTACTCTTAAGAGCTTTCTAGAAAACTAGACCGAGTAGTTGCAGGTTATAGCAATTGTTTAAAGATATAAAAAAAGGTGGTACCGCGAAAATATAATCGCCCTTATATAGATATAATCTATGTAAGGGTATTTTTGTTTTTTAGGCCCTAATATTTTAAGGAGGATTCAAATGGAAGAAGTAAAAATTGGAAGAGTGTATCGTCACTTTAAAGGAAATTATTATTTTGTTGAGAATGTAGCATTAGATTCGGAAACAAAAGAAAGAATAGTAGTGTATAAACCACTATATCCAAGAGATGACTCCCAAATTTGGGTTAGAAGAGAAGCAATGTTTTTAGAGGAAATACCTGAAAGACCAGATAATATTACAGGTCAAAAACATAGATTTGAATATGTTGAAGAATTATCAAAAGATTATACTAAAAAATAGTAGGAGGGTTTAAGATGGAAAAAGTAGAAGTTGGAAGAAAGTATAAACATTTCAAAGGTCATGAAATTGAAGTGCTTGGAATTGCAAAACACTCCGAGACTTTAGAAAACATGGTAATTTATACACATTTAGGAACAGGTGATATGTGGGCAAGACCAGAAGCAATGTTCTTAGAAGATGAAGACGTAAGTCAAAAACCAGGTAATGTTACTGGACAAAAACATAGATTTGAATTAATGGATTAAGAGGAGAGAAGAAATATGATAGATATAAAATTATTAAGAGAAAACCCAGAAATGGTTAAAGAAAATATTAAAAGAAAGTTTCAAGATCACAAATTAGTATTAGTTGATGAAGTATTAGCTTTAGATAAAGAATCAAGAGAATTAACATTAATGTGTGATGAATTAAGAATGAAAAGAAATGCCATCAGTAAAGAAATTGGTGGATTAATGGCTCAAGGTAAAAAAGATGAAGCTGAAGCTAAAAAAGAAGAAGTAAATAAAATTAATGAAAAATTAATGGCTAATGAAGGAAAAGAAGCTAATTTAAAAGAAGAAATCAAAGAAAGAATGATGAAAATACCAAATATTATGGATGCATCTGTTCCAATAGGAAAAGATGATTCAGAAAATGTTGAAAATGAAAAATTTGGTGAACCAGTTGTACCAGCTTATGAAATACCACACCACGCAGATATTATTGAAGCATTAGGTGGAATTGATAAAGAAAGTGCTGGAAGAACAAGTGGTAACGGATTCTATTTCTTACTTGGAAATGTAGCTAGACTTCATGAAGCTATGATAGCTTATGCAAGAGACTTTATGATTAACAAAGGATTCACATATTGTATTCCACCATTTATGATTAGATCTGATGTTGTTAATGGAGTTATGTCTTTTGAAGAATTAGAAGCTATGATGTATAAAATTGAAGGTGAAGATCTTTATTTAATTGGTACAAGTGAACACTCAATGATTGGTAAATTTAAAGGACAAATTTTAAAAGAAGAAGATTTACCAGTTGCTATAACAGGATACTCTCCATGTTTTAGAAAAGAAGTTGGATCTCATGGTATTGAAGAAAGAGGACTTTATAGAGTTCATCAATTCGAAAAACAAGAGATGATAGTTCTTTGTAAAGCAGAAGATCAAATGGATTGGTATAATAAAATGTGGTCATACACAGTAGAATTCTTTAGAAGTTTAGATGTTCCAGTTAGAACATTAGAATGTTGCAGTGGTGATTTAGCAGATCTAAAAGTTAAATCTTGCGATGTTGAAGCTTGGAGCCCAAGACAACAAAAATATTTTGAAGTAGGAAGCTGCTCAACACTTGGTGATGCTCAAGCAAGAAGACTTGGAATTAGAGCAAAAGGAGAAAAAGGAAATTATTTAGTAGCTACATTAAATAATACAGTTGTTGCTTCTCCAAGAGGATTAATTGCTGTTTTAGAAAATAATTATCAAGAAGACGGAACAATTAAAGTTCCAGAAGTATTATGGCCATATATGGGTGGTACAAAAGAAATTAAAAAAGTATAGGTAAAAATTAATGGGAAATGATATTAAAATTTTTAAGGAAGTAAAACAGATAACACTTAATGTACTTATAGCTGTTACAGTATTTTATGTATTAGATATTTTCTTTAAGCTATCGCGTTGGGGATATTATTATATCTCCGAGCATAGCTTGGTGTTTTCGATTTTAATTAGTTCTGTAGTATTTACATTTTTTTGGGCACTTACTAAGAAAACATCTAAAGCAACTCAAGCGAGTTACATATTAATATTTGTACTTGGGTTTATAAATTATTTTAAAATGAAATTTACTGATGAACCACTGTATTTTTCAGATATCAATTTTCTTTCTAATATTGGTGATATTTCAGGTTTAGCATTTGGAAATTTATCAGTAGTTTTAATATTAAAAATAATAGGAGTTTTCTTAATTTTTGCATCAGTGTTATATTTGATATATAGATTAATTAAGAAAAATGATTATGAACTAAAATCAAAGAAAATAAGAATTGCGATTGTAGTGATTGATATAATAATTCTTTTAGTTTTATTTATACCATCTGCTACAACAAAGAATTTGTTTTTAAAAGTATTTTTTAATATATCTTCATATCAAGATTTTGGATCATATACAACAAATAGATCTTATTATAATAGACATGGATTTATAAATGGTATGTATGGAGTATATTTAAATAATATATTTACAGAGCCAGAAGGATATGATGATACTTTACTTACAAAAGAAGTAGAAAATGCAAAGGTAGATGTTAAAAAGTTTGGCAAACCAAATGTTATTACTTTATTTTCAGAATCAATGTGGGATATAACTTTAATAGATGAAGCAAAGCTTAATGTAGATCCACTTTCTGAATTTAAAAATCTAAAAAAAGTAGGGAAGCCAATTAGTATTATTACACCATCTTATGGTGGTATGTCAGAGAATGTTGCATTTGAGTATTTAACAGGAGCAAACTTAAATTATTTCTCAATAGGGTATATACCAGTTGTTTCTTTGTATAAAAGAGCTGGAAGTGAAAATGCTCCATCAATTGTAAAAGGATTCATGGATGCGGGATATACATCTGAGGTAATATTTGCAAAAGATTATTATGATTCAGAGAAAGCATATAAGAAAATTGGATTCGAAAAGTTTACTGAACTTTGCAAAGATGATGATGAACCATATGTTTCTGATGATTATAGTGTAAATCAAATTATTGATAGATTAGAAAATAAAGGTGATAAGCCACTATTTTGTATGCTATCAACAATAGAAGCTCATATGCCATTTACAGATGATAGATATGAAAAATATGATGTTAATATAGAATCAACAGAATTATCTGATGCTGAAAATGTTGTAATAAAAACATATTCACAATGTATGTATAATACTGATAAGGCAATTAAGAAATTATATGATTATATTCAAACATTTGATGAACCTACAATACTTATAGTTATGAGTGATCATTTACCATTTTTATTTACAGATGATAGTAATAATATAGTAGATTTTGCAAGATACTTTTCAACTGATGATGAACTAGTAAATTGTTATAGACTTTATAATACAGAAGGTATTGTTCTTGCAAATTATGATATATCAGAAATGGAAGTACCAGCTTATTTAGGTACAGACCAAATATTAACAACAGTTGCAAACCAACTTGATATAAAATTAGATTCATATTATAGCTGGCTTTATACTAAAAAAGATGTTATTTCTGGAACAAACAGATTTATATCTTTTGATAAAGAAGGAAAAGTTTATGAAACACAAAGTTTAGAATCTAAACAAAAAGAGTGGTTTAAACAAAGAGACTTAATGCAATATAAGTATTTTATTAATACAGATAAATAAAGGAGATAATAAAATGTTAATTAAAAATCCAAGATTTGAAATTTCAGCAGTAAGTAAAAAACAATATCCCCAAGGTGATTTACCTGAAATAGTTTTAGTTGGTAAATCTAATGTTGGAAAATCATCATTTGTTAATACTATGATTAATAGAAAAGCATTAGCTAGAACAAGTAATGTACCAGGAAAAACAAGAACAATTAATTTTTATAATATGGATGATAAATTCTATTTTGTAGACCTTCCAGGTTATGGATATAGCAAAATGTCTAAACAAGAAAAAGTTGTTTCTGGTAAGTATATTGAAGAGTATTTAGAAGAGGGTAAAAATGTTGCTTTAATAATTTTCTTACTAGATATTAGACATAAACCAACTCAAGATGATTTCTTGATGTATGATTACATTTTAAAATCAAACTTACCATTTATAGTAGTAACAAATAAAGCTGATAAAATTGCAATTACTAAAGTTGATGCTGAAGTTGAAAGAATTAAAAAGACACTTGGAATTTCATATAGCCCAATATATCCATTCTCAGCTGAGAGAAAAATTTATCAAGATCCTGTATGGGCAGAAATAGAAAAACATTTAAATAAAGAATAAGTTTTATATTATTTGCATAAAATACCATAAAGGTTGGTGGTTTTATGTATGATGATTTTGTAAAAGAAGTAAAAATTGAAGATAAATCTGAAGTAGAAAAAGAATCAGAACTTATTCAAAATATTAGATTCGTTAAAAATTCTTTAGAAGGTATGTATAAGAATTTAGAATTTGCGGATGGAGATTTAATTGATTATTATACTTATCAAATAAAAGCAGAAGAATCTAAATATGATTATCTTATTAAGAAAGCTAAGAATAAAAATCTAAAATTTGAGCCTTATATGTAATTAGCTACATATAAGGCTTTTTTTAAAGATGTTAACTTTAAGTGCGAAAAATATATATAAAAGTGGTGGTCAAAATATTAGTAAAAAGTTATAATTTAAATATAGATATATCTAAAGATGAACTAAAAGGAGATGATAAGTATGAGTTATTTCTCTGAAAAATTATATGAATTAAGAAAAGAAAAAAGATTTTCTCAAGAAGAACTTGCAGAAAAATTAAATGTAGCAAGACAAACTATATCAAAATGGGAAAATGGAACTACTAATCCGGATACTAATAATTTGATAGAACTATCTAAAATATTTGAAATTAGTATAGATGAATTGGTTGGAAATGATGCGTTTACAGTAAAAGAAAATTTGGAAGAAAAAAATGATGAGTATAATAATAAAAAATGTAAATTTAAAAGAATGAAAATGATTTTTGTTATTTTAATAAGTTTGGTTGTGCTAGTTTATTTAGGAATTATTGCATATAGAACTTATATAGTAATTAAATTTCAAATTAATCTAATATCTAATAGAGAATATTTAGGTAAGGATTATAGTTATCATGAATCGGAAATAGGTTTTTCAGATGTAGGGTTAAAAGATAAGTGGGAATTTATTAATGCTAAGACAAAAAATGATACATTTATAATAGAGTATTATAAAACAGAATTTGATGTTAATAAAGATTCGTTTGAACCGGATAAAACAAGAGTTGAGTTTTATGATGGAAAAGACTATTACGATATTAATATGATTGAAAAAGTATATTCTAAAGAAACAAAAGAAATAAGTGAAAAGTATTTATATAATCTTACACTTATTAATATAGATACAAAAATTGGCGATAAAATGAATGAAGAATTCTTGAAAACTAAAATTCCGATGTGGAAATTTGTATTTGATCTTTCAAATGAAATACAAATTGAGAATGAAGAAAATGGAAATAAATCTTATATGATTAAATTCAAGAAGTATAATGGATTTAGTTTAAGAGATATGCGAATCGAAGTAAATAATGAAAATAAAGTTGTTAATATGCGAATAGCTTTAGATAATGGAACAAATCTTTTAAACTATGAATCAAGCGTTTATTCATGGGAGATTATTGATGAAAATGATACAACTTTACCAGAAGTAAAACTTCCAGATTTAACCGGATTTACATTAATTGAAAATAAATAAAAAGAATATGGCGGGGAATAAATTCCTCGCCATATTTTATTTGGTTAAAATATATTAAAATAATTATTCTACTGTAACTGATTTTGCTAAGTTTCTTGGTTTGTCAACATCTAATCCTTTTTCTTTAGAGATGTAATAAGCTAATAATTGAAGTGGTATAACTGATAGAATAGGAGAGATAAGTACATTAGTTTTTGGAATATTAATTACAGTATCAAAAGAATGATTTAATTCTTGATTTGTTACTATAAATGTTTTTGCTCCTCTAGTTACAACTTCTTGTATGTTACTAATAGCTTTTTCAGTAAGTAATCTATCTGTAAGAACAGATATTACTGTTACATCATTTTCGATTAATGCAATAGGACCGTGTTTTAATTCTCCTGAAGGATAAGCCTCAGAGTGAATGTAAGAAATTTCTTTAAGTTTTAAAGAACCTTCTAAAGCAACTGCATAATCAACACCTCTACCTATAAAAAACATATCTTCTTCTTTGTATACTCTTTGAGCAAAGGCTTTAATATCGTTTGTGTTTTTTAAAACTTCTTCGATTTGAGATGGAAGAAGTAAGATATCATTTCTTAATTCTTGAACTTTTTCTTGATTAATTCCAAGTATTTCTGCACAGTGAATTGCGATAATAGCAAGAAGTACTATTTGAGCAGTATACGCTTTAGTAGATGCTACAGCAATTTCTGGACCTGCATGTGTATATAATGTGTAATCTGCTTCTCTTGAAATAGAAGAACCGATAACATTAGATACAGCAATTGTTCTTGCACCTTTAAATCTTGCAAGTTTTAATGCAGCGATAGTATCAGCTGTTTCTCCTGATTGACTAATAAATAAGCAAAGTGTTTTGTCATTTATTATTGGATTTCTATATCTAAATTCTGAAGCTGCTTCAACTTCAACTGGAATATTGCAAAGTGATTCAATTAATGTTTTTCCAACATAACCAGCATGCATTGCTGTACCACAAGCAATAATAAATATTTTATTTACAGATTCTAAATATTCTTTAGTCATTTCTAAATCTGGTAGAGAAGATAGACTATTTTCTTGAATTCTAGAACCTATAGTTTCACGAATTGATTTTGATTGTTCATGAATTTCTTTAAGCATAAAATCTTCAAAACCTTCTTTTTCAGCAGCACCAGCATTCCATGTGATGTTTTGTGCTTGCTTTTGAATAGGTCTCAAACCTTTATCAAAGAATTCAATATTATCTCTAGACATAAATGCAAATTCATTATCATTTAAAAGATAAAAATCTTTTGTAAATGAAAGTATTGCAGGTATATCTGAACTTATATATTTTTCGTCTTGACCTTTTCCAATAACTAAAGGACTGTCTTTACGAACTACTATCATATTATCAGGAAAGTCATTTGCTAAAATCTCTAAAGCATAGCTTCCTTTTAGCATATTACATGTATCTGTAACAGCTTTAATAAATTTTTTATTTCCAGTTTCATTTGATTGAGAATAATGGAAATGAATTAAGTTTGGGATAACCTCAGTATCTGTTTGAGATATAAAAGTATATCCGTTATTAATTAGAAAATCTTTAAGATTGGCATAATTTTCTATAATTCCATTATGTACTACTGCAAATGAATTTGAATTATCCATATGGGGATGTGAGTTTTCTTTTGAAGGTTTACCATGAGTAGCCCATCTAGTATGACCAATTCCAAGTGTACCTTTAATAGCATCCATTCCTGTTGCTTTTTCTAAATCAGAAACTCTTCCTAAAGATTTAATTGTTACTATTTTATCCGACTCGATTGTTGCGATTCCTGCTGAATCATAACCTCTGTATTCAAGTCTAGATAAACCATTTAATAATATTGGTTTTGCTTCTTTTCTTCCTATATAACCAACTATTCCACACATAAAAAAACCACCTTTCTAATAAGAGACAGATTTGCATTTTTAATAAAGGGTACAATAACCCCTTTGTTAAAATCTGGCTCTACCTTAAATAGGTGTAAGCTAACATGTTACTGATTAAGCCTCTGTTATGATATCACTACCATTTTTTGTTCTTAATCTGATGGGTGTAACAACCATTAGAGCATCCGCCGAATCTTTCGATAACTCTAAAACCTCGTCAACTAATTATAGTCCGGGCGCTAACTATCTGTTTTAAAAAATACTCCTTTCTAAACTTTAAGCTTACAACATATTTATTTGTTATTATAATATGTGAAAATGGTTTAAATGTCAAATGAAATTTGTGTAAACTCAAAGTTTTCTATTTACTCTAAAGTTTAAATATAATATAATATTTAGGTAAAGAATAATACTAAAGTAGTAGTGAAGGAGCTTTTTATGGAAGGATTTAATGGTTTCTTGCTAATAAAAGAAAACGGACAAAAACTTAAACTTGTAACTGATTTTATTCTTGGAAAAAAAGAATATTATTTGTTTGAAGATGGTAACTATTATTACGAAGAAAATGGAAAAGCAGTTATGCTAGATAAAGAGTCAAAAGATGGAAAAGTGATAGTAGAAAAAATACTAGATCAAATTAAAAGTCCAGTTATGGATGTAATAGGTTTAGATGAGAAAAGAAAAGAATCAAAAAGAATTATAGTAGACAAATATAAACCAAATTAGAAAACTAAAGTAAAATGAGGATACAAATGCGAAATAAGTTTTATGAAAATACACAGTTAAGACAATATTTTGAATATTACATAAATCAGATGGATATTGCAAGACCATATAAACCACTTCTTGTTGATATTCTTATGAGGAGAGCACATGAATACGAATTATCACCACGTGATATTACTCAAGATATGCAGTCTTTACTAGATAATTTAGAAAAAATAGAAATAAAAACGTTACCAAAAAGATTAAATTCTTTAGGTGGGGTGTATAATTCTGCGACAAAAACAATTACTCTAAATGCTAGATATTTAGATCAAATGAAGAATAATAGAAGAGATCCAAAACTATATGAAATATTAACTCATGAAGTTTATCATGCTTTAAGTAGAGATAGAGATGGAAAAGATAGATTAACTTCTGTAAATACAGTATCAGGAAAAATGAATTATTCTCTTTTGGAAGTAATTGTTGAAAAAGCAGCTGATAGATGTGTATATCCAAGAGGTGGAAGTTCAGCACCATATTTTAATCAAAATACATATGGTTATACAGATATAACTTTTATAACAGATGCGCTTGCAGCAACATATGGAGTATCAGAAAAAGAATTTTTGAAAAATGCTATTATGGGAAGAAAAAGATTAATTTCTTTTTTAGCTTCAAGAGCTAATGAGGATCCACATGATACAACAAGATTTTTAGATTCAATTGAACTGAATTTTTCAAATTTACATTCAGTTTTATATCCAGATAGAATACTTGCAAGAAGAGAAACTCAAGATGAATTTCAACATAAAGTGCAAACAATAAAAAGATCAATGTCTAATATATATAATTGGTGTGAACATAAATTTGCAGATAGATTAGAAAATACACCGGTTAGTGGATTAAGAGAAGCACAAAGATTTGGAAATGAAGCAAAATATAATCATAACAAATTAACATTTGTTATGGAGAATGCATTATATAGATTTTCGGATAAATATGATAGACCAGATATATTTGCAACTGTATCAAAAGAAGTTGAATATTCAAGTATGTTAACAACAGATAGAATTAATGATATTGATTCTGTTATAACAAATTATCAAAAGATGTCAATTCCAGATGCGATAACTTTGTTTAATGAATCAAGACATGGTAATTTAGAACATTATCCATATTTTTTAAGAACACTTGGAATTAGTTTAAATAGATCTAAATTATTTACAGAAAGCTCAAGAACTGTTGGTGAGTATATGTATACTGATTTTGATAGTTCGATTTGGGAAAATGATGCGATAAGTGAGTATATGGCAAGAACACTTCCATATCATGTAAAAAAAGGAAATACAGTAATTAATTTACTTGGAATGATAAATCCATTTGGCAGAAGACCAAAGAATATTCTTCCAGAACCAAGTGTAGAAGTAAGGAAAGAAAGAGATACTTCTTTTGGCGCTCTTCCTAAAGAAGAACAAGATAGAATTAATAGCCAATCAAGAAAAGAGGCTATTCGCCATGAAAGATCAAAAGATAAAGTAATGGAAAAACAATTAGAAGAAAAGTAAAGGAGTATGATAAAAGATGTTAGAAGATGTAAAAATAATGTATACAGAAGAAGAGATACAAAAAAGAATTCAAGAACTAGCGATTGATATAGATAGAGATTTTGACAGTAAAGAAGTTGTTGCAATATGTGTTTTAAAAGGAGCAGCATATTTTGCTGTTGATTTAACTAAAAAAATGCAAACACCGATAGTTTTTGAAGTTATGCAAGTATCAAGTTATGCTGGAACAGAAACAACAGGGACAATTTCAATAAAGAAAGATTTAGATGCTGATATTGCAGGAAAAGATGTTTTAATTATTGAAGATATTATAGATACAGGGTATACATTGAGAGCATTAAGAGAAGATCTTTTATCAAGAAAACCAAATAGTTTAAAAATTGCAGTACTTGTTGATAAAAAAGAAAGAAGAAAAGTAGAAGTTCCAATTGATTATGTTGGTTTTGAAATACCAAATAAATTTGTAGTAGGGTATGGATTTGATGTTGATGAAAGAGGACGTAATCTACCATATATTGGTTATATAGAGAATTAATTTTTTTTAAGTAAAAAATCTGTATAAGGAGATTAAGTTATGAAAAAATTTCTTGGAATAATTTTAAAGATTATATATTCATTATTAATAATTTTAGCAGTATTATTGGCGCTAAATTTGTTAGTATGTTTTTTAGATTCAACAGTGTTTGGATGGATATGGCTTAGCGTTGGATTAATGATTATAGGAATTATAACTATGATTGTATCTGGAATATGTGCTTGTAAAAAATCATGTAAATGTAAAAAAGGAAGCGAGAATAAAACAGAAGACGTTAAAAAAGAAAAATCAAATGTAGTAGAAATGCCAAAACAAGAAAAAGAAGATATAACTTTACTAGAGGTTATTTATTATATAATAGCAATAATGTTTGTTGTATGGTTTATTAATACTTTTAAAGAAATTGGAGAAGTATTTGCAAAGATAGAATTAATAAAATTACACTTTATTTGGCTTTTGGTATTTGATGCATTTTTATTTATAGCAGCAAGAACACCAAGAATTAATTTAAAAGCTTTTGTATGGGTATATACAATAATAAATGTTATTTTCGTTGGAACTGTTATTGGAAATACACCATATACAAATATGCCAAAACCAGATTTTCCTATGGAAAAAGCATATTTGGAAAACTTACCAAAAATGTTTATTGCTGATATCGTATCATTTTTTGCAATCTATCCTATTATAAAGTTTTTTAGAAAAACAAAAGAAGAAGCAGAAAAAGAGAGTGTTGTAAAATAAGAAATAAAAGAAGGCAGGACTTAGGATGTTTGATATTGAGGAAGAATTAAAAAAGCTTCCTGAAAAACCAGGTGTTTATATAATGAAAGATAAACACGACAATGTAATATATGTTGGAAAAGCAGTTGTACTTAAAAATAGAGTAAGACAATATTTTAGAAAGAATAATAAAACTGCTAGAATAGAAAAAATGGTTTCTTTAATAGATCATTTTGAATATATTGTTGTTGGTTCAGAGGATGAAGCATTAATATTAGAATGTAATTTAATAAAAAAATTCAGACCTAAATTCAATGTATTATTAAAAGATGATAAAACTTATCCTTATATAAAAATTGATGTTAAGTCAGATTATCCATCTGTATTTATGACAAGAAGAATACAAAACGATGGCGCTAAATATTTTGGTCCATATCCAAATGTTAGTGCTGCTAAAGAGATGGTAAGTTTTATAAAAGAAAAATTCCAAATAAGGCAATGTAAGAATTTTAGAAATCAAGATAGAGCATGTTTAAATTATCATATTAAAAAGTGCTTAGCACCATGTATGAAGTTTGTATCTAAAGAAGAATATAAAAAACAAATAGATCAAATTACAATGCTTTTGGATGGTAAAATAGATACAATAATTAAAAGTTTAACAAAAGAGATGGAAGCTTTTTCAGAGAAATTAGAATTTGAAAAAGCAGCAGCTATTCGTGATAGAATTTTAGCAATAGAAAGAATTTCTGAAAAACAAAAAGTATCTAATATATCTGAAAATAATATTGATGTTATTGGTGTGTTTAAAAATGAAGTTACTGTTTGTATAGAAATATTCTTTGTAAGAAATAGTAAGATGATTGGAAGAGAACATTACTTCTTTGATGAACTAAAAGATATGGAGGAAGCTGAAATTGTTTCTGGATTTATAAAACAATATTATATGGATAGAAAAGATTTCCCAAGTAAGATAATGCTTAGATATGATTTAGAAGAAAAAGAAGTATTAGAAAAGTGGCTATCAGAAAAAGGAAATAGAAAAGTAGAACTTAAGAGCCCACAAAGAGGCGAAAAATTACGTTTTGTTGAAATGGCAGAACTTAATAGTAGAATTACATTAGAAAATAAAGTAAAAGATAAAACAGATATATTAATTGAACTTCGTGATACATTAGAATTAGATGAAATACCATTTAAAATTGAAAGTTTTGATATATCAAATATTTCGGGATCATTTATAGTAGCAGGAATGTGTGTGGCTCAAAACGGAGTTATAAAAAGAAATTTATCAAGAAGATTTAAAATTAAAACTGTATATGATCAAGATGATCCAAGATGTATGAAAGAAGTTGTTACAAGAAGAATAAAACATTCTTTAGAAGATCCAAAGGGTGGATTTGGTAGCATACCAGATTTAATATTAGCTGATGGTGGTATTACTCAAATTAGAGCTATTAAAGAAGCATTAGATGAAGTAGGAGTATATATTCCTGTTTATGGTATGGTAAAAAATGATAAACATCAAACTAGGGCATTAGTTGATGAGGATAAAAATGAATATCGTATATCAGAAAGCTTATTTAATTTTATAACTAATCTTCAAGATGAAGTTCATAAAACAGCGATAGAATATCACAGAAAAGTACGTGATAAGGAAATGACTAAATCAAAATTAGATTATATAGAAGGTATAGGAGAAAAGAAAAGAACAGAACTTTTAAAAACCTTTGGTTCAGTTAAGAAGATAAAAGAAGCAAGTTTAGATGAACTTCAAAAAGTAAAAGGTATAAGTAAAGAATTAGCTGAAAAATTAAAAAACGAATTATAATTTTTAAGTAGTAATTAATAATATATTAGTTACTACTTTTTATTTTTTGGGAATATATTTTGATTTTTAGAATATATATTATAGAGATTTTTATTTTAGGAGATTAGAATATATGAAAAATAAATTTATGTCTATAGTATTGATATTATCAGGTATAACTGGAATGGTTATAACAGGATTATTATTTGCGTTTGTTGAAGTTTTAAAAACACTTTAAAAACATTGACTTTGTAGGTAAATGGTGGTATTATGAGTGCGTAAAATATCTTGACTATAAGGAGATAATTATGAAAGAAGCAATAATGGGATTAGACGGAGGAGGAAGCAACCTAAGAATCTTGGTTGTTGATAGAGAAACAGAACAAGAATTATATTCAAGAGATATTACTACTGGGACAAACTTATCTACAGTAGCAGATAAGAAAGAAGCACTTACAAATATAAGAAATTTAATTGTTTCAGGTTTTAAAGGAATACCACAAGATTATTGTATAAAAGGAATTGGTTTATCAAGTGCTGGTACAGAGATTCCTGAAAATAGAGTAATGCTTGAAGAGGTATTAAATAGTGCAGTAAAACAAGTACAAAAAACGTCTGCTGTAGCACTTGCATTTCCACCAAAATGTTTTATAACAAATGATATAGATATTCTACTTCATTCTGCTGATATTGCATTAGTAGCTGGAACAGGAACTGTTGGTGCTGTTAAATATTTAGATGTTGAACCATATGATAATGCAGAAACACCACCAGATGATTATACAATACATAAATTTGATGGTAATGGACAATTTATAGGAGATAAAGGATCTGGGTATTGGATATCAAAAGAAATCTTAACAAGAGTTGCTGAAATTGAAAACTTAGGTGGATACATGAATAGAAAAGGTGAATTTGTTGAGTGTGATCCAAGAGATTCTGAGCTTTTAAAAATGGTTTATGAAAGAGTTTTTGAAGCAAAAGGAGTTTCTAGAGAAGAAGCAAAAAAACTATTAAGAGAAAAGAAAGTTCCAGAATTTGTTGCATTAGTATATTCAGCAACAGCTGATAATGGAAATGTCTTTGATAGAGCCAAAGTTGGAAATATGTTTGGAAAACTTGCTGTAGATGCAGCTTATGCTGGAGATGAAGCGGCTAATGATGTGTTAGAACATTCCGCTCAAGAATTATTTAAGAATATTGCTGCTGGATATAGAATGGGAAAATTTGATGAAAAAGAGTGGTGCAATATTTTACTAAGTGGAAGTGTACTTGTAAAAAATGATATAGTAAGATGGCATTTAGAAAATAAAATTAGAGAAGCATATCCAAATGTTTCAATTAAAGTAAATAACGAAAAACCAGTATGGTCTACAATTAGATATGTTGATGGAAAGATTAAACAAAAAGTATTAAAAAGAGACGAAGAGGCGATTAAATAAATCGCTTCTTTTTGCATAAATTATTAATTTAAGATATAATACTTGTATTAGAAAAAAAGAAGAGGAAAAGTTATGGAAGTAGTTGTTGGAAAATTAGCAGGATTTTGTTTTGGAGTTAATCATGCAGTAGTCGAGGCAAATAAATTAATAGATAATGAAAAAAATGTATATTGCTTAGGAGAAATTGTTCATAATGCACAAGTTATTGAAAAATTAGAAGCAAAAGGAATGAAAACTGTAGAATCATTAGATGAAGTTCCAGATGGAAGTACAGTTATTTTTAGAGCACATGGGGAAGCTGAAAGCGTTTATAAAAAGGCTGAAAGTAAAAATTTAAAAGTAGTAGATTTAACTTGTGGAAAAGTAAAAGCAATTCATATTAAAGTATCTAGAAATAAAGTTGATTCATTTATTATTATTATTGGTAAGAAAACTCATCCAGAAGTAATAGGAATAAAAGGATTTGCTGGAGAAAATAGTTTTGTTATTCAATCGGAAGATGATATTTTAGATGCATATATGGAGTATGAGAAAACAAATTTAGGTAAAGTTTTTGTTGTTTCACAAACTACTTTTTCAAGTGCAAGATTTGATGATATAAGAGAAGAAATAGAAACTAATTTTTGCGAAGCAGAAGTGGTTGTGGATAAAACAATATGTGATGCAACAGAAAATAGACAACTTGAAACTAGACAATTAGCCAAAGAAATCCACAAGATGGTAGTAATCGGTGGAAAAAATAGTTCTAATACAAAAGAACTTGTTAATGTGGCAAAAGAATTTACAGAAGATGTATACAGTGTAGAAACAGTTAAAGATTTAGAGAACATAACAATAAATAAAGATGGAAAAATTGCTGTTATGGCCGGCGCATCTACACCAAAAGAATCAATTGAAGATGTTAAAAAATACTTAGAGAATTTATAAATGTAAAAAGGAATGAGAGAGCTTGCAAAAGCTCTCTTTTGTTTACATAATGGTAAAAATATGGTATAATAAAAGTTAGTACTAATATATAGGAGGGTTACTATGGGACTTTTGCAACAGAACCTGACCAAATTTACTCGAATCTATGAACAGACTAACGGTTTCATTACAGATAATATGCTCGTAAGCTGGTTTGGTAAAAGTGCCGTTAAGCGGACTGAACTGAAGGATATGACCTTCACTAAGCGCTCCGCTGTCGTAATTGTCGGTGTATCCGGCTCTGGAAAAACTCATCTCGCAAGAGAATTCATTAAGGTTCATCCTAACTTTGTACTCTGCTCTCATGATGAGTGCTATGCAAAGGCGATGATTGATATGAGAACTCGAGATGAAGCTCAGCTTGATGTAAGAATGACTGAATACTTGGAAAGAATGATCCGCAGTGCTGTAAAGCATAACAATAATGTAATCTTCGATGGACTTTTCGTAAGTCCTGTTGTAAGAGCTGCACTCATCAACACATTGAGAACGATGGGATTTGAAATTCATGTTGTGTACCTCACGCTTGAACATCTTAATCGTCATCTCACTGACTATTCCATTTTGAAAGCCATTCAGACTCAGGCTCACAGACTGCACAGCCTCAAGCATAAGAATGAACTTTCAGCTCAACATATCGTAACGAACAGGCATAACGCAGTAGAACTTTTCGCAGAAGATAACAATCTTACTGTTGATCAGGCTATTGATATGCTTGCTTCTCATCCGGAAGTTGGGAAAATGGCTCTGGATAACTACCAGAACGCTGTTAATGAAGTTGAATCTCATCTTGTTGCTCAGCAGGAATCCGCTAAGGCATTTATGCTTGGTACCGACTACTACTATGAACTCTAAGGAGGAGTGAATAATTTCAACCTAAAAGTAGTGTCATCCTAAGGGATGGCGCTATTTTTTTGTTCAAAAGTGTTTACATAAAGTCAAAAATGTGCTATAATATATAATGTACATTTTTATAATGTAAATACTTAGGACAGGAGAGGAATAGTATGGTAAGTACATCTCGGAGCAAAGAATTAGAGCTTGTAGAATTATCGAACACTTATTTCAACAAGCTCGGGCTCAGCAACAGTGTTAAATATTTCTTTCGAACCGATGCTGTAACAGCAATTCTCCAGACTACGTATAAGCAGTATGAAGAAACAGTTAAGGCATTGGTTGCTCAACTACCGGAAGACAAAAAACACGAGGGCGAAGTTCGTATCGATGGTTTTATTGGTCGTAGCGCAGACTTTACAGCATGCGTTATCGATGCATTTAAAATCAAAATGGCCCAGACTTTCATGGCCTGTGAAGAGTACGTCCCTATGGACCAGGTACTCGCAAGAGTTTTCATGAGAGCCTTCGTGAATGAAGCTGATGGTAAGATGAGTGACAACGTCAGTCGGATCTCCAAAGAAGTTGCAGGACACAAGTATGCTGAGCTGTGTAAACGCTTGAAGAAAGACGGTCTAATCACAGAAAAAACAAATTAATTATCAAAGTGAGAGTGATCGTATGTGACGATTCAAAGCGCTAAACAGCAATTACTATCATTTGGTCTCTTGAAGGCTAAAGGCAGCGGACCAGGGGTGTAATAATTTACCCTTGGTCCCTTGTCTTTTTTTGTGAGAGTATTTACATAATTTCGAAAAAACTGTTTATTTTAAATATAAAATATAGTATAATAATTAAGTAAAATTTGAAAAATAGAGGAATTTATAATGGAAATTGCAAGAGATTGGAAAGATTATGAAATTTTAGATATGTCAAATGGTGAAAAACTTGAAAGATGGGCAAATGTTATTTTAACAAGACCAGATCCACAAATTATTTGGAAAGAAAAAACATTTCCAGAAAAATGGAAAACAGCTAATGCGAGATATTCAAGAAGTAATACTGGTGGTGGTGCTTGGCAATATAATAAAAAAATGCCTGATGCTTGGCAAGTTAAATATAAAGATTTAACATTCAATATTAAACCAATGGGATTTAAACATACAGGATTGTTTCCAGAGCAAGCAGTTAATTGGGATTGGATGATTAATAAGATAAAATCTTCTGGAAGAAAAGATATTAAGGTATTAAATTTATTTGCATATACTGGAGGAGCAACAGTTGCTTGTAGTTATGCTGGAGCAAGTGTATGCCATGTTGATAGTTCAAAAGGAATGGTTGCTTGGGCAAAAGAGAATATTGCTTCATCAGGATTAAGTGATAGACCAGTAAGATTTATAATTGATGATGTTACAAAATTTGTTCAAAGAGAAATTAGACGTGGAAATAAATATGATGCAATTATAATGGATCCACCATCATATGGTAGAGGAAAAAATGGGGAAGTATGGCAATTTGAAAATAATATTTCTGATTTAGTAGAACTTTGTAGAGAAGTATTATCAGATGATCCACTTTTCTTCTTAATTAATTCATATACAACAGGAATATCATCTAAAGTATTAGAAAATATAATTTATTTAAAATTAAAACTTAAAAAAGGAAAAATATCATCTGGAGAAATAGGACTTCCAATGAAAGATTCTAGTTTAGTTCTTCCATGTGGAATTTATGGTAGATGGGAAAAATAAAAAAAGAGCAGGTAACTTTTGAGGGTTACCTGCTCTTTTGAATTATAACTTATTATTGTTTGCAAGGTACTCAGCAATGAGTCTAGCAAGCTCGTAGTCATTATGTGCTTGTCCAAGAACGAAACTGGTTTTTTCAAGTATTTCTTTATTCTTTGCCATCTGAGAATCATATTTTTGTCTTTCGGAATCCAGACGGGAAATAATGAAACTTGGAGATGGAGACGCGGCTCTGTATTCTGAAAATGATGGAAAAAGAAATTCGTTATATTCTTTTTGATAATCATCAACAGAAGAGAACACAAAGACAGGGACTGTCTTTTCTTTCTCTGCAAGTTGCATTAAGAATTTGTAACCAGCATGTTGGTCTGGAAGCTGGCGTTCGCCAATTAATGGTCGGTATTTGTAGAATTGGATATCCAAGATGATAAAGTCGATGTCATCAAGAATGTTGTTTCTAAAACATAACCGATAAGCTTCCATGTAGTTGTTAACGTGCACACGTTCTGTGATACCGTGGGAATCTAAAATCCGTATGGCATCTTCGAGTTTACTATCATTGTCCTCGATAATAAGTACTTTCATCATGCACCTCCTAAAATTTAAGATTAATGAAAGATTTTCTAGTAACAATGTGTGAATTATATCATGAAATGCGCTAAAATACAAGTTTTGCTGGATTGTATATAATTATATATAGCTAAAAATAATTAAATATGGTAAAATGTTATAGTAAATCTATAAAGAAAGAAAAGTGAATTATGGAAAAATTAAATGTTTTATACGAAGATAATCATATAATAGTTGTTGTTAAACCAGTCAATATTCCTTCGCAAGGAGATAAGACTGGAGATGAAGATATGCTAACAATTATTAAAGCATATATTAAAGAAAAGTATAATAAACCAGGAGAAGTATATCTTGGTTTAGTTCATAGACTAGATAGACCAACAGGGGGCGTTATGGTGTTTGCAAGAACATCAAAAGCTGCTTCAAGATTATCAGAACAAGTAAGAGATAAAAAGATGCATAAAAAATATCTTTGCATTGTAGATGGCAAAATGGAATCTGATAAAGGTTCTATGAGAGATTATTTATTAAAAAATGAAAAAACAAATACAAGCAAAGTTGTTAAAGAAGGAACTAAAAATGCAAAAGAAGCTCTTCTTGATTATGAAGTAGTTAAATACAATGAAGAGATTAATATGTCAGTTGTAAAGGTTGATCTTCATACAGGAAGACATCATCAAATTAGAGTTCAATTTGCTTCAAGAAATCATAGCTTATCTGGTGATCAAAAATATGGTACAAGGGGCAGAGGAAAACAATTGGCTTTATGGGCATACTCACTTTCTTTTTCTCATCCAACAACAAAAGAAGAATTAGTATTTGAAAACTATCCAGAAGTTACTGGAAGTTGGAAAATATTAGAAAACGAATAATTATAGTTGACATAATTTTAAATGTATGCTATAATGAGCTTGTAAGGGAGTAATAACCATATAATTTATGGAATTGCATCAACAATTTGCGGAAACAAAACCTGGTGCAATTTTAAAATATGAGACTTACTAGTACAGCACGTACTAAATAGGTCTCAATTATTGTTTTATAGATAAAATAAATATAATAAACTTCAAATAGACATATTTAGTACAAAGTGCTAAATATGTTTTTTTATTTGAAGGAGGATTTAAAAATGTCAAAAATTGTTGTAATCGGTAGTGCTAACATGGATACAACTCATTACTTAGCATCTGAATTTCCAGATGACTTAACACAAGAATCTTTAAATGAAATTATTAAAACAGCGAGAGTACTTGGTGGTAAAGGTGCTAACCAAGCAAGAGCTGCAAAACTTCAATCTAAAGACAATAAAGTTTACTTTATTGGTTGTGTTGGTATGGATGAATCAGGTACAAAAATGCTTGAAGAATTCAAAAGAGTTGGTGTTAACTTTAAAGGTGTTAAAGTGTTAAGCGGTAAAAATACTGATGGTAGAATTATCGACGTTGACAAAAACGGTGAGAACCGTATGAAAGGTTACGGTGATTGTATTAAAGAATTAACACCTGAAAAAATTGATATGACAATTTTAGAAAATGCTGATATTGTTGCGATTCAAATGAAGATGCCACAAGAAACAGTGAGATTTGTTATTGAATATTGTAAAAGACATAACAAACCATTAGTAATAGATCCAACACCACCTGAAAAAGCAAATATTTTAATGGAAGAGAATGCGAAATTATTAGGGGAAGCTGCTTACCTTACTCCTAATGAAGAAGAAGCATTTGCTTTAATTAAATATGCTGAAGGTATGGATATTACTCAAATAAAGAAAGAATTTAAAGAAACACCAAAAGAAGTGAGACTTCAAATGATCCAAGATTTTGTGCAAAAACACCCTAATGTTATTGCCACAGTTGGTGGAGATGGTGTTATCTATCACAACGGAAAAGGTGCTATTAGAAAAAGAACATTCCCAACAGAATGTAAAGATTCTACTGGTGCAGGAGATACATTTAATGGTGCATTTATTGCATCTTTAGCAAGAGGAGAAAAACTAGATAGAGCTGTTGAATATGGTTTAATGGCTTCTAGTATAAAAGTAAGATACGAAGGTGCACAAAATGGTGTACCAACATATGATGAAACTACAAAAGCTTTAGAAGTATACGATAGAAGAAATAGATTACATGAAGATGACTAATGAAAAATTAATAAATTAATATACGAAATATCGCTAAAAAGAAAGGGCCGCCACCCTTTCTTTTTTTATGTATAAATATCTTTCTGATTAATATTTATTTATTAAGGAGGTGTTTTATGAAAGATAAATTAACAAGAGTATCTATGGCAGCTGGACTTCTTATGTTATGTGTCATGCAATTTACAATATTTGCTGATGCTTCATCTTTAAGTAATGAACTTTTAAGGTGGGGATTTAGAAGGGGAGAAAATGAGTTGCAACCAACGCTTGATTCTAAAGCAAAACAAGTTATAGAATCATTTGATGGAATAACAATAGGTAATAGTCATGAAAAAACAATATATTTAACTTTTGATAATGGATATGAAGCTGGTTATACAGAAAAGATATTAGATGCTTTAGAAAAAACAGATGTAAAAGCAACATTTTTTATTACAGCACATTATTTAAATACTGCAAGTGATTTGGTTAAAAGAATGATTGAAGATGGACATATAGTTGGAAACCATACAGTAAATCATAAAGATTTAACGACTCTTTCTGATGAAGAAATAAAGAAAGAAATAATGGATCTTCATAATGCAGTATATCAAAAATTTGGATATGAAATGAAATATTTTAGACCACCAAAAGGAGAGTTTTCTGAAAGAGTAATTAGTATTGCAAATTCTCTTGGTTATAAAACTGTTATGTGGTCATCTGCATATGATGATTGGGATAAAGAAAAACAAAATAGGGAAGAATATGGGAAAAAGAAAATAATAAATAATATTCATAATGGTGCAGTAATATTGCTTCACGCTACATCTAAAGATAATAGCAATATTTTAAAGCCAGTAATTGAAACATTACAATCTAAAGGTTATACGTTTAAAAATATTGATAATTTTAAAAGATAATTTATTGAATTAAAAAGACTTATATGGTAGAATATTTGGTGAAATATTAGATATTTTTAAGGAAAATAGTAGGAGAAATTTATGGACTTTTTAGATTTAGAAATTGATAAGTCAACTTTTATAAAAATATTAATTAGTTTATTGATTTGTATATTAATTTATATAGCATTAACAATGAGTTCACTTTTAATATTTAAATCATATAAATTAGGACCAAATACATCAGTCGAAGAAAATGTTTTACACACACATTTAGATGTACTTGAAATTAGTAATAAGAAGATTGAAATTGCAGGGTGGGCATATAAAGATGGTGAGCCACTTGGAGATGTAAATTCAAATTATGTTCTTAGAAATAAAGAAACTGGTAAAATGTATTTGATGAGAACTAAAATGGTTGAGAATGGAAACATTCAAAATGAAGAATATAAACTAGCAGGAATGCATGCACAATGTTTATTAGTTGGTGTGCCAAAAGGACAATACGAAATTATGGTATTATATAAAAATGGGGACAATGATATTTTAACATCAACAAATATAGAAAGAGAAATAAAATAGAGGATGGATTATATGAAAGAAAAATTAAGAAAGTTTCTTGATGATGGAAGAAGTGCAATAGTTATATTATTTGTTTTACATCTTATATTAATGATGTTTATAACACCAAATAAATATGATGATGAAGTGTTTTTAACAAACATTGCAGAACAACCAATTCTTGCATACATAGGTCCAAGATATTTTGACTGGACATCAAGATTTTTAATAGAATTTGCATTATGTGGAGTTTTAAAAACTTCAAAATATTTATGGATATTAGTTGAGTCACTAATGGTTGCTTTAGCAGGATATTCAATTTCAAAACTATTTGTTGAGGATAACAAGAAAGAAAATAATATAATGTTATTATTTATGATGCTTGTCTATCCATTAAAAGAAATGAGTAGTGCTGGATGGGCAGCTACAACTGTAAATTATATTTGGCCATTGGCAACAATGTTATATGCCTTAATACCAATTAGAAAGATTTGGGATGGAGAAAGAATTAAACCAGTAAACATGATTCTTCATTCTGCAGCCTTAATTTTTGCAGGAAATCAAGAACAAACAGCTTGTATATTAGTTGGTACATATTTATTATTTGCAATATTCATGATTATTAGAGATAAGAAAATTAAGCCATATATGGTGATAAATACTATTCTTGCAGTAGCAAGTTTAGTATTCATTTTAACTTGTCCAGGAAATTATGTAAGGCAAGATTTAGAGATAGCTGAATATTTTAAAGATATGGAAATGTTCACATTCTTAGATAAACTTGGACTTGGATTTACAACTACAATGGGATTCTTAATTGGAAAAGGAAACCTTGTATATGTAATGTTTACACTTTTAATATGTGTATATGTATTTACAAATTATAAAGAGCAATTATATAGAGTAGTTGCTTGTATACCATTTGTAACAAGTATAACTGGATATTTTGGTAGATCTATAATGAATAATGTGTTTTCTAATATAACTTCTTTTTACGATATACTAGCACAAGAAGAAGTATTATTAAATGCAGCAACATCAAATAATTTATTATATGCTGTACCAGTTATATTCTCTATGGGAATAATTGTATGCATAATAATGTCTTTATTATTAATATTTAAAAATTTAAAAAACAATGTTGCATTATTAGTATTTTTAGTTGGTTTTGCTTCAAGATTAATAATTGGTTTCTCACCAACAATATTTGTATCTGGAAGTAGAACATTAATATTCTTTGAGTTTGCAATGATAATTGCTAGTATGCTAATCTGGCAAGAAATGATTAAAAAGACAGATAAGAATGAACTAAAAGTACAAGGTAAAGTATCAGCTACAATTAAAATTTTAGGTGTAATGCAATATTTAAATATATTATTTTTTATTTTACTTACACAAAAATAAAAGATTAAAATACGAAGGAGAAATAGAGTATGAACGTATCAAATTTTACAGAGAAATCAAAAGAAGCTATAACTAATGCTAGTACAATTACTACTAAGAATAACAACCCTGAAATTAGAGATTTCCATATGATGGCTGCTTTCTTGAGCGATTCTCAAGGATTAATAACAATGCTATTTAAAAAGATGGATGTTGATGTAAATAACTTATCTATTATAATTCAATCTGAAATAGATAAAATGTCAAAAGTTACAGGAACAGTGGCACTTCGTTTTTCAGCAGAAGTTGAAAAAGCATTAGATGAAGCAGAAAAACAAGCAAAACAAATGAAAGATGATTTCATATCAATTGAACATTTAATGCTTGGTATATTTGAATGCTGCACAGATGATTTAAAGAAAATCTTAAAAGCTAATAAAGTTGATAAGCATAAATTCTTAGTATCTTTAAAAGATGTAAGAGGAAATGTTTCTGTAAATTCAGATACACCTGAAAATTCATATGATGTACTTACAAGATTTGGTAAAAATGTTACTGATCTTGCTAAACAAAATAAATTAAATCCTGTTATAGGTAGAGATGATGAAATAAGAAATGTTATAAGAATTCTTTCTCGTAAAACAAAAAATAATCCAGTATTAATAGGAGAGCCTGGTGTTGGTAAAACTGCAATCGTTGAAGGACTAGCACAAAGAATTGTAAGGGGAGACGTTCCAACAAGTTTAAAAGGTAAAACAATATTTGAACTTGACCTTGGATTATTAATAGCTGGTGCTAAATATAAAGGTGAATTTGAAGAAAGATTAACAAGTGTATTAAAAGAAATAGATAAAAGTGATGGAAACATTATTTTATTTATTGATGAGATTCATAACCTAGTTGGAGCAGGAAAAGGTGAAGGAGCTATGGATGCTGGTAACCTTTTAAAACCACGTTTAGCTAGAGGAGAACTTCACTGCGTTGGTGCTACAACTCTTGATGAATATAGAGAATATATTGAAAAAGATCCAGCTTTAACAAGAAGATTCCAACAAGTATTAGTTGAAGAACCATCTGTAGAAGATGCAATTACAATTCTTCGTGGTATTCAAGAAAAATTTGAAATATTCCATGGTGTTAAAATTCAGGATTCTGCAATTGTAGCAGCAGCAACATTATCAAACAGATATATTCAAGATAGATTTTTACCAGATAAAGCAATTGATTTAATAGATGAAGCTTGTGCAATGATAAGATCTGAAGTTGAGTCTATGCCAACTGAACTTGATGTTATTTCAAGAAAAATTATGCAATATGAAATAGAAGAAAAATCTCTAGAAAGAGAAGATTCTGAAAATGCTAAAGCACAAAAACAATTAAATACAATTAGAGCAGAACTTGCTAAGTTAAGAGAGCAATTTCAAGATATGAAACTTAAATGGGAAAATGAAAAGAAAAACATTTCAAGAGTACAAAAATTAAAAGAGAAAATTGATGAAGTAAATGCTCAAATTGAAAAAGCTGAAAGAAGTTATGACTTAAATAAAGCTGCAGAACTTAAATATTCAACACTTCCAAATTTAAAGAAAGTATTAGAGCAAGAAGAAAAAGAAATTGAAAAAACACAAGGAAAGAATACTCTTTTAAGAAATAAAGTAACAGAAGAAGAAATTGCTACTGTAGTATCAAAATGGACAGGTATTCCAGTATCAAAACTTGCAGCAGCTGAAAAAGAAAGATTATTAAGACTTGAATCAATACTTCACGAAAGAGTAGTTGGACAAGATGAAGCTGTTACTAAAGTAACAGAAGCTATATTAAGAGCAAGAGCTGGTATAGCTAATCCAAATAGACCTATAGGATCATTCTTATTCTTAGGACCTACTGGTGTTGGTAAAACAGAACTTGGAAAAACATTAGCAGCTACACTTTTTGATGATGAAAAAAGTATGATAAGAATAGATATGTCTGAATATATGGAAAAATTCAGTGTAACAAGATTAATAGGTGCACCTCCAGGATATGTAGGATATGAAGAAGGTGGACAATTAACAGAAGCTGTAAGAAGAAAACCATATTCAGTAGTATTATTTGATGAGGTTGAAAAAGCTCACCCAGATGTATTTAATATTTTCTTACAAATACTAGATGATGGTAGGGTAACAGATTCTCAAGGAAGATTAATTGATTTCAAAAATACAGTAATTATATTAACATCTAATTTAGGATCAAGATATATATTAGATAGTATTGCTACTCATGGTGAAATTACAGAAGAAGCTAAAGAAGAAATTGATAAAACATTAAAACAATATTTTAGACCAGAGTTTTTAAATAGATTAGATGAAGTAATTTATTTTAAAGCGTTAGAGAAAAATGTTGTATATGGTATCGTAGAGTTAATCTTAAAAGGTGTAATTAATAGAGTAAAAGAAAAGGGAGTAGAGTTATCATTTACTAAAGCATCAATTAAATGGTTAGTTGAAGAAGGTTATGATATGGAATTTGGAGCAAGACCACTTAAGAGAATTGTTCAAGCTCAAGTTGAAACTTTACTTGCTAAAAAACTTATCGCAAATGATGTTAATGAAGGAGATAAGATAGAAGTATATTATGATAAGAGAATCCAAGGATTAAATATCAGAGATAAGGTTGAAAGAGATGAAAATGGTGCACCAATAGTAGCCCAACCAAAACAAGAAGAAAATAAAACAGAACAATAAAGTAAAATCGGTTTAAGAAGAGATGCTTAAACCGATTTTTATATTATAGGAGGAATTTATAAATTTTCTAAATAAGGTATTTAAAAAGCTTCTAGCAGACGCTAGAAGCTTAATATTATTGTATTTTTGGTAATACTTTATAGATTATTTTGAAACAATCAAATTTTTCAATTTCATTTTCATATAAACAATCTAAATAGATATTTAATTCTTTTAAATCTTTTGCAGCTCTAATAACAGCTGGATTTAAGTTTGAGTTGAACATTAATTCTAATGCTAAATCAAGTGCTGCGTATACAGAACTTTTTTCTTTAACTCTCATGAATCTATAAGCCTCTTTGAAACGAGAGATTATAGGCATTTTGAAAGTTGAAAGTGGTAATGTATATTCTGCTTCAACAACATCTTCAATAGTTTTATATGAAGAATTGTTATTTAATTTTCTCATAACTTCATCAATTGTATATGGTAAGTATACTTTTTGAGTTTCTTCTGATATTAATAATGTTTTATTATCACATACAGAAGAATCATTATCTTCATCATCAACGATAGAAGAAGATGTTGTAGCTTTTGTTAAGTTTGCTACAGCTTTATTTAACATTGAAAGTTCAACTTTGTTATTAACACTTGATAATTTAAATGCATCTTTAATGCTTAATTCTATCTTGTTATTTTTCTTAGCAAATGAAACGTTATTAATTGCATTTGCAAATTCAATATCTTCAAAGCTTGTATCAAGAGTGAAGTATGTACCTTTGTTATGGATTTCAATATATTTTTCACCAACTTGTACATAGAAGTTATGTTTTGGTGTAGATATATGAATGTTTTCAGATAAAACTGAAATACCATCAAAGTCTGCAACGATTTCGTATGTTTCATTTAATATTGAGATAGAGAAGATGTCATCTTTATTAATTAAGATATTGATAGCTTTTCCATCTCCAGCATTTACTGGCATTTTTGAAACTTCTTTTGGTTCGATATCAGGTGCTTTTTCTAGTTCTGATATTGTTTTTGATAAAGAATCAATGATTTTTAAGAAATCGTATGTACGATCTTCTGGATTAGCATTTTCGCTAACTAATTCAATTTTATTTTCTTCATCAGAAACTTCTTCGTTTGAATTATCATTAGAAGCGTTCTCACTTTCAACAGAAAGTACTTCTGATAATAATTCTTTTTTCATTATTTCATCTATTAAAGAGTTCTCTTCAGAGAAAGCTTTAGAAAGTATATCTGTAATTTCACTTGTTGTTTCATCCATGATGTCGTCAACTGTTAATTCTGGTTCTTTTGCTTCATTAACTTCTTCGATATCTTCAAGAGAAATCTCATCAGCTAAATCTTCAAATTGGAATGCATCGAAGTCATCAACTAAAGATGGTTCTTCAACTTCTTCAACACCATTATCATTTAATTCAAGACCACCTTCAGAATCATCACCAAGAATTAATTCATCTAGATCTATATCTGTAAGTTCTATATCATCTATTGAAATATCTTCTTCAGTAACTTCTGGTTCAGAAGTGTTATCTGATTCTTCACCTTTAACTGGTGTATTACCATTTTCAAGTGTAGCAATTCTTTCTGATAAAGTAGATATTGTTTGATTAAATGTTGATAATAGTTGAGATAGAGAAGATAGGTCTTGAGGATTCATGTTTTGTGATACTTGTGAAATTAACTCTTCTGTTGAAGGTTTTTCATTAGCACCTAAAAATGCATCTTCAAATGTAGCAGCATCAAAATTTTCTTCTGCTTTTTCAGCTGTTTCTGTTATTTCTTCTTTAATATCTTCAACTGGTGTTTCTGTAACAACAGGATCTTCAGTTTCTTCTGCTTTTTCTTCTTTAACATCATTTAATCCGAAATAAGCTTCGATATCAAATTCTTCTTCAGCTTTTTCATCTTCAATTTGTTCTTCTAAATCTTCAGTAGTGTTTTCTTCAACTACTTCTTCAGTTTCTTCATCAGAAACTTCATCAATATTTTCTAATTCTTCAAATGTGAAATCGTTTAAAAGAGCTTCTTCTAATAATTCATCATCAATATTTACTGATTCAGGTGTAGCTGTCTCTGGAGTAATAACATTTGTATAAAGCTCATCGATTCCACCATTTACATTTTGTGTAGAAGCAAGTAGAGTTTCATCAACTGTTGGAACATTGATTGTTGCAACTGGATCTGCTTGAACTTCTATATTATTAATAGGGAATTCAGCTGCAATTGTTGTTCCTAAGTTTTGTACTATTTCACTAACTGTTTGTTCTGGTTTTGCCATTTCTTCTTCATATTGTTCGTTTGCTGCTTTTACAAGTTCGGCTTCGTCATATGAGAATTTTTTAAATACGTTAGACATATTTGTGAAAATTGATTTTTTTATTTTTGAAAAATATGCTTCACCGTTTTCAACCATAGAAGGGATAGAACTATCAAAGAATTTTCCGATAATATTCTTTTTTGAATCTGCATGTTCAATGTTTTCTTCTAATAAGTCCATGTTTTCAGCAGCTTCTTTTAAAATATCCTCATCGATTGCATCTAAAACTAAATCGTTAGATTCTTCTAATAAGTTTTCTTCTTCGTTTTCATCTTCTAAAAGTAAAGCTTCAAGTAAAGCATCATCTGTATTTAATAATAAATCTTCTTCTGATATTTGTTCTGTTAATTCTTCTAATTCTGTTTCAGTTTCAACTTCAGTTTTATTTTGTTCTTCTAAATCTTCAGAAATAGGAGAGATGTCTTCTTCAATTTCTGATGTTTCTTCATCAATTTCAACTGTTTCTGATTGAGATAATTCTTCAATTAATTCTTCCATACTAGAATCTTCTTCAGAATCATCTTTAAAGAAATTCTCAATATCTTCTTCAGTAACGATTGTATCTTCGTCTGAATCTATTTCATTAAATTCTTCATCTTCTTCAATAATTTCTTCAACAAGATTTTCTGATACTTCTTCCAATGATTCTTCGATTGGTTTTACAACTTCTTCAGAATCTTCATTTTCTTTGTTTATTTCTTCAGAAACTTCTTCTAAAGCTTCTTGAATTAATTCATCTAATAATTGATCTTCTAATTCTTCAGTATTTTCTTCTACTATTTCTTCAACAACAGGTTCTTCGATAGGTGTAATTACTATACTGTTAATATCGAACACATCGTTTGATTCAAAATCATAAACATCTGTTGCTTCAATTGTTTCTACTTCAATTTCATCAATGTCATCGTGTTGTTCTGGTTCAGTTTCAATAACTTCTTCAGGAATTTCATCTTCATCAGTAACTGAAATACTAAATTTTTCAAATACAGATGGAGTATAGAAGAATGATGCGTTTTGATTAATTGAGATTTCTGTTATTTTTGGTTTAACAGGAGTAACAACTGTTTCTTCTGGTAAATTTAATCTTAATGTTCTCTTTGGTTTATTTGATTTTTTTGCTTCTGGGGCTTTAATTTCTTCTACATCTTTTTTGTCGTTTTTTGATTTATTTAAATTAATACGGATAGTTCTTTTTTGCTTTGTTTCTGTTTTGATTTCTTGAGCATTAGAAATAGAGTCAACACTTATAGTATCTGTTGTAACTTTTTCAGATACAGGTGTAGACTTTGATTTTCTACTAACTTTCATATTTGGCTTAGAATGCTGTAAAGTAGCTGAATTTTCAATTAATTCTTCTGATTTTTTAGCCATTTTTAAACTAACCTCCATATCGACAAAATGAGACAATTTATCCCATACTTATACAACACATTATAATATAAGTAAAAAAATTTGTAAATGGAAAAATGACCAAAAAAGGCAAAAAACATATTACTTTTTTGTAACAATAATGTTACCAAAAAAGCAATAAAATGAAATATAAATTATGTTGAATAATAAAGGTAATAATGATATACTTTGAAGTATAAATGTGATTTAAAGGAAATGATGAAATGAAGAAAACATGGAACTTTTTTAAGAATTTTATAATTATTGCTTACATATTGCTGATTATTTTTGTCACAATATGTCTATTGTCATACAATGACTACAAAGTAACTGAGTTTGGTAAATATACACTTTTACCAGTAGTTGATGACTATTTAGAACCAGATTACAAAGTCGGTGATTTGTTGATAATTGAAAAAAATGATTTAGATGATGTAAAACTAGGAGATATCATTTTTTATTATAGAACAGCAAGAGGAATAACAACAGTTAATTACTCACCTGTAATAGAACTTGAAAGAGTAACTGACACAGAAACAACATTTACTGCTGTTGGTGATATAAGATTTTCTAGTTCTTATTTCATGGGAAAAGCTGATACAATAACAGTTATTCCACAATTAGGAAAAGTATTAGGATTATTGCAATCAAAATGGGGATTCTTATTTTTAGGTGTATTCCCATCATTACTTGCGTTCCTTTATACATTATATTCTGTTATTACAGAGGTTAAGAATGATAATGTTGTTGAGGAAGTACCTAAAAAGAAAAAGAAGAAAAAGAAAAAACCAGTTGATTCAGATTCATCAGAAAATATAGATGATGAAAAACCAAAGAAAAAGAAAAAGAAAAAACCGGTTGAAGATAAAGAAGATGAAGAAGTAATAGAAGAAAAACCAAAGAAGAAAAAGAAGAAAAAACCAGTTACAGAAGAAACTGAAGAAACAGATATAGAAAAGACTGAAAAAGTAGAAGAAAAAGAAGTAATAAAAGAAGAACCAAAGGTTGAGGAAAAAGTAGAAGAAAAACAAGAAGCTAAAGTTGAATCAAAAGCTGAAGTAAAAAAAGAAGAGCCAAAACAAGCTCCAAAACAAATGACTGAAGAAGAGAAAAAAGCTCTTATTGAAGCAAAGATGAAAACAATGACAGAAGAACAAAAGAAAGCATTAATTGAAGCTAAATTAAAATCAATGACACCAGAACAAAAGAAAGCATTGATTGAAGCTAAAAAGAAAAAAATGATGGAAGATAATGCAAAAAAACAATAAGGTGGTCTGAAATTTGAAAAATAAGATAAGGATTTTAATTTCATTAATAGCAATCATATTACTTGTGCTTATAATTAGATCAACATATTCAAAATATGTTAATCAAGCAGTTGGATCTCTTATGACAAGAGTTGGTGAGTGGGTTATTAGAGTAAATGGTCAAGATATTACTTTAGCTGATGCTCCAGCCAATATAGTAATAGATAGTGATGATTTCGTATGGAACTGGACTGATGTACAACACGTTAAAAAACCTAAAGTTGCACCAGGTATGATAGGAAGTTTTGAACTAGAGATTGATCCTACAGACACACAAGTTTCGTTTGAGTACGATATTAGTATTAAAAATCCTGTTATTCAAATTCCAGGACAAGATGACTTGGAAATTAAACTTGCAATTAAAAATATTGTGGAAACACATGGTAGAACGATAGAAATTAAAGAAGTTGATGGAAACCAACTAATACATAGAATAAAGCCGTTAGGTGAAATAGAAGAAGCTGCAACAGCTGTTGATACAATTAGAGTAACAGTAGAATGGTTAGATGATGGAACTAATGACGAAGCTGATAGAATTGCTGGTTCTGTTCCAGATAATGTTATAGAAATGCCAATATTGATTCACGCAATTCAATATACAGGTGGAATTTAATATGAAAGATGCATTTAAAAAGATAGATATAATTACTTTGTTTTTAGTAATTGTAGTTGTTAATTTAGCATATTGCTATGCACAGCTTAAAGTATTTGATAAAGACTATGTAAATTTTTTCGGTTATACAATTTTTCAAGTTATAACTGGAAGTATGGAAGATACGATAAAGATAAATGATATAGTAATTGTTAAATTAACAGATGAAGTTGAAGTTGGAGATATTATTACATATAGAAGTGGTCATGATTTTGTAACGCATAGAGTAATTAGATTTGAGGGTAAAAAAATTGTGACACAAGGAGATGCTAATAATACAGAAGATAAACCAATAATTAAAGAATTAATTGTTGGAAAAGTAATTCATATATTCTCTAATGTAGAAGTATGGATGAATGTTATAAAATCTCCTGAAGTAATTTTAGCGGGAGTAGGGACTGTTGGAGTAATTGGATTTTTGTTTGCTGGTAATAGTCATCAAAAGAAGAAAAAGAAAATTAAGGTAAATTCGAAAGAGGATTAAAATGATTAGAGGAAAATACTTAAGAGAAAGGAAAGGAATAAGATTCAAGCGTAGACTAAAATTGATTATGGCAATTTTTGTTCTATTATTGGTTCATAGAATTGTTTTCAATTCATTTTCATTATATGAATCAAATGCAACAACTACTGCTAATATCGAAGTAGCGTATTTCTTGCTAGATGATACATATGAAGAAAAAACGATAATGCTTGAGGATATGAAACCTGGTGACACTAAAGAAGTTGACATTGCAATCTCTAATTATTTTCTAGATGAAGAAGGAAATGAAGTTATTACTGAAACGGATATGCAATATACATTTAAATTAAGAACAACAACAAATTTACCTTTAGAATATTCTATATTCTTGAATCAATCTTCTGATAGTGGAACAAATATAGTTCAAATGGATACAATTCAAGATGACCATGATACATATTTTTATCAATTATTGGAAGATACAAGAGAGTTTTCTTATGAAGATGGGCAAACTAATACATATACATTAAAAATAACATTACCAGAACAATATAATAATGTAGAATATCAAAATGTTATTGAATGTATAGAAGTTGTTGTTGATGGACAACAAAAGACTGTATAGATATATAAATAAGAAGGAAGTATAAGTGGAAGAAAAAAGAAGAAAGACGAGAGTGAGAAGAAAAAATATGGGAATAAGAAGAGTTTTATTACTTCTTATTCTTATATTCATAGCGATACAACTTGTTAGAATGATTGTTCCAGCCGCAATTACATTTTCGCGATATGTATATGCTAAAGTAAGAAGTTATTACTTTAGCACACAAGAGTTTTACTTTAACAGTGATAGATTAACTCCTGGAAATCCGGCATATTTTGAAATGAATAACTGGTCTGGTGGTGGAAGATATCCAATGCTTATTAATATCTTCACAAAGAAAAATACTACAGAGTTTACTAAGGAAGATGTTCCTTATAAAATTACTCATGAATTTCAAGTTTGCGATAAAAATGGAAATCCATATGATCATCCAGAACAATTAGTTGAATTTACAATTAGCAAAACATCAGGTGTGGTTAGAAGAGATGCTAATAACAAAGATTATTTTGAAATTGCTGTAACACCAATTGCACCACTAAATAATGATGATTATATTAGAATATATTTAGAAGTTGAATCAGAAAGTCCTTATGTGGAAAAATTAATGGGTGAAATTAGAATTGGAATTAGTAATTTAGGTATGAGTTGTCAAATAGATGATGAACCATATAGTCCATATTTATCATTACTAGTTACAAATACAAGAGATGCGTATAAAGCTGATACTAATTTTTATTCAGCAGTTTTAAATAAAAACTATTCTTTAAATGACCCAATAACAATTCCAGAATATATACAATTAGAAGAAAATAATAAAAAAAAATGTCATTCAATGAATGTTGAACTAAGATTTGATCCTAATGTTGTTGTAATGGATACAACTTCAAGTATATATTTGGATTCAAGTGCAAATGGATTAACGTCTACCGTAAACATGAATGGTGGACAATTTGTTAATTACATGAAATTTCATGTAAATGCAGAAGAATCTAGAGAAATAAAATTTTATAAAAAAGATGCATCGCAGGATTATACATATATGGGTGAAGATGGCGTTACACCGGTTATTAGTGTAGTTGACTTAGATGCAGAAGATGATTAATATATTCAAAAGATAAATTTAAGGAGATATTAATGAATAATATTATTGAAAAACATATTATTAAAACGCAAAAACGTTTTAAAAAATATTGTAATTTAATATTAAAAAGTAAATATGATAGGGTGATTACAGAAGAATTAATTCAAAGATATATAGATGCAAGATATTATAATTTTGAAGTAGATGAATCGATAAAAGTTTTTTATAGACGTATTTTTGATTCTATTAAAAAAAGAAGTCTAGAATTAATTAAAGAAGAACCTTCTAAAAAAGAAATTATTGATTATACAACTGATTTGTTTCAATATTTTTTCTATTTTGATTTTGTAAGAAATAATATGGAAGCTGATTTGGTTATAAATAAAATTGCTGATATGAGAGCAACAAGACTTAATATAAAATCAGCGGAAACAGCCGATTTTATACAAGGTTTTGCTAAACTTATAGAAGAAGATACTTTGGAAGTTCAAGAAAATATAGATAAATATTATTCTGATGACTTTGAACTTGATATTAAAAAAGTTTCTTCAAGTAATAAAGAATTCTATAGAGTTAAATTAGTATATAATTTTGAATTTCCAAAAATATTTAGTCAAGAAGCAATTGATGAAGTATATAATACAGATATAATAGGTGAGGATAGATTATTTGTAGAATATCCAATGGTAGTAAATACAACCTTAATAGATATATTAAATGGTGTGTTTGATAAATACTACATTGTTGATTTTTCAGTTGATTTATTGAAAAAGAAACAAAAATTAGAACAAATACTTCAAGTACTTGATAATCAAGCAGCTCAAGATAAAATTATTTTTGAAATTACATTTGATGATTTTAAAGATAATAAATCAGAAGTATTTAAACTTATCAAAAGAGGATTTGGATTTGCACTTAAAACAAGTTTCGATACACCAAAATTTACATTAGATGAACTTAAAATTTTGGATATATTTGATTGTATAATCGTTGATCCAGAAGATGTTAATAAAGGAAAATACAAAAAGAAAAAGGTAATAGAAATCTAAAGAAAAAGGGAGAAAAAGATGGACACATATGTAAGATTCTTATATGAATTTTTAGGTGAATTTTTTGCAGGACTAAAAACTATGTTAGTTGGATTTGTGGAAGGTATAAAACAATTATTTGATATACCTGGTTATATCCACTTAATTAAAGAATATAAGAATGATTTTTCAGTACAAGAATGGGTACTTGTTGCAATTGCAGTGTTTGCAGTAGCTGCTATTCTAATTTTATCAATATTACTTGTATTATTAATACTAAGAAAATATATAAGATTTAGAAAAACTGTTGTTGAACAAGAAAGTATGATGCAAGAGGTTGCTGAATTAAATAAAAGAGTTGCAACAATGGCAAAAGAAAGAGAAGAAATTTTAGCAATGAAAGTTTCTCAACTTGGGTTAAAACCTGATGAATCTCCAGAAGTACCAGTTCCAGGTGGAAAGTCTGGTGACGGAAAATCTGGCGATGAACAAGCTTTAGAAGATGATGATGGAATCAGATTCCCAAGATTAACAATGATTGATAGAAAATTTGCAAAATATAAAGTTCAAAATTATAATAATGATTTCACTCTTGAAGAATTATGTATAAACTTTAGAAATTTTGCTGCTTCAAGATTACATTTGTATTATACATTACCAATGATTCGTATATTTATAGCAGGTTTATCATCAACAAAACTTGTTATCCTACAAGGTATCTCTGGTACTGGTAAAACATCTTTAGCCTACGCTTGGGGAAAATTCTTAAAACATGACTCAACAGTTGTTTCTGTACAACCGTCATGGAGAGATAGAACAGAGCTTTTTGGTTACTTCAACGAGTTCACTAAAAAGTTTAATGAAACACAATTATTAGAATCATTATATACAGCTGGTTATACAGATGATATGTATACAATAATCTTGGACGAGATGAACTTAGCACGTGTTGAGTATTATTTTGCTGAGATGTTATCTATCCTAGAAATGCCAAATAGAGATGAATGGGTAATCGAGGTTGTTTCAAGTGGTTGGGAAAATGACCCTAAAAAATTAATGAATGGAAAAATTAAAATACCAGCAAATACTTGGTATATCGGAACAATCAACAACGACGACTCTACATTCATGGTAACAGATAAGGTATACGATAGAGCGATGCCAATTGATATTAACGATAAAGGTCAAGTATTTGAAGCTGAAGATACTCCACCAATGGATATTAACTTCAGTTATGTTGATAGATTATTTATGCAAGCTAGAGAAGAACATGCAGTTTCAGATGAAACATGGAAAAAGATTTATGAAATGGACGATTTCGTTATCCAACACTTTAGGGTAGCGTTTGGTAACCGTATCGTAAGTCACTTAGGAAAATTCGTTTCTGCATATGTAGCTTGCGGTGGTGATGAAGTAGAAGGCGTTGATTACTTTATTGCTAAAAAGATTTTAAGAAAATTCGAGCAATTAAATATTGCTTATATTAAAGATGAAATAGACGGATTCGTAGTATTCCTTGATAAAACTTTTGGTAAAGGTAAAATGAAGGAATGTATTGAATACGTATTAAGACTAAAGAAATTAGGATAGTATTATACTATTTTATAGGAGGGGTACAGTGGACGTATTAGATGTTTTTGAACTATATGCTGATGCGAGTGAAAGTAAATTAAAAAATTTCGAAAAGAAATTAAGCTCTAATATGGAAGTAAAATTGGAATCAGAAAAACCAAAAACAGAACTTCATTGGATGACAATGATGGAAGATACTATGGTTTATCTAAACAATATTTTAAATGCCCCTACTAGACTAATTGTTAACGAAGAAGAAGTTGTTAAGATTGAAAAAATAAAAAAAGTTACTGTTGAATCAATCAAACATTTATCTAGAAATGCTGGATTTATTGAAGATATAGATGAAAAAGGTGATGTAAGACCAGGTAAATTATTAAATGTTTTTAAAGAAGAAACATTTAATACTTATGAAAATAGATTTATATTTACATTAATCCAAAAAATGTATGCAATCGTAAAAAAAGAAAAGACAAAATTAGTAAAAGAAACAAAAACAACATCAAAGGAATTTAAGTCTTTTGATTATAAAGGAAGTTCTTATAATGGAAAAAATAAAGTAGATATTGAAATTTTAATTTCTTCATCTACTGAAGATTCTGGTAAATCAGATGAAATTAGAGATTTGATAGAAAGAATGAATGTCTTAGAAAAGAATATTGTTGCGTTAACATTAACTTCAACATATATAGCTTTAGAAAAGGCAAAAGTTCAATTAGTAACGCCTCCATTAAAAAAGAATAACGTTATTTTAAAGAACGTTAACTTCCAATATGCAGCAAAACTTTGGGATTTCTTAATTAATGAAATGGACAAGAAAACAGAGGGTGAAATTGAATCAAGATCTAAAACATATAAAGAAAAAGGAAAAGCTAAAAAATTAGTTGATCAAACATTTTTATTAGATTATTTAATTTTACAAGCTGTTGAAAGCCCAACATTAGGTGTTAAAAAGAAAAGAGAGATTATAGAAAAGTTAGTTGCAAATATGGTTGAAAGAACCTTAGATGTTAACGATAGTTTAACAGAAGAACAACTTAAGAATTTAGTTGCTAGACAGTATCAAGTAATTAAAGTTAAGAGACAAACGACAAATAAAGAAATTCAAGATATCTTTAAGAAATATATTAGTAAATATGTATTACAAATTAATGATAAGAAAAATAAATAAATAAGGGGTAAAAATGAAAAAAAATAAAACAGCAGACCTTGTTGAAAAAATTATAACAGGAATTAAAATTATTTGCGTTATAGTATTGTTTATGCTTGTTGCAGTTCTTGCAATTCAAAGATTTTCTAATAATGATGTAGCAATTGCTGGTATAAGAATTTTTAATGTAGTAACAGGTTCAATGATACCTGTATATAATGTAGGTGATGTAGTAATTGTAAAAGAAGTTGATCCAGACACGTTAAAAGTTGGTGATGATATTTCTTATTTAGGAAAAGAAGATACTTTTGCGGGAAAAGTAATAACACATAGAATTATAAGAGTTGAAAAAACATCAATTGGAAAAAGATTTATAACACAAGGTGTTGCAAATGATGCACAAGACCCTATGATAGATGAAAGTCAAGTATATGGTAAAGTCTTAGGAAAATCATATGTACTTAGTGTTCTTACAGGCTTAACTCAAAATATGGGATTATTTTATGCAGTAATATTCGTACCTGTTGCAGTTTTAATGTTTTTACAAATAAAAGATCATATTGATTCAAAAAATGAAGAAGACGAAGATGATGAATATGAAGAAGATGATGAATACGAAGATGATGATGAGTATGAAGACGATGATGAGTACGAAGAAGATGATGAGTATGAAGACGATGATGAGTATGAAGACGATGATGAATACGAAGATGATGATGATGAATAGAATATAATAAATTATGAAGAAAGGAGTAACTAATGAAGCCAAATAGCTTAGAGTCACAACTAAAGAAGGCGTTGGAAGAAGAATTATTATATAGTGCTTTAAGTGATGAGTTAGAATCACAAATTCTTGAAGAATCATATATAGAAGATGAAGAAGAATATGATGAAGAAGAATATGAAGACTATGATGATGAATACGAAGACGAAGAATACGAAGACGATGAAGAGCGCGCAACAGTAGTTTCTAACCAAAAAGCTAAAAAGAATACTAAGCGTGAAAAAAGAAAGAAAAGATTAAAAAGATTACAAAATGATGTTAAGGCAAAATCAGTTATAATTGTTATATTGACTTTATTAGTTAATACTTATGCATGGTTTATATATAGTTCTATGGTATCTACAAGTTTACAAATGCATATTAAAGGATGGAACTTTAATATAACAAATTTAGAAGATGATGAATTTATATTCCAAGTTGAAGAAGTATATCCTGGTATGGAAGAAGCTGTTAAAATAATGACAGCAGAAAACAAAGGTGAAACGAGAACAACTGTTAGATGTGAATTCCAATCAATAAGAGTATTTAATGATACTGTTGAAGTAGGAGATAATGTTTTAGATCAATCAGGAAATCCAACAGGAGCAACACATACATCAGATACTTTATATCAATTGTTAAAATCATATCCGTTTGATACAGATATATTTTTTGGTGCAACAGAATATACTGGTACACCAGTTGTTATGAACCAAGGACAAAATATGGATATAAAATTTGCAATTAATTGGGAATATGAAGTTGCTGGTGATGCCGATGCAATAGCAGCTCAAGATGCTATTGATACAAAATGGGGTGAAGATGCTTATGATTTTAAAAACACTCCAGGAAATAGTGACTATTGTGTAGAAATAAAACTTAAAGTAGTTGCTGAACAAGTAGATGAATAATAAATTAAGTAATAAAAAATATCTCGATAATTATTATCGAGATATTTTTTTATTTTATAAATAATTAAGTATCTATTTGCATTACTGTTACACCGTATTGGAACGGTACCATATGGGTTATCAATTTTAGTTACTGCAACGTCAGCTGCGTTATCCATTATATTATCTTCACCATCATACCATTCAACATATAATTTGATTTTATTAATAACTTGTGTTGTAATATCAGCCGCCGGTTGAACTTGTCCGATAATTACTTCAACACCTTCTTGTAATTCTTGTTTTCCACCACCATTTAATTCATATGCGTATATTCTATAATCTGGTAAATTGCTTTTTAAAATTTTCTTACCACCGATTGCAACGCTTTGCCAGAAGTCTTCTGTGTCGATATCTATTTGACCATTATATGTTAAATGTAATTGAAGTTGTAATTTGTTTCCAGAATAATTTGTTGTATAGATGCCTTCATCTTCATCAATCCATATTTGTGGACAACCAGTTGTGGGTGGTTTCCATTCATATGATTGAGGGATTAATTTTAAGACTCCATTTTCATATGAATAACTTTCAACATTTATTAAATGTGATGCATCAAGAGAAAATCCTTCAGGAAGTACAAATTCTAATTCTTGTTTATTGTATACAAAACCACTATCCCAAGGAGATTTATTTCTGTTCCAGTAATACCAAATTGGCTCATCTAAATGAGAATAGTCGATATCAAGTAAAATGTTATAAGTTGTAGGTGAGTTGCCACCGCTGTTCCAGCTACCTTGCAATGTTGTAGTATATGAACTTTCATAATCAACGTCACCATCAACAACTTCTATTTCATATTGATAAGGTACTTGTGTACCAGTAGAGTCTAATGTTAATTCTACAGTACCTTGTTTTGTTGGTGCAATTACATTGTCGGCTATATTTGGATTTTCTTCAAATTTTACTTGTAATGTATTAGTAAAAGTTGCATTGTCAACAATTCTTTGATTATTTACTTTAATATTCCAACCTAATAAACCAACACCGGTTTGTTTATCATAAGAAGTAACATATTTTGAATATGTTGATCTAATGACAGTTAAAAACAATCCGATTATCAGAATAATAAGTAGGAGACGAATGAATTTTTTGATTTTCATATTTTTTCTCCAATATATTATTTGTGTTACAAAAAATACTAAAAATTTGTAATTATATTTTTAAATATTGAGATCATTATTTATATATTTTTAAAAAATAGTTTAACCTACAATATCGCTATTTTATTTGATTTTATCATAGCCAAAAAATGAAGTCAATCAAACTGTAAAATGTAACAAATATGATAAAAAAATGTAAGAATAATGTAATTGAGTGTATAGTGCAGTTGTGCTAAAATTAAAATAAATTAGAGAATATGCAAAATTCAATATGTATGTCTATTCTATAATAGCTAAATCTACGGGAGGGAGTTATTCAAATGACTAAGTTTGAGTTTGAGACCACCTCTAAGAAAATTTATCGACGTGAGTTTAGAATTAAGCTTATAAGATTGGCACTACTTATTTTGTTATTGTTCTTAATAATGTTATATTTTATCTTATTGATAATTTATGATGTAGGACACTTTACAATTGTCTTAGGGGATACTTTAAGACGTGATAAAGGTATTGTTATTTATGACAATTTAACAGAAAAAGTAGTTTCAAAACGTTTAGAAGCACCTAAACTTGAAACAATGGATAACATCTCGATTGATTGGCTTCCAGCAAACATCGATGATGAGGGCGATGGTGGTCACAATGGAGAAAATTACATAGCCTATACTTTCTATATTGAAAATGAAGGTAATGAGACTATCAATTATTGGTATTCAGCACTAATCGATGATGTAATTCTAAATGTAGATGAAGCAATACGATTTATGGTATTTGTAAATGGCGAACGAACAGTATACGCCAAACGAAATGGCTTTACTGAAGAGCCTGAGCAAGGTACTGTAGCATTTTATTCGAACGATACTGTAATGCAAGAATGTAGACAAGACTTCAAACCAGGAGACATTGATAAATTTACAATAGTCATCTTTATAGAAGGTGATGATCCAGATTGTACCAATGCCTTATTAGGCGGAGAATTGAAAATGCATATGGATATTACAGAAGAACATATTGATTAATTTAGGAGGAAAAATATGAAGAAGAAAACAAAAGCTAATAAGCAAAGACTTAATAACCTACTAATAGTATTATTACTATCAGCTATGTTATTAGTAATGTCTACTTACGCATGGTTTACTGCTAACAAAACTGTTAATGTTGATTCAATTGACGTTAAAGTTTCTACAACTAGTGGTCTTCAAATTTCTGCTGATGGTGAAGATTGGAAAACAGTATTGGATAAAACAGATTTAGTTAAAGCTAAAACTGTATATCTAGATGCTACAAACCAGTTACCAGATGAAATGTCACCAGTATCTACAATAATGGAAGTAGATGGAAATGGTAGAGCAAAAATGTTTTTTGGAGATGTTTATGCAGATTTAAATCCAGATTCTGATACATATGGTGAATATGTTTTAGAATCAGATTTATTAACATCAGATGAAAATGGTGCAAACTTAGAAAAAGATGGTAATGAAGGAAAATACATCGCATTTGACGTTTTCTTAAAATCAGGAAATAAAGCTGAAGAGTTATATATGTCAGGTAACGTTACTGAAATAGAAGAAAAAGTTGATGGTGAGGGAAATAAATATTTTGAACCAATTACAGTTTTAGCTAACGAATCAGGTATTGCTAACGCTGCTCGTATAGGTATTATTAAAGGTGGAAATACAACAGATACTTCTGGAAGTGCTGCAAGAGCTTTATCTACTGTAGGTGGTAAAACTGTTATTTGGGAACCAAACTCTGATACACATACAGCAAACGGTGTTGCAAATGGTGTTGCTTTAGGATGGATTGCACCAGGATCAATTAGTGCTGGAACAGGAGCAACAGCAGTTGCATATGATGGTTTATATGCAGAAACAACAAGAGCTATTGAATTATCTCAAGTTACAGAAGCAGCAAATGGAAATGTAGCTAAAGCAGTAACTCCAAATTGGAAAACTAAAAGAGGAGAAAAAGCTAGTTTACAATTCCCAAGTTCAATGAAAGATGGAAATGGAAACGTTTTAAATAATGGTATTACAAAATTAAGAATTTATATGTGGGTAGAAGGTCAAGATATCGATGCTGAAAACTTTGCATCAGGATCTTTTGTAGAATATAACTTAAGCTTTAGCTTAGAGCCATATCCAACAAACTAATAATTTAAGATTTATAATTAGTATAAAATATAAAAAAAGAAGAAACAAATTAACTGTTTCTTCTTTTTTTTCATTTATATTACAAAACGAAAAAATGCTTTAAAAATCAAGGGTTCTGTGATAGAATATGATTGTATAAAATCGAAAAATGGGAGCATTGTATGAAAAGAGTAAAAAGCGCTAGAATTAAACAAAAACAAAAGAGAAATATGATTATTTTAAGTACAATAATTATATGTCTAATTGCAATATTTATTTTTAATAGATGGACAAGGTCAGAAATTTTAAAAACAACATCTGTTAAATTTGTTGAAAATGGTATAGGAACTGAAGTAATTTCAGAACTTGATGTTCATATTGAAGAAGGTGGAGAAGAAAATAGATACTATGTAATTCTTCCTGATAAAGTAAATGGGTATATTGTTAATAAATTATTTGTTAATGAAGATGTTGAAGTTCAAGGAGAAGAGAGTGATCAAGAAAATACAGTATCTGATAATACAATTGCTGATGATACAAATACTATTATTGAAGATTCTAATACGGTATCAAATGTTGTGACAAAAGATACTAATACACTTTCAGATAATATAAATACAACTGTAAATGATAATAGCGCTAATTCAAATACAGTAAATGAAAACACAAATACAATTGTTGAAAAAGATAATACAGATGCTCAAGATATAGATTCACAAGATGATTCATTATTTGATAAAGCAATTAATCAATCAAGTGAAAATGATGATGAAACAGTAGATGAAAATACTAATATTAATACAACTACAGAAAATACTATCGTTGAAAACTCAAATACAGTTGTAGATAATAAAGTTGAGAATGTAATTAATACAAATACTACAGTTAATAATGATTATACAAATACAGCTTCAAATACAGCAATAGTAAATAAAGTTGTTGAAAACACAGTAGTCAATACAATAAAAAATACTTTAGTTCAAAGTACTAATACAATAAATGATTCAACAAATACGATAGAAGATACAACAATAGAAGAATCTTTAGAAGAAATTATTGAATTAAAAGAAGTCTTTCCTGGAAATATAGTTTATTTGACTGAAGATGAAGTTATAGCTGATGAATTAACTTATATTGTTGAATTTAATACTAAAGAAATTAATGGAGTAAGACTTTATGAACAAGAATTAGTTGCTGAAACTGCAGAATCAAATATTGTGGTTAAAGGCTTTGTTCCAAAAGATTATTTATTAAATGTTGTAAATGAAGATCCTACAGAAATCCAAAAATTAATGGAGGATATGGAAGAGTTTAAAAATACAACTGTACTTGCTGCATATGATATTACAATTATGAAAGAGGAACTTGAATATCAACCAGTAGAGTTTAATCAATTTGTTAATGTAGCAATTACATCTAAAGAAAAGTTGGAAAGTAATGAAATTATAAAAAAAGATATTGAAATGATTCATATTAATGAGACTGAAGAAGAAATTATCTTTGAAAGACTTATGGTTTCGAATAAAACAACTGATACTGTAGAATGTGATACAAATGAATTTTCAAGATATGCAGTTGTTGAAAATAATTTATTTACAGCTGATAAAATAACAATTAATAATTTTGATAATGATTATAATTATTATATGGGACTTAACTATACTGAAAACATGGTTGGTCGTGAGGATGATGTAAAATATTCAAAAGATAATTTAGCAAAAGTTACAGTTAATTATTATGGTTATAAAAAAGATGAATCAGCTGGTGCTATTCAAACTAATAGATTTGAATGGGGATGGATTGATAATACTACACAAAATCAAAGAAGAATTATTAGACCAAATGCAATAGTAACATTTGATGATAATCAATATGTTGATTTTTCAAAACCATTTAAATTAGCTTTTATGATTCCATATGGTTATGAAGCTAGATTTAATCTTGAAGCGACACAACAACATGCTGCAAATGCTAATTATAGAGTTTCTAGAGATGGTAATGCTATTGTTATTGAAGCAGATAATTGGAATTCTTGGATAGCATTATCTTTTACAAGATATTATTTAAATTTTGCTATGGTATTTAATCAAACAGCAGATGTTACAGTAAATAATAATAGAAATACACCTTCTAGTTTAGGAATGTATGTAAATGGTACTGCAGCTATACCAAGAGGATATATATCTACTGCTGCAGATGAAAGACAATCTTTAATGACATACACTCATGCTGCTCCTATAAATTCAGATGGAAGTGTTTCAATTGAATTAATAGATAATCCTTTTGTTGATAGACCTAGAGGTAGAGGTTTTGATGGCTGGCGTGCTATTAATACAACTGATAATACAATTACTATGAATGGAACTAATTGTATTCAGACATTAACAACTAGACAATCTTTAACAGCAAATGCAAATGGAGTAAAAGAAGTTACAGTTGATTTATATGCAAATTGGGCGACGGCAAATGTTATTATATATGATCAAGATACTAATGGAGATGCAGGTACATTTGAATCACCTGTAAATACATGGGATGAAATAAATTCTAGATTAACAGGAAATAGAAAATATGCAACAGCAGCGTCATCTAGAGAATTAAATATTATAGTTATTACAGATGGTAGCTTGGATGATATTAATACTGGGAATGCGGTACCATATACAATTACGAGTATATATGGTGGAGTTGATTATCGTAGTGAAGGTTCATTTAGAGTTACAGTTAATTCAACTTCTTTAAATAAAGATGTTCAGCTTGCGTTTTTGAGTATAAGTGGTTCTTCAAATTATAGAAATGGTGGTACTGGTGGTACTGGTAATATAAATAGAAGAATAATAGGCAATACATATAATCTTAGACTTGGTAGGGGAATGATGCCTACTGATACAAGTAATGATGCTGCAACTTGGGCACAAATACAAGGTGGAGGAACTGCAAGAAATACATATAAGTTAGTTATTGAGTCAGGAAAGTATTGTAATTTACAAGTTGGTAGAAGAGATGATATTGAACATAATGTTAATGCGATTTTTGTGGCTGGAAATGATATTGATAGAGCTAAAGGAACGACATCTGAAAGAAATACGTTCCATGTATATGGAAAAATTGCATCACATAGTGGTGGTGATGAATATAATGCTGCTGATAAAAGTAAACCGTTATTTGATATGAGAATTAAGTCTGGAACTATTGGAGTAGATGGCTATAATGCTTTAGCTGGAAACTCAAATGATGCAGCATATTGTGGAATTTATTTAGGTGGCCATGGTAGTGCACAAAATGATAAAGATACTAGAGTTTTGACGATAGAAGGCGGAAGAATTGCAAATGTTATTGGTGGTTTAGGAACACCTTCAAATAATCCACCTTTTACATTTATATATGTAAAAGGCGGAACTATGATGAATATTGTTGGAGGTGCTGGTAGATCAGAAACTTATGGAGATAGATGTATTCAAGTTACAGATGGTAATGTAGAATATTCAATAAACGGTGGTTCAAATGGAGTATATTCAGGCACTAATGAAGGTATTTTATCTGGAAGTTCATTATTATATGTTGGTGGAAATGCAATAATAGGATCTGCAGTTCCTGATGATGGAAATCCAGATAATTATGAACTTTATGGATCAAAAGCTGGGTGTGTAATGGGCGCTGGTAATGGAAACAGTTCACAACCACAAGCAGGAAGGGTAAATTCATCAAGAATAATAATTGATGGTAATGCATTAATAAAAAATTCTGTGTATGGTGGAGGAAATTACGGTCCAATTTATGGACGTATGCCTTCTTATATGCAAGGAACAATTGTTAATAATACTGGACTTGATCCAAATAAAAAATATATGATTGCTTCTAGCCAAGAAAGTGGTACTTATTTTAATCGAAGTGGAAATAATTTGAGTACAGCAACATTTACAAATTCGGCGTTTCCAAATGATTCTCAAATTTGGGTTTTTGAAGAAGCTGGAGATGGTTCTTTTTATATAAAAAATACATTGAATAATAGATATTTAAGAACAACATATCAAACAAGCACGCAAAGTGTAAAATTAGATGGAGAATCAAGGTGGAATAATTATACTGTAGTTACAGCATTTAATGGAGTTAATATTTCTTTATCCGGTGAAGCTAACAAAACAAAATTTTTAATTACTGGTTCGTTAACTTCTGGCTATACTATTAAACCTGCTGAGACATATACGATATATTCGTATTTGAGAAGAGAATGGTATGGAGATGTTTATGGAAATCCTGTTACAAAATCTCCAGATTATTATTTATCAACTACTTCTACAACACAAATGGTAGCAAGTTCAACAACGTTATTTATTAGAATAGATGAACCTATAGTTGAACAACCTGAAACAGATGATGATCCTTTAGATGGAATTATTGCTCCAATAATGATTGATATATTAGGTGGAACAATTAATAGAAATGTATATGGTGGACCAAATCAAAAATATGCAAATGGTAATGTAAAAATTACTATGGATGCAGGAACTGTGTATGGAGCTATATATGGTGGTTCAAATCAAAGTGGAGCAATTTCTGGAAATGTAGATATTAGAGTAAGAGGTGGAACCCTAGGAACTCTTGAAACAGTTGATAGTGATAGAATTTTTGGTGGAGGCAAAGGAAGAAGCACTTCGATAAATGGAAATGCTAGTATTTACATTAATGATCGAAAAAATAATTTAACAATATATGGTAACACTTTTGGTGGAAGTGAAGCAGGAGGAGTTGCTGGTAATTCAATTGTAACAATGGAAGATCGTTATGTTTCGGCAAATTCAATTACATATTCAGGTATAATATTTGGTGGCGGAAAAGGTGTTGGTGCAACAGCTACAAATGGTGCAAATAGCACAGTAATCGTTGATGGAGGTACATATCAAGGACTTACAATATTTGGTGGTTGTGATATAAGTGGAACCATTGAAGGAAATATTCTTGTAAAAGTTGGTGAAAAAAATACTACTAAAGTCGGAAGTGTATATGGTGCAGGAAGAAATTCTAGAGTAACAAATGTGACTGAAAGTGTATATGTACATTGCTATAATAACGCAATGGTATATGAAAATGTATTTAATGGTGGTATGAATGCTGGAATTGATGGTACAAATCCAAGAGCTGTTTATATAAATGGTGCAACAGTATTGCAAAATGTTTATGGTGGTTCTGATTCATCTGGAGCATTACAATTTACTAATGTATATTGTTTTAATGGAGCATCTGTTTCAGGTAGTGTTTTTGGAGCTGGTGTAGGTACAGGCGCTAATGTTACTGGAAATACAAATGTTCAAATTCATAGTAATAAAATTTTTGATAATTCTGGAGACGAAGCTAATTCAACAACTAAAATATATACAAATGTGTATGGCGGTGGCGAAAATGCAGCTGTTGGAGGCAATACAGTTGTAAATGTAACTAATGCACAAATTGGTAATAATGTATTTGGTGGTGGACAAAAAGCAACTGTTACAGGTGATACTGATGTTGATATAATTTCATCACAAATAAATAAAAAAGTATTTGGTGGTGGTGATGAAGCAGCAGTTTCGGGAGAAACAACAGTTGATATAAATGGATCCAATGTACTTGGAGCCGTTTATGGCGGAGGAAACCAAGGAGCGTTAGGTGCTAATGTAACAGATAAATATACTGCTACAATTAAAGTATTTAATTCATCTGATATTGCAACAGTCTATGGTGGTGGTGCAGCTGCAGCATTAAATGGACAAATAATGATAGATGTTGATAACTCTACAATTGATTCTATTTATGGAGCTGGTGAAGGTCAAGCATCAAATGTAACTCAAACAACAGATGTAGATGTATCTGATTCTACTGTAAATAAAATATATGGTGGTGGCTATGCAGGTGATATTGCCGGAGACATCATGATTGGAGTAAAGAGATGTACAATAACTGATTCTATTTATGGAGCTGGCCAAGGTGAGCAAGCAGTATCTTCAGGAGATACTGAAGTGTCAATAGTTGATTCAACAGTAGCAACAAATGTATTTGGTGGTGGTGACGCTGGAGAATTAGGCGGAACTGCAAATGTTTTTGTAACAAATACAATAGTTGGAGAAAATGTATATGGTGGAGGAAACAATGCAGATGTTGATGAATCTACAAGTATTATTTTCTATGAAGGATCAACAGCCAAAGTTGTATACGGTGGAGGAAATAATGGTAATGTTGGAACTACAACATCAGTTGAAGTTCTGGAACGTTCAAAGATTGCTGACACAGTATATGGTGGAGGAAATAACGGTACAGTAGGTGGATTTACTTCTGTAAGAGTTGATGATTCAGATGTAGAAAACGTTGTATTTGGTGGCGGTAAAGGTGCTACAGCGACAGTTCAAGGTACATCGATAGCTTTCCAAAATGGATCTACCACAGAATATATATATGGTGGTGGAGACCAAGGAAGAGTAGAAGGATCAACGGCTTCTCAAACTACAGTAATTGTTGATGCATCTACAGTTGGAAAAAATGTATTTGCTGGAGGTAATGGAGCTTCTGATAGTACAACAAAAGGAAGTGTAACAGGAAATACAAATTTAATTATAAGAAATAATGCTACTATTGGAGATGGAAATCAAGCACTTGAAAATGGTGAAGCAGCATTTGATATTTATGGTGATCCAATCTACAATGGAAACGCATTTGGTGGTGGCCGTGGTTTAACAGCTACAGTTACAGGAGATACAAATGTAATTTTAGATAGTAGTACAGTAAAATATAATATTTATGGTGGTGGAGATAACGGTGATATCGTTGGAAACACAACTGTAAGATTAACAAATGGAACTGTTGAAAGCAGTGCATTTGCTGCAGGAAACGGTATACCAGATGACGAACATGAAAATCATATAGCGAGAGTTCATGAAAACTCACATATAATTCTAGAAGGAACAACGACAGTTGGAAAACACGTTTTTGGTAGTGGAAATGCTGCAAAAACTGGACAAGAAAGTTCAACAACTTCAAAAGCAATAGTTGATATTGCAGGTGGTATTATAGGAAAAAGCGTATATGGTGGAGCTAACTCATCATTAGTAAATGGTGATACAGTAACTAACATTGGTGTTAAAGCAATTGATAGATATTATGGAACTGCACAAGGATATCAACAAGATGACATTTTAATAAATGGAACAATTTTCGGTGGTGGAGAATCAATGAAAGTTGGTGTTGAAGGATTCGACTTCTTCTCAATAAGTGTTACAGGAACTACTTATATAAACGTTGATGGTGATACTTATAATACTGCAACAGGACCAACACTTGATTTTAAAGCAAGTATATTTGCTTCAGGAAACGCGTCAAGCGCTAACAAGAGCGGAACTATAACAATTAGAAATTATGGTACTTTAAATGATCCAAAATCTGCTATATCTCTTCAAAGAGCTGGAAATGTTATAATAGATAAATCAGCACTTTGGCTAAGTGGTACAACAGACAGTACATCAAAATATGCTGATACATACTTTACGCTTAATATTATTGATAAGTTTATGATTAAAAATAATAGTACATTATATTTAAGAAATGGTGCAAATAAAGTATCTGAATTCTGGAGTATGGTTGGTGAAGATGGAAGTGAGACAAAGGCTCAAGTTACAATACCAACAATAATTACAGGTGTTGATGGAGAAACGTATAATGCAGTTGGAACTAAAGCTAAAAAAGGTTTGACAGATTATTTAGTTTTAGATGGAGTTATATATAATAAAAATGCTGATGGAACAGCAGGAGAAAAAGTAACAGAGGTTGACTTAGTTGAAACTGATGTAAATAATATTAGTTACAACGTTGATAATAGAATATACATGTATTCTGGAATTAACTTAGATATAGCATATGAAGAAGGACCTAGTGATTCGGATTATGGACCAGTATATGGTATGACATTCTTTGGTATGTATAAAAATGCTGAAGGAACAGAACTATATAAAGGTATGTACGATGAAGATTATTCACAAAATAGTAGAGTAAATTGGGTTGATAGAGATTACAACAGATGTTATGTACAAGGACAACATAAAGCAAATCATGTAATTGAAGAAGATGGATTCTATACTTCATTTGAACAATTACAAGTTGAGCTTGATGCTGGAGAATCTTTATCACAAACTAAATATGAAGATACAACAAATGGAGATCAAAGAAGTATTTCTTATTTAAATTATATAGATCCAACTCCAGAAGAATCTGCATACTACATGTGGTATTGTGGACCTGATTCAGAAGTGTTCTATTATACATTTAATTTAGTAGCTTCTAAATTCTCTACATTAGGTACAAAATCATTAACATTAGATGGTATTTCATATCCTAATGCAACTATAAAACTAACAACAGTTGAATCAAGTTTGATAGATACAGCTAGTTTAGTAGACAAAAATACAATTCCAAACATTAACCCAGATCCTGATGCAGCTAATAATGTTCTTGGTTTAGCGATGAAGACTGGTAATAGTGGTTGGGCAATGAATGGTGAAACAAATTACTATTCAGAAAATAGTGTGGCAAGTAGAGATGGAGATTCAGTATATATTATTGAAAACTCTGGTAAATCACCAGCCCTTGACTTCTACTTATATCACTCAAATAATATAACAGTAACACAAGAATTAGGTTATTATCGTGTTAACGCAGAAATGTCTTGGAAGAAGAATTTAACTAGAGGAACTGCTCGTATAATTATAGATATTGCTTTATCAACAGCAGTATATGAAGGTAACTATTATAACGCAGCAATAACTCCTGGTAGACAATTTGAGTTATTTACAACAACTCCAACTGATATTACAACAGACAGTTCATTCTCAGCATTCTTTGAATTATCTGAGTATGAATTCTATGAAATTGAAGAAGTTCAAAAAATGTATAATGAAGATGCATATAGAGTTCTTCAAACAGATTATCAGTTACCAGTTAATACAACAATAACAATGATTGATAGACATGATAATGCAAATCCAACATATTATTATTATACAGTTACTCAAGATGACGTAACTGATCAAAAGATGGAATACTTGTTAAGTGATTTCTTAGAAATGGGTAATACGACTAAGAAGTATGATGAAATCGGTATGATGGATAAGTATTATGATGAAAATACTAAATATCAATATGAATGTTTCATATTTACAGTCGATTTTGAAAGTGCAGAATTTGCGGATAAGACTACTTTTGAAATAGCAAAAGATCAATTATTTACAATGGCACTAAGAGGATACGAATATGATGATAATGGTAATAAAATGGGGTATAAACCAATATTTGCTGTTATGGACGAACAATTAAAGAATATGAACTATGGATTATACAATACAGAATCAGTAATTAAAATTACAGATGCAGATTTAACAAAGGATACTATTTATCCTGGTTCAAATACTACATTAGAACTTGAAATTGATTATAATGATTCTGATGATGATTCGGCAGAAACAACAATTGCAGTTCATGATACAAGATTCTTTGATAAGAAGATGGGTGTTAGAATATCATTAACACAATTGAATAATGATACAGGAGTTTATGAAGTTGTTCCTGGTTCATCTTTAATGGGTACATATTTTACTATTACACAAAAAGATACAAATGGTGATGAACATAAGTATAATTACTATCCAAGAGCTGATGGTACAACAAGAATTAAACTTGCAGAAAAAGTATCAAACTTATTCTCAGAAATTGATATTAATACTGAAAACAGTACATTAAATGGAGATTTCAAAATAGTTATTGAATCATTTGGATCTGCAGACGGTATTTACTTTGGTGTAGAAGCTTCTGATTCTAGAGAAGTAGATTTAAAAGTTGTAGATAATATATATGGATTAAATACAACAATTCCACCAGAGCAAACAATTATAGATAAGACAACAGGACATACATTAGAACCTGATACAGGATATATTTCTGAAACAGAAAATGCTGTTGATGTTACTCTAGAATATCAATCAGGATTGAATAGACCATACATTACAGTAAAATTATTAAGAAGAAATTATCAAACAGTAAATTCTACAATGTATGAAATAGTTGATTTACAAGACTATGTAAATGAGACATTAACTCCAGTAAATGGTGAAAATGAATATAAAGCATTAGATACAGCAGAAATTAATGCTGCGGTTGAGAATCCATTAAATATAGAAGAATTTATATTTAATTATACAACTAAAGAGGACTTGGTATCTGGAACATATAAATTATTATATACATTATATGACTTAGAAGATGTTGAAATCGAAGACAAAGACGACAATGGAAATGTTACAGGCACACATGACGAAACATTATATCAATATATTGGAGATACTCATTCATATTTAGTAATAAAATAATTAATTTTAGGCGATGCTAAAAGAAGCATCGCCTTTTTAAATGCCTTAAATTGTAACGAAAATGACATATAAAACTTTCTTATAAAACTAGACTTGATTTTTTATTTAAGATATAATAATAGCGTATAGAATATTATTCTGGAAAGGATTTTGTACAATGGATAAAAATTTTGAATTATCGAAATTAGGAAACGAAGATCTATTAGAGCTATATAAAAAAACAGATGAATATATAGCATTTTTAGAAAAAGAAAAAAAAGCGAAAGGTACTGATGAATAATGAGTGATATATTAGAAGAATTTGACAAATATATATCAAGTAATAAAGAAGTTTTAAGTGTTTTACCAATAAACACAAAAAAGAATAGAGCACAATATGTAGCTAAAGCAACTGAAATGTTAGAAAAAGCTGAACAAATCAAAGAAGTTATTTGGAACGAAATCACTTCAAGATATGAAAGGCTTATTCAAGTTGAAGAAAATCCAGAAGTAGCAAAACTTCAAAAAGAAGTTGATGAAATTAAAAATGTTGAGTTATTCAATGAATTAAATACTCCATATGAGAAATTAGGTTTAGATAAAATTACTCATAGATTAAGTTGCTTTTTTGAAGGTGATTTAAAACTTGTTAATTCAAATATTAAAGAGTATTTAGATATATTTAAAAATTATGGAATAACATTTACTGCAGATGATTTTTGCTATAGTGATTCAACAAATGAATATATGACTGCATATTTAAATGAATATAATAATAATTCTTTAGATTCTTCAGATGTACTAAAAAAAGCTTTTGAAAATATCTATTGGAAATGTCCTGATATTGTAACACATATCGAACTAAATTTAAGATATTTATATCATGTAAATGCTAAAAAGATCGAAAAAGAATTAAATGAAAGAAATCAAGCAATTCTTGCTAAAGAAAATTTAGATAAAAATGGTTTAGTAAGAAAATATTTTGATTTAAATAAAGAATTAATTAAAGTACAAAGAAAAGATCCTAAATACATTCTAAATAAATTCTTAGATGGTGAATGGAAAATTAAAGATTTCAATGAAAAAGAAATGAATGTACTTTATGATAGATTATCAATTAAAAATTATTATCAAGCTACAGAAGCAGAACAATCTGAAATAGATGTTAACTTTGGTAAGTTATTAAATACACTTCAAGAATATAAAGTATATTTAAAATATAAATTTATTATAGATGATTTAAGAGAAAGATTTAAAAATAAAGAGGGTTATAAAGCTGCATACGATAATAAAGAAAAAGAACTTCGCAAAAAAGAACAAGCTCTTTTAAAAGAAAATCGTAAAAACAAACAACTTATTAAACAAAGCAAAAATCCATTATTTAGATTCTTTAAGAAAAAATGGGATAGAAAAATTTATGAATTCCCAGTTATTTCAAATACACAAATTAAAGAAATCAAAAAAATGTATGAGGAATTAGATCAAGCAGCTGTTAATGTTAGAATTGCAGAATTTGTTGATGATAATTGTTCAATTAAATATATGTTTAAAATTGCAACATCATTTTACACATATGTATATAATTTAATTAATACTGAATATGCTGAAGAAGATGTAGTTGTACTTGATGAATTGCAAGAATTAATTGATTTTATTGATCAACCATATAAAGTAATGCTTAATAACATTAAATTAATTGAAGAACCAGATATTACTTCAATTATTTCTAACAGATATAAAATTTTAAATTTAGCTGTTGAAAAAGAAACATTAGAAGAAGATTCAGAATCATTAATTTCAGATGTTGAAAAAATTGTTGATTTCTACAACATTAGAAAGAGTGGTTTAGATATTAGTAATATAGCTTTTATTGAAAGAGCAAAACAAATGATAAGCAAAAAATAGAGAGGAAACCGAATGAGATACGAAGCTGATGTTATATCGAAGAATATAAAACGTAAGCAGAAAATAAAAAGAATCTTATTCATATTATTATATATATTATTAATTCCTACGATATTATTTAGTTTATTTTTAATTATTATTGAACTAGGAAATTCTACGGAAGATCCTAGTTTTTTAAATATAGAAATTTATACTGTAATATCTGAAAGCATGAGTCCAAGGATTAATATTAATGATATAGTATTAGTGAAAAAAGGATATGAAATTGATTCTTATAAAAAGGGAAATATTATTTCGTTTATTAGAGATGGCGAAGTAATAACTCATAGAATTGAAAGAGTTATTTCAGCTGATATGAGACCTGCATTTGTTACAAAAGGTGATCATAATGCGGTTGAGGACGAAGATATTGTAAAATATGAAGACATTATAGGAAAAGTTGTTTTAACAATGCCTAAATTAGGTGCTTTTGTAAATTTACTAAAGAATAAGCTTTTCTTTTTCAGTATTCTTTGTGTATTATTTGGAATGATGTATTTTGATAATAGATCAAAGCAAAGAAGACAAGAAAGAAAATTAACACGAGAAAGATACGAAAAAAAATCAGATTTTTATTTTTAAACACATTAGAAGAATTTATAAAAGGAGATACGAAATGGCTGACAGTCCAGAGATTATTGAAGCAAGAGAAAAGACAAATGATAGGGGATATTTTTTAGAGGTAGTAAAAGAAATTCCAAGTTTAATTGAATGGGCAAATGATGATATTCGTGCTGATAAAGAAGTAATAATGAATGCTATAAAGGTTGATGGTGGAGCTTTAGAGTTTGCTAGTGATGAACTAAAAGATGATAAAGAAGTATTGTTAACAGCTGTAAAACAAGCAGGATGGACTTGTTGTTATGCAAGTGATAGATTAAAGGCTGATAAAGATGTTTTAATAGAAGCTTGTAAAAATGATGGACAAGTATTATATTTTGCAAGTCAAGACTTAAGAGATGATAAAGATGTTGTTTTAGAAGCTGTTAAAAATAAACCTATTATATTAAAATATGCAAGCTTTAGATTAAGATCTGATAAAGATGTAGCATTAGCAGCTATAACGAAAGGAAAAAAAGCTGTTATAGAATATATAGAGCCATCATTAAGAGATGATGACGATATAAAGAAAATATTAGAAGAATAGTTAAAAGAGTAGAGCAATCTACTCTTTTTTTGCATATTTTAAGAATAAATGAATACAAATAAAGTAAGGAGTGATTAAAATGAGAGAGTATGGTAAAGTAAATAGATTCTTAGAATTTCCAAGGGAAGTTGTAACAAATGATCCTAAAATTACAATAACAGGATTTGATGAGATATTGATAGAAAATTTTAATGGGATTTTAGAATATGAGAACTTTTTTGTAAGGATAAGTACATCACTTGGTAATATAAATATTAATGGATTTAATTTAAAGTTAAATCAAATGGCTGATACGGATATATTGGTAAGTGGAAAAATTGAGAATATTGATTTTGAAAATAAAAAAATGTCTTAAGAGGTAAAAATGTTTTTTAAATGGATTTATTATCACTGGTTTGGTTATGTTGAAGTTATATTAGAAGGATTTTTTATAAATAGATTTTTAAATATGTGCAGTAATGAAAAAATTGATATAAGATCTCTTGAAAGAGAGAATGGTACATATATTAAATTTGAAATTCTAAGAAAAGATTTCAAGAGAATTAGACATATAGCCAAGAAAACAAAGTGTAAAATTAAAATAGAAAGAAAATGTGGAATCCCATTTTTATTATATAAGTATAAAAAAAGAAAAATATTTGCAGTTGCACCATGTGCAGTTGCATTTTTTGTTATTGCACTTTCTAATTTTATTTGGAGTATTGAAGTTACAGGAACAGATAAAATGACGGAAGAAAAGTTACTAGATATACTAAGTGATAAGGGGATAAGTATTGGAAAATTTAATAAAGGAATAAATTTAGAAAAAATAGAAAATGAAATAAAAATTGAAAATCCTGAGATTGCATGGATTGGAATAGATATAGATGGAACTAATGTTAAAATGCAAATTAAAGAATCAATAGAAATTCCTAAAGTTATTGATGAAAATATTTCTTCTAATATAATTGCAATTCAAGATGCAAAAATTACTAAATTAGTAGTTCGTAGTGGCACTCCAAGAGTAACAATAGGCCAAGATGTGAAAAAAGGGGATATACTAGTTGAAGGTGTTATGGAAGGAAAATATAAAGGGATGAGAGATGTTCATGCAGATGCCGATATAACAGGGGTTGTTTATCTTACTAAAGAAAAAAGAGAAGATTATATTCAAGAAAATAAAGTTTTAACAGGAGAAGTGGAAAAAGATTTTTCAATAATTATTAAAAAAAATAAAATAAATTTTGATAAAAGGGTTTCAAATTTCAAAAAGTATGATACAATAAGGACAAATAATAAAATCAAATTATTTTCTAAATTTTCAATTCCTATCGAAATCGAAAAAATTATTCGAGAAGAGTATATTTTAGAAAAAAAAGAATATTCTGAAAAAGAGCTTGAAGAGAAGATTTTAAAGGAATTAGAGGAAAGTTTAGAAGTGACATACAATATTTCTAAATATAATGAGAAACACAAAAGAAGAGATGTAGTAGTTAATAAAGATGAGAGCGGTATATCAGTCAGATTAACATACGAAGTCCAAATTGAAATTGGAACTAAAGTCGCTAAATAGAAAGGATGGGAATTATGGTTGAGGAAAGAAGTCTGAAAGTTCTTTCAAATGATACAACGTTTTTTAGCAAAGTTTCTAATACTTTAACAAAATTATTAACACCAACTAAAATTGGTATTAATGGAATGATGATAAATATTAAAAGAAGCAGTGCAATTAAAAACTATGAATTATTTAAAGCTTCAGAAGAAACAAGTGATGTTGCAAAAAAAGATCAATGTCGTAATAGATATGAAGAAAGTTACACTTTATATTTAGAATCTATCGATAAACATATTATGGATTCTATCTATAAAAAAGTAAAAAATAATATTGCTTCAACATTTGAAAAAGATGCACTTTCTAATTATTATACAATCGTTCATTTAAAAGATACTGAGTATTTAGAATACAAATATAGAAAACAAAAATTTTTACTAGACTTAGATTATCAAAGTTTATGTGCTGGTAAAAAGGAAAAAATATTATCTAAATACAATTCAATATATATAGAAAAAATCGATATTATATATAAAGGATTATTAAAAAATTATTCTGTTAAATTAGCAGATGGCTTAAGAGCAAAAAGAGTTAATCAAGTAGAACTTTATAAGAAAATATTTGAAACACTTGAAGATTATATCAAAAATATATTACCAATTAAGCTTAAAATCGAAGGAACTGGTAAATATGAAAAAATAATTCAAGAATATGAAGAATATGAAAAGTTCAATGTTGGAAAACTTGATGAAAAAGATTTCCTAGAAAAGAACATGATATTACTTGGATTAAGTAGAGTGTTATTTACACACAGTCTTCCTTTAGTAGCTGCAGAACAATGCTACAATAAGTTATTAAAAGATACACGTAACTTAATTGTGAAAACAAAATTAAAAGATAAAAAAGAATCAACATATCAAATATTGTTAGAATTGATTGAAGCATACAACGTTAAATTATTGTCTACAAAAGTATATTGGGACAAGCCATCAGAACGTGACGATTATAAGAAATTCTGGGATGCTTATAGTAAAACAGATTCTTCTAAACAAAAAGAGATTTTATCTTTAAAAAGAGAGTTACATGATACAGCAGATGAATATGAAAAATATGCTGAAATCAGAGCTTTCTATAAAGCAAAACTAGTTGATTTAGGGGCTATGAGAAAACTTAAGACTTCTTGTAAAACAAGACCAGGTCACTTTGTAAAATTATAAAATGTAAAAAAAGACGAGCTATGATTATTCAATAATTATGTTGTTAATCGCTCGTCTTTATTAGTAGAAAGGAAATGTATGAAAAGATTTGCAGAAATTGAATATGTAGATTATTCTGAAAATAAAAAGTTAGAAGAATTAATTAATAAAGTTTTAGAAGAATGTTTTAAAACTGAAAAAATTGATAGTTATAATTTATATATTTCTGTGACTTTAACAAATCCAGAATATATTAGAAAATTAAACAAAGAATATAGACAAATAGATAAAGAAACTGATGTACTTTCGTTTCCTATGTTTGAAAAAGATGAAATAAAATCTTTAGAAAATTTAGAATTCGAAGAAACATTAGGTGATATTGTAATTTCTGTTCAAAGAGTTGAAGAACAAGCAAAAGAATATGGGCATAGTTTTGAAAGAGAATTAGCGTATATGGTCGTTCATGGATTTTATCATTTAATGGGTGAAGATCATATGAATGATGAAGAAAAAAAGATAATGAGAGCTAAAGAAGAAAATGTTTTAAATAAATTAAACATTGTAAGAGAATAATTTAGGAGCAAATGCTTATGAATGAGGATAATAAGTGGAAAAATAAAAGCTTTTTTAAAGCTGCTAAATATTCTTTAGAAGGAATTATTTATTTTATAAAAAATGGAAGAAATATTAAAATACAAATAGTTGCTGCGGTATTAGTTATAATAGCTGCAATTATTTTGAAAGTGAATGCTATAGAAATGGCAATTTTAGGGCTTACAATTTTTTTAGTATTTGCGTTTGAAGTAATTAATACTTCTATTGAAAACTTAGCAGATCTTTATACGATGGAATATAATGAAAAGGTTAAAGTAATAAAAGATACAGCGGCAGGAGCTGTTAGTTTAGTTGCACTTGGAGCAGTAGTAGTCGGAATAATGATATTTCTGCCTAAGATATTACATATTTTAAATTGGTTATAAAATTTTTAAAAATATAATAAAAAAGGAGATAACACTTATGAAAAAGAACGTTTTAATAATTGTAGTAATTGCAATTGTTGCACTAGTTGGTGGATTGTTTTTTTACAAAATGGGCTTCAATGTGGGAGAAGATCTAAAAGAAAAAGACAATGTATCTGATGTAGCTCAAGGAGAGAGTGAAAAAGAAGTTGTAGAAGAAAAGAATATTGAAATTTTTAATGGTAATGAAAGACCAATAGCATTTATGATTGATAATAATACAAATGCACAACCACAAGCATCATTAAATTCAACATATATGGTATATGAAATTATTGTTGAAGGTAATGAATCAAGATTAATGGCATTATTTAAAGGAAAAGATTGTGACTCTGTAGGTCCAATTAGATCTTCAAGACATTATTTCTTAGATTATGCTATGGAAAATGATGCTATCTATGCGCACTTAGGAATGAGCCCACAAGCAGATGAGCAAATGAAAACATTTAAAATAAATAATATCAATGGACAAGCATATGATACTGGTGCTGCAAGAACAGCAACATCACTTTATTGGAGAGCAACACATAAAAATGCTCCACACAATGCTTATACAAATATTCCATCTATCAAACAAATCGCAAAAGATAAAGGATATAGTTTAACAACAGATCAAGAAAGTGTTTTAAATTATGTTGAAGAAGAAGTTGTTTTAGATGGAGAAAATGCTCAAGTAGCTAATACAATAACAATTCCATATTCTTCAAATCATAAAGTAAAATATGAATATGATGAAGAAACAGGAAGATATACAAGATACTCAAAAGGTAGATTAATGAAAGATGAAGTAACAGGAGAAAAAGTTACTACAAAAAATATTATCGTAACATTTGCTGAAAACTATACATTGAATGATGGAGAAAATAAAGGAAGACAAGATGTTGTAACAGTTGGATCATTAGATGGATATTATATAACAAATGGTAAAGCAATAAAAATTAAATGTAATAAAGAATCAAGATCAGCACAAACACAATATGTTGATTTAGAAGGAAATGAAATTAAAGTTAACGATGGTAATACTTGGGTTAATGTATGCCCAATAGATGCTAACGTAACTATTGCAGAATAATAAGAAAAGGAATAGAAAATGGAAGAATTTAAATCAGGTTTTGTAACACTAGTTGGAAGAACTAATGTAGGTAAATCAACACTCTTAAACTCGCTTGCTAAAGAAAAAGTTGCTATAACAGCTAATAAAGTACAAACAACAAGAACTGCGATAAAAGCAATTTTAAATGATGAGAAATATCAAATAATTGTTACAGATACACCAGGTATTCATAGACCTAAAACTAAACTTGGTGAAACAATGGTTGATACAGCTTTTACAATGTTTTCTGAAGTAGATGTAATATTATTTTTAATCGAAGCAACTTCTGATGAGATTGGAAGAGGTGATAGAAGAATTTTAGACAAAATTATAGAGTCTAAAAAACCATGCATACTAGTAATAAACAAAATTGATTTAGTTCAAAAAGATAAATTATTAAATTTAATATCACTATATAGTAAAGAATATGATTTTAAAGCTGTAGTTCCAATATCTGCATCAAAAGATGATGGAACAGAAGTGATTGTTAATGAACTTGTAAAACTATTGCCAGTTGGTCCTAAATATTATGCTGATGATGAATATACAGATCAAACGATGAGACAAATAGCTGAAGAAATAATTAGAGAAAAAGCGTTAAAATTATTAGATGACGAAGTACCACATGGTATCTATGTAGAAGTTGAAAGTTTTAAAGATAGAGTTACTACTAAAGGTCAGGATATTTATGATATTGATGCAACTATTTATTGCTTAAGAGAATCTCATAAAGGGATTATAATTGGTAAAGGCGGAAATCTATTGAAAAGAATTGCAAGTTATGCAAGACAAGATTTAGAAAAAATGCTTGATACAAAAGTAAACCTAAAAGTTTGGGTTAAAGTTAAAGAAGATTGGCTAGAAAAAGATAATATAGTAAATAAATTTAAATTAAAATAAAATACCAGTATAAATCTTCTAAAATTTACAAAAGATATATACAAATAAATTTGTATGAGAAAGGAAAAAACAGTATGCTAAGTAATATAGCGTGGAACACGTTTAAGCAAACTGGAGATATAAATTCATATTTAGAATTTGTAGAAGTAAAAAATGTAGAAGAGAATTTGAAGGTAACAATAGATGAAACAAGTAAAAGTAAATGGAATAATTATATCAGAAAGTAATATGGGGGATTTTGACAAGATGCTTACAATCTTGACCCCCAATTTGGGTAAGATTGCGTGCAGTGCAAAAGGTTCAAGAAGGCCAAAAAGCCTTCTTCTTAGCGGTACGCAATTTTTATGCTTTGGAGAATATATGCTTTTTAAAGGTTCAGAAACTTATACAATGAATTCTTGTGAGACGATAGAACTTTTTTATAATATTAGAACAGATCTTGATAAACTTACATATGCATCACATTTAACAAAAATTATAAATGATGTAACTACAGAAAATCAAAATTCATATAATACTTTAAAATTGTTTTTGAATACTTTGTATATGATATCTGAAACAGATAAGAATTTAGACTTTATAACAGCAGTATTTAAATTAAGACTTTTAAAAATATTAGGTTTTGCACCTAATGTAAGAGGCTGCACAAGTTGTAATTCTAAAGAAGAATTAACTCATTTTAGTATTATTGATAATGGATTTAAATGTAAAGCTTGTGCTAAACAAGATACAGGAGCAATCAAAATGTCAGATGCAACTCGAAATGCAATTATATATATAATGGGAGCCGACCCTAAAAAAATATTTTCTTTCGAACTTTCTGAAGCTTGTCAAAAAGAGCTAGAGTTAATATCTAATATCTATTTTAATGAAAAGTTAGAAAAAGAATATAAAATTGAGAAATTATTCTAGAATATCGATTAAATACACACAAATTTCACTTGCAAAAAAGCAAGATTACTTATATAATGAAAGTGTAAAATACATAAAAAGGAGTGGTTATTATGAATATAACAATTACAGGAAAAGAATTAAAGGCAACAGACGCAATTAAGGATTATATTGAAGAAAAATTAGCAAGAATCAAAAAATATTTTGCAGACGAATCAATAGACGTAACAGTAACAATTAAAAAAGAAAATGTAGCAACAGAAATTGCTGAAATGTATGTTTCAGTTAAAGGTGTATCTTACAAAGCAGTTACAGAAGATAAAGATTTATATGCAGCTATAGATAAAGATATTGATATATTAGAAGGACAAATAAGAAAAACAAAAGCAAAAAGAGAAAAAATGATGAAAGATTCTTCAATTAAACAAATGAATATTTCAGGAGTAGCTGAAGAAAAAGCAGTTGAAGATGAAGTTATAAAATCATTATCTTATGATATAAAACCAATTTCAGTAGAAGATGCTAAATTAAAATTAAGTGAAAGAAAAGGAAATATTTTCTATACATTCGTTAATGTTGATACTGGAAAAGTAAATGTAATTTTTAAATTAAAAGATTCTAATAACTATGGTTTAGTTGAACCAGAAGCTTAATAATTAAATAGTAAAAATAAAACCGGGTGTGATTTATTTCACATCCGGTTTTCTGTATTCTGATGTTATTATTTCAACCATTTCTTCAGGGGATTCTTTGCAACCACTATTAAGCCATTTTAGTATAATTGCATTTAAACCAGCTCTAAAAAATTCTATATGGTAATCGATATATTTATTGTTATAATACTTTTCTGCAAGTTCTTTGCTAAATATTGTAGCAGGAGATTTTGAAATTTTTTCAAGTTTAAAATATGTTTTAAAGAATAGTTGAGATTCTTTAATTGTTCTAAATAAATTTAGATATCCTTCTGGATTTTGTTTTGAATTATCCTGTTTATGCATATATAAAATCAAAAAATGAAGAATTATAATTAAAGTTAAAAGATCAGTTGGATATAATGACTGATCTTTTTTTATTTTGGATAAAATATCTGAAAGAAAATATTTAAATTATTAAAATGATTACCAAAAATTACTTGTGTATTATTTTGAAAAATGCACATTATATATTTAGAAAATGTATTTGATTCCTAAATGTTTGATTATTCGTATATAGATAGCTATATATGTGTGATTAGCTATTTGGAATTATATATTTTTTTAATATAGATTTGTTTCATGAATATGAAACGGTAAAATTTTTGGAGGTGAACAAAATGTCAAGAAGTTCAAAAAAAGTAGTTCCAGAAGCTATGGATTCATTAGAAAGATTTAAATATGAAGTAGCAAGTGAAGTTGGAGTTAATTTAAAAAATGGATATAATGGAAATATTTCAGCAAGAGACGCAGGAAGAATCGGTGGTAACATGGTTAAAAAAATGATTCAACAAGCAGAAAACCAAATGACTAAATAATGTTAGTAATATTTTAAATAAGGGGTAAGATGTATCTTACCTCTTTATTTTTTGAAATTTTTTGTTGTCAAAAGAATGATTAATGATATAATAACAAATGTAATAGATAAAGGAGATATGTTATGTTTAAATTAATGACGATTGATTTAGATGGAACTTTACTTAATTCTTTTGGGGAAGTTTCTGAAAATACTAGAAAAGCACTTTTAGAAGCTAAGGCAAGAGGGACAGAAGTTGTTCTTGCTTCTGGTAGACCAATTAGCTCTACAGAAAGTTTAGCTGTTGAATTAGGTGTTGATAATTACTTGATTTCAGGAAATGGTGCGGCAGTATACGACATAAAAGAACAAAAAGTTATATATGATAGATTTTTAAGCAAAGAACAAGTTATGAAAATTGCAAAACTTTGTGATGAAAATAGCTTTTTCTATAATGTATATACTGAAGATGAAGTTATAGCAAGTTCTTTAAATTATAATGTTCTTTTTTATCATAAAGAAAATGTTAAAAAGATTGAAGAAAGAAGAACTCATATAAATGTTGTTCAAAACATAATGGAATATATTGAACAATCTGGAAAAGAAAAATTCTTAAAGATTACTGTATGTGATGAATCTCAATTTATTTTTAATAGTATCATGAAAAGATTAAAAGAAATTAATGGTATAGATGTATTAGAGACTGCATATATGTCAAGAAAAAAGATTAAAGATGGTACTGATGATGTTGATATTCAATATTATTATACAGAAATTACAAACGAAAATGTTAATAAATGGTCTGCAATTGAATTTCTTCTTGATAAGCTAAATATAAGACCAGAAGAAGTTATTTCAATTGGAGATAATTTAAATGATAAAGAAATGATAGAAAATGCTGGCCTTGGAGTAGTAATGGGGAATAGTAATCCGATTATGAAAGGGCTTGCAGATGAAATAGTTGCTGACAACAATTCTGAAGGAGTATTAGAAGCAATTAATAGGTTTGTTTTAAACTAAAAAAATATGAAAAATAAACCTTTAAAAGCCTAATGTAACAGGCATGTTACAACAAAAATAAGTTTTCATTACAAGTGCTCGATTTATTGATTTCGAGCATTTTTTGTTGTAGAATAAAGAAAAATGGTATTTTGAAAAATGCCATATTAGCGTAAAAATTTAAAAGTTTTAAGGGATAAAAGGGAGGAACTTATCATGGCAATGAACCCAATGCAAAGAAGAGCTAGAAATTCATTTTTAATAGGATTTTTAGTATCATTAATAATTATGGCTATATTCGTAATCTTTTTATTAATGGAAATTAAAAGTATTAATGAAGCTAAAGAAGCTTTAGAACAATTACAAAAAACTGTTTATGTAGCAGCTGAAGACCTAGAGTCAGGTCAGATTGTTACACTAGAAGAACATTTCATAATGGATACTGTTCAAACAACAATGGATGAAACATTAATCATTGATGATACTGTATTTAAATATTTAGATGAAAATGATATACCAGTGCCAAAATATTATGAAGATGGAACTGAAAAATTCAAACAAATAGCAATGAAAGTCAATGTTCCTGCTGGATCAATTGTAACAAAAGATATGGTTGTTGAAGTTGGAGAAGAAACAACAAATACACAAAGAATTCAAGAGTATACAATGATTCAATTACCATCTCACTTAAAAAATGGTCAATATATAGATATAAGAATGTCTTTACCAACAGGTCAAGATTATATAGTTTTAGCTAAGAAAAGAGTATTAGGAACAGATGCTCAAACAATCTGGATTAAAGTTGATGAGTTTGAAATTAACTTAATGAACAGTGCTATAGTTGAATCATACCAAATGACAGGTGCTAAATTATATGCAACATTATACAGTGAAGCAGGAATGCAAGAAAAAGCTATTGCTACTTATACTGTAAGTAGAAATGTTTATGATTTAATGATTAGTAACCCAAATATACTTGATCAAGCTAAAAATGATTATGCTTTAAAATTCAATCACGAACAAAGGGTAAATTACTTTGATTCTATATTAACTCAATTAGAAGATGATGAAAAATGGTCTTTAGTTAATACAGGAGTTTCAGAAGATAGAGCAACAATTAGTGCATCAAGAATTGACTACGTTTCTCAATTAGAAGGAACAGAGGATGTAGGTTACACAGATAATTAATTAAATATGGGAGGATATTATGAAGAAAGTTGCGTTCATTGGAAGTTATGATAAAGCAGACATGATTATATATGCTGCAAAAATCTTAACTTTGATGGGTAAGTCTGTATTAGTAGTTGATTCAACTGCTTTACAAAAAACTAGATATATCATCCCTTCAATGGAAGCTTCAAAGCAATATATAACAACTTATGAAAAAATAGATATTGCTATAGGTTTTGAAAATTTAGCTCAAATTAAAGAGTATAGAACTAATGAAACAAAAGAAGAATTTAATTATGATTATGTTTTACTAGATATAGATACTTATAAAGGATATGTATATTTTGGAGTAAAACCAGAAGATAAACACTTTTTGGTTACTTCTTTTGACTTGTATTGTTTAAGAAGGGGATTACAAGTTTTTAGAAGACTTGAAAATCCAGTTGAAGTAACAAAAGTTTTATTTACAAAAGAAATGTTACCAGAAGAAGAACAATTCTTAGAACATCTTTCAAAAGGATTAAAAATCAAATGGGATAAAGATGTAATCTATTTCCCATTTGAAAATGGTGACCAAAATGCAATATTTTCAAATCAAAGAAGTGGAAGAATACGTATGAGAGGATTAAGCCAAACTTACGTTGATGGGATAATGTATATGGTAGAAGAACTTAGTGGTGCTTCAACAAATGATGTTAGAAAAGCTGCTAAGAATATTGAAAGATAAAATGTACACAGGAGGAAAAAATGCCAATAATTAGTTTTTGGAGTTCAAATCCAAGAGAGTCAGGGCAAACATTATCAATAGCTGCTTTAGCAACATATATGGCTATCGAACACAATTATAGAATATTGGTTGTAGATGCGACATTTGATGATGATACACTTGAGAGATGCTTTTGGAAAGTTAATAACACAAAAGATGTTGCTAAAATGCTAAATAAAGGTAAAATGGATATTTCATCAGGAGCTGAAGGTTTAGTTAGTGCTGTTGCAAGTAATAAAACAACACCTGAAATAATAACTAACTATACAAGAGTAGTTTTTAAGAATAGATTAGATATACTATGTGGATTAAAAACAAAAATTCCAGAAGAATTTACTAAGTCGTTAATGTTATATAAAGATTTAGTTAAAACGGCTGATAAATATTATGATTTAGTATTTGTTGATCTAGAAAAAACATTAAAGAAGGATACAACAAAAACATTATTGGAAACATCACATGTTATAGTTACAAATTTCTCACAAAATTTGAAACAAGTTGATGAATATATTCAAGTAAAAATGCAAAATCCTCAAATTCTGCCAAAAGATAAATGTATAACACTTTTATCTAATGCAGATGAGAATTCAAAATATAACGTAAAGAACGTTACAAGATATGTAAAAGAAAGAGATGTATGCCAAGTAACGTATAGTCCAACATTTATGGAAGCAGCATCAGAAGCAGGGGTTGCAACGTTTTTCTTAAAAACAAGATTATCAAGCTCAGCAAATGATAAAAATTCAGCATTTATAAAATCAGTTGCAGAATTAGCCAAAGCAATTGATTATAAATTAGAAGAATTAAAATATAAAACATAAAATACAAAATATTTTTTAAAGGGAAGGAGCCTTTAATAATGGACATTGGAAATATAGCGATGATATTTGTCGTATTAGTAGCAGCTGTAGCGGCAATCGCATACTTTTTGAAAAAGAATAAAAATGAACAGGTAGAAGAAGCAGTAGAAGTTGATGATAAAACTTATACACTTGATAAGATGGTTAAATTCGTTAAGTCAAGACTTGATGAAATTACAAAAATCAACCTTTATGATATTGGTCTATCTGAAGAAGAATTAAAAAGAAGAAGAGCTAAAAAGTACGAACTTAAAAAGGCTTTAAAAGGTTGTACTTATGGAGACGTTAACGATAAGAAATATGTTAAAGAATTAATATATGACTTATTATCAAAGGAATATGGTGTTGATGAAACTAATATTTCTAAAGCGATTCCATTTGATACACCATCACTTTTAACTGCACAAGATAAATTTGATATTTTAATTCATGAATATAAGAAAACATTTTCTTATGAGGCTTTAACTGAAATTATTAAGAAATATAACTTAGCTGCACTTAAATATGTTGAAGGAGAATCAAAACCTTGTTATGTTATAACAAACGAGGAAATTGATGACATATATGAACAAGAACAATTCCATCTAGAGTTTGCTGATAAACTAGAAGTAGTTGTTCAAAGAATATATCAAAAATATAAAGGATTTAGTAGTATCGATGAAATTAGAGATATGAACATAGACGGTGTTTCAGGTGGTACATCTGGTCTTCCAGAATCATTCTTAAGCCAAGTTGCTCAAACTGATGGTGACTACTTAAAACAAGCTATGGAATCTAAAATTCCAAGAGCCTGCGATGCGATTTGGATATTCTTCCAAGGTAAGTCAATTCGTTTAGCATTCTTATCATTCGGTACAGAATCAGAATTAAAAAGGGTATGTCAAAATATTTACAAATACAACAACCCTGGTCAGTTATCTGACACAAACGGTTTTAAAATCAACGAAATGAAAGACGGATCTCGTGTCGTTGTTGTTAGACCAAGCATGTGCGAAACTTGGGCATTCTTCGTAAGAAAGTTCGACGTTAAACGTGCTACACTAGAACAAATTATTAAATTCCCTGGTAAAGAGGAAACAATTGAACTTTTAAAATACTTAGTTAAAGGTGCAAGAATCATAGCTCTAACAGGAGAGCAAGGTTGCGGTAAAACAACAATGCTTATGGCTATGATCGAAAATATATATGAAACAATGAACTTGCGTATCACAGAAACTGCATTCGAGCTTCACTTAAGAAAGATATATCCAACAAGAAATATCGTATCAATGCGTGAAACTGAAACAATTTCTGGACAAGACTGTCTGGACGTTCAAAAGAAGACTGACGGTTCTGTTAATATCATCGGTGAGGTTGCTACTGACCCCGTTGCATCTTGGATGATCCAATCTGCCCAAGTTGCTTCAAAATTTACATTGTTTACTCACCACGCTAAAACATTCCCTAACTTAGTTACAGCACTTCGTAACTCAATGCTTAGAACTGGTGTTTTCAAGGATGAGCAAACAGCAGCTGAACAGGTAGTTCAAGTTCTTAACTTTAACATTCACTTAGTTAAAGACTTTAGAGGTAGACGTTATATCGAGAGAGTAACAGAGTGTGTGCCTGTAGAAGAAAGAAACGAATACACATTTGATCATAGAAAAGAAAAAACATTAGAAGGAAAATTTGATAAATTTTTCGATAACTGTACAGTATATTTTACAAAACAAACAAACAGAGAATTATATAAATATCACAACGTATTAGAATTCGCTGATGATACATATGTACTTACAAATCCAATTTCTGATGAAAATATTAGAGGAATGAGAGAAAATATGAATGATGCAGACGTAGTTGCATTTGATGCATTCCTAGAAAGAAATTGGGGAATTAAACCACCTTCACTTCCAGTTTATGATGAAAATGGAAAAGAAGTAGTTCAACAAGAGAAAAAAGAAGAAGAAAAGAAAGAGGTAAAAATGGCTGAGCCAGTTAAAAAAGCTCCTGCAGCAGAAGGACAACCAGTAAAAAAAGTTGCCCCACAAGCTACAGCAACTGCCACTCAAAGACCACAAAGTGCAACACAAGCACAAGTGAAAAGACCAACAACAGGAAACGATATTAAAAAATAATAAAAACAGTAGTAAAGCCTAAAAGGAGGACTTTTAGATGTCAAATCAAGTATTACTTTATCTAATTGGTGGCGTTGGTGCTGTATTTGGTGTAATTGTTATCATTTATTACATAATCAGTCAAAAAATGAATGGCAAGAACACCAAATATGTAGCTCAGTTAGTTGAAGGTACAAAGAAATCTTCATTTAGCATGGATGTTTTTTACCAAAAGTTCTATGTTAGAATTGTAAGATTTCCATTTATAAAAAGATATGCATTAAAATTAAGAAGAAGACTTGAAATACTTAACCTTGAGGATGAATTTATAACAAGAAAACAAGTAGCTCAAATCGTATTTAAAGCATTGTTAGTAGTAATTCCATTAACAGCACTTGTAATTTATATTACAATAAATAACTATTTGTTGATGGCTTCATTATTACTATTTGAGATATTCTTTCTTGAAACATTACTTGAAGGTATGGTTGATAAAGTAGATAATAAAATTTTAAGAGAACAATTAGACTTCTTCTCTGAAATCAGACATGCTTACCATGAATTTAACATGGTTGAGGAGGCAATTTATGAAGTTGCACAAGATGATGAGAAAGACGTTTCAAGACAAGCTGAAAAAATTTATGAAATCTTAATTTCTGATGATCCAGAAACTGAACTTGAGAAATACTATGATATAGCTCCTAACAGTTACTTAAAAGAGTTTGCCGGAGTATCATACTTAACAAAAGAATTTGGTGATAGAAAAGATAAAGATGGTGCATCACTTTATTTAAAGAACTTAAATAATATTACACAAGAGATGCAACTTGAAATATTAAAAAGAGATAAATTGGATTATGTGTTTCAATCATTATCAATGATTTCAGCTATTCCAATATTATTCTTAGATGTTGTAAAGGCGTGGGCTATAGGTCAATTCTCTTTTACAAGATCATTCTATAATGGAACTTCAGGTTTCTTATGCCAAGTAGGATTAATTATATTAACATTCTTATGCTATTTATTAACTAGAAAGTTAAAAGATAATGGTAGTGTTAATACAACAGTAAACATTGAAAATCCATGGCAAGCAAAATTATATAAAAACAAATATGCAAAGAAAATTATTGACTTGTTTATTCCAAAACAAGGAACAAAAGATTATAGAAAAACAGTACAATTACTAAAAGATTCAGCTTCAAAGTTAAAGCTTGAATGGTATTACATAAATAGAATGGGTGCTGGTATTTTAGGATTTGTAATTGGATTCGCTATTTTATATGCTTCACATCAAATGGCAATACAATATCAATTTACTGAACCTACAGCAGATTATAACCTGTTAGGTTCAATGAACGAAAAGCAAGAAGCAAAGGCGATGGAAACTACAGAAAAAGATAATTATTTCTTATATAAGTATGAGAAAAATTATGATATTACTATAGAAGAATTACAAGAAGATATATTAGAATCAGAACAATATAGTGACATTAATGATACAGAAGTAGAAACTGTAGTAAACAGAATTTGGGATAAACTTCAAATTGTTCAATCATCTTATATTAAATGGTTTGAAGTGTTAATAGCATTAGTAATTATGATTGTAGGTTATTATTTACCTATGGGACTTTTAATTTTCCAAAAGATCATGAGAAAAATGGATATGGAAAATGAAGTAATGCAATTCCAAACAATTATATTAATGCTTATGAAAATTGAAAGGGTTAACGTTGAAATGATTCTTGAATGGTTAGAGAGATATGCTAATATCTTTAAAGAACCAATTAGTAAGTGCGTTAACAACTATGAAGCAGGACCTTGGGAAGCTTTAGAGGAATTAAAAAATGATATATCTTTCGAACAATTAATAAGAATTGTAGAAAGTTTACAAGCTGCTGTAGAGCAAATTCCTATCAGAGAAGCTTTTGATGAGTTAGATACAGAAAGAGCTTATCACCAAGAAAAGAGAAAAGAATCAAATGAAAGAATGATAGATAGAAAATCAAGAATAGGAAAAGTAATTGGTTTCGCACCAATGGTTGTTCTATTCGTAGGATATTTGATTATACCATTATGTTTAATAGGTATGACAAGTATGACTAGTGCATTCTCACAAATGTCAGCGATGGCATAAAAGAAAGGAGTAAGTATGGAAAATGCAGCAAGAGCTTTAGAAATGGCAGCTGGTGTACTATTAGGTGTTTTACTAATGGCTGCAGTTTCATATTTCTTTAGTAATATAGGTGAGATGCCTACTCAACAAGATGAAATTATGCAACAAGAACAATTAACGGATTTTAATAAAGCTTATGAAGCTTTTAATAAATCCGGTATGTATGGAGTTGATGTTTTATCTTGCTTAAATAAAGCAAAAAGTAATAATGAAAAATATGTTGATGGAAATAAATTTTTATCAGGTAATTCATATGGTCAAAAATATTTAATAGAAGTATATGTTTGTATTAATAAAGAACTTCAAGAATCATTAGAAGTGTATAGATATGATCAAAATAGTAAGAATTTAGTTCAATATTGGGACACTGATTATCCGGATGGGACATTATCAGCTGATAAAGAAACTGTCGAATCAGTTGGATTAATGACAGATGCTGAGTTTGTTAAAAAACAAAAATATACTAAACTAAAATTATCTGACGATATTTTAGTAGCAGCGGAAAAATTAAGAACAGATCCATATCTAAAAACTGCTGAACACTTATTACCTGATGGAGGATCACATGGACCTATTAGTCCATCACCAGGATTAACATCAAAAAAATATTATTCGTTATTAAAAGATAAACAATTAATTAATTTATTAAATTATGCAGATACAATGAAAGTTACAAAATATAATATTGGATCTAATAAAGACGTGTGGAACTCTGTAGTATGGTCAACAGCATTATATGATTTCAAAACTAAGAAATTTAAATGTGATTATATGGGGTACCATGAAGAAACTGGTAGAGTAAATGTCATTTACTTCTCAGAAATTTAATAGTAAGAGGTATAAATTATGGAAAATGCTTCAAAAGCTTTGATTATGGCAGCATCTATTTTATTAGGACTCTTATTGATAACTGCGTTTGTACAAGTATTTAAAGCTGGAGCAAGTGTTAATGAAAATTATGATCAAACACAAAGAACTGCTCAACTTGAATTATATAATTCAAAATTTGAAAATTATAATGTTCAAGAAAATACAATATTAGATATAATGACAGTTTTTAATCTTGCTTATAGTATTAATGAAGCTTCAGAGTATGAACCAACATCTGCTGTTAGCATTGTTTTAAAAATTGATGGTGAAGAGTTTAAAATATTAGATCACAATCCAAATCCACCATCATATACACCAGCCTATGAATCATTGAAGAAAAATGGTTTTTTATATGAAAAAAATAAAATTAAGCATAATTCTAATACTATTTCTATTTATGATTTGGTTAATAAGCCAGCAAAGCAATTAGGAATAGATACGATAGATGCAAATGAAAAGTTAACAAGAACTTATTATGGTCCTGTTTCTTATACAAAAAAATATACAGCTTATGTAAAAGATCCAGATACAGGAAATGTTGCAGCAACAAATGTTGAAGAAGAAGTTACAGAAATGCTAACAGTTTATAAATACATTTTTAATTGTACAAGTATTGAATATCATAATTCTTCTGGAAAAGTAAAAAGTATGGTATTTGAGCATAATGAAATAACAGATAAAAAAAGCCCATATTATTGGCATAAAGATAAATATGAGTAATAATTTAAATAAATTTTTATTGTAAAACTAAAAGTGAAATGGTATAATGTGATTGTATTTTATGAAGAGAATTGCTGTTTTAATATTAACAATTTTTGTTGTAATAATAGCTGTAATTTTTGCAGGGCTTAAAGAACAAGAAATTGGAAAAATTAATGTAAATAAATTTAATTTAGAATATGAAGAATATAATAAAGAATCGTTAAATGGTCTTAAAGTAGCTACTGTAATTAATAAAGCTATTGATTTGAATGAGACAAATGAGATTCCTAGAAATGAAAAAGGATTTTATATTCTAGATGATGAAATAAGCGTTGAAATTTATATTACAATGCAAGTTAATGAAACTACATACAAGATGGAAACTTTGTACGGTCTGGGACTTGATAAATTTATAAAAAGTTTTGGGTCTGCAGAATTTAAATGTACAAGCATAGAGTACCATGAGAAGACTGGAAGGGTCGCTTCAATGACCTTTGAAACACAAGGATACTAAAGTTGTTTTTAATGTTACTATAGTATATAAAGACTATATCTATAGTTGTTAAAATATAAAAAATCAAAAGAAAAATAAGGAGGAAAGAAGTTATGGAGAATGCTTCTAAAGCACTTTTAATAGCAGGTGCAATTTTAATTTCAATTTTAATTATTGCTATTGGTATGTTCATTTATAACAGTGCACAATCAACAATTAACAACTCAATGCAATCAATGTCAACACAAGAAGTTCAAGCTTTTAACAATGAGTTTATGAGCTTTGAAGGAAAACAATCAGGATCAAACATTAAAGCTATGATTGGTACATTAATCGCTAATGCTAACACATATAGAGATGAACCATCAAAAATACCAGTTTTATATTTTGATCAAGTAGACGTTGGAAGTTCATTAAACAATGTTAAAGCAGTTGTTACAAAAGCAGCTGAACCAGGTGACTATATTAAACAATTAAACTTAATTAGAAATAAAGTAGAACCAAAACACCAATATTGGGTATCTATTTCTAACCAAGATAACGGTTTAATTGATGCTTTAATCGTAACATATGAAGCTGATAAAAAAGGTGGAGATATTATAGCTAACTTCTCAAACGGAAGAACAGCAACAAAATAATTAATATAAAATAAATTTATAAACCAAAGGGGTTATTGCCCCTTTGGTTTATATGAATATATAAGGAAAGGAAAAGTCTATGGATCAAAATGCAACACAAGCAATTAATATGGCATTTGCAACAATAGTATTTGTTATGGCATTAAGTGTAGCAATGTTGCTTTTTTCTAAAGTTTCAGAAACAGCGGATACATTAGCTTTTTATTCAGATTCAACTAAGTTTTATGAAAACATTGAATTGACTAAAATTTGCACTTCATGTGATACATATAATTCATTAGATGAAAAGAATTGCACTAATTGCAAGGCTAGTTTTCCTGAAATTTCAGCGGATGAAACTATCGCTAGAGGTACTGAAAGATATGTAAGTGCTGAGACTATTATTCCTACTTTATATAGATATTATAAAGAAAATTTCTGTGTTAAAATTTATGATGCCGATAATAAATTAATTCAAATATTTGATGTAAATACAGAAGGTGATGTTAGATCAGCAATAGGTGATACAACAGCCAGTCCGACTGGTACTAAAAAACAAAGACATAATGATTTACTTAAAATTAATTATAATGATAAAACGAAAGAGCATTATTTATTTGGAGCACCATGGCTAGGTAGCACAGAAAATGTTAAAACAAGAGTTGATTTCTTCGTTAATGGAGATAAAGGCTATATAAATAACATTTTTATAGACTATTCAAATAACAAATTTTATAAAGCTAGAATTCAAAAAATTAAATTTAAAGAACAATTTGTAAGTTATTCTTATTCTGGAGAAACATTTGTAACTGATGAGGGAGATGAATTGGTTACAGGTGCACAAGATAAAGATAAAATAATTATAAGTTATACATTAACTAAAAACCCAACATAATTTAAAGGAGGATTATATAATGAGCGATACTTTAATAACAATAGTAGCAATATTATTAGCTGCTATATTAATGTTTATTTTCCCATTATTATCAATGTCAGAAAGAGGAGATGACATATCACAATTATCAGTTGCTACAGCAACAACAGATTTCGTTGATAACGCTAGAGCTGTTGGTAAGATTACATTAGAAGAATATTCTAAATTAATTAGTACAATTTATGCAACAGGAAATTCTTATGATGTTGAATTAGAAGTAAAAGTATTAGATGAAAATGTTGGTAAAAAATCAGCATGGACTGAAGGTACAGTAATTGGAGAAAACGTTTATTATTCAATATATACATCTCAAATTGTTGAATCACTAGAAAAAAACGGTGTTTATGCAATGAAAGAAGGAGATATATTATCAGCAAGTGTAAAAAACACAAATAAAACTATGTCACAAACAATTAGAGGAGTATTTTACTCAATTGCTGGAAGTGACGTATATTCTATAGCTGCTCAACACTCTGGTGTATGTACAGCTAATGGATCATACTAATTATAAAGGAAATATTTAATGAAATTACATGGTTTAGGTATAATATTTGCTTTGATTGTATTACCTATAATTCTAGTAATGACTTATTATATACAATTACAAGTAGATACTTTAATTTTACAAAAAAAATATGATTCGAAATTATTAGACTCAACATATGATGCACTTTCTGCATTTGAGTTAAATACAGCAAACGAAGATTTGTCAACTGTATCTGATTCATTACGTACTATAGTTGAAGCATCAAGTAATGTTTTCTTTACAACTTTAGCTACAAACTTAGGTATGTCAAGTGCAAGCAAATCAAATATTGAGCCTTATATTCCATCGCTTTTATTTACATTATATGATGGCTATTATATTAGTGCTCCAACTCAAGTTCCAACAGTTGTAACTGATATTGATGGTAATGCTGTTGCAGTTGGAGATTTAGGTGTTAAACAAGCAAGTGCTGGAGTATATACATATAATCCAGATTTGTATGCTGATTCTAAAAAGTTTGGGCAAACACCACCAGATCAAAGAGTAGGAATGACAGATCCTGCTGTTGATGGAGATAATTACTTAAGTTCAGAAACTTTAACAAATGTTGATGAATTTGGCCATATATTATATGAAACTAATACAGCTGGAAGATATACTGCTAATATTGCAAATGCAAAGAAAACAACTAAGAATGTACTGAAAAATTATATGCCTTATTCTGCTAGATATCAACAAGGAACTGGAACGGATTTTATAGATGTTACAGTAAATTATACACTAGATAATTTTTTGAATATTGAGGGTACTATAAAAGGAGAATATTATACAAAGTCTGGTTATTTATTACCAGAAAATTGTATTAATGTTATCGTAAAACATGTTGATGAAAACAGAACGGTAGATATTTTAAAATATAATCAAGAACAGGCACAAGAAATAATTGAGTCTGGTTCTTATAAAACTACTTTACAAATAAAAGAATATGATAGCGAAAATGTATTAACTACAATTGAAGTTGATAGACCAAATGTTGAAGCTAAAGAAAATAATATTATTTCTTTGAAAAATAAAATTACTGAATTAAGGAATATATCAACTGCTGATTCTTTGGATAGTATTAAAGCAACAATAAACGCGATTACTCCATATTCTGGCTATTTTGGAATACCAGCTTCAATTGAAGAAGCTCCTGAAATTATAAAAAAAATGATAGCTTCGTTAAATGTTAGAATTACTGAAGATCAATATATTCTTGATGAAACTTCAGCAATTGTATATTACACAAAAGCTGCTATTTTTTCAAAATGGGTTCATACTGAACTTGGAAAATTACAAGAAAATTCAATTGTAGAAGTGTCAGGACAAAAATATCAAATAGTTGGAAATGATTATGAATCAGAAGTGCTTTTATATGACTTTTCTGAACTTGAAGATACATCTTATGTTTTTGATTTAAAAAGAAAAGTAAATGCTGTAACAACAACAGAAAAAGATGAGAATTTAAATGCTGGTGTTACAGAGATTAATAAATCATCTACATTTTATAGACATAAATATAATGTTATTAGAAATTCAATACAATACAATTTAAATTTAGCAATGTCTACCTACAATTCAACGGCACATGTTGCTGGATATGATTATCAAATGCCTGTAATGCAAAACGATGAGTGGGATCGAATTTTAAATAATGTTTCCATTGTATCATTTATGCAAGGTATAAAATGTGGACTTAAAAAATATAATAATTATAAAGTTGTTTCAAGTACGAATAATGAAATTGTTGTAACACCTGAAAATATTTATTATGTTTTAAAATCTTCATTTAATAATGAAGAAAGTGAATATCATAGAATAGATTGTAAAAAATTGTATGAGAGAGACACTCTTGCTGATTATGATTATATGTCGTTTTCATCAAAAGAAGTTAAATATGATAAACAATATGATAAAAATAGATTTTATGCATATACATATGATCACATGAATTTGGCTTGTTATGATTGTGTAAATGATCATAATAATGAAGTTATAAATATTTTTGATCCGTCTGCAGAAAATTATAAAGATGCCCCTGGATTAACGAAGGCATATTATATTGCTGTTGGAAAAGAAAGAAATAATATTTATAAAATGAATGCGTTTGTAAATTCACAAGGATATGAAGTTTTAAATGGTAATACAACAAGTTCAAGGGGACTAAATGAAATTAAATCAATTGAAGTAGTTGTAGGAACGGTAAAATCTTTAGATTTGAATGAAACAATTTTAACATATAAACCATACATTAAAAGTGGTGCTAATTTAATTGATATTACAGATGCTGTTTATTCATTCCCAGCAAATTCACTTGAAAATCATACGTTAACAATACAAGTAAAACCAGATCTTGTATCTACAAGGGCAGTTGGTAAAACAACATTGTTTTTTGATATTCAACAAGATCAATCTTCTGCTGTATTTAAAGGTTCACAAACTAAAGAACCAGGAGCAGGTGATATAGGACCAACTTATGGTTCTATTACTGGTGTATCTGATGAAGATATGCTAGAAGATGCAATTTTGAAAAGTTACATTCAAGGTATAAGAGTTATTTATAAATAGAGATACATAAAAAAGTAATAAATGGTTAATATAGTTTTATGAAAATTAAGACTATATTAACCATATTTTTTTTATTTATATTATATATGTATGTAGCAAATGTTACGCTAATTCCAGAAAATATAATTGTTTTGAGAAATGAAAATTTGAAGTTTAATTCTATGCCAGGAATATCGTTTAAAGAAACTATGAAAACATTTAGTTTAGATAATGAAACAAAAATGGATAGTTCTTTAGAAATTAATTTGTTTGAAAATATAAATTTAAGGAATGTAAATTTGACTACTTTAGAAGAAATTGAGATTGTCCCGGTAGGTAAAATAGTAGGTTTAAAGTTATATACGAATGGTGTACTAGTTGTTGGTATGACAGAAATTGAAGATGAATCAAATAATTTGGTTAAACCTTATGAAAAAACAGATATAAAAGAAGGGGATATGATTATTGAAATAAATGGTGAAGAAATTGATGATATTCAAGATTTAAAAAATACTGTAAACAAAACTAGTGGTAAGCAATCAGAAATTAAATTATTAAGAGAAGGAAAAAGTATTGTTGTTTCTAATATAAAACCAGTTAAATCTTTTAATAATGAATACAAATTAGGATTGTGGGTTAAAGATGCTGCAACAGGAGTTGGAACAATGACTTATTATGAACCAGAAACTAAGAAATTTGCACTGTTAGGGCATGGTATAACAGATGCTGATACTAATAGTTTAATATATATAGATTCTGGAGAACTTGTGACATCTAAAGTGGTTTCGGTAAAAAAAGGAGAAAGTGGAAATCCTGGGGAAATAAGAGGAACAATATTAAAACAAAAAACAATTGGAAATGTTGATAAAAATTCAAGTTTTGGCGTTTTTGGTGTATTAAATGATTTGACTAGTTTAAATATTGATACATCAAAAAGATATAAAATTGCTTTAAGAAATGAAATTCAAGAGGGGAAAGCTAAAATATTATGTAGTACAGATGATACAAATAAAGTAGATGAATATGAAATAGAAATTGAGAAGATATATAAAGAGAATGATTCTAATAATAAGAGTATGTTATTAAGAATTACTGATGAAAAATTAATAGAAAAAACAGGTGGAATTATTAGAGGGCTATCTGGTGCACCTATTATTCAAAACAATAAGTTTATTGGAGCAATTACTAATGTGTTAGTATCTAATCCAGAAATTGGATATGGCATATTCGCAGATTTAATGATAAAAGAAATGAATAAATAAGAAAAGTGGTAGGGGCTAGCGCTCCTACCACTCAAAATTATCGACAAGCGATTATCAAGATTTGGCCAATAGGATAGAATATCCAGACGAGCTTTCTGAGCGTATCATTTTTGACTTTGAAAATGTTCTCAATCCCGATAATGAAATCAGAAATTAAGAACGAAAGTGCTCCTACAAAAGAAAATGCGTGGAACGCATAGCTGTATGAGCATATTGTTACAAAGTTTAAGCCGATGATGATTGTGTATATGCTAAATACCAAAATCATTCCTATAGAAGGTGATTGTTTGGTTAGTATAGCAGTTAGTACAGTCATACCGAAAAGTAACAATACAAAAACGAATGCTGCAAAAGCACCATGGTTTCCAAAATCATTTTGGCCGATGAGTAACCAATATGCATCTGCATAGGTTGAATGTGCGAGCATGAAGAAAATTGCGCCGAGATACAAAAGATAGCGAGGTCTTTTTCCGTGAGGAACGCAGTTGAGTGCTACATCACCAAGGAAAGAGAAACCCATTGCCGCAAGGCAAAGCTTACTATCTAATGAATGCGAATACACATTATACATGATGAATGCGAACGCAAGTAATCCCATGCTAATAATGATTTTCGTGACGTTTGATATTAACGGTACACGACTCATTATTTTGTTAAACCGTGTCTTCATTTTGATACCCCTCTCTAATAATTATTTATGACAAGGTTACGAATTGGTTGCAGCTATTATTATACAACGGTTTTCTAGGAAAGTCAAAAAAAGAAGGCTATAAAGCCTTCTAATAAGAAATATTTTATTATGCTAGAATCATTGGACCAATTTTTGTAACTGTTCCAGCGCCTAATGTAATGATAATATCATCATCTTTTGCATGTTCTTTAATATATGATACAACCTCATCAAAATCTGGCATATATAAACAATCTTTACCTAGTTCTTTAATTTTATTTGCTAAATCTTCTGATGAGATGTTATAGGTATTTTGCTCACGTGCTGCATATATATCAAGTAAAATTATATTATCGAATTTTGAAATTGCTTCAGCAAATTCATTTAAATGATTTAGGGTTCTACTGTAAGTATGAGGTTGGAATATAACCCATGATTTATTAAATGTTTTATTGTTAATTGCGTTTACAGTTGCTAGTATTTCTGTTGGATGATGAGCATAGTCATCGAATATAGAAATAGTATTATTTAAAGATCCCTTATATTCTAATCTTCTTTCTGCTCCTGTAAATTTCTTTAAAGCAGTAGCCATAGTTTTTATATCAATACCATAATAGTCACAAACAGCAACAGTTGCAAGTGCATTTAATACATTGTGATTTCCTGCAACAGATAGTGAAAGACTTCCAAGTAATTCTCCATTTTTATATACATCAAATGAAGGAAAACCGTTTTTATCAAATGAAATATTTTTTGCAACAAAATTTGCATCTTGGTTATTTACACCATAAGTGATGAATTTTCCTTTGCAATATTCTTTTAGTTTTAAACAGTTTTCATCATCTGCGTTAGTAACTAAAAGACCATTTTCGTCTAATAATAAAGCAAAGTCTTTAAATGTTTTTACAATATTTTCAAATGTTTTATAATAATCTAAGTGATCATTATCAATGTTTAAAATAACTTCTGTGTTAGGGAAGAATTTTAAGAAATTTCCTTTATATTCACATGATTCTAAAATAAAATAATCGCTATTTCCAACACGATAATTTCCGCCGATAGCATCAAGTAATGCACCAACTTCGATAGAAGGATCTTTTTCAGCTTCAACAAAGCATACAGATATCATAGAAGTTGTTGTTGTTTTTCCATGTGTACCTGATATACAAATAGCTTCTTTATATAATTTTGTTAGATAACCAACAAATTCGCCACGTCCAACTAATGGAACATTATTTTCTTTTGCTGCAACCATTTCTGGATCAGATTCACTAATGGCAGCAGAGTAGATAATTAGATCAGCGTTTTTTGCATTTTCTACATCGTGACCAATTGTTGTCTTTATTCCGTGATTATTTAAATTATCTGTAATTTTACTTTGGCTTAAATCAGAACCAGTAACTTTGAAATTCCAGTTCTTTAGTGTTTCAGCAATTGCACTCATGCTTATTCCACCAATACCAATTAAATGTATATGTTTATATTTATTTAAATCAGAAATATCTAAATTCATATTGTATCCTCCTAAAATCTATAGCAATTATACTATTATATACTCATAATTTCAAGTTTTAAGAAGAAAAATTAAAGTATAAAATACCTTTAAAATCAACATTTTTTGTGATAGGAAAAAAATGTGAAAAAAAGTTCTAAAAAAAGTAAAAAAAATGACAAAAAAAGAAGGAAAAAAAGTTTTTATGTAGTATAATTAAATTAGTACATATATTTATTTTACACGTGTACAAAACGATAAGAAAGAGGTGCTTAAAACAATGCAAATTACAGACGTACGTTTAAGAAAAGTTAATTTAGAAAACAGAATGAAAGCAGTAGCTTCAGTAACATTTGATGGAGAATTCGTTATTCATGATATCAAAGTTATCGAAAGCCAAAATGGATTATTTATTGCTATGCCTAGCAAAAAAACTCCAAACGGAGAATTTAAAGATATAGCACATCCAATCAATGCTGAAACTAGAGAAAAAATTCAAAAAGCTATATTAGAAGCTTATGAAGCTCCAGAAGCAGAAACTGTAGAATCAGCTGAATAATTTTATTAGTTTAGTTATGAAAAAGCGTTACAAAAGTAGCGCTTTTTTTGTGCTTTTTTTAGGCTTAAAAAACTTCTAAAAAAACGCAAAATATCTTAAATTTTTGTTGTTATTTTTTGCGTTTTTATATATAATAATTTAAGAAGAAAAAGGAGTTTTTTGTATGGGTAATAACGGTATTGAAGATATTCTAATTGGTCAAAATTACAAGAAAGAAAAAAAGAAAGGAAGAGGAGTTGTAGTTTTTATAATTCTTTTACTTTTATGCGCTCTTGGAGCACTAGTTTATATTTATTATCGTTTAACACATAATCAAGTTAGTACAAAAGAATTATTTTTAAAAACAGGTGCTAAAATAGACTATGTAAATACAACAAATGTTAAGTTAATAGATAATTTAATGGAAAATTTAGTTAAAAAGAATTCTGAAACAGAAACAAAAATTAATTTTTCAACAACAATAGATAATGAAGAACTTAAAGATATAGATGTTAGTAAGTTTGTAATTGAAATTAATGGTAATAATGATGCAGTAAATAAAAAATCTTTTAATGAAATGATATTTAATTATTCAGGTAACAAAGTATATGGTTTAAAAATGTTATTTGATGAAAACAAAGCAGCGTTATATGCTGATGAGATAACAGATAAATATGTTGCATTGAACTATGACAGTATGCCTAGTGTGTTAGGAATAGATTTACAAAAATCAGATGTAACAAATTTTTTAGAAAATAATAAAGTACAACTAACTCAAGATGAGTTTAAAATAGCAGTAGCTAAATATGCAAATTTATTTACACAATATTTAGCAGATACAAGTTTTACAATACAAGAAAATCTTGTAATTCCTAAGAATTCAAATCAAGTTAATGTAACTGGCTATGAGATGAATTTAACACAAGATGAACTAAAAGCATCGTTACTTCATGTATTAACTGAATTAAAGAGTGATGATAATTTATTAAATAAATTTATTACTGGAAAAAGTCAAGCTAATGTTATTCAAACACAAAATGAAATAATATTAAATCCAATAGTTAATCAAGAACCACAAGTAGAACAAACACCAGATGAGTCACAAGATGTAACTACAGATATACTTCAAGGTGGAACACAGATAGATGCAGATCCTGTCGGAGAAGTGGTAAATCCAGAAGAACCAGTTGAAGGTGAACAGCCACAAGAAGAACCAGTTGAAGGTGAACAACCACAAGAAGAACCTGTTGAAGGTGAACAACTACAAGAAGAACCAGTTGAAGCCCCTGTGGAAACACCTGTAGAAGATACTACTGTTCAAAATCCAACAGTAACAGTTGAACCAGTTGTAGAACAAGTTGAAGAAAAAAATGAACCAAAAGAATATGGAGAATTTTTATTAAGTATATTATCTGGAAAAAAAGTTGAAATGACTTTGGAAGAAACAAAAGCTTTAATAGATGAAATAATAGATTTTGTTAAAAATTCAACTGGAGATGGTATAAAAGTAATCCTTTATGCTAGTGAAGATAAAGTTGAAAAAATTGCGATTACACTTCCTAACACTAATACTATTGATATTGAATTTTTATTAACTTCAGTTCAAGAGACTAACGTGAAAGTAACATATTTGTATAAAGGAAATGATTCAGGCTTAGACTTCTTATTCAAAAAAGATGATGAACCAGTTTACCAAGATGGAGTTGTAACGATAACTGAAGCAGAAAATGTTGATCAAATTAATGGTTATTCATTAGAAGTTGTTAAAACAAATAGAGATGCAAATCTAACAATAAAAGGAACATTAAGTTTTATTGAAAATGAGAAGATTAATGAAAAAATTATTGTAGATATTGTAACAGAAGGAACATCTAATTCAATACTTGTTAAAAATAATTTAGTATTAACTCATTCAACAAGTGAAGGAGAGACTATTGCTACTTTTGATAATAAAGTAAGATTTTCAGTTGATCCAATTGTAGATTCATTAAATCAAGAAAATAGTATTTTCTTAGATGAAATGGATGAAGAACAAAGAAGATTAACAGTTGATGATATAAAATTGAAATTAGAAAATATTAAAGAGGTTAAAAAAGATAATTTAAAATTTATTGATACTAATACAAATAGTTCAACAATAAATACAAATATATTTGATCAAGTAACATCACTTACACGTGATGATGCTAGAAATTTAATAGTAAATCGTGTCTCTCAAATGATGACAGATGCTGTTAATAATAATCAAGAGTTTACAATACAAAACTTACAAGGTTTAAGCATAGATGGATATGTAGTTGGAGTATCTTTAACAGATACAGAAGCTACAATTGTAATAGGGATGTATACTTTTAAAATAGACACTAATTTTAATTTAACAGATGTAGAATAATTCTAAAGAGGAGATTATTATGGAAAAAAAGAAATCAAAATTAAAACTAAATAGAAGACGTGTAATTGTATTAATAGTTGCAGCTCTTTTATTATTACTATTAATAGTAGGAGTAGTTAATTTATTTAAATTAATATTTGCTAAAGAAAAATCAGTAGGAAATTTAGCAAATATGGGACTTGTAGTAGAGAATGGAAATGCTCTTTTCTATAATAAGTATGAAGATGGTATAGTTAAAGTAAAAGGAAATAAAGAATATCAAATTACTGATGAAACAGCATATTCTATGACAGTATATAATGATGAGATTTATTATTTAACAGTATCAAGTGTTAATACAATTGAACTAAAAAAAGTTAAAGATAACGGTGATGGTTTAACTGGTATTAAAACTTTAAATACAACATTAAGTAAATTTTATATAAAAGATGATTTTGTATATTATGCAACAACAAATACAGTTAATGGTATTTCAAAATTATCATTAGCTGATAAATCAGAAAAAACAATTTTAGCATCAAGTGTACAAGATTTTGTTCTTGAAGGAGATAAATTATATTACGTTGATAATCAAGGTGTAATTTATTCATCAAATTTAGATGGATCAGATGTAAAAGAAATTACAAAAGATTATAATGTTAAGAAAATTCAAGTTCTAAAAAAATGGATCTATTTCTATGATGATGCAGAAAATGCACTTTGCAAAATTAAGCTAGATGGATCAAATAAGAAAACAGTTGCAACATTTGTTAATAATGAAATGTACAATGTTACAAGTAAGAAAATTTATTACTATGATGCAGTAAATAAACAAATTTGTAAATGTGATTTAAAAGGTAAAAAATCTACACCTATAGTTACTATTGAAGCAACAAGACCAAGAATTAGTATTGGTGATGGAATGCTATATTATTTAGATAACAGTAAAGATAATACACAAATTTATCAAATGTTTAGAGTAAAAACAAATGGAAATGCTGCAAAATCTATAGATTATTAAAATAACATATTGACAATTTGCTTTCTTGAATATATAACTATATTATAATTAGGAGGGGCCTATGAAATTAGGAACTGTCGTATATGCGAATAAGATATATAACTTAGATTATATGTCTATTGAAGAAATGAAAGAATTATTACAAAGAATAGAAACTGAGCAAGCTGCGTCTTTTAAAGAGACAAAGAATTTGTTAAAGAATAAATAGAATCTGGAAAAAGGAGGCATTACTTTGGAAGAAGCTGCAAAAAAAGAATTGTGTATAAAGCTTAAAAATTTTTATAATGAATCTGAAAATAGAGTAAAAACAGATGCAATGATTTGTTTGGCATATACAGATAAAATTTCAACTGAGACAATTAATGAAAAAGTAAATGCCCAAATGAACGCAATAAAAATTGGAATTAAGGAAATTAATCCAAAGTTTAAAGAAGGTTCTAAAAATTACGAAACTACTAAAGAATTAGTTACAGAGACACTTGCTAAATATGAAGATGCATTAATTGAGTTAAGTGAATTTTATGATGGAAAAATAGAACAATTGATATTAAGAAAAGTTGAGCTTGAATCAAGCTTGTTAGGATCTTTATTAAATGAAGAGTATTTAAGACAAAATCATGAATTTAAAACAAAACAAAAAGAGTCTGATAAAGTAAGAAAATCAGTAAGAGATAATATAAAAAGTGTTTTTGAAAAATTAAAAACAAGAAAAAAAGAGAACAATTTTGATCCAAGATTAATGGCTCAATTGATGGATGAACAAGAAGCAGAACATGAAATTGATGACCAAATAACAAAAGGATTAGAAAAATCTAATGAAGATCAAAAAGTAAATAAAGAATTTATTGAAAAAGCTGAAAAAGAAATTTCTTTAATAAAAGCTGAAATAGAAAGAATTAACGAAAGAAAAAGACAATCAATATTTGATGCAATGGAAGTTGGAGATAAAGCGTTAGTAACAAGTATTAAAAAACCAAAAGTATTCAAAAAAATTACAAGATTTTTTGTTGCTAGATTTAATACTGCTAAAGTTGTTCAATCAACAATTATAGATCCATTAAATTTAAGAATTGAAAGTTTTAAAGTTAATGAACTTGCTAGTATGAAAGGGTAGTAAAATGAGAGGCGATTTAAATTCTAAAATGAATAGCATTAACCAAGCTTTTTCAAGAGGAAGATCAAGATTTGGAAAACAAATAGATGATATAATTTCTCAAGGTTTAGAATATGAACAAGAAGCATTAGAGAATAAAAAAGTTGTTCAAAAAGAAGCTGGAATTGAAAAATAGATTAATAAACTATTGCAATTTAAAAATAAATGTGTTATATTATTAACATAATATTGAGCCGTTAATAAAAAGCAAAGTAAGAAAATAACGGATATTTTTACAGAGAAAACAAACGATACGCTGAGAGTTTGTTAAAATATTATTTTCTGAAATTTCACTTTTGAGGCATTTGATTTGAAAATAAGTAGAGTCAAACGTTTGCTACGTTATAGCTATAATGAGGTTAATAAGTAATTATTAATGAAGTTAGGTGGTAACACGAATAATAGTCGTCCTATATAGGGGCGACTTTTTTGTTTGTTTATAATAAAAATTTATATAAAAATGGGAGGAATCAAAATGAAAGAAAAAATCGAAGAGATTAGAAATGCCGCAAAAAATATGGTTGATGAAATCGTTGATTTACAAGAGTTACAAGAATTAAAAGTTAAACTTCTTGGTAAAAAAAGCGAATTATCTAATCTTTTAAAAGGATTAGGTGAACTTGCTCAAGAAGAAAGACCAAAAGTTGGTGCTTGGGTAAATGAAGCAAGAAAAGAAATTGAAGAAAAAATTGGAGAAGCAGAAAAATATCTAAAAGAAAAAGCTATGGCTATGAAATTAGAAAGTGAAAAAATAGATATTACTGCTCCAAGTACAAAAATTACAAGAGGTAGTAAACATCCAATAAATAGAGTAATTGAAGAAATACAAGATATCTTCGTATCTATGGGATATGATGTTGTTGATGGTCCAGAACTTGAAACAGATGAATTCTGTTTTGAAAGATTAAATCTTCCACAAGGACATCCAGCAAGAGATATGCAAGATAGTTTCTATATAACAGAAGAGTATTTATTAAGAACTCAAACATCTGCAGTTCAAGCAAGAACAATGCTTGCTAATGAAGAAAAATCACCAATTAGAATGATTTGTACAGGAAAAACATATAGAAGAGAAGATGATGCTACTCACTCACATCAATTCAATCAAGTAGAAGGATTAGTAATTGATTATAAAGATAAAAATACATCTTTAGCTGATTTAAAAGGTACTTTAGAAGTATTTATGAAAAAGATGTTAGGTCCTAATACAGAATTAAGATTCAGACCAAGTTACTTCCCATTTACAGAACCAAGCTACGAAGTAGATGTTACATGTTTCAAATGTGGAGGAAAAGGATGTCCACTTTGTAAGAAAACTGGATGGATTGAACTTTTAGGTTCAGGAATGGTACATCCAAGAGTATTAGAAATGAATGGATATGATCCAGAAAAATATTCAGGATTCGCATTTGGTACTGGAATTGATAGATTAGCGATGTTTAAATATGGAATCACAGATATGAGATATCTTTATGCGAACGACGTAAGATTCTTATCTCAATTCGATAGACAAGATAAAGAATAATATGAGTAGGAAAGGAATAAAAAGATGATATTAAGTAGAAATTTCTTAAAAGATTATATAGATCTAGATGAAAATATAGATATAAAAACTTTAGCTGAAAATATGACTAGAGTTGGAAATGAATATGACTTAGCTCAAAAATTAGTTCCAGCAACAAAACTTATTATTGGTAGAGTGTTAGAATGTGTTGACCATCCAGATTCAGATCATTTACATTGTTGTAAAGTTGATATTGGAAATGAAGTATTAAGTATTGTATGTGGAGCACCAAATGTTAGAGCTGGTATAAACGTAATAGTTGCTCAAGTAGGAGCAGAACTTCCAGAAGTTACAATTAAAAAAGGTAATATTAGAGGGCAAGAATCATGTGGTATGATTTGTGCATTATATGAAATTGGTATAGATAAAAAATATTTATCTGAAGAAGATAAAAATGGTATTCATATATTACCAGAAGATGCACCAATTGGAAAAGATCCAATTGAATATTTAAAATTAGATGATGAAATAATAGATTTTGATTTAACAGCTAATAGAGGCGATTTATTAAGTATGCTTGGAATGGCATATGAAGTAGGCGCAATCTATGGTAATGAAGTAAAACCTTTAGATTTATCTCACTCAGAATCAGGAGAAGATTTAAATAATTCATTTGAAGTAAGAGTAAATACAGATAATTGTTCACTTTTCTTAGCAAGAAAAGCTTTAAATGTAACTATAAAAGAAAGTCCAGATTTTATTAAAAATAGATTAATAGCATGTGGAATTAGACCAATTAATAACGTAGTTGATATTAGTAACTATGTTATGATTGAATGTGGTCAACCACTACACTTCTATGATGCAGATAGACTTGGAAATGTTATTGAAACAAGAATGGCTCAAGAAGGTGAAAAATTAACAACATTAGATGGAATTGAAAGAACTTTAGAGTCAACAGATATCGTAATTTCAGACGGATCAAGAGCTATAGGATTAGCTGGAGTTATGGGTGGATTAGATACTGAAATTGAAGAGACAACAAAAAATGTTTTAATTGAAGCTGCTATATTTGATTCAGTAAGAGTAAGAAAAACATCTAAAAAGATAGTAAGAAGTGAAGCAAGTAATCGTTTCGAAAAAGGATTAGATGCTAATAGAACATATATGGCTATGGAAAGAGCAGTAAAATTATTAGAAGCTTATGCAGATGCCACTATTCAAACAGGAACTGTTGTATATGATAAAGCTAATAAAGAACCTAAAAAAGTTGATATTAAAGTAGAAGATATTAATAATCTTTTAGGAACAGAAATATCATTAGAAGAAACATTAAATGTTTTCGCTAAATTAGCATTTGAAACAACAGTAAATGGAGATGTAATTACAGTTACAGTTCCAACAAGAAGAATGGATATTTCTATTAAAGAAGATTTAATTGAAGAGGTTGGAAGAATTTATGGAGTAGATAATATAAAAGGAAAACTTCCAAATGCTCCAATGAGAATGGGTCATGTAGATAAAACAGATAGAGAAATTAGAAACAAAATGATATCACTTGGTTTAAATGAAACTCTTTCTTATATTTTAATTAATGATAAAGACGTTCATAAATATACAAATGATTCATTTGAAGAATTAAAATTAAATGATCCAATGACAGAAGAAAGAAATACATTAAGATATAGTTTAATTCCTTCACTTTACAAAATTTATGAATACAATAGAGCTCATTATACAAAAGACGTTTGTATATATGAAGTTGGTAAAGGATTCTGGAAAAAAGATGAAGTATATGGTGAAAGCAAAAAACTTTGTGCATTAATGACTGGTGAATATTATTTAGGACTTGGAATGAAAAAAGCGGTTGATTTCTATATCATCAAAGGTGTAGCAGAAGAAATGCTTGATTATTTAGGATATGGAAACAGATATAGTTTTGTTCTTCCAAAAGAAAGTATAAAAGAATTCCATCCAGGTCAAGTAGCAGAGATTAATGTAAATGGAGAAGTTGTTGGTGTAATTGGTAGAATTCATCCAGAAATCTCTAAAGATGCAGTTTATGTATTAGAAATTGATCTTGATAAATTACTTGCTAAAAAAGTAGGAAAAATGAAATTTAAAGAAATCTCAATTTATCCTACAGTAAACAAAGATATTGCTGTAACAATTGATAAAGATGTTACAAGTGATGAAATTGTTAAAGTAATTAAAAAAGCTGCTGGAAATTTATTAATAGAAGCAAAACTATTTGATATCTATACAAGTGCTATGCTTGGAGATAAGAAAAGTGTTGCTTACTCATTAACATTTGGATCTAATGCTAAAACATTAACAGACGATGAAATTAATCCATTAATGGAAAAAATCATTGCAGCATTAGAGAAAAATTTAAATGCAGAATTAAGAAAATAAAACTTTGAAAGCGCCCTTGAAAAAGGGCGTTTTTTGACTTTTGTATACAAATTATGGTATAATTATTATGTAGAGTTTGAAACCAAAGAAACTATAATTATGAACATTTTGTTCATTCCTGAAAGGGGATAAGATTATGGGTAAAATAGAACCAATGTTAAAATTTAAATATAGTGCAAAAGATAATCTTTATACAATGGATTTAAGAAGAGATGTTAGACCTAAAGACTTCAAAACAATGACATTTAAACCTAATATTAGTAGTAAATTTATTAAAAGATATAATAAGTTTTTAATTAAAGAAGAATGCTTAAGAAGAGGTGTAAATCCTAAAGATTTATTAGTTGCACCAGAAAAAGTAATTGATGTAAATGTATATATCATGCTTACAAAGTACGGCCAAATGAATAGAGAAGTTGGGACTAGTTTAAGAGATATGTATGTAGATGATATGCTTAAATATGCTAGTAGATATAAAGATGAAGAAAAACCGATGAGTGCGATTGGAGTGACTTATGATTTAAGAAGAGGTCCTCAAAAACAAAAATCTTTAGGAAGAGCTTTAAGAGATGCCATAAGAGACGCGAGAATTAAAAATTACGCAAAAGAAACAGGAAGTAAAGGAATTGGTTTTTCTGAAGTAATTAAACCTAAAAATTTAAGATTAGAATCTATAAAGAGATTCTTAAGACCTAGAAAACAAAAAATGTCATATGCAGAAAAAGCGGTACTTGAATTTAATCAAAAACAAGAAAAAATGGCTGCAAGAGCTGCTGCTAAGACAAGAAGAAGACCAATATATGATAAAGAAGATAGATAAATTATTTAGCTATATATCACTATATGATATGTAGCTTTTTTTTGCCAAAAACTTTCTCTTTACAAAATATAATTAAATAGATATAATTTTTCTAGAGGTAATTTTAATGGATGGATTTATTAAAGATATAATTAAATATAAATATGTTATTTTAGTATTAGTATTTTTACTATTGGTTGCTGGATGGATAGTGATTTCGGATGTATCAGAAACATCATCTAGTTCTGTAATTATGGAAAAGAAACTAGCGTTAAAAGAACAAGAAATTGAAGAAGTAACAGAAGAAGTTATTTCTGTATATAAGGATTTATCAGTTGATGAATCTTTAGTTGAAGAAGAAGAGGAAGTAACTTATAAAGATAAAAAAGTTAAAGTTCCAAAATCAAAAGTATCATCTGTTAATTCAGCAGAAGATGGTGAAAGTAATAAGAAAAATGGCGGACAAAATGTGTCACAGGATCAAGCACAAACAATGTTTGAAAACGTTGGAACAAAATCAATGGGAATTGATGTGTCACATCATAATGGTAAGATTAATTGGACAAAAGTAAGAGAAAGTGGCGTAGAATTTGCAATGATTCGTGTTGGGTATAGAGGACAAACTTCTGGCGGAATCTATGAAGATGCTTACTTTAAAACTAATGTAAATGGAGCTGTTGCTGCTGGCATAAAAGTTGGTATATATTTTTATTCGACAGCTATAAATGAAACTGAAGCTTTAGAAGAAGCTGCATGGGTAGTTAAGAAAATTGCTCCATATAGAATAACTTTCCCAGTTGTGTATGATTTTGAAGATTTTAATTCAAAAAGATGTGCAAGTGTAGGGGGAGCTGAAGCAACGAAAAATGCTAATACATTTTTGAATTTTGTAAAATCAAAAGGATATGAACCAATGATGTATGCTAATAAGAGTGATATAACATCAAGAATGTCTAGAAGTTCATTTAGTTGTAAATTCTGGTTAGCGCATTATACATCTCAAACAGACTATACAGGAAATGTAAATATGTGGCAATATACAAGTAAAGGATCAGTACCAGGAATATCTGGTAATGTAGATATGAATATTGCATACTTTAATTATGGAACAGTAGCAGAGCCAAAACATACACATAAATTTGATGAAGAAGTTAAGAATAGTTTAGTAGAACCAACTTGTGAAAAAGATGGATCAAAAGTTATGGCTTGTTCATGTGGAGATAAAGAGACTCAAGTAATTAAAGCAATAGGACATAAATGGGATGATGGAAAAGTAATAAAAGTAGCAACTAAAGAAGAGACAGGACTAAAAGAGTATAGATGTTTAAATAAAGATTGTAAAGGTAAAAAAGAAGAAGTACTTGAAAAATTAGAGGATTCTACAGGAAATAAAAATACAAATTCTAATACTAATAGCAATAACGCTAATACAAATTCAAATAATAATTCTGGAAATACTAATACAAATAATAATAATACAAACACAAATACAAACAATGGTCAAACTACACATACTTGTACATGGATAGAAGATAAAAGAACAGAATCAACATGTACTGAGGATGGAAAAGTTACTTATAAATGTAAAGATGAAAAGTGTACAAAAACAAAAGAAGAAACTTTAAAATCAAAAGGACATTCATATGGAGACTGGGTAATAACTAAAGAACCAGCAGTAGGAATTGAAGGTGAAAAAGAAAGAACTTGTTCTGTATGTGGAGGGGTTGATAGTGGAAAAGTTGATGCTTTACCAAATCCTGAGCCAAAACCTGAACCAGAGCCTGAAAATCCTGGTGAAGACGATAAGCAAGATGAAGAACCAATTGTAGTAGAATAATAAAAATAAAGAGTAAAGATTGAAAATCTTTACTCTTTTTTTGATTATAAAAATTTTTTTAATTGATCAATACTGTTTTCTTGTAGTGAGATAAAATCGTTAAGAATGTTTTTTACATTTTTTGATGCTTCAGGGCTATTATTTAGTAGTTTTACACCTTTTATAATACCCATATCATAACCTTGGATTAAAAGTTCAGATAATTTACTGTTTGAAGTGTCATTTAATGTGTTAAATTGAATGCCGCTCCAACCCATAAATTTTTGAGACATAGGTGTATCTTCTGGAATGGAACCTACTTTTTCAAACTCTTTGTTTACAGTATTTAATGTGTTTTGATAAAGATTGTATTGATAACTTAGATTATCTTTAAAAAGTTTATCGTTGCTTTTGCTTGAAACTTCTTCAAGTGAAGCCATTCCCATTGTTACACCTTTATGAATTTCGTTTAAAATAGTTAAATCAGTCATAAAAAACCTCCATTTGTTTTACAATAATATTATTATTTGTAAAAAATTATAAAATATGTAAGATAAATGAGATATTAATTTAACTTTTTCGTTATTGTATTATTTTCTATATATATTAAAATATAAAAGTAGCTTAGAAAAGATAAAGTTATTTGTAAAATATTGTACTTATTTGACAATGATATCCTTGAAAGTATGGATTTAACGCAAAAAGTATATAAATTGTGGAAAACGTTCCGCAAAATTTGCGTTTTTTTCATAAAACTGTGGAAAATTGGTCGAAAATATAATATTATACAAGTAACTTTATTTTTGTTTTTAGAAAGGGAAAATGTATGAATTGGACTAAAGAACAAGAAGATGCAATTTATAAAAAAGGTTCAAATATATTGGTAGCAGCTGCTGCAGGTAGTGGTAAGACTGCGGTGCTAGTTGAAAGAATAATTCAAAAGATATTAAAAGATGGTATCGATATTGATAAGCTTTTGGTTGTTACTTTTACAAATGCTGCTGCGTCTGAAATGCGTGAAAGAGTTTTAGAAGCTATTTATAAAAAGCTAGATGAAGAGCCTGAAAATGAAAACTTACAAAAACAAATAATTCTTTTGGGTAAATCTAATATTTGTACAATACACTCTTTCTGTTTAGATGTAATTAAGAATAATTTTTTTGAAATAGATTTATCGGCAAACTTTAGAATTGCTGCTGAAGAAGAAATAGAACTTTTAAAACAAGAAGTATTAGAAGATGTATTTGAAAAATTATATGAGTCTGATGATCAAGATTTTGAAAATTTAGTTAATACATATACTGAATATAGAGGCGATGAAGCTTTAAAAGAAATTGTTTTAAATATTTACAAATTTATGCAAAGTTCTCCGTTTCCAAATGAATGGTTACAAGAAAAAGTTGAAATGTTTGGAAATCCAAATGAATCAATAGATTTTTCAGAAAGTGTATGGGGAAAAATATTACTTAAAAATTTAAAAGAAGAAGTATTAGATTCAATTAATGGACTTCGCTTGATAAAAACAAAACTTGAAAGATATCCAGAACTTGAAAAATGGGTATTAACAGTTGGCTCAGATATTGATAATTTAAAAGGATTATATGATGCTATTGAAGATTCATGGGATAAAGCGTTTTTATATAATCAAAATTTAAAATTTATGACATGGCCTAGTGATAAAAAAGTTGAACATCAAGCAAAAGATGAAGCTCAGGAAGCAAGAACAACAATTAAAGATAAGATTAAAAAGACAGTAAGCAATATATTAATTTATGATTCTGATAATGCATATAGAGATGTATATGCAATGAAAGAAGTATTAGAAAAATTAAAAAGTGTTATCTTTGAATTTGATAGAGCATTTAAGTCAAAGAAAAAAGAAAGAAATATTATAGATTTTAATGATATTGAACATTATGCATTGAAGATATTAGTTAAAAAAGATGAAAATGGTAATTGTATGCCAACAGATGTAGCAAAAAAATATCAAGAAAAGTTTGAAGAAATTGCTATAGATGAGTATCAAGATAGTAACCAAGTTCAAGAATATATTCTAAATGTTATATCAAGACAAAATAATGTATTTATGGTAGGAGATGTTAAACAAAGTATATATAAATTCCGTCAAGCATGTCCGGATTTGTTTTTGAAAAAATATGATAAATATTCGCTTGGTGAAGCAAATGAAGCTGGATTAAAAATTCAACTTTTTAAAAACTTTAGAAGCAGAAAAAATGTTTTGGATATTACTAATATTGTGTTTGAAAATATAATGAGTAAAGCACTTGGTGATATTGATTACAATGAAAATGAATATTTAAATTTAGGTGCAAGTTTTGAAGATGTAGAAAATGGAGTTGGTAATGCAGAACTTGATATTATAGATTTAAAAGAAGATGATTCAATTTCAGCTTGGATAGGCGATGAACCTGAAGAAGAAAATGATGCATTAGAAGAAATAAAAGCTTTAGAAAAAGAAGAAATTGAAGCTGGATACGTTGCTAAAAGAATTGAAGATTTAATAAATAAAAAATATCAAGTAAAAGATAAAAAGTTAGGATACAGAGACATTACATATAAAGACATAGTAATACTTTTAAGATCAACATCTAAAGCTGCTCCAATTTTTGAAAAGGAATTATTAAAAAGAAACATACCGGTGTTTTCTGATGGATCAAATGAGTATCTGGATACTATAGAGATACAAACAATAACTAATCTATTAAAGGTATTAGATAATCCTATAGATGATATTGCGTTAGTTGCAGTACTTCGTTCTGAAATTGGTAAATTTACAGATAATGAAATTGTTGAAATTAGACTTTCTAAAAAAGATGGATCTTTTTATGAGTCGCTTTTAGAAACAAAAAATAGCCTAAATGTAGAATTAAAAGAAAAAGTAATTAATTTTATTTGTGCTTTAGAAAATTGGCAAAAAGAATCTGACTATTTGAGTTTAGCAGAACTTATTTGGAAGATATATGTAGATACAGGATTTTATAATTACGTTGGTTTGATGCCTAACGGAACATTAAGACAAGCTAATTTAAAGATGCTTTTTGAAAGAGCAAAAGAGTATGAAAAAACAAGCTTTAAAGGATTATTTAATTTTATTAGATTTGTTGAGAAATTAAAACTTGGTAGCTCAGATATGTCTGCTGCAAAAATAATCGGTGAGAATGAAAATGTAGTTAGAATAATGAGTATTCACAAAAGTAAAGGTTTAGAATTTCCTGTGGTATTTTTAGCAAATACTTCAAAGAGAGTTAATCTTCAAGATTTAAATTCTAATCTTTTACTACATCAAGAATATGGTTTAGGACCACAATACATAAATTATGAAAAAATGATAGAGTATTCTACATCAGCAAAAGATGCATTAAAAATTGTTAGTAAAGATGAAACTATATCAGAAGAAATGAGGGTTCTATATGTTGCATTAACTCGTGCAAAAGAAAAATTGATAATAACAGGAACTTGTAAAGATTATCAACAAGAAAATAGTAAAAAAGAAGAATTTCTTTCTATATATAGAAATGATGATGGAAAAATTAATCCAATTCTTTTGAAAAAATATATTACATATTTAGATTGGATTTTACTTGTAATACTAAATAATAAATTGCAAGAAGATATAATAAAACTAACTGTTTTAAATAAAAAAGACGTTATATCTCAAGAAGAACAAAAAGAAATTGAAATTAAAGATTTTGATTTTGAAGGAAAAATTGAAAATCTTGAAGAATATGAAAAAGAATTTAATTGGGAATATGAATCGATAGTAGCAACTACTCTTCCAATTAAAAGTACAGTTAGTAAGGTAAAAGAGATGTCTATTAAAAATTCAGGTGACTCTTTGGATTTTGATTTGATATCTAATAAAGAAATTGGAATTGAAGCGATTACTCCGAATTTTATTGATGTAGATGATAAAGGAATATCAGGAAGTAGAAGAGGAACCTTAATGCATTTATTCCTTCAAAAATTAAATCTAAAAGAAGAGTATAATTTTGAGAAATTAGAAGCGCTTCGAGAAGAATTAATAGCTAGAAAAGTAATTTTAGAAGAAGAGAAAAGTGCTATTAATTTAAATAAAATTATGAATTTTATAAAATCTGATTTTGCAAGAAAATTAAGAGAATGCAAATCTATTGAAAAAGAAAAAGCATTTTGCGTTAAAATAAAAGCTAGTGAGATTTTTGAAAATGCTACAAATGAAGAAATTTTAGTTCAAGGTATAATTGATATCTATGGAATAAAAGAAAATGGTGAAATTATATTAGCAGATTATAAGACAGACTATGTCGAAGAAGAAATAGAGTTAGTTAAGAAATATCAAAAACAACTTGAAATTTATAAAGATGCTTTGGAAAAAGGGTTAAACAAAAAGGTAGAAGAAGTTTATATTTATTCACTTTATTTGAATAAAGAGATAAAACTCGTTTTAAATTAACATAAAATTTCTTGCTAAATATTTACAAAAAGGCTTAGATATTGTATAATATAACTGTTATAACAAAGAAATAAAGGGGATATATAATATGAAAAGAATGGGAACATTACTATCATATGCGTTAATGATAGTTGTATTTATATTTTTATCATATATTTTAGAAGATGGTTTAATCGCCAATATGTATAAAGAAATTTCAGGAGATGTTCTTCCATCAAAGTATGCAGTTTCAGTAGAAAATGTATCAGGAAGAGCTACAACTGTTAATGGATATATGAATTTTACTTTGAAAAATAATTCAAGTAATTATGCTCCACGTGATTATATAAAAATTGATTTGTATAGCGAACGTGGATTAACAGCTATGACAAAATATATAGAAGTTCCAGAACTTGCACCGGGGGCAACAAAAGACTATCAAGTAAAAATTAAAGGAACTAATATAAGAGCTTATAAAATGGAAGTAGTTGATGAATTACCAGATAAAACAAATATAATTAGTTTATTTGGTTGGGAAATAGATCTAACAAATGTATTTGGAATGGATTTATCAAATTTAACAATATTAGGTGCTAAATTAACAGATATATTTAGTTGGGATGGATTGGTAACAGGAGCAGGTAACATATGGACATGGTTTATAGAACTTGCATCATCAGTTCCATGGTGGGGTTATACAATCGCATCTATGATCATTTTCTGGAATATGCCAAAAGGATTTTTATTTGGAGTATTCCCATTTTAGGAGGTAACAAAAGATGGAAAAGAAATCAAGTGATTACATTGAGTTTTACATGGGAGTTATTACTATAGCAGCTGGTTTATTCTTTTTATTAAGTAAAGCTGTAGTACATTCAGGATTTTATACATGGTCTGTAGGTGGATTAAGCGTATCATCAGGAATAGTAATAATACCATTAATGGCAGGAATTATCGGATTAGTACATAATCCAAAATCATTCTTTGCAAAATTAATTACAATAGCAGGTTCAATATTTATTGTATCTTCAATTATTTTAAATATTAGAATCTCATTTAGAACAACAACAATGTTTGATTATGTTGTAATGATGGTATTAATTGCTGCAGGAATTGGATTAATGTTAAAAGCAAATTCAATGGCAAGAGAAGATAATAAAAAAAGTAAATAAATAATTGATAAACGTCTAAAGAAATTTAGGCGTTTATTTTTTTGCACTTAAATTTTACAAAGTATTCACATGAATCTTAAAAAGCTTTAAATACCAAATAAAAATGGTAATAATTAGTTTGAATGACAAAAATGAAATATTGATAAAAAAGGGTAAATAATATATAATGACCTTGCTTAAGTTTTTAAGAAATTACATTATAAAGGAGTAATTTTATGGTAGATTTAGAAGATTTAAAATTAAAAGCTAAAAACATTAGAAGAAATATTGTTGAAATGGTTTATTCAGCAGCGTCAGGGCATCCGGGTGGATCTCTTTCAATTGCTGATGTAATGACAGCTCTTTATTTTACTGAAGTAAATGTAGATGTTAATAACCCAAAAGATGAAAATAGAGATAGAGTAGTTCTTTCAAAAGGACATTGCTCACCTGCATTATATTCAAGTTTAGCAGAAAAAGGATTTATTCCAAAAGAAGATTTAGTTACATTTAGAAAAACAGCAAGTTATCTTCAAGGACATCCAGATATGAAAAAAATACCAGGAGTTGATATGACATCTGGTTCATTAGGTCAAGGATTATCTGTTGCTAACGGAATGGCTTTAGCAGGAAAAATGGATAATAAATCATATAGAGTATATGCAATACTTGGAGATGGTGAAATACAAGAAGGACAAGTTTGGGAAGCTGCGATGACATCAAGTCATTATAAATTAGATAATTTATGTGTGATTGTAGATAATAATAATTTACAAATTGATGGATCTGTAGAAGATGTTATGAGTCCATATCCAATTGATAAAAAATTCGAAAGTTTTGGATTTAATGTAATAGTAATAGATGGTCATAATTTTACTGAAATTATGGATGCTTTTAAAGTAGCTCGTGAAACAAAAGGAAAACCAACAGCTATAATTGCAAAAACAACAAAAGGTAAAGGTGTTTCTTTTATGGAAAATAAAGCAGGATGGCATGGAAAAGCACCTAATGAAGAAGAATTTAAAATTGCAATGGAAGACTTAAAATAGTAGGAGGTAAAATTATGGATTTAAATAATAAAAAAGCTACAAGACAAAGCTATGGTGAAGCGTTAGTAGAACTTGGAAAAGTAAATGATAAAGTAGTTGTTTTAGATGCAGATCTTGCTGGAGCAACAAAAACAAATATGTTTTCAAAAGAATTTCCAGATAGATTTTTTGACATGGGAATAGCAGAACAAGATATGATTGCAACTGCAGCAGGATTTGCCACATGTGGTAAAATACCATTTGCAAGTACATTTGCTGTATTTGCAACAGGTAGAGTATATGATCAAATTAGAAATAGTATTTGTTATCCAAATCTTAATGTTAAAATTGGAGCAACACATGCAGGTATTACTGTAGGTGAAGATGGAGCAACTCATCAAATGTTAGAAGACATTAATTTAATGAGAGGTCTTCCAAATATGACAGTAATTTCTCCTGCTGATGATGCAGAATCAAGATGGGCTGTTAATGAAGCAGCAAAAATTGAAGGACCAGTATATATTAGATTTGGAAGAGCTTCAACACCAGCAATTTATGATGAAAATACTAAATTTGAATTTGGAAAAGCTATTATGCATGGTGATGGAGAAGATGCAACTGTATTTGCAACAGGAATAATGGTTGCTGAAGCGTTGAAAGCACAAATGGCACTAAAAGAAGAAGGAATTAATATTAGAGTTGTAGATTTCCATACAATCAAACCAATTGATGAAGAAATGATTGTAAAATGTGCAAAAGAAACTAAAAAATTAATTTCAATTGAAGAACACAGTGTAATTGGTGGACTTGGAAGCGCAATTAGTGAAGTTTTATGTGAAAAATATCCAGCAAAATTAGTTAGAATGGGTATGAAAGATTGTTTTGGTAAATCAGGACCTGCTGGAGAATTATTAAAATATTATGGTTTAACAGAAAAAGAAATTGCTGAAGAAGTAAGAAAATAAAGTTTTTTCGGGAATTTTTAATAAATTTTTAAGCGTAGTTTGATAAAAAGAAACTGCGCTTAATTTTTTGTGTGAAAAAACCGTGAAAACCCTACGGAACTGTTGAAAAACGTCGATTTTTATGGTATAATTAAAGTATATTAGATTGTTTATTTTTTAAATAAAAGATAAGGAAGAATGCCTATGAATTATTTTTATGAGGAACCTGGAGATGAAAGCGTAAATGATGCTTTAAATCCAGATGTAGGAAGCGTTGGAAACAGCGGAAATGACAGCCCTGGTCAAGGAGTTGCTGAAAATGTAAAAAAGCAAACATCAGAGCAAGTCAAGAAAAAAGTTAAAGAGAAAGTTAAGAAGGAAGCCGTTAAAGGAGCTGCTAAGCATTCGCTTATGGCAGCTATGTCCACTGTCTTAATGTATGTGGCTCTAGCGATAATAATATTATTTGTTATCATAGGGTTAATTATGTTTTTCGTTACAATGCCTGGCATGGTAATGGAAAAATTAAAAGCATTATTTGAAGAAGCGGGCAAGTTTATTGCGGCTTATTTTGGTGCCGATACGACCCAAATGATTAAGAATGAAGAAGTCTATGAGACGCTTGATTACTTAGAACAAATGGGGTGGGAACTAAAAAGTGAAGGTTTCTTAACAGGATACATGGAATCAGAATCTGATGCTCCAGAAGGAACAGATACATCTAATGGTGTAAATGTAGATGAAAAAGTTGGAGTTTTAAGAGATGATGATGACAAGATAATAGCAGCAAAAGCTGACTTCGTATTTACGTATATGGTATCAGATAACTATGTATACACAATTAAAAACGGTAACTTAGCAACACAAAGTAAAGGTGATAACTGGTTTGTATCATTCTTAAAAGGTGTTGGTACAGCTATCTATAAAGCGTATAACGCAGTGTATGGTCCGGTATTTGATTTCTTAGGAATAAATGAAGCTGCAGGTGATACTTGGGGTTCTGGACTATTAGCATTCTACTACGATAATGGAGTAGGAATTAAAGGAACATATATGAATACCGAGTCACTTTGGAATTGGGATGATTTTGAAATCGATGTTCCAGCTAAAAAGTTATTGATAAAGAGAAACGAACTTTTCAACAATAATAATGCAATGGAATTTAGTTTAGATGGTTGGACTGGTCGATATGGTATGCCACTTGAATTTTTGTTATCAGTTCATAAAGCAACTATGATGCCAGACTTAGCATATGATATGGCAACAACATTTAATACAAATGTTAATATCTACCTTCATGATGTTAGTGGTCAAGCGATAGCTGCATATAAAACTGATTCAGGAGATTATATAACATATCCAGAATTAAATAATGCATTAACTGGAGTTGAAGGTCAAAATATATTTAGTGCAGTTTGGTCATGGTTTGATAATTTAATTCAAACAGATAAAGAAGTTAGAATTGCATCAGCACTTGGTGTTGATCATGCAGAGAATTGTACTTGTGTTAAAGATTATGTTGAAGGCTATAAAATAGCAGGAACTTCTATAGTAGCTTATAAACGTGATGATGGAACATACTATCGTAAAGTTGAAAAAGCTGATGGAACTGTAGAAGAAGTGGATATTGATACATCAACAAACACAATAGAGACAACAACAGAACTTCAATATACAGATATTTGTTCTGCATGTAAAGATTATTTAAGTGAAGTAATTAGTGTAGCAAGATCAAATAATGATTATAACTTTAAAGCATATAGTCCATATATAGCAAATGTAACAGATCATTGGTATAGAGATGTACATTTTGTAGTTAATAATAGTGATAAAAAAGATTTCGTAGATTATGATTATGAGTATGAAGCTATAATGAAAGAAAGATGGACATTATACGAGACATATACAAAAGAAGAGAATCCAGAAAGAGCTGGAGAATATAAATTATATAGAGTAAACGATGATGGTTCATTAGGAGATTTATATGATGGCAGTCAACAAGATGCAAACGACGAAGGTGTTGCAGTAATTAAAAAGGCAGTTACATTTAAATCTGATGAAACAGATAGATTAGCAGATTTAGGATGGAATAAAAATTCTTCATCAGTTTGGTCTGCATATGAAGCATCAAGTGGAAGTGAAACTGGATATGAAAGAATCTATGAAGATGATGAAATTGAAGGTACAGGAACAGAAGCTGATGTTAAACGTAGATTATATATTAATTTAAAGACAACAGGAAACATAGTACAAACAGGTGAAGGTCAAAGAACAGAAACTAATAACACAATTAAGAAAATGTTCTTAAAGAATACATATTTTAGATATGATGGTTCAGAAGAAGTAGCAGAAATAATTACTCAATTAAGAGATGAGAATAATATTAAGTATGGTAAACTTAAAGAAGATGATTTAAATAAAACAACAACATATGATGGTAAAGTTTATACTGTAAAAGATTTATCAGGAACAGTTAGTTTAAATCAAGATTCATTAAATGCATTTAGTATGCTAGAGAATATTCATACATTAGATTCAGATTATATCTATAGAGACTTTAAAGAGTTAATTGTAGAGCTTGGATATTTCACAAAAGAAGAACTTACAGATGAAACACCAAGATTATTACAATTCCCAGTACCAGAAATTGGTTCTGCAGGATATCCAAAGAGAGTAATAGATAAAACAGAAAACGAATTTGGTACAGCGATTCACTCAAGAGGTGATATTGAAGCTAATGAAAAGAGTACAATGAAAGCCTTAATAGAGGCAATGGGTGAAGAAGTAGAATATGGAACAGATGATATTAAAGAAATAACAGATAATCCTACAGATTTATTAAAAGATACAGCTCCTGAAGATTTAGGATTTGGAACTATGACAGCAGGAATTGATATTTCTGAAGTAGGAGCAATAACAAAGAGAAAAAGACCATCTCAAGTTTCATTAAATGAATTCTTAAAAACAACTGAAGAGATGTGTAATAAGATTAATGAAGTAGGTTATGATTATTGTGTATATAGACCATCTGGTAAAGGAGATAATTGTACATGTACACAAACATGTATAGATAACTTTGAAATTAATCAAAAATGTTTAAGTAAGATTGATAAATCTTGTCCTTGTGAAGAGAATCACTGTAAACATACAATTCATCAAAACCCTTGTCACTTAGATGCAACATTTGAAGATTCTCAAAGAAAACAAGAATACTACAACTTCTGTTGTAACTTCTTAGTAAGATGGGCATTAATAAATGTTGGTGTATATACAACATCAGATCCATATGCAATAAGTTCAATGGCAACATTTTTACAAGAAGAATTAGATGGTGAAATGATAGAACCAGGTGAAGCATTAAAACCAGGTGATATATGTTTCTATCGTGATTTTGCTCACGTTGATATAGTAGCTGAATCTACAGGAAGTAGCAGTTTCTATAAATTCAATGGTGGTCATGAAGTAGCGGTAGGATCACAAAAAGGTGATGGAAAATCAAGTATAAATACATTTGATGGTTGGGCAGATTCTGATGCACCAGATTTTGCAGTAAGATTAAATTGGGGTAACCAAAATGATGGAGTATATCAAGGCTACAATGGAAATGAAGCAGTGGTTTCTCCAGTAACAGGTATATTATTAGAATATGGTACATATGAAACAGAAATAGATTCAACAACTGGTGAAGAATACAGAGTAAATGTTGATATCAAATATGGTAGAGACAAGATTAAAACAATTGATCCAGAAGCTGAACCAGAACCTACAGAACCAGAAGATGCAGAACCAGTAATTGATAAAGTAGGGTATGCAAAAATCTTAGTATTAGATGCAGAGCATTACCAAAAATTAGAATCTACAATGCAAAATAGCTGGAAGAATGATTCTTTAGTAACAATTAGAGAAAATCAAAATGCAAGTACAACTGAACTAGAAACTGAAAATGTACAGTTTGTAGACTATAGAGATTTAGATGACTTTAATATGGATACAATGGAAGATTGGAACGCAAAAGATTTAACTGTATATGGTTATAAAGAATTTGCAGAAAGCTATGAAATTGGTGGAATTGCAGGATACGTAGTTTATATAGATGGATTTGTTGCTGAAACACCAGATCCAAATATAACATTCGATGAAGAAAATGGAGATGATCCTGAAGAGGTTTGGGAAGAAAAACCAAATGGAACAGCACTTACACTATCAAGCTTTAAAGTAAATGAAAACTCTTTAGAAGACTATCCAGAAAATGCACCACAAAGTATGTATGAAGTAGATGTAACATATAAAGTAGCTAGTCAAAAAGCTACAGAAAAAATAGAAGCTGAGGCAGCTGTTAAAGAAATGGCTTCACCAGCAGTAACAATCAATCATAATTCAGAAGAATATATCTTTATCAAAGAGGGTACAGTTTTAGGTAGAACAATGACAGATAGAGAATTAATTGAAGAAATTAGAGTGGATTCAAAAGAAAATTATGAATATTATAGAGTAGAAGAACCAGAAAATCCAGACGAAGATGATGAAGAAAACATGGATAGAGTAATGGGTAACTATGTAAGATGCATCTTAAGAGATTTAGATGGAACTGTAGTTGAGGATATAGAAAATTATATGAAACTTGATGAAAAAGCAACTCTATATCCACCACAACCATATGTTGCTCAACCAGGTGATTTACAAATACTTGCTAACTTAATACACCATGAAGGTTGTGAAGGATACTTTACAAGTTTATTAAATGGTGATCAAGAAAGAGGGCAAGCAGCATCAAGAGTTACTGGATATGTATGTATAAATAGAGCATTAGTAAATTATGGAAATTATGGTACAACAATAGTTGATCAAATTGCAGCACCAGGACAATATAGTACTAAAGATGTAGTACTAAATGGTCCAGATGTAACTTGCGAATACTGTTTAGCAAATGCTGAGTGGTGTTTAACATATGATTGTATGTCAGTTACAAACCCAAGTGGTGAAGAAATGCAAAGAAATATATTAGGACAATCTGGATGGTGTCAAGGTTGTAGTCCAAAATATAGCTGTTGGTGGTGGGTAGATTCAACAGGTGATGGAAGTCCAACAGAATACACAGGACCAGGTGCAGGATTTGATACATTCTTCTGTGCAAATAATAGTTATTAGGAGAGATGCTTATGAGAAAGATTGAAGTTAAAGTAGAAAAAACTACAAAACAAAAAATAGCAACAGCTATTGTAATACTAATTGTTATATTAATGATAATTGGTTTGTTTATAATATACTTATCTCCAGAGGCAACTAGAAATAGATATCAATATGAAGTGATGAGTGTATATAAACCAGAAAACTATGTTGAACCAGAACAAACTAATGCATTTAAAGTAACTAATATGGAATTGTTAAGTGGATTTAAAGGTAATCTTCCAGTTAGTACTGGAGTAGCTAGATTAAGAGAATTATTTACAGAGATAGTTCCACACTATTTAAAACAAACAGAGAATATGGATCAAGATTCACTTAAAACTTACTATAATGAGAATTATGAAGTGATTGAAGCGGATTTACACATTAAAGATGCAGATTCATTCTTAAAAATGATTGAAAAATTTAATGATATAACATGTGATATTGCAACCAGTATTAAGCAATGTAACTTAGTAGATAATGGAAAAATTGAGATAACATTATTATTTAATAATGATCAAACAATAACATGTAAAATGTCAGGAAATTATATTTCAACATTTAAGCTTGAATATTAATAATAATAACGAAAAGAGCGGCAAAAAAAGCTGCTCTTTTTTCTTTTTGTAACACATTTGTAATTGTATTATTTGGTCAAAAATGATAGTATATAGTTGTTATTATAGATTAAAATGAAGGGACGGTTTGGATATATGGAAAATGGCGGAAACGGAAGTGAAAGCATGACAGAAGAAACTAATAGTGTTACTACTGGACAAGAACAGCAACAACAAGGTGTTGGTGGACAAATTGCTGAACAAGCAGGACAACAAGTTGCTGAACAAGGTAAAAAGGCTGCCAAAAAAGTTGCTGAAAAAGCTGGAAAAGAAGTTGCTAAAGGTGCAGCTAAAAGTTCTTTATTAGCGTCTTTATCAACAGTATTAATGTACGTAGCATTAGTGCTTGTAATTATATTCGTAATTATAGGTTTAATAATGTTCTTTGTAACAATGCCTGGTATGATTATGGATAAATTAAAAGCATTATTTAAAGCTATGGGTAATTATGTAGCGGCATTTTTTGGTGCTGATACAACAGAGCAAATTGATGCTGTTCAAATATATGAAACATTAGATTATCTAGAACAAATGGGATGGGATATTAAATCTGAAGGTTTCTTAACAGGTTATGTTGAAGAGGGAGATTTAACTTCTGATCAAATTTCTCAAATTGAAGAAGATGAAGATCGTGATTGGGAATATGATGAAGAAACTGGTGTTGTTAGATATGATGATGGTAAAGTTGCTTATGCAGAAAGTGATTTTATTTTTACATATATAATGTCTGATAACTATGTTTATACGTTAAAAAATAAAAACGTTGCAACTCAAAATCCAGATGGAAATTGGTTTGAAAAATTGGTAAGAGGTGTTGCGACTGCTTGGTATAAGATTAGAAACTTTATGTTTAGCCCATTGATGGATGCATTAGGAATTACTGATGCTGTTGTTGGAAAATGGGGTAAAGGATTAATAGGAATCTACTATGATACTGGTGAAGTTGGTAGGTCTGATGGACTAGCTAACACAGGAACACTGTGGAACTGGGATAGTATTTCTATAAATCCAGAGACGAAAAAATTAGCTATTAAGAGAAGATCTATATTTAATAATAATAATGCGATAGAATTTAGCTTAGACGGATGGACTGGTAGATATGGTATGCCAGTAGAGTTCCTTTTGTCAGTACATAAAGCAACAATGATGCCAGACTTGGCTATGGATATGGTTACAGCATTCCCAACTGAGATTTCATTGTTATTACATGAAACTGGTGGTACTGCCGATGCAGGGTATAAAGTTGGTGGTAAGATGATTACATATCCTGATTTTGAAGAAGCTGTATTAGGATATGAAACTGATAACTGGTTAAAGAAATTTTTCTCATACTTCCAAAGATGGCTTGATAGTAAAGCTCATATGGTTCAAGCTGCACATAATGCGGGGGTAGATGTTTTTGGTGACTACGAAGGATGTGAATGTAAGCCTAAAGAAGGTTCTGGTTGTGTTTGCCATGGATATCAAGTTAAAGATGGTAAATTTGCTGATACATATTATGAGGATGATGGAGAAACTGTATGTACAGATCCAGATGGAAAAACACCACATAAAAAAGGCGAAAAATGTCCTAAAGATAAAACAAAAGATATTTATATAGTAGATGAACCTTGTGCTCGTTGTAAGGGAATAGTTACTGCTATTTTTGATAAATTAGGATCAAATCAAGATTACAATTTTAAAGCTTATTCACCATATATTTCACATGTTAGTGATCATTGGTATAGAAATGTATATTTTGTAATTAATAAAAACTCTGGTGATGAAAACTACATAGGTGATTTAGAACCAGATAGATATAAAGGTGGAAGCATTGGTTTTGTAGATAATGATTATGATTATGAATCACAAGTTCATGATAGATGGACATTATATGAAACTTATACAAATGATCCAGCTGACGAAGGAACATATAAATATAATCCAGAAAAAGCAGGAGAATTTATCATTTTTGAAATTGATGAAAATGGAGAATACAAAAAAAGCGGCGGAGAATATGTAATATTTGAAGGTGATTTTGTTGATGCTAGACCTACAATACTATTTACAAAAAATGGTGATAAATACGTAGAATATACTGGAAGTAGAGTTGATATCCAAGGTGATGTATATAGATATACTTCAGATGGAGAATACGTAAAATATACAGGAGATGTTGCTGTATCTAAAAAAGCGGTTACATTTGAATCAGATGATGAAGATAGAATGGAAGATTTGGGATGGATAAAAAATTCATCAAAAGTATGGAGTGCCTATAAAGCGGGAGATACTTCTACTGAATTTGAAACATTATTTACTCCTGAAGAGATTGCTGCAGAAGAAGGCGAATGGACAAAATATGTAATGCAAAGATCTTTTATAAAAATGTCTTTGACAGGTAATATTGTTCAAGTTGGAGAAGGACAAAGAACAGAAACAAATCCTAAAATTAAGAAAATGTTTTTAAATAATAATTATTTCAGATATACAGGAGATGAAACTACTGCTGAAATAATTACAGAATTAAGAGATGAAGTTGCATCAAAACGTGGTAGTTCAAAATCTAAATATGGTCCAATAGCGGATGAGGAATTAGATTATTATATTCAAAAAACAGTAGATGGAAAAAATGAAAAATACTACGTTAAAGATTTTGTTGGAAAAGTAATGCTAAATCAAGATTCATTAAATGCATTTAGTATGCTTGAAAATACACATACATTAGATGCTGATTATATTTATAGAGATTTTAAAGAGTTAATAGTTGAATTAGGATACTTTACAAAAGAAGAAGTAACAGGAATGGCTGCAAAAAGGGTAATGCAATTCCCAATTCCTGATATTGGTTCTTATTTATATCCAAGAAGATCAATCGATAAAATTGAAAATGAATATGGAACAATGGCACATTCAAGACTTGATATTGTAGCTAATGAAAAGAATACAATGAAAGCTTTGATTGCTAGTTTAGGAACAGATGTTACAGAAGAAAACAGAAAAGATATAGAACAACAAAACATGAATGCGGGTATAAATGTTGATGCATCACAAAATATGCAAGCAGATATGTTAAATTCTAATGTTAATGTTGATGCTGCTCAAAGTATGCAAGCAGATATGTTAAGTGCAAATTCAGGTATTGATATATCTGAAGTTGGAAGCATTGAAGGTGCAAAAAGTGTTAAGAGTGTTTCTTTAAAGAAATTCTTACAAACATCTAGAGAAATGTGTGAATACATAGATTCAGTAGGTTATGACTATTGTGTATATTGCAATCCAGGAAAAAATGATTATAGAGCAAATTGTACTTGTACACCTGAATGTATAGCTGATTATGAAGCACATAAACGTCCAAGTGGAGATGGTATATGGTCTTGTTTTAAAGCTACAAATGGTTCTTGCTCATGTGGATCAAACCATTGTAAACATTTAATACATGGAAACCCATGTGGATTACAAAAAACATTTGAAGCTTCAAAAGCTTCAGGTAAGCAAAATTTATGTTGTGCTACATTAATTTCATGGGCACTTCAAAATGTAAAAGTAATGCCAGATTCAGCTCATGAAGATGGAGCAGAGTCATTAGCTAACTGGATTAAGAAAAACTTAGATCCAGAAATAATTGAAAAAGGTCAACCATTAAAAGAAGGTGACATATTATGTTATAAAGGACATATTGATATGGTTGGTGATTCTTTAGATATTAAATTTAATGGTGGTCACCAAGTTGAAAAAGGTGCTCAAGAAGGAACTGGAAAATCATCAATTAATAAATTGAATGGTTGGGGAGATGCAAACTTTGCTTTAAGATTAGACTGGGGTGGATCATCTGAACCAGCTAAATATGAAGGATATAATGGTAATGAGGCAGTAGTATCTCCAGTAACTGGTGTGTTATTAGAATATGGTACATACGATAAAGAAATTGATTCAACAACTGGTGAAGAATACAGAGTAAATGTTGATATTCTATATGGAAAAGATAAAAACGTTGATATAGAAGAATTAAAGAAAGTAGAAGATGCTGATAATACTGAAACTAAAAAAGAAGAAAAAGGTGCAACTGTAATAGACAAAGTTGGATATGCTAAAATATTAGTATTAGATGCAGAACATTATCAAAAACTTGAAGCAAACTCAGCTAATCAATGGAAAAATGATAGTTTAGTAAAAGTAGTTGAAACAAAAGTTGTTGAGAAAAATGGAGAAAATGAAATTGATACATCTACAAAAGAAACTGTTATCTATAGAGATTTGGAAGACTTTAATGTAGATACATATAAAGAGTGGACTGTTTTAGATAAGACAGTTTATGGTTATAAAGAATTTGCTGAACTTTATAATTCAACTGGTATTGCAGGAAATGTAGTTTATATAGATGGTTTTGTTACAGAAAAACCAGACGAAAAATTACCTGTAAGTTATGAAGAATATGATGAAATGGATATTGAAGTAGAAAAAGAATTACCAGATGGTGAAGATTTGAAAAAAGATTCATTTAAAGTTATGTCTAGTACATTAAATACTAAAAAAGAGAGTGATAAAGCTCCAATGACAAGATATGAACCAGATGAAGTTTATAAATTACCAAGCAAAAAAGCAATGGAGAAAGCAGAAGCTGATCAAGATATTAAAGCACAATCAAGTACAGCGATTACAGTAACTGCTAAAAATGATGAAGGCGTAAATGAGACTCTATACTTTATTAAAGAAGGAACTGTTATTGGTAGAACGATGACAGATAAAGAATTAATTGAAAAAGTAAGAGTTAATCCACCAGAAAACTTTGATGCATATAGACCAAAACCTGAAGTTGATGCTGAAGGTAAAGAAATAGATAACTCAAGAGTTATGGGTAACTACTTAAGAGTAATTATGAGAGATTTAGACGGAACTGTTGTAGAAAACGTTGAAGATTATATGAAACTTGATCAAGTAGTGAAAAGAGAAAATGATTGGGAATTATTCTATTGGTTACCATTTGAATCAGGTGGAACTGACGAGCCGGGATGTGGACCAGAATCACAAGGTACATGTTCTGAAGGTGAAACTGCTGTTGGTATTATTCAATGGACAGTATTATTAAAAAGTAATATGAATAATATTGCAGGTCAATTTATTCCAGAATGTTTAAAAATGGATCCACAATTATGTGCACCACTTGCTGCATATGCATCTTGGACAGGACAACAATTCTGGGATGATTACAATGGTGATAAACAATTCCAAGCAACATTAAAAGAAATTTGTAAAACAAATAGAGATGAATTCTTATATGTACAAATGGAAGTTGCTAAAAAACAATATCTAGAACCAATTTTAAAGAAATATCCTTGGCTTGAACAAAGACCATCTTGTGTACAAGGAGAAATAATGCACTTAAAAGTTTGGGGTGCAAAATGGGATTGGATAAAAGATTATGAAAATAAAACAAATGAAGAAATTATTGCTAAAGTAAGACATACAATAGCAAATACAGGTTCAACAGCAGGAGCCGCAACTGGTGATGAAACAACCGGAAGAGCTTATAATGAACCAGAAATTGCTTATGAGATTTTATCAGGAAAAGTAAATGAAGATGATGTTGAGCAATGGGTAAGAACAAGAGATACATCTGTATTTACATTTAAATTTAGATATTAGGAGGTATAAATGAGTAATAGAGTAACGCTTAATAAAAGAATGATTATTATGCTAATTGCATTATTAATTTTACTTCTAGTATTTGTAATTGCAATGGCTGTAGTTTTATATAATAACCCAATTGATAAAGCAATAAGAAGAATTTATAATGATAAAAAAGAAAATGCAATATCAGTTATGCCTATAAATGTTGCATCAGCGTTTCCAGAATATTCTGGAGACGTTGAGCAACTAGCTATATATAATGCTTTAGAATATTTTGCAAGCGATACAGTTGCAAAATATATGAAAGAATTAAGAGGAAAAGATGTAGCTGGCATTGAAACATATTTTAATTTAAATAAAAAAGATATTGAAAAAGAGTTAAGAATTGAATCAGCAGAAGAATTTAAAACTTTTGCAACAGAAGTTCAAAAATTAACAGGAGACTCATTAAAATTAACAAAATGGACAATTAATCCAAATACTGTAATGACAAGAGGAAGAAATGTTGAATTTGTTATGATTATGGAATATGAAAATAATGTAAAAATTGCATTTAAAATGAATGTTCTTGCTGACAAAGATGAGACAATGGTTCCAATTAAATATACAGGTGGTGTTAATGAAGAACATAAAAATTATGAATATCAACCACCAGAATCTGTTAATTATTATAATGATGAGTTTAAACCAATGGGTAGAGTTCAATAATATAAAAATGAAAAAAGAATGTTTGAAAAAAACATTCTTTTTTTGTGCAAAAAAATGTAAAAAAAGTAATCTTAAAATAACCTTAAAAAAGTATTATAAAAGTCTTAAAATATGCATTTTTCTATTGATTTTTTACGTCTTTATTGATAAGATATAAGCGTGAAAAAAGTTGCGTTTTTCAAGTAAAAAAGAAAGGGTGCAAAAAGAATAAATGATAGAATTTAAAAACGTTAGTAAAGTGTATAGTACAGGTACTGAAGCAGTTCATAATGCGACATTTACAATTGAAAAAGGTGAGTTTGCATTTTTAGTTGGATCATCAGGATCTGGAAAATCAACATTGATTAAACTAATATTAAAAGAAGAAGAAGCGTCAAGCGGAAATATAGTAATAAATGGTAGAGATATAACATTTTTGAAATCAAAAAGAGTACCATTCTTACGTAGAAGTATGGGTGTAGTATTCCAAGATTTCAGATTGTTACCAGATAAAACAGTATATGAAAATGTTGCGTTTGCTATGTATATAGTAAAAGCTACACCAAAGCATATAAGAAGACAAGTTCCAATGGTATTATCATTAGTTGGATTAAGTGATAAAGCTAAATGCTATCCACATGAATTATCAGGTGGTGAGCAACAAAGAGTTGCTATAGCACGTGCTTTAGTAAATAATCCATCAATGATTATTGCAGACGAGCCTACTGGAAACCTTGATCCAGAAACAGCATGGGATATCATGAATTTGTTAAATGAAATTAACGCAAGAGGAACAACTATTGTAATGGCAACACATGCTAGAGATATAGTAGACAAAATGAAAAAGAGAGTTATACAAATAGATAAAGGTATAATTGTAAGAGATGATAGAAAAGGTGGGTATAGAAGTGAGATATAATGGATTTACCTATACAATAGGAGAAGGTTTTAGAAATATATTCAAAAACACAAAATCATCTGTAGGTTCTATTATAACAATGGTTTGTACAATGATTTTGTTTGGATTATCATTTGCGATTGGTATAAATGTTAATTCAATATTAGAACAAGTTCAAATGAAACAAGGTATGGAAGTTTTTATTTGGGATGAAGTTACTGTTGAACAAAGAGATAGATTTGAAAATGAGATAAAAAGTTTGGATGGAGTAAATACTGTAACTTATAAGAATAAACAACAAGCTTTAGAATCTATGAAAGAAAGAATGCCAGGAAATAGCGATTTATGGGCTGGTTATGAAGGAGAAAATAATATTTTTCCAGCATCTTTTATAGTAACATTAACAGATCTTGAAAAAACAAAAGATGTTATTACTGAAGTAGAAAGAATTGGAGCTAAAATAGCTACAGAAGGAAGAAGTAAAGAAGTAGATTTAGAAATAGATGAAACTACAATTCATGATTCTTTAGTAAAAGAAATAAGAAATGACGATGATGTTGTTTCTACATTACTTGCAATTGCTAATGGAATTAAAGTTGCAATTGGAGTATTCTTTGCTGGACTTTTAGTTGTATCTGTTGCAATTATATCAAATACAATTAGATTAACAGTTCATGCAAGAAGAAAAGAAATATCAATAATGAAATATGTTGGTGCAACAAATTCATTTATTAGAGGTCCTTTTATTGTAGAAGGTATAATAATTGGTTTAATTGCGGCAATAATATCAATAGTAATAGTTGGAGTTGTATATGATGTTGTTATTGTAAAAGTAGAAGCTTCACATATACTTCAACAAATGAGCGTAACATTAACTAAATTTATGGAAATAGCAAAACCAGTATCTTTAATTTATTGTGTTTTAGGTATGGGAGTTGGTATTGTAGGTAGTATGTTATCAATGAATAAATATTTGGAGGTGTAAACAGGATAAATGAAGAAGTTTATTAAAATTAATTTAATAATTTTAGTAATAGTTTCTTTATCATGTTTAAATCCAGTTTTAAGGGTTTTTGCAACATCTGAAAGAACCTTTGATTTTCTAACTATTCCTGAAGATGTTTTAGAAAATATTGATGAAAATGGAAACATTATAGAAGATGAGGAACAGCCACAAGAAGAATCAGAAGGTGAAGAAGAACCTGAAGAAGAAAAAACGTTAGATGATTTACAAATTGAAAAAAATGAATTAGAAATGGGAATTGATACTTCAAATGCTCAAATTCAATTCATTGAAAGTGAACTTTCTTTAACAGTTGCAGAACTTGCTGAAATAAATCAAAAGATTTATGATAAACAACTTGAGATTCAAACATTAGAAGTTTTAGAAAAAGATATGTATGCTTATATTCAAAAAGCAGAAAAGGAATTAGAAGCTTCTAATGAGCGCTATGAAAAACAAAAAGCTTTGCTAGAAAAAAGATTAGTAGCCATGTATCAAATGGGAGAAATTTCTTACTTAGAAGTTTTGGTAAATTCAAAAAGTATTACAGATTTTTTATCAAACTTTTTTATGATAGAAGAAGTTGCTAAAGCGGATACTGAGTTATTAAATACTGTAGAAGCTGAGCAAAAATATAATAGAAAATTAAAAGAAGCGTTAGAAACTAAAAAAGCAATTTTAACAGCTTCAAAAGAGACTAGAGAAAAAAATGCAATTTCTTTAGCAAATATGAACATTATAAAAAATAATAAACTTGCATCATTAACTGCAGAAGAAGCTGAACTTCATAGAATGATAGAGGAATATCAAACACAAATAGCTGATATCGAAAAAGAAATTAGATTGTTAGCTTTAGCTAGTGTTAGTGAAGAATATGTTGGTGGAGTAATGGCATGGCCAGTACCTGGATATACAAGAATTACTTCAGCATTTGGTATGAGAACTCATCCAATTACAGGAATATATAAACTTCATACAGGAACTGATATTGGTGCTCCAATGGGAGCAAACTTTATTGCAGCAAATGATGGTATAGTAACTTATGCAGGATATAATGGAGCGTATGGAAATATGGTTATAGTAGACCATGGTGGAGGTATTACAACATTATATGCTCATGGTTCAGAAATATTAGTTGAAGTTGGTATGACAATTTTACAAGGAACACCAATTTTAAAAGTTGGTTCCACAGGATATTCAACTGGGCCACATGCTCATTTTGAAGTTAGAATTAATGGTCAATATGTTGAACCTTTAGATTATATTACTTCTTATTCACTTGGAAATAAGGAAAAGGAAGAGAAAATAGAAAATACTGTTGTAGAGATAGAAGACACAATTGAAGAAGAATAAAACCTATAAAAAACGGAGGAAAAAATGAATATTAAAAACATAACTAGAATAGTATGTATTAGTACGATTGCACTTGTAGTATTAGTTGGTTGTATAGGCATTTCATATGCAAGTACAACTTCTGATTTGCAAAATCAAGCTAATGCAATTGATCAAAAAATTGATCAATTAAATTCTGAAATTGCGGGAAAAAAATCTGAAATGACAACTGCGTTAAATCAAATTAATAAACTTAATTCTCAAATTAGTTCGGTTGAAAATGAAATTTCAGACTTGCAAACAAAGATTACTGATTTAGGAACTCAAATTGATGAAAAGACTACAACAATTAATGAGCAATCAGAAAAATATGATATTCAAAAAGAATTATTAGATAAAAGATTAATTGCTTTGTATGAAGCTGGAGATACATCTTATTTACAATTATTGTTTGCATCAGATGGATTAACTGATTTTCTATCAAGATACTATACAATAGAGTTATTAGCAGATGCTGATCAAGAATTGTTAAAAAGAATTACAGATACAAAAGCGAAATTAGAGCAAGAAAAAGTTGATTTAGAAAATGCAAAAACAGAACTTGAAGCTTCAAAGAAAACAGTAGTAGGTAAAAAGAATCAATTATCATCTTCAGTTAGTGAGAAGAAAACAATTGTAAATACATTATCTGCTGAAGAAGCTGTTCTTCAAGCTGAACTTGAAGAATTTGAGGCTGATAAAAGAGCGATTCAAGCAGAACTTTCTAGACTTGCTTATGGATATACAGGAGAAGTTGTTAAAGCTGAAAACTCTGGATATATCTGTCCAATTCCTGGTAAATCAAAAAGAAATATTACAACAGGATATTATGGATACGTAGGTCATACTGGAGTAGATTTTGCTTGTGCTGGTGGAACACCAATAGTTGCGGTTAAAGCTGGTAAAGTTGTTACATCAAAAGCGTTAGTTAGAGCTAACGGTACATATAAAAGTTATGGAGAATATATTGTTATAGATCATCAAGATGGTACTATGACTTTATATGCTCATATGCAACCAAATTCAAGAATGGTTACAGAAGGACAATATGTTTCTCAAGGTCAACAAATTGGTAAAGTTGGAACAACAGGAAATTCTACAGGAAACCACTTACATTTTGAGGTTCGTGTAAAAGGTAGATGTCAAAATCCAACCCCATATTTACCTTAATAGAAATTTGGAGGAAAAATGGATCAAGAAGAATTAGAGCGTGAATTTGAAGAAGAAAAAGCAAATTTAAAAGTTAGATTTATACTAATTACTATATTTGTAGCAATAGTAGTTGCAGTAATAGCATCAGAAGTAACAATGATGTATTACACAAATAGATATGGTGACTTAAATAAAATAGAAAAAGGTACTGTTGTAGCAGAAAATAAAAGAGAAAAAAATATTGATGTTATAGCAGAAACATTAACAAGTTTTAGAGAAGTTATAGACAGAGAATTCATCGGTGAAATTGATGAAAATAAAGTATTAGATGAAACAATAAAAGGTTACGTTAATGGACTTGGTGATGAATATTCTGAATATCTAACTGTTGAAGATTGGGAAGAATTTCAAACAGTGGCACTAGGAAACTATGTTGGAATTGGTATTTATATGAGTACTGATAAAAATGATAATGTAGTAGTTGTAGAACCAATAAAAGAATCACCTGCAGAAAAAGTAGGAATAAAAGCTGGTGATGTTATTGTTGGTGTAAATGATGAAAGTGTGATTGGTGCTGGTTCTGAATATGTTTCAAATAAGATTAAAGGTGAAGAAGGAACTAAAGTAAAAGTTACAATAGAAAGAAATGGTGAATATTTAGATTTTGATATAGAAAGAAAAGCTATTAAAGTTTATCACGTAGAAACTGAAATGCTTGAAAATAATATAGGATACATTTCACTTGCAACATTTGATGAAGGTTGTGCAGAAGAATTTAAAAAGGAATATTTAGAACTAAAAAACGAAGGTGCTAAAAAGATTATTGTTGATCTAAGAAATAATACAGGTGGGTTAGTTGAAGAAGCGTTAAGCTTGTTAGATTTATTCTTACCAAAGAATACAACTACATTAGTTACTGTTGATTCAAAAGGAAATAAAGATTATTCAAAAACAAAAGATCCACAATTAATAACTGAAGATGTAGTTGTTTTAGTAAACGAATATTCAGCTAGTGCATCAGAGATTGTAGCAGGAGCTTTAAAGGATCACAAAAGAGCACAAGTTGTTGGAACAAAAACATATGGAAAAGGTGTAATTCAAAGTGTATTTATGCTTGAAGATGGTAGTGCACTTAAGCTAACTGTTGAGGAATACTTTACTCCAAAAGAAGTAAAAATTAACAAAGTTGGTATTGAACCAAACCATACTGTTGAACTTGATATTGAAAATCAAATCGATACTCAATTAAATAAAGCAAAAGAGTTATTAAAATAGCTAGAAATAGGGAGATTTTTATAAAATAAAATCTTCCTTTTTTATTTAAAAAATAGTGTAAAAAATGTTATAAAAATGTTGCTTAAAAAATACATAAATGATAAAATTATACTGTATATATTTACGAGGTGGTACAGATGATGGAATTAAAATTTACAAACGAAGAGTTAGAGGCTCTAAAGAAATTCAAAGATGAAAAATGTAAAGCTATAAATCAATTATTAATTAGTAATTGTGAAACAGATATAGCTTTATTAAGTGATGATACAGATAAAAAAGTTGATCTTTCATATACAAGAGAAGCTGTAATGGAAAATATTAAATGCATCAAATTAGTTTATAAATTAATATTAAAACAATTCTATAAAACTAGAAGACCTCAAAAAGATATATATAGAGGAACAAATATAGCTGAAGTAGAAAGAATAAAGAATGAACCATTTATTGATAAGTTTTTAACTGCTACATTAAATCAAGAAAAAGCAGAAAAAGAATTTGCAGTAAATTATACAAGACCAGCTGTATTAAAAATTAAAGTTGGAGAAGATGTACCTCATATATATGTTAAAGATGTACTTGGTGATAATTCAGATGAAGTACTTATAGCACCATTTACAAGATTAAAATCTATACTATTATCAGAAGAAAAAGAAATTGATAATAAAGCAACAATGGTATACAGCTTAGATATTGAAAAACAAAATTTAGAAGAATTATCTGAAAGAGAAAGAAATGGGCTATATTCTTATATTTTAGATAATTGTTATTCAATAAATAGAAAATTATTAGAATGCATTACATTAGAAGAAGACAATGCAACAAACTATGATAATATTCGTAAATTAGAACAATTATTATCGTCTCATGAAGCAATCATGGAAGAAAAAGAAGCAACAGGAAATTATCCAGATAAAGAAAGAGATGAAGATATTGATAATTTAGAAAGAATTGCAAGACAACTTGATGAACTTAAAGTTTTATCTACAGATATGTTTGAAGTAAGAAAAGAACATATTAATTTTGTTAATATGTGGAAGAGAAATGTAGCTGTATATATGCTTGCAGAATGCAGAGAGATAGAAAAACAATTTGAAGATATGGAATTACCTGAAATATCAGATGATATTGTTCTTGAAGTAAAAGAAGAAAAAGCAGAAGTAAGTTCTGAAGAAAAAGTTGATGAAGAAGCAAGTGCTGTTGAAGAAGTAGTTGAAGATCCTCAAGAAGTACCTGAAGCTGCTGAATCAGAAGAAAATGTTCAAGAAGAGCAAGAGAATAATGAAGAAAAAGATCAAGATGAAAATCTTGATAAAACAGCGGTTGTTGAGACAATAAAAAGCGTTGAAGAAAATGAAGAAAAAGAAGAAGTTACATCTGATAAATCAGAAGTAGAAAAAGTAATAAATGAGATTGTAGAAAAAGTAGCTAAAGAAGAATCTGCTACTCAAGATACAATTAAAGTTGATTTAAAATCTAGTTTAAAAGAAAATTTAGATGAAAGAAAAACTAAAATAGTTGAAAAAATTAACGAAGTAAAAGAAGATGTTAAAGAAAAACTAAATAAAGTAGTAGAGACTGTAAAATCTGAATTAATACCAGAAGATGAGTTGTATGTTAGAGTAAAACAAGAAGCTAAAGAAAATGTTGAAGCTACAGAAAAGTTATTAGAAGATATTAAAGTTTTAATAACAAAACAACAAAATCATGCTAAAATAGCAGGAAATATAGGATCACAATATAGCGCTTTAAACAATGCTTTTGAAATGAGAAAAGTTGCTGAGACTTTAAATAAATTAACAAAAGAGATTGAAGAGAAAATTAATGCTAAATGTGAGAAAAAGAAAACAAAAGCTATTGAAGAAGAATTAGAGAATATATCTAAAAAGAATATTGAAATTAGTACATTAATGAATTATTTAAATAATCCTAAAATTGCTGTTAAAAATGCAAAAATAACAAGATTTGAAGAAATGGCAATTATAGAAGAGAATGAGCTAAAAAGAGGTATTGCAGAAAAAATTAGAGATATTCGTGGAGAAGCAGAACTTAAAAAATTAAAAGATGATTTAGAAATAATCGAAGATAAAGGAACATTCTCAAGATTTATTGGAATTTTCACAGGCCAAAATAAACTAGATGAATTCATGATTGAACAAATTGAAGTTAGACAAAGAGCAATAAGAAGAACAATTGCTAGGAAATTAAGTTTAGCTCGTAACTACAGTATTCATGAGTTGATTGCTGAAATAGAAATGTTTATCAGAGACAATGAAGATGATGAATTAGTAGAAGATGATGTTTTGGATTTATCAGAATTGAAAGAAGAATTAAAAAGAAACTATGTTGTTATAGATTATAAGGTAGAAGGTATAATTGAAAAACGTGAAGGTAAAAATTTACCATTAGATAAAAAGATATCAAAACGTGAAATTATAGAAATTGAAACTTATAGATTCTTAAATAAATATGGTTATGATGATTCAACAAATGGATTTGTGGAAGAGCCAAAATATCAAGATACTATGGCAAATGAAATTGCAAGAATAGTTGAATACATAAATTCAGCTGATATATTGTAATTTTTATGTGAAGCTTTAGTGATAATGCTTATAATAATGATAGATCTATGTTAAAATTCTTTTGAATGTGTTAATAAAAACAAAGGAGAAGTACTATGCAAGACTTAAATAAAAAAGATGAAGAAAATAAAATCGAAAACAACAATGAAGAAAGCAAAGTAGAAGTTAAAGAAGAAAAAAGTTCTGTAGTAAAAGAAATTAATGATGAAATAAAAGCTGAAACTGATACTGTAAAAGTAAAAATAGGTACAGTTGGTAATGCAGTATTGTTTGCATTCTTTGTTCTAATAGTTGCTACAGGAATACTTGCTTATTATTTAATTCATGATACAAAAGATAACATAGATCAACAATATAGCGATTTAATTCAAAATTTATCTGAATATGAAAATTTAATAGATGATGACGAAGAAGGTACAACTGTTGCAAATATAATTGATGGTGCAATGGTAGATGCGGGATTAACATCAACAAATTCTGTTACAACAGAAGTAACAGATGACAGAAAAATAATGAATGAAGAATTAGTTGTTTTATATAAAGGTTTAATTTTAGATACATCAAAAATGGATGAAGTAAAATTAAAATATATAGATAACAAAATAGATGGTTCTGATAAATATGTTATAACATATTATAGTTATGAACATTATGCGTTTAAAGAATCTAAGCTTGGAACTTTTTCAACACAACTTTATGATGGGCTTGTAAAAATAGATGGCGTAGGTAAGGTTGCTATATCAGAAAATTATGAAGCTATTCCAAGAGAAGTAAAAGTTATAAATACAGTTCCATCAGTGATAACTAATACAGGATTTACAAATTATGATACTGTTAAAACAATTATTACTGACTTAGATGGAAATGGTGTAGAAGAGTACATAGTAATATTTGCTAATAAGCAAACAGGATATTCAAAGATTTCATTCTATGATTCAAAAGGATCATTTGTTGATGATTTAGCTTCTATTGAAAAAAGTAAATGGAGAAAAGGTTCTAATGCAGAATATTATTTATCTTTAGATAATGTAGATATATTAGATATAGATAATGATGGCATTATGGAAGTGTTGGTAGAAATACCACATGCAACTGGAGATTCTACAGTAAGTATTTTAAAATATAACAATGGAAAACTAACAGGAAAAACTAAAATCGAATGTTCATTATTAGATTAATAAAATATGTATATATATAATAAGAAGGAAATGCAAATTTTCTTCTTATTTTTTGCTTAAAAAATGCTGTAAAAATATTGTAAAAAATATTTAAAAAAGTGTTGACAAAGGCTTGTAGCCGTAGTATAATTATTTAGCATGAGATAAAGCGAAGAAGCAGAATGTGGCTACACTATAAGTGGAGGGAACTTCTGTGGAGCATGTCTAGGCTTAGACCGGGCGATAAGTTTGATAAATGTACATACTTATCCAAGACAATTTACGTATCAGTTTAATATTGAATACTAAAGATAGCTTGGATTTTAAAATGGGGTTAAAAGAAACACCAGGGTACGTTGTTAACTTGCCGTTAGCCATAATATTTAATTAAGGAGGGAAAATTTAAATGGCAACATCAAACACAAAAGTAGGAAGTGACAAAATCAGAATAAGATTAAAAGCTTATGATTATGTTGTTTTAGATCAGTCAGCTGAAAAAATAGTTGATACTGCTAAGAGAACAGGAGCAAAAGTTTCAGGACCTATTCCACTTCCAACAGAAAAAGAAATCGTAACAATCTTACGTTCTCCACACAAACACAAAGATTCAAGAGAACAATTTGAAATGAGAACACACAAAAGAGTTATTGATATTCTTTATCCAACACAAAAAACAGTTGATAGCTTAATGAAATTAGAGTTACCAGCAGGTGTTGATATCGAAATCAAATTATAATAAGAAGAAATTATTTTAAAAAATCAAACCAAGCTGAAATTTTTAATGTGTTTCAGCCAATAGTAGGAGGAAAAGAAAGTAATGAAAACATTAATCGGAAAAAAAGTTGGAATGACACAAATATTCGATGAAAAAGGAAATGTTATTCCAGTAACAGTTATAGAAGCTGGACCATGTCCAGTAGTTCAAATCAAAACAGTTGAAACAGACGGATACATGGCTGTTCAATTAGGATTTGGATCAGTTAAAGAAAACAAAGTTAACAAACCAGAAGCAGGACATTTCAAAAAAGCAAATGTAGCTGCAGTTAAACATTTAAGAGAATTTAGAGCATGTGAAGAATGCTTAGATGTAAAAGTAGGAGACGAAATTAAAGTTGATACTTTTGCTATCGGTGATAAAGTTGATATCCAAGGAATTACAAAAGGAAAAGGATTCCAAGGTGTTATCAAACGTCATGGACAACACAGAGGACCAATGGGACATGGTTCTATGTATCATAGAAGACCAGGTTCAATGGGATCTACATCAACACCAGGTAGAGTATTTAAAGGTAAAAAATTACCAGGACATATGGGTGTTGAAAAAGTTACAGTTCAAAACTTAGAAGTTGTAAAAGTAGACTTAGATAAAAACGCTATTTTAATTAAAGGTTCAGTACCTGGAAATAAAGGTAGTATATTAAAAATAAGAAATGCAGTTAAAGCATCTAAATAGAGGGAAGGAGGAAGATTAAATGCCTAGTATAGATGTATATAATGTAAACGGAAAAAAGGTTAGCACAGTAGATTTAAAAGAAGAAATCTTCGGAATTGAACCAAATGAAGCAGTTGTACACACAGTATTAGTTAACTATTTAGCTAATCAAAGACAAGGTACACAAAGCACAAAAACAAGATCTGAAGTAAGAGGCGGTGGAAGAAAACCTTGGAGACAAAAAGGAACAGGTAGAGCTAGACAAGGATCTATCAGAGCTCCACAATGGATCAAAGGTGGTATTGCATTAGGACCAAAACCAAGATCATACAAATATAGAGTAAACAAAAAAGAAAGACAATTAGCTATTAAATCATTATTAAGCTCAAAAGTTTTAGAAAATAATTTAGTAGTTGTTGATAAATTTGATTTCAAAGAAATCAAAACAAAACAAATGGCAGATGCTATGAAAAACTTAAAAGTTGATGCAACAGCATTAGTAGTATTACCAACAAACAATGAAATCGTTCAAAAATCAGCTAGAAACTTAGCAGATGTTAGAACAAGTTCAGTAAACACAATCAATGTATACGACTTATTAAAATACAAAAAATTAGTATTAACAGTTGATACAATCAAAAAATTAGAGGAGGTGTACGCATAATTATGGTAGCAGAAGAAATTATATTAGCTCCAGTTGTTACTGAAAAAAGTAGCGCTGATATGCAAGAAGGAAAATACACTTTCAGAGTTGCAAAAAAAGCAACAAAAGTTGAAATTAAAAACGCAGTTGAAAAATTATTTGAAGTTAAAGTATTAAAAGTAAATACAATGACTGTAAAAGGAAAAGAAAAAAGAGTAGGAGTACACCAAGGTAGAACTTCAGATTGGAAAAAAGCTATCGTTACAATCGATACAAACGTTTCTGATATGAAATATTTAGGAAAAGGTGGAAAAGAAGTTAAAGTTTCTAAAAAATACAAAGATTCAATCGAAGTAATGGGAGCTTAATTTCAATATAAAATAGTTATCGGGAAATAAAACCCGGAGAATAAATAATTTAAAGGAGAATTTAAAATGGGAATTAAACAATATAGACCATATACACCATCAAGAAGAAATATGACTACTTCAACATTTGAAGAAATTACTAAAAAAACTCCAGAAAAATCTCTATTAGCTACAAAAAAGAAAAATGCTGGTAGAAATTCATATGGTAGAATAACAGTAAGACACCAAGGTGGTGGAAATAGACAAAAATATAGAATAATTGATTTTAAAAGATTAAAAGACGATATGACAGCTACTGTAATCGGTATCGAATATGATCCAAACAGAAGTGCAAACATCGCATTAATCGAATATGAAGATGGAACAAAATCATACATCTTAGCACCAAAAGGATTAACAGATGGTGACAAAGTAGTTTCTGGAGAAAACGTAGATATTAAACCAGGAAATGCAATGCCAATCTCTAACATTCCGGTTGGTACATTAATTCATAACATTGAATTAAATCCAGGACAAGGTGGAAAATTAGTTAGATCTGCTGGACAAGAAGCTCAATTAATGGCTAAAGAAGGAGCATATGCTCACGTTAGATTACCATCAGGAGAAATGAGATTAGTTTCAGTTAGATGTAGAGCAACAATCGGAACAATCGGAAACAGCGATCACGAAAATATCAAATTAGGAAAAGCTGGTAGAACAAGACATTTAGGTATCAGACCTACAGTAAGAGGATCTGTTATGAACCCTAACGATCACCCTCATGGTGGTGGTGAAGGTAGAGCACCAGTTGGACATAGTGGACCTATGACTCCTTGGGGTAAACCAGCACTTGGATACAAAACAAGAAACAAAAAGAAATTATCAAATAAATTTATCGTTAAGAGAAGAAAATAATATTGCAGCTTAATATAAGCAATATTTAAGGAAGGAGAAAAACATGTCAAGATCAAGTAAAAAAGTACCTTATGTAGCTCCAGAATTATTAAAAAGAGTTGAAGCTATGAATGAAACAGGTAAAAAAGAAGTATTAAAAACATGGTCAAGAGCATCTACAATATATCCACAAATGATTGGACATACAATAGCTGTTCATGATGGAAGAAAACATGTTCCTGTATATATTTCAGAAGAAATGATCGGTCATAAATTAGGAGAATTTGCTCCTACAAGAACATTCAAAGGTCACGCAGGAGACAAAACAACAAAAAAATAAAAATTTATAACTCTTAAGTTTTAAGAGCTTTCAAATATAAAGGAGGAAAAAATGGGAGAGAAAACTCAAGTAGCAGAAGCTAGAGCAACTTTAAGTTATGCAAGAATTTCAGCTAGAAAAGTTAAAATTGTTGCTGACTTATTAAGAGGAAAAAAAGTAGAAGAAGCTTCAAGAATAGTAAAATTCGCACCAAAAGCTTCAGCTGAATTATTAGAAAAATTATTAAATTCAGCTATAGCTAATGCAGAAAATAATCATTTCATGAACAGAGCTAACCTTTATGTTGCAGAAATTTATGCAAACCAAGGACCAACATTAAAAAGAATTAGACCAGCAGCAAAAGGATCAGCTGTAAGAATAAGAAAAAGAACAAGTCATATTACAATAGTTTTAAGAGAAAGTAAATAAGAGAAAGGAGGATATTTACGATGGGACAAAAAGTTCATCCAAATGGAATTAGAGTAGGAGTTATCAAAGATTGGAACTCAAAATGGTATGCAGATTCTAAAAACTTTGCTGATTACCTAGTTGAAGACCATAAAATTCGTGAATATGTGAAAAAGAAACTATTTATTAGTGGAATTTCAAAAATAGAAATCGAAAGAACTGCTAAATTCGTAAAAGTTAACGTTTACACAGCTAAACCAGGTTTAGTTATTGGTAAAGGTGGAAACTTATCAGAAGCATTAAAAGCAGAACTTGAAAAAATGATAAACAAAGAAGTTAATTTAAATATTGTTGAGGTTAAAAATATTGATACAGACGCTCAATTAGTAGCAGAAAGTATCGCTAACCAATTAGAAAGAAGAATTTCATTCAGAAGAGCAATGAAACAAGCAATGCAAAAAGCTATGAAAGCTGGAGCATTAGGAATTAAAACAGCTGTATCTGGAAGATTAGGTGGAGCTGATATGGCAAGAACAGAATTCTATAAAGAAGGTACTATACCACTTCAAACTTTAAGAGCTGATATAGACTATGGATTCTATGAAGCTGACACAACATACGGAAAAATCGGTGTTAAAGTTTGGATCTATAAAGGAGAAGTTCTTCCAGCTAAAAAAGAAGCAAAAGGAGGTAACGACTAATGCCATTAATGCCAAAAAGAACAAAATTTAGAAAACAACAAAAAGGTAGAAATAGAGGAAAAGCAACAAGAGCTAATGTAGTTAATGAAGGAGAATACGGATTACAAGCTACAACAGCTGGATGGATCAAAGGAAATCAAATCGAAGCTGCCAGAGTTGCAATGACACGTTACATTAAAAGAGGTGGAAAAGTTTGGATTAAAATATTCCCAGACAAACCTGTAACAAAAAAACCAGCTGAAACTCGTATGGGTAAAGGTAAAGGAGCTCCAGAATACTGGGTATCTGTAGTTAAACCAGGAAGAGTTATGTTTGAAATCGAAGGTGTTTCAGAAGAAGTTGCTAGAGAAGCTTTAAGATTAGCTGCTCAAAAATTACCTGTTCAAACAAAATTTGTTAGAAGAGAAAATCAAGTAGTAGGTGGTGATAATGATGAAGAATAATAAATTAAAAGATATGTCTTCACCAGAACTAGAAAAAGAACTAAGCGCATTAAAATCAGAATTATTTAAATTAAGATTTAGCTTAGCTACAAACGGATTAGATAATCCACTAAAAGTAAAAGAAGTAAGAAAAGACATAGCTAGAATAAAAACAATTTTAAGAGAAAGAGAACTTAAAAATAACTAATAATAAAAATTAAGAAAGGAGAAATTCCGAATGGAAAGAAATCTTCGTAAATCAATGATCGGTACAGTTGTTTCTGATAAAATGGATAAAACAATAGTTGTTGCAGTTGAAGATTCAGTTGCACATCCAGTTTATAGCAAAACTGTAAAAAGAACATATAAATTAAAAGCTCACGATGAAGAAAACGCTTGTAAAGTTGGAGATAAAGTAAGAGTTATGGAAACAAGACCTTTATCAAAAGATAAAAGATACAGAGTTGTAGAAATCGTTGAGAAAGCTGTTATTAAATAAGAAATAATAGAAACCTTAAATATAGCAAGATTAAATCTTGCAAGTGATTTATTAAGAAGGAGGAACCAATAATGATACAACAACAAACTAAATTAAAAGTAGCTGACAACACAGGTGCAAAAGAATTAATGTGCATTAGATGTTTAGGTGGTTCACATAGAAAATATGCTGAAGTAGGAGACATTATAATGGCTTCTGTTAAAACAGCTACACCAGGTGGCGTTGTTAAAAAAGGTGAGGTTGTTAAAGCTGTAGTAGTAAGAACTAAAAAAGGTGTTAGAAGAGCTGACGGTTCTTATTTAAAATTTGATGAAAACGCTGCAGTTATTATCCGTGAAGACGGAACACCAAAAGGAACACGTATTTTCGGTCCAGTAGCAAGAGAATTAAGAGATAAAGAATATATGAAAATCTTATCTTTAGCTCCAGAAGTTTTATAGGATCGAAGCTAAACTTAAGTTTAGCAATTAATCAGATTTATAATAAAGAGAAAATATATGATGTAGTATAAAGCTACATACCTTAAAAACGAAAAAGAGGTGAAAAAATTGAGAATAAGAAAAGGTGATACTGTTAAAGTTTTATCAGGAAATGATAAAGGAAAAACAGGAGAAGTTTTAGAAATTATACCAAAAACAAACAAAATAATTGTTAAAGGTGTTAACGTTAGAAAAAAACATATCAAACCTAGAAAACAAGGTGAAGAAGGTGGAATCATTTCAGTAGAATGCGCTATCCACTCAGCAAAAGTTAATGTAGTTTGCCCTAAATGCGGAAAAGCTACAAAAGTAGGATATGTTGAAGAAAAAGGCGAAAAAGTAAGAGTTTGCAAAAAATGTAATGCAAAATTAAAATAATTAAGTAGAGTATGAAAGGAGGACTTATAGCACTATGGAAAAACTAAGAGAACAATACGTAAATGAAGTAGTTCCAGCAATGATGAAAAAATTCAATTATACATCAGTAATGCAAGTTCCTAAATTAGAGAAAATAGTTATAAATATTGGATTAGGAGAAACTAAAGATAATCCAAAAGCTTTAGATAACGCTATGAATGATTTAAGCATTATTACAGGTCAAAGACCAATCGTAACAAAAGCTAAAAAATCAATCGCAGCATTCAAATTAAGAGAAGGTGCAAAAATAGGATGCAAAGTAACATTAAGATCAGGAAAAATGTATGATTTTGCATACAAACTAATCAATGTTGCACTTCCAAGAGTAAGAGATTTTAGAGGAGTTTCAGCAAATTCTTTTGATGGTAGAGGAAACTACTCAATGGGTATTAAAGAACAATTAATATTCCCAGAAATCGAATATGATAAAGTAGACCAATTAAGAGGTATGGATATTATATTTGTAACAACAGCTAAAACTGACGAAGAAGCAAAAGAGTTATTAGCACTTTTAGGAATGCCATTTAGAAACTAAGTATATCAACTAGATTGATAACTTATGAAATCGAATGAATGAGAAAAAAGAGGTTTTTTAAGAAAGGAGAAAAAAATGGCTAAAAAATCATTAAAAGTTAAATGTGCAAAACCACAAAAATATGCTACAAGAGAATATAACAGATGCAGAATTTGTGGAAGACCACATGCTTATATAAGAAAATTTGGAATCTGCCGTGTTTGCTTTAGAGAATTAGCTCATAAAGGTGAAATTCCAGGAGTTAAAAAAGCAAGCTGGTAATTTGATCCATTCTCTTATATAGAGATATTAAATTAAAAAATTAAAGTATTAAAGATAAAAAATATTAAAAAAGGAGGGTAATAAACGTGAATACAACTGACCCAATAGCAGATATGTTAACAAGAATTAGAAATGCTAATAGCCAAAAATTTAAAACAGTTGATGTTCCAACATCAAAAATTAAAAAAGCTATAGCAGAAGTATTACTTGAAGAAGGTTATATAAAAGCTCTTGAAGAAATCGAAAGCGATGTACAAGGTATCTTAAGAGTTACATTAAAATATGATGAGAAAGGTAACAGAGTTATAGATGGATTAAGAAGAATCAGTAAACCTGGTTTAAGAATTTATGCATCTAAAGATGAATTACCAAAAGTATTAAATGGATTAGGAATTGCTTTAATTTCTACATCTAAAGGAATTATGACAGATAAAAAAGCTAGAGAATTAGGAATCGGTGGAGAAGTTTTAGCTTACATCTGGTAATAAAATGAGTATGCAAAAAGCATACATATTAAGTATTAAAATTATTAATTATATGTCTTTAAAATAATTTAAGCTAAGGCAGAAAATTTAAAGAAGGAGGAAACAAAAATGTCAAGAATAGGAAATAAACCTATCACAGTACCACAAGGTGTTGAAGTAAAAGTTGATGGTCAAACAATTACTGTAAAAGGACCAAAAGGAACATTAACAAAAGAGTTCCACAAAAACATTACAGTTAACATCGAAGGTGATGTTATCACAGTAGTTAGACCAAACGACGAAGCACTTAACAGAAGTTTACACGGTTTAACAAGAACATTATTAAACAACATGATCGAAGGAACAACAAAAGGATTTGAAAGAAAATTAGAAGTTAACGGTGTTGGATATAGAGCAAGCAAAAAAGGAAATAACTTATTATTAAACTTAGGTTACTCTCATCCAGTAGAAGTTGAAGCTCCAGAAGGAATTTCTTTCGATGTTCCAAACGCTAACGAAATCATCGTTAAAGGTATGGATAAAGAAGTTGTAGGTCAAACAGCAGCTGTTATTAGAACAAAAAGACCACCTGAAGTATATAGAGGTAAAGGTATTAAATATGCTGAAGAGACTATTAGACGTAAAGAAGGTAAAGCTGGTAAAAAATAGAATTTAAATAATTATAATGTTCAATAATAGGTTAAAAGTAAACTTTAGGGGGTATATTTAATCCCTTAAAGATGTTAAATATGAGGGATTGGATATACCCCGTAAAGAAAACCTAGAAAGGAGAAAATAATGATTAACAAAGTAGATAGAAAAGCTGAAAGAGCAAGACGTCATGCAAGAGTTCGTTCAAAAATTAGCGGAACAGCTGAATGTCCAAGACTAGCAGTTACAAAATCTAATAAAAATATAATTGCTCAAATTATAGATGATGATAAAGCTGAAACATTAGTATATGTTTCAACATTAGATAAAGAAATCAAAACTAAAGCAGCTAACATTGCAGCAGCAAAAGAAGTTGGTGCTTTAGTAGCTAAAAAAGCATTAGACAAAAAAATCAAAACAGTAGTTTTTGATAGAGGTGGATTTATATATCATGGTGTTGTTAAAGCTATCGCTGAAGCAGCTCGTGAAGCAGGATTAGATTTCTAATAAAAATTATTGAAAATGATTCTTATATTAAATCATATCTATGTTAAAGTAGAATGATTCAATTTGAAAGAAGGAGGAAAAAATATTCTCATGGAAGAAAGATCAGTAGAATTAAAAGAGACTGTAGTAGCTATCAATAGAGTTGCAAAAGTTGTTAAAGGTGGTAGAACATTTAGATTCAGCGCTGTAGTTGTTGTTGGAGATGAAAACGGACATATCGGTGTTGGAAATGGTAAAGCTGCTGAAGTTCCAGATGCAATCAAAAAAGCTATTGAAGAAGCTAAAAAGAATTTAATAGAAGTTCCAATCGTTGGAACAACAATACCACATGAATTTGTTGGTAGATTTGGTAGCGCTAGCGTAATGTTAAAACCAGGTGCTCAAGGTACTGGAATTATCGCTGGTGGTAGCGTAAGACCTGTATTAGAACTTGCAGGATACAAAGATATCAACTCTAAAGTTATTGGAACAAATAACCCAAGAAACGTTGTATATGCTACTATCGAAGCTCTTAAAAATATGCAAACTGTTGAATCAGTTGCTAAAAAAAGAGGAAAAAAAGTTAGCGAAATCTTATAATATTTTTGAATAAAAAATATTTGAAATTATATTGATTAATGATATAATAAAAATCGGAAATATAAAAACAATATAGAGGAGGTGCAAATTGATGGAATTAGGAAATATCGGACCAGCTGTTAAAAAACAAACTAGAAAAAGAGTAGGTCGTGGAATCGGATCTGGTTTAGGAAAAACATCAGGTAGAGGACATAAAGGACAAAAAGCAAGATCTGGTGGTGGTGTTAGAAGAGGATTCGAAGGAGGTCAAACACCATTATATAGAAGATTACCAAAAAGAGGATTCACAAATATTCATGCTAAAAATTACACAGAAGTAACTTTAACAATGCTTAACAAATCAGAAGCTAAAGAAGTTACAGCTGAAAGCTTATTAGCAGAAGGAATAATTGGAAAAATAAATGATGGAATAGTTGTTTTAGCTACAGGTAACTTAGACAAGAAACTAACAGTTAAAGCAAAGAGATTTACTAAAGCTGCTGCAGAAAAAATCGAAGCTGCAGGTGGAAAGATTGAGGTGATTTAGTTGTTTAAAACTATTAAAAATGCTTTGAAGACCCCAGAAATTAGAAAGAAATTATTATATACATTAGTATTAATAATCATATTTAGATTTGGCTGTTTCATTACAGTTCCAGGTGTTGATACAATTGCTCTTGCTGAGCAAATGCAATCAGCAACTGGAAGCCTAACAGGCCTAATCGATACTATATCAGGTGGTGCTTTTTCAAATTTATCAATTTTCTCAATGACAATAACTCCATATATCACAGCATCAATTGTTATCCAATTGATGGGAATGATTATACCTTCACTTGAGAAACTAATCAAAGAAGGTGGAGAAGCAGGAAAACAAAAAATTAATTTTTATACAAAACTATTAACATTAGTTTTAGCTGTAATTGAAGGTTTAGGAATTTACATTTCTTATAGCGGAAGTGGAATATTCATCAACCCAGGATTCTTAACAGGAGCTATGGTTGTGTTATCTTTAGTTACAGGAACAGCAGTACTTATGTGGTTAGGAGATCAAATCACAAATAAAGGTATTGGAAATGGTATTTCAATGATTATCTTCATTGGTATCGTTTCAGCATTACCATCAGCAATTACAACATTCTGGAGATTAATCGTAATCTATGAAGGAACAAAAATTGTTGGTGTAAGCACTGTAGGTATAGTAACTACACTTGCAATTGTAATTGGAGCAATCCTATTCGTAGCTGGTGTTGTATTCGTACAACAAGCTGAAAGAAAAGTTCCAGTACAATATGCTAAAAAAGTTGTTGGAAGAAAAATGTATGGTGGACAAAATACACACATTCCACTTAAGCTAGCAATGGCTGGTGTAATGCCTGTTATTTTTGCATCATCATTCATGACATTCCCTGCAATGATGATTCAAATCTTTGCTGCTGATAAAATCGGTGGTACAGGATTCTTAGCAGGATTATATGAATTTTCAATAGCTACATCAAGCTCACAAGTTGCTTGGGGATATTCTTTAGCTAACGCTATAGTATATCTAATATTAATAGTAGGATTTACATTCTTCTATACATATGCAACATTTAATCCAGCTGAAGTAGCAACAAATATTAAACAAAATGGTGGATTTATCCCAGGTATTAGAGCTGGTAAACCTACTACAGAATATATTTCTGGAATACTAGGTAAATTAACTTGGTTTGGAGCTATATTCTTAAGTTTAATAGCAATTCTTCCAATGTTAACGAGATTTTCAAGCATTGATATTTCTTTCGGTGGAACATCAATTCTTATCGTTGTTGGTGTTGCACTTGAAACAGTTCAACAATTAGAATCTCAATTAGTAATGAGACATTATAAAGGATTTTTAGAGAAATAGAATATATTGCACAGAAGAGGGTGGCTTTATGCCACCCATATGTGCTTATAATCTATTCATTTTTCATGTGTATTAATTAAATGATATTTTTAATAGAAAATGTCACTTAATTAGTACATAAAATTAAATATATTTAGGAGGAAATCTTTATGGTAATTATTATGTTAGGAGCACCAGCTTCAGGAAAAGGTAGTGTAGCAGAAATACTTTCAAAAGAATTTGCTATACCAGCAATCTCAAGTGGAGATATTTTCAGAAAATACATTAGTGAAGGAACAGAAATTGGTAAAAAAGCTAATGAGTATATTACAAAAGGAGAATTAGTTCCAGACGAAATCACAGTTGAATTAATTACATCAAGACTAAAAGAGGATGATGTTCAAAACGGATTAATTTTAGATGGTTTCCCAAGAACAGTAAATCAAGCAAAAGTATTAGATGAAATGTTAACAAAAGATGGTAAAAAAATTGATATCGTTGTTAACTTAGAAACACCAGAAGAAGAAATTCTTGAAAGAATAGTAAATAGAAGAATTTGTTCTAATTCTGCATGTAAAACAATTTATAACACAGTGTTAAATCCTTCAAAAGTTGATGGAATTTGTGATAAATGTGGATCTGAATTACTTCAAAGAGATGATGACAAATTAGAAAAAGCTAAAAACAGATTAGAAGTATACCATAGAGAAACAGCACCAGTTGCTGACTATTATAAAGAAACAGGAGTTTTATACTCAACAGTATTAAGCCAAGCTGTTAATAGAATGAAAAATGAAGTAGCAGCTGATGTTATCGAATATTTAAAAAATAAATAAAACTTAGTAATTGATTTTGCATGATGTGGATAGAAATTGAGGAGTAAAAATGATTAGTATAAAATCAAAAAGAGAAATTGAGTTAATGAAAGAAGCATGTAAGATTACTGCATTAACTTATGATTATATTGAGAAAATTATTAAACCTGGAATGTCTACTTTAGAACTTGATAATTTAGCTGAAAAATTTATTAAAGAGCATGGTGGTATTCCAGCACAAAAAGGTTATCCAAGTGGTGTTAGGGGAGTTCCAAACTTCCCTGGTACACTTTGTGTATCAATAAATGATGTGGTTATTCATGGAATTCCAGATAGTAAAACTATTATTAAAGATGGAGATATAGTTTCTGTAGATCTTGTAGTATTAAAAAATGGATTTCATGGAGATGCTGCTAGAACATTTTTAGTTGGTAATTGTTCAGATGAAGCTAAAGAATTAGTAGCTGTTACAAAACAAGCATTTTTTGAAGGTTTAAAAATGGCTAAACCAGGAAACAGAATTGGAGATATTTCTAATGCTGTTGAAACATATGTAAGAAGTCATGGATTTAATTTAGTAAGAGAATTCCAAGGACATGGAATTGGTAAAGAAATGCATGAAGAACCTGGAGTACCAAATATAGGTAGAGCTGGTAAAGGACCTAGGTTGGAACCAGGTATGACAATATGTATAGAACCTATGGTAATGGCGGGTAGAGAAGACATTTGGGAACTTGAAGATGGATGGACAATTGCTACTCAAGATGGTAGCTTATCGGCACATTATGAAAACACAATTTTAATTACAGAAAATGACGCAAAAGTGTTGACAATTCTATAAAAAAAGTATATAATATTCTAGATTATTGCTCTAAAAGCAATAAAATATGAGATAAATATGCCTGTTTAGGCTTATTTGCGTTTCAAGTAAGGGGGATTTAAATGTCTAAAGAAGATGTTATTGAAGTAGAAGGAACAGTTGTTGAAACTTTACCAAATACTAATTTCAAGGTAGAACTTGAAAATGGGCATCAAGTATTAGCTCATATTTCAGGTAAACTTAGAATGAATTACATTAAAATTCTACCAGGTGACAAAGTTAAATTAGAACTTTCACCATACGATCTTTCAAAAGGAAGAATTACTTGGAGAGCAAAATAAAATATAAAACAAATAAGAGATGGACTTTTTTAAGTAGAGTTCGGTGTGTACAAGAACTGAAAAGAAGAAAATCACTTATATCGATAAATAATATTTTAGGAGGGAAGAAAATGAAAGTAAGACCATCAGTTAAAAAGATTTGCGAAAAATGCAAAATCATCAAAAGAAAAGGTGTTGTTAGAGTAATTTGCGAAAACCCAAAGCATAAACAAAGACAAGGCTAATAATTTATTTTATCAAATTTTTTAGATATTAACACAAGTGTGGAGCGGCTGTCAGAAATGATATTCATGTTTGTGTTTATATATATGTCTGAAGTAGTTAGATTTTACTAAGAGTGTAATTGTATACATTGTTAGTACATTTCAGATTTAATTATTGAATGACAATCACAATGCAATATAATATAAAGATGAAAATTTATGGAGGTGCAAAAAAATATGGCTCGTATAGCAGGAGTTGATTTACCTAGAGAAAAAAGAGTTGAGATTGGATTAACATACGTTTATGGTATTGGTTTACCAAGCTCTCAAAAAATTCTTAAAGATGCTGGAGTTAATCCAGATACTAGAGTAAAGGATTTAACAGATGATGAAGTAGCTAACATAAGAAAAGCTATGGAAGGATTTAAAGTAGAAGGTGACTTAAGAAGAGAAGTAGCTTTAAATATTAAAAGATTAACTGAAATCGGATGCTACAGAGGAATTAGACATAGAAGAGGGTTACCAGTAAGAGGACAAAGAACAAAAACTAATGCTAGAACAAGAAAAGGTCCAAGAAAATTAGTTAGTAAAAGCAAAAAATAAAATATAAAGAATTTTTATAGGAGGTAAATACCAAATGGCAAAAGCTAGTAGCGTTAAAAAAACAGGTGGTATCAGAAGAAGAGAAAGAAAAAATATAGATAAAGGTTCAGCTCATATTCATTCTAGTTTTAACAATACAATAGTTTCTATCACAGATACTCAAGGTAATGTTATTTCTTGGGCAAGTGCTGGAGAATTAGGATTTAAAGGTTCTAGAAAAAGCACACCATTCGCAGCTGGGCAAGCAGCAGAAACTGCAGCTAAAGCAGCTATGGAACATGGATTAAAAACTGTTGATGTATATGTTAAAGGACCAGGTGCTGGTCGTGAAGCTGCAATCAGATCATTACAAACAGCAGGATTGGATATAACAATGATTAAAGATGTTACTCCAATACCTCACAATGGTTGTAGACCACCAAAAAGAAGAAGAGTATAATTTTAAGAGTTTATTGAAATAAAAGAAATTTTTAGAAAGAGGTGTATTTAATAACATGGCAAGATATAAAGACGAACAATGTCGTATATGCCGTAGAGAAGGACAAAAATTGTTCTTAAAAGGTGCTAGATGTTATTCTGACAAATGTAGCGTAACAAGAAGAAACTACGCTCCAGGACAACACGGACAAAAAAGAACAAAATTATCTGAATACGGTACTCAATTAAGAGAAAAACAAAAAACAAGATCATTCTACGGTGTAGGTGAAAAACAATTTAGAAAATATTTCGAAATGGCTTCTAATAAAAAAGGAATCACAGGTACAAACCTTTTACAAATATTAGAAAGCAGATTAGATAATGTTGTATATAGATTAGGTTTAGGTGTTTCTAGACCACAAGCTAGACAAATCGTAACACACGGAAATATCGAAGTAAACGGAGTTAAAACAGACGTAGCTTCATATTTAGTTAAACCAGGTGATGTTATCGCTGTTAGAGAAAACAGAAGAGATAACAGCATCATTAAAGCTAACTTAGAAGCAGGAGCTGCTAGACCAGTTCCAGAATGGTTAGAATTAGATAGTAAAAACTTAAGCGCAAAAGTTCTTAGAGTTGTAACTAGAGAAGAAATTGATCTTCCAGTTGAAGAACACATGATCGTTGAGTTCTATTCTAAATAATAGATTAAATACTTAGGATACGTACGTAAGAGATATATTAAATTTTTTATTAAGGTTTTACGAAACCTATTAGGAGGTAAGAATGATTGAATTTGAAAAACCAAACATCGAATGTATAGAGACAGACGATAAGAGGAATTATGCAAAATTCATATGTGAACCATTAGAGCGTGGATATGGAATGACAATAGGAAACTCTTTAAGAAGAATACTATTATCATCATTACCAGGAGCTGCTATAACAAGTGTTAAAATAAACGGCGTAGTACATGAATTTTCTACAATACCAGGTGTTGTGGAAGATGTTCCTGAGTTAATTGTTAACTTAAAAAACGTAAGACTTAAAGTTTTTGATAACGATGAAAAAATTATAAGAATAGATTTCAAAGGTGCTGGAGAAATTACAGCTGCTGATATCACAACAGATGGAACAGTAGAAGTATTAAACCCAGAACTACATATCGCAACAACTTCAGCAAATGCAGATCTACACATTGAAATGACAGTAAACAGAGGTAGAGGATACAATGTTGCTGAGAAAAACAAAAAAGAAAATAGCCCAATCGATGTATTACCAATCGACTCTATATTTACTCCAGTTAAAAAAGTAAACTATACAGTTGAAAATACTAGAGTTGGACAAATGGTAGATTATGATAAATTAACAATTGAAGTTTGGACTGATGGTAGTTTAAAACCATTTGAAGCTTTAAGTTTAGCTGCAAAAGTTATGACAGGTCATTTAGAATTATTTATTGACTTATCAGAAACAGCTAAAAATACTCAAGTTATGGTTGAAAAAGAAGAATCTAAGAAAGAGAAAGTTTTAGAAATGCCAATCGAGGAATTAGAACTTTCTGTAAGATCTTACAACTGTTTAAAAAGAGCTGGTATTGCTACAGTTGAAGATTTAGCAAATAAATCACAAGAAGATATGATGAAAGTTAGAAACTTAGGTAAAAAATCATTAGACGAAGTTACTAATAAATTAATTGCCTTAGGATTAAACTTTACATCTGAAGAAGAATAATTATTAAGAAAGGTGGAAAGCAAAGTGGCAGGAACAAGAAAACTTGGAAAACCAACTGATCAAAGATTAGCAATGTTAAAATGTCAAACTACTGATGTAATTTTAAACGGAAAAATAGTTACAACAGAAGCAAGAGCTAAAGAAGTTAAAGCTTTAGTTGATAGCGTTATAGCATTAGCTGTTAAAGAACATAAAAACTTTGAAGAAGTAGAAGTTAAAGTTGTAAAAGCAAAATTAGATAGCAACGGTAAAAAAGTTACTGAAAAAGCAACAAGCAAAAACGGTAAAGAATATTTAAGAGTTGTTAAAGAAGAAAAGATGGAAAAAAGACAAAAAGATATGCCATCTAGATTAAATGCAAGAAGAAAAATAATGACAAAAGTTAACAAAGTTGAAGGTGTTGACTTAGTTGATAAATTATTTAACGAAATCGCTCCAAAATACGAAGGTAGAGTTGGAGGATACACAAGAATATTAAAAATGGAACCTAGAAAAGGTGACAATGCTGAAGCAGCAATTTTAATGTTAGTGTAGTTTGAAATAAGTGCTTTTTAAAAGCACATTCAAAAATGCATAGAAAAAAAGAAAGCCGAAAGGCTTCTTTTTTTATGCCTAAAAGCATGAGAATCGATTTTAAACGATTTTTATAATTCTTTAACATAATTTGTTATATGAACATAAAATATAATATATCTTTAAAATAAGAGAAAAGGAGATGTTTTATGTTAGAAATGCTAATTTATGCACTTCTTTGGTGCTTTGCAATTTATGGAATGCTTGTTATGATTCAAGAAATATTAAAAGTAACATCATATGATGAGATTAAAGAAAATGTAAAATTAATTATGCTTGTTAAAAATGCAGAAGATGGAATTGAAAATTACATAAGAGAAATTTCGCTTGGTAAAAATTTTTATAATAATTTAGTTGTTATTGATTTAGAATCTGAAGATGATACGGTTAAAATTTTAGAAGAATTAGAAAATGAAAATATGAATATAAAAGTTCTAAATAAAAAAGAAGGGGAAGAATATCTTTTAGAACAAACAAAAAAAGCTTCAATTTAAAATTGAAGCTTTTAATATTTTAGTGTCCATCATGTGTTGCATCATCTGGATTAGATGGTCTTGCTGTTTTCTTTAAAACAGGACCAGATTCTTGATCTTTTTGCTTATCTTGAACTTTATCTCTATCTTGAGGATCAGAGACAACTCCATATAATTTAACTCCATTTGGTAATTTATATACACCCTCAGCGTATGCTCTTGGATCAACTTCTGTTTGAGCAGCTTCTGGAGCTTCGTGTTCAGAATCCCCTGGAAGTGGTAATCTCATACCATCAGTTAAACCAGTTTCATCAAATAGTTCAATAACTTTTTGTGGATCTTTAATACCAGTAATTCCTTGGAATTTACTTCTATCTTCAGCACTAACGAATACGATAGGAGTGACATCTTCTAAGTAATACCAATCTCTTTCTTCGTTATAAAGAACTCTTTTCTTACCAGCAAGAACTGCATCTCTATCTTGGTAACCAAATCTATCTCTAAACTCTTTAAATCCAATATTAAATCTATCTTTGAAACTATGTCCATAGAATTTTTTATAAGATTCACCGAAGTTTCTTACTCTGATTTTGTTTTTTCTAGGACCATTCATACGTTTAAATATATTTTTTGATGCGTATAAGTCTTCTGTTAAAACTTCTGGATCATCAAAAGATATAAATGTTGGTACTGTTAATCTATGATAAATTGTTTCTGTTGGTTTATAAGCAAATTTATGTGATGCTGTACCATGTTCTGCAAAATCATCTTGACGTTTTGTTCTAAATTGATATTCAATAGTATAGTCATGTGATAGAGAAGGGATTATATAATGTGGTGGTTCTAATGTTTCAATGTAGTCTGAATAATCAGGAACTATACATGTGTGTAAACTTTGGTAACCACTAAATTTTGGCCATTTAACATAATCCTTTGTTACAGAATCCACATGAGGTTGTTCAACTGTTTGTGGTCTTGATTTTGGAATATGAATATGTGTAACACCAGTTGATATATTATCAGAGAAACCAGATTTTGTTGGTCTTTCTTTCATTTTTTCAAGTTTTGTTTTTGAATATCTTGTATTAACAGGTACAAATTTAAATTTACCTGGTTCTATAGGTTGATCATCAGTTCTTTGATCATCAATTCCGTGATGTTGCATTAAATCATAATATACTTGATATAAGTAATTACATTCAGCTTCTTCACCAAGATCTTTAATATATTGAGGTGGATCTACAATAATTCTAAATCCAATTAAATCTCTTAAACTTTCATTAAAGTAACGTAAGTCACGACCTTCATCTAAATATTCTGTGATTTTTTCTTTGATTTTTTCAACAACACCAATAGAAGATTTTATTCTTCCGTTAACATTAATAACTGGTGGTTGATTTGGCATATTATATTTTCCTGCTAAGTAAGTATAATCATCATTAAATGTAGTAACTGCAGAAGACAAAAATGTTTCATCAGTTGAAAATTCAGGTGATGGTATATATGAAATGTTTTTATAATAAGTCAAGGCATTATATATTGCAGAATATATTTGTCTTGTTTTATCATCAACATCTGGGTTAACTAAAAACTTTTCAATGTCATATTTAATTTGTTTTATAGTATCAGATGGACCGCCAGAGTAGTGTCTAAGATTTAAATCTACTTCAGGAACTTCCCACCAAGCTTTTGTATTTTGCATATAATGACCTCTTTCTTTTAAATTTATTATTGATAATTACAAAATATACATTAAGTTTTTTGCTCAAAATCAATCACTTTATTATACCATATTTTGAGAGAAAAATCAAGTGTTTCAAAGGCCTCAACGTTTTTATGATATTATTTTTAAAGTATAATATAATAAATTTAAAAATGTATTTAAAAATTATTTTCGCAATAATTCAAATTTAATATATAAGTTTAATGTGAAGAGAATATGAAAGTAATATGAATATTATTATATATGCTTAAATCTACATAATATGTCTTGAAGAATATACTAAAAAATGATATAATACTACAGTAAATTTAAGAAAAATAAAAACTCTAGAAAGGTATTAAAATATGGGAAAAATAGAATTATTAGCACCAGCTGGATCATTTGAAAAAGCTAAAATAGCATTTATGTACGGAGCGGATGCAATTTATTGTGGTACACCAAAATTATCATTAAGATCAAGATCAGAACTTAAAGATGATGATTTAGAAAAGACAATAAAATATGCTCATAGTTTAGGTAAAAGAGTACATGTAGCTATTAATATTTTTGCATGGGATGAAACTTATGAGGAAATTAAAGCTCAAGCAGCTGAACTTGATAGATTAGGTGTTGATGCAATTATAGTTGCTGATGGTGGTGTTGTAGATATAGTAAGAGAATATGCACCAAATACTGAAATTCATATTAGTACTCAAGCAAATACAGTAAGTTATCATACATGTAATTTCTGGGCAAGAAATGGTGCAAGTAGAATAATACTTGGTAGAGAATTAAATAAAGAACAAATTAAAGATATAATTAAGAATAAACAAGAAGGATTAGATATCGAAATTTTTGCTCATGGAGCACTTTGTTTTGGATATTCAGGAAGATGTTTCTTAAGCGAATTTTTATCAGGTAGAAGTGGAAATTTAGGTGATTGTGCACAAACTTGTAGATGGGCATTTAATGTATATGTTGAAGAAACAAATAATCCTGGAAATCTTATGCCAGTTGAGACAGATGAAAAAGGAACATATATATTCTCATCAAAAGATTTATGTTTAATTAAAGAAATTCCAGAAATTATTGATATGGGTGTAAATAGTATTAAAATAGAAGGAAGATTAAAAACAGAATACTATGTTGCTACTGTAATTAATGCATATAGAAATGCAATTGATGATTACATGAAAGATCCTGAAAACTTTAATCCTGAAAAATACATGAAAGAATTAGAAAAAACAAAAACAAGAGGATTAACAACTTTCTATTTTAATGATAGAGCAAATAAAGATTTCCAAGATTATTCAGGAAGACAATATAATAGTGATTATGAATTCGGTGGTAAAGTAATTAATGAACTTGGAGATGGAAGAACATTAATTGAAATTAGAAATAAATTATCAGTTGGTGATACATTAGAATTAATTATTCCAGGAAAAATCGAACCATTAGAATTTACTATTAATAAATTATGGAATGATGAAACAGGGGAAGAGATTCCTACTGTTAATCCAGGTAAATCTGAGCAAAAAGTTATATTAGAAATTCCTACAAAAGTTGAAGAGGGATGGATTATTAGAAGAAAAAAATAATTAATAAATAAAAAACAAAACGCACATCATTTTGATGTGCGTTTTAACTTTATCTACATAAGTCATTCATGTCATATAATCCAGGTTCTTGATGGAATAAGAAGTTTGCAGCTTTAATTGCACCACTTGCAAACACAGCTCTTGAATTAACGTTGTGTGTTATTTCAAAACTTTCATTATTACTAAAGAAGATAACACTGTGTTTACCAACTTCATTACCACCACGAATTGAATGAATACCAATTTCCTTTTTAGATCTTTTTTCTCTTTTTTCATGTCTTGCATATTCATAATTCATTTGGCCATCTAATGCATTGTTAATGCTATCAGCTAGAATTAATGCAGTACCACTTGGACTATCAATTTTTCTATTATGATGTGTTTCTACAATTTCAATATCTGAATCAGATAATTTTTTGGCTAAGTCTGCAACAAGTTTTGCCATAAGATTAATTTCATAAGACATATTTGATGATTTAAAAATAGGAAACTCATTTGAAAGTTCTTTAATTTTAAAATTTTCTTCATCAGAAAAACCAGTTGTTGCTATAACTGTTGGTATTTTATGTTTTTTGCGAATTCTAAAATTGTAAATGTAGCAACAGGGATAGAAAAGTCTATGATTACGTCTGGTATAAGATTTATTTCATCAATATTTGTAAAGACAGGAAATGAATTATCTCCAGCATCAACTCTATCAAATCCACAAAGTGTTTCTACATCTTGTGTTTGTTTTATTTCTTCGGCCACAACTTGACCCATTTTTCCATTACAACCATTTATTAATATTTTAAGCATAATTTTTTATTCCTTTTTATTTAATTTCTAAACCAAATTCTGCAAGTGCTTTTTTCATAGCTACTTTGCCGTTATCACTCATTTCGACAAGTGGAAGTCTAGGTGTTCCCATATTATATCCAAGCATGTTTAATGCAGCTTTTACAGGAATTGGATTTACTTCACAAAATAGTGAATTTACAAGTGGAACTGCATTAATTTGTGATGAGATTGCATCTTTTACATTTCCATTAAAAAAGTTTTCTACTATATCATGAGTATATTTTGGAGCAACATTTGATAAAACAGATATTACACCGATACCACCAACAGAAAGTACAGGAGTGATTTGATCATCATTTCCTGAATAGATATTTAAATCGTCTTTGCAAAGGTTAGCGATTTCTGCTACTTGTGATAGATTACCACTAGCTTCTTTAATTGCTACGATATTTTCAATTTTAGATAGTTCTTTACATGTAGCAGGAAGAATATTAACACCTGTTCTTCCAGGTACTGAATAAAGTATAATAGGTAAAGTTGTTTCTTTTGCAATTGCTTGATAATGAGCTATTAATCCCGCTTGAGTTGTTTTGTTATAGTATGGAGTAACAATTAAAGCTCCATCAACACCTGCTGATTCTGCCCATTTGGTAAATTCAATTACTTGAGATGTACAATTTCCACCTGTACCAGCAATAACTGGAACTCTGCCATTTACTTTTTTAATAGCATAAGTAATAGTTTCTTTTCTTTCTTCTAAAGTCATTGTAGAAGATTCACCAGTTGTACCACAAACGATAAGTGCATCAACATTTCCACTTATTTGATCCTCAATTAATCTTCCAAATTCTTCAAAATTAACACCATTTTCGTTAAAAGGTGTTACAATAGCTGTTCCACAGCCTTTAAAAATAATTTTTTTCATAATGTATAATTCCTTTCACATAAGAATATAATCTTAATATGAATGTCTTTGTAAATAATATAATTATATTTTTTACTTTTGTATTATATTCTAAAAGTACTAAAAAATCAATGAAAATGAAATATATAAGTTGAAAATAAAAATAGTTTATTGTATAATTATATATGCTAAGATAAATACATGGGGGTGTATTTGGTTTCGACGGTATTCTAGAAGGATAAATAGCGAGTAGTGGAGATGCCTGGCCACTTTAAAAGGCATAAATTTAAATATAAACGCTGATAATAAAGAATTAGCATTCGCTGCCTAATTGCGGCGACGTCTTACTTTTGCAACCCACGGCTTAAGATAAGGCGACGACTAGTGGGAAACGAAGTTAATGGTTATTCTTTTACATTAATGGGATTTTTACAAAGAATACCTGATATAAATTTTGTTTGTTAAAGATATAGAGGGGAATTTTAATAACAAACTGCACTCGGAGAAGTTTATGTGGAAGGGATGCTGGACGTGAGTTCAACTCTCACCACCTCCACCACGCGGTAGCTAAAAACATTGATTTTTAGCTACTTTTTTTATTTTCAAATAATTCTGTGTATATTTTGAATAGCACTTGTATCAAGCGTTTTACAGCATTTTTACTTAAAATAATCTTAAATAATCTTACAAAATCTCTACTAGTACAAAAATATATGATATAATCTAATCGATAAATAGTAATTTGTTAAAGAGTTTTGTGTATGAAAAATAATAGCTATGATTTTTTTTATTAATTTTATGTAATTTTTCAAAATAAACTAAACAAATTTTATAAAATGAAGGAGTAAAAATGTTTGTATTTAAAGATAAAGTTGTAGTAGTAACAGGTGGTGCACAAGGAATAGGAAAATGTATATGTGAACGTTTTAAACAAGCAGGTGCAAAAGTTTGTGTAATTGATATTTTAGAAAATGATTATTTTGTGGGAGATCTTGCAAATAAAGATACTTTGGAATTGTTTGCACAGAAGGTTATTGCTGATTTTGGACATGTTGATTATTTAATAAATAATGCTGCTCCAAAATTTTGTGGAATATCAAGTGCTAGTTATGAAGATTTTGAATATGCACTTAAGGTAGGAGTTACAGCACCATTTTATCTTACAAAATTGTTTTTACCATATTTTGATAAAGGCGCTAGTATTGTAAATATTTCATCTTCTAGAGATAGAATGAGTCAACCAGAGAGTGAAACTTATACTGCATCAAAAGGAGGAATTGCATCTCTTACACATGCATTAGCAGTAAGTCTTTCAAATAAGGTGAGAGTGAATTCTATTTCACCAGGTTGGATTGATACTGACTATAAAGTTTATGAAGGCCCAGATGCAATACAACAACCAGTAGGTAGAGTGGGAAATCCAGATGATATTGCTAATATGGTTTTATATCTTTGCTCAGATATGGCAAGTTTTATTACAGGTGAGAATATCTGTATAGATGGTGGAATGACAAAACAAATGATTTATCATGATGATTTTGGTTGGAGTTTAAAAAAGTAAAAAAAATATGATAAAATTTGAGAAATAAAATTAATGGAGGCTTTGATGAAAATGAAAGTTGTAATTGTAATTTTTATAGTATTAATTGTTAGTATATTATTGTATTTTAATTATAATAAATCAAACAAAAGTACTGAAACTAAAGTTAGACATGTTTCGATGAATGAAATAGTTCAAATAATGAATGAAAATGAAAACTATATAATTTTAGATGTAAGAACAATGGAAGAATTTAATCAAGGACATATTCCAAATGCAATATGTATTCCTAATGAAACAATTAATGAAAATATAATAAATGAATTACCTAATAAAGAACAACTTATTTTAATATATTGTAGAAGTGGAAATCGAAGTAAACAAGCAGCTGATAAATTAATTAAATTAGGATATATCAATTTAATTGAATTTGGCGGTATAATAGATTGGAAGGGTGAAATTGTAAAATAATTACTAATAAACAAATTACAATTTGAAAGAGAAAGAATATGGAAGATTTAATAGAAAATTTATATAATTTAGACAACAAAATAGCATATAGTTGTTTAAAAGAATTAGAAAAAATATCCTATTCAAGTAATGAAGTATATAAATATTTTGATAAGTTTGTTGAAATGTTAGATAATAAAAGTTCATATATAAGAACTAGAGGTATTGTTTTAATCTCAAGTAATGCAAAATGGGATATTGATAACAAAATAAATTTAATAATAGATAAATTTTTAGAGCATATTGAAGATGAAAAGCCAATTACTGCAAGACAATGTATAAAATCTTTAGAAAATATAATTAAATGTAAAAAAGAATTAATACCAATAATAAAAGAAAGATTATTAAAAGTAAATTATTTGAAATATGAAGATAGTATGCAAAGTTTGATATTTAAAGATGTTGAAAAAATATTAGATTTAATTAAATAAATTACAATTTGAAAGTGAGATAAATATGGATATATTATATAAATTTATAGTGTCTTTTATAGCTGGTATAGGAGCTGGATTAGGAACAGGCTTTGCGGGAATGAGTGCAGCGGCTGTAATAAGTCCTGTTTTAATTACCTTTTTAAATATGCCAGCCTATCAAGCTGTTGGAATCGCATTAGCTAGTGATATATTAGCAAGTGCGGTAAGTACGATACAATATTGGAAAAATAAAAATATTGATTTGAAAAATGGAATAATAATGATGATATCCGTTCTTTGTTTTACATTGATAGGTAGCTATATTGCAAGTATTGTTCCTAATACAGTAATGGGGAATTTTTCAGTATTTATGACATTACTTTTAGGAATTAAATTTATAGTAAAACCAGTAATGACAACAAAAGAAAAAAGGGAATCTGTATCTAAAAACAAAAGAGTTATTCAATCAATAATTTGTGGTAGTATGATTGGATTTATTTGTGGATTTATAGGTGCTGGTGGAGGAATGATGATGTTATTGATTCTTACAAGTGTGCTTGGATATGAATTAAAAACAGCTGTAGGAACTAGTGTACTTATAATGACATTCACAGCATTAACAGGAGCGATAAGTCACTTTTCAATAGGTGGAATTCCTGATATAACAACACTTATATTCTGTGTATTATCAACTCTTATATTTGCAAGAGTGGCAGCAAAGTATGCAAATAAAGCTGAACCCGAAGTGTTAAATAGAATCACAGGTGTAGTGCTAGCTTTGATAGGAAGTATAATTTTATTAGTTAATCTTATTTAATAAATAATGAAATTTAAGTTTATTTTAAATATTATATGTTAAATAAAATATATGAGGAAAAATAAATGAAAAGTAAAAAATTTAATTTAATAGTAAATATATTGTGTTTAATGTTATTATTAGTGTTTTTTAACAATGTTTTCGTTAATTGCGATGTTCATATATATGAGTGTAAACATGAAGAATGCAGTAAGTGTTTATTTACACATTCTATGCAAGAAATATTAAAAAATATTTTTATAATAACATGTATTACAGTAACTTATACTAATATAAATTTGATAAATAATGTGATTATATTATTAAAGAATGAAATTTATAATAATTTAATTATAATGAATGTAATTTTAATTGAATAAAGTGTCTTAGATATTTTGGAGTTATAATCTTTTTATTAGGAGGAAATATGATAAGAGTAAAAAATGTAAAAAAAGATTTTAATTCAGACACAAGAATTCATTTAAAAGATATAGAATTTGAAAATGGTAAAACTTATGCTATTTTAGGTGTGTCTGGATCAGGAAAAACTACACTTCTAAATATAATAGCAGGTATAGTTAATCCAAACGAAGGAGAAATATTTATTGATGATGTTGAAATAACACATTTATCTCAAAAAGAAAAAGATAATTTTAGATTAAAAAATATTGGATATATATTTCAAGATTTTAAATTAATGGAAGAGATGACAGTAGAAGATAATTTAAATTTATTAAAAATTGAAAAAATAAAATGTATAGAAATAGATACAATATTAGAGCAAGTTGGTTTGAAAAGTAAAAGAAAAACAAAAGTAAAAAAATTATCAGGTGGAGAAAAACAAAGAGTTGCTATAGCAAGAGCTTTAATCAAATCACCAAAAATTATTTTAGCAGATGAGCCAACAGGAAGTTTAAATTATGAAAAAGGATTAGAAATAATGGAACTTTTAAATGAGTTTCATAAAAAATCAAATCATGTAATGATTTTTGTAACTCATGATGATAGAATGGCTAAATTTGCAGATGAAGTAATTCATTTTGAAGACATCCTTGTAAAAGGAGGTGCTTTATAATGTTAAAATTTTCTATAAAAAACCTTCTTACAAGAAAAGCAAAATTTATAATGACAACAATTGCAATTATAATATCAACATTAATAATAATGTTTAGTTTTAATGTAGCAGGACAAATAAACGATGGAATTATATCGACTGCTTCGTATTATGATATTGTTGTTGGGGCAAATGGAAGTTCAACAGATTTAGTAATGTCAACAATGTTCTTTACGGGAACAACAACAGATACAATAAATGGTGAAGTATATGAAGAATTAAAAAATAATAAAGATGTAAGAGAAATAGTACCATTTGCAACTGGAGATAATTATAAAGGAAGTTTAATAGTAGGAACAGAAAAAGCTTTTTTAAGTAGTAAAGACTTAAAAGAAGGAAATTATTTTAATGAGGCATTTGAAATTGTTTTAGGATATAATGTGGCTAAAGAAAATAATTTGAATATAGGTGATCAAATTATAGGTAGTCATGGAGTTGCAGAAAGTTCTCATTCACATGAAAATATGCCATATAAAGTTGTTGGAATATTAGCTAAAACTCATACAGCTTATGACAACACATTATTTACTAAAGCTGAAAGTGTATGGGAAACTCATACAGAACATTCTCATGAAGAAGAGATAGAGGAAAGTCAAGAAACTCATGAAGAGCATAGTCATGATTATACAGCTATCTTAGTAAAAACAAATAATCCGGCAAATGCATTAAATTTAATAAGTGACCTAAATCAAAAAGGTGGAGTTATGGCTGTAAATCCATCTACTGTATTGAGGGAGTTATTAAACAATATAGATTTAGTAAAAAATATAGTATATATATTATGTGCAGTAATAGGAGTAATGTCATTTGTGATTATATATATGATTACTCTTATGATGATGCAAGATGTTAAAAAAGATGTTTTATTAATGAGATTATTAGGTATGCAAAGAAAAAACATTAGTGGAATAATTTTAATACAAAATGTCATTGTAAGTATAATTGGAGTTATAATTGCATTTATATTAACAAGAGTCGCACTATTATTAGTAAATAATATCACAGCCTCAGTAGGTATAGTAATGAATTATGCTAAAATATATAATGAAGAATATCTAATAATGATATCAGTAATTATAATAAGTTTAATTCCGTCATTATTTAGTCTTTCAAAGATGTTTGAAAGGAGCTTAGAAGATGAAAAATAAAACTTTAAATATAATATTAACTGTTATTTTAATTTCAATAGTTCTTCTTCTTACAGGTTGTACATCTTCTAAAGAAGAAAATAAAGTAGAAACGATTAATAATATAAAGAAATCTGAAAGTATGCTAAATGCGGATAGAATAATGTCTGATGGTTCTTATCAAATAAGATTTAGTGACTTAGTTTCATTATCTGATTTACAAGAGTATAATAATAAAACAGTAACTGCTATTGGGTATTTATCACCAATAACAAGTTATGATGGTAGTTTTGGATATCTTATGAATTTACCATATCAAACATGTCCATATTGTATGCCAAGTGACACTAAAATAACTAATACAATATCCATTTTTTCAAAAAGTGGAAAGAAAATTGAATTTACAGAAGCAGCTATAATGGTAAGAGGTACCTTGAAACTTGAAGAATATACAGATGCTTATGGATATTCATATAATTATAGAATAGTTGATGCCACAATAGAAGAGGCGGATACAAGTGAGCTTGGAGAAAAGATTGCTTTATACAACAAATTAGCAGAAAAAGAGATTATGACAAATTTAATGGAAACTTTATACGCGGTTGATAATAATGTTTATTATGATGAATATATATTACAAGGCGCTACTTACGATAGAGCAATTGTAGATTTAACTAATTTAGAAAAAGTAATAGATGATTTAAAAGAATTTAATAAAGAAGATGTTTCAATTTTAGTAAATGTGGCTAATTCATTAAAAGAAATAGCAGAAGATACAAATTATCTTATCGAGCAAAAAAATTATACAAAAATTGTAGAGTATAAAGAAAGAACATTGCAATTGTTTTATGATTTGAATAATTGGATGGGTATATACGAATTATAAGATAAGGAGGAAAAATATGAAAGTTGCAATAACGTATGAAAATGGTGAAGTTTTCCAACATTTTGGACATACAGAAAAATTAAAAATTTATGAAATAGAAAATGAAGAAATTATTTCTGAAAATATATTAGATACATCTGCACATGGACATGAATTGTTAGTAAAATTTTTAAAAGATAATAATGTTGATATTTTAATTTGTGGTGGAATTGGTAATGGTGCCAAAAAAGCCTTAGAAGAAGCACACATACAATTATTGGGTGGTGTTTCAGGGAATGTTCAGAAAGTTATAAAAAATTATATTTTAAATAAATTAAAATATAATGAAAATGTAGAATGTGAACAGCATCATAATGATGAAAATAACCAACATTGTGAAAATCATAAAAGATGTGAAAAATAGTAAAATTTAGTTGTTTATATAAAAAGTCTCGAAATAAAATTCGAGACTTTTTTTAAATAATACTGTTTTAATGTAACAAAATATAAAATTTATTATGAAAATATGATATAATTTAATCGATAAATAGACTAACTATATGAATGTTTAAGAGTTTTTATAAAAAATTAAAGAATAACCAGTAATTTTTTATGACAGGTAATATACATATAATTCTTTATAGAAAATAAACCAAAAAAATGTAAAATTGTATTGATTTTGAAAAATATAGTGCTATACTATATATAGTTATATAAATGATAGATTTAAAAAAAACCCCTTTTGGCGGAAAGTTTTTTAAATCTATTTTTTTTTTGTTTTTAGGAGGTGTAGTATGAATACAAAGTATATTTTTATTACAGGAGGAGTAGTATCAGGATTAGGAAAAGGAATAACCGCATCAGCATTAGGAAGGTTATTAAAGAATAGAGGATATAAAGTTATTAATCAAAAATTTGACCCTTATATAAATGTAGACCCAGGTACAATGAATCCAAAAGAACATGGTGAAGTTTTTGTGACAGATGATGGAGCAGAAACAGATTTAGATTTAGGACATTATGAAAGATTTACAGATGTTAATTTAACTACTAGTTGTAGTGTGAGTTCAGGAAAAATATATCAAAGTGTAATAAATAAAGAAAGAAAAGGAGATTATTTAGGAAAAACGGTTCAAGTAATACCACATGTTACAAACGAAATAAAAGAAAATATTTATAGTTTTGAAGGACAAGCTGATATAGTTATAACAGAACTTGGAGGAACAATTGGAGATATAGAAGGTCTAGCTTTTGTGGAAGCAATAAGGCAAGTTGGACTAGAAAAAAAACCAGAAGATGTCCTATATATTCATGTAACATTATTGCCTTACATATCAGGCTCTTGTGAATTAAAATCAAAGCCTACACAGCACTCTGTAAAAGAATTACAATCTTTTGGTATAAAGCCAGATATTTTAGTTTGTAGAAGTGAAATTGATATACCAGTTGAGATTAGAGAAAAATTAGCACTTTTCTGTAATGTAAGACCAGAAAATGTTATTCCAAATCTAACAGCAGAAAATCTTTATGCAGTTCCATTAATGTTAGAAAAACAAGGATTAGCAAAAGCCGTTTGTAAACAATTACACTTAGAAAATAAAGAACCACAAAATGAAGAGTGGGAGAAAATGATACAAAATATTAGAAACTTAAGGGGAGAAGTCAGTATTGCACTAGTTGGAAAATACATGCAATTACAAGATGCATATTTATCAGTAGTAGAAAGCTTAAGACATGGTGGATTCGCAAATGGAGTAAAAGTCAATATTGGATTTATTAATTCAGAAAAAATTAATGAAGAAAATGTTAAAGAAACTTTAAAAGGATATGATGGGATATTAGTGCCAGGAGGTTTTGGAAATAGAGGAATAGATGGAAAGATAACTACTATAAAATATGCAAGAGAAAATAATATTCCGTTTTTAGGAATATGTTTAGGTATGCAAATGGCTGTTGTAGAATTTGCTAGAAATGTATTAGGGCTAAAAGATGCAAGCTCAGCTGAATTCAGCAGTACTACAAAAAATCCAGTTATTCATATAATGGAGACACAAAAAAGTGTAACTGAAAAAGGTGGAACAATGAGATTAGGTGCGTATCCTTGTATTATAAAAAAAGAAACTTTAGCATATAAAATATATGGGGAAGAGAACATTAGTGAAAGACATAGACATAGATTTGAATATAATAATGAATATAGGGAAAGATTAGAAAAAGCAGGGCTTATTTGTTCAGGAACATCACCGGATGGAACCCTAGTAGAAATAGTGGAAAATGAAAAACATCCATTTTTTATAGCTGGTCAATTTCATCCTGAATTTAAGTCAAGACCAAATAAGCCACACCCATTATTTGTAGGTTTAATTAAAGCTGCAAAAACAAATAAAAATATTTAAGAGGAGAATTTTATGATTGAGTTTACAAAAATGGAAGGATTGGAAAATGATTATATTTATATAGATTATATTTCGAATGATACAAACTT
>JAFWYK010000008.1 GCA_017517685.1 Clostridia bacterium
AAAAAACCTGAAGACAAAAAACCTGAAGACAAAAAACCTGAAGATAGAAAACCAGATGAGGAAGAATATGATGATATGTTCCCACAAATCAATGCAAAAGCTTTCTATGCTGGATTAAACTTCTATGATAGATATTTAATGAAAGTTGCAGCATTTGCTCATGAAAATCCAGAGGATTTAAATGAAAATGGTAAACCAAGCTTATTACAAAGAGTAAGATTAATGTTACCATCTTCAAAATATAAAGCAAAAGCTGAAAGAGGATTAAAATTTGGTTATTTAGAACCAGAAAAAATCTTAGGATATGATCCATATGATGATTATGAAGATGAAGAAATAGATGATGATATTGAATTCGAAGAAATAGATGAAAAAGATGAAGGAGCATTTGCAAGATATAGAGCAAGAACTCCAGATCCTAAAAAGAAAACTCCATACAGAGGAAGATACGAAAGAGACGATGAAGAACAAAAATAGGATAAAATAAGACTTTAATTAAAATAACTTGTAGGGTTGTTATTTAATAGGGGGATTATAAAATGGCTGAGAAAAAAGAAATAATGAAATATGGTGTTAAAAAAGAAAAAATTCAAATAAGAATTGACACATATAGAAGATTATTAGAAGAAGATTTAGCCACTGAAACAAAAACTGGATTAAATGTTTTAAAAATTCAATTAAAAGAAATATTAGAACAAATAGTAGAAGCTGAAAATAATTCAGCTTCTCCAGACGTTTTAGCGGAATTAGAAACAAAAAGAAAAGAAATTGAAGCCGAGATTGAAACTAAATCAGAAAGTAAATATATAAAAGCTGAAGATGTTGTTGAAGAAGTTGAATATGTATTAGATAATGCTTCTGCAGAATATACATTCGTTGAAATTGAAGTAATTGAAAAAAGAATCGAATACTATAAAAACTTATTAGCATCTTTAGATATGAATGGTTTAACAAAAAGAAGAGACGAATTAATCGAACTAATCGAAAAGGAAAAAACAGAATTAGAAAGATTAAGAAGAGAAAAAGAAGAGCAAGATAATAAAAAAGAAGAAAAACCAGAAGATAAAAAAGATGAACAAGATTATGATGGAATAGATTCTGAATTTGTAGCTAAAGCAAGAGATGCTGCTATTGCAGATTTAGTATCAAGAATTTCAAATCGTGAAGCCACAATTGTTGGTTATGAACCTAAAATGCAAGATATCAAATTCCAAGAATTAGAAGCTTGGAAAAAAGAACTTGAAGAATTAAGAGCAGGTAAGGTTACACAAGAAATTTTAGATGCTGCAAGAGCTGCTGAAATAAAAGATTTAGAAGAACGTATTGCTAATCGTAATGCAATGCTTGCTGCACGTGATATGCCACAACATAAATGGGATGAACTTGCTGAATGGGAGAAAAGATTAGAAGAACTTAAAAATCCAAATAAAGGCAAAGATAAACCAGAAGACAAAGATCCAGAACAAAAAGGCAAAGAAGGCGAAGAATCTGATTTAGATGCAAAAATTAAAGAATTAGAAGAATTAATCGCTCGTCACGAAACAGAACTTGAAGAAGTTAAAAAACAAATTGTAGAATTAGAAGGTAGAGATCCAAGCGATGTTGCTGAACAAAGAAGAGTTGTTCAACATAGAATTGAAGAATTAGAAGAAATAGCTAAGGAAAAAGAATTATTTAAAATTACTGACAAAGGCGAAGTAATTATTGAATATCCACCAATTAAACCAGAAATCGATGAAGAAGCAATCAGAGAAGAATATGAATATAGAAGAACTGATATGCTTGACAAATATTATGGTAATGCAGATAAAAAGTATGAATATGAAGAAAGAATGGAATATTTCAAAAGTCATATTGAAGAAGTAGAATTTGAATTCATTGATGAAAAAGGTAATAAACAAGTTGGTACATATCAAAGGGTAAAACCTTATGAAGGTATGGAAAATGATTTAGCATTCTTACAATTAGAAGAATATCCAGAAAGATTAGAGAGAAAAACAAGATATGAAGCTGGTGATATGACAGCTTATGATGAAGTAAGAGATACTAAAGGAAGACTAAGAGAACCAGATGAAGTTTTTGCTGAAGATAGTCATTATATCGATACAAATAATAGTGCGTATAATAGATTAATTGCTACACACGAAAACTTAAAAACTTTAGGTAAATATGGTGAAAAAGTTGATTATACACCATTCCAAGAAGGACAACCTGGAAGAAATATTTTTAGAGCAGTTGGTAATGTTGCTAAATTTATTAGAAATCATACTACAGCTCCAATTAATAAAGCTATAGGTAAATATATAGTAGCTCCAATATATGGTGCTATTACAAAACCAGACGAAAGAGTTGCTGGTTTATATTCAAATAAATTTACTCATAGATATGTAGCTAGAAGAGAATATTTTGCTTCTCAAGGTAAAGGATATTTTGCAAGTAGATGGAATAGTATCTTTAATGCTAAAGAAGGTAACAAAGCAATATTATCTGCTGGAGCATATGATATTAAACAATCTATTAAATCAAAATATCAACAACTTGCTGAACAAGAAGCAAGAAGAAAACAAACAGAATTTGCTAGTAAAAAATTAGATGAGCAAGTTGCTATGATTGAAGAAGATTTAGCAAAAGCAACAGATCCAGAGAATATAGCTAGATTAGAAGCTACATTAAAAGATCTTAAATTAGCACAACAACAAGTTGCTAAAGATGCTTTAGTAAATGAGCAAAAAGCTATTACAGCGACAAGACAAACTGATGCTGTTGATATGGATACTCATGATATTGCAAATAAAGAAAATGTTACTAGAACAGTAACTGGTGTAAAAATGCTTGCACGTTTCGGTATAAGAAAATTTATCGGACCTAAATTAAAAGAATGGTTGATTGAACGTACAAAAGTACCACAAGAAGTTGAAACAGTAACACAAGTACCACAAGAAAGACAAGAATGGGTACCAGCAACATATAAAGAAGTTAGAACTCCAGTATATGAAACTGTATCTGATAATGGAGCTACAATGAGTGAAGTTATGGCTTCAAATGCAGGTAAAGAAGTAGAAGGATTCTATTCAGTATATGGTGGTGAAAGAAGACCAAAAATCTATGAATTAACAGGTAATGAAAAAGTTACTAGTGTATTCCAAAGTGTAGGTAAAGGTGGAACTGGATTATCAGATACAGCTGGTTTAACAGCTCCAACATTAACAGATAGAACATTTATGGGATCATTGCTTGACGCTAATGGTGTATTAAATCAAAATGTTACAGTTGATGGTTTAATTAGTGCATTAGGAACAGGAACTGTAGATCCAGAGACATTAGCTGGTGTGTATGTATCTGTTGGTGATAGATATTGGGTTAAATTAGCAGATTTAGTTCAAGGAGCAACAAGACAAGTACAAGTTGGTGAAACAATTTCACAAGTAGTTGATGTTCCTGGTCACTTTAAAACAATAACAGAAATGGTTGATCAAGTAACAAGAACAACTCAAATGGTTGATAATGTTAGAGTAATTGAAGCGTTAAAAACAATGGGAGTAGTTGTTGATGTTGCGGATAAAGGTTTATTAGCAGAAGATATTTATGAAAATGTTAGAACAACTGATACTGAAGTTGATCCAACAAAACCACAACCAAGAAATTATACTTACGACGCTGGATTTACTGGAAAGAAATCTGAAGATTATGAATCTAAGTTTGCTAAAGGTAAAGACGACGGAGAAGAAAGATAGTTTATCATAAGATGCAGATGCTAATTTAGCATCTGCATTTTAAGAAAGTAGGAAATTATGGGATTAATGAGTTTTTTATTAGATGTTTATGAAAATACAAGAAAAACTAAGACAAATGTTAAACCAGATAAAAATGGTAGATCCAAAAACTATGATTTTGATGCTGGTATTACAGGAGATAGAAAATTAGATTGTCCTAAAGTTGAGACACCACGAATAAAAAAATCAAATAGCTCTAAAAGAGCAAAATGTGGTAGAGAAGATAGATAATAAATGTTAAAAATAGCAGGATTTATTCCTGCTATTTTTGTGCTCTAAACCGTATTTACGTAAATAAAAGTAAGATTTATACTTGCTGAATTTGGTGTTAGATTTAATAATTGATAAAACCCTACGGAAATGACAAAAAGTAGTTGTAAAAGTATTGACATAGCTTATTAAAAGTGATAAAATAGATACGCTATTGTATAGGGAAATCTATGTTTTAGCGAATATATATATGAAAGAAACGAGGTGAAAAAGAAGAATGCCAACAATTAATCAATTAGTAAGAAAAGGAAGACAAACATCTGTAACAAAATCAACAGCTCCTGCATTACAAAAAGGATATAACTCAAGAAAAAAAGTTCAAACTGACAACAGAGCACCACAAAAAAGAGGTGTATGTACAGTTGTAAAAACAGTTACTCCTAAAAAACCAAACTCAGCTTTAAGAAAAGTAGCCAGAGTTAAATTATCAAACGGATATGAAGTAACATCTTATATTCCTGGTGTAGGACACAACTTACAAGAGCACAGTGTTGTACTTATCAGAGGTGGAAGGGTAAAAGACTTACCTGGTGTTAGATACCACATCATCAGAGGTACATTAGATACAGCTGGAGTTAAAGATAGAATGCAAGCTAGATCTAAATACGGTGCAAAACGTCCTAAAAAATAGAATTTGTAAAGGATGTTAAATATTAATTGATAATAGTGCATAATTCTTTTTATAAAATATAAAAATGTAATTTGCGCTATTACGGGAAAGTGAAAAATCTTTCCAGAGTACCTATAAGTGTTATAAATATTTAAACACTAAGAATTTTTTAAAATAAAATAAGGAGGGAAGAATAGTGCCAAGAAAAGGACATATAGCAAAAAGAGATGTATTACCAGATCCATTATATAACAGCAAAGTTGTTACAAAATTAATCAACAATATAATGTTAGATGGTAAAAAAACAGTAGCTCAATCAATCGTTTATGGTGCTTTCGATATTATTAAAGAAAAAGAACAAAAAGATGCTTTAGAAGTATTTGAAGCTGCATTAGAAAACATAATGCCAGTTCTTGAAGTAAAAGCAAGAAGAGTTGGTGGAGCAACATACCAAGTACCATTAGAAATTAGACCAGAAAGAAGACAAACTTTAGGTTTAAGATGGTTAGTATTATATGCTAGAAAAAGACATGAAAAAACAATGGCTGAAAAACTAGCTGGAGAAATTATTGATGCTATTAACGGAAACGGTGGAGCATTCAAGAAAAAAGAAGATACACACAGAATGGCAGAAGCAAACAAAGCTTTCGCACATTACAAATGGTAGAATTTATAATCTAAGCAGAGTAGCTTAGATATTCTAAAATAAAAGGAGGATACAATGGCTGGAAGAGCATATCCATTAGAAAAAACAAGAAATATAGGAATCATGGCCCATATTGATGCTGGAAAAACTACTACAACAGAAAGAATTTTATTCTATACTGGAAAAACTCACAAAATTGGTGAAGTTCATGATGGTGGAGCTACAATGGACTGGATGGTTCAAGAGCAAGAAAGAGGTATAACAATCACTTCAGCAGCTACAACTTGTTTCTGGAATAATCATAGAATTAATATCATTGATACTCCAGGTCACGTTGACTTTACAGTAGAAGTTCAAAGATCTTTAAAAGTTCTTGATGGAGCTGTAACAGTTTTAGCAGCTAAAGGTGGTGTTCAACCACAAACAGAAACAGTTTGGAGACAAGCTGATAAATACATGGTACCAAGAATGGTATATGTAAACAAAATGGACATCACAGGAGCAAACTTTATGCTTTGTGTTGACCAATTAAAAAATAGATTAAAAGCAAATGCTGTTCCAATTCAATTACCAGTTGGAGCAGAAGATAACTTCCAAGGAATCGTTGATTTATTAAAAATGAAAGCATTCATCCACAAAGATGATTTAGGAAAAATTGTTGAAGAAACAGAAATTCCTGCTGACATGGTTGAATTAGCAGCTGAATACAGAGAAAAATTAATCGAATCAGTTGCTGAACAAGATGAAGAATTAATGATGAAATACTTAGAAGGTGAAGAATTATCAATTGAAGAAATCAAATTAGGTTTAAGAAAAGGAACAATAGCAAATAAAATCGTTCCTGTAACATGTGGTTCTTCATACAAAAATAAAGGTGTACAAGAATTACTTAACGCAGTAATCGATTATATGCCATCACCACTTGATATCGCTGATATTAAAGGTGAAACATTAGATGGAGAAGAAGTAACAGCTAAAACATCAGATGCAGAACCATTTGCTGCTTTAGCATTCAAAATTGCTACAGATCCATTTGTTGGAAAATTATGTTTCTTTAGAGTATACTCTGGAACATTAGAAGCTGGTTCAACAGTATTAAACTCTAGTAAAGATAAAAAAGAAAGAATTGGAAGAATTCTTCAAATGCACTCTAATACTAGAGAAGATATTGATAAAGTATATGCAGGAGATATCGCTGCTGCAGTTGGATTAAAAGATGTTACAACAGGAAATACATTATGTGATCCTGATCATCCAATAATTCTTGAATCAATGGAATTCCCAGAACCAGTTATTGATATTGCTATCGAACCAAAAGATAAAGCAAATCAAGAAAAAATGGGTATTGCTTTAGCAAAACTTGCTGAAGAAGATCCAACATTCAAAACATATACAAACCATGAAACAGGTCAAACAATCATTGCTGGTATGGGTGAGTTACACTTAGATATCATCGTTGATAGATTAAAAAGAGAATTCAAAGTTGAGTGTGCTGTAGGTAAACCATCTGTAGCATACAAAGAAACTATCAGAAATGCAGTTAGAGTTGAAGGTAAATTCATTAGACAATCTGGTGGTAGAGGACAATATGGTCACGTTTGGTTAGAAATGGAACCATTAGAGCCAGGAACAGGTATTCAATTTGAGAGCAAAATCGTTGGTGGTGTTGTTCCAAAAGAATATATTAAACCAGTTGAAGAAGGAATTAGAGAAGCTGCTGAAAGCGGTACATTAGCTGGATACCCAGTTATTGACTTCAAAGCTACATTAGTTGATGGTTCATACCACGACGTTGACTCTTCAGAAATGGCATTCAAGATCGCTGGATCTATGGCTTTCAAAGAAGGTTGTAAAAAAGCAAAATCAGTTATATTAGAACCAATTATGAAAGTTGAAATTGTAGTTCCAGAAGAATACATGGGAGATGTTATTGGTGACGTTAATTCAAGACGTGGAAGAATGGAAGGTATGGATGCAAGCGATGGATTACAAGAAATCCACTCATTTATTCCATTATCAGAAATGTTCGGATACGCAACAGATTTACGTTCAAAAACACAAGGTAGAGGAACATACTCTATGGAACCATCTCATTATGAAGAAGTTCCAAAATCAATTCTTGAAACAATCGTTGCTTCAAGAGCAAAAAATGAAGAATAATTTATAAAATCAAATTGGGTTAACCCTTGAGGAAAGCCCACTTTGATGTCTATATTTACAATGTAATAAAATTGTAAAATTAACTTGCATTTTTTATTATTATAGTGTAAAATGCAAGTGATTGAATAAGTCATTAAATTTTAAAAATAAATATGAGAAAAAATCTCAAAAATTAAAGGAGGATTTAAAAAATGGCTAAAGCTAAATTCGAAAGAACAAAACCACACGTTAACATTGGTACAATCGGACACGTTGACCATGGAAAAACAACAACAACAGCTGCTATTACAAAATATTTAGGAATGTTAGGACAAGCTGAATATGCAGCTTACGATCAAATTGACGGAGCTCCAGAAGAAAAAGCAAGAGGTATAACAATTAATACAGCTCACGTTGAATATGAAACAGAAAACAGACACTATGCTCACGTTGACTGCCCAGGACACGCTGACTATGTTAAAAACATGATCACAGGTGCTGCTCAAATGGACGGAGCTATATTAGTAGTTTCAGCTGCTGATGGACCAATGCCTCAAACAAGAGAGCACATCTTACTTGCTAGACAAGTAGGTGTTAAATATATCGTTGTTTACTTAAATAAATGCGATATGGTTGACGATCCAGAATTATTAGAATTAGTTGAAATGGAAGTTAGAGATTTATTATCTAAATATGATTTCCCAGGTGACGAAATTCCAATTATCAAAGGATCTTCATTAAAAGTATTAGAAGGACCATCTGATGTAAATGATCCAGTTTACGCTCCAATGAAAGAATTAATGGCTGCTGTAGATAGCTACATCCCAACACCAGAAAGACCAACAGATCAAGCATTCTTAATGCCAGTTGAAGACGTATTCACAATTACAGGTAGAGGAACAGTTGCTACAGGTAGAGTAGAAAGAGGAGTTGTTAAAGTTCAAGACGAAGTTGAAATCGTTGGATTATCAGCTGAAAGAAGAAAAACAGTTGTTACAGGTGTAGAAATGTTCAGAAAATTATTAGATCAAGCTGAAGCTGGAGATAATATCGGTGTTCTATTAAGAGGTATTGATAGAAAAGACATCGAAAGAGGACAAGTTATTTCTAAACCAGGAACAATCAATCCACATACAAAATTCAAATCAGAAGTTTACGTTTTAACAAAAGAAGAAGGTGGAAGACATACACCATTCTTCAATGGATATAGACCACAATTCTATTTCAGAACAACAGACGTAACAGGTGTTATTGATTTACCAGCTGGTGTAGAAATGGTTATGCCAGGAGATAACGTATCAATGACAATCGAATTAATTACACCAATCGCTATCGAAAAAGGATTAAGATTCGCTATTAGAGAAGGTGGAAGAACAGTAGGTTCTGGTGTAGTTTCTGATATCATTGCTTAATTATATAAGAAATTATATTTAAAGATAGAGCTTAGAGCTCTATCTTTTTTTTACGTAAAAATCATTTACTTTTTAATTGTTTTTGTATACAATATGTATGGTATTATATAAAAATTAAAGGGTGAAGAATTATGGACAAATTTCAATTTGATGAATTATTAAAAGAAATTAAAATAGGGCTTGAAAATAAGAAAGTTGAAATGCAAGATGCTTTGATTAAAGAGAGAAGTAAAGGTATTTCAACAAAAACAGATAAAATATTAGATGTAATAAGTGATTTTGAATTTCAAAGAGATTTTATGCCACAAAAACATAGTATTGCTGTATGTTATTTAGGAAATCCTGAAGTAACATTAACATATATATTAGATTCTCTTGCTCATGATAATAAAATTACATTATGTGCAAATGAAGGAAAAGCTATAAATCAAATATTAATTAATATAATACTAGATGGTATGAGAAAATTAAAAATGAGAAATCAATGGATTAATTTTAATCCAAATCATAATGAAATTTATTTAAGAGATAATGAAAAATATTTCTCAAAAATAGTTTATATTGGTGATTTTTTAGAATTTGATAGATTTAAAGCTTTCTTTAAGAAAAGACCAGTAGAATACAATAATTATGGACATATTAAACTATTTATTGATAAAGTTAAATATGCTGATGAGTTTAAAAAAATTACTCAATTTGCATATACAGAAAATATTAGTTTAGAAGTATTTGAAGATATTGATGACTTTATTTATGAAAGTAAAAAAGAAGATTTTGCAGTTTTATATGTAGATGATTCTAAAACAATAAATAAAATCCAAAGAGATCTTAAATCAGGGGAAGTAATAATGAATGATTTTCCATTTGATACATATAAATTTAAAATATCAAAATAATTGACCAATCGGTCGAATTTGTAAAAAGTATTGATTTTTTTATCTAAACGTTCTACAATAGTAAATGCGTAGATAATAATCTAGGGGGTATTAGTTTGAAAATATTATTAGACGCTATGGGCGGAGATAACGCACCAGACGCAGTAATAAAAGGAGCTGTTAAAGCTGTATCTGAGATTAAATCAGAAATAGTTTTAATTGGTAATGAAGAAATAATTAATGCAAAAATAAAGGAATTTTTTGATAAAGATAAGATTTCAGATATTAATGAAAGATTATCAATTAAACATGCAACAGAACAAATTGAAATGGAAGATACACCAACAGTTGCTATTAAACAAAAGAAAGATTCTTCTATGGTTGTTGGATTTAGAATGTTAAAAGAGGGAGAAGGAGATGTATTTATATCTGCTGGAAACTCTGGAGCGTTATTAACAGGAGCAACATTATTAGTAGGAAGAATTAAAGGTATTGATAGACCTGCTATAGCACCAATGCTTCCAGCTTATAAAAAGAGCTTTATGCTTATGGATGCTGGAGCAAATACAAACTGTAAACCATTAAATTTAGTTCAATTCGCACAAATGTCTACAATTTACTTGAGAAATACATTTGGAATTGAAAAACCAAGAATAGGCTTATTAAATATTGGAACTGAAGAAACAAAAGGTAATGAACTGGTTAAAGAGACATATAATATTCTAAAAGAACAATCAGAAGAACTAGGAATTAATTTTATTGGTAATGTTGAAGGTAGAGATTGTTTCTCAGGAGAAGTAGATGCAGTTATAACAGATGGATTTACGGGAAATGTTTTCTTAAAAACAACAGAAGGTTTAGGAAAATTAGTAAAAAGAAATTTAACAGAGTCTTTAAAAAGAAATATTTGGACTACTTTATGTGCAATTCCATGCTTACCAGCAATTAAAAGATTCTCAAAAACAATGGATTATAAAGAATATGGTGGAGCTCTATTCTTAGGAGTAAAAAAACCAGTTGTTAAAGCACATGGTAGTAGTGATGAATATCTATTCTATTTTACATTAAAACAAGCTGAAAACTTTGTAAAAAGCGGCGCTGTAGAAAAGATGAAAGAAGAATTTGAAAATAAATAAAAAAGACTTGACATTTTAGATGACATATAATAAAACTAAACTATAATATTTATAGAAATAAAAAAGGAGGTATAATATAAATGAATACAGAGGAAGTTTTTGAAAAAGTAAAAGCAATTATTGTAGAACAATTAGGAGTAGCTGAGACTTCAGTAGAAATGGATGCATCATTTATTGATGATTTAGGAGCTGATTCATTAGATATCGTTGAATTAGTTATGGCTTTAGAAGAAGAATTTGATATGGAAATACCAGATTCAGATGCTGAAAAAGTAGTTACAGTTGGAGATGTTGTTGAATACATTAAAGAAAACGTATAATCGAAAGATAAAAATTGAAAGGGTAATACCTTTCTTTTTTTTGTCCTTATTACAATCAATTACATTATCTTATCATTTATATGTTATTTTATTTAAAGGACTTGTAAATATTGTCAAAAACATATAGAATATAGGCATCAAGTATAAAAGGAGGTGAAATGAAATGAAAGAATTAAGCGAATTTGAAGACAAAATAGGATATGTCTTTAAAGACAAAAATTTATTAAAAACAGCTTTTACTCATACTTCATATGCATATGAACATAAGGTTGAAAGTTATGAACGTTTAGAATTTTTAGGTGACAGCATACTTGAATTTATTAGTAGCAATTATTTGTTTGAAAACTATAAAGAGTTATCAGAAGGAGAAATGACTAAAGTTAGAGCTGCTGCAGTTTGTGAAAAAAATTTATATAAAATCGCAATTAAGCATGGTTTTAGTGATTTCTTGTTTTTAGGAAAAAGTGAAAAGTCAGCTAGTGCTAACACAATAAAAAGAGCTATACAAGCTGATGTTGTTGAAGCGGTGATTGCAGCAATGCTTTTAGATTCTAATGATATTGAATTAGTTAAAAAATTTGTTATTGATAATATTAAAGATGATATTGAATATTCAAGCAAACATGTTGGTTTTGAAGATTATAAAACAATATTACAAGAGAAACTACAAATTAATGGTGTTGCAGAAATTAAATATGTTATTATTAATGAAGAAGGACCAGATCATTGTAAAACATTTACAGCAAGAGTTGAATGTAATGGAAAACCACTTGCAACTGGTTCTGGCAAAAGTAAAAAAATAGCAGAGATGGCAGCTGCTAAAGTAGCTATAGAGAGTTTGAAAGAGTAGGAGGTGTATCTATGAAAAAACAATACATTATACCAATCTTTGTACCACATCTAGGATGTCCAAATGATTGCATATTCTGTAATCAACGAAAAATTAGTGGCCAAATGAAAAATGTTACAGAAAATGATGTAAGAGATACAATCGAGTTTTATTTAAGTAATTTTAAAGAGAAGGATGCACATATAGAAGTAGCATTTTATGGTGGAAGTTTTACTGGAATTGATGTTGAACTTCAGGATAAATTATTGCAAGCTGCATATGATTATATTAAAGAAAAGAAAGTTCATAGTATAAGAATATCAACAAGACCTGATTACATAGATAAAGCTACATTAAAAAGATTAAAAAAATATAAAGTAAAAACAATTGAGCTTGGTGTTCAATCAACAAATGACTTCGTGCTTGATAGATGTAAACGTGGTCATACATTTGAAGATGTTGTAAAAGCGTCTAAATTAATAAAAAGATTTAGAATGAAATTAGGGCATCAAATGATGATTGGATTACCAGAAAGTACAGAGTTAGATGATTTACAAACAGCAAAAGATTTAATTAAATTAAAACCAGATATGGTTAGAATTTATCCGGTATTAGTTATTAAAGGTACACAACTTGAAAAAGAATATAATGAAAATCAATATGATCCATTAACTGTTGAACAAGCTGTTGAAAGATGTAAAGAACTTTGTTATATGTTTGGCAAGAAAAAGATTGATGTTATAAGAATTGGACTTCAAAATACAGATACAATTTGTTCACCTACAAATCAAGGTAGTGAAGTAGTAGCTGGACCATATCATGAAACGTTTAGACAACTTGTAGAATCTTCAATTTATTATGATACAATAGTTTCAAAAATAAAAAAGATTAATACAAGAGTAAAAGAAGTTACTGTAATAGTAAATCCACAAAACGTTAATAATGTTGTTGGTTATAAAAAATCAAATATACAAAGATTAAAAGAAATGTATGATGTTGATGTAGTTGTTAAACAAGATATTAAATATCCAGCACAAAAAATTGATGTTAAAGTAACAAAAAGGTTTAGAGATTTCATTGATGAAGATGAAACTGCTAAAAAATAGAATAATTTTAATTAAAACACCTATACTAAAAGTATGGGTGTTTTTGTTATATTAAAGAATGTAATAGGAATTATATTAGGGTGTGTTTTGGCATCATTTGGAACAGCAATATTTTTATTGCCTTCCAAATTATCTAGTGGTGGTTTTTCTGGTATTGCCACAATACTATATTATTTGTTTAATTTTAAAATTGGTACAGTTATTATTCTTTTAAATATTCCGCTATTTATATATAGCTATTTTAAAATAAGTAAATCATTTACAATAAAAAGTGTATTTGCGACTGTAATGTATTCTAAATTTATAGATATGTTTGAAGGGATTAATGTATATATAGAAGATAGATTTTTATCTTGTATTTATGGTGGTGTTTTTATTGGTATAGGGTTAGCATTAGTACTAAAATGTGGAGCTTCAACAGGAGGTACTGATTTAGTTGCTCAAATAGCAGTTAAAAGACGTATAAATGCTAAAATAAGCACGATTATTACTATAATAGATATAATTGTTGTGTGTTTAAATATAATTGTTTTTAAAGCTATTGAAATTGGACTATATTCATTTATTACTATCTGGATAATAGGAAAGATGATAGATTTGCTTTTTGAAGGTATAAATTATTCAAAGATTATTTATATAATTTCAAAAAAGAATAGTATAATTTCAGAAACATTAAGTAGAGATTTAGATAAAGGAATAACTAATATATATGCTGAAAGCGGATTTGATAAAAAAGAAATAAAGATTATTATGTGTGTATGTAAACGATATGACGTTGAGAATATAAAAAATGAAGTTTATAAAAATGATAGAAATGCATTTATAATAATAGCTAATGCAAGAGAAGTTTTTGGGCTAGGTTTCAAGAATCATCAAGGTTTTTAGGTTTAAATTTCTATTGATTATTTGTTTAAATTATAATACAATAAACTTGTAAAATTATGTGAAAGAATGAATAATTATGGAAGAAAAAATTATTATAGAAAATCAAGAATCGTTTAATTTAAAACATATTTTTGAATGCGGTCAATGCTTTAGATGGAATGAAGAAGAAGATGGTTCTTGGATAGGTGTTATTAAAGATGCTGTAATTAAAGTAAGAATAGAAGATAATAAAGTAATTTTTACTGGAAAAGTATTAGGGAATCAAGATTTTAAGAAAATTGTTTATGATTATTTTGATCTAAATACTAATTATACAGATTACAAAAATGAATTATCCAAAATAGATGAGTATTTAAGAGAAAGTATTAAGTTTGGAGAAGGAATTAGAATATTAAAACAAGATTTATGGGAGACAATAATATCATTTATAATCTCTGCTAATAATAATATTCCTAGAATAAAGAAAATCATTAATGCAATCTCTAGTACATATGGTAAGAAAATAGTTTTTGAAGAAAAAGAATATTATCTATTTCCAACTCCAGAAGAATTGTCAAAAGCGACTGTAGAAGATTTAAGAAAATTAGGTCTTGGATTTAGGGATAAAAGGATATATGAGACTACAAGATTGATTAATGAAAATACAATTTCACTTGAAGAGATAGAAAATTTTGCTGATACAGCCAGAGCAAGAGAAGAGCTTTTAAAACTTGATGGTGTAGGACCTAAAGTGGCAGATTGCATATTATTGTTTTCATTAAAAAGATTAGATGTTTTTCCAATTGATGTTTGGGTTAGAAGAGTTATGAATGATTTATATATTCATAATGAGGATGAAGAAAAAGTAAATAAAAAAGAACTACAATGTCTAGCAGAAGAAAAATTTAAAGGTTTGTCCGGTATTGCACAACAATATTTATTTTACTGGAAAAGAGAAACTGCATAGGAGTAATATATGAAAAGAATTTTCGAAAATATTTTAACTTTTATAATAATTACTTTAATTGTTTTAGTAATTGCTGTAGTTATTTATATAGGACTAGATATAGGTGGAATTATTGAGGTTCCGGATAGAGTTAGTCTTGTAAAAATATTAAATTTAGATAAAAAAATTGTTCAGGCAACAAATACTATTAACGAATATAAAGAAAGAAAAAAGAGTGAAAAAGTATTTGTAAATACAAATGCTGAAGCTGTTTTTGATGGAGTAGACTATATTAATAAAGTATATGAAGGTTTTGATTCACTAGATAATTCTAAAGTAGAAAATGTAGCACCAAACGTAGTTACTCATAATAAATTTTACTATAGTCAATTAGATTCATATGGGAAAAAGATTTACGATAAGTTAGAATCTAATACAGAAAATATGAAAGACGGATTATTCAAAGTAGATTATAAATATGACTTTGATGATCTATTACATACAGAAAATGGTAGTACAGTATTAGATAATGCATATAAACATGGCGTGTGTGCTTATTTTTTAGAGAATCCTGATTTGTTTTATTTAAATATTAATAAACTTTGTATAACTACAAAGAAAACGATATTACCAATATTTACTTCATATCAAGTATCTATTGGAGCTGAAGAAGGTTCTTATTTACAAAGTGGTTATATAGATAAAGTACAAATAAATAATACCAAAAGTACTTTAGATTCTATAAAAGCTCAAATTGTTGATGCATGTAAAGATAAGACTGATTATGATAAAGTTAAAATTGTGCATGATTATTTAGTAGATACTATTGAATATGAACAAAATGATGATAATAACACTTATAATATATATGGAGCTTTAGTTAATAAAAAAGCGGTTTGTGAAGGATATTCAAGAGCATTTAAATATATTTTAGATGATCTAGGAATAGCAACAGTGCTTGTTTATGGAGAAGCAATAAATACAAATGGAGAAAGAGAAAGCCATACATGGAATTATGTGTATTTAAAAGATAATTGGTATGCTGTAGATGTTACATGGGATGATCCAATATTAAGAAAAGGAACTATGACAGATGAAATCAAATATTCATATTTCTTAAAAGGGTCAGATGAATTTTTTGTAGATCATGTTGAAAGTTATCAAATTGCTGAAGGAACAAATTTTAAATATCCAGAATTATGTAAGACAAATTATTAATAAAGAAAGGAAATCTATATGCAATTAAATTTAGTATATGGAAGAAGTGGAACAGGAAAAAGTGAATATTTACATAAAGATATTGCATCAAAAATTGGTACAAAAAAGATATTTTTAATTGTACCAGAACAATGCAATCTTTCTGCTGAAAAGAAATTGTTTGAAGTATCTGGTAGAGAAAGTTTAATTGATGTAGAGATTCTTACATTAAGTAGAATGGCTTATCGTGTTGCTCAAGAAGTAGGTGAAAGTAAAAATCATATATCTAAAGCTGGTAAAGATATGCTTATATATGATTTAATTACTAAACATAAAGATAAGTTAAATTTCTTAGGAAAATCTGATAAAAACATAGATATAGTAAATAGAATGTTTACAGAGTTTAAGAAACATTCAGTTACTACAGAAATGCTTGAAAATACAATATTAGAAAATGAATATACAAACTTAAAATTAAAAGATATTAGTATGCTTTATAGTGAATATGAAGCAAAATTAAGCAATAATTTTATAGATGAAAATGATGCATTAACAATTTTAGCAAATGATTTAGAAAAAACAACAATGTTTGATGATTCGTTAATATATGTAGATGAATTCTTAGGTTTTACACCTCAAGAATATAACGTTTTTGAAAAATTGATTGTTAAAGCAGATACTATTACAGTTGGTGTTTGCGTAGATGAAATTAGTAACAAATTAAATAAAGAAACAGATATATTTTATTTTAATAAAGTATTTGTAAATAAACTTATTAAAATTGCAAAAGCAAATAAAGTAGAAGTGGTAGAAACAAAATTAGAAGAACCTTATAGATTTAAAAGTGATGAGTTAAAGTTCTTAGAAAAATATTTATATGTTCCAACAAAAAAATATGATGGACAAGTTGAAAATATAAAACTATTTTTAGCAAGTAATCCTTACTCAGAAGTAGAGTTTGTGGCACAAAAAATCCACAATTTGGTTAAAAGCTGTGGATATAAGTACAGTGAAATCGGAATAATAGCAGAAGATGTTGAAAGATATTCAGAAGACGCTAAAGTTATTCTAAATAAATATGATATACCACTTTTTGTTGATGAGAAAAAAGAATTAAATCAAAATATATTAATTAAGTTTATTATTGCTATGATTGATATATTTGCAAAAGGGTGGTCATACGAATCTGTACTTAATTATTTAAAAATTGGATTATTACCTATAAAAAAAGAAGATATATATAACTTAGAAAATTATTGCATGAAATGGGGAATAAGAGGACAAAAATGGTATAATAGAAGCTTTGATTATGAAGAAATAAATGATAAACAAGAATCTTTAGAACAATTAAGAAAAGAAATTGTTTTACCACTTTTAAAGTTTAAAGAAAATGTATCTCAAAATCGAACAGCAATTGAAATTACAAAAGAGATATATAATTTCTTAATTGAAAATAGAATAAATGAAATTTTAGATTTAAAAATCAAAGACTATGGAAGTATAGAAGTATCTGATGAATATAATACAAGCTACAAATTACTAGTTAGTGTACTAGAAGATATTGCGCTGATTTTTAATGATGAAAAAATAACTTTTGAAAAATATAAAGAGTTATTACAAGTTGGACTTAATTCTTGTGAACTTGGAAAAATTCCAGCAACTCAAGATCAAGTTGTTTTTGGAGATACAGAAAGAACTAGAAGCAATAAATTAAGAGTTGTATTTGTTATGGGAATTAATGATGGTAGTTTTCCTAAAGTAAATAAACAAGAAGGATATTTAAATGATGCTGATAGACAAGAGCTTGAAAAATCAGGAATAACTATTGCTAAAAATTCTATAGATAGTTTGTTCGAAGAACAATTTAACATATATAGAACACTTTCTACACCAGAAGAAACATTGATACTTTCATATAGTTCTTCAGATAAAGATGGAAAATCTATAAGACCATCAATTCTTATAAAAAAGATTAAAAGACTATTTCCAAATTTAAAAGAAGAAAGTGACGTTATAGAGAAAGTTTTCGTAAGAACAAATTATAAAGCTACATTTGAAGAGGCATTGAATGTATATAAAGAATATCTAGAGGGAAAAGAAATATCAAAAGAATGGGAAGATTTATTAAGATATTTTTATTTAAAAGATAGAAAGAGATTTAAAAGAGCTATATCTGGAATATATTATACAAATGCAGCTGAAGGAATAACTAAGGATAATATTGAAAAGTTATATGGATATAAATTAACAACAAGTGTATCTAAATTAGAAAGTTATAGAAGATGTCCGTTTTCATTCCATTTAACATATGGACTTAAATTAAAGGAAAAAGATGAGTTAAAAGTTAATGCTTTAGATACAGGTTCTTTTATGCATGAAGTAATTGATATGTTCTTTAAAGATGTTGATGAAAATGGTATTAATATTAGCGAAATTGATGAAGATCAAATTAAGAGAATCATTAATAGAATTATGAATGTTTTACTTCAAACAAGTAGATATTATATATTTACAAGTAATGCAAAATTTAGATTGTTAGCAAGAAGATTAAAAAAAGTAATATATCAATCAATTAGTTATATAATCTATTCTTTAAAATATAGTGATTATTCAATTTTGGGTCATGAAATAGAGTTTTCTAGAACAGGAGACTATAAACCAATAGAACTTGATGTTGATGGAAAGAAAATTGAGATTATTGGAAAGATAGATAGAGTAGATAAGGCAGTTTTATCAGATACTCAATATGTAAGAATAATTGATTATAAATCATCATATAAAGATATTGATATGAATCAGGTTATGGCTGGACTTCAAATTCAATTGATTACATATATGGATGCAATGTGTGAACAGTCTGAATATGAAGCTAGTGGAATGTTATATATGGGGTTAATTGATAATGTAGTTAAAAATGCAAAGAATTTGACTGAGGAGCAAATAGAAAGTAAAATTAGAGCAAACTTTAAGATGAAAGGTCTTTTACTTGCTGATGTTTCTGTTATAAAAATGATGGATAATAAATTATCAACTGGTGCATCGGATATAGTTCCAGTGTATATAACAAAAGATGGTGAAATTAGTGAGAAAAAGTCAAGTGTAATTTCAAAGGATGATTTTAAATCGTTACAAGTTAAGGTAAAAGAGATTATTAAAGAAATTGCAAAAGAAATCTTGAGAGGAAGAATAGATATTAAACCATATAATTATAAAAAGAGAACAGGTTGTGATTATTGTAAATACAAGACAATCTGTATGTTTAACACAAATATAAAGGGAAATGAATATAATTACATTTCAAACTTTAAAGAGGAGTAAATTATGGATGTTACAAGACCAACAGTTATGGAAGTGGATTTATCTGCTTTTAGATATAATGTAAAGCAAATAAAAGATAAAGTTGGGAAAGGCGTAGGAATTATGCCAGTAATTAAGGCTGAAGGATATGGCACTTATATTAATAGAAGACAAGATTTATTAAATGAATTTGATATTGTAGCAGTTGCTACGGTTGATGAAGCTTGTTATATAAGAAAAAATGGATATCAAAAAGAGATTTTTGTATTAAATCAACCTTATAAAGATGAAATAAATAAAATTATAGAAAATAATATTAGTATAGGAATTAGTTCAAATAGTTTTTTGGAGGAACTAGGTAAAAGAGATGAAAAAATAAAAGTACATATTGAAATAGGTACTGGAATGGGAAGAACAGGGATTAATCCTGCTAGAACAACTGAATATATTAATAAAGTAAAAGAATATTCAAATGTTATAATTGAAGGAATATACACTCATTTATCAAGTGCAGACATAGATATTGAATATACATCAAAGCAACTAGCTTCTTTTGAAAGAGCAGTTAATGATGCTAAAGAATTAGTAGATTTAAAATATATTCATTCTTCAGCATCAAATGGAATATTAAATTTTCCAAATAGTTATTATAATTTAGTAAGACCAGGTATTATTTTATATGGTTATGAATCATATGAAGAAACAAAAAATAAGATTAGCTTAAAACCAGTTTGTAAATTAAAATCAAAAGTAACATTTTTGAAAGAGGTAGCAGAAAATACTTCTATAGGATATTCAAGAAGTTATATAACAACTAAGAAAACAAAAGTTGCAACAATTCCAATTGGATATGCAGATGGATTGAAAAGAAGTTTATCAAATAAAGGGTATGTTCTTATAAAAGATAAAAAAGCGCCAATAATTGGTAATGTATGTATGGATAGTTTTATGGCTGATGTTACAGATATAGATGATGTAAATGTTGGTGACGATGTATACGTATGGGATAATGATAACATTACTTTAGAAGAAGTATCAGCTTTAGCAGGTACAATTAATTATGAAATGATTTGTACTATTTCAGCAAGAGTGCCAAGAGTTTTTATAAACTAAAGGAGAATAATTTGAAAAAAATTGAAAATAAAAATATTATCTATGTTATAGATGATAATGTTGAATATATACAATTTAAAAAGCTATTAGAGTATGGAATAAAACATGCTTATACATTAAAAAGAGATGGAGTTAATTTCCGTAGTACTAATCCAGAACTTGAGATGGAAAGTTATAATAAATTGTTTGATTCTTTAAAGTTAGATATAAATACATTTACAAAACCACTTCAAAAGCATACAAGCGTAGTGAAATGTATTGATAGGCCACATAAGAAAAAAGAACTTCCAAATATAGATGGATTAATAACAGATAAAAAGGGGATATCTTTATGTACTACAAATGCGGATTGCATATTATTTATGTTTTTTGATCCAGTAAAGAATGTTATAGCTAATGTCCATTCAGGATGGCGTGGGACCTTTCAAAAAATAGGTGAAAAAGCTATTAATAAAATGGTAGAATACTATAAATGTAATCCTAAAGATATATTAGTGTTTATTTGTCCATCTATACGTAAGTGCCATTTTGAAGTAGATGAAGATGTAAAGGAACTATGTGAAGAAATATTTGGATTCACAAATAGATTAGATGAATTTATTTTTAAAGGTGAAATAAAAGATGGTAAGCAAAAATACTATATAGATACTGTTATGATTAACAAAATCATATTTAGAGATGAATGTGGTATCAAGGCAAAAAATATTATAGATTCAAATATCTGTAGTGTATGTCATAGTGATAAAGTTCATTCTTATAGAGCAGAAGGTAAAGATTTTAAATTAGCAACTGCGGTTATAAGCTTGGATTAGTTAATGCTGGAAAGGATGTTTATGTTTAATTCATTAGTTGAAGTAGAAAATGAAGCAAGAAATTGTAATAAATGTAGTTTGTGTCAAAATAGAAAAAAGGCAATATTTGCAAATGGAAATAAAGAATCAGATATAATGTTTATTGTTGATTGGCCAAGAGAAGAAGAAGAGTCATCACAAGATTACTGGAACAGTAAAGGTGGTAAATTGCTATCACAAGCTTTAATAGGACAAGGAATAGATAAAGAGAAAATTTATATAACGAGTATGATTAAATGTAAAGTGGATGGAAAAGAACCCAAAAAAGAAGAAATTGATACTTGTTTAAATTATTTAAGAAACCAAGTGGTGGTTTTGAAACCTAAAATTATAGTTTTGATGGGCAAAGTGGTAATTAAAGAAATATTAGGCGTAGATAATCAAGTTTCAGTGGTGAGAGGAACATCGATTGAAAGAAAAGGAATAACTTATATACCGACTTATAATATTTTGGCTTTAATAAATGATGAAAGCAAAAAGATTGAGTTATGGGAAGATTTAGATTTATTAAAATCTGAATGTAAAAAATTAAATATAACAATATAAATAAAAAGAGAAAGATTAGTATTAATAATCTTTCTCTCTTATTTTATCTTCAAATAATAAATTTAGTTTTTTGAATAAATTCTTAAAGAAAGTAACACCATAAGTTACTTCATTTATTGTAGCAAGCTCTTGCGTAATAGAATCCATGTTTAAAATGTTTCCATATTTTAAAATGAATTCTTTCTTTTCTTCAAGTTTATTCATCATATCTATATAAAAGTCATTATAAAAGTTATAGTTTTCTGTGGTGATTATAACGTGTTTAAAATTATATAAATCTTGTTGAAATTTTTGAATATCTTCAAGTGATTTGATATTATTTAAAGTATTTCCAAAACAATTTAGTAATATAGTATTTTGTGTTTCTAAAGTTTTTTCTAATATTAAAGCTTTTATATCAGCAATTCTTGAATTTATTTTTTTTATTTTATTTATACTTTTTAATTCTTCAGAACATATAGATAAGTTATATGTTTCTTCTGCAAGCATTGATTCATATTCTAATATTAAATCAAAGTTCTTTTCTATTTTTGCAAATGTTTTATATCCTGCAATAGCGGAAAATGTATTTTTAAATACATCATTACTATATAAAGTACTATGATATAGAGGGTAAGTTCCTGTAAAATATATCATTTCGTTTAATAATGCTGTTTGTATTGGATAATAATCAGGACTGATTGTAGACAATTCCATATTATAGTATTTTGCAGTATCAGTAGGTGTGTCAGTTGCAATAGAAGCCATATATTGAACTGCTGCTTCGTTTAAACCAAGTCCAGAATGTGATTTTTCTAAATTATATAAACCTAAACGTAATAGTTTTCCATGATTATTTGTAACTTCTTGCACAAAATGTAAACATTCGTGCACAGCAAGAGTGTTTAAATCTTCTAAATTCATATCACTGCTAAAATAAATAGAATTATTCTTGTAGAAGTATTTAGCTGCAGCATCATTTGGCATTTCAGCTATATACATATTTAATCTTGCAATTGATATAAATAAATCATTTTGATCTATGTTGTGTTCAGGAAAAGCTTTAGATAGCTTTTCTGAGATGTTAGCAGCAATTTGATTTATTTGCATTGTATTAAGTTGACTTATTACATTTATACCTTCTTTTTTCAAAGTAGAATTAATGCTCATCTAAAACTCCCTTAAATCTTTAGTATATGTATATTATACAACAAATAAAATTAATATACATATCAAATCAATTAAGATAATATTACAATTGTGTTACAAAAACAATGTAAACAAAATTTAATATATAGTGGTAAAAAACCGCAAAACCGCTATTTTCCGTAGTTTTATAGAAATTGCCAAAAACTCAAAAATGGCTCAAAACCTTGAAACTAGCTTGATTGAGCTATTTTAACATGCTATAATATAAGTAGATTGAAATTAGAAAGAGAGTAGATTCATGAAAAAGTTTTATTTAAGCAAAGAGAAAGTTAAGATGGTTACATTTGGAACTTTCCTTTTTGGTGCGATTTTTTCAAATTCTGTTCTTGCAAACACAAATGATATTAAATTAATTACTACAGATGAATTTAAAGAATGGAATAATTTATCGCAAGAAGAAAAATCTCAAACTGATATGCCAGCTACACATGTAGTTAACATGCCAGAGAGTATAATAAGTGAATATACAACTGAAGAGATTCCAAATCTATTAGCAGATTTATGTACTAATGTTAGTGGAATTATTGATTTAGAAAATGTTTCTGCATCAGCATCTTCAAGAAGATTTAATATGGCAGATACATTAAAAGTAAGAGTAGAGCATCAAGGTACAACAACACAATGTTGGGCTTTCTCAATCTTAAAATCAATGGAAACTAATATTGCTCTTACAACAGGTAATAGAGCTTTAGGAAACTTTTCAGAAAGACATATGGATTATGCTACATCTAGAACATTTACAGATGGTATAAACGAAAATGGTTTCTATAGAGAAACTGGTTCTGGTGGTCTTCCAATAGCAGGTCTTGCTTATTTAACTAATGGTCAAGGTGCCGTTCTTGAGGAAGAATTACCATTTGTTGATAATGATAGAGCAAAAATAAGTTTAAAAGAAATAGATATTGATCCTGATACAATAGTTACAGATTATACAATATTCCCAGGAATATATAAATCTTATACTAGAGATTCTTCAGGAAATACAATTTCTGTAAGTTATTTTAATGCACAAGGTAAATCATACACAGATGATGAAGTAAATGCAATTAGAAATGCTGTAAAAAACCATTTAGTAAATTATGGTGCTATTACGACAATGACTGGTGGTAACCATTCACAATATTATAATGGTTCGTCAGTGTTTGGATCAACTGCTTATAACTGTAATGATACAAGTAAAGCAAGAGATCACGCAGTTACAATTGTTGGTTGGGATGATGATTATTCTAAAGACAATTTCGCTAATGGTTCAAGACCATCAAGAGATGGTGCTTATATTGTTCTTAACTCATATGGTGAAGGTGCTTTTGATGATGGATATTTATATATTTCATATGAAGATACTTTTATCGAAAAAGAACTTTATGGTATTAGCGCAACAAGTAAAGTAGATTATGATCATTTATATCAACATGACTATTATGGTTCAATATTTAATATAGGTACAGAAAGTATTTCTACAGGATATTTTAGTAATATTTATGATAGAGACGAAACAAAAAATGAGAAAATTGAATCAGTTGGTGTTTCTTTGGCATCATATGCTGAATTTGATGTTTATATAAACCCAAATGGTAGATCAATGAAAATGTCTGAATTAATAAAGGTTGGTACATCAAATGGTGTTAAAGCGCCAGGTTACCATAGAATTGATATAACTCCAACAAAATTAACAGCAGATCAATTTGCTGTTGTAGTAAAACAAAAATCACAAGATGGAACATTTTTTGTTTCAACAGAAATAAAAGTAGATGGAACAGCATATCAAAATGTTGAGTCTGATAATAAATCATATATTTCAATGGATGGTAGAACATGGACAAACATATCAACATTAAGTGTTGATGGTGTGGATATGAGTGATTCTGACGTATGTATTAAGGTGTTTACTTCTGAATTTAAAGAAGAACCAACACCAGAGCCAGAACCAACACCAGATCCTGAGCCTGAGCCAGAACCTGAACCAGAGCCAACTCCGGAACCAAAACCGGAACCAGCTCCAGAACCTGAGCCAGAACAAGGGGAAGATAATAAAGAACCAGAGAAAAAACCTGAAGATGAGAAAAAAGAAAATGATTTAAGATCTGAAAAATATACTATTACAGAAGATGGTTATATTATGAATATAAAACATAATACACAAATAGCAGAATTTTTAGATGAAATTTCAACCCAACTAATAACATCTGTAACAGATGAAAAAGAAAGAGAGATTGAAGATCAAACTGAACTTGTAAAAACAGGAATGATTTTAAAGCTTTCAGACGGATCTAAATATAGATTAATAGTAAGGGGGGATATGAGCCAAGATGGTAAAGTTTCATTAATAGATGTATCAAAATTATTGTTACACTATAATGAACAAAAAGGCTATGAATTATCTGGAGATCCAGTTAAAGCTGCAGATATGAATATAGACGGAAAAGTAAGTTTAATAGACTTATCTCAAATATTAACATTATATAATTCTTTATAGTAATTATGTTATTAAAATGTAACATAAAAACTATAAAAACTACTTGATTTTTATCATATGAACGGTTATACTTAAGGAAAGGAGTGTTCACATGAAAAGTAATGTTTTAAAAATTTCTATTATAGCAATTATGTTAGTTTTAGTTTATACAACAGTAGTTAGTGCATTTAGTTTTACACCATCAATGACACCAAGTAGTACTACAGTTCCAGAAGCAACTGAGTTTACTATTGAAGTAAAAGTGTCAAACTTAGATGTTGGTGATAATGGAATCAATACAATGTCTGGTGTATTAGAATATGATGATACAATATTCGAAAAAATCAGTACATCAAGTATTGAAGGTTTAAATAGTTGGAATCCAACTTATAATGCTGAAACAGGAAAAGTTACATTAACAAAATTAGAATTTGTTAAACAAGAAGAAAAAGTATTCCAAGTAACTTTTAAAACAAAAGCTGATGTTTCTGGAAAATCTGGAGAAATCAAATTAGTTGATATTATGGCTGCAAATAATTCATCAGAAATTAATGCACAAGATATCTCAACAACAATTACAGTTGGACAAACAAGTTCAAACTATGGAAACACAACAAATACAAATTCAGCACAAATTCCTGGTACAACAACTGGAGATGGAAATCAAAATACAAACAATAATACAAACAATCCAACAGTTACAGTAACACCTGGAACAACAAATACTAATAAAAACACTAACACAAATACAAATACTAATACTAACAAAGCTGCTAATACAAATACTAATAAAGCTGCAAACACAAATAATAATTCATTATCTTCATATGTAAATGGTTATAACCAAAATTCAGCTGGGGAAGATATTCCTTATACTGGAGTTGAAGATACAATTATGTATTTAATGATTGCTGTTATGTTAGTAGCAATTGTATCATATGTTAAATTCGAAAGAGTTAACAAAGAAATTAAATAAATAATTATATAAATAAAAAAAGCAACTTAGGTTGCTTTTTTTGCGTTTTTTTGACTAATTTTTTTCATAAAATGTTTGTAAAATAGGGCTTGATAATATATAATAGGACTATTAATGGGAGAAAAGGATTTTAAGCATGAAATTACTGATAGCAGAAAAACCATCTGTTGCGATGGAATTTGCAAAAGTTTTAAAAATAAATACGACTAGAAAAAATGGATATTTAGAAGGACAAGATTGGGTTGTTACATGGTGTGTTGGTCATTTAGTAACAATGTCTTATCCAGAAAAGTATGATGAGAAGTTAAAATTTTGGAATTTAAATACTTTACCGTTTTTACCAAAAGAATATAAATATGAAGTTATTCCTGCTGTGCAAAATCAATTTGATATTGTAAAGGGTTTACTAACAAGAGATGATGTAACTGAAATATATATTGCAACTGACTCTGGGCGTGAAGGAGAATATATATATAGATTAGTAGATGAAATGGCTGGTGTTGGTGAATCCAAAATAAGAAAAAGAGTATGGATTGATTCTCAAACAGAAGAAGAAATACAAAAAGGGATAAGAGAGGCAAAAGACTGGAAAGAGTATAATAGTTTATCAGATTCCGCTTATTTAAGAGCAAAAGAAGATTATTTGATAGGAATAAATTTTTCTAGATTATTATCTATTATTTTTGGGAAAAGAATTGCTAAAGATTTAGATGAAGAAAAAGTATCAATTTCTGTTGGTAGAGTTATGACTTGTGTTTTAGGAATGGTTGTATCTCGTGAAAGAGAAATTAGAAATTTTATTAAAACAAAATATTATAAAATTATAGGAAATTTTGGTGATGAAACATCCTCTTTTAAAGCTGAATGGAAAGTAAGTGAGTCATCAAAATTATATAATAGCCCGCTTTTATATAATGAAAGTGGATTTAAATCAGAAGAAAATGCTAAAAAGTTTATTATTAGTTTAAAAGATAAAAAAGCAATTGTTTCTGAAATTAAAAAATCAAAACAAAAAGAAAATGCGCCATTACTATTTAATTTAGCGGAAATTCAAAATGAATGTACTAAAGTTTTTAAAATAAAACCAGACGAAACTTTAGAAATTATTCAAGAATTATATGAAAAGAAATTAGTTACTTATCCAAGAACTGATGCTAGAGTTTTATCAACTGCAATTGCAAAAGAGATAGGAAAAAATTTAAATGGTTTATATAAAAACTTTAAAGATGAAGAAATTAGTGGTTATATTTCAAAAATGATAAATGAGAAGTATAGTACTAACTTGGTAAAAACAAAGTATGTAAATGATAGTAAAATTACTGATCACTATGCAATTATTCCAACAGGACAAGGCCTAGAAAATTATGATAAATTACCAGATCTAAAAAAAGAGGTTTATAAATTAATTGTTAAAAGATTTATAGCAATTTTTTACCCTGCTGCAGAATATAATAAAGTTAATTTAACAATAGATGTAGAAGGTGAACAATTTTCAAGTAGTGGTAGAGTATGTATAAAACCAGGATTTTTGGAAGTATTAAAAAATAGAAAGAATGATAATCAAGAAGAAAGCGAGAATTTAGACATACTTTCTAATTTAAAAAAAGGTCAAGAAGTAAATGTTCTTAATTATGAAACAAAAGATTCTGAAACTTCACCACCATCTAGATATAATTCAGGTGGTATGGTACTTGCGATGGAAAATGCTGGAAAATTAATTGAAGATGAAGCTTTAAGAGAACAAATTAAAGGTGCGGGTATTGGAACATCTGCTACAAGAGGTGAAATTATTAAGAAGTTAGAAAGAATTAAATATATAGAAATTAATTCTAAGACACAAATTATAACACCTACAAAAAAAGGTGAAGCGATTTATGATATTGTTAATAAATCAATTCCAGATATGCTAAACCCAGATTTAACAGCAAGTTGGGAAAAGGGGTTAGATATGGTTGCAAAAAAAGAAATTGATCCTAAAACGTTTATGGATAAATTGGAAAAATATATAAACTCAAAGATAGATAAACTAGTATTAAGATAGAACAATTTATGTTAAATCTTCATAATATGTAACAAATATTTATGAGGAGGTAACATGATGAAAAGATACATAATAAAAGGTGGTAAGAGACTTTTTGGAGAAGTTGATGTATCAGGTTCAAAAAATGCAAGCTTACCAATTCTTGCAGCAACAATAATAAGTGGTAAGAAGAGTAAGTTATACAATCTTCCGGATATAGAAGATGTTAGAGTTACTTTAGAAATATTGAAAAGTTTAGGTGCTAAAGTAAAGAAAGATTCTAATAAAGTTATAATTGATTCAAAATGTATAAGATGCACTGTGATACCAGATAATTTAATGCGTAAATTAAGATCTTCTGTAATTATTGCAGGTGCAATTATTGCTAGATTTAAGGAAGTTAGTTTTACTTATCCAGGGGGATGTGATATAGGTGCAAGACCTATTGATTTGCATTTAGAAAATTTTAAAAAAATTGGTATAAAAATCAATGAAAATTGTAGATATATAGAATGTAAATGTGATAAAATAGAGTCGAGAAATATCGTTCTTGATTTTCCAAGTGTCGGCGCGACTGAAAACTTAGTCTTAGCAAGCGTTATAGGAAATCAAGAAGTAGTAATTAATAATGCTGCTAAGGAACCTGAAATTATAGATTTAGCTAATTTTTTAAATAAGATGGGAGCTAAAGTCTATGGTGCTGGAACAAACAGTATAAAAATTAAAGGTGTAAATAGTTTAAAAGAAGTTTCTTATAAAATAATGCCAGATAGAATTGAAGCAAGTACGCTTTTAATAGCTGGTGCAATTACATCTGGTAGTGTTAAAGTAAATAAGGTTAATCCAGAAGATATAAGTGTTGTTTTAAGCAAATTAAAAGAAACAGGTTGTGAAATAACTGTGGAAAAGCAATCGGTAAAATTGATAGCTCCAGCTAAATTAAGACCAGTTAATTTTAAAACCACTCCATATCCAGGATTTCCAACTGATGTTCAACCTATGTTTACTACATTATTAACACTTGCAAAAGGAACAAGTATAGTAACAGAAAATATTTTTGAAAATAGATTCAAATTCTTACAAGAACTTAAGAGAATGGGAATTAAAATTACAGAAATAGATGGAAAAACAGTTGTTATAAAAGGAGTAAGAAAACTACATCAAGCAGAGTTATATGCAACTGATTTAAGAGGTGCTGCCTCAATGATACTTGCTGCTCTTGCAGCAAAAGGAACAACAACAGTAAATAATATAGAATATTTACTAAGAGGGTACGAATGTTTAGATAAAAAATTAAATCAATTAGGAGCAGACGTGCTTCGAGAAGAAGGTGATTAATTTTAATGGATGATGAGATTATAATTGGTATTAACAGAAAAGATCCACCTAAGAAGTCTAAAAAAACAAAGAAAAAGAAAAAGACTGTTAAAGCTTCAGCAAAAAAAGAAGCAAAAATGGGAAAAGGATCAACTGGTAATAAACCGAGTAAAAAAGGTAATAAGAAAAATGCTGTAATCGTAAAAATAGTTTTAGCGATTATAGTTTTTGTTGCGGTTATAATAGGATTATCAAACGTACCTTTATTTAATATCAAACATATTGAAGTTGTTGGAAATAATAAATTATCTGAAGACAAAATTATTGCGTTGTCAGGTATAAATGATTCAATAAATCTATTTAAATTAGATGAAGGAACAATTAAAAATGCAATTAAAGAAAATGCATATGTTGAAAATGTTGAAGTAAACAGAAAATTTCCTAATAAAGTAGTGATTGATATAAAAGAAAGAGAAGCTAAATATATGCTTCAATTTGCTGATAGCTATGTTTATATTAATAATCAAGGTTATATGCTTGAAATATCTAATGAAAAAATTGAAGTTCCGATTATAGTTGGATTTACAACTGATTTAAGTAATATTAAACCAGGAAATAGAATTAAAGTAGATGATCTTCAAAAAATGAATATGGTTATTAAAATATTTGAAACAGCCAAAACAAGTGGAATAGGTCATTTAATAACCAAAATAGATATATCTAATTCTAAAAATTATACAATTGGATTAGAAAGTGAAGGAAAAATAGTATATTTAGGTGATTGTTCTGATTTAAATACTAGAATAATTTATCTAAAAGCAATATTGGATGCAAACCAAGGAAGAAGTGGTACAGTATTTTTAAATGTAGATTTAAATACAGAAAAAGTATACTTTAGACCAAGTGATAACTAATAATTAAAGCAGAAAGGAGATACTATGAAGGACCCAAATAAAATAGTAATAGCAGTTATTTTAGGAATAATGTGTTGTTTTTTGACAGCTGGAATTTGCATACAAATGAAAACGGTTAAAAGTAGTACTACAACAGTCGGAAGAACTCAAGCAGAAAATGAGTTAAGAGATAGTGTTTTAAGATGGAAAGAAAAATATGAAAATGCTAATAAAAAATTAGAAAACAAAGAAGAGCAATTAGAAGGATTAAGAGATAGTGTTGTAAATTCAACAGATTCATCTAGCGATTTAACAAGTAGACTTCAACAGTATAATTCATTACTTGGTTACACAGAAGTTAAAGGACCAGGAATAATTATTACACTTGAAGACGGTGATAGTTCAATGCTTGGTGGATTAGCTACGCAATATATAGTTCATGATGAAGATCTTTATCAAGTGGTTAATGCATTAAAAAATGTTGGTGCAGAGGCAATATCTATTAATGGGCAAAGAATTACAAATAGAACAGCAATCGCTTGTGTTGGAAATGTAATTACAGTAAATGAACAAAAATTAGGTAGTCCTTTTGTTATTCAAGCTATAGGACCTTCTCTTTATTTATATAGTTCTTTAAAAATGCCAGGTGGATATTTAAGTTATATAGAAGATTATGGTGTTAAAGTAGATGTTAAACAAATTGATAAAGATTCGATAGTAATACCAAAATACGAAGGTGTATATACATCTACATATGCATCAAATGTTGAAGAGTAGAGGTGATAAAATTGAAAGCTAAAATTACATTAATAATATGTATTGGTTGTACAGCTTTAATTTTAACAGCGGTAATGTTTACTCAATTTAAAACTGTTGATCAAACAGATATAACAGCAATTGAAACAATGAGAGAAGCAGAACTAAGAACAGAACTTGCAAGCTGGAAAACAAAATACGAAGATATAGAAACAAAAATAGAAGAACGTGATTCAAAAATAAATGAATATAAGCAAGAATTAAATAATGGTGCAAATAGTTTAAAAATTCTTGAAGACGAAGTAAAAGAGGCAGAAGGTTATTTAGGATATACTGATGTTGAAGGTGAAGGGATAGTAGTTACTTTAAAAGATACAGATATTTATAATATTGAAAATTATGAACTTTTAAAATTAGTAAACGAACTGAACATTGCTGGAGCTGAAGCAATATCAATTAATGATCAAAGAGTTGTTTCTGGAACGGATATAACATTAGTTAATAATAGAATAATATTAGTTAATACAAAGAAAGTATCTGGACCATATATTGTTAAAGCAATAGGTGATAAAAAATATTTTGAAAGTGCTTTAACAATTAAAGGTGGTTATATTGATGAAGTAAAAGCATCTGGTAGAGATGTAGAATATAAAGTAGAAGATAACATTGTTATACCAGCATATGATGGAGAATTAGAATTTAAATATGCTAAAGAGAATGTTAAAGAGAAGGAGGTAAAAGAATAATGTTATATATATCAATAATTTTAGGATGTATTATTGGTGCCTTGATAGGAATTAATGCTCCAGTAATATCTTACACATATTCTAGTTACTTATCTATTGCAATAATTGCAGCATTAGATACTGTATTTGGAGGAATTGCTTCTGTTGTAAAAGGTAATTTTGATTTAAAAATATTCTTATCTGGATTCTTCGGAAATTCAATTTTATCTATTGCTTTAACATATTTAGGAAATAAATTAAATGTAGATATCTATTTAGCAGCCATTGTTGTTTTTGTTGGAAGAATGTTTACAAATTTAGCAATAATTAGAAGATACTATTTAGAAAAATGGATACAATTTACAGAAAAAATGAAAGAAAATAAAACTAAAGTAGAAGAAAGTGAATAAATAAATGAAAAAATTAAATACAATATTGGTGTTTATTTTGTTCGCAGTACTTGCTTTAGTTTGTGGTGCTAATCATGAGCCATGGGCTGATGAAGCACAAAGTTGGATTATCGCAAGAGATGCGAGTGTAGGAGAAATTGTTTGGGATATTTCAAGATATGAAGGAACATTTCCATTATGGTTTCTAACTATTAAGTTATTTATAAACTTAGGACTTCAATACGAATATTTCTTTATTATACCAATAATCATATCTTGTATAGGGTTATTGGTATTTTTAAAAGGCGTTGAAGCACCAAAGTTTGTAAAAGTATTATTACCATTTACATATTATGTCTTATATCAATATACAATAATAGCAAGAAGTTATTCATTCTTATTTTTGGCATTATCGTTGTGGGCAATATATTATAAAGAAAGAATGAATAAGAAGTTTGCCTATGTTTTAACTCTTATATTTATTTCAACTATAAGTATGCATGGAATGGTAATTTCTGGAATGTTAGGAATTTTATATATAATAGAGTTAATAAAAGAAAAGAAAACAAAACAATCTTTGTTAAGTATTATTTGTTTAGTACTAGCTTGGGGAGTTGAAATAATAATTTTAATTCCAAGAGCGGATTTATATATGAATATCAATATGATTCATACATTAAAAGACGCTGTACTTGCAATAGTATCTGTTATTTTTTCAGGAATAACTTGGTATGAACAGTTATATATAGGAACAGGTATTATATTATTTGCGATACTAGCATTAATGCTTATAAAATTAAAACGATTAGATGCTATTATTACAATTGTTTGTTTGTCATTTTTTATGGCATTGGTTAGATTGCTTCAACATCATTTAGGAATTATTGCTTTATTCTTAATGTTTTCAATAATAGTAAATTATGATGAACTAAAATCAAAATATAAGCATTTTGAGAAACTTTTTATAATTACATTAATAATTTATATATCTTTTACAGGAATTTCAATTATAAACGATTTTAATGGCAATTATAGTGGTGCAAAACAAATGGCTATATATATAGAAGAAAATGATATTGATGAAGAAGAAATTTATCGTTTTGGATATGTACAAGTAGCGTTATTACCTTACTTTGAAGGGAATTTGTTTGCAAATACTTCAAAAACTATATATGAATGGAAAGAATCAAACAAAGATTTTTTTGATTACGTAAATTATGATCCAAATGCAGATAGAAGTGGTTCATATGCACCTAAATATATATTGTTAGAATGTAATGAACGTAATGATGTTATAAAAAGTATAAATCAGGAAGTAATTGATTCTGGATTGTATGAATTAGAATATCAAGCGGTTGGAAAACAATTTTATAAATGTACATATTCGGATATAGAAGCATTTAATTTGTATAAATTAAAATAGAAAATATTATAATGAAATGGAGTGAAAATATGTCACTTCATTTTATTTACGATTTATAAAAAATAATGATTAAAAAGTTTGCTTTTTTATCAAAAAAAGTTCAAAATTATATTGAATTTAGTAAAAAAATGTTATATATTAGGACATGTGTTTTAAATTTTTCAAAAATAACGTTTATATTACATTTTAATTACAAAAATATGTCATTTTTACTTGACTTTTTAGATAAAATGTAATATTCTTAACGCATAGAATTTTGGAAAAGAAAAAAAGAAAAATAAAATGGAGGAGTTAACTTTGGCAATAGGGGATATAATTGTTGGTATCGATATTGGAACCTCTAAAGTTAGTACATTTGTTGGTGAAGTTAATAATTTCAATCAAATCGAAATTATTTGTAGTACAAGCTGCAAAAATCAAGCAATTAAAAAAGGTAAAATCGTTAATGAAGACGAATTAAGTGATGCAATTGCTAGAACAATTAATGAAGTAGAAGATATATCAAATCTACAAGTTAATTCAGCGTATACTACTATACCTGGTAAATACATAACAATAGTTCAAAACAGTATCGTAAAAGATGCAAAAGATAAGTTTGCTGGAATATCAATAAAAGATGTTGCTTCAGCGATAATACAAGTAAGAGATATAGAAATCCCAGAAGATAAAGTGTTAATAGATGTTGTACCTGATAAATTTATCCTAGAAGATGGAAAAGCTGTTGATGATCCAGTAGGTAAATTTAGTAGTAACTTTACTTTAACAGCACAAATTATATTAGCAGAAAAAGAATATATAAGACAGTTAACTTCAGTATTTAAAAAAGCAGGAATAGAAATAGATGGAGTTGTACCTACATCTTTAGCTGAAAGAAATCTAGTTCTTGATACTAATGAATTAACAGATAATGTTATGATACTTGATATCGGAGCAGGTAATACAGAGATTGGTATATTTAATGGATCTACATTTGTTTATACTAATACAATAGCTTTAGGTGGAGACAATATAACAAGTGATATAGCGTATGTATTAAATGTATCAAGAGAAGAAGCTGATAAACTTAAGAGACAATATGGATTAGCTCTAAGATCATTTATAGATAATGATAATAATATTGTACTTAATACATGCAAAGATATGGATTCAAAGAATATGACAATCAAAAGTTCAGATTTAATTGAAATCATAGAAGCAAGAATTGAAGAAATATTTACACTTGTAAATAGAGATATAACTTCACATGGAATAAAGAATAATATTAATAATGTAATTTTAACTGGTGAAGGAATCATTAATATAAATAAAAGTGATATGGCAGGAAAGATAATTTTAAATATTCCTGTAAAAATATCAACAGGAAGATTAGTAAGCACAGTAAAATCTACATATAGAGTTAGTTATGCATTAGTAAGATATATAGCAGCAAGACCATATGCAAAAACAGTTTCAAGTAGTATTTCAGTAAAAACTGAAAGAAATTTCTTAAAGACTGTTGTAGAAAAAGTTAGAGACTTTTTCTATTCATAAAATTGTTTTTAATTTTTAATATTTATATAGAGAAATAAAAGGAGGAAATACTCTTATGATTATGGATGATAATGAGTTAAATTACATGATGGATGGAACAGCTACAATAAAAGTTATTGGAGTTGGAGGAGCTGGAAATAACGCTGTTAACAGAATGATTGAAGCAGGAATTAGAAATGTTGAATTTATAGCTGTTAACACAGATAGACAAACATTAAATGAGTCTAAAGCAAGCACAAAAATTCAAATTGGTGAAAAATTAACTAGAGGTTTAGGTGCTGGAGCAAACCCAGATATCGGATCTCAAGCTGCTGAAGAAAGTAGAGCACAAATCGCCGAAGTACTTAAAGGAGCTGATATGGTATTCGTAACAGCTGGTATGGGTGGTGGAACTGGAACAGGTGCTGCTCCAATAGTTGCTGCTACAGCTAAAGAAATGGGAATTTTAACAATTGGTGTTGTTACAAAACCATTTACATTTGAAGGTAAAAAAAGATTAGCACAAGCTGAACGTGGTGTTGCTAGCTTAAAAGGAAAAGTTGATACTTTAGTAGTTATCCCTAACGATAAATTATTACAAGTAATCGATAGAAAAACATCAATGATTGAAGCATTTAGAATGGCTGATGATATCTTAAGACAAGGTGTTCAAGGTATTTCAGATTTAATTTCAGTGCCTGGTGTTATTAACTTAGACTTTGCTGATGTTAGAACAATAATGTTAAATCAAGGTATGGCTCATATGGGTATTGGAACAGCTAGCGGTGAAAATAGAGCTGAAGATGCTGCAAAACAAGCTATTCAAAGTCCATTACTTGAAACTTCAATCGAAGGAGCAAGAGGAATTATTATCAATATTACTGGTGGAAGCGATATGGGATTACATGAAGCTAATACAGCTGCAGAGTTAGTTCAAAGAAGCGCAGATCCAGAAGCAAACATAATCTTTGGTACAGTTATAGATGAAGCTATGGGAGATGAATTACAAATTACTGTAATCGCTACTGGATTCGAAAAAGAAGAAGAAAGAAGAATGGGATCTCCATATGAAAATATCGTAGCTGATACATGGAGAAAAAGAAGTGCAGGACAAATATCATCTGTATCATCATCAAATGACTCAAATGGTGATTTAGATATTCCAACTTTTTTAAGAAAAAATAAAGGTTTAGGAAATAAATAAGATTTTAACCAATAAATTTGAAGAAATAATCTACATTTTGTAGATTATTTCTTTTTTTTTACCCTAAAATATGACAAGAAATAATATTGGTAAGTGTTAAAATAAAAAAGAATTGATACTAGTATTAAAAAGTGAAGAGTTGAGGCGAATATGACTATATACTTAGATATAGTATTTTTAGAAAATTTTTTGCTTAATTTTATAATTATTTTTTCGACATCTTTAATTACAAAGTCTAAAACAACGCTATTTAAAATGGTAATAACAAGCGCATTTGGTAGCTTGTTTTCAATTTCAGAATATATCTATTTTGGGATAAAAGAGAATGAAAAATTTATATTTAAATTTGTTTTATCAATAGTAATGATTAATATGACATTTGGTTTTAAAAAGAAGAAATTGTTATTTAATTTGGTAGTGTTTTATTTGGTTTCCCTATCGTTTGGTGGACTTAGTTTTGCTACTTTATTTTTTATTAATTCAGAAAAAATAATAATTAAGAATGATATGTTTTTAGGAATTAGTTTGCTTGAAAGTATAGTTATTGCAAGCATCATATGTTTTGTATTAATTTTAGTATTAATAGTTTGTTTAAAAATTTACGAAAAGAAAAAAAGCGAATTAATTGAAATTGAAATAATAAATAATGGAAAGACCCATAAAGTTATGGCTTTGTATGATACAGGAAATCTTTTAAAGGAACCAATAACTCAAAAAGATGTCATAATAGTTGAAAAAGGTGAGTTATATGATATTTGTGATAATAATTTTTTGGATAGTATTAAAGATATTTTAAATGGAAAATGGATTGGTGATGAAAATTCTAATTATAAATTTTGCTTAATACCATTTTCTTCATTAGGAAATGAAAATGGAATTCTAATTGGATTTAAACCAGATTATATAAAAGTGAATATAGAAGAAGAAATTTTTAAAAATGAAGTGTTTGTTGGAATTTATGATGGAAAATTAACAAATAATAATTTATATACTAGTTTAATTGGTTTAAATATATTAAACAGGGAGGAAAGTATAAATGAACTTATTTAAATTAGTTAAATACAAGATTTTAAAGGTATTTAATAAGTATTTTTTTAAAGATTTAATAGAAAAATTTCCAGTGTATTATATAAAAGGAAGTCAATTATTACCACCACCGCTTGATGCAATTGAGGAGGATAAGCTGCTTCAAAAGTTAATGAATGATGATAAACAAGCAAAGCAAATTTTGGTTGAAAGAAATCTTAGATTAGTTGTATATATAGCTAAAAAGTTTGAAAATACAGGAATTGACTTTGAAGATCTTATTTCTATTGGAACAATAGGGCTTATGAAAGCAATAAATACATTTAAGATTGATAAGAATATTAAACTTGCAACATATGCTTCAAGATGTATAGAAAATGAAATTTTGATGCAACTTAGAAGAAATTCAAAAATAAAAAATGAAGTTTCTATTGATGAACCATTAAATAAAGATGGTGATGGAAATGAACTTTTACTTTCTGATGTTCTTGGAACTGAAAATGATATAACATCTAAAAGACTAGAAGATGCTGTTGATATGGAACTTTTAAAAATAGCAATTTCTAAATTAAATGATAGGGAAAAATATATAATGAATTTGAGATTCGGTATAGATGGTATTCAAAAAGAGAAAACTCAGAAAGAAGTAGCTGATATGCTTGGCATTTCACAAAGTTATATATCTAGATTAGAGAAAAGAATAATGAATAAAATGAAAAAAGAGATAATGAGCAAAACAGGATAAAATTTTATCCTGTTTTATTACATTTGTATTAAAAATATTGTAATTAAAATTAATTAGAGATACAATATTTTCGAATATGTTAAAATGCGGCAAATTGAATTTTGTCGAATTATATAAACGGAGGTAGCAATTTTGGATCCAAAAGAAAAAAAGTTAAAAAAAGATGACGATTTAAAAAACGAAAGTGTAGACAATGACCTTACTTTACCAGGTCTTGGTGATGATTTTGAAGATGATTTTTTACCAGGAATGTTTGAAGATGATGATTTCATGTTAGGTGATGATATAACACCATTATCTGATGATGATGATTTTTTACCAGGCTTAGAAGATGAAGAAGGGAATGACGAAGTGCTACCTGGTATTGAAGATGAAGAAGAAATCGTTGAAGAAATAGTAGAAGAAGACGATGATGGCTTACTTCCAGGACTAGAAGATGAAGAAGTTGTTGAAGAAATCGTAGAAGAAGATGACGGCTTACTTCCAGGACTAGAAGATGAAGAAGTTGTTGAAGAAATCATAGAAGAAGACGATGGCTTACTTCCAGGACTAGAAGATGAAGAAGTTGTTGAAGAAATCGTAGAAGAAGACGATGGCTTACTTCCAGGACTAGAAGATGAAGAAGTTGTTGAAGAAATCGTAGAAGAAGACGATGGCTTACTTCCAGGATTAGAAGATGAAGAAGTTGTTGAAGAAATTGTAGAAGAAGACGATGGCTTACTTCCAGGACTAGAAGATGAAGAAATTATTGAAGAAGATGAGTTAGATTCATTAGAAGAAGTTTCAGAAGATGAAGTAATCGAAGAGTTAGACGAAAATGAAGAATATGAAATTATCGAAGAAGATGAGTTAGATTCATTAGAAGAAGTTTCAGAAGATGAAGTAATCGAAGAGTTAGATGAAGATGAAGAATATGAAATTATCGAAGAAGATGAATTAGATTCATTAGAAGAAGTTTCAGAAGATGAAGTAATCGAAGAGTTAGATGAAGATGAAGAGTACGAAATTATCGAAGAAGATGAATTAGATTCATTAGAAGAAGCTTCAGAAGATGAAGTAATCGAAGAATTAGACGAAAATGAAGAATATGAAATTATCGAAGAAGATGAATTAGATTCATTAGAAGAAGTTTCAGAAGATGAAGTAATCGAAGAATTAGACGAAGATGAAGAGTATGAAATTATCGAAGAAGATGAATTAGAT
>JAFWYK010000001.1 GCA_017517685.1 Clostridia bacterium
AAAGAAAAAAGAAAAAGTAGAAAAGAAAAAAGATGAAAATGTAAAAAGATTTACAAGAAAGAAAGTAAGACAAATTGTTGAAGAAGTAGTAGAGGAAGTTAAGAAGCCAAGAAGAGGTAGACCAACAAAAGCTGAAGCAGAAGAAAAAGCAAGACTTGCTGCTCTTAATGTACAAAAACCAAGAAGGGGTAGACCACCAAAGAAAGATAAACCAAAAAGAGGTAGACCACCTAAAAAAGCTACAGAAAAAGCAAAAAGAGGAAGACCTGCAAAAAAGAAATAAAATTTTAATATAAATGAAAAAAATATAATATTGAAAAAATGGTTTCTGTAATATATAATTCAAAAGACATTTTTATTCAGGGAAAGGCGAATAATGAACGAGAAAGTTAAGGAAATTTTTGAATGGATCTATTGCATAATAATTGCTTTAGTTTTAGCTTTATTATTTAGATATTTTGTTGGAACACCAACCATAGTACAACAAAGATCAATGTTTCCAACATTAAAAGAAAATCAAAGATTGTTATTAAATAGAACGTTTAGAATTACTGGTGCGGAACTTGAAAGAGGCGATATAGTTACTTTTGAAGCTCCAACAAAGAAGTTCACAGAAATAGATGTTGATCAAACAAATCCAGTAGCAGTATATCAAAGAGAAGAAATGAATATATTTGAAAAATTCTTATTTTATAGCTTAGAAATTACAAAAACAAGCTATATTAAAAGAGTAATTGGTATACCTGGAGATCATATAAAAATTGAAAATGGAAAAGTATATGTAAATGGAGAAGAACTTGAAGAAGATTATTTAGCAGATGATGTAGTAACTACTTCAAATGTATTTAATGACTTTATAGTTCCAGAAGGTCATTTCTTTGCAATTGGTGATAATAGACCAAAGAGTGTAGACTGTAGAGAGATTGGATGTATTCCATTTGATAAACTTGAAGGAATCGTATTCTTTAGATTCTGGCCATTAAATGTATTCGGAAAAATAGATTAGAGGTAAAAGATTTTGGAATTTAAAAATATTATTGGAAATACAGAAGTTAAAGAATATTTAAATAAAAGTATAAGACAAAATAATATTTTACATAGCTACCTATTTCTAGGAAAAGAAGGAATAGGTAAGCTTTTGGTTGCAAAAGAATTTGCAAAAGCTATTTTATGTTTGAATGATGAAAAAAATGATTCATGTACATGTAAATCATGTACATGTTTTAATGGTGGGAATAATCCAGATTTTTATGTTATAAATGAAGCTGGAGAAACTATTAAAATTGAAGAAGTAAGAAAGATAATTGCAAAAATTTATGAAAAACCAATTGTTTCTAACAAGAAGGTATATATAATAAATGATTGTGATAAAATGACGGATGAAGCTCAAAACTGTTTTTTGAAAACATTAGAAGAGCCACCAGAATTTATTACAATAATAATGATTTCATCAAATGATAACTTAATATTAAATACTATTAAATCAAGATGTATGACTGTTAAGTTTAAGAAAATTGATGATAATATATTAAAAGAGTTTGCAATTAATAATTTGGGTTATACTGATATTTCATCAAATCTTTTGAAATCTTTTGATGGAAGTATTGGTAAAGCAGCAATTTTACAAGAGAATAAAGCACTATATGATGAGATAGAAAAAGTAATTTCAAATTTTGATAAAAAAGATTTGATTGATATCATATTAGATGCTAAAATATTATATGATAAAGAGAACATATTTAATATTTTAGATCATATTACAGTATGTTTATTTGCTAATGCTGAAAGAAATTCAAGATACGTAGATTGCATAAAATATGTAAATGATTGTGCAAGAAAGATAAGAGCTTATAGCAATTTTGATATGAGTGTAGATATAATGATTTTTAGTATTTGGGAGGAATTAAATGAAAATAGTAACAGGTGTTAGATTTAAAAAACCTGGAAAGATATATTATTTTGATCCGGAAAATATACAATTAGATAAAGGTATGAACGTTATTGTTGATACAGCGATGGGTGAGGAATATGGTGAAGTTGTTATTGCCAGAAAAGAAGTAGAAGATAACGAAGTTACAGAACCTCTAAAAAAAGTAATTAGAATAGCTACACACAAAGATGAAAAAATGCGTCAAGAAAATAAAGCAAAAGAAAAAGACGCATATAAAACATGCTTAGAAAAAATTAGTAAACACGAGCTTCCAATGAAGCTTATTGATGCTGAATATAAATATGATGGTTCAAAATTAATCTTTTATTTTACAGCTGATGGAAGAATTGACTTTAGAGAGTTAGTAAAAGATTTAGCAGCAGTATTTAGAACTAGAATTGAATTAAGACAAATTGGTGTTAGAGATGAAGTTAAAAGATGCGGTGGAAATGGTGTTTGCGGAAGAGAACTATGCTGTTGTACATTTTTAGGAAACTTTGAAACTGTTTCTATTAAAATGGCAAAAGAGCAAAATATATCTCTAAATCCGTCAAAAATTTCAGGAAACTGTGGTAGATTAATGTGCTGCTTAAAATATGAACAAGAAGTATATGAAGAAAAATTAAAAATCTTACCAAAAGTAGGAGCTATTGTAAAAACTCAAGAAGGAACTGGAGAAGTTTGCGCAGTTGAAACTTTAAAAGAAGTCGTAAGAGTTAAATATCAAGATGGCGAGGATGTATATTTCAAAAAACATGAAGCAAAAGATGTAGTTGTTATCAAAGATGTAGAACGTGATGACGACAGACTTGTTGCGGACAATGATGCAGATTTAGAAGAACTTAAAAATTTAGAAAAACTTGAAAGAGCTGACAAGAATAATACATCACACGATGATATTTAGATCTGAATTAAAGTTTTAAAAATTGAATATGTTAAACAAAAGAATAAAATCATGATAGCTTGAGGGGAAACAATTAGATGAAAACGCTTATAACAAATGCTTACGTATTAGACATGGTAGGAGATACAGCTAATATCGAGAAAAAAGAGATACTTATTAACGATAACATTATCGAGATAATAGATAAAGAGATAGATAAAAACATCGAAGTAGATGAGAAAATAAATGCCAAAAATATGCTTGTAATGCCAGGGTTAGTTAATACACATACACACCTTGCAATGAGTATATTTAGAGGATATAAAGCAGATAAAAAATTAATGGATTGGCTAGAAGATGCAATATTTCCTGTAGAAGATAAACTTCAACCGGAAGATATTTATTGGAATTCATATTTATCTTGCCTTGAAATGATAAAATCAGGTACAACAACATGTAATGACATGTATTTTGGAATGAATAAAACTGTTGAAGCAATAAATGATACAGGTTTAAGAGCTGTAGTTGCTTGGTGTATTAAAGATGATGCAATAAAAGACAAGATAGAAAAAACAAGAGAATTTGCAAAAATCTATAATGGAAACAAAGACAGTAAAATTAAAATTTATGTTTCTGCAGATGCACCACATACATGTAATCCAGATACTATTAAATTATGTGTTGAACTTGCAAAAGAATTGAATACAGGTCTTCATATTCATTTATCAGAAACAATAGATGAAGAAACAAAGATTAAATCAAGATACTCAAAAAGAAGCACAGAATATTTGAACGATTTGAATGCGTTTGACGTTCCTGTAGTTTTAGCGCATGGAATATATGTTTCGGATAGTGATATAGAAATTTTAAAGAAAATTAAAGGTGGAATTTCACATAACCCAATTAGTAATTGTAAATTATCTTCTGGAATTTGCGATGTTGCAAAATTAAGAGAAAATGGAATAACTATTGGACTTGGAACAGATGGTATAGGAAGTACTACAACAATGGATATGTTTGAAGAAATGAAAACAGCGGCATATCTTCAAAAAGTTAGTACAAAAGAGCCAAGTGTAATTTCAGCTTATGATATTTTAAAAATGGCTACAATAGATGGAGCTAAAGTACTTGGAATGGATGATCAAATTGGTACATTAGAACCAGGTAAGAAAGCTGATATGATATTTATCAAAACAGATAAAATACATATGTGTCCAGCTAATGATGTTTGCTATAATTTAGTGTATTCGTCAAATGGAGCTGATGTTGAATCTGTTATGATAGATGGAAAAATTATAATGCAAAATAGAAAAATGATTAACTTAGACGAAAAACAAGTTATGCGTCAAGTAAAAAAGATTGCAAAAAGACTATTATAGTTCTATAATAATAACATAGAAATAAAATAGATATAAATTTGGTGAAAGGAGGAGTTTTAAAATGGCATACAGAATTAATGAAAAATGTATTTCTTGTGGAGCATGTGAAGGAGCTTGTCCAGTTGCTTGTATCAAAGCAGGAGCTGAAAGATATGTAATCGATGAAGCTACATGTATTTCTTGCGGAACATGTAGAGGAGTTTGCCCAGTTGAAGCACCTAATCCAGTAGAGGAATAATAAAATTACATAGACACGAAGTGAATAGAAGATTATGATTTAAAATAAAAATATTATTAGGTTTTCCTGATAATATTTTTTTTATTTTTTCTTAATATTTCTATGATTATATGATAAAATGTAGAAAAAAGTTAGAGGAGTAAATATGAAAGAAGAATTTTTAGAATTATTAAAAAGTACAAACCGTGAGGGTATAGATAAATTAATAGAATTTATAGAGAAAACAGATTTTTTTAAAGCACCTGCAAGTACAAAATATCATGGTAATTATGAAGGTGGATTATTAGAACATAGTATGAAAGTTTATGAATTATTAGTTCAAAAAGTGCAAAATTCACCAATAGAGATTAATACTCCTGCAGAAAGTTTAATTTTAATTGCATTATTACACGATATTTGTAAAGTTAATTTTTATAAAGTTGATTATAGAAATGCAAAGAATGAATTTGGAGAATGGGAAAAAGTTCCATATTATACAATAGAAGATACAATTCCATATGGTCATGGTGAGAAAAGTGTTATGATGCTAACTGAGTATATTAAACTTACTAGTGAAGAAAAATATGCAATTAGATGGCATATGGGCTTTACAGAACCAAAAGAATCTTATGGAACATTAGGACAAGCATTCAAAAAATATCCAGTAGCACTTTTAGTACATGAAGCAGATTTAGAAGCTACATATTTTTTCAATATATAATTGATATAGAAAATTAGTAATGATATAATTTTATATATAATTTTTAGAGTAATAGGTGAAGAAAATGGTAACTATTTATGATTTATTAGAAGTTAGTGAGAACGCTAGCAAAGAAGAAATTGAAAAATCATATACAAGATTGATAATGGAATATCAAATGAATCCATCTTTAGATGCTGAAGCAAATAAAGATAATGAAATGATTTTAAATAAACTTAAAATTGCATATGGCATATTATCAAATGATGAGAAGAGAAAGAAATATGATGAAGATTTAGCTAAAAAGAGAGCTGAAGAATTAATTAAAAATGTATCGGTTGCTCCACAAGTTAACGAAGAATCACAAAAGGTAGAAGAACCAGTTCAAGAAAAACCAGTAGAACCTGTACAATCAGTTCCTGATCAACCTACTACTCAAACAAACGAGATTGTTGAAACAAACGAATCTTATAAAATAGTTGAAGAAGAGGAAGAAGTTGTTTTAACAAAAGAAGAGCAAGCTAGACTTAGAAAAGCTGCTCAAAAAGAGTTCAAGACAAATCTAAAAAAAGCTCAAAAAGCTGAAGAAGAATATAATCAAGCATACAATGAAGCATATAATAACTATTTAAGAAAATTAGGTTATGAAGTAAAAGAACCTTGGACTTGGAAAAGAGTTAAAAATACAATTATAGGAATTTTAATTATTGTCATAGTATGTGCATTAGTATGGATTATACCACCAACAAGACAAATATTAATTGATTTTTATAATGAAAATTATATAGTAAAAGCATTAGTTGATATAGTAATTGCACTTGTAAATGCTATACTAGGAATTTTTAAATAAAGGAGGATAAATGGTAAAGAAAACTCCAAGAAAAAATTCTACTGATGAGATGACTAAAAGACTTTCGTTTGTAAAATGGTTTGCAACATTGTTATTCTTTTGTGTAGTAGTACATTTAGCATATATTCAATTTGTTGATGGAGAAGAACTAAAAAGAAAAGCATATAATAATCAAAACCTTAATCAACTAATTAGTCCTAATCGTGGTACTATATATGATGCAAAAGGAGAAGTGTTAGCACAATCAATTGCTGTAGACACTGTATCTCTTAACCCAGGAATGTTAGTATATTCAAATAATAAAGATGTTCCTAATAATGTTGTAGCAGAAGGATTATCAAATATATTTAATGTTACTTATGAAGAGATGATAGAAAAACTAGAAAGTGGAAAATCAGTAGTAATTGTCGAGAAAAAAGTAGATAAAGAAAAAGTTGATAAGCTAAAAAAATGGATGGCTGATAATAAAATTACAGCTGGTATAAATGTAGACGAAGATTCAAAAAGATTTTATCCATATAATAATTTAGCATCAAATTTAATTGGTTTTTGTGGTACAGAAAATACAGGTAGAACAGGTCTTGAAGAAAGATGGAATAGAGTACTAACTGGTACTGCTGGTAAAGTTGTAACAACTGTTGATTTACACAAAAATCCAATTTCAGATGAAGATGAACAATATATTGCCTCAGAAGATGGTAGCAATATTTACTTAACAATTGATGTATTAATTCAATCAACTGCAGAAAAATATTTAGAGCAAGCAATGCAAGAAAATCCGACTGCAAAATCTGGAACTTGCATTATTATGAATCCACAAAATGGTGATATATATGCTATGGCAAGTAATCCAACATATAATTTAAATTCACCATCAAGTTATGAAGCGACAGGTTATACAGAAGATGAATGGAAAGCATTGCCAGCAGAAGAGAGATCTGCATCATTATTGAATTTATGGAAAAATAAAGCTGTTTCTGGAACATATGAACCAGGATCAACATTTAAGTTAATTACAGCTGCTGTTGGTTTGGAAGAAGGGTTGGTAACAACAGATAAAGCAGGAGACTTTTATTGCTCAGGTTCATATGTAGTTGATCCAGATGAAAAACCAATTAGCTGTTGGAGACCAGTTCCACATGAATCTCAAACATTAAGAGATGCACTTCAAAATTCATGTAACCCTGCATTTATGCAATTAGGTCAAAGAATTGGTGCTAGCACATTATATAAATATTTTGATGCATTTGGATTGTTTGATGAAGTAGGTAGTGACATTTCAAAAGCATATGAAGGTACATTCTATGATTTATCTGATATGGGACCAGTTGAGCTTGCGACAACATCATTTGGACAAAGATTTGAAGTTTCACCATTACAATTAATTTCAGCTATTTCAGCTATTTGTAATGAAGGTGTATATGTAGAACCAAGAATAGTAAATAAAGTTGAAAATACAGATACAGGAAGTATTGAAATTATAGATACTAAAGATGTGAGACAAGTTATATCTAAAGAAACTGCTGATAAAGTTAAAGATATGATGCAATCAGTTGTTGTAAAAGGTACTGGTAGACAAGCTGCTGTTGAAGGATATTCAATAGGTGGTAAGAGCGGTACTTCAGAACCGATTGCAGCTAATATAGAAGAAGGATATGTTGCTTCATTTATTGCTGCATCTCCAATTGAAAATACTCAAGTAGTAGTATTGTTCATGTTAGAGGGATTAAGTAAAGATGCAGAGCATCAAGGTGGTACTGTTGCAGGACCATATGTGTCAAAAATATTAGGAGAAGTACTTCCTTATTTAGGTGTTGCATCTACATCAAATACAAAAGAAGATTCTAAAGATGAAGATAAATTAGTTTCAATTCCAAATGTTAAAGATAAATCTTTACAAGAGGCAACATCATTACTTCAAAATTTAGGGTTCAAAGTTATAGCAAAAGAAGTAGATGATACAAATACAGCTCTTGTATATGATCAAGTACCAAAATATGGAACATCATTAGAAGAAGGTTCTGTAATTTATTTATACACTTCTGAAGATGAAGCTAGAAATATGGTAAAAGTTCCAAATATTAAAGGAATGACAGCTAAAGAAGCTACAAATGCATTAAAAGCACAAAATTTAAATATTAATATAGATGGAACAGTTGGTGTTGTAATTACACAAGATCCAATATTTGATACAGAAGTTGAAGCTGGTTCAGTTATTGATGTAGTAATCAAAAAAGAATTAGTTGATGCTCACTAAAAAGTAATAAATAATTAATAAAAACATACAATTCCTTAAAGAGGTGATTGTATGTTTTTTTTCACAAAAATGCAGGCGACAGGCAATGATTTTATAATAATTAACGAGATAGAAAATGAAATAAATTACAGTTATAAGTTATTTGCAAAATTTTTATGTGATAGACACTTTTCTATTGGAGGCGATGGTGTAATTTTATTAGAAAAAAGTGATGTTGCTGATTTTAAAATGAGAATATTAAATCAAGATGGAACAGAAGCTGAAATGTGTGGTAATGGCATAAGATGTTTAGGTAAATACATATATGAAAAAGGTTTAATTGATAGTGATAATATAAGTATTGAAACAAAATCTGGAATTAAGAATTTATTATTAAAAATTGAAGGTAATACTGTAGTTGAAGTAAAAGTAAATATGGGTAATTATGAGCTTAACTATGAAAAAATACCAGTATATTTTAATGGAATAGAAAATGGGAGGATAATGATTGAAGGAATAGAAGTTTTTCCAATTTCTATAGGAAATCCGCATGCAGTCTGTTTTGTTAATGATCTGGATAGTATTGATATAGAAAAAGTTGGAAAACTAATAGAAAATTTTAAATATTTTCCAAATAGAACAAATGTAGAATTTGTTAAGTTACTAAATGAAGATAGAATTAAAATTAGAGTGTGGGAAAGAGGAGTAGGTGAAACTAATTCTTGTGGTACAGGAGCATGTGCTGCAGCTGCAATTTCGCATTTAAAAAAATCCACAAAAGATGAATTAATTGTGGAATTAAAAGGCGGAAATCTTAAAGTAAATATTAAAGATGATGTTGAATTAATTGGTGGTGCTGAATGTGTTTTTGAAGGAAAAATTAAGCTATAATTAACAAATTGTCCTCAAAACCTTGAAAAATGAGCAAAATCTCGCTATAATAGAATAAGCACTTGTGCTATAGAAAAAGCATCAATTTATGAAATGAGGTGTGGTATGAAAAACAAAGCTTACAAGAATTCACAGCTCAAACACCAGGTTTTTGATGCCAAGCGGACTGGAAAGAAACAAGTGATTTGGAATATTTCCGATAGCCAGGCAGAGTACCTGAGAGGGCTGGGTTTTAAGACCGAACCATTTCTTTACTGGATTGAGACACGCAAGTGGTATAACGTCCAGGATAAGCAGGGAATTCTCAAGGAAATTCACTATAAGTGCAAGCAGGGAACCCGCAGAATCGTTAAGAAGCTGAATCGAAAAGATATTAAGCTGCTCGATGAGTTCTCCGTTCACTATGGTGTGCTTAAGTACCGTATTGTTCTTAATTAGGAAGTCAATCAAAATGATGCAAAAAGAAACGGTTGCCCGATGGGGTAACCGTTTCTACTTTTTTAATAACTTTAATTTATAGGTGTTCTTTCACCATTTGAAATCATTTCGTCAATTAATTCTGTGATAACTTTTCTTTCATCATATGGATATTTAACTCCATTTTTTTCTAGGTATAAATCGTGTCCAAGCCCAGGAATTACAATGATATCTCCAGGTTTTGCTATTGAAATTGCGTATCTAATTCCTTCTGTTCTATCAACTACAATTTTATAAGGTTTTTTAGTAGGAATTATACCAACTTCTATTTCTTTAAGAATTTTTAATGGATCTTCTGTTCTTACTTGATCTGACATTAAAACTGTAAAATCAGCTAAGCGACCAGAGATTTCTCCCATTATAGGACGCTTTGTAGCATCTCTATCTCCACCAACACCCCAAGCACAAATAACTTTTCCTTTAGCATAAGTATTAACAGCAGTTAATATGCTTTCTAAGCTAGATGGGGTATGAGCATAATCAATCATAATTGTTAATCCAAGTTTATTAGGTACAAGTTCGCTTCTACCTAAAACTCTTAAATCTTTAAGTGCTAGTCTTATATTGTCTGGATTTACATTAAAGAAAGAAGCAGCAGCTATAGCTCCTGCAGCATTGTATACACTAAATTTTCCGGGAATACAAGCTGTAATATGTTCACTATTATTATTATAGTTAATATCAAAATCAATTGATGAATCAGTAATTGTAACTGTTTCTGGATTTACTTTGAAATCAGAGTTTTTTTCAATAGAGAATGTTTTGATGATTTTGTTTGGAAGTATATCTTTAACTTTTGCAACTGTTTCATCATCGACATTTATTACTCCGTTTTTTGATATTTTTAATAGTTCTAGTTTGCAATTAAAATAATCTTCCATATTAGGGTGTTCTTTTGGACTAATATGATCTTCTGTAAGGTTAGTAAATAAACCAACTTCAAATTCACAACCAGTAACACGCTCTAATTTCATTGCTTGAGAAGATACTTCTATTATTGCAATTTCAACATTTTGTTTAACCATTTCGGCTAAATACTTTTGTATTTCGATACTTTCAGGAGTTGTTCTGTCAGTATCTTCATATTTTTCACCATTGATATATACAGCAATACTTCCAATTAAACCAACATTATAGTTTTGAGCTTCTAATATTGATTTAATCATAAATGTTGTTGTAGTTTTTCCTTTTGTTCCTGTAATACCAATTAATTTAAGTTTTTGCGAAGGGTGGTCATAAAATTCACATGCTGTTTGTGCTAAAGCTTTTCTTGTATTTTTTACAGAGATGATTGCTTTTAATTCATCTTTAAATTCAAGTGAATTTATATCAACATCTGGTTCAACTATACAAGCAATAGCATCATTTTTTATGGCATCTTTTATAAATTCAACACCATTTTTTGTAAAGCCATTAATAGCAATAAATAGACCGCCTTCTTTGATTTTTCTTGAGTCTGAATGTATATTAGTTATATCTAAATTTAGATCACCAACTGTGTTAATTGTTTCGACTTCAGAAAGTAATTTATTAAGTAACATAGTCATCCCTCCATTTCTCAAGATTACTATGTTTAAGATTATAATCTAAAGAAATCTATTTGTAAAGAAAAAAGGAAACACCCGCCATTCATCCTGCTCGAAAGCAGGTGAAAGTGACGGGTGCCATGGTCAGATGCGCAATTGCACAGGGCCAACGGGAGTTAGCTAGAATATGAGGCAGAAGAGCCAAATAATCGCGAAAATCCCGAGCAAGATGCCCTTGTGTTCCCAGAGGAAACCTATCAACCACATGATGGGCGATATGAGTAATAAAAAAAGCCCAATGAGAACAGGGAGTGCGATCGCAAACATGAACCACGTCTCGAAAAGCCATTCGATGAACCACATATTGCCAACTCCTTCCATATGAAATTATTAATCGGAAAAGCTCCGATTACAATAATTATACCATATTTTGGGTTAAAAATAAAGCAAATGAGAGGAATGTATTTAAAAAATGACAAAAAAATCGTTAAAAACACTGAAAAAGTGTGGTTTTTTTTGTCAAAATATGGACTTTTTCGAAAAAGTCATATATAATGTAAAAAAAATAATTACTTGCTATAGGAGGCAATTTTTTATGTATGAAAGAAGTGCAATTGTATTAGAACGTTATTTTGAAAACTTATTAGAGTACAGAAGAGAAGGTAATTTAAGAGACAATTTTTATTTTTATTGTGAATTAGTAGAAAAGCTAGAAAAATACCAAGTAAATTATCAAAAAGAATTTATTGCAATTCAAGATTACAATGAAACATTAAAAAAGATAAAACAAATACAATTAACACAAGAAAAATTATACAAAAGAAGCGCTAAACTAGAATATAATAGAAATTTATTATTTAACAACTTAGATGGCAAAGTAGAAGATATTGAAAAATGCATAGAAAAAATTGAAACTGAAGTAGAAAAGAACAATGAAGATATGAAGAGTATCAAAGTTGCATTAATTAATACTTTAGGTGAATTTAACGAGAAAAAATTCGAATTATCAAAGTGTAAAAGATATAAGAAAATGGCTGAAAATGATTATAATGAAATATATGAAAAAGCCAGAGCAAACTTTGATGAAATCGATGAAGAAAATGTTGCTAATATTAAAGCATTTGCAAAATTTGATAATACTGAAGATATAATTGCGACTTTACAAGAAAATGGTAGTGGTGAAAAAATACCATTTAATGAAGGTGTAATAGAAAGTGCGACTATATACGGACTTGATATTGCAAAGAAAGAAGCCGCTTCATATTTAACAATTTATGACAAAATGGTTAAATTAATGGCTGATATTGATGCTGGTAGCGCGAAAATTGAATTACATAAAAAATATTTAAGAAATGAAAAAGCGAAAATTGACTTTATTATAGCAGTTAAAGAATATATGACACAATTTTTAGATTATGAGAGAATGACAATTATTCATGGTAGAAAATCTCATAATAGATTAATGAGTGAAGCTGTAGAAAACTTTAATGCGGATACAGTTCAAATTAGTAATTTATTTGAGCTTCTATTAAGAGAAACAACAAATAAAGCTACTAAAAAAGCTTATAAAGAATTATATAATCAATCATATCTAACAGAAATAAAAGAAAAAGAAGAAAAATTCAAAAAAGAGAAAAACAGAGTAAATTTAAATACTGCAACATTAATTAACTCAAACTACTGGAGAATTGAAGGAGTTAGAGGTATTTATACAGTATTTTATAAAAATGTTTCAGAAGTGTTTGGAAGAGATGTTGAAGAATTCGATATTCCTAAAGAATTTGATGAGAATCCAAATGATGAGTCAGAAGATTACGATGGAGAAGAAGTAATCGAAGATGATGGAGCTGAGGAAGAGGTAGTAGAAGAGAAAAAAGAAGAAAAGAAAAAAGAATTACCAAAAATGCCATTCCAAGTTCGTGGAACATTAGAAATAGATGATTTTAGTGATGAAGAAAATGAAGATTCTGAAGATGATGAAGATGAAGTTTTCCAACAGTTTAAAAGTATGAATAAAAAAGCATCTAAAAAAATAGAGGAATCAGAAGAAGATATTGATGACGAAGAAGATGATGATTTAATAATTCCAGCATCTACAAAATTTAGTTTTGCTGATGAAGATGATGATTTAGAGCTAGATATAGATGAAGACCAACTTGATGATGAAGACGATGAAGAAGATGAAGAAGATGATCTTTTCGCAACTAGTCATGATGAAGAAGATGAAGAGGATGAAGAATTTGAATCTTTAGAAGATGAAGAGGAAGAAGAATCTATAATAGAGACAGCAACTAAAAAGAAAAAAAGAAAAGAAATTGAGATTCCTGCTGATGAAAGTGATGAAATTCAAGAATTATTAAGAAGAAAAATTCAATCATATGATAATTTAGTTGATGATATGGTTGATGAGTTTGATGATTCTGAAGATGAAGAATTTGATATTTTTGGTGAAAAATATCAAAATATCGATTTAACAGATTCTGAAGTTATTCCTGCTAAGGCAAGAAGAGATGGAGTAGAATTAAAAGATGATTCTGTAGAAAAAGATGCTATTTTCTTTGAAAATATAAGAAAAGCACAAAAACCAAAAATCGAAGAAGATGAAGAGGATGAAGTTTCATTCTTTGGAGAAATTAAAAAAATTACATCTAAGAGACATACAAACATAGAAGACGAAGATGTTCAAGAACCTAAAGTTGGAATGTTTGGAAAAATAAAAAAGATGGGTAATAAAAAGAAAAAAACATCTGACGAAGATGTATGGTAAAAAAAGAACCGTTCCCAAGAGGGAGCGGTTCTTTTTTTTTATTCAATTTGCGACTTTGTGGACCATGATTTCTGTTTCAGGTGTTATCACTTTGAAGGTGTATCCATTTTCGAAACCATAGTCAATGATTGCTTCAAGTGCTTCCAATGTATGAATTTTGGATGCACTGTCGTGCATTAAGATGATGTTGCGCCTTCCGGGTTTGAGACCGGTAGTTACGTTTTCAAAGACTTCTGCGGCAGTGTTCGCACCGCCAGCATCTTGCGAGTCAACGTTCCAATCGTAGAAATTGAGTCCTTGCAATGGGAAGTAAGTTGTTGCTTCAGACATGATGCCTTGGCAATAGTGCTTACTTACCGTATTAGAACTTCCACCAGGGAATCTGATGATAGTAGGCCGAATACCAATAGAATTATAGATACATTCTTGAAGCGAAAGGAAGTTATCCTCAAGAGCTTCTAAAGATGTATATATTTTTGAATAGGTATGTGATTGACCGTGAAGTCCAATACTATGACCTTCGTCATAAATTCGCTGAACGAGCTCTTCGCGAACAGTACCTGGTTCGTAACCAACAATAAAGAAAGTTGCGTGAATACCTTTAGCAGCTAAGATGTCGAGAATATACGGCGTAATTTCAGCCGATGGACCGTCATCAAATGTAAGGTATATTGTACCACCATGATCTTCGAGATTTTCTGTGGGAAAATCTGGTTCTGAAGATTGAGTTTCATCCATGGGATGAGTTTCAATTTCAGGTTCTTCAGTGGCTGCATTTTCAGTTGTGTCTTCTACAGGTTCTTCGGTGGGATTGGGTGGAGTTTGTTCAGGAATTGTTTCATTCTGATTATTATCCACGGTCTCTTGATTTGAAGAATTCTCTGTAGAACTAGACTCTTCCATTTGCATGGAAGAACTGGTACTTTCTGTGTTTGTTTGGTCATTGGTTTCTGTTTGTGAGTTACTTACGATTGGAATAAGAACATCTGCTACGCCATTCTCAACCGCTATGGTGACTATTCCTATCACCATGAGAAATGCGAGTGATATGGCTAAGATGGGAAATCTTCTCCGTTTGCTTTTTTTCATTAGTTGTCCTCCCTTTCAAAATGCATAATCTAGCAAAACTTATCGTATATTTGAACAAGTAGAACAATCCCAGTATATTTATAGAATTGGGATGTCTACATAAAAAAATAATGACTGCCCACTATTATACAACAAAATTACAAAAATGTCTAGAATGTCATAATTTTGTATCGTATTTGTATTTGTATTTTGAAAAATATTAATATATAATTTTTTATAATAGGAGAAGTATATGGCAAATTTTTCGTGTAATAATAGGGAGAAAAAAGAATATGCAAAAATTAAAAGTCGCTTAGAAAAGATGAGTACAAGCGATGATTTTGATGTTAATTTATGCCTTGCTGATATGTATGCAGCTGTAACAAGAAATTTGAAAACTAAATATAGAGCATTTTCCGAATCAAGATATACGAGTGGTAAATACGATGATGTTTTAAGAGATATGTTAAAAACATTATATGAAGATATGCTTAGTAAAACGGTACTATTAGATTCTTTAAAATATTGCCATAATCAACAATTTACTATAGTAGGAAATAGAGCTATAAAACCATTATTGCTTGATAATGATGATTTAGAAGGAATCTTTTTGAATACACAAGAGGATAATACAGTAGAGCTTTTAGCCAAAACAATGGATTGGGTAAGCAAATCATCTAAAGAAGTAGAATTGGTAAGCAAAAATGTATTAATGGATATACCAGGTGATTTAGAGTTAAATGGTTATACAATGAGATATATTAATGATTACTTATCTGATGTTTGCATGAATGGAGAAATAATAAGAAATCACTTTTTAGATGATAGGTTGGGATTTTCAGACGATTTATCTGATCCAGTAGTTAATAGAGTTAATGAAATGCTTGAAGTAACAAATGAAAAATTTGGTACAAGTATTTCTTTAAAAGATGTATATAAATATGCATCATGTAAAAGACTAGAAGAGTTTTTATATAAAGTGAAAGCTATATCTCAAGTAGAATTATATAGAACTGAAGCACAAAATAGGAGAGAAGGAGAAAATACTGGAGTTGCTTTAGACATTGAAAGAGATAAAAGTATGAATGGAACTAATTTTAATACAAAGTATAATGTATTTATTCCATTTTATTTAAATAGTTTTAGAGATCATTCTGATGGAAGTAGTTTTGTTTCACTTATAAATCATCAAGTTATGAATGGAGATAGCGTTGAGACATTTCCACTTGACTCAATTGATGATATTCCATTTAGGCCGTTTTTAAATTTTAAACTAGGATCTAAAAGAATATATCAAATATATAATATATTAGAAGAATATGATAATCCAAAAGTTAATTGTTTCTATAGTGAAGAAACAAGTTCGAGATTAGATAGTATATATTCATATATAGCAGATGGACTTCATTATAGTATAGTATCTGGTGATATGGACAAACCATTTCCATCTGATTATCTTCAATCAGGTGATTTACAAAGTTTTAAAACCTGTGTAAGACAAGATAGAGAATATTATGCTAAAACTATGGATAGACAAAATAATGATAGAACGTTTTTAAGTTAAAAGAGGAAAGATATGATAGATAAAGAAAAAATTTCTAATTTAATAAATGATAAAAAGTTTAAAGAGGTCATAAATGAATTTTCCGCTGTTTTTTTGGAAAAACTTAAAACTATATTAGACTTTTATAAAATTGATTATAATGATGATATAACGTTAATAGAGTGTATTTCTATAATAGAGTTTAAAGTTCCAAATTCTGAAATAATAGTTCATGTTCCAATGGAAATAATATTTAATGAATCAAGAGAAATTGAATCAAGAGCAAACTTTGCCTTAAATAGATATGAAAAGTGGCTAGAAAATGTAAATAGTTTAATGAATTAACATAATTTTTAAAAAATAACAAATTATGGTCTTGAAAGCCAAATGCTTAAATGATATAATTATTATGAAATTTTGCGTAGAAAGGAGAAAATATGAATCAAATATTAGTTTCAGAAAAACTATATATAACACCTGAACTAAAAAGAAAGAAAAAAATGTATAAAATTGATTTCTTTATTTCAGTATTTTTAGTTGTAATTCTATTTTCTTATTATATCTATGCAGAATATGATAAGAGTAAGAATGAAGCAATTTCGCAAGAAATTCTTTCAAATTTAACTTTTGAAGATAATGTAGCTGATGATACAACAATTAAATTTGCAGATAATGCAATTGTAGTTATATTAAATACAGAAGATCCATTTGAAGTTGTTTATTCTCAACCAGTAGAAGAGGTAAATCCTGAAGATAATATAGAATGGTTAGAAACACAAAGTGGTCAAAGATATTATATTTTAGCAAAAATAAATATACCATCTATTGACTGTTACTATCCAATTATAAACGAAACAACTGATGAATTATTAAAAATAGCACCAACAAAATTTCATGGTGCAGATCCAAATGAAGTTGGTAACTTCTGTATAGTTGGACATAACTATAGAAGTGATAAATTCTTTAGTCATGTTCCAGATTTACCACTTGGAGATATTATCGAAATTACTGATTTAACAGGTACGACAGTAAAATATAAAATATATGACAAATATGTTGTTGTTCCTGAAGACACATCATGTACAACACAAAGAACGAATGGATTAAAAGAAATAACATTAATTACTTGTACAGATGACAGTAAGAAAAGAGTTATAGTAAAAGCAAGAGAATATCAAGAATAAATAGATTAAATGTAGCTGTGATAAAAATCACAGCTATTTTTTTACAAAAATAAAAATAGGAACTATTATCGTTTTTCTCGAAAAAGGTTCAAAAAACACGATGAAATTTAAATAAAATGTAAAAAATGTTTTTAAAAAGTAATAAATTTGAAATACAAAAACCTATAACGCTTGATATAAGTAGCTTACAAAATTTAACAAAAAAATAGGGCAAAAAATAACCATAAAAGTAACTAGTAAATAATGGCTTAAACTTAGGTGTTACAAGGTTCCGGGGACATAAAAACCATGCGTTTGACATTATTTTTTTAAATGCTAAAATAAGAACAGAAATTGAGTTACGAAAGAAAAAATTTTAAGTGGTAAATATAAGTTCTAAAGTGGGGGTTCGGGAAAAATGAAAGTAATCAAAAGAGACGGAAGAAAAGTTGAATATGATAGTGATAAAATAGTAATCGCTATTAGCCAAGCAAACAGAGAAGTTGGGGGAAAAGATAAAGTATCAAGATCATCAATTGAATTTATCACAAAATACATAGAAAGTTTAAATAAACCAACTATGCATGTTGAAGAAATACAAGATATTATTGAGCGTAAATTAATGGAATTTGGAAAATTTACACTTGCAAAAAAATATATCTTATATAGAGAAAAACATGCTATGCTTCGTCAAGCAAACTCAACAGATGAAAGTATTTTAACATTAGTAAGAAATGCAAATAAAGATACAATGGAAGAAAACAGTAATAAAAATGCTGTATTAGTATCAACACAAAGAGATTTAATTGCTGGAGAATGTTCTAAAGATTTAGCTGATAGAATTATGCTTCCAGAAAGAATAGTTAAAGCTCATAATGATGGAGTATTACACTTCCATGATAAAGATTACTTTGTTCAACCAATGCATAACTGTTGTTTAGTTAACATCGGTGATATGTTAGATAATGGAACAGTTATGAACGGAAAAATGATTGAAAGTCCAAAAAGTTTCCAAGTTGCATGTACAGTTATGACACAAATCATTGCTGCAGTTGCAAGTAGCCAATATGGTGGACAATCAGTTGATATCCGTCACTTAGGAAAATATTTAAGAAAGACATATGACAAAATCTTCAAAAGAAGATTTTTAGGATATATAGAAAAAGGATTAACAAAAGAAGAAGCTGAAGAAAGAGCAAGAGAAGATGCTATTGAAAGAAGACAAGAAGATTTAGCTTCAGGTGTTCAAACAATCCAATATCAAATCAATACATTAATGACAACAAATGGACAAAGTCCATTCGTAACAATCTTTATGTATCTAGATAAAGATGACGAATATGTTGAAGAAAATGCAATGATTATTGAAGAAATATTAAAACAAAGATTACAAGGAATCAAAAATGAAAAAGGTGTATATGTAACACCAGCATTCCCAAAACTAATCTATGTTTTAGATGAACACAACTGCTTAAAAGGTGGAAAATATGATTATTTAACAAAACTTGCAGTTCAATGTTCTTCAAAAAGATTATATCCAGATTATATCTCAGCAAAAATAATGAGAGAAAACTATGAAGGAAACGTATTCAGCCCAATGGGATGTAGAAGTTTCTTATCACCTTGGAAAAATGAAAAAGGAGAATATGTATTCGAATCTAGATTTAATCAAGGTGTTGTTAGTATTAACTTACCACAAATTGGTATTATTGCTAATGGAGATGAAGAGAAATTCTGGAAATTATTTGATGAAAGATTACAAATATGCTTTGATGCATTAATGTGTAGACACAATGCATTACTTGGAACATTATCTGATGCTTCACCAATTCACTGGCAATATGGAGCAATTGCAAGACTTGAAAAAGGTGAACCAATTGATAAATTATTAAATTCTTACTTCTCAACAATTTCACTTGGATATATTGGAATTTATGAAGTAACAAAATTAATGAAAGGTGTTAGTCACACAGATCCTGTTGGTGAAGAATTCTCAGTAAGAGTTATGAACCATATGAGAGAAACAGTAAATAGATGGAAAGAAGAAACAGGATTAGGATTTGCACTATATGGAACACCAGCAGAAAGCTTATGCTATAGATTTGCTAGAGTTGATAAAGAAAGATTTGGAGATATTGAAGATATCACAGATAAAGGATATTATACAAACTCATATCACGTTGATGTTAGAGAGAAAATTGATGCTTTCGCCAAATTAAAATTTGAAAGCAAATATCAACCGATTTCATCAGGTGGAGCTATTTCATATGTAGAAATACCAAATATGAAAAATAACCTAGAAGCATTAGAAGAAATCGTTAAATTCATATACGATAACATTCAATATGCTGAGTTTAATACAAAATCAGATTACTGTCACATTTGTGGATTTGACGGAGAAATTGTTATTAATGATGACAATGAATGGGAATGTCCACAATGCGGTAATAAAGACCACGCTAAAATGAACGTTACAAGAAGAACATGTGGATACTTAGGAGAAAACTTCTGGAATGTTGGAAAAACAAAAGAAATCAAATCAAGAGTACTACATATTTAAAAGAATACTATAAGATAAAACAAAGTGTTTAAAATACTAAAGATTTTAGTATACATTAGATGTTTTGAAATTAAAGCCGTTTGAATTTAATAAAAAGATGTTCAAGCGGCTTAAGTTTTGTAAAGTATATACAAAGGGGTTACTGATATGAATTATGCAGATATAAAGACAATAGATGTACAAGATGGTACAGGAGTAAGAGTTTCTATTTATGTTAGTGGATGTCATTTTCACTGCAAAGGATGCCATAATAAAGAAGCATGGGATTTTAATTATGGTAAGAAATTTGATGAATCAACTATAGAATATATATTAGGATTATTAGATCATGATTATATATCTGGGCTTTCAATTTTAGGTGGAGAGCCAATGGAACCAGTGAATCAACAAGGCTTGATTCCGCTTGTTAAAGCTGTTAAAGCAAAATTTCCAGATAAGGATATTTGGTGCTATACAGGATATAGATTTGAAGAAGATTTAATGGGTGATATGTATAATAAAAATGATTATACAAGAGAAATTTTAAATCATATTGATATTATGGTTGATGGTCAATTTGTAGAAGAACAAAAATTAGTAAATCTTAAATTTAGAGGTTCTACAAATCAAAAGAAGATTGATGTACAAGCTAGCTTAAAAGAAGGTAAAACTGTGCAATTAAAATTCGGTGATGAAGAAAGATATGAATCTAAAGATTCTAAAATTGTTGTATTTAAAGAATTTAAGACAAGAAAAGAAGAATCTACTCCAATTACAGATGGAACATCTGCAATATCAGCTAAAAATACTGAAGTTACAAATGATAATGTTATTTCTATAACTCCAGCATTTGAAATAAAACCAGTAGAAGAAAAAGTTGCTGCTGAAAATATAAAAGAAAATGACGACATAAATGTATAATTGATGTTTATAGGTTTATCTATGCTAAAAGATTATACGTTTTAGCTCAAAAACCTAAATTTATATAAAGTATAAGGAAGAGAGAAAATGGAGAATTTAAAAATTTTTTCATGTAGTGAGTCGGCAGAAAAGTTTACAGATGAGGTATGTAATTATCTTAAAACTGAAAAGGGACAAATTAAAAGAATGAAATTTAAAAATGATAACAATTTCGTTCAAATATTAGAAACAGTTAGAGATAAAGACATATTTTTAGTTCAAACAACAGAACCACCTGTTAACGAAAGAATAATGGAGTTATTAATAACAATTGATGCAGTAAAAAGAGCATCTGCTAAAAGAATTACTGTAGTATTACCATACTATATGTATTCTAGATCTGATAAAAAAGATCAACCAAGAATTCCGGTTACAGCAAAATTATTTGCTCAATTAATTGAGGCTGCTGGAGCAAATCGTGTTTTAACTTGTGATTTGCATAATAAAGCTATTCAAGCGTACTTTAATATAAATTGTGATGTGCTAACAGGGCAAAGTTTATTACAAAAATACTTTGACCAAAAGAACATTGAAAATAAAGTTGTAGTAGCTACTGATGCTGGTAGTTCTAAAAAAGCATATAAATATGCAGAGCATTTTGGATGTCCAATTGCTTTAGTAGATAAAAGAAGAGATGGAAATGACGATAAAGCAATAGCAACAAGCGTTATTGGAGATATTAAAGGAAAAAATGCATTGGTATTTGATGATGAGGTAGATACAGCTGGTTCTATAATGGAAACAGTTGAAGTTATTAAGAAATTCGGTGGTAAAGACGTATATGTAGGATGTACACACGGAGTATTGTCTGGTCCTGCAATTGAAAGAATAGCTAAATCAGACCTTAAAGAACTTGTAATGACAAATACAATTCCTTTACCTGAGTCAAAACAAATTGATAAGATAGTAGTTGTATCAATTTCTGAGTTATTTGGAGAGGCTATTAGAAGAATTCATGAGGAAACTTCTATAGGAGAATTATTTGATACAAATTAGTATTGACAATTCAGTACTTTGTAATGTATAATATTAACCAGTTAAGCGAATCAAGAGGATTAATTATACAAAACGAATCAATCCCACAAGATGTTTTTGAGCTTCGGAAGGAGGGGAAAAAATCAATGTCAGAAGTTAAAGTTAATAATGGAAATATAGAAGATGCACTTAAAAGATTTAAAAGACAATGTGCTAGAAATGGTGTATTACAAGAGGTTAGAAAAAGAGAACACTATGAAAAACCTAGCGTAAAAAGAAAGAAAAAATCAGAGGCTGCAAGAAAAAGAAAATTCTAAAATAAATTTGAAGGACAGAAGTAAAATCTGTCCTTCATTTTTTTTATTTTCCAATAAAAAATTGAACAATTATATTTCCATATGCAATACTATCAATAACAGCAATGCCAGTATAATTATAATCATTACTTAAGATATTATTCTTGTGAGATTCTGAATCAAGCCAACTAGAGAGAGCTGAATCTAAATCAGGATTTCCAGCTATATTCTCACTAGCTGTTTTATAAGATATGTTGTATTGTTTTAACATTTCGAATGGCGTACCATATGTTTTTGATGTATGTGAAAAATAATTATTATTTACTAAATCTGTCGCTTTTAATCTTGCAACATTTTGAAGTTCATTATCTATTTTTAAATCAGTTAAATTATGCTTTCTTCTTTCAGCGTTAATTAGTTCTAAAAGGTAAGATTCATCTTCTGTTAATACAGAAGATTCTTTTATTACTTCTGTGTTTGTCGCTGCAGCTTTTTCTTCAGGAGCTGGAGTAATGTATCGCGAATGTACAGTTCCAATTTTATCTTCTTCGTTTTGGACAATATACCAATCTCCAATTTTTCCAAATATTCTAACATATTCATTTTTAGTAAGTAAATCGATTGCATCAAATGTAATAGCAGAACCGCTCCTCATATTTAAGTATTCTGTATTAACTATTCCTAAATCATAATCAACAACTTCATACGTACTCATAGCAAAACTACGAGTAATTAATAAGATTGATAAAAAAGAAATAATGATAATAAAATAAATACCTTTGTATTTAATAAAATATTCTTTCATAAAATCTCCTTTCAAATATATTCAAGAAGATTTTACCCATGTAGGTTAGTTTTAAACTTTAAAACTTAATATTTTTTAAAATATTAAAGAAATAGTAGTTCCAAGTGTTCTTTGATAATGAATTATTTAAATAAATATTTAATGATGAGTATAAATTGTACTCGTTAAAAATTGAGAGTTTACCAACGATTGTGTTTGAAGGTTGCTTAAAAGAAAACTTTGGTTGAATATATAACTTAGTGCTAAATTTTTGATTTCCGTCAAGTTTTATTGGGAAATAATAGTTAGATAGCTTTTCTAAATAAAAATCAGGTTTTGAGGTTGTTTTGTTTAAAATAAGATGATTTTTTATAATATTTTGATAACTTGAAAATGAATTGGTTATAATTGTTTCAATATTAATATACTTAAAATTTTCTTTTATGTATTTTAAAACATATTTTGTATCTCTAGATCTAATTGATTTTGAATCAGCACCTAAAACAACGGTTATTATATCGAATGAATCGTCTTTATAAGCAGTAACTAAGCATCTTCCAGCGTTAAAAGTAAAACCAGTTTTTACACCGTATATTCCAGGATATATATCAAGTAGTTCGTTAGTATTATTAATTTCAGTATAAAATTCATTTAATTTGATAGTGATTTTTTTAGTGGATACAATTTTTTTGAAAATATCATTTTTTAACGCGTAATTTGTAAGGATTGCTAAGTCATATGCAGTTGAATAATGTTCGTCAGAGTCAAGTCCGTGGGGAGTAACAAAATGTGTGTTTTTTAATCCTAATTCTGATGCTTTTTTGTTCATTAATTTTGAAAAATTTTCTAAATCTCCAGATATTATTTCTGCAATTAAAATAGCACAATCATTCCCTGATCTAAGCATTAATCCGTATAATAAATCATGTAAAGATATTGTTTTGTTATATTTAAGCCCAAGTACGGAACCCGTTGCGGAAGCAGCACTTTTAGAGATTGTGTATGTCGGATTTTTATCAAAATTTAGGGTTTCTAAGGCTAGAATACAGGTCATTATTTTTGTAGTTGAAGCAATAGCGACTTTCTCGTTAGAATTTTTTTCATAAAGAATTAATCCGGTCTTTCTGTCTAAGGAACATATATTTTTAGAGTAAGTGACTGTTGAAGTATCTGTAGAACTTACAGGATTAGTATAAGTAAATGGTTCTAAATCTTCGTATAAAAGATTGTCATCTGCTAAGGAAATAGGTGTAATAAGAAAAAGTATAGTTAAAAAGATAAAAATTATGTGTTTCATTTAAAAATTCTCCTAAATAAAAAATCTATTAAAAGTATATTGATTTAGCTGAAAAATAGAACTTTTGTTGGTAGAAATGTGAAAAAAGTGTGAAATAACGCCTAAAACGCTATAAAATTTACATAATTACTTGATTTTGTGGCAAAAATGTAATATAATTGATATGTAGTGGAAAAATCAGATGGCTCTAGTATTTGGAGATGGATTTAATTTTCTAAATATTGACATTTGATTTCTATAAGATAAAATATATTATATAATAATATCACTATGTAAAAATAGATAGAGGAAGGTAGAATTTATGTTGAAAAAAAGAATTTCAAAAATTGCTTTTGTATTGGCTTGTATAATTTCATTATTAATGCCATACACAACACCAGTATTAGCAGCTCTAACTTCAAAGGATACAACTGCTGAACTACAAGTACTTATTATGCATGAAGGTGGAGACGAATCAAGTAACACATTAACAGATAAACAAAAAGAACACTATGATACAACACCTTATGGGTACAAAGTAGGAGATACTAGAGTATTTAAAATAATAACAAAAGGGGATACAGATTACGAGAATGTATTTTATTGTTTAAACGCTAAAAAATCATTCCCAGGTGTAACTTCTCAAGGGTATAATAGCTTAACTTATACAAATGTTGCAGATTTAAAAGATTCAACAGATACAAACGTTAAGTCATTACACTTAAGTACATCATATACAGATGATAGCGAAAAATGGACAAATAATTACAAAGCTTTAATCTGGTTAATCGATAATAGTTTTACTAAAAATGCAGCTAATCAAAAAGATGCATATTTAGCTAAAGCATTTGCTAATTATACTGATTATGATTTAGAAACTGTTAAAGCATTATTAACAGATGATGATATTGATGTAATACAACAAAATGCTATGTGGTATTTTACAAATTATGATTCAACTGAATTTCAATCAGAAACTTTATTACCAGTAACATTAACAAAACATGATTTAGAAGCGGTTCCACCAGTAGAAGTTGAAGGAACATATAATGATTTATTAGGTTCAACAGCTCGTCAAGATATTGGAAATCACTTATATCAATATTTAATTAATGAAGCTAAAAAAGGTTCTGAAACAGTTAAAGTTACATATCCAGAAATTACAACTTTAACACCACAAGTTACAGTAAATGATGAATATTTTGTAATTGGACCATTTAATGTAAAATCTGGAACAGCGCTTCCAGCTGATTACACATTAAAAGTTGAAGATCAAAATGCAAATGAAATTGCAAGAAATCAATATGAGATATTAATTGAAGGAGAAAATTCTTTTACAGCTAAAAATGTAACAGAAATATTTGATCAAAATTATTATATATATCTTCCAAAAACAAATAAATCAGTAACTGATGTTTCATTAAGTTTAAACTATACAAAATATGAAACAAAAGCTACATTATGGAAAAACAATTCAGTTAATGACGAAGGAGTAGAGGTTTACCAACCAGTTGTGTTAATCACAAAAGAAAGTGAACCACATGCTCAAACAGTTAAAGCAACAATTAATAGAGATGAAGCAGATTTAGCTTTAAGAAAATATATTATTAAAGTAAATGATAAAGTTGTTGATAGACAACCAGAAGTTGATGTAACAGGATTAAAAAATGAAACATCAACAACAGCTGTTTATAAACATGCTAAAAATCCTATTAAAGTAACAAATGGAGATAGAGTTGTTTACGAAATTAGAGTATACAATGAAGCTGATATAGCTGCAAATGGAACTATAATAGTAGATGCTCTTCCAACAGGACTTGAATTTGTTGAAGATAGCTCAATCAACCAAGCATATGGATGGTATGTTGCTTCAACAGTTGGAGAAAACAATGTAGTTTATGCTACAGAGTATTTAAAAGGAACAACTATTGAAGGATTTGATAAAGAAAACGATTCAACACTTCCAAGTGCTTATGTTCAAATTGAATGTAAAGTATCTAATACAGCAAGAGCAGCTGCAGTATTAACAAACGTAGCTGAAATTTATGCTGATGAAATTGATGATAGAGATTCAACACCAGGTAATAACGAATATGTAACAAAAGATTATGATGCATCTAATTATACAGGTGATAATTCAAATAAATCAGATTTAACAGATGATGATTATTACTATAAAGGTAGAGAAGATGATGATGACTTCGAAAAAGTAGAAGTTGAAGGAAAATCTTTTGATTTAAGCTTACAAAAATTTATAAGTAAAGTAAATAAAAATGCACCATCAACAAGTAGAGAACCTGTTGTAGATGTTACACCATTAAAAAACGGGGAAACAGATGCTAAATATACAGCATATAAAACTCCTTTAGTTGTTGAAAAAGGTGATGTAATCGTATATACAATTAGAGTATATAATGAAGGTGAGATGGCAGGATATGCAGAATCAGTTGCGGACTACTTACCTGAAGGATTAGGATTCTTAGTAGATCATACAGTTAACGTTGATAACTACTGGGCAATTCCATCAGATTCAAAAACAATTAAATTAAGCGAAATTGAAAATGGTAAAGCAAATTTATCAGTTGATGATTTCAATAATGTTAAAAAATTAGATGATGTAGATGTTGTTGCAGGAAAAGTTAAATTAACTTCAACAAAATTAAAATCATCAGCAACAGATACTAAAAACTTAATTGAAGGATTTGATAAAGAAAATTCATCATACTTAAAATATAAAGATATTCAAGTAGCTTGTATTGTATTAGCTGATGAAGTATCAGGAAACAATTTTAGAAATATTGCTGAAATTGTAGATGATTCAGATATTAATAAAGAAGATGTTGATGATAGAGATTCTACACCAGATACAGTAAATCCTGATGATTATCCAGGAAATGATCAAAACCAAGATGATAATGATTATGAAAATTTAGCTACAGATAAAAAAGAATTTGATTTAAGTTTACAAAAATTCATTACTGCAGTTAATAATTCAAAAATTACAAATAGAGAACCAAAATTAACAAAAACAGCTGATGGAAAAATCACATTTGCTGAAGTTACTACACCAGTATCAGTAGCAAATAATGATTTAATTACATATACAATAAGAGTATATAATGAAGGAACAGAAGCTGGATATGCTAAAGAAATTATGGATGATTTACCAGCTGGACTTGAATTTGTTAAAGATAATGAAATTAACAAAAAATATGGTTGGAAATTATATGATAATAACGGAAATGAAACAAGCGATTTAAAACAAGCTGTTTCAGCAAGAACAGATTATTTATCTAAAGAAAAATCTGAAGCAAGAAAAGAAAATTGCTTATTAAATCCATTTAACAAAGCTGATGGAGTAGATAAAGTAGATTATAGAGATGTTCAAATCGTATTTAAAGTTGTAGAAAGTGCTGTTAAAACATCAGACAGAGTAATCGTTAACACTGCAGAAATAACAGATGATTCTGATAAAGACGGAAAACCAGTTGATGATGTTGATTCAACACCAGATAATAACAAAAAAGAAGAAGATGATCTAGATGATGAAAAAGTAGATGTAAAATACTTTGATTTATCACTTAAAAAAGATCTTGTAAAAATTATAATTACTGAAAATGGAACAACTAGAGAAATTGCTATCAACACTGATCAATTACAAAAAGTTGAAATCCATAGAAAGAGAATTAATTCAACTACTGTTAAATTTGTTTATAATATAACTGTTAAAAATGAAGGTGAAATTGCAGGATATGCAACAGAAATTAAAGATTACATTCCTGAAGGATTAGAATTCATTCCAGAAGAAAATACACATTGGACAAAAGGTACAGATAATACAATTACAACTAATGCATTAGCTGATAAACTTTTAAAACCAGGTGAATCTGCTTCTGTACAAGTTACATTAAAATGGATTAACAATGAGGAAAACTTTGGTGTAAAAACAAACGTTGCTGAAATAAGCAAAGATAAAAATGATAGTAATACACCAGACATCGATTCAACTCCAAATAATAAAAAAGATAATGAAGATGATATCGATGATGCACCAGTAATGTTAGTAATATCAACAGGTATTGCACCAACATATATTGGATTAACAATGACAGTTTTAATGATACTTTCAACAGGAATTATATTAATTAAAAAATATGTTTTATAATATAACATAAATAAGAAGAATGGATAGAAATATCCATTCTTTTTTTTGTTTAATTATTATGGTATTTTTTGTAAAAAAAGGTATTTTTTTGTGTTTACAAGGAAAATGCTATATGATATAATTTCAAGAGAAAATGAGAAAGGACAGGTGTTGCAAAAAATGAATCAAATTTTAGATTATAATCCAAATAAAGGCTCAAGCGGTGGAGGTTCTTCAAAGTCAGATAAGATAGTCAGAGTTTTCGCTGTATTAATGGGAATTTTTGGATTATTTTTATTAGGAAATGCAGCGTATTCACTTTATAAAAATAATCAACAAAGTGCTACGGTAGAACAAGCACCTGCTAAAGCTTCAATAGTAGTTGAACAAGGAGAAACAAAAGCTATTATTAAAGTAAGTCATGATAAAGCTATCGAAAAAGTAATTTATAGTTGGGATACAGATAAAGAAACAACTGAAAAAGGTAATGGTGAATCTTCAATGGAAATTGAAGTAGCATTAGCTGCTGGAGAACATACATTAAATATTAAAGTAATTGATATAGATGGTGTTGAAAGCAAACATGAAGAAGTATTAGTTTCTGAAACTGGTGAGGATAAAGTATATCCAGTAATCACACTAGAAGTTACAAGTGATAAAAAAGTAAGAGTTACAGCAACAGATGAAACAGAATTAAGTTATGTGACATATAGATGGAATGATGAAGTTGAAACTGAAGTACCAGTTTCTGATGATAATAAGAAAATTGAATTTGATATAGATATTAATAAAGGTACACATGATTTAACAGTATCTGCAGTTGATAAAAACAATAATACAACAACAGAAATAAAAAGCTTTAATGGTGTAACAAAACCAGAAGTTAAAGTTACAGTATCAGCTGATAAAAAATCAATTGATGTTTATAGTTCTCACGAAAATGGAATTAAAGAGATTAAGTTAAATATTAATGGTCAAGATTATGATGTTGGTATACCAGCAGATAGTCCAAAAGAAGTATCATTTAATGTAGCTTTACCAAGTGGTAATAATGTAATTAAAGTTACAGCAATAAGTGTTGAACAAACAGATACAACAGTTGAAGAAACAGTTACTGCTGCAGAAGATGAAATAACAATTTCAATCGAACAACAACCAGATGTTGCAGACAAAGCGTTAATAAAAGCTCTTTGTGATGCTGGAATTAGAGATATAAAATTAAATGTAAATGATATTGATTATAACTTAACAATCGATGCAACAGATCCAAAAGAATTATCTTTTGAATTACCATTAGTAGAAGGAAATAACAAAATTACATTTACAGTAATTTCAGTAAACGGAACAGAAAAACAAGAAGTAAAAGAAATAGTTCGTTAATAATATAAATAAGAGGTATATATGGTTCACGAAATATATATAATTGATAATAATAATGAATTAATTGAAAATTTGAAAGAAAGTTTTAAAAGAGAACTAGATGAATTTAATTTTAAAACGGTACAAACATCTGAAATAGAAGTTGCATTAAAAAATATCCCTTCATTAATTATAATTGATGAAGATACAACAGATGTTAATATAGTAGAATTTTGTAAGAGTATAAGATCAAATGAAGATAACAGTATTACACCAATTATAGTTGTAAGTTCTAATAGAGATAGGGAACATGTAGTTAATGTTTTAAAAACAGATGTTGAATATTACATAAAAAAGCCATTACATGAAGAATATTTTTATTATACAATAAAAAATATTGTTGGTCTTTTAGCTAAAAATAGAAGGGTAAGTCCTTTAACAGGACTTCCTGGAAATGTTCAAATACAAACAGAAATGAAAAAAAGATTGCTTAATAAAGATACTTTTGCAATGCTATATTTCGATTTAGATAATTTTAAGGCATATAATGATGTTTATGGATTTGCAAATGGAGATGAAATAATCAAATTTACAGCAAGAACAATGTCAAAACATATTCATCAATTAGATAGTTCAGAAAGTTTTATTGGACATATTGGTGGAGATGATTTTGTAGCAATAATTGAACCTACAGATTATGATAAATTGTGTCAAAATATAATTGCTGAATTTGATAAACTTGTTGTTGACTTTTATAATGAAGTAGACGTTGAAAGAGGATATGTAGAAGTTGCAAATAGAAGAGGGATCATTGAACAATTCCCACTTACTTCAATTTCTATTGCTGTACTTGAAGTTGATTCAAAGATATATAAAACAACATTAGAGATTGGTGAAGTTGCAGGGCAAGTAAAACATAAAGCTAAAGCTGTTTTAGGAAGTACATACGTAATCAATAAAAGAAGATTTTAGACAAGAATTAGACTACCGAAAGGTAGTCTTTTTTATTTTTAAAATTATTTACAAGTTATAACAATTAAGGGTATAATAAATATAGTATAAGACGGAGTGAACAAAAGATGTTTAAAGGTAAAAAAACTTATTTAATTCCAATTATTAGTTTTGCATTAGTAATGCTTATAGGGGCGGTATTATTAACTATTCCAAGCTTTAATAATATAAATATTTCTTTTGCAGATGCATTATATACATCTGTTTCAGGAGTTACAACAACAGGACTTTTGAAAGGGAATATGATAGCTCAATTTAATTTCGGTGGTCAACTAGTTTTTGCAATATTGATGGAAATTGGAGCGCTAGGATTTGTTATTTTTGTATCTTATTTTTGGAGTATTAGAAATAAAAAAATTTCAATGTCTGATGCAATGGTAATTAATGATAGTTTAAGTGGAGATAATACTGGATCAATTAAAGAACATACATTATTTATTGGAAAATTAGTATTAATTATTCAATTAGCGGGTACTATTTTACTAGCAATAAGATTTGTACCGCTATTAGGATTTTTTGAAGGATTGTGGTATAGTATTTTCCATGTGATATCAGCATTTAGTAATACTGGAGTTGATTTGTTTGGAGAAAATGGAATTAGAGTATTTGTAAATGATTTTTATGTGCAAATTGTTTTAATATTATTAATGGTAGCTGGAAGCTTTGGAGTGTTTGCTATAGAAGATATAAAAAATACTAAAAAGTTTTCAAAGTTTAAATTGCAAACAAAAATAATTATAGTTGGAACAATTTTTATGCTTGTAGTACCAACAATATTATTAAAATTAATACAACCAGAAATTTCATTAACTAATGGATTATTTTTAACTGCTGCTCGTTCAACAGGGTTTGATATATTGGATATATCAAAATTTAACAGTGCGGCTCAAGTAATAATAATGGTAATAATGTTTATAGGTTCTTCACCAGCATCAACAGGTGGTGGTGTTAAATTAGTAACTATGGCTGTAATTATTTCTACATTAATATCCACTCTAAAAGGAAAGGAAGAGACAATTATATTTTGGAGAAAAATTCCTAATTATACAGTAAGAATGGCTTTTACAATATTTATACTATTTTCAGTATCAATTTTTATAGCTTTAATACTATTTATGAATTACAATAATATTGGTATTGAGAAGGTTTTATTTGATTGTATATCAGCTATTTCAAATACAGGATTTTCTCTTGTATCACCGAACGAATTAAATAGTGTTGGTTCATTAGTATTAATTGCTTTAATGTATATAGGAAGAATAGGACCACTTTCATTAGTGTTAGTGTTTGTAAATAAAGATAATAAAGAAAAATTTGTAGAATATCCAGAAGAAAAAGTTATATTATAATTAACAAAGGAGTAGATGTAATGAAAAAACAATGTGTAATTGTAGGATTAGGAAAATATGGAATGAGTATTGCTAAAAAACTATCTGATTCTAAAGTTGAAGTATTAGCAATAGACCATGATGTTAAGGCAGTTGAAAAAATTAGTAAATATGTAACTAAAGCTGTTTGTATGGATGTAACTTCAGAAGATGCTTGGGAAAGATTACCAATAAATGAGTTTGATGTTGGAGTAGTTGGATTTGGAGAAAATATTACTGCAAGCATACTATCTTGTATGGCATTAAAAGATGCAGGAGTTAAATATATAATAGCTAAAGCAGGAGATAAATATCACAAAAAAGTTTTAAGTAAATTAGATATTGATGAAGTAGTATTTCCAGAAGAATTTGTTGGAGAGTTAACTGCCCAAAATATTATAAATATGAATTAAAAAACTTGCCTTTTTATAAGAAGTAATTTAAAATATATAACTAGAGTATGTACAAGGAGATTTAAAAATGAGTGAAAAAATAGTTAATGCAATAATAGGAGCTTTTGGTGGATTAGCAACAATAGCTTATGGTAAAGAAATATTAGTATTTGTTATTTCTTTAATGCCAATTCTTGAATTAAGAGGTGGACTTTTAGCTGCAGCTCTTTTAGGATTAGAACCATTACCAGCTTATATTATTAGTATAATAGGTAATGTAATTCCGGTTCCATTCATTTTATTTTTAATAGTAAAAGTATTAGAATGGATGAGAGGATGCAAAGTAAAACTATTTAATAAAATTGCTAACTGGTTAAATGAAAAAGTAGAAAAGAATAAAGGTCAAATTGAAAAATTAGGTTATTTGGGATTGTTGTTATTTGTAGGTATTCCACTTCCAGGTACAGGTGCTTGGACAGGAACATTAATAGCAGCAGTTCTAAATATGGATAAAAAGAAATCTTTCTTTACTATAATGGTTGGTGTATTTATGGCTAGTATAATAATGATGATTTTATCATATGGTTTAGTTGCAAATGTAATTAGATAGAAATAAGATGCTACAATTAATGTAGCATCTTTTTTTGACTTGAAAAGTTGAAAAATATAGTGTTTTGTGGTATTATAATATAGTAAGTTTAAATTTTATGAAAAAAGAGGGTTTAAAAATGTCTGAAGAAAAGAAATTTGAAGATTATTTTAAATTAATAAAACATAAATTACCATATTGGGATGAACTTCCTGAAATTGATTTATATATGGATCAAGTAATAGCTTTAATGGAAAAGTATTTATCATTTCATAAAACAAATGATGCAGATACAATTGTTACTCATTCAATGATAAATAACTATGTTAAATTAGGAATTATGCCAGCTCCAGTTAGAAAAAAATATTCAAGGGAGCACATTGCTTATTTAATAATTATATGTACATTAAAACAAGCATTACCAATTTCAGAAATAAAAAAATTAATTGATATAAGAGTTAAAAGAACATCGATAGAAGAAACATTAAATTTCTTTAGTGATTTATATGATTCAACATTTAATACAATTATAGCAATTGGTAAAAAATTTAGTAAAAGAAATGATGATGATGATGTGTTATTTGCAGACACAGCGTTATATATGGCAATAGGATCAAGTGGAAGTAAGTATGTTGCATCACAAATTACTAAATTAAATAAAGACAAATTATCGTTAGAAGACTAATATAAAAGGTTAAAGCAGCTTTAAAAAGCTGCTTTTTTGTTATTTATTAAAATCTTATTAATTTACTTGTAATGAATTTAAGTTATGATAAAATATATATAATGAAAAAGGAGATAATAATATGACTAAAGTTTTATTTGTATGTTTAGGGAATATATGTCGTTCACCAATGGCTGAATTTGTTCTAAAAGATATGGTTAGAAGAAGAGGTTTAGAAGAAGAGTTTATAATAGAATCTAGAGGGACAAGTTCTGAAGAAATTGGAAATGATGTACATTATGGAACTGTTAGAAAACTTAATTCCGTAGGTGTTCCTGTTGAGCATAGACAAGCTACTAAATTTACTAAAAGAGATTATGATGAATTTGATTATATAATAGGAATGGAAGCTAGAAACGTTAGGGATATAATGACTTTCATAGATGAAGACCCAGATGATAAAGTTTGTAGACTTTTAGATTATTCTAATAATCCAAGAGATATTGCAGACCCTTGGTATACAGGAAATTTTGATATTACTTATCAAGATGTTGTAGAAGGATGTGAAGCTTTTTTAAAATCAATAACATAAGAAAAAGGAGAAATAATGTTTAAATTTATAAAAAGATTAATATTTTCAATAACTATAGCTTTACTTATTGCAAGTGGTATTGTTGGATATCAAGGATATGATATGTATAAAACAGCAATAGCAGAAACAAGTATTGCAGAAAAAGTTCAAGAAATAAAAGAAGAAGTAAGTGAATTTACTACTTATGATCAATTACCAAAAGATTATATAAATGCTGTAATAGCAGTTGAAGATAGAAGATTTTTTGATCATAATGGTATAGATATAATATCAATTGGAAGAGCAGTAGTGACAAATGTTAAAGAAAAACGTTTAGCAGAGGGAGGAAGCACAATAACACAACAGTTAGCTAAAAATACATACTTTACACAAAAGAAAGAATTTACAAGAAAAATTGCCGAAATATTTATGGCTAGAGAATTTGAAAATTCTTTATCTAAAGAAGAGATATTTGAATTATATGTAAATACAATGTATTTTGGTGATGGTTATTATTGTATTGCTGATGCTGCAGAGGGATATTTTGATAAAGAGGTAAGTCAAATGAATTTACATGAAGCAACATTGCTTGCTGGAATACCTAATGCACCTTCAGTATATTCGCCAAATGCAAATCCAGAATTATCAAGACAAAGACATAGTCAAGTTATAAGACAAATGGTTAAATATAATTATTTAGAAGAATCAAAAGGGGAAGAGTTGTTAAAAGAAATTGAAAAATAAAAATAAAAAAGAATCGCTTTTAAACGATTCTTTTTTTTATTTAATAAGATTTATTTTGTTTCTAAAACTGATGTACAGTGTGGACATCTAGAAGCTTTGTAACTGATTTCTGAATAGCAGAATGGACAGATTTTAACTGTTGGCTCTGGAGCTGGTTCATCAGCTTTATCTTCTTTTTTCTTACCGAATTTTTTTGTTATTTTATCGATTTGACCTAAACTAATAGCTTCCATTTTTTTGTGGAACTTGTTGATATATCTTATTGCTAAGAAAATTGAGAAGGCGATAATTAAGAAATTAACAATTTCTGTAATAAAGGCACCATATCTAATTGATGCTTCACCAACTGTAAATACCATATCAGAAAAATCTACTTTTCCTGTTATTATAGATATTGCTGGCATGATAATATCTGCAACTAATGAATTAATGATTTTTTGAAAAGCACCACCAATTACAACACCGACAGCCATGTCTATAATGTTTCCGCGAGTTGCGAATTCTTTGAATTCTTTTAACATATAAAACCTCCTGAAGACCTATAAAAGGTCCGTTTTTATTCTACAAAAATAATATAATACATGTCGAATTTTGTCAATAAAATAGGGAAGAATAAAAAGATATTGATTTTTATTTAATAGCTTTATATAATCAAAGTATAATTTTAAAAGGAGGAATAATAAATGAAAAAAGTTGCAGTAATGTTAGCTGATGGATTTGAAGATATTGAAGCATTAGCAACAGTTGATATTTTAAGAAGAGCGGGAATTTTAGTTGATATGGTAAGTATCAAAAATGAAGAAGTTAAATCAGCTCATAATGTTATAGTTAAAGCAGATAAGTTGATTGGTGATGATATAGAAGAATATGATATGATTGTTTGCCCAGGAGGACTTCCAGGTGCAGAATATTTATCTAAATGTGATAGACTAATTGAAGCAATTAGAAAATTTAATTCAATGGATAATAAGTTTATAGCTGCTATTTGTGCATCACCAGCTATGGTATTATCAAGTGCAGGAATAGAAGAAAATAGATATATAACAAGTTATCCAGGAGAAGATTTTGAAAATATGCTAGATAAAGCAAATTACGTTGAAGAATTAGTTGTAGTAGATGGTAATTTGATTACAAGTAGAGGGCCAGCAACTACATTTTTATTTGCTTATAAACTAGTTGATCTATTAGGTGGTAATTCAAAAGCATTAAAATCTGGTATGCTTTGGGATATGCTAGAAGAGGAAAAAGAGTAAAAGTTGAAATATTATGTAAAGTATGGTATAATATACTGGACTAATTTATAGGAGGTATGCATTATATGATTACTTTACAACTTCGGGAAGCACAAGCAAGCCTGACAGACTATGAATTGTTCGACAAGCTGTATAAATTCTTCAGATACGCAGAGATCGACGGAAAGACTATTCCGAGAAACAACGCGGAACTTTCCTCGCTCGAGACGTATCTTGAATACATCCGGACCAAGGGCAACATTCTTTTTATCCAGGAAGAAGAGACTAACAATGTTGTTGGTTATTTCATTATGGCCTGGTTTGATGATGGTGGAGCCCGGATTCGTGAAATGTATATCGCAGAAGAACATCAACGTAAAGGATATGGCAAGAAAGCGGTCAAAGAACTAATTAAGCTGGTGAAAGAAGAGGGCTTTAAATGGGTTGAACTCATGAGCTATTCTATTGCCACTGATAATTTCTGGAGCGCCTGCAACTTCCGCTATACCGGCTCGAACGATGAGTACAAGTTTCATATTAAGTAATGCAAAGACACAAGAAAAGACAGACCTGATTCAGTAAGGTCTGTCTTTTCTTTATTTTTCATAGTCGTCATTTGGTTTTAATAGAATTTTTAATTCTTTGCCTGAACCTAATTTTGTATATAATTTTGATATTTGTTCATATTTTTGAGTTCTTTGAACTCTATCTTGTTTTATTTTTCGAGCAAGATTAATACAAGATATTTTTCTTCCATCATGAGTATGTAGTGTTTCATGATTTAATTCTCTTTTTATTTCAATTTCTGCATTAGGTAATAATTCGAAGAATTTATCTAGCTCGCTAATCATAAATCTATCTTCGATATTACATGCTTTAGCAAAAGTTTCTGAATCAATTATTTCAGAAAGTTTATCTTGAAGTGACAATAGTTTATCTTTTTGAGATACATTATGATCATACTCTAAATTACTTGAAGCGAATACTTGTCTAAAGCTTTTTCTAACATGTTGAACTAAATCAAAGTCTTCTTTAGAAATTTTATCTTCCATATTTTGACCGAAAGTAGGGTATACTTTATGAACTAGAGCAAAGAATTCTGCTCTAGATTTTTCTTTTGCATCTAATTTTTTACTAATTTCTATGTTCTTTTTAAATAAATTTGCAGTAAATGCTTTATCATCTTGAAATGCTTTTTCGCGTTCTTCAGCAGTCTTTTTGCCAGCATAAGTTTTAAATGGTGCAGATAAAACAAAGGCAAAATCACTATATGAAGCAACAAATGTCATATCATGAAAATGATTTATTAAATAACTTTGCTTTGATGAAATATTAGATCTAATTGTATGATAAAGTGGATTTTTATATATATCATTTAAAGCCCCTGCTGTAATAACAGGAGCTTTTATTATTCTCTCACTTGGATCTATTGGTTTATTGTGTTTTGAAAACAATGTACTTAGTTTCATAGATTCCTCCAAGAATCAAGTATACTCTTGTAAAAGATATTTGTCAATATTATATAAAAAGATTAATTAATCCTAGTATGAAACCTATTATAGCACCTAAATTAACAAGAGTGTTTAATTCTTTATTTATAATTTTTAAAACTAGTTCTTCAATTTTGGATGCTTCCATAGTATTTATTCTATCAGTGACTACAGAAGAGATATCTATAAGTTTTAAGATAGGTGGTAGGTTATTAATGATAAATTTTTCATAAATATTCATCATAATATCTACTAAGTTAATTTCACTTGTTCCAATTTTTGTTGTTATATCAGATAAAGATGAAGATGTGTATTTATCAAGTTCTTTTGAAACCATATCTGAAATAACTTTTTCGCCTTCTTGATCAATGTATTCAGTAATTTTTTCAGAAGCACCTCTAGATATTGTTCCTACTACTGCATTTCCACCAAGTAATCCTAGAAGAGACCCTTTAAAGTTTTCTTTAGCAGCTAGTTCAATTTGCTCTGCAATCATTGGTCCTAGATTAGCGTCTTTTACTGTTTGAAGAATGCTTTGTGAAAGATTAGTAACAATTTTATCTTTCATTTGATCGTAATTGTTTGTATTTAAATAATTAGTTAAAAGAGTATCAACAGATGCTGAAACATCAGTAGTTCCATTTAAGAAATCCACAACAATTTCACGAACGTCAGCTTTCATTGAGTCAGAAAGTAAGGCGTCTTTTAATGTATCTGCATTAACTAAATTATCACTTATTGAATTACCTATTGCTTGAGCTAATCGTTCTTTGTTTTTTGGAATAACCCCGGGTGTAAAAGGTAATGTGAATTTTCCAATCTTAACAGGGTTAAGAGGGAAGAAAAGCATTTTTACAGCAATCCAATTTGTAACATAACCAATTGCAGCACCGATTAATGGTCTAATAATTAAAGAATAATCCATAAAATGTACTCCTTTTTATTCTAATTTCAATATTAATTATACAATGTAAGAATATAAAATGCAAATTGATAAAAATGGAAGAAAAAGATTTTAAAATATACTATTTTAATAAGAAATATATGATTTTTAGTATAAATGTAACAAAAAGTTAACAAATTTACAAGAAATTTACAAAAAGGTATTTATTTTAGACACAATTTATGATAAAATATATGTGATGTTTGTTTTTAAAAAACAGACATCTGAAATAAGTAATATATATACTTAAGAAAAAAGAAGCAATAAGTTGCTTTATTTAAAGCTATAAATGTAACTACATATATAGGAGGATTTATTTAATATGAATTTTGCAGTTAACGGCAATGCGGTTGTATGCAACATGTTAGACGGGGAAATTAGAGCTAGAATGGCCAGTAGAAATAACCCAGCTAAAAAACAATATTATAAGGATTTACATGTAATTGACTCATCACCAGCAATTACAAGATTTATGGTTGCTCATCCTAAAGTATTTGGAAATAAAAAACTAATACGTCCAGATGGAAGCAATTTTTTTGGTGGTATAGTACCTTTAGCATCACTTGATGATACTAAAGATCACAGAGAAATGTTAAAAACTAGAATGAAATACGAATATGGACTTACAGATGCAGAGTTACCAGCTATGGATAGGTTTTTAGATGATCTATATAGTTTAGGATCAACTCCAGAAATTCAAGATATCGTTAGTGAGACAGAAGAATATAAAGACTCTATTGAAAAAATGTGGAAACAAAATGAAGCAATGATAATGAGATATATTCATGGAGTACTTGGATACGTTCCAGAAAAAGTTGGAAAAGTTAGTACATATGTAATGTATCCAACAATAGATACACATAGAAGTTATCAATTATCAGAAAGTAAGACATTCTTATTCTTTGGTAAAAAAGAAGAATCAGATCCAAATAAAATATTATCTTACTTAACACATCAAGCTGTTCATCAACCAATGCTTCCATACAAAAATTCAATGACAAAAAAAGAGAAAGAAGAATTTCATGCATTTATAAAATTCTTAACTGATAAAGATGTATATAATCAATTAACAGGAAGAAGTTATTTGGATATAGTTACACAAAATGAAAATGCAGAAGTTATGGGAAGAGTATATCCATTCTGGTTAGGTTATAGATATAGAAATGCTGATAGACAAGGATTAAATGCAGAAGAAGAAGTTGCAAAAGCAATTCAAAGAGATAAAACATATTTTGAAAGCTTACCTGAAACTTCAAGAAAAAGAAAACTTTATAGTACATATGAGTTTGATAAATTAGATCCTAAAAAAATAGCAGTACTTTTCAGAGAAAGAAGAGGAATAACACCATATGAATTTGCTAAATTAGATTTTGATAATAGATCTTTAGTTGAACAAGATTCATCAAAGAGAAAGAAGAAACCAAACTCAGAAGAAAGAACAATGTAGACAATATAAAAGGATGCCTTATGGCATCCTTTTTTGATGCTTTTTTCTTGATATAATTAGGATTTATTGGTAAAATAATTAAGGAAATTATATAGACAAAAGAGGAGGAATAAATGAGTAAGAAAACAATAATAATTTTTATTTTATCAATATTATTTGTTGCTTTAGCTGGTGGTGTTTATTTTTATGCAAATAATGAATTAAAGAAAAATGCTAAAGCACCAGAGATGGAATTTAAACTTCCAGAAGAAGAGCTATCAAATACTAAAGATTTAGAGAATATAACTTATGTTGATATATCATTTGAAAACAGTGATGGAAATTTAAATAAGTTATCTGAGTCTAAAGACATGGCAACGATGATTTTATTTTGGAGTCCAGATAATCAAGATTCAGTAGAAGTATTAAAAAAAGTTGATTCAATGAATGAAAAATATGAAAATATAAAATTTTATATGATAAATACAAGTGATACAACTCCTAAAGAATTAGAAGATGAATTAACAATAGATATTTATTATGACAAATTAAAAGAAGGTGCTTCAAAGTTTTATATAACTGAATTACCTTCTATGATTTATATACAAAAAAATAATGAAGTGCTTCATGCAAAAAGTGGATTTACATCAACAGATGCATTAGAAGCAAATTTAGATATTTTAGCTGAAAATTTTTAAGTAGCAGTACATGTATGCAATGTAGTAAATGACGTCACTAAATGGAACAGCAAATAAAATTCCTTTTTGGTCAAATAAATAAAAGCCAATTATCATACAAATTAAAGTATCAATAATTTTTGCGATAGCGAAGATTATTGATATTTTTTTGCTTTTATTATGAAAAATATATCCAGGAATTAAATACTTTATTGGGAATAAACTACTTGCAATGAAAAGAATTTTACCACTATAAATTGCGTAATTAATTATTCCTTGGCTTATATTAAAAACTGTAAATATTTTTTCATAAAATAAATAAAAACACATTGATAGTAAAATTGTATAGATAATATTTCCAATAATAATATTATTAAATTCTTTTCTATTTTTAAAATATTTTTTATTAAAGCAAAGAATTATACTTGGAAAAATTAGAATTAAATAATATAAAAAAATTAATCCAAGTCCTTTCAATTCTATTTCATTAAACATAAAAAAACCTCTTAATAAAATTTATAATAATTTTATCACATAAGTACTTGAAAATAAAGAATTAAATCCACATTGTGGGGAACAAAGTGGGGGATTTTTTTAAGATTATTTGGAAAAATTGTGGATAACTATTTGAAAAAAATTTATTTTTTATAAAAAAATTATAAAAAATGCTTGCAAATTAAAATACTATATATTAAAATCAAATTGAAGTGGAGAGAAGTGGTAAAAAGTGGTAGAAAAGTGAAAGGAGGTTGTTAAGCTTGTTAATTGGCGAATATGAGCACTCTCTAGACGCTAAAGGCAGATTAATTATGCCTTCAAAGTTAAGAGATGATATTGGTGAAAAATTCATAATTACCAAAGGGCTTGACGGCTGTTTGTTTGCGTTTTCTATTGAAGAATGGAAAAATTTTGAGCAAAAATTAAGATCACTTCCAATTTCTAATAAGGATGCGAGAGCATTCTCAAGATTTTTCTTCGCTGGTGCCATGGATTGCGAAATAGATAAACAAGGTAGATTTTTAATCTCTAGCAATTTAAGAGAATTTGCTGGACTTACAAAAGAAGTTGTTATTGTAGGTATGGATTCAAGAATTGAAATATGGAGCAAGGATAAATGGCAAAAATGTGATGAAGACATCTCTGCTGATGAAATAGCAGAAAAGATGGAAATGCTAGGTATATAACTTGCTAAAGTTTATATAAATCACACAAAAGATAAAATTTTTAAGGTACAAAAGACTAAAAAATTACAAAAGAAAAAGCACACAAAAGATAAATCCTTTAGATAAACTAAAGAATTAAGAAAAAAGATTTACAAAAGATTGTAAAACAAAAGATGAAATATATAATTTACGAAGGTAAAAATTATATAACACAAAAGAAAAAAGGATTTAAAAACACAAAAGAAAAAAGAAAAAGTAACGTACAAAAGATGAAATTACAATTAAGCATGACAGTTGGTAAAGTCTTACCAACTGTTTATGCTATTTACTAATTTTATCGAGAGGGAAAGAACAATTTGGAATTTAAACACTTTTCAGTTATGCTTAATGAGTGCATAGAAGGTTTGGATATAAAACCAAATGGAATCTATGTTGATGGAACTATGGGCGGAGCAGGCCATAGCAAAGAGATTGCAAAAAGAATATCAAAAGAGGGGCTTCTTATCGGAATTGATAGAGATCAAGAAGCTATTTGTGTTGCTAAAGAAAGATTAGCAGAATTTCCAAATGTAAGATTTGTACATGACAACCATGATAATATTAAAGCAATTCTAGAAGAATTGGATATTCCAGGAGTAGATGGAATACTTTTAGATCTTGGTGTTTCTTCATATCAACTTGATGAAAGAAATAGAGGCTTCAGCTATATGGGTGAAGCTGAACTAGATATGAGAATGGATAGGTCACAAAAGTTAACAGCTAAGACTGTAGTTAATAAATATTCTGAAGAAGAACTTGCTAAAATTATATTTGAATATGGTGAAGAAAAATTTTCTAGACCAATTGCTAGAAAAATTGTTGAAAGAAGAAAAGAAAAAGAAATCGAAACAACTCAAGAACTAGTTGATATAATCGAAGAAATTTTACCAAGAAGAAAAGGTGAAGGACATCCTGCAAAAAGGACATTCCAAGCTATAAGGATAGAAGTAAATGATGAAATAAGACCATTATATCAAACTGTTGTTGATTCAATAGATGCTTTAAAACCAGGTGGAAGATTATGTGTAATAACATTCCATTCACTTGAAGATAGAGCTGTAAAAAATGCAATGAATGATTCTGTGGGAAAATGTATTTGTCCACCAGGATTACCTTATTGTGCATGTGGTATGGTAACTAAAGGAAAAGTTATTACTAAAAAACCAATATTACCATCAGAAGAAGAATTAGAAGAAAACTCAAGAAGTAAAAGTGCAAAATTACGTATTTTTGAAAAGATATAAATATTTATAGAGAATTACTAAAGAAAGGAGGGCATATAACAGATGGCAGGTAGAAATTATGCATATCAATATGAGACAAGTCCTAGAAAACTTAAACCAGAATATACAAGACCAGCTAAAAAAGTTCAAAAGAAAAAATCTACAGCTAGAAAAACTACTGCTAAAAAAGTAGATAAAGCTGTTATTAAGAAAAAGGAACCAGTAAAAGCGAAAGTACAATCTGATGGAAAAGTAAAAGTTATAGTGTTTGGAAAAGCTGTATTATTGTTTGCAATAATATTCTTACTACTATTTAGAAATGCCCAAATAACTGGAGCTTTCTCAGAAATTCAATCTTTAAAAGCAGCTAAAACAACAATACAAAAAGAAAATGATCAATTAGAAATTAGTATACAAAATAGTATTAACTTAAATAATATTGAGCAAGCTGCAAAAAGTTTATTAGGAATGCAAAAATTATCTAGTAAACAAACAGTATATATTAATCTTCCAAAAAAAGATTATGTTGAACAAAGAACCGAAGAAGTTATAATTGATGAAGAATCAAGTTTCTTTGAAATGATAAAAGGAAAATTAATGAATATATTTTAAAATGCAAAGACTAAAAAGAATTAGTTTTTGCATTTTTTTATTCTTTTTTTAGAATTTGTAAATAAACTAAAATAAGAAATCTACTTGGAGGATGATTATGATAGTTGGTAATTTACAATCTAAAAGAAGAATTATTTTTTTCTTAGAAGTAATTACAATATTTTGGATAATAGTAATTATAAGATTGATAATTGTTCAATTTGTAGAAGGAGAAAAATGGACTTTAAAAGCCAAAAACCAAGCTTATGTAAGTAGGCAAATAACTGCAAGTAGGGGGATTATTTATGATAGAACAGAAAAGAATATATTAGCTCAAAGTAGTAGTGTAGAAACTGTATCTGTAAATCCTGTTAACATTTCAGATGATAAAAAAGAAAATGTAGCAAAAGTACTTTCTGAAATATTTAATCTTGATTATGAAAAAGTACTTAAAAAAGTAAAAAATAACAAATCAAAACAAGAGATTATCGTAAGAAAAGTAGATAAGGAAACTGCGGACAAATTAAGAAATTGGATGAATGAAAATAATATATTTTCAGGAATAAATATTGATGAGGATATGAAAAGATATTATCCATATGGAGATTTGGCTTCACATATAATCGGATTTGTTGGAAGCGATAATCAAGGATTAGAAGGAATTGAAGCAAAGTATAATGATGTACTTACAGGAAAAAAAGGAAGTATTAGTAAAATGCTTGATGCTAAAGGAAACAGTTTTGGTGATAGTGGAGAATTATTTGAAGAAGCTGAAAGTGGAGATAGTATTGTTTTAACAATTGATAAAAATATTCAAGCAATTACTGAAAAATATTTAGAAGAAGCATGTATAGAAAATGAATGTACAGATGGTGGAAATGTTATAATAATGGATCCTAGAAACGGAGACATTTTAGCAATGGCTACATATCCAAATTATAATTTAAATAATCCTTTTGAAATAACAAATGAAGAAGTAAAGGCTTATTGGTATGAAATGGATAGTACTCAGAAGAATTTGTATCTTCAAAAGGTTTGGAGAAATAAAGCAGTAGCAGATACATATGAGCCGGGTTCAACATTTAAATTAGTAACAACGGCAGCAGCTATTGAAGAAGGTTTAGCAACAGCTGATAAAGCTGGATGTTTTATGTGTGGTGGAAGCATAGAAGTTGCTGGTGTAAGAATTAAATGTTGGAGATATTATAGACCACATGGAAGTCAAAGCTTAAGAGATGGCTTGATGAATTCTTGTAATCCAGTATTTATAGGATTAGGTCAAAAAATTGGAAAAGAAAAATATTATGATTATTTGGAAAAATTTGGATTTTTAAATAAAACTGGTATTGATTTAATAGGAGAAGCTGGTTCAATATTCTTGAAAGAGGAAAAAGTTGGTCCGGTTGAACTTGCTACTATAAGTTTTGGTCAAAGATTTGAAGTAACTCCAATTCAAATGATAGCAATGGCTGGTACGATTGGTAATAAAGGAAATTACGTTAAACCAAGAGTAGTAAAAAAAATAATAGATTCTGCAACAGGTAATGAAACTATAATCGAACCTGTTTATAGGGATGCGATTTCAAAAGAAACTGCTGAAGAAATTTTAAGTATGATGACTTCTGTTGTAGATACAGGAACTGGAAAAAATGCGAAAGTGGAAGGATATCTAGTTGGAGGTAAAACGGGTACATCCGAAGATGGTGTAAATACTGGAAAATATGTAACGTCTTTTTTAGGAATTGCACCAACAGATAATCCATGTTTAACAATTTTAGTAACTTTATATAATCCAACAGGAGAAGGTGGCCATCAAGGTGGTGCTGTTGCTGCTCCAGTTGCTGGAAAAATTTTAAACGAAGTAATTAGTTATTTAGAATTATAGTAGTATGATTTATATAGTTTTTAATAAGTGCTTCAAAAGCTATAAATATGAATATTTTTAGCTAATAAATAATATGAAATAAAAAGATTAATAAATTTTCTTTTTTTCTATACAAATTAATATTTTTGGTATATAATATCGTTGAATAATAAGATAATAAAATGGCGAAAATTTATTATTTATTCAGGTTAAAAATTGACTTAAGAATTTAAGACAATAGGATAAATTTCGGAGGGATTAATTCAAATGGAATTAAAAAAATTATTAGTAGGGGTAGAAAATTATAAAATTAAAGGAGACGAGAACTTAGACATTAAAAAAGTTGAGAGTAACTCAAAGAAAGTTGTACCAGGTTCTTTATTTGTTGCTATAAAAGGATATGACTTTGATGGTCATGTTTATGTTGAAGAAGCGATAAAAGCTGGGGCTACAGCAGTTATGCTTGATATCTCTGCAGATTTTTCTAAAATAAAAATAACAAAAGGAGTTACAGTAATAATTACTGATGATACAAGAAAAGCATTAGCAAGAGTATCATGTAATTACTTTGGTAATCCATCAAAATATTTTAAATTAATAGGTGTTACAGGAACAAAAGGAAAAACAACAACAACATATATGATTAAATCAATTCTTGAAAAAGCAGGATATAAAGTCGGTTTAATTGGTACTATTGCAAATTATATCGGAGATGAATGTTTGGGATATAGCAGTAGAACTACACCAGAAAGCCTAGAATTACAAGAATTATTCTATAAAATGGCTAAAGCTAAAATGGATTATGTTGTAATGGAAGTTTCTTCACAAAGTTTAAAATTAAACAGGGTAGAAGGATGTAATTTTGACTATGGAGTTTTCACAAATCTTTATAAAGACCATATTAGTACAAAAGAACATGCTGATATGAATGAATATTTTGAATCAAAATTAAAATTATTCCAAATGTGTCCACAAGCATTTATTAATAGTGATGATTTTAAATGTAATAAGATTATTAAAGGAGCACCAAATTGCTCAATTAAAACTTATGCAGTTGATAATAAAGCTGATCTTTTAGCTAAAGATATAACAATTACAAACGTAAGTGTTGATTTTAAAGTAAAAATTGGTCAAAAAAATGAAAGAGTTAAAGTTAATATTCCAGGAAGATATAGTGTATACAATGCACTAGCAGCAATATCTGTTGCAAATGCAATTGGTGTCGATCCAGAAAAAATTAAAGAAGGATTAGATAATATTATTGTTCCAGGAAGAAATGAACTTGTAGCAAATAAACAAGAACTTGCTATTATGATTGATTATGCTCATACAGCAGAAAGTTTAGAAAATATTCTTCAAGCAACAAAAACTTATACACCAGGAAGAGTGATTTGTGTATTTGGATGTGGTGGAGATAGAGACAAAGAAAAGAGACCACGTATGGGAGAAGTTGCCGGAAGATTAGCAGATTATACAATCGTTACAACAGATAATCCAAGAACAGAAAAACCAGCAGATATAATTGCTGAAATTGAAGCAGGAATTTCAAAAACAAAAGGAAAGTATGAAGTTGTAGAAGATAGAACAGAAGCTATTGAAAAAGCTATAAAAATGATGAACAAAAGAGATATCGTAATATTAGCAGGAAAAGGTCATGAGGTATACCAAGAAATTAATGGTGAAAAATTCCCATATGATGAAAGAGAAATCATTAAAAATATATTAGGAGAAAATAAATAATGGTTACACAATTAGTTTGCTTATTTTCTGCATTTGTATTAACTGCAATTTTGGGTAAAATTATTATTCCGATTTTAAAAAAGTTAAAAGTTGGTCAAAGTGAAAGAGCAGAAGGACCAAGAGCTCACCTAAAAAAACAAGGAACACCAACTATGGGTGGAATAATGATGATTATTTCAATTGTTGTTATCACTGTAGGATATTGTTTATATAGCAGAAATTTAGAAGAAATAATGCCAGTAATTGCTGTTGCATTAGTTAGCATTGGTTTTGGTATAGTTGGTTTTGTAGATGATTATAAAAAAGTTGTATTAAAAAATACAGATGGACTAAGTCCAAAATTAAAAATGTTTGGTCTACTTATTATTTCAGTATTATTTACTATGTATTTAATAAACTATGTTAATTTAGGAACAGGTATTATAATTCCATTTATTAATTATGAATTAATATTACCAATTTGGCTTTATATACCATTTATTATCGTAGTAATGCTTGGAAGTACAAATGCTGTTAATTTAACAGATGGAGTAGACGGATTAGCAGGAAGTGTTAGTGCAATAATGGTAACAGCACTTTCAATAATAGCAATAAAAGTTGGGAATCCAGCAATATCAATTTTTGGAGCAATCGTTGTTGGTTGTTGTGCAGGATTCTTAATATATAATTTTTATAGAGCAAAAGTTATGATGGGTGATACAGGATCATTATTACTTGGTGGAGTTATATCAAGTATGGCGATATATATGAAATTACCATTAATTTTATTAATAGTTGCAATAATTCCAGTTGTTGAAACATTATCTGTAATTATGCAAGTATTGTATTTTAGAAAAACAGGTAAGAGACTATTTAGAATGTCTCCACTTCATCATCATTTTGAACTTACAGGTTGGAGAGAAAATAAAGTTGTAGCAATATTTTCTTTAGTAACATTTATAGCATCAATTATAGGTATTGCAGCAATATAACGAAAGGATAAAAGATGGCTAGAGGTAACTCAAAAAATAAGTCAAAAAGAATAAGTTTGTTTAAAGGTGGTAAGATGGATTACACTTTAGTTGTAATAACATTTTTACTACTAAGTATCGGGTTGATAATTTTATTATCAGCTAGTGCACCAACATCTATTGCAGAAAATGGAAATGGATATTCATATGCCTTAAAACAAGGTGTGCTTGCAATTATTGGAATTGTAGGTATGTTTTTCCTTTCGATTGTTGATTATAGATGGTTTAAATCATTTAAATGGCTCTTATATATTGTGTGTATAGCATTGCTACTTATAGTAGGTCTATTTGGAGTTGGTGAAAACGGTGCAAGAAGATGGTTTAATGTACCAGGGCTTGGTACACTTCAACCTTCAGAATTTGTTAAAGTAGGATTAGTAATATTTTTTGCTGCATATTTAGCAGACATAAAAGAAACAAATAGAATAAAAAAATTAGTTCCAGGATTTTTATTTCCAATAATCTTATTTGTGCCAGTTGCACTTATTTTGTATTTCTTACAAAACCACTTTAGTGCAACATTTATCATGGCAATGGTTATGGTAATACAAGTTTTTATAGCTGGAGCATCATTTAAATATTTTATGATAACAGGTGGCAGTTTAATAGGAGCTGCTGGATTATTCTGTTTATCATCAGCAATGAATCCAGAACAAGGTGGATTCAGAATCGAGAGAATTCAAACTTGGCTTAATATTGAACAAGATGCAACTGGTGCAGCTTGGCAAATTAACCAAAGTTTATATGCTATTGGATCAGGTGGATTATTTGGACTTGGTCTAGGGCAAAGTAGACAAAAATACTTATATTTACCGGAACCACAAAACGATTTTATATTTGCAATATTAGCAGAAGAATTAGGCTTTATTGGATGTATTGCAGTAATAATTTTATTTATTGCATTTGTGTGGAGGGGTATATTAATAGCAATGAAAGCTCAAGATACATTTGGAAGTTTAATTGCTATTGGTATAACAAGTATAATTGGATTACAAGCGTTAATAAATGTAGCGGTAGTAACTAATACAATACCAGTTACAGGTATGCCACTACCATTCTTTAGTTATGGTGGTTCTGCGTTACTTGCTAATTTACTTGGAGTAGGTGTATTACTTAGCGTTGCTAGAAGTAGTAAAAAATAGTAAAGAAAGGATATTTTAATGAAGGTTATAATATCAGCAGCTGGAACAGGAGGTCACATTAATCCTGGAATAGCAATCGCAAATAAAATTAAAGAAAAAGAACCTAAGTCAGAAATAATTTTTATAGGAACAAATAGAGGCTTAGAAAATGATTTGGTTCCAAGAGCTGGATATAAACTTAAAACTATAGAAGCTTACGGATTAAAAAAGGAATTTTCTATTGAAAACATTAAACATATTATACAAACTATAAAAAGTAGAAAAGATGTAGAAGAAATATTTGATGAATTCAAACCAGATTTAGTACTTGGAACAGGTGGATATATTTGTGGACCAGTTTTTTCGGTTGCATTAAAAAGAAAAATACCTACAGTACTTCATGAAAGTAATGCATTTCCAGGAAAAGCTGTAAAACATTTTTCTAAAAAAGTAGATAAGATTTTGGTTGGATTTGAAGAAACAAAATCAAAACTTGAAGGAGCAAAATCTGTAGTAGTAACAGGAACTCCAACAAAGATTAGAAAGTTAGATGTTAGTTTACAAAGAAAAAGAGAATTGCTTGAAGAACTTGGAATAAAAAATGATTTACCAATTGTTTTGATTTTTGGTGGAAGTCAAGGTGCACAAAGAATTAATCAAGCAGTAATGGATCTGATTAAACAGAAAAAGAATGACAAATATCAAATTATTTGGGCAACTGGTCCAAAACAATATGATATAGTGAAAGAAGAGTTTGAAAGAAATGATATTTATATCAATAATATAAAAAATGTTAAAGTATTACCATACATATACAATATGGAAGAGATAATGAATATTTCAGATTTATTAGTATGTAGAAGTGGTGCTATGACAATAACAGAAATTTCAATTGTAGGAAAACCAGCAATATTTATTCCATTACCTTCAATGTCTGCAAACAGACAGGAAGATAATGCTTTAGTACTAAAGAAGTTAGGTGCTGCAAAAATTATATTAAATAAAGATATGTGTGCAGAAAAATTATCGGAAGAAATTGATGATATAATTTGTGATGGTTTAGAACTTGAAGAAATGGGAAAAATTGCAAATCAAATTGCACCATCAAATGTAGAAGATAGGATATATAACGAAATAAAAGAACTAATGAAATAAGAGAGGTAAAATAATGGCTGATCATGATCAAAAAGCTGATAAAAAAATGGGACAAAATGATAAAAATTTAATTCAAGATGTCGCAATGGAAGTGAAAGATAAAGATAAAAGCAAAACTCAATCACAAGAAGATATTGAAGCAAAGATTGAAGAGGGTTACATAAAATTAAAAGGTGATATTAATTCAAGACTTACACCATTACTTCAAGCACTAACAGAAGCTGGAGTTGATGGCGGTGTAATTGCTAGCGTTGAAAAGGAAGTACATTCAAATGCAAGAATGAACTTCTTTAATAGAGTCTTAAATTCTGATATTAGTAATATGGAAGAAATAAGAAAATTAGTTCAAAAAGAGTCATTTGATTCTCTAAAACCAATATTTGAAGATGGTGAAATAAATCATGATGACATAAAAATCTCGAATGATTATACAAAAGATGATTTAGAAGATTTCTTTGCAAATATAATTGATAAACCAGAAGAGAATAAAGAGATTAAATCAGATTCAAAAATTGATTTTAATGATCCATGGTTAAGAGAAGATGCAGAAAAGCTAGAATTAATAAATGAAGAAATAAAAGATGTTGTAGAAGTGTTATCAGATGAAGAATTTGATGAATTAAATGCAGCAGCTATTGCTGGTGATTCTAATGCTAAAGCTATATTAGTTCAATTAACTACAACATTATCATATGGATTAAACGGTAAAGCATATCAAAATATGGATAAAGATGAAAAGGAAGCTTCTTTACGAAGCTTATCTGGATATTTAACTGTATGTAATATGACTAATAATCCAGCTGCAATAAAAATAGGAGAAGCCATTATTAATAAGCTTAATATTTCTGGTATTGTAAAAGTTGGTAGTGATGGTTCAAAAACATTTGACTTGGAAGCATTAAAAGCCATTGGTTTAAAAGACGGTATTATAATAAAGGATTTCTCACAATCAATTGAAGAAACAGGAGCTGAATGTGAAGGTTTTCTATCAAAAGAAGATTTAATAGAAGAATCTCAAATTACATCAACTGGGGAGATTGTTAGAGTAAAATCAAAAAATTTAGTTCAAAGATATTTAGATGGTGAAATAGACTATAGAGAGATAGAGAAATTACTTGATATTAATTTAGATGCTTCTAATAGAACATTAGCGTTGTGGAAAGCAAATCCACAAGATGATCCAAGAAAAATTGAATTGTTTAATAAAGTTGTTTCTCATGTTATGGATAAAAATCTACATGATAAAGACTTTAAATGGACAGAATATGTTGTTAGAGATTTAAATACTTCAATGGACAGTATACTTAGTGAAAGTAGTATAGGAAGTCTAGATGTAAGTTCATTAGAAAAAATGAAACAAGTAATGGATAAATGTGTAATGTTTATGCAAAAAGATACACTTGCTATTGGACGTGATGATGTAAATATATTAGTTGAAGATTTAACAAAATTACAAGAGAAGATTGATAAAGCAATAAGATTAGCAAAGGAAAAATCAAGTAAAGAATATCAATTTGTTGAATTATCACAAGATGAAGAGGAAATCAAAAGACAATATGCAGAAAGATATTTTGAAGAAGAACAACCGCAATTTATAGTATCACCAGAATACTTAGAGGAGCTTGATAGACAAGATGCAGAAAGAGAAGCTCAAGAAAGAGATGTTACTCAAATTACAGCCGAACAAAAGAAAGCTAATATGTTAAAAGCGATGACAGGTATGACAAAATCAAAAGGACTTGCTAAATCGCAAGAATGGATGGATAATCTAATTACAAATTATCCTGATAAGGAAATAATTGCAGAAGCTGTTGTTGAATTTTTAGAAAAACAAAAAGAGACAGACGAACATTTTATGGATGAAGATGCAAAAGACTCAAGAGAAGCTGTTTTTGAAGCAATTGTTTTATCTGGTATTGATAATCCAGAATTATTTGAAAGAATGCAAAAAGTAGACAGAGAAACTTCAAAAGTTGTTGTAAAAAATGTAATTGAACAAGTAAATTCAAGTAGATCTGTTTTAAATAATGTTGTTGGAGCAATTCAAGCATTAGGAAAAAATATTAATGAACCAGAACAAGAAATAGAGCAAGAACAAATAGTAGAAGATAAACCACTTGGTTTCTTAAATCCAGATATTTCAAATATTGATAAACCAAAAATGTTTGGTGGAAATAATGCAAGAGGAGAAGAGCCAGAAGATGACTGGACTAGATAAATAATTTTAAGTACATTTTAGATATAATCTAAAGTGTACTTTTTATTTAATATGTAAATATGTACTTGCAAAATATAAAATAATGAATTACAATACATAAGTAGTAAACTATGAAGGAGAGAAGTGAATGATCGATAAATTAGTTATAGTTGAGTCGCCTGCAAAAGCTAATACAATAAAGAAATTCCTAGGTGGGAAGAGTAAAGTTGTTGCTTCAATGGGACACGTAAGAGATTTACCAAAATCAAAATTAGGTATTAATATCGAGAAAAATTTTGAACCTGAATATATAAATATTCGTGGAAAAGCTAGTTTAATTAATTCTTTGAAAAAAGATGCTAAAGAAGCTAAAACAGTTTACCTTGCAACTGACCCTGATCGTGAAGGAGAAGCAATTGCATGGCATTTAGCATATTTATTAGGAATAGATCCAAACAGCGTATGTAGAGTAACATTTAATGAGATTACAAAAGAAGCTGTAAAAAAAGGAATTAGTAATCCTAGAAAAATTGATTTGAATTTAACAGATGCACAACAAGCAAGACGTGCATTAGATAGAATAGTAGGATATAAAATAAGTCCAGTATTATGGAAAAAAGTAAAAAGAGGTTTATCAGCTGGTAGAGTTCAATCAGTAGCTGTTAAATTAGTAGTAGATAGAGAAGAAGAAATCGAAGCTTTTATTCCAGAAGAATATTGGAACATTATACTAAAAGCGTCAGATAAGAAAACCAAAACAATATTTGATTGCAAATTAATAGGAAAAAATAATGAGAAATTAGAACTTCATTCTAAAGAAGAAGTTGATGCAATATTAGCTGATCTTGAAAAAGCAAAATATAAAGTTGTTGATGTAAAAAAAGGTGAAAAGAAAAGAAATCCTGCACCTCCATTTACAACAAGTACAATGCAACAAGATGCTTCAAGAAAATTAAATTTTGCATTAAAGAAAACAATGTCAGTAGCTCAAACATTATATGAAGGTGTTAAACTTCCAGACTATGGAGATACTGGTTTAATAACATATATGAGAACTGATTCAACAAGAATTTCTGATGAAGCAAGAGCTGCAGCTAAAGAGCAAATTGAAAAATTATACGGTGAAAGCTATTACGAAAATAGATATTATAAAACAAAATCAGAAGCACAAGATGCACACGAAGCTATTAGACCTTCTCATATTGAATTAACACCTGATGCAATTAAAGATAGCTTATCTGCTGATCAATATAAATTATATAAATTAATTTATAATAGATTCTTAGCAAGTCAAATGGCATCAGCTATATATGATACTGTTTCAGTATCTATTGATGGTAATGAATATAACTTTAGAGCTAATGGTCAAACATTAAAATTTAAAGGTTATATGACATTATATGTAGAAAACGAAGATAAAGAAGAATTTGAAAAAATTCCAGAACTTGTAGTTGGAGAAGAAGTAAAAAAAGAAGATATTGAAGCAAAACAAAGTTTTACAGAACCACCTGCTAGATATACAGAAGCAAGTTTAGTTAAGACATTAGAAGAAAAAGGTATTGGTAGACCAAGTACTTATGCTCCAACTATAACTACAATTTTACAAAGAAGATATATTGAAAAAGTACAAAAACAATTAATGCCAACAGAGCTTGGTAGAATAGTAAATAGATTGTTAATTGATAATTTTGGAGATGTAATAAATGTTGAATTTACAGCTCAAATGGAAGAAGAGTTTGATAAAATTGCAGAAGGTAATGCTAAATGGAAACAAGTAATTGCTGATTTTTACACACCTTTTGGTAAAATTGTGGAAAAAGTAGAGAAAGAATTAGAACATGTAAAACTAGAATATGAAGAATCTGACGTACCATGTGAAAAATGTGGTAGAATGATGGTTATTAAATATGGTAGATTTGGAAAATTCTTAGCATGTCCTGGATTCCCAGAATGTCATAATGCAAAACCTATTATTGAAACAATTGATGTTCCATGTCCAGTATGTGGAGCTGAGGTTCAAGTTAGAAAAACAAAGAAAAAACGTAATTATTATATATGCGAGAAAAATGGTGGTGTAGGTCAAGGTTGTTATTATATTTCTTGGAATAAACCAAAAGTTGGAGAAAAATTTGTTCCAAACAATGAAACTGACATGGAATTATTTGAAAGAGATGAAAAGAAAGAAGTTGTAAAAAAGAAAGCAACTACTAAAAAGAAAACAACAAAAAAATCTACAACAAAGAAAACAACAAAGAAAAAATAATAAGTTTTAAGAGTATAACAAAAAAGTTATACTCTTTTTTATTATTTTTTTTGTAATATTATAAAATGTAATATTAATGTAATTGTAATTGAAAAAATTTAAAATATAATATAATTAGCTAATTTTATTTTATAAAAGAAGGACAAAAGATGGAAGAGAATCAAGAAAATGCAAGAAAAATTGCAAAAGATGAGAATAAAGAAATTGAAAATGCGGTATATGACAATTCTTCAGGCTCTGTAATAGACATTGATGATATTTTATTGATGGATGATGAACCAGTTGTTCATAAATTAAATAATTTAATGAAATATGGAGTTACTGCGGAGATGATTAAAAGTTTATATGGTGTAACTTCTAATTTATCAGGTGGTGAAAAACTGGAGATTGCTTTAAGTGAATTAGAAAACGTGTTTTTTATTCTTGCAGAGCAAGTAACTAGATTACCAAACGGAATAATAATAGATATGAAAACTGGTATGATAGATGAGGATGCGAGCGAAATTGAAACGCTTATTTTAGAACATGGGGCTAATTATGTTGAGAGAAATAATGATATTTTTAAATTGCCAATTCTTGCTGATGCAATTGCTATGTTAACAGAAAATCCAATAAAAGCTGAAGAATTATTAATAGATGCAAAGATAAAATATTTTGAAAATTCACATGCATTTGGTATCAGAAATTCTTTTGCTGATTTGGAAAAAAATGAAGAAGCATTTAAAGAGATTATAGATTCAATTATAAAGAAGCATAATAATCCAGAGATGGAACAAAAGATTAAAGAATCTATTGAAAAAAATATAGATAAACTCGATTTAACAAGAGTAGAAACAATAGAAGAAGCTGATTTTATGGATTATATTTATAAAATCACAATTATGATAAAAAATAACAAAGATATTAGTCCAGAGTATTTAAGAAAAATAAATGAATTATATGATCAACTACCAGATAAAGAAAAGTTTGCTCAAGTTTTTGATGATAATGGGAAACTATCTCGTGAAAGTATTAAAGATTTTAAAGAAGCATGGGAACATGAAAGAAACGAAGCTGATATATATGTAGATTTAAGGGTATATAGTACAATTGGTTATACTGAGGGAATGTCTCCAGATGAAAGAGAAAGATTTATAATAACATTAGCTCAGGCAATGAGACATACAGATAATATAGGTATGCAAGAATTAGCTATAAGAGTTGCTAAAGATTATGGACTAGAATATAGCTATGAATCTATTAATGCTGAATTAGCCAAGTTTAAAAATACACCTGGACAAACTGCGGATGAATTAATAGATTTGCATGAAATTAATGATTATACTTATGATGTTAAATTTGATAGAATTCGTTCTACAATTTATGAAAGAGTGGGTGGAGAGATAGAAAACTCACAAACGGAATCTGTTAGAAGAGTAATAGTACATGATTATAAGAAGAAAACATACTTTGCTTTATTTGATACAATGTTAGAAAAACCATTGGGAGATAGTGATTTTAGAGCTCAAGTATTACTAAAAATGTTAAGTGATTATTATAACGAAAGAAAGCTTGGAGATGGAAATAAGTCATTAAAGAAAACGACTGAAGAAACAATCTTAGTAGATTATATTAAAAAGAATAAAGCGTTCTTTGATGAGAAAATTACTAGAAAAATGGGGGTTAATATATTTGATGAAAGATCAAATATTAATATGGAAAGAGTAAATTTTCTAGTGGAAAAAACTATACTTCCAGAACAATATGAAGTTTTAACAGAAGCTCTTCAAGATGAAGTGAGTTCCTTAAAAGATAAAATAGGAAAAATGCAAGAAAAAGATCAAGAATATATAAAAGAGATTAAAGCTATTTTGAAAGATGAAGAAAATCTTGAAAATATAGATGTTGCACATTTATTGAAATTAGTTAAGCTAGTTAATATAGAGAATATATCTTCTAGAGATAGACATAAATTAATGAAAGTTTCTCCAGAAATAAAAGAAGAATTGATTAATAAAATGGAGATTGCAGATCAAAATCTTAATAAAGCAAAATCATTATCAGAGTCTTTAAAAACAGAATCAAATTTTTCGGATGAAGAAATTGCATATTTAATGGAATTAAAACTTGAATATTATAGAGGAACTCCAGAGTTTGATGCAACAATGAGAGAAAGGAATGCACTGTATAAAAATAATACCGGTATAAAGGAAATTGCTGAATCACTAAGAGATAGAAGTGGTAATTTTAAAAGTGGCAAAAAAGATGAAATTAGTGATTTTGAAAGAAAATTTTATTATAAAAGAGTTGAACAAGAGATTAGAACGACTGCTTTTGAGAACTTAGATGAGGAAGGTAAGAAAAATTATGCTTCTTGGTTGATTGCTGGAATGTATTCTAAAGATTTTAATTTATAAAAAATATCTTCTTATAAATTAAGATTGCTTTATCCAGAATTAGCAGAAATGGATGATCCGGATGAATTTAAAAGAAATGTATTTTCGAAAGTTACAGAGGTACATAAAGGTGATGATTTAGAAAAAAAAGCACTTATTTTAAAAGATAATTTAAGAAAGAAAATATTTAGAGAAGTTAGTCTTGGTGAAAAGAAAATTAAAGATTCTGAAATGGATTTATTATTTGAAGAAAAAGCAGTTAAAATAGATGTATCTGCTATTGATTTAACTAAAACAGAATTACAAAATAAATTTAATGGTTCTAGAATTAATTTTTCGATTGAAGACGATGAGTTATTTGATAAAACTTTTGAAAATGCATCGGTAGATTCATGGGTAGGAAATAAAAAAGATGCATGTCTTTTTGAATTGGTTATGATCAAAAGAATGGAAAATGATCTTATATTTGAAAGAGATCCAGATGAGTATGATCGTAAGAAGGAAATAATTGAAAAAAGAACTGCGAGATTTGAAAAACTTTTGGGTGTCGATAAAGAGATATATGATAAAAAAGGAAATATAAAATCAGAATATCTTGATGCTGCTGATAGATTTTATTTTAATAAGACTATATCAGGTAATTTAAAAGGTTTAACTAAAAATGTTTTACCATTGGATTATCATAAACTTAATGATGGTGAAAAAAGAGTTTATTTAAAACATACATTATTGGCGATTAGTATTACAGAAGGTCTAGATAATTCTAAAATTGCCGACATGTATGAGAAGTTAGCGTTAAGAGCTTTAGAAAAAATGAATACTGATGAAGAGAAATATGTTACTTTTGATGAAAATAATAAAGCTACAATAAATAGAGAGTTGTTAACAAAATTATATAAGCAATTAAATCCTGAGAAAAATGATGTTTTAAGTTTTGACGGCGTTTTAGATGAAGTTGAGCAAGATAATTTATATAATTATGTTGGAGAAAAAACTAAACATTATACTGAATTTATAGTTGATTTACAAGAATTAGAAGGAAAAGATTATCATGAGAAATTTAAACAAATCGAAGGTATAAAGTTTAGTGAAAAAAGAAAAGAAGGACACAAAAAGGCAGCAATAGAGAAATTAAAGGGTAAAAGTTTAACTTTAGCTAATAGGAATGTTGATGGAAAACAATATCATATTAGAAAAGGTGAGGCAAAAATATGTCAAGTTTATATGGTTGATAAAAGTTTTGATAAAGGATTTGAAAAAGTAGAGACAACTAACGAAGAAGTTAAAGAGTCAAATAGTAGAGATGTTATTGAAAATAATCAAAAAGATAATAGCGAAAATAATGCTGAAATAAAAGATACATCAACATTAAAATCCGAAGATTTTAATACAGACGCTATACCGAATGATTATGAAATGGAAGTTGAAGCGGATAAAGGAATAAAATCGTTCTTTAAAAGTTTATTAAAAAGATTTAATACTAAAGGTTTACCATCAGGAAATGAAGAAACTAAAAAACAAGGTTTCTTTGCTAGATTGTTTAATAAAAAAGAGAAGAATGAAGAGGTTACTCCGCCACCAGTGGTGCATGAAGATAAGAAAGTGCCAAGTGGACTAGATCATGTTGTGTTAGATAATTCAGATGGTAAATATAATTATTTAACTTCAGGTACAAATAAATCACAAGATGCAGGTAAAGTATCAGAACAAAAAAATCAAGATGAAATTGGTGAAATAAGTTAAAAAATAATTTAATAATATATTACGGAAAAGGGGCTTTAAGAAAAAAGCTCTTTTTTCTTGCAAAAATGTAATAAAAATGTTATTGTATAATGCGGTTTTAATACCTATAATAAAATTATTAAAATAGGATTTTATGCTAGGATTATTATGCCTAAAAAAGAATAGGAGAAACGTATAAATTCAAAAATGAAAGAAGTAATTGTAATAGGTGGAGGATTAGCTGGTACAGAAGCAGCACTTCAAGTTGCTAAAAGAGGAATTAAAGTTAAACTTTATGAAATGAAGCCAGTTAAGTTTTCAGACGCACATACAAATGAAGATTTAGCAGAAGTAGTATGCAGTAATTCTTTTAAATCAAATCTTTTAACTAATGCATGTGGCTTATTAAAAGAAGAATTAAGAATTTTAGGTAGTGAGCTTATTCCTGTTGCAGATTCAACAAGTGTGCCAGCAGGACAAGCGTTAGCTGTAGATAGAGAAACATTTTCTAGAAAAGTTACAGAATTAGTTGAAAAAAATGAAAATATAGAAGTAATTAGAGAAGAAGTTACTGAAATACCACAAGATAGTATAGTAATAATAGCAACAGGTCCATTAACATCAGAAGTTTTATCAGAAAGAATAAAAGAATTAACTGGTAGTGATAAATTATTCTTCTATGATGCTGCTGCTCCAATTATAGATAAAGACTCTATAAATATGGATATTGCTTTTTACGGTGATAGATATTCTCAAGAAAGAGGAAAAGAAGAACCAGAAGAAGAATGGCGTGAAAGAATTAAAAGTGAAGAAGGTAGTTATATAAATCTTCCAATGAATAAAGAAGAATATGAAAAGTTCTGGGAAGAATTAGTGAATGCAGAAGTAGTTGAATTACATGAGTTTGAAAAAAGAGAAATTTTTGAAGGATGTATGCCTTTAGAAATAATGGCCAAAAGAGGAATGGATACATTAAGATTTGGTCCATTAAAACCTGTTGGGTTTACTGATTTAAGAACAGCAAGAAGACCATATGCTGTTGTTCAATTAAGACAAGACAACTCAGAAGGAAATTTATATAATATTGTTGGATTCCAGACTAATTTAAAATTTGGAGAACAAAAAAGAGTATTTTCTTTAATTCCAGGATTAGAGAATGCAAACTTTGTTAAATATGGTGTTATGCATAGAAATACATATATTAATTCAACAATGGTACTAGATAATACATATAATATGAATGAAGATGAAAATATTTTCTTTGCTGGACAAATAACAGGTGTAGAAGGATATGTTGAATCTATTGCATCTGGATTTATAGCAGGTATTAATGCAGCGAATAAAATTCTTGGAAAAGATAAGTTTGTTATGCCAAAAGAAACAGTAAATGGGGCATTAGCTGATTATATATCAACTGAAAATGATAAGTTTCAACCAATGAATGCTAATTTTGGAATATTACCTAAATTAGATGAAAATATTAGAGATAAAAAGGTAAAATATCAAAAAATGGCAGACAGATCTTTGGAAATTATAAAAATAATTAAAGAAAATGTGTAAAAATAAGGAAAAATAGGGTTAATTTTACATAATTAATTGACTTTTCTTGAAAAATATGTTATTATGATACTAGCTGATATTTCGCGTAAAATAAAGTTTTTAGGAGGTATAAATGGCGGAAGTTGAATTAGGTTATACAGAGTTACATGTATTCTTAAATAATTTAAAGTTAAACAAAAAAGCTTTACCACATAGTGAAAAAGAAATAAGTGGTTTTAGCAACAAAAGATATGTACAACCAGAATTATTAAGTGATACATATGACTTAAAAGGTGGTGTAAAACTTGGTTTTACAAAACAAGGACTATTAAACATAACTGGAGGACACGATAAAGCTGTTGTTGCTAAAAAGAATTTAGATGATTTCATCGCAGGTAATGAATTATCGGATGAAGAAGCGAAAATGTATAAGTACTTAAGTGCTCAACTAGGTGCTTATATTGAAAGGTTAGAGAAAAGAAGAAGAGATAGAGATGAAAGGGATCCTGATAAAGATCCTGATAAAAAACCGGAAGATAAGAAACCAGAAGACAAGAAACCAGAAGACAAGAAACCGGAAGATAAAAAACCAGAAGATAAGAAACCAGAGGATAAGAAACCAGAAGATAAAAAACCGGAAGATAAAAAACCAGAAGACAAGAAACCAGAGGATAAAAAACCAGAGGACAAAAAACCAGATCAAGATCCTGAAAAGGACCCAAATATAGATCCAAATAAGAAAGGAAGTAATAAAATGGATTTAAAAAATATAAATAGTTTAGAAGATGTAAAAAAACAAATGGAAGCATTTGCTGAAGAAGCAAAAAAATTAAGAAAAACAGAAGAGTTAGCTAAAGCTGCTCAAGAAATCGAATTTCATAAACGTAGAATTGAAGCTTATAAAAGCGAATTAGAAAACTTAGACACAAAACATATGGATGTTGTTGAAGAAAACAGAACAAAAGGAACAATTAAAGAATTAATTAAAGAAGAAGAAGAAGCTTTAGAAAAAGCAATTAAAGCTGAAGAAGAATTACAAAAATCAGTAAGAGCTGATGAAATTAAAAAAGCTGAAGGAAAATTAAGAGATGAAAAATCAGCTTTCTATACACAAGCTCAAATGAAATTTGATAATGAAATTAGAAAAATTAAACATGAAATGGAAGGAATTTTAATTAGTTTAAATGAATTCCAATATGAATATCAAGAAGGAACAAGAATTCCTACTAACGGTGATGCTGTTAGAAATTTAAATGATCAATATCGTGGTTTACAAACAAAATTAGCTGATTTACAAGCAGCTAAAGCTTTATGTGCTGAACAAAAAGCTTTAGTTCAAGCTGAATATGAACAAGCTGTAGCAGCTATAAATGAAATTATTTCAAGAAAAGATAAACAACCAGAAGTAAAACCAG
>JAFWYK010000009.1 GCA_017517685.1 Clostridia bacterium
AATAAAATAATAAAAAAATCAAAAAGGATAGATAAATTATGAAGAAAAGTTATAGTAAAAAAGGAGATTATTATATACCAAATTAAATACCACCAAAGAATATAAAAGGGTTTCAATTAGAAAAGTATAGTGCACTAAGATTAAAATATTTAAAGGAGAATAAAAAGATAAAATATCATTCATTAGTTATGAATAATGAGTTGCAAAAACACTTAATGGATGTACAAAGTAGTTGCGAAAAATTGCGTAAAAAAATGATAAATCAATTAAAAAAATAAGAAAATATTACTGAAGAATTGAAAGCAAAAGATCAAATGAAATGGGTAAGAAAAATGAATAATATTAGTAATATTGCAGATGAAATTGTATTAAATATGTATGTATATGATGACTAAAATTAAAGAAAAAAGTGCCTGAGTTTTTAATAAACAAGGGCATTTTTAATTTATTGATAGCTATAATTTATGTATTAGGCAAGCAATGAATTCCGTCAACACGAAATTCTAACATGGGGAAAAATCCCCAATCCCCTTTTTGATAAGAGAGGAGGATAAAATGGCGACAACAAAACTATGGAAAGTAGAAAATAGATTAGACAATGTAGTTAATTATGCAAGTGATAAAAGTAAAACAGAAAATAAAAATTATCAGAAGAAAAATATAAATAGTATATTTGAATTATTGGATTATACAACGAATCCAGACAAGACAGAAAAACAATTTTTTATAACAGGTATTAATTGCGAATTAGATACAGCAGTTAAACAAATGGCACAAACTAAAAAGAAATTTAATAAAGATAAATATAGTAAGAATAATAAGATAGTTGCATTTCATGGATACCAATCTTTCGCAGAAGGAGAAGTGACTCCAGAAACAGCACATGAAATTGGAGTTAAACTTGCTGAAGAAATGTGGGGAGATAGATTTGAAGTTGTAGTATCAACACATCTAAATACAAATCATATTCATAATTATTTTGTTTTAAATTCTGTTTCATTTAAAGATGGAAAAAAGTATTATAGTAATTTTGCAAATACAGCACTTTTACGAAAAACTTCTGATGATATTTGTGATGAATATGGGCTGAAAGTTTTGGAAGAAAAAACTTGTAAGTCCGGAATTAATTTTGAGAATTTTTATAAAAATGGTTTATCTAATTCGGACTACTATAAATTTGCAAAAGAAGATATTGATTATGCAATAAATCATTCATGGACATATAAAGAGTTCTTGAAAAAATTAAAAGATATTGGATATGAAATGTTTTTTAGAACAGAAAAAATTAGCATAAGAAGATATCCTCATAAAAGAAATATTAGAATTGAAAGAGCATTTGGAGAACAATATTCAATAGATAATATAAAGAATAAGATTTGTAGTAGCTATCCTAATAGAGAAGAAGTAATAAAACCAAAAACTTATACAGGTAGATTATATTTAAAAGGTAGTTTAAAAAAGTTATCAAAACCTAAAGGGTTTAAAGCATTATATTTATATTATTGTTATTTGCTAAAGGTATATCCTAAAAAGAAAATAGAATATAAACTAACACCAGCTATGAGAGTAGAAGTTAGAAAAATGGATGAATATTCAAATGAAATTAGATTATTAAATAAATATAATATAACTAATAGTGATGAATTAAATAGTTGTAAAACAAATTTGAATGGTCAATTAAACGATTTAATCAGGCAAAGGAATAACTTATATTATAAGAGACAAAATATGGCTGAGAATGAAAATAAAGATGAAATTAATAAAGAAATTGAAATGGTGAGTAAGGATATTATTAAAATTAGAAATGAAATTAAGTTGTGTAATAAAATTAAGGTTAGAGTACCTGAAATAAAAGAACAAATTAAATATTTTAATAAAAAAGAGAATGATGAAAAACAAAAAGAAATACAAAAGAAAAAACAAAGAAAATGGGAAAGATAAAGTTGGCACAGAAATGTGCCAATATTTTTTTGAAAATGGAGTCGATTTGTTGAGAAATAAAGTATTTTATGATATATTGGTAAAAAATACAAATTGGGAGAGAATAATGATAGAAGTTGTTGCAGGGGTAATATATAAAGATAATAAATTTTTAATAGCTCAAAGAAATTTGAAAAAGGCGCAAGGAGGTCTTTGGGAATTTCCTGGAGGAAAAGTAGAAAATAATGAATTAAAAGAAAGTGCTTTAATAAGAGAAATAAAAGAAGAATTTGATGCTGATATAAAAGTAGACAAATATATTGGAGAAAATATACATCATTATCCAGAAAAAGATGTAAAATTGATTTTTTATAAAGCAACATTATTAAGTGACAAAATTACTTTGATAGAGCATGAAAATTATCAATGGATAACTAAAAAAGAAAAAGATAATTTTGAATTTGCTGGAGCTGATAAAATGGTATTTGATTTAATTGAGGAGGATTAAATGAAGGAATTAATTAGATATGAAAAATATTCAAGGAGAGATATACATGATGTGTTTTCTCCAGATACAAATTTTACACCTCAAACAGGATCTTGGGGATTACATGGAATAATAAGAGTTCCTGGAACATTACATGATTATATATTTCTAGTAACATATGGAAAGAAACAATCAGGTCATGAGTTTGATGAAAATATAGATGAAAATGGTATTTTAACATGGCAATCACAGCCATCACAAACATTAAATGAGTCAAGAATAATTGATTTTATAAATCATAATCATTTAAAAAATAATATATACCTATTTTTAAGAACATCAGATAAAGAAGATTATACATATATGGGACGATTAGCATATGTAGATCATGATAATCAAAGAGAAAAACCAGTTTATTTTAAATGGCAGATATTAGATTGGAATGAAGAAAATTCAAGTGTATTAATAAAAAATAAAACTGAAATAACATATAGTATTAAAGAATTTGATGCAAAAGAATTTGCATTAGAGCTAAAGGAAGATGAGACAGAATATAAATATGATTCTGGAGAGCGAAAAGGGAAAAAAACAGAAGAGTTTTATAATAACAAGAATATAAATTTTGAAGGAGAAATAAAAAAGAATACAGAATTAGGTAAAAAGGGCGAAGATATTGTAGTAGAATATGAAAAAACAAGACTTATAATGGAAGGAAGAGAAGATTTGGCTGATAAGGTTTTTGCAACAAGAGAAATTGCTGGTAATGCTGAAAGGTTTGATGTTCTTTCATATGATAAAGATGGAAATGAAAAATATATAGAAGTAAAAACTACTAAAGGAGGACTAAATAATATATTTCATATATCTGAAAATGAAGTTGAATTTTCGGAACAATATCAAGATAAATATTATCTATATAGAGTTTATAATTTTAATATAAAAACAATGTCTGCAGATTTAAAAATTATAAAGGGAGCAATAAGAAGAGAAAAATTACAAGCAACAAATTATACTTGTAGAATAGGAGGAAAATAATGAAAATTTATAATAAGCTTGTTAGAGATAAGATAACAGATATTATTCAAGCCGAGGGTAGGACAGTTAAATATAGAATATTAGATAATCATGAATACAGGGAAGAACTAAATAAAAAATTACAAGAAGAAATAAAGGAATATTTAGAAGATAATAATGTTGAAGAATTGGCAGATATTGTTGAAGTTATTTATGGAATACTAAATTCTATGGATGTTTCAATTGAAGAGTTTGAAAAGATAAGAACGGAGAAAGTTATAAAAAGAGGAGCGTTTAAAAAGAAAATTTTCTTAGAGGAGGCATAATGATGGAAAATATAATGAAAGAAATAAAGCAATTTAATGAGGAAAGAGACTGGGGACAATTTCATACACCTGAAAATCTAGCAAAGTCTATTTCGATAGAGGCTAATGAATTATTAGAATGTTTTCAATGGAATTCAGAAAACTATAATAAAGAAGATGTATGTGAAGAATTAGCAGATGTTTTTACATACTGTATTCAAATGGCAATGAAATTAGATGTTAAACCAGAAGAAATTATATTAAAAAAATTAGAAAAAACTAAAAAGAAATATCCTGTAGAAAAATCAAAGGGAGTAAGTACAAAATATAATAAGTTATAATAGATAGAAATGGGGGCTATTTATGATAGAAAGTATTGGAAACATAGATGATCTAAAAAAGAAGGAAATTGCAGAAAGTATAGTTGAAACTTTTAATGAGAAATATCCAGATATAGAAGGAGAAGCATATTATGGATATCCTATTTATATTGATGAAATTACAGAAAGTAAAATCTGTGTAGATTTAGCAATAGTAAGTAAGATAGGTGTTTATATATTTAATATTTTGACAGAAGCAGTAACAGATTATACAGAGATGCAAGATAGTATTTATGTAAAAGTTGAAAACAAATTTAGAAAGCAACCATTCTTAATGCATAAAAGAAAATTAATATTTGATATTACAATAATAACTTATTCAAAAGAAATATTACAAAGAGAAGATGAAAACTATATTGCTTTTTCAAACGAGGATGTAATTGATATAATAGAAAAAAATAAAGATGATTTATATGATGATCAAAAATATAAAAATATATTATCCGGTTTACAAGAAGCATATGGTATAAATCCAAGAAAAGAAAGAGAAGGAGTGACAGAAGGAACAAAGGCATATTTGATTAATAAAATGAATGATTTAGTGGAAAAATATGATACTAAACAAATGGAAGCAATTTTGTCAGATACAAAAGGAATACAAAGAATTAGAGGAATGGCAGGTAGCGGAAAAACAATTGTATTAGCAAGAAAAGCGGTAGAGTTACACATGGCTCATAGGGATTGGATTATAGTTGTAACATATTCAACAAGAGCGTTAAAGCACCAATTAGTTAATTTGATTTCTAAATTTTATGCTGCTAAAAATGAAGGGGCTAAGTATGATCCTAAAAAAATTAAAATTATGCAAGCTTGGGGTGCAGCAACATCACCAGGAGTATACTACGAAATATGTATTTCACATGGTGTTAATCCATTAAATTTTAGTCAAGCTAAGTTAAAATTTAATAAAAATGTAGTTTTTTCAAAAGCTTGTTACGAGGCTATACAGGAAATAAAGGATTTCCATAAAATGTATGATTGCATTTTGATTGATGAAGCACAAGATTTTGATAAAAATTTTATGAATCTATGTTTAAATGTATTGGGACCAGATAAAAGGCTTGTGTATGCATATGATGAATTACAAAAATTAAATGAAGAAACTATGCCTGCACCCAAGGAAATATTTGGGCAAGATATTAGTAATGATACACCACTAACTGTTTGTTATAGGAATCAGTCAAAGACTATTGTAACAGCACATGCAATAGGAATGGGATTATATAGAAAAAATGAAGGATTAATACAAATACCAAGTTCTATAGATGTTTGGCAAACAATAGGTTATAAAACAGATAAAGATATTGTTGAAGGTGGAATGGTAGAATTATATAGGACAAAAGAGACTAGTCCAGAATTATTAAATTATGATAAAGATGATATAATTGATTTTTATAAATACAATAATTCAAATGAAGTTAGCGAAGCTCTTTTAAGAATGATAAAAGAAAATATGGAAAATGATCAATTATTGCCGAGTGACATAATGATTATAGATATGGATACAATAGGTACTTCAGAAAATAAAAATAAATTAGATTATTATTTATATAATAATGCTGAATATAGAAAATTATCAATACATTTAGCTGGAACTATAAGTCCCGAAGATTTTTTTAGAAAAGATTCAATAGTATATTCTACAATTTTTAGAGCAAAAGGTAACGAAGCATTTATGGTTTATATAATAAATGCTCAAAGATCGGCAGAATCATTAACTCCTAGAAGTGATAGAAATGCACTGTTTACAGCTATTACTAGAAGTAAAGGGTGGGTTAGAGTGTTAGGATATGGAGATGAGATGCAGTTGTTATGTGATGAATTTTCAGAAATTAAAAAGAATAATTTTAAATTGTATTTTGAACATTATCCAACAAAAGAGGAACAAAAACAATTAATACTTAACAATAAAGATCTTGATAAAAGTTCTATGAGTTCTTTAAATAATACAAGAGCTTTAATAATGAAGTTAAAAGCTGATGGAAAGGTAACAGATGTACAACTAATAAAAGAATTATTCGGTATATCTACTAAAGATGAAATTATGAAGATGCTTGAGGATGAGGAGGATTATGATGCCTTCTAATATAATTAATACTATAAATAGAGACATTGAAAATGTTAGAGAAGTTCTTTTTGAATGGAAATTGATAAAAGAAATGAAAGAAACATCTATAAAGTGTATCGGAAGAAATAAATATGTACTTACATGGCATACTAAGAATTCAACAAGTAATATTATATATGATAATGATATTGATGTAGATGTTATAATGAAAGAATTATTAAAGAATGAACAATATTCTATTATATTATATGATAGAAGTATAATACAGTTTGAGTTTATTGTAGAGAATAATGAAATAATAAAACAAAGATTATTATTTATAAAAAAGCATAATAAAATATTAGATAAAGAAGATATTGCAGATATAGAGAATACACCAGATACAGATTTTTTTGATTATTTTTTTGAGGATAAAGGAATTCCAACTATGTTAAGGGTTGATATGGATAAAGAAAATCATGAGGAGTGTATACATCCAATTTCTCATATGACTATTTCCAATAATAAAACATGTAGAATTCCAATGAAAGGAATAATATCATGTACGGAATTTATAAAATTAATATTATTACACTTTTATGGAATAAAAGTCGAGAATAAACAAATGAATTTTAATACTGATACAATTGTTGAAGCTGAAAAAAGAATGATCCATTTAAATTGGAATTAATGATTAATGGGGGCAATTATTATGATAGTATATGAAGCAACAAAGCAATTATTTGTAGAAGATGTTGTACAAGATAGAATTGAAGAAAATATAGATAGAAAATTTTATGAAAGAATGGGTTATCATACTTCAAAATCTGAAAGAGATGCATGGAAGAATTCTATGCAATATATGTTAAAAGTTTTAATAGACAATAATATTCCTGGGAATGTAGGAATAGCAATTGAGTTTAAGATACCTAATACTTCAAAAAGAATAGATTTTATAATATCAGGAAAAGATGGAAAATTAAAAAACACTGCTATAATTGTAGAATTAAAACAATGGACTGAAGCTGAGATTGTAAGTGGAAAAGATGGGATAGTTTCTACATATACAGGACATGCACTAAGAGAAGTAGCACATCCATCATATCAAGCTTGGTCGTATGCTACAACGATAGAAGATTATAATGAAACTGTACAAGAAAGACAAATAGATTTACATCCATGTGCATATTTACACAATTATTTAACAGTAACACCACCAACACTACTATCAGATAATTATAAAGAATATTTAGAGAAAGCACCTGCTTTTGTAAAAGGTGATGTAGAAAAATTAAGAGAGTTTATAAATAAATATATAAAATATGGTGATGATAAAGAAACTTTATATATGATTGAAAATGGAAAGATTAGACCTTCTAAATCATTACAAGATGCTTTATCAAGTATGCTACAAGGTAATCAAGAATTCGTTATGATAGATGATCAAAAACTTGTATATGAAACTGCATTAGAAATGGCAAGAAAATCATATAGAGATGGAAATAAAAGAGTATTAATAGTTAAAGGTGGACCAGGAACAGGAAAATCAGTATTAGCTATAAATTTATTGGTAAGATTAACAAATGAAAATATGGTTTGCTCATATGTAACAAAAAATGCTGCTCCGAGAAATGTGTATGCTACCAAACTAAGTGGAGACTTCAAAAAAACAAGAATAAATAATCTATTCAAAGGTTCAGGAGCATTTGTTGAATCTGCAGAAAATGAATTTGATGTATTAATAGTTGATGAAGCTCATAGATTAAATGCAAAATCAGGAATGTTTCAAAATTTGGGAGAAAATCAAATAAAAGAAATTATTCATGCATCAAAGTTTTCAATATTTTTTATAGACGAATCTCAAAAAGTTACTTTAAAAGATATTGGAAGTATTGAAGAAATACAAAAATATATAGGCCAAGAAGATGCAGAATCAGAAATAATGGAGTTAGAATCACAATTTAGATGTAATGGATCTGATGGATATATAGCTTGGTTAGATGATGTTTTAGAAATTAGAGAAACAGCTAATAGAGATGGATTTGATTTAGATTATGACATCAAAATTTGTGATACGCCTAATGAAGTAAAAGATATAATATTTGAAAAAAATAAAATAAATAATAAAGCAAGATTACTAGCTGGTTATTGTTGGGAATGGATTAAGGAAGGTAAAAATAAATCTGATGTATTTGATATAACAATATCAGAATATAATTTTGCAATGAGTTGGAATTTAGGTAATAGTACTACATGGGCAATAGATTCAGAATCTGTGAATGAAATAGGATGTATACATACTGCTCAAGGGCTAGAGTTTGATTATGTTGGAGTTATTATAGGTAATGACTTGAGATATCAAAATAATAAAGTAGTAACAGATGTTACAGAAAGAGCTAAGACAGATCAATCAATAAAAGGTATATATAAACTATATCAACAAGATTTTGAAAAAGCACAAAAGATAGCAGATGAAATAATAAAAAATACATATAGAACTTTAATGACTAGAGGACAAAAAGGATGCTACATATATTGCACAGATAAGAATTTAGCTGAATATTTAAAAAGAAGATTAAAACAAAATGATGAAAAAGTTTATGCTATAAATGAAGATAAGAATTATAATTATTTAATGGTTTCAGAAGATAGCGAAGAATATAAAAATTAATAATAATTGAAGGCAGAAATTTTAATAGAAGTTAAATTTTCTGTTTTTATATTATAATATACATTAAAATAGTGTGATGTAAAATAAAGGAGAAGAGATATTATGATATATATAACAGGAGATACACATGCCGATTTTTCGAGATTTAACGTAGAAAATTTTCCAATACAAACAGAGATGACTAAGAACGATTATGTAATTATTTGTGGAGACTTTGGAGGAGTATGGACATTTGAAGAAGAGAGTAGCAGAGAAAAAGAAATGTTAGATTGGCTAGATAGTAGAAATTTCACTACTTTATTTGTAGATGGAAATCATGAAAATTATACAAGATTATATAACTATCCTGTTGAAGAATGGAATGGTGGAAAAGTACACAAAATAAGAAATTCTGTATTGCATTTAATGCGAGGGGAAGTATTTGATATAGATAATAAAAAGTTTTTTGTATTTGGTGGAGCAAGGTCGCATGATATACAAGATGGGATATTAAATCTTGATGAAGAAGAAAGAATTTATGAATTTCGAAAAAGAGGAGCATATTTTAGAATTAGAGATTTTTCATGGTGGGATTTGGAACTTCCAATAAAAGAAGAAATGGAAAACGGAACAACAAATCTAGAAAAAGTAGATTATAAAGTAGATTACATTATTTCTCATTGTTGTCCAACAAGTATTCAAACTTTGATAAATCCAACATATAAAAAAGATTTATTAACAGAGTACTTACAACAAATTTCAGAGAAATGCATATTTAAAAAATGGTATTTTGGGCATTATCATGATTATAAGCAAGTGAATTCACAATTTGTTTTATTGTATGAAAATATCGTGCCATTGGAATATAAAAGTATATTTGAATAAAATAATAGACAATTTAAGTAAATTAGTATAAAAATTAATTGTTAAGTTGCTATATATAATTTTAGTATTTATAATATCTATCATTATAGTAAATATTGATTCTACACTGTTAATAAATGTGTTTGAAGTAATGCTTACAATATATTTTACAGTGATTTATGAAAGGATGATATCTATGAAACAATTTTCACATGGTGTTAGCTCTTGTATTTGTGTAGAAACAAATGTGAATATGGTAAATTAAATACTAAAATAAATATAGATTAGAGCATTAGGTTCGATTCCTAATTTACACACCAAAAGAAAGCAGACTTTTTGAAAGTCTGCTCTTTTCTTAATTATTTTTTCTTAAGTGTATGTTTTGGTTGTCTTTGAGAAAGAGCAGAACCAGCTATAGATTTTGTTGTTGCTGAAGTTCTACCATCTTTTAAAGCTTTTGAAGCTTTAGATGCAACAGTTTTACTTGTAGTTTTACAAGCCATTAGAATCACCACCTTTCCAGGATAGAAATCCTTCTCCACCAATTTTATACTGGAAATATGGTAACAATGAAATAATAGCATAAATTTATAAAAATATCAATGAAAGTGAGAAAATTTCTCAAAAATATTGCTATTTTTTATAAAATCGCATATAATATAATAGAAAAGGAGGAAAATAAAATGTTAATTAGATTTAGTTTTAAAAATTTTAAATCTTTTAAGAATGAAAATTGCTTGGATATGGAAGCAACAGCTTTAAAAGAGCATGAATATAATGTGGCTAAGACAGAAATGGGAGAATATTTAAAAGTATCAGCTATATATGGTGCGAACGCAAGTGGAAAAACTAATGTGTTACAAGCGTTTAGTTATATGAAAAAAAGAATATTAGTCAGTGATGATTCAAAAGTAAATACTCCTTTAGATGAAGAAAATGTATTTAGTTTTATGATAAATAATGATCCAATAAGTTTAGAGGTAGAAATACTTGCAAGAAATAATAAGATTTATAAATATGGCTTTGATATATTAAAAGATAGAATAATTTGTGAATGGTTATATGAAAAAAGAGTAAATAAATTTTATGAAATATTTGAAAGAAATGAAAACAATATTAAAGTAAAAGATAATAAAAATAAATTGCTAGGATTAGCTAATATTGATGAAAGAAGTTTATTTTTAAATGTATATACAAAAATTGATAAAAATAATGAGGATTTTAATAATGTATATGAATGGTTTATTAACGCTAATTATTTAGATTTAGGAGATCCGAAATTTGAAAATGCATTAAATAAAAGAATATCTTTAAGAATTGTAGAAGATGAAAAATATAAAAGTGAATTATTATCATTCATAAGAACTTTTGATTCGACAATAGATTCAATAAATATTTCTCCAAATTCTTTAGAAGAATTAAAAAATACAAATGGAGTTGTTAAAGTTGAGTTAGTTCATAATTTTGATGAAGGAAAAAATGCATTACCTCTTTCATTAGAATCAAATGGAACAATGAAGATGTTTCATTTATTTGATTTTTTGATGGATGCTTTGAAAAATGGAATGGTGTTATTTGTAGATGAATTAGATGCAAAGTTACATCCATTACTTACTAGATATATCATAAATTTATTTCATAATAGTGATACAAATAAAGGTAATGGACAGTTAATATATTCAACACATGATACAGTAAATTTGAATAAAGAAACATTTAGAAGAGATGAAATATGGTTTGCAGAAAAAGATAAAGATGGTATTTCAGAAATATATGCATTATCTGATTATATATTAGAAGATGATAAAAATGCAGGCAAGAAAGTAAGAAATGATGCAACTTATAACAAAGATTATTTAACTGGAAGATATGGTGCTATTCCAGTATTAGAAGAATTTGAGATAGATTATGAAAAATAATAATATTTCAAGAAAAGACAGATTAAAAAGTAAAAGGCAAGCACCAGCCAATTACCTGATTGTATGTGAAGGAAAGAAAACAGAACCTAATTATTTTAATGGATTAAAGAAAAAGATTAATGAAAAATATGGTAATAAAGTAGATGTGCTAATTCCTAATATTGAAGTTAAAGGAACAGGGATGAATACAACATCTTTAGTAAAATATACTCAAAAAACAGTTAATCATGCTAATAAAGTATATGGACAAGTATGGGTAGTATTTGACAAAGATGATTATAATGATGAACAATTCAATTTAGCAATAGAAAACTGTAATTACAATGTAGCGTGGTCAAATCCAAATTTTGAACTTTGGTTACTATCACATTTTAAAAAAGTAAATAGATGTATTTCAAAAGATGATGTATTGCAAGAACTTAGCAAAGAATTTCAAAAAAAGAGATTAGGAGATTATGTAAAAAATGATGAAGATATATTTAATAAAGTTACAAGTGAAGGAAAATTACATACTGCAATAAGAAATTGCGAATATATGGAAGAATTAAATAAATGTAGACAAGCATCACAAAGAAATCCAATGACTAAAGTATATAAAATAGTTGAAGGATTAAAGGAATATTTAGAATAAGTTTACAGAAGAAAAGCAAAGTATGAGAGTAATTAAAAGTTACAGGATTATTTTGCTTTTTTGATAATAAATAATTAGTGGAAAATTGTAAAATCATAATAAAATCAGGAAAACAACGGAAAGAGTTAGTAATGAGTCTATAGATATGAAAACTAATCAAATTTTTGTAAGTATATTTAATAGAAAAAGTATGCAAAATTAATTGGTTAATGCAATAGAAGAAGTATAAAAAAGAAAAAGCGGGAGGTAAGAATGAAGGAATTAATAGAAGAAGTAAAAGAAATAAATGAAAATAATGATATATTTGGAACATATCCTAAAGCTAAGTCAATTCGTGAATTTATTGAGTTAAAGGAAAACGAAGAATTATTATCTAAAAACAATTTGATAGCAATATATGGTGAGTGGGGAATTGGAAAAAGTTGTCTAATGCAAACGATTTATAAAGAATTAGATAAAAATAAATTTGAAACTATATGGTTCGATACGTGGAAATATGAAAAAGATGAAAATTTAGCATATTCTTTATTCAAATTTATAGGAAAAGATAGATTTTGGAATAAGTTTCTAAGTGCAGGGGAGAATATATTAGATAATGCATATGGGATATTTAAAAGTCTGGCAAAAGGCATAGAAATAAATCTAGGAGTTTTAAATTTAAAGCCTGGAGATGCTCTTGATGAAGCTGAGAATAAAGATAAGGAAATAATTGAAAAAGCAGAAAAGAAAAAATGCTTATGGGAGAAGATTGATGAGTTTGAAGGCGTATTCAAAGATATAAGCTTTTCTAATAAGAAATTAGTTGTTTTTTTAGATGATTTAGATAGATGTGAATCAGAAAACATAGTTACTTTATTATCGGCAATTAAGTTAATGCTTTCTATTAATAAGAATATTATATTTATTATTGGAATAGATAAAAAAGCAGTAACGTTAGCTTTACAAAATAAATATAATAATGATTATAATAAAGCAGATGAGTATTTGGAAAAAATCTTTCCTATAAATTTTGAACTTTCAAATAATATACAGTCTCAAAATTTTAAAAAATACATTAGTGAAGTAACAGATTTAGATAATGAAGATGCCAACACTGTGATTGACTTTTTGTATAAAATACAATTTAATAATGCTAGGCATATAAAGAAAGTATTTAGAAAATATTTTTTAATAAAGAAATATATTGACAGTAAAAATATTGATATAAAAAATAAATATATAGTGATGTTAGTTTTATATACAATAATATTAAATATTTTTTATAATGATGAATACAAAGAAATGCTAAAAGAGAATAAAGAAAAAATTTACAAAAAGATTTTGTTGGTAAGCCATGACAAAAATGGATTCAGAAAAGAAGGAAAGTTTGATAATTACGAAAAAGTATGTAATATAAATTACACAAATAATAAGAATTACGAAATATACAAATTATTGGTAAGATTTTCTTCATATAAGATAAACAATTTTGATTTGAATTGCGTAAAAACATTGGATAATCAAGCATACATAGAATATTATAATTGGATGGGTCTATTTGAAAATAATATATGTAATGACTTTATAGAATTTTTATTAAGTGATACAGATTTTATAGATAATTTTATAAAGGAAAGACAGTTTGATGATGAGCTACTATATAGTTATTTAAAAGTGATTGATAACATTTTGTAATTTACACATTAAAAGCGAGATTTAATTCGCCTTTTATATACTGAGATATTTAAAAATTTTACAATTGTGCCACAATTTTGCGATTTTGTGGCACAATTGCTAATTTACATCTGTGCTTAAAATTGTTGTTTTTTTAGCACAATTGTAAATTTTTTATTCTTCAATACATCCACAAAGTAACTGAATTCCATCAACAAAACCATTTCTATAATACTTCTCATTCCGATAACCAATATAATCCATAAAATTATCATCAAGAACATTAAGTTGCTTTTGAACAAAAGCTCTATTTTGTTTAGGAATACTATTTAAAATACTTTTTGAAATTTCATCAAAATAAACCCAGTGTTTTTTATCCTTATCACAAGATAAACTGGAAATCTCATTTTCTCTAAATAATAACCAATCCTTTAATAAATCATCATTAATATCTCTTAAATTATTCATAATCTAAATCCTCCTAAAATTATAAAAATTATCAATAAAAATTTAAACCTACAAAGCTTGAAAATACTCAAATATACGTATTATGCCGATTGGGAAAAAATGGAAAAAACATTCAAAAAAAAAGCACAAAAAGACACAAATGTTCAGTAAATAAAAATCCTTGTAAATATATAAATACCAGTCAAAACCCTAATATTCACAAAACTTCAAAAAATGGTCAAATCACGCTCATAACCCGAAGGTAATAAAAAACACTACATTTTTTATGTAGTGTTTTTTATTACTTATTATTTTCTTCATCATCAAATACAAATTTAACTTCTGAATCGTATAGTTGAAGTTTGTATATTCTTTCGGTTCTTTTTTCAACATTATTAAGCATTAAGTTTTCACACATTTCCCATAGAGCAACCCATCCAACGATGTTGATTAGCTCGGCAATAAATGATGGTATTTGTGTTCCAAATGCAAATGAAAGAATTATAAATAGTAATCCAATGAAGAATAGAGAGAATGATTTTTTGTTTGATACATGGATATCATAATCTCTATCATCAATTTCCATACCATAGTTATTTTTAATAACTTTTTTGATTCTTGATTGTTCTTCTTCATCTATTCTTGGGCAATGTATTTCTAGAATGATTTCATATTTTAGTGGGATTATATAAGCAATTTCTTCGATGTAATCGCAGACATCATCTGAAAGAGCTAATTTTTTATAATCATGTTTCATATATAAATCATCTATTTTTTTAAGTGTGATTGGAATAGTAGCTTTTCCATATTTGATATAGTGTTTATCAATATAGTCAGCCTCTCTAAACTTAATCTTTCTGTTTTTTATTCTAAATTTGTTTTTCTTTTTTTTCTTATTTTTATTAAAAAATTTAATTCCCATTAGTACCTCATTTTCTTTATCTTACTGAATCTTCATGTGAGTCTAACTGGCTTTGAAGCTCTGTAATGTTTTTTGATATACCAGAAACAATAGCTTTTTTAAGTAGAGCACTTAAATGTTCTGGTTCTGGATAATACTCTTTTGGGATTGCAGCTAGAACAAATTTATCTCTAATACTATATTGAGTAATTCTTCCTGATTCATCGTACTTTCTTGATAAGTTATCAAGAAGTATTCCTAAATCCATAGGGAAGTTGTGTTCTTTAGAGAATTGTCTAGCAAATGTAATTGTAGTTCTTGTATTACCATCTCTAAAAGGATGTATACTCCAAAGTTCTGTAAGTTGGCTAGTAAATTCCTCAACTTTTCTATCTAGTGGAAGTGAATCCCAATTTGTTTCATTCATTTTCTTAAGAGTAGCTTTTAGTTTTTTTTCGATATCTTTGCTATCGGCATAATCTAAACTTAATCCAGGAAGAACAACTTCTTCTTTAACAATTGGAACTGTTCTATATTCACCAGCCCAATCGAAGATATCTTCAAAAATATGTCTATGAATAGATTTAAAATATTGAGCATTAAATTGTTGTTTATAAGATGTATCGATATCTAAAAACTTAGCGAATGTAATGTCTCTTTCAGCTCTATTTAATTCATGATAGTCAGTGATACCTAATTTATTTCTTAATACACCATCTTCGTCATATACGTATGGATCATGCATTAGTTGTCACCGCCTTTTTTATACATATTTATAATTTTAGCTTGAACATCAGCAATTTCAGTTTGGCCATCAACGTATTCTTTTGCAATTCTTAATACTTTTTCATCTGGCACATCTGCACCTGTAATAGAGATAGCTAAAGCGTTTTTAACTATATCCATTCTTTGTTCTCTTGTTGTGTTCTTTATAGATAAATCCATAAATTTTCTCCTTAAAATTTTTTTAGTTTAAAATTAACATATAAATTATACCATTTTTATGTTAATAAATCAATTGCAGCTTGCTTTCTAATAAGTATCATTTTGATTACAAATATTTACAAAGAAAAAGATTATATATATAATTTTATTATGAATACTTATGCATAGGAGAAAGTATGGAAAGAGCTGAATTAAAAGAATTATTAAAAAGAAAAGGTGTAAAACCTGAATTATTAGAAATGCCAGCAGTTGTAGAACCAATATTTAAAGATGTTGTAGACAAAACTGTATCACAAGTTGAAAGAAGTAATGATATAAAAGCAAATCCAGATGGAGTATTTTCTTATCAAAATAGAGTTGTAACACCAGGAGAAGATGGTGGAGCGGTTATTAGTTATGGTGATGCTACAATAGATGTAAATAGTTATGGTATAGCAATAGGATATTCTGATGGTAGTTGGATGGATTATTTTTCACATACTTCAAGAAAACCAGATGGAACAGTAGAACATTCATCAGGAAATAATGGAAATGCTACTATGAGCACAAGAACAAGTTTTGATAATGGTTCTTGGTCAATTTTAAATGCCGGTGGAGCAGATTTTACTAATATGCCATATATTGGTGCAAAAGATGTAAGAACAACTAGTATAGATAAAGAAGCTATTTTAAGAGAATTTGATGAGAATTCTCAAGCTGTTATGAAAAATTATCCTGGAACAATTTCTTGGTATACAGAAAGAAGAGAAGCTTTAGTACAAACATTAGAAAGAGAAACAAATCCAGAGTTAGTTCAAGCAAGAAGAATGCAAGAACTTGAAGAAGAAAATGCAAGATTAACAAAAAGAAATAGAGATTTATTAGAGAGTAACTCAAAATTAACAGCAATGCTTGAAAAATCATTAGAGTTTATGAGTTCAGTAAGAAATAGTCCTGTTGGAAATATATTCTTTGGTAAAAAGATTAAAGAATACGAACAAGGATTAAATAGATTAGATAAAGGAAGAGATGAAAAATAATTCTTTCTTCAAAATTAATTTTAGAATATTTCGTAGCTTAAAGTGCTTAAAGGTTTAACCTTTAGGTGCTTTTTTTATAGCAAAAAGCATTTAATAATTAATAAAAATATGCTATAATATTGCATGTAAGAAAATTATTTTTAAGAAAGGCTAATTATGAAACCAATTGAAGATATGCTGGCAGATAAGATATATGAACTTGTAAATTATGTTTTATCAAAGAAGTTCATACCAGATATTAAACTTGAAACTGTCGGTACACTTACAAGAGATGATGTTAGAAGTTTAAAAAAACAGCTTGGAATTGAAGGTGTTATTTTAGATATAGATGAAACTGTAAGAACAGGAATGAATAAGATTCCAAAATGCAATGAACAATGGTTAGATATGCTAAAAGAAGAGCTAAAAGTGATTGTTGTATCTAATGGAATAGATGGAAATGTAGAAAAGTTCTTGGAAGCTAAAGGAATTGATTACATAGGATTTGCTCATAAGCCTATGAAGAAAAACTTTATTAAAGCATGTGAACGTTTAGGTATAGCTCCAGAAAATACTCTAGTAATAGGCGATAGTGTTTGGTGCGATATATATGGTGGTCAAAGAAATAATATGAAAACTGCTTTAGTAAAAAAAGTAGAAGAAGATGAAGAAAGATAAATTGATAGTATATATAAAAAGAGAAAGAAAGAGCATATGAAAGAAAATAAAATATTTTATGGATTTTTAAAATGCATATATGCAAGTTTGGTGACTATTCTTTATAACCCAAAAGTTTATGGTAAAGAAAATATACCAAAAGAAGGATCAATTGTTTTTGCAGGGAATCATAGACATGCTTTTGATCCTGTTGTAGTAATGACTCATACAAGAAGATTTGTTCATTACATGGCAAAAGAATCTCTATTTAAAGGTGTATTTGGATTCTTATTAAAACAAATTGGAATTATAAAAGTATATAGAACAAGAAATAATCCGCATGCTATTGAAGAAGCTGAAAAAGTTTTAAATAGTGGAGGTACAATAGGAATTTTTCCAGAAGGAACAAGAAATAAAGAATTAAAAGAACCACTTTTAAAATTTAAGCATGGAGCAGTTGTAATTGCGCAAAATACTGGATCAAAAATAGTTCCATTTTATATAAATGGGGAATATAAAGTTTTTAGAAGAAAGCTTGAACTTCATTTTGGAAAACCAATTGATGTATCAGGAATGACAACTGACGAAGCAAATGACTACTTAAGAGAAGAAGTAATGAAATTAATCAGAAAGTAGGATTTATATGAAATATATTTTTATTGTTAATAAAGGTGCTGGAAAAGGAAAATGTGAAAGAATAGTTCCAAAAATAGAAGAAGAGTGCCAAAAAAGAAATTATGAATATGAAATAAGATATATAGAAAAAGATTTATCAGGTGCTGATATTGCTTCAGAATATAAAGATGAAGAAAATGTTATATATGTAGTTGGGGGAGATGGAACATTAGCTAAAACACTGCCTGGAGTTGTAGGTACTAAAAATAGACTTGGAATTATACCAGCAGGTTCTGGAAATGACACATATAGAACTATAAAAACAATGGAAGATGGAGCGCATAAAATTGATCTTGGAAAAATCAATGATACATATTTTATAAATGTTGCATGTACTGGAATTGACGCAGAAGTTGCTAATAACTTAGATTTATTTAGAAATACAATAGTCCCATCAAGTCAGCTTTATACAGTAAGTATTTTTTATACATTTTTTAAATTTAAGTTTAAAAAAATCAAGCTTACAACAAGAGTAAAAGTATTAGATACAGAATATACAATTTTAAGTATATGTAATGGTTCATATTATGGTGGAGGATATAAAATAGCTCCAAAGTCTAGATTAACAGATGGACTTTTAGATATATATTATGCAGAGAAAATGTCTAAATTTAAAATAATACCTTTAATATTAAAATTAAAGAAAGGAAAGCATGAAGGGAAAAGACGTATTCATAAATTTAGATGTGATAAAGTAGAGATTAATTTTGAAGAAGAAATAGTATTTAATGTAGATGGAGAAAAGCTATCAGGAAAAGATTTTAAAATAGAAGTATTAAAAGAAGCGTTAGTGCTTCATAATGATAAAGAATTTGTAGAAGAGATTTTAGATTAAATAAATATCTATATAGAGAAAAAAAGAAGAGATGTCCACAAATAGTTTGCAAAATGTGGAAATCTCTTTTTGTTTTTTATTATTTTTATATGTTTATTTCCATTGGAGTGAATCTAATTCCATCAACAATTTTTTCTGGTTCTAAATCTGTAAAACCTAATTTGTGATAAAATCCAAGTCCATAGCAAGAAGAATTTACTGTTATTTTACGTGAGGATGAATTTTGAGCAATCTTTTTAATGATAGAATATAACTTGCTGGCTATTCCGTTTTTTATGATAATTTTTGTTTATAAAAAGAAGGCAAATATGATTTATATTCTTAGTACCAATTACTCCTATAATAGAGTCATTATCAAACGCACAGAAGAGAGTAATTTCTTTAGATATTACTTTTGATTTTATATTATCTATATCTATAAATTTGTAAAATGAATCTGCTCCTTCTTGAGAATAAAAAGGTTTTTCAAATTCATCAAATACTTCTTTAACAAGAAACATTGCACTATCTATTTCTTTTAATTTAATTTCTCTAAATTCAAGATTTTCCATGTAAATCTCCTTAAAACATAAGTATTTATATAATAAATTTACTATAAATAAGCATAATATTCAAGCAGGTGGTTTGCTAAGAATTAAATTTATGATATAATAAATTTGTACAAAAGCGAGCAAAAAATAAAACGGAGGCTTTATGGATATAAAACCAATAGTTGATTTATATAGAGAAAAAGATAGTAGAGATTTGGTAGATAAAATTGCAAGAATTGTAAAGGCACAAGCTGGTAGATGGGATTTAGGATTAGATGAAAAGTCTAAAGAATTAACTACTATGCTACTTTATGAATATTCTACAGCACTTGAGTCTATAACAGATGGAAAAATTTCTGCTGAATTTGTTATAAGAAAATTAGCAGAAAATATGGGCACATTTCGATATGGTGATTTCAAAAGAAAAGAAGATGATCATATTACTTATGATAATGTATCTGTTACATCAGATGAATATAAAATGATGACAAGAGTAAATAGAGAATTTGGTGCACATCAAGTTGATTATAGAGATGAGACTGGAAGACCAAAGTTTTCTGTGGTACTTTTTGATGATAAACAAAAATTTAAAACACGTGATGGAAGAAGACTTGTACTTTCTGGAATAGATATGTCAGATTTAAATGGAATTAGACATACAGTATTTCATGAGTGGACTCACATAATGGAGAAATCATTTGTAAAAGCAGCTCTTTTGAAAAGAGAAGATATAATATTAGAAGATGGAGATTCTATTTATATTAATGCTTGTCTAGGTGCAGACTTGGAAATGAAAGATTATAAAGATTTTATAGCAAGCGTTGATTCAATTTTAGATTCACATGGTGAAGTATTATTTGGTGGTATCTCTACTATAGAAATTAATGAAAAGAAAAGTCCTAATAGAAGGATAATGCATAATCAAATTAGTGAAGGTGCAACAGAATATATTGCTTTAGCAGTAATGGAAGAATTAGGATTTGAAGTAAAAGATAAGGAAAGATACAAAGATAGAAGAGAGATAGTAGAGCAAGTATTTTCGTCAGTTGGAAGAAAACAAGCAATTGCTGATTATATGAAAAATTCTAATAAATTAATATCAATGATTGAATCTAGAAGATTTAATGGAAAACCACTTCTTCAAGCTGCAGATAATATGGTAACGAAATTAGGGAAGATAGATGCATTTTTTAAAGGTGAATTTAAGAAGTGTGGTAAAGATTATAAAGAGTTTGATAAAGTAAAAGAAAAAATAATGGGATTTTGGTGTTTAGGAAGAAGACCAAAAAATGAAGACGTAGATAGAGTTTTTGGTGAAGCAAGAAGCTTAGTAGATTTTTCTTCTGAAGTAAGTGAAGATATGGGAAGAAGATTTATAGAAAGTGCATTAGGATTTAACCAAGATATGCTTGATTTTAAAGGTACTTTAGATAGAGAATTTCCAGTTTCAATAAAACAAATTGATGATGTGAAATTAAAAGATGAGCAAAGTGAATAAATATGGATAAAAAAGAAAAAGAGCAGTCACCCGTGATTAGGTGAACTGCTTTTTTGTGCTTAAGTGTCGGAAATTTCCTTGTACAAAAGCGTGTCAGTATCGAGCTTCATGGATGACTCCATCCAAGCATCCCACGCCTGTTCATTCGGCAGCTGATTCAGACGCTCAGTGAAGTAGAGTCTGTTTTTATCTGAGTACCGAACGATGATGGTCTTGAAATCAAGACGGTTGGTGTCGAAGGTAAGCAGGATAGCTCCGGTATGAAAATCCTCGGGAGCAGATTCAGAAAAAGACTTGAATCCAAGCTCTTTGAGGTGGGTCGGTAGGTAAGTGACTGCAGGTTGAAAACCAATGAAAGGAACTGACGTCTTCAACATAAGGTGTACCTCCTTTTTAATGCTAACTTTAATTATACCACAAAATTAGCTAAAAATCAACATATTTAAGCGTTATGGTAAGTTTAGAGGGAAAAAGAAAAGATAGTAAATCCCAAGACTAGCGCTCATTTAGTCTTTCGTCATTACTATCTTATAGAAATATGAAGAAATTTATATTATTCGCCAAATACAGCGATATAATCTTTTTTGAATTTTTCAATTCCAGCATCAGTTAAAGGATGTCTTAAACATTGTTCTATAACTTTATATGGAACTGTTGCGATATCTGCTCCGGCAAGAGCACAATCTACTATATGGATTGGATTTCTTACACTTGCACAGATAATTTCGCAATCTATGTTTTGCATTGCAAAGATTTCAGAAATTGTTCTGATTAAATCAATTCCTGGTGTTGCAATGTCATCTAATCTTCCTAAGAATGGAGATACATATGTTGCACCAGCTTTTGCAGCAAATAATGCTTGTGTAGCGTTAAATATTAATGTAACGTTTGTTTTTATACCTTCTTTTGATAATACGCTAACAGCTTTTAATCCTTCAGCAGTCATTGGTATTTTTACTACCATATTTGGATGGATTGAAGCGATTTCTCTAGCTTCTTTAATCATGTCTTCAGCAGTTACTGTTGTTGCTTTAACTTCACCACTGATAGCTCCGTCTACTATTGAAGTGATTTCTTTGATTACTTCTTTGAAATCTCTTCCTTCTTTTGCAATTAATGATGGGTTAGTTGTTACACCACAAATAATTCCCATGTCATTTGCTTTTCTAATTTCATCTACATTAGCTGTATCAATAAAAAATTTCATTTAAAGTACCTCCTAAAAAGAATGTTTAATTTTTGTATTGATAAGATAATATATTTAAAAAGCAAAAATCCTATGAACGAATTATATATTTTTTGTGAATTTTATTTTTGAAAAATAAGAAAGTTTTATTAGCTGAAAGTATAAGAAAATAAATTAAAAATGGATTTATTATTTACAGAATATTATTATGTTTTTTGTGTGAATAAAATGTTGAAAGGCAGCGTAAGTCCGCTGCCTTTCTTCGGCTAATTCTGATTTAGGAATACTTGAGCATGAGAGCTTCGAACTGTGCATCTACGTCATCGGCAGTAGTGTCGATGGTGCAGATTTCAACCCCAGCTTCTTCAAGAACTTTCAGAAGCGGCAGGGTATCAGTTTCGTACACAGCGAAACGCTCGAGCACGGTTTCTTCCTCGTCGTCTTTTCTGCGGCCAACTTCGCCACCACACTTGTCACAGATACCTTCCACCTTAGGCGGACGATAATCGTTAAGAGTGTAGGCTTCGCCACATTTCTTGCAAACGATTCTGTTCAGAGCTCTGTCGAGGACGACGTCCTTAGGTGCGACGAGCTCGATAACGACTGCGGGAACGATGTCTGCTTCGAGCATAGCGGTTGCTTGCTCAATGGTACGAGGGAAGCCGTCAGTGATGAGATTCTTTTCAGCATTCTTCATGCCTTCCAGAACAACACCGTTGACGATTTCACCGGGGACGAGCAGACCTTGATCCATGTAACTTGCAGCCTTGAGACCGAGTTCAGTTCCGGCTGCTCTTGCAGCTCTCAGCATATTGCCGACGGACATGAGCTCGTAATCAGTTTCCCGGCCATCCAGGAAGTTGCTTAGCCGAGTGCCTTTACCGACACCGGGCATTCCAAAAACTACAATTGTGCTTTTCATTTTGGGTAACCCTCCTTCGAAATGTCAAATACTTAAAAAGCTTTTCGATTATAACATAATGTGTGCTAAAAATCAAGATTAAGAAGCGTTTTAGGGATTTTGAAGAATAATTTGTAATTTTTTAAAGCAAAAATAATTATCTTGCTTTTATTTTGTTCTATGATAAAATGATTTTGGTGATTATATTATGAAAGATTTTTCAAAAGAACTTGCTGAGTGGAAGACTCTTTTTGAAGAAGGACAAATTGATGAGGCAACGTATTTAGCAGAGATAAGTAGATTGTCTAGATTAGAAGATGAGCAAAAAAATAACGAAGTAAGATCAAATAAAGTAAAAAAAGAAGCAGCGTTTAAATTTATAGAAATAATTAAAGCGTTTTGGCTTCAAATTTTAGTATTTATATTTATAATTTGCGTTGTTGCAAAAGTTAATACACCTAAAGAATATGAAATTGTGAAGTCACTTGGTGAACTTCCAGATCCAGTTCAGGAAAATTTATTAGGTGGTAGGGTAGAGAAAGTAGTATTTGGTAAAAATGTAGATATTATTTATGGAGCTGAATACACAATATATGGTAGAGTTATAGGAACTTTTAGTCCTATGCCAACTAATATTAGAGATTCATTATCTCCAATGGATATAGCATTATCATGGGGATTTTTAGCACAAGATACATATGACCATGAAGTAATTTATACATCTCTTCCAAGTAGGTTTTTAAGATTCCAAATTTATGATATGTCAGTATTTTCAAGTGTAGGTGGAATGAATGCTGTTGGTAATCATTTATCAAATAATCATGTTATTCCAAAAGATAGTAAAATTAAAACGTTACTTAAAAAAGTAAAGGTTGATGACTATATTAAACTTGAGGGTTATTTAGTAACAGCTCAAGTAGAAGGGCAATCAAGACCAGTACTTCAATCAAGTGCTGTAAGATCAGATTCTGGTGCAGGTGCTTGTGAAGTAATGTATGTAACAGGTATTAAGTGGCTAAAAGAGAAGTAAATATTTTAAAAATGAAACTAAGCTAAAATGCTTAGTTTTATTTTTTTGTCTTGAATGTAAAATATATTTATCATAAAATAATTGTGATGAATTAAGGAGAAAAAATGAGATTTTTAAAGAAAAATTATAAAATATTAGTGCTTATAAGTTTTGCTTTAATGTCTTTGATAATTGGCTATTTTCATGAGCCATGGAGCGATGAAGCACAAAGTTGGCTAATAGCAAGAGATCAAACGGTAAAAGATATTATATTTTTTAATGCTTCATATGAAGGGTGTTTTCCGCTTTGGATATTAATAGTAAAAGTGTTTATAAGCTTTGGATTAAATTATGAGTATATAAATATTATTTCGACGTTAATAGTCGTAATTGCTATGTATGTGTTTCTATATAAAACTGATATAAAACCTGTAGTTAAAGTAATATTTCCATTTACATTTTTTATTTTCTATCAATACAACATTATTGCAAGAAACTATTCTTTATTAGTTTTAGCTTTTATGATTTTATTAAGTTTATATGATAAAAGACATATTAAATCAGCAAGTTATTTTACATTATTAGCTTTTACATCTATGATTAGCTTTCATGGAATGCTTATATCAGGATGTTTGTTTTTTGAGCTTTTAGTAGAAGAAATACTAAAGTTTAAAAAAGATAAAAACATTAATAAAAAAGTAGTATTATTTTCAATTGGATTAATTTTAATATATCTTTTTGAGATATATGTTTTATTTCCAAGACAAGAACTATTAATGGCAATGAATTTTGAAGAACCATTTAAAGATAATTTTCTTCATATACTAGTTAAAATTTGTGCAGTTACAACAAATAGTTTCTTTTTGTTTTTAAATATAATTTCAGTAGTATTTTTAAGTATTGTATTGTTTTTAGTAAAGAAACACAATCAAAATAGAATGGCTTTTAATTTAATGGAAATATTAATGATAATTCAATTATTTTTAATAAGAGCTGCGAGCCATCATATAGGAATATTATTTTTAATAATAATTGTTGAAATATTATTAAATAAAAATAATAAAATAATAGAAATTTTAACTGTAATAGTACTTGTTTTATATATGATTTTAAATGTTATAGCATGTTTTAATGAAGTAAATGGTAATTATTCTGGTGCTAAAGAAATGGCACAATATATAAAGCAAATTGAAGATTTTGAGAAAGAAGATGTATATGCAGTTGGCTATAAAACCACGGCAATACTTCCATATTTTGAAAGAAATATTTTCGATAATAGAAAAGATGCATATTATTTATGGTCTTCAGATAATCTAGAATTGTCACTATATGTATATTTTTATGAAAATATGAATTATGATACATTTTTTAAAGAAGGAAAATATCCAAAATATTTATTAATTCAAAATCATAATTTGACTAATAAAGATAAGAAAATAAGAGAAAAGATAGAAAGAAGTAAGTTATATCAATTGAAATATGAAACAGAAGGCGAGAATTTTTATAAAGCTTCATCAAGTGAAACAGAAGGATATATTTTATATGAATTAATAAAATAGTAAGATTTATTACGAAAATATGAATAAAGTAGAGTTGGAGAGAGTAGAAATACTCTCTTTTTTATTGACAAAATAAATATAGCATGATAAAATGTTAACCGAAGTTAACAAACAAGGAGGTACTATGATTTCTAAAGCATTAGAAGAATATGTTAAAACAATGTATGTTTTAAAAAAACAGTTAGGTGAAATAAGAGTAACTGACATTGCAGAAAAGATGAATTGTTCTAAGGCGAGCGTTACTAAATCTTTAAATAGTTTAAAAGAAAAAGGATTAGTAAATTATGAAGCTTATGGCAAGATAACTCTTACTAAAGAAGCTGATGATATAGCTCAAAAGGCTTTAGAAGCATATGACATTGTTTATTTATTATTTAATAAATTACTTAATCTGCCAGATGATAAAGCAAAAGATGAAGCAGAAAAGGTAAAAAAGGTATTAAGCGATGAAGCTTTAAATAGTTTAGCAAAATATTTACATACAACATTAGGTCTAGTAAATCTAGATTGTAGATATGATATAAATCAAAAGAAATGTAGAGATTGTATAAAAAGAAACACAGTAAAACAAAATAACGAGTAAGGAGAAAGAAAATATGCTAGAGTTAAAAGATATATGTTTTGAAAGAGACGGCAAAAAAATACTTGATAATGTTAATTTAGTAATTGATGATAAAAAGTTTGTTGCGATTACTGGACCAAATGGTGGTGGTAAATCTACTATAGCAAAAATCATAATGGGAATTGAAAAGCCAGATTCAGGAAAAATTATTTTTAATGGTGAAGATATCACAAATAAAACTATATCTGAAAGAGCTAATATGGGAATAGGATTTGCTTTTCAACAACCTGTTAGATTTAAAGGTATTACAGTAGGAGATCTTTTAGAATTATCAGTAGGAAGAAAAGTAAAATTAGCTGAAAATTGTGATATTTTATCATCAGTTGGCTTATGCCCAAAAGACTATGTAAAAAGAGAAATTAATTCATCACTTTCAGGTGGAGAATTAAAAAGAATTGAAATTGCTACAGTAGTTGCAAGAGGTACAAACCTTTCAATTTTTGACGAACCAGAAGCTGGTATAGATTTATGGAGCTTTAATAATTTAATTGAAGTATTTGAAAATATGTCTAAAGAAATTCAAGGTTCAATTGTTATAATTTCACATCAAGAAAGAATTTTAAATATAGCTGATGAAGTTGTATTGGTAGAAAAAGGAAAAGTGAAACAAATAGGTAAAAAAGATGAAATTTTACCTGAACTTCTTTCATCAACAAGTAGAGCTTGTTCAAGAGTAAAGGAGGTAAAATAATATGGAGAATTTAAATAACTTAGAAAAAGATTTATTAAAAAAGATAACTGATTCAGATGATTTTTCTGGTGGAGCATATAATATTAGAGAAAACGGAAAAGGTGTAGCTAGAAAAACAACAGAAAATATAAATATCGTAACTAAAGAAGATAAACCAGGAATTGATATTATAGTTAAAGAAGGAACTAAAAAAGAATTTGTTCATATTCCAGTTATGATTACAGAATCTGGTGTTAATGATTTAGTATATAATGATTTCTATATTGGTAAAGATGCAGATATTACAATAATTGCAGGATGCGGAATTCATAATGATCATCATCAACTTGCAAGACATGATGGAATTCATACATTTTATTTAGAAGAAGGTGCTAAAGTAAAATATATTGAAAAACATTATGGTGAAGGAGAAGGAACAGGAGAAAAAATATTAAATCCAAAAACTGTAGTAAAACTTAAAAAAGGTGCAGTATTAGAAATGGATTCTGTTCAAATTAAAGGTGTTGATTCAACAATAAGAGAAACTGTTGGTGAGCTTGATGAGGATGCTAGTTTTATAGTATCAGAAAAGATTATGACTCATGGAAAACAATATGCAAAAACAGTATTTAATGTAGCGTTAAATGGAGAAAATTCAAGTACACATGTTATTTCAAGAAGTGTAGCAAAAGATGAATCAAAACAAGAATTTTATTCAAATATAGAAGGAAATACAAGTTGTTATGGACATGTTGAATGTGATGCAATTATAATGGACAAAGGTGTAGTAAAAGCTGTTCCAGAAATATTAGCTAACAGTATAGATGCAAGATTGGTTCATGAAGCTGCAATTGGAAAAATTGCTGGAGAACAATTAACTAAACTTATGACACTTGGACTTTCAGAAAAAGAAGCTGAAGAAAAAATAGTAAATGGATTTTTAAAATAATAAAAAAGAATTAACGTCGCTATACGCGGCGTTTTTTGTTTGAAAATAAAAAAAGAAAAGGCCTTAAGCGCAATTTATTGCGATCTTAAGGTCTCTCCCGAATAGTTTTGAGGTCGTTTAGTAATGAAGAGACGTGCATCGAGCTTACTTGTTACAGCAGCACGAAATGCAATTACAGTTACAAGTGCAATTTTCGTTGAAGATGAAGTCTTCATTGCCGAGGAGTGCAACGTAGTCAGTAGATACATAACCAATGGTTCCATCGGAAAGATCTTTGACACGAATGTATCCGTTTTCGACTTTGGTAGATACAACTTCAAGAAGTTCGCCATTGTACAGGTACTTAAGACGATAACCTTTCCGGGAGGGCCTCTTTCTGAGATTAAGCTTCTTATCAGAAGTGACTACCAAGGTAGCACCTTTGTAGTAAGCATTTTCAGAAGAGTCATATTCCGGTTCGGTATAGTCTTCATCAGGCTCGTAAGTAAACGGGGGAACAATCACAGGAGTGTTTGTCGTGCCGTACGATACGAAAGCCAAGTACTCGCCAAAGGCATAGCACTCAAGTCCGGTTTCATCAACGCGAACATGGTAGTAACCGTTGCGGTCGATTTCACTGAGAATTGTTACGGTCTTATCAGTAGCAAGCTGGCCAATGACTTCTCCCTGAGGCTCACGCCTGAGGTTGAGTTTGGTTGCATTGACGACGCGTGCAGTGCAGTAGAGAGGAAGACTCTCAGATGCAGATGCTACGACAGTACTTGCCATGACGGTAATGATCAGAATGATACAAATTACCAGGGTAAAAGTCCTACGAGAAATCCGTTCCGCCTTCATGTTTCATACCTCCTAAAATATAGTTTGCAATGAAATGCAAGAACTACTTTAATAATACCACAAAATGGCTAAAAAGTAAAGTTTTATGTATACTTTGTACAGAATTGGTTGACATAATTAAGTAGATATGCTATAATGAGCTTGTAGGGGAGTAATAACCATAGAGATATGGAATAGCATCAACAATTTGCGGAAACAAAACCTGGTGCTATTTTAAAATATGAGACTTACTAGCAGGTTTGCTAATAAGATCTCAATTTTTTGTTTAAGTAAAGAATTCTTTCGTAGACATATTTAGCAACGTGCTAAATATGTTTTTTGTTTATAAAAAGAAGGAGGAATTTAATATGGAACAAAAAATTAATCAAACTGCGTTGGTAGGCCTTGCAAATAATAGCTTTGTAGCAAATTTACAAAGAACTAAAAAACAAGAGGTGCTTGATTTAATTGAAGGAATTAAATATGAGCATAGAGTTGGTACTTCAGCTATGATGGGACCATATTCTGATAGAGAAGCTAAACATGAATATGAAAAATTATTATCAGCTCTTGATGGAGTTCCAGGACTTAGTCAAGAAGAAAAAGCAGAACTTACTGCTTTGATAAATGCTGCAATCGAAAACATTCCTAATGTTGAGAAAGAAAAAGAAGAAGAATATTTAGAAGCTGAAAGACAACATAAAGAAGCGTTTGAAAGAGCTAAAGCAAGATTTAAAGCTTTAAGCCCAGTTAAACAACTTAAATTAAAATTAGCTGGAAAAGATCCAGATAGCATTGATGTTTTCTGGAAAACTGTAAAGCAAATAGATGAATTATATATAGAAAGTAGATAGGTGAATTAAAATGGAGGTTTATAGAAATCTTATTAATACATTCTCTAAACTTGATACTAAAACTAAAAGAGAAGAGATTAAAGGTGAACTTCAAGAAACTTTAATGGTATTTGAAAAGTTATGTAGAAAGAAGAATGTTAAAAATGATATTTTACTTCATGAGCAAATGAGAAACTTAGAAAAAGAAAACATATCAGAAGATGAATGTTTAAATGCAATCTATAGTTACTTAATAGCAATTGAAGAAAGAATTGGTGATTATTTTACTAAATAGAAAAAATGATTGTGAGGTAATTGTTATGAAAGAAAATACTATTACATTACAACAAAGATTAGAAAAACAAATTGATGAATCAAGATTGAGCGAACAAGATAAAGAATATATGAAAAGAATAGTAGATGGAATTATTAAAGCTCCAAAAGGAAGACTTTATTTAATTAATAATCCAGATTTTCAAAGATACATGACTTTGAGAAAAGATGTATCTGATCTAAATAGCTCTTTAGACTATTGTTTAGTAAATGTTATGAAAAATCCTGACACAGGTTTTACTGAAGGGAGATCATATACATTTCCAGGTTTAAAAGGCTTTCTTAGACTTGCTCGTGAAAACGAGAGTGTGCTTGCTAGCGAGCTTGTTAATAGCCAAAATCATCAAAAAGTTAAATCGGGAGTTTCTAGTAGTGAAATTATGGCTCCTAAAGAAACAGAGGAACAAAGATGCAAAAGATTAACAAAAGAATCTATTGCAAGATTAGAAACTGTTCCAGATTATAAAAAACAAAGAGTTTATGATGCTTTAGATATGATTGATAAAATTGGAAAAATAAAAGCGGTAGATGAGCAAGATTATTCTGAGCATATTGCTATGAGAAGAGATGGAGGTATCCTGGGGTATTGTTTAGTGCAAAGAATGATAGATTATAGTGGTGCTACAGTCGGTAGAAGATATGTTCCGCTAGGAGCTAAAACTTTAGTTACTTATGTTGAAGAACATAGAGAAATAATAGATAAAGAAGTGAAAAAAGCTCAAGAACTTGATAGATAGAATTAAATAAGATTTTTATAAACTTATAATATGAAACTTAAATTTGCACAAGAAATATACTTGTGCGTTTTTTATTGCCTAAAAATCAAAAATGGTGTTGCCTTTACATTTTATTCATGCTATAATACGCTCTGGAATAACATTGTTATTTCAGGTAACACTGCAAGTTTTACTAAGATTTTAGTATTTCTTGTTGACCCCTTATGTCTCTCTCAAAAAGGAGGTATTTTTTGTTTAAGAGAGATGATCGTAACTATAGACTGTTGGACAATTTGAAAGGAGTGTTTTAGTATGCCTTATACTATCAACCTCGATGCCCTGAAGTCTCAGTATAGAGAAGCTGCCCGGAACCTGTATGGTAAGGAATTAAATCAGCTGTCTCCTCATGAGATCAATGGCATCATCGCTAACGTGGTGAAGACGAAAGTAATCTCTAAGAGCTGGGAGTGCGCTCAGAACTTGTACTCTCAGCAGAGAATTGCAATCTACTTCTCCATCGAATTCCTCATCGGTCGACTCGGCGTTGATGCGCTGGTTAATACTGACCTGATTGAGGAAACCAGAAAGATTTTTGAAGAAGAAGGAATCGACCTTAACTGTCTTGAAGAAGTTGGCGATCCTGCTCTCGGTAACGGCGGCCTTGGTCGTCTCGCTGCCTGCTTCATTGAATCCGCTGCTACTTTGGGTCTGCCGCTGTATGGCGTCGGTCTCTATTACAAGTACGGCCTTTTCAAGCAGGCGTTCGACGAAAATGGCTGGCAGATTTCTCAGCCGGATGATTGGGCAGCCAATGGAGTTGATCCTTGGTTTGAAGCTCATGAAGACGAATATGAAATCGTCGAGTTCCAGGATACCCGCGTTAAGGCAGTGCCTTACGTAATGCCTGTCATTGGTTACAAGACCAATGCATTCCCGCTCACGCTGTGGAAGGCAGAACCTATCGAAGGTCAGACCAACCACTCTGCTGCAGCAATCTCTGATTGGCTGTATCCGAGTGATGGCAACGATGAAGGTAAAATCCTTAGAATCCGTCAGGAGTATTTCTTTGTCAGCGCAATGCTGCAGAGACTCTTCAGGATTCACAAAGCAAAACATGGTACGCTCGATAACATCGAAGAGTACTATTTCTTCCAGATGAACGACACCCATCCGGTGTTCGGCTGTCTGGAGTTCATTAGACTCTTGAAGAATGAGGGCTATACGTTTGATAAGGCGTTTGAGAAGGCTAAGAAGTGCTTCGCTTACACCAATCATACTATTATGCCCGAAGCACTGGAAAAGTGGAACATTCTGCTTTTCAAGAACCTGCTGCCTAACGTGTTTAAGGTAGTTGAAGAAATCAATCAGAAACTCATTGAAGAACTCAAGAGAGAAGATGCTTTCTGCAACACCAAGCTCGAAGGTGGCCGCTATGTGAAAGAACCTGCATGGGACAGAATCAATCCGTATGAGATGTTCCAGAACGGCTATGTTCACATGAGCCGCATCGCCTGCTACGTTGGTAGCAAGATCAATGGCGTTGCCGCAGTGCACACCGAGATCATTAAGAAGGACCTGCTCAACATCTGGTATACCCGTTATCCTTGGAAGTTTAACAACAAGACTAATGGCGTTACTCCGAGACGTTGGCTCAGACTGGCAAACCCGGATCTGGCAGAGTTCCTGGACAAGTATCTTGGTCCCGAGTGGACTACCAATATGACTATGCTCGAACAGCTTGAGGATTACAAGAACGACTCTGTCGTTCTGGCGGAATTTGCCGGTGTTAAGTACGAAGCTAAGAAGCGTCTTGCTGCGTACATCGAAAAGCACGAAGGTATTTACGTCGATCCGGACAGCATTTTCGACTGCCAGGTGAAGAGAATTCACGAGTATAAGCGTCAGCTTATGAATGCTCTGAGAATTCTTTACATCTATGATCAGCTGAAGAAGGGCAAACTGCTCAACTTCTACAAGACCACCTTCATCATTGGCGGCAAGGCCGCTGCATCTTACAAGAAGGCAATTCAGACCATTGCTCTTATTAAGGACATCCAGGAACTTGTTAACAACGACCCTGATGTTAATGATAAGATGAAGGTCGTGTTCCTGACGAACTTCAATGTCAGCTATGCCGAAAAGGTATACGCCGGCGCCAACTTCTCTGAACAGATTAGTACTGCAGGTACCGAAGCTTCTGGTACTGGTAATATGAAGTTCATGATGAATGGCTCTCCGACTATTGGTACCCTTGATGGCGCTAACATCGAAATCGTCGAGGAAGCCGGTTCCAAGAACAACTATATCTTTGGCGCAAACGTTGAAGAACTTAAGCGCATTAAGCCTATCTACAATCACCATACCATCCTTGAAGCCAATAAGGAAATGGTAGCTCTGCTTGATTACCTTAAGGGTGAGAAGGGCCTGAGATCTACCTACTGGGACCTTGTCAATACTCTTCTGTATGACGATCGGTACTATGTTATGTACGATCTTGAGTCCTATATCAACACTAGCCTGAAGGCTATCGCTGAGTATGGTTTCGAACAGCAGACTGGTGAACTTGTTCACTACACGAGAAAGGCGTTTAAGAACACTGCACATAGCGGTAAGTTCTCGTCTGATCGTACGATCCTCGAATATGCCGAAGACATTTGGCAGATCGAGCCCGTAAATTTTGAAGCTTAAGACATAAGACAATCCCGGGGACCACATGGTCTCCGGGATATCATTTTAATATAAGGAAAAGTAATGTACTTTTCTACAAGTTGACATAATATCACAAACATGTTATAATTAACTTGTAGGGGAGTAATAACCATATAAAATATGGAATAGCATCAACAATTCTGGAAACAAAACCTGGTGCTATTTTAAAATATGAGACTTACTTTGGTACAAAAGTACTAAAATAAGTCTTAATTTGTTTATAACTAAATAACCAAGCTAACTAGACATATTTAGTACTAAAGTACTAAATATGTTTTTGTTTTATAAGGAGGTAATTGTTATGAAAAAACAAGAATTCAAACCAAATTTCCTACAAAGGTTATTATTAAGAAAAGAGGATGTTCAGACAGAACGTCTTAGAGCGTTTTATTTTAAAATGCTTGAATCTGGTAGAGTACCTGCAAAATTGAAGGTAAAAGGTGTTACACCTGAAAGAGCTGCTAGTGATTTCTTAGAAGCGATAACATATGGTACTGATTTTGATCGTAGCCAAAAGCAATATGTTATTGATCATAGATATACAGAAGGAGATATGGATTGTAGACTTGTTTTAGAACAAGGATATCTTTCTGATTTTGAAATTGGTTATCCTGCTACAAGATATACTGTTGAAAAAGATGGAAACATAGTAAATCAATCAACAATTGGTGCTAATCTTTTTAGAGGTACAGAAATTGTTCCAATTATGGAATATGCAAGAATTATGCATGGAGATGAAACATACGCATATTTAATGGAGCTTGCTGCTAAAAAATTAGAATTATTTCCATATATTCCATGCGATGCTTCTTATGATTCAGCTCATGAAAGATATAAAGGAAAATTAATGAGATTTTTAAAGCTTGATCCAACAGCGAGAAGAATTATAAAAGAGTATAAAGCATTGAATAAAGAAAAAGATAAATATGATGTTATAAAGAAACCTAAAGACATTATTAGTGAGGCAAGTAAATTAAGATTTGATAACGAGTATACAGTTGATCCACAAGTAGCAAAAGTAATTAATATGCCTGTAAGACCACCTAAAGAAAGAGAAAGAGCTGATGATTAGTAAGTTTTAATGTATTTAGCCACGCATTTAGCGTGGCTATTTAAATTTATATAAATATTTTTTTAACATATTGATAATGTTTTTTACTATAGATATAATATTATTAGATTATTATAAACGAAAGAGGAAAAGGATATGAAAGAAAAAGGAATATTGCTTCCTATATTTTCACTTCCAACTAAGTATGGAATAGGTGATTTCGGACACGAAGCATATGAATTTGTTGATATTCTATATGAAAATGGTATGACATATTGGAATCTTTTACCAATATGTGCAAACAATAATCTACCATATTCACCAACAAGTTATTATGCACTAGAAGAAGATTATATATCACTAGATTTACTAAAAGAGGAAGGCTTAATAAAAGATGCTGAAGTTCGTCCTTCAAAAGACAGAGCGATATATGATGATTTTAAAGAAAAGTATTATAAAGAAGCCTTTGAAAATTTTGTAAAAACAGATGATTATTATGATTTTATTAGAATTCCAGAAATAATGGAATATGCTGAATTTATTAAAGAAACAAAAGGTGAAGAATTAGAGTATACGCTATTTTTACAATATATTTTAAATAAACAATGGATGAATCTTAAAAAATATGCAAATTCAAAAGGTGTTAAATTAATAGGTGATATGCCAGTTTATCCTGTATTTGATTCTGCAGAAACAATGTTTCATCCTAAATGTTTTGAGATGGAAAATGGAAACTTTACTTTTGAATCTGGTACACCACCAGACTATTTTAATGAAGATGGTCAAAAATGGGGGAATCCAGTATATTCTATTGAATACATGAGAGAAGATAACTATAAGTATTTAATAAGACGTTTTAAATTTATGCTTAAAATGTTTGATAAAATAAGAGTAGATTACTTTAGAGGTTATGATTCGTTTTTTAGAATTCCAATTGGTAAATCTGGAAAAGAAGGAGAATACCATGATGGTTTAAGTTATCCATTCTTTGATGAATTGTTTAAAGATGGAGAAGTTAAAGTAGAAGATTTAATTATTGAAGATCTTGGTGATATTAGAGATGAAACAATAGCTTTAAGAGAACATTATGGATTTACTAGACAAAAGATATTACAATTTGCATTAGAGTTATGGCATCACTATGATAAAGATAATGAGTCTGAAAATGTTGTAATGTTTCCAGGTAATCATGATTGTCAAACAATTCATGGTTGGTATAAAACATTAAGTGATTATGATAAAGAAAATTTAAAAGAATTTTTAAGAAGAAATGAATGTTATGATATTAATGTTAACATTGGAATAATGCAGTACTGCTCTAAATGTAAAGCTAAAATTACAATAATGACAGTTCAAGATATTTTAGGATTAGATGATAGTGCAAGAATTAATTTGCCTGGAGTAGAATCAGAGTTGAATTGGTCATGGAAATTAATAGATTTTAATGATTTTAGAGAAAGAATAAAAGATTTTAGATAAATTTTGTAAAAAGGGAATTTTTTATATATAGAATGTGAAACAATTTAGGTTTTAAAAATCTATTTTGTTTCACATTTTCTTTATTTTATGTGGAAAAAACATATGCAAAATAGCTCAAATTTGAAGAAAAAGTGGAAATATGGTATAATATAATTGGATAGCTTTAAGCTAAATTTTTATATGCCGAAAGGCAGGAGGTACTATTTTATGTGGCGTAAACGGATTCTGAGAGCGATGATTTTTATTAGCGTTATCGTTGCCATAGCGGCTTCGACAAGCGTTCTCGCATTCGCAGCTAGCAGCATTGACACCAACAAACTTGTAAGTGAAGTCACCGATAGCATAAATAATCTGAAGGAAAAGGAACTCGATATTGTTTTTACCCCCAGCGAATCTACAGAAGCAACTTTTGAGACTGCAGGCTACGCTGTAGATCCTGCATCTTTTGATGTTGCATCTGATGAAGAGTATGGTTTTGTAAACCTTATCGTAACTATTCCTAATGATTCCACAACTCCTACTATTGAACCTACATTTTTGGCAGAAACTCCTACTATGGAGACTGAGCCAGATGAAGATTCTGTAGTAGTACAAACTGTATTAAATGATGATCCCTTAGCAATTAACCTTATTGAAACTCATGAGAATGGTACTAAAGTTTATAGTTTCAAGAATGGAACTTATACTGTACCGTACAATCCTGTGGGCAATGAGGCCCAAGTAAGCGAAAGCGGATATGTTGAGAAAATACTTGAGGTTCCTCAGTATTTCCAGCAGGCCTATCATAAGACCAAGTATGGTTCTCATGGCACTGTATCCAGTCACGGTTGTGGTATTACTAGTTGTGCAATGGTGTACACTTACCTTCTTGACCGGTGGATTATGCCTGATGAACTGGCTGAAACTTACGGCCGATACAATACTCCTGTAGGTTCTGACTACGCTTTATTTACCAAATCTGCTGAAGATTTTGGTTTAGGTGTTCAGGTAACCTATAAGTGGGAAGATGTTGTGACTGCCCTTGAAAATGGATCTGTCGTTATTGCCAATGTGCAGAGCGATACCATTTTTACAAGTGGTGGACATTTCATCGTTTACTATGGTATTACTGAAGATGGAAAAATCCTTATCAATGACCCTAGTATCTATAATTATGGACAGTGGAGCTCCAAGGCTCTGACTGAGGGTTTTGCAAATGGTTTTGATCAGAAATACTGTAAATATAGTTTCCCTTGCTGGATCTATAGCCCTAAGGATATTGAATTTGTCGCAAGTGTATCCGAAACTAACAATACTTAAAAATACCTAAATGTGATGCAGAGATCTTAGGATCTCTGCATCGCATTTTTTTATCCAAAATTAAAAATACAAATGGCTTTAAATAGCATAGAAACATCTTTAATTTAATTGACTTTAAAGGGGGTTACTTATATAATTATCATGTAAAATTAATGATTTTTTAAAGAATAATAAGAGGTTTTTATGAACAGTTTCATTTTTAGTTTTTTATTTAGCATAGTAATGATTTCTGCTTTTGTATATGTGGTAAAAAATCATGAAATGTTAAGTAAAATGTATGAACAAAATAAAGATAAAAAATTAGTAAAAATAATAGTATCAACTATAGTAGGATTTACATTTTTGATATTAGTAATTATGATTGGTCAAAATATAAATACTATTATTAGATATACATTTAGCTTAGATGATCATAAAGAAAATTTAAATATTTTTGAAAATACAGATGAATTGCTAGCAGAAGAACAAAAAAACTATAATGAATTAATTAATAAAGATTATGAAAGTAAATCAAATAGTCCATATATACCAGATGGATTTACTTATAAAGAAGGCGATGTTGAAACAGGATTTGTTATTGTAGATAGTACAGGAAGTGAGTATGTTTGGGTACCATGTTTTAATAAAGAAGTAGGAAACGTTCCAAAACTTGAAAAACGTAATTTTACAGAAGAACCATTTATATATGCAGATGCATGCGTAAATGAAAGTATTGAAAGCTTTTTAAAAAGTGCACTTGAAAATGGAGGTTTTTATATTTCAAGATATGAGCTTGGAAAAGAAAATGATAAGCTAGTTAGTAAAAAAGGAATAGAGATAGAAAAAGACATCTTCCTAGATGATGCGAAGGTGTTATTAAAAAATGAAACAGAAAGTTATAACATAGAAATAATTAATGGTTATGCTTATGATACAGCGCTTGCATGGATAATGAAAACAAAAGATATTAAACTAGAGTTTTATGATGTAAATAAACCAATTATTTCTGGAAGGAATGAATATAACAAAATTAATGATATTGCAGATAATATTATGGAATATACAACAGAAAATGAATATGGTTCACCAATAATAAGAGGATTTCCATTTGATGGAGATAATAGTAAATATGATAATGTAGTAAAAAACTACGATAGATTATCTATAAAAAATGATAAGAAGACTTTTTCAGCGGGAACAAAAATTGGTATAAGAGCGATTATTTATAAATAGTTATGCGAAAGGGAAAATTATATGAAATCTAACAAAAAATTAATTAATATAATTAATATAATGTTTATTGTTGTACTTTGTTTATTTGCAGTTTCCTTGGTAGAAAAAAAGTTTCAAAATGATACATTTTTTACAATTGCTTTAGGTCAAAGAACAGTAGAACATGGTATAGAAGAATATGATCAATTAGTTTGGCATGATAATTTAAGATTTATTCATTTAAGATGGCTTTTTGATGTTGTTATTTATGGATTAAATAATACATTTGGATATGCTGGAATTTATATATTTGTTCTTATTCTTGCAGTGATTCAAGGATTAATGTAATATGCGATAATGAATAGCTTTACTAAAAATAAAATATTTTCATTTTTTAGTTCAATAGCATTAATTAGTTGGAATGGATATTCAGTTGCAGCTAGAGGTCAAATAATGTCTTTCACATTATTTTTAATTGAATTTTATGCACTTAATAAACTTATTAATGAAAAGAAAAAAATATTTATACCGGTATTACTTACAATACCATTATTAGTTGTAAATTTCCATGCTTCGGTTTTACCAGTATATTTTGTGTTTTATTTACCATATATCGCAGAGTATATAGTATCTAAGCTTAAGATAATTAATAGTGAAGAATCTAAAATATTAGTAAACAAAATAGATAATAAAACATTTGTAACATTAGTTATTATAATGGTGTTAAGTTTATTTATAGGATTAATATCACCTATTGGAATAGATGCCTATAAGTATATGTTTAATGTAATGGGTGGTGTATCTACTGATTTTATAGCAGAACTTCAACCAGTAAACTTTGCTGATAATCCAGCATATGTATTTTTAATTGTTTTATTTGTAGTAATGATTGGCTTTACAAAGATAAAAGTTAGACTTACAGATTTATTATATATTGTAGGATTTTTAGTGTTATCACTTCCTACAAATAGATGCATTTTCTTTTTCTATATGTTTGCAGGATCATGTATATTAAGAATTACATTTGAATTTATAAAAGATTCTAAATTTAAAATTAATGTATATGAAAGTAAGATTCTAATAGCGTTGTTAATACTTGTACTTGTATTAATAATAGTTTCTTCAATTAAGGGTATATATAATAAATGTGAAGAGCCATATGTAGATTATGAGAAGCTTCCAGAAAATGCAACAAATTATATTTTAAATAATATTGATCAAGACAATATGAGAATATTTAATCATTTTGACTTTGGCAGTTTCATGGAATATAAGGGAATTAAAGTGTTTTTAGATTCAAGGTCTGAAATGTATACTGAAGAATTTAATGAAGGCGTTACAATACTAGAAGATTGGTATTTAACAGATGTAGGTAAAAAATCTTATAAAGAACTTATGGAAAAATATGATATAACACATGCTATTTTATATAATGACGAATTAACAGCTTTATATATTGCAGATGACGAAGATTGGAATTGTATATATAAAGATGATACATTTTGTATATATGAAAAAGTAAATAAATAATTTAAATATAAAGTTAAAACCTGGAGAATAATCTCCAGGTTTTAATATTTTAATTAATTATAAGTTTAATCTTCTTCTATAATTACCAGTTATAAAGCTTGGTAATTTTCTAAATAATTTATATAAAATAAGTCTAATTCTTTTGTTTAATTTATATGAGAAACGTAGGCCATGTCTTGGAAATTCTAAACCACGATCCTTCATTGGAACTAAAGCCATTGTATTTGGAACTGCATAGTTTACATTTGCTTGAGTTGTAACTACAGCAGAGTCTGTATTAAATGTTGGAATTTGAATGCTTGCATCTAAAATTTCATCGTCTGTAAAGTCATCTTCAAATATTTCAATGCCATTTGTTTCTATATTAAATTCTTGTTTGTTATCTAATATTATTATTTTATTAGAGTCGTCTAGTAATCTAAAGTAGATGCTTTGTACACCATTATTAGCGATTATATTGGCTGAATAAACTAGACCTTTTCTTTCCATTAGTAGTACAGTAGCTTTTTTTCTAGCTTTCTTTTTGTTATTAAAAGGTGCAAAAGAATATTCAAGTGAAATATCTCTATCTAGAGTAGAGATAATCTTTACTAAATATTGGTTTTCCTCTAGTTTAGAAACTATGACATTGTTTGATAGTTTCATGACAAACCCTTTCTTTTGTAATATCTCATTACTATTTTATTATACCTAAAAAGTAAATACAAGCGAAAATGAGTATATTTAGATATCATTTGTGTTACAAAAATGTTTTAAATAACGTAAGTATGTTATTTTTGATACATTTGTGTGTTATTTAACTATCTATGTCGATTATATAGTAAAATTATTGTGTATTATTATATTTAAAAGGAGATACACAAATGAACAAAAAATCAAAAAATGCTTTATTGTTAGTAGTAATATTAGCAATAGTTGGTATCGCTGTTGGATATGCAGCTTTATCACAAGAATTAGTACTTACAGGTACAGCAACTGTTAAAGGTTCATCTGATTGGAATGTACATTTTGCAGATGAAACTAAAACAACACCTTCTGAAGTAGGTGCTTCTAATGCAACAATATCATTAGATTCTAGTAAGCTAGAAGGAACATTTGCTGCAACACTTGAACCAGGTGGAAGTGTTGCATATGAAGTTTCAATTGTAAATGATGGAACAATTGCTGCTGAAGCTCAAGCACCAGTTGTAGAAGTAGAAGGAGAAGCTAACTATGCAAAATGTACAGTAGAAGAAGTTGGTGATACTACATCAGATTTAATAGGTGATACTGTTCACACATATAGAGTAACTTTATCTTGTGATGCAGTTGATTCAACAGATGATTTACCAACAACTGAAGTTGAAGAAACTTTTAAAGTAAGATTTAACTATGTACAAAAAACAAATGGAACAAATTAATTAAAAAATAAATAACATATAAGTTTAAAACTTATGTGTTATTTAAAGGCAAGCTTCAAGGCTTGCTTTTAAATAGCATATAAATATGAAAAATTGAGGATAAGGATGTTTAAAAGTAGAATTAGAGAAAAAAGTAAATTGAATAATAAAAAGTTTTTGCTTGCTCTATGTGTATGTATTGTATTTTTAGGGACAGCTTATTCTTCAATGAGTCAAGTGTTAACGCTTACTGGTGTTGCGACAATAAAGGGACGTGGTAGTGGTAGTTCTGGTGGAGTAGATTCTGGTGAAGGTAGTGTATTGATGAAAGGAAATTTAGAAGCATATATTTCAGAAACTGGAGGTATGTGGAGAGCTGGAACAGAATGGAATTTATCTACTAAAATTATAATTAATAATCAAAATGATTTTGATACAACAAATTGGGAAGTAATAATTTATGCACCTGGAATAACAGGAATAACTCTTTATAATGGTGCTCAAGTAGCAGTTGATAATGCTAGTGATACAGCAACAATAACAACGAAAAATTCAGCTACAGGTGTAATTAAATCAGGAGATAGTTATACACTTGATATTGTAATAAGATTTACAAATGAATTGTTTGAATCAATTATAGATACATTTTCACCGGAAGAATTAGAATTAATAACAGATAATGATAGATCAATTTTATATGGTTCAGGACAAGGAGATTTATCAGAAAATTTAAAAAATGCACTTCTTGAACATATAGTTTATAACTTAGCAGGAACACCTACACCAAATAATGTAGAAGTTTCAGCAAGTACAGTTTATGAACCAGAATACAATTTAACAGATTTTACTTATACCTATGGAGAAGTAAAATTTGACGTAACTTATTCTTATTATGTAAGATATGACGGTGTATATATAACAACAGCTAAGATTAGTGCTACAAATATATCAGATTATGATATATCTAATTTAGCATTTACTATGAAATACAATTACCCATTAAGAAGCGATTATTATAATTCAGTAGTATCAAATTGGGGATCGGATGGACAAAACAAATTTGATAATATGTCTAGTATAAATATAGTATCAAAAACAGAGGAAGAAGTTTTACTTGAAACTCCATCATGGAATCCTGTTGAATTAACACCAGGACAAACAAGAAATTATTATATAACACAAATAATAACACCATTAAAATTTAAATCATTTACATTTACAGATATTTCTTACGATATATCAGGTGGAACAGCTGCAAGTGTTGAATTTGATGTACTAGAAGATGACGAAGAATTTACAGATATTGAGTATAGTGAAGTACCAGATAATACTGCAAAAGATTCAACAAACACGGTTCCAGATACAGGAACAAATGATGATGTTCAAAATAAAGTAGAAGATAACATAGTAGAAAAACCATCAGATGATATTGTAGATGATGGAAAAACTGATTCTACTGACAATGTGGAAGATGGTGTAAATAACGAAAATACAAATGTAGATAATGGATTAGTAGTAGAAAATCCATTAACTGCAAGTGTTAGTTTTGTAGAACAAGATTGGGGAAGAAAAGTATTAATTGCAACAGTGACTTTATCTAACTCAACTGAAAAAGAAATAAAATCAGCTACATTTGATTTAGTTTATGATGTACCGGTTGAAACTCAAATTGATTCAAAAGCGGTATATTCATCAGCTAGTTTAGTATCACAAACAAATGAAAAAATATCACTTACAACAGCAAGTGGAACTGTAATACCAGCAGGTGGAAGTATAACATTTACGATAAATGGTATAGATGGTTCGACTGGAACAAGTGCTCTTACACTTTCAAATGTTGTATGTACATATTAAAAATGGAGGGTAAATGGAGGATATATTTTTAGAACGAAAAAAACTAGTAATTATATATAGCTTAATGATAGTTTCTATCATTCTAAATATGTTTGTAATTCCAAAATTTCTTTCTATTTATTGGAATGTATTAAATCTAGTTATATGGCTTGTTATATTTGTTATTTCAAGAAAAGTATCAAACCAACATAATAGATTTAAAGGAAAATCAGAAAAATTAAAATCAATATTTATAATAGTTTTAATATATTTAATGCTGTATTATTTATCGGGACTTTTCTTTGGATATCAAGGAAGTGTATATTCACATTCACTTTATGGGTTAGCATATAATTTTACATTTTATATATTAGTTGTAATGCTACAAGAATATACAAGATCAAGACTTGTAAATAATACAAGAAGTAAAGTAGTATACAGTATAATTACAGTGCTTATGATTTTACTTAGTTATAATTATGCTACTGTATACAATAATTTCTCAAGTGGAGAAAATATATTTAAATTTATAGCAAGTGATATTTATCCGGCGATAATAAAAGGAATTCTATGTTGCTTTTTAGTTAAGCTTGGTTCTTATGAACTTTCATTAATGTTTTTAATGCCAATTAAAATAATGGAGTTTATAACACCAATAGTTCCAGATTTAGATTGGTTTTTAATAGTATCATTTGATTCAGCATTAGTATTATTGCTTTATTATTATACTTATTATGAACATATGATAAATGTAGAAAGATTTACTAGAAAACAAATAGAATATGCAAATCCTAAAAAGACAGCTTGTGCAATAATATTTGTTTTAGCATTTACATTTTTTGTAGCAGGATTCTTTCCAGCACAACCAGTTGCTATTATGTCTAACAGTATGTACCCAGAAATAAAAAGAGGAGACGTAGTAATAGTAGAAAAAATTGATGCTAATGATATTAATAAATTAAAAGTTGGAGATATTATTGAGTATACAGTAGAGAATAAATCAGTAGTTCATAGAATTGATGCAATAGTAAATTCAAGTGGTGGTAAATTTGAATTTGTAACTAAAGGAGATAATAATAGATCAAGGGATCCTGAATCTGTATCAGAATCTCAAATCAAAGGAAAAGTAAACATTAAAGTTCCATATATAGGTTATCCATCAGTAATATTTAGTGAGAAGGTTTTGAATATGGAAGCTCAATTTTTATATGAAGGGGAATAAAATGAAAAAAGGTACAAAAGTAAAAAAACAAACTGAATTTAATATGCTTGATAATGCATATTTAAAAATGGTAATTGCAATTATTGTCTTTGCTGTCTCATTATTCTTATTTGCAAGAGCAACAAATATAGTTGAAAATGTTGTTTTAACATATACAATTGATAGTGATATCGATTATAAAGTGTACTTATATGATAATGAATATTTACCATTTGAATATATGCAAGAAGGTAAAGCTTACATATCAAATTTAGTATCAAAAGTTAAAGCGGATTTTGATTATACAGTTAAAACTTCAAAGAAATTTGATTCAGAATATGAATATAATATTTACGCAAAAGCAACTGTTGCTCATGCATCAAGTGGTAAAGAATTATGGACACAAAGAATTGATCTTGTAGATCATGTAAAAATTGATATAGAAGATAAAAAAGGTGCTATAGACCAAAATGAAATTAATATTACAGAATCAGTTGATTTACCATATAACCTTTTTAATACAAAAGTAAAATCATTTAAAAATCAACATAATATACCAGTTAAAGCATTTGTTGATTTAGAACTTGTAGTTATAGATACAAAAGAGAGAAAAGAAGTAGTATCAACTGGATTATCAATGGATTTATACGAAGACATATTTGAAGTAGCTGAAGTTGGAACAGGAAGTTATGTTCTAGACGTAACTGAAGAAGAAGTACCAAATAGATATGTTATATTTGCACTTTTATGTATTGTAATTACTTCAGGATTATATACATTATTTATGATTTACTTAATTATTGAAAGTACATTAGGAAAGAAAACATATTATTCAAAAGCTATCTATACAATATTAAAAAATTATGGAGATATAGTAGCGGAAGTTATCAAACCTGTTGATATATCAAACTTAAATGTTATTGATGTTAAAAACTTTGACCAAATGCTTGATGTAGAAGAAGAATTAAGAATTCCAATTATGTTCTTTGAAACTATTAAAGGAAAAGAAGGTTGGTTTGTTTTAGTACATAATGATTTAGCATACAGATATATTTTAAAAGACAAAGTAAAAGGAAAATAATGTATGAAAAAATTTATTAAAATTGTGTTAATTATTTTAACAATAGTATTGCTAATAGCGCTTGGATTATATATTTATGTGTGTCTAGAGTCAAAAAAAGAATTTTCATTATATGATGAGAATAGATTTATAATTTATCCTAAAGGAATGAGTACTGTTGTTGCGGGAGGATTAGGAAATACAACTTATTATTATGAAGTTGATCTATCAAAAAAGAAAATGGACTATAGAGGAGACTCAGTAGTTTTTGATATAGAAGCAAATGAAGGAAAAGATAAGAGTGGTAAAAAAAGAAAATTATTAGCAACATATTTTTTATCAAATGAAGAAGTAGATAGATTAAGAGCTTGTATATTAAATATTAAAAGTAAAACAAAAGAGTTAGAAGAAAATTCAGAGTATGAATTAATTGATAATACTCAAAATGAAAATGCTACTACTATAGAAAAATTAAAAGATGAAGTTAAATCTAAACCATTCTATTATTTAATTAAATTTGAAAATGAAAATTTAGAGGTGTTTGATAAAGAAAACATAAAAGAATTAAGAAAGCTTATAAATGAAATCATAGTATAAAATAAAAAGAAAAGAAGATCTAAACATATAAAAATGTATTAGATCTTCTTTTTTATAAAAATGATTGGTTAATTATCTTTACAATGTAATTCCATTTTATCTAAATAATCTGTAATATCGATTAATGCTTTATCTATTATTTTATAATTCTTATAATTTCCATTTTTATCTTTAAATAACTCTATATAGATTTCTAAATCATTAAGATGTAATTTTGATGTGCTTCGATACATAGGATAAATGTATTCATCATCTTCATCATCGTAGATAGATTCTTTAGGATCAAAGACAAATATGTTTCCAGCAATATCTACAGAGTAATTAACTTTAACAACTAAGCTTTCTAAATCTTCCCAGTCGTAGATAATTTCACATGCTTCCAAATAAGCTTTTTCAATTTGAATATTTATGATATCGTTTACATTTGCACTTTCAAATTCAATTAGATTTTTATTATTTAGAATGTGATTATCTTTGATGTAATCTTCAATTAATTTGTATTCATAAGTACTGAAGTCGAAGAATTCACGAAGTATTGTCTCAAGTTTGTTTACTATTATGCAATCTACTTTAGATTTAATTGAATCGATAAATCCTTTATCTTCAGATACAATATATGCATTTGAATAATTACTTTGTTTTAAGAAATTAACTATTGCTGAAATAATCATTGCATCTGGGAATTCTTTTGGTTTAGATGTTTCAAATGGTTTTTCTTTATTGAAATACCATCTATTTACATCTGATATATCTAAATATTTTTCACACTCAAGAATTTTGATATTGTTCTTTTCAATAAAGTCATCTAATTTTTGAAGATTTTCTTTAAGAATTTCATCGTAGAAGTTTTGATTTAGTTTTCTTCTTATGTAGATGGACTTGATATTGTTTTGATCATTATCAATGGATTCTTTAATATGTTTTTTTAATTCTTCTACAACGATATTTGGAAGACAGACTTCAATATTAGAGTATCTTTTTAGTACTGCTAAAATGTTGTTTCTATATGTATGCTCGAAGTCGTATTTTTCTTTTCTACCAAATACGTTTGTATCTAAGAAGATGATGTCTTTTTCCATTTAAATCACCTACTTTCTATTCAAAAGTATTATTGATGAAAAAACTACATAGTATCCTACTATAATTATACCATTAATTCGAATAAAAATCAAAAATAAGAGACTTTTTAAGTTGCTTTTATTAACTTTAAGATAAATAAGAAAAATAACTTTAAAATCTATTTATAGAGTTTATTTAAAAACTAAAAATTATATTATAAATAAAGAATAGTAAAAAATATTTTAAAACATTAGTTGACATAATTTTAAAAGTGTGCTATAATGAGCTTGTAGGGGAGTAATAACCATAGAAATGTGGAATTGCATCAACAATTTGCGGAAACAAAACCTGGTGCAATTTTAAAATATGAGACTTACTAGTACAAAAAGGTACTAATAAGGTCTCAGTTTTTTGTTTATAGGGAAAATAATATCAGATTAAATAGAGACATACTTAGTACCAAAAATACTAAGTATGTCTTTTTTTCATATAAAAAAGATACTTAAAGAAGGAAGGGAAATAAAATGTCAGAACAAAGTGAAAATCAAGAAAACAAATTTATACTTTTAATTAAAAGTGTTGTAAACGGTCTTAAAATTATATTTGAATAGATACCGAAAAGTAAGTTTTAAAATTAAAAGGGGGAAATTAAAATGAATTTATTACTGGTATTAGCACTTAAAAGAATCCATGATGACCAACAAGCGGCTGCAAGAAGACGTAGTAGAGCAAGAGAGGAAGCAAGAAGAAAGAAAAATGCTCCTAAAGATCATGCTCATAGATATTCTTCAAGAGAATATTCTGAAAATGAGTATTTTAATATGGTAGTAACAGAAGATGAAGTATTAACAGCATTCTTTGATGCATTAGAGAAAAAAGGAAAACAAATTGATGATAAAGATGCTGAAGAAGTAAGAAAAGTAGTTGAAGAAAAATTAAAACTTCAAGCAGAACGTGTAGATGAAATTAATAAAACATTAGCTGAAATTAAAGCTACTGGATTAGAACTTGATACAGATCAAGAAGAATATTTCTATTATAAAACAACTGTTGGTAAAAAAGTATTAGATGCCTGTGAACCAGCTTTTGGTGAAAAAGGTGAATATGCTAAAGTAAAAAAATCTTTTCAATTAGCTTATAAAGGAATTACATTAGATAGAGCTTGGTTTAGAGCTGATAGAATAGATGAAAACCCATTTGAAGTAAGACTTACTGATTGGGAACAAAGAAATCCAAATTTAGACCAAGAGATTCAAGAAAAAGAAGCAGCTGTAGAAGCTGCTGAAAAAAGATTAAAACATGCAATATTTGGTAAAGAAGAAAAACAAGATGAATTAAATAAATTAAAGAAAGAATTAGAAAGATTAAAAGAAGCAAAAGTTGATGGTGAAAAAATCGCATCTCAAAGAGATATATATGCAGAAATTACACCAGAGCAAAAAGCTTTAATTGCAAAATATTTTGATCAAGTAGATGTATGTAAAGAGGCTGGTAAGGATGTTGACAAAGACATTGAAAAATATACTCAAATTAAAGATGATTCTTACCGTTATTCATACAATAAAGAAAAATCAGATAAAGAAAGAAATAAATGGCAAAGAGCATTAGACGAATTATTTGCTGATGGAGATGCTTCAGAAGAATTGTTAGATGCTATCGATACAATCTTATCTGAAGAAGCTATCGGATATGAAAAGTATTCTGAAGGTAAAGATACATATCAAATGCAAAGAGAAGGTCACTCTGAAACATTTTCTAAATTAATTGGTTGGTATATAGATACAAGAAGAGAAAAAATAGCAACTAAAGGATTAGATAGAAGAGAAGCTGCATATGCGGCTCTTGCTAAAGAAAATAATAAATTATTAGAACTTGCTGGATTAGTAGATGAAGCAAAAGCTTTAGAAAATCCAGATGAAAAAGGTAAAAAAGATCCAAAAGGAGATGAAGAATATGGAGATGAATAGAAAACTTGAAAAATTTCAAGAACTATTAAAACTTCAAGAAAAAGTTAGAAAAGGTTTAGTAAATAAAGAAGATTTAACGTATAAAGAAAAAATAATGCTTTGTAGGTTATACGATGTACAAATGAATGAAAAAGAAGATGAAAATAAAAGACTACTTGATAAAGTAGTTGAATATAAAAAGAAAATTAGTTAATAGTTTTAGAAAGGATGTTTAAAATGGAAGTTTATGATTTTGATTATGGATGGAGTAGAATTCGTGCAAGAATTTGGAAGTCAGGATCTGTTTATATCGATATGCCATCAAGAATTGGATTTAGAGATACAATTTGTTTAGAAGAAAGAGGGTGGAGATATACATCTACACAAGATGATTGTATAGATTATATATTCCATATGTGGATGAAAGACAATGGTATGATGTCTTGGGCTAATGATATGAGCCGAGGAATTCAATATTTGGATGAACCTTTTAATCCAGATTATCCTAATGCAGATTTGTTAAATGATACAGCAATGAAACTTTATACTATCTCTCATAAGATAAGAGATTATCAAAAGAGAAATCTTCCAGTACATGATGTCTTTGAATTAAGAAAATTATATTTAACAACTGCTTTAAAAACTTTAGGTTATGATAGTATTGCTGCTGTTGGAGAACCTTTAGATGATTCTAGAGGTTACTTAGGACTTACAAAAGTTGTAGATAGTTTAGAAAAGTATTTGGATTTATCTCGTTTAGTATTCTCTCCTGGTAAATATGGTGATTACGAACAAGTTAAATGTAGAGCATTAGAAACTGTTACTAGAGAGCAAATGATTGAGTATGTAAAACCAGTTAAAGATCAAATCGATGAATTTGTTGCATTTATGCAAGATAAAGAAGATGGGCTTACAGCAAAAAGAAGAGTATTTCCAGAATACAGAACTAAGATGAAAGAAAAAGGTGGAGAATATTCATTTGATGCATATGAAGAAAAAGTAAAAGCTGTTGCTATGTTACTTCTTGAACTTAATGCAGACCTTTTAACTGATGAAGAAAGAGAAAAATTCGGAATTAAACCATTTGAAGTAAAACCTGAAATTGAGGTAGAAGATCGAATTTCAAGTTTAATAGATTCAGAAGAATTTAATGATGCTTGTAAATTTGAAGATACTTATGCTTATGATGAATCTAAAGAATTAGTTAGAAGGTTAAGAGAAATTTCTCCAGATAATATTTCTATTACTAGAGAAGAAGTTGTTAAATTATTAGAAGATGAGTTGAAAGAACTTGAAGAAAGAAGAACTTCTGTTGGAACTCATGAGATTATTCATAAAAAATACTATTCTAAAACTAGAAAATCAGAAGTAAAACAAAGAGAAGATGAATTTTTATATTAATTATAATCTAATATAGATTGTTAATAATAAAATCCTAGAATACCAAAATCGAAGAAGACCAGGAAACTGGTCTTTTTTGATGATTAAAGATATAGTTGAAGAAATAGAGTCTTTATGATAATATCTTATTAATAATAGATAATAAGATTGGGAAAAAAGATTATGAAGAGATTAGAATTTGAAAAGAAAATTAAGGAATTAAAATTAGAAAAAGTATATCGTGAAGGAAAACTTCAAACATATTCAAATGAAAAAAGGGAGTTTTATAGAGATTCTGCTAGAGATAATTTGTATGGATGTTATTATAATGAAAAAACAAAATATTATATAATTTTCTTTACTGATGCAGAAAGAGATGTTGTAGTTGAACTAGGACATTTTAGTACTGAAGAAGATGCTTATGAAAAATTGTTTGAAACAATAAAAAAATGGGATGAAGATTATAAGAATAATAAATAATAAATAATAAGAGAATGTTGAAAGTATTGCCTTCAACATTCTCTTATTTAACGTAAAAAAAGAGAGTATAAAAACTCTCTTAGATGGTCGAGAGAGTATTATTGTAATGCTTGATATTAGTGAATTATACATGTTGATGTATACAGAAAATTAAACTAAGTATACAAGAAAATAATGCGTTTGAATAATTACAAATAATCCTGAACAAATATTTGGTTTTTGTATTGACTTTAATTACTATATATAATAAAATTTCAGCAAGTTATTTTTAGATTGAGAATGTACCAACTTTTGAGCAGATGCATTGATTAGTAAATAGTTAATGCTATTTGTTAATTGATGCATCTGCTAACTTTTGTCAGTAGATGTAATACATAAGAAAGGAGGTACACAAAAGATGAATGAAAGCTTGAAAAAAAGCATTCAATCTTCTACTGTAGTATCTGTTGTTGCTATTGTTGCAATGGCGATATGCTGCTTAGCAGCTCTTGGATATAATTCTAAGATTTCAGTAGAAAAAGAAAAGATTGAAGTAAATGCATCTTACTCCAATCTAACTAAATAACCCATAGATGAAGGTGAAAACCTTCATCTCTTTTTTTATTATTTTATAATTAATATTAAATTAAGTCAACTACCTATTAGTGTTTTTAATTTAATATTACATTTGCATATTATAATATATTATATTTTTCCTGTCAATTAATTATACTATGTTTTTTATGAAAATAAGATATACAAATAATAAAAAACAATAAGGCATCCAATGATGCCTTATTGTTTTTATTCCCTAGGTAAGTTTAATAAATTATCTATATATGTTGAATTAGCTTTTGACCTAACATATTTTTCACCATTTTGGCTAATAACAGGTTCTACTTTGGGATATGGATAAATGTTAACCTCAATAGTTGAATAGGGATTATTTTTTAAAAAGTCATAAATGTCAGATTTGTAAAAATATCCGTCTTCTTTTAAATCTCCTACTAAATAAATTTTATCAATCTCTAATAGATTGTTTGATGAACCACATCCTGGTTTCATCTTAATTTTTGTTGCTTTTATCATAGCAAACTCCTCCTTTATTTTTTTATTTATAAAATTAGTGTTTGCAAGAAATAAAATCCTTTCAGCCCTCTTGCAAATTAAAGAAGAAATATGCTACAATAAATATACAAAAGAGAAATTCGGCAAAATTTCTTTTGAAAGTCGTTCAATGTTGCATTGGGCGATTTTTCTTCTTTGATGCTAATATTTATTTCTAAAGTTATTATAAAATAAAGCTTGTATCAAATCAATCCTCAGGTATATCAACTTATTTAGCCTTAAATATTGATTTTTTAATAAAAAGATATTAATTTTAAATGTATTAATAATCAATTTCTTGACTTTGCTGCTGATATGTATTATAATCAATTTTGTCGGAGGAGTCAATATGGAAGAAGAAAAAATTGGTGAAAGAATCAAAAAAGTTAGAAGTAGTAAAAAATTAACTCAAAAACAATTATCTGAATTGAGCAAAATAGATTCTACTTCAATAAGCAGATATGAAAACGGAACTCAAATTCCTAATTTGAATACTTTAGCTTACATATCAATTGCTTTAGATACATCTTTAGATTATTTAGTTTTTGGAAATGAACCTAATGTTAATATATCAAAAAAATCAAAAAAAGAAGCAGAAGAAGAAATTTTTGAAAGTTTGGCTACTTTAATAGATAATAAAGTTATAGAGAGTATCAGAACAGGAAATAGAGAATTTTATATGATTTCTCAGTATTATAAAACTTATGATAATTTTGTAGATAAATATGATTCTTTAGAGCAATTCCAAGGTTTAATTGGTATAAGTTTTAATGAAGCAAAGAAGAATCTCATTAAATCTTTTGTTGATATATTAAAAAAAAAAAAAAAAGATAATGAATTGCCATTTTAATTTGAACTTAGAAATATATTGATTAATAGTAATTAAATAAAAAATAATATCTATATAAATTATAGACACTTTTCAAAACTGGTGGGATTAGAAGCTATGGAGATAGTGTGCGTTATATCATCAATATAATGAAATAAATTACTTTGCCGCTGTTTCAATAAATATAATAAGGATATATATAAATGTTGTTTAAAATAGCAAAATTATTTTTTTGTTAATGTCTACAAATAATTCATCAAAAAAAGATTGATTTTAATTGATAAATATATACATACAGAGAAAATAGTTTTTTGTAGACTCTTGTGGTCTCACGTTTACAAAAAAGTCTACAAAAAATTAAAATTTGAATGATTTTGAATGCATATTTGGAATTTTAAAAAAGTACAAATAATCTTGAAAGCACTTAAAAGAGTGCTTAAATAAGCTTGAATACACATAAAAAAGACTTTTAGTAAAAACTAAAAGTCTTTTATTATTGGTCGAGGTGACAGGGATCGAACCTGCGACCTCATGGTCCCAAACCACGCGCGCTACCAACTGCGCTACACCTCGATATATATAAAACTCTTCCTTATGGAAGAGTTTTGGTGAACCGGAGACGATTCGAACGTCCGACCCACGCCTTAGAAGGGCGTTGCTCTATCCAGCTGAGCTACCGGTCCATACGACAGTAATAATATTACCACACGTAAAATGTTTTGTCAACATATTTTTGAAAGTTTTTTGAAAAAAAGTGTTTTATAGTGTTAATAATTCAAGTAATAGTGCTAAATTTGATTAAATTTACATAAAGTGGTATAATATCATCATGGAATTTTGGTAAAAGGGGATAATTCCATAAATAATAAAAAGGAAGAGGGAATGCAATGAATATTGTACCTGATCATGTAAAGCAACTTGTTGACCGGTTAGTGGCAGAATATGAGAAAGCTTATGAGGCTGGAGATATATTCTATACAAGGGTAACTGTTGGAGACAAGGTCTACAATGGAAGAGAAACAACGAAGTACTATTTGGATTCTGTGAAAGACTTCAGAAAGAGTCTGGATACTGAAGAAGGACTGTTATTTAAGGGGGATGCAAAAGAGGTAATCAAGAATATCTACTATATGATCATCCATTACTATGAACAGATTAGCTATGATGCTATTTGTCGTGTAAAAAATGTGGTCGAATGCCAGGGACAACTTTATACAGCGCTTAGAAAAGCAAAGAAGGTTGAAGGTCTCATGGCAGATGCAGAAAGCATGCTTCAGTTTATCGACACTGCATCGTATTCCAGCTGGGGACAGATGGATGCGTATGTAGATAGGAGAAAGTTTGTGCTCGTTAAGACGAAAGAAAAGTTCGAAGCTATTCTTAAGTCTAGTGATGCTGAGGAACTTACTCCGGGGACTATTAAACCTTTCCTTAAAATTCGAGTAGCATTCGAAGAAATCTCTGAGCGAGAACTTTATAAGAAGAGAAACATTTTAAGAAAGTATCTTGCTTTTTGGCACAAGTATGGTAAATCTGAACAGGCAGATGAATATTTCAAGATTCTCAATCTTTGGAATGGAATTGCTCGAACAGCTACTTACTATGTGTATGTTCCCAACAATTAAATAATGATATCCCCAAAGAACAAAAACGGAGCCTGGCAGACTGCTGGGCTCCGTTTCGTTTGTTTATAAGGGTTTAGCCAAAGGGGATACTTTCTTTACAAGAAGAATTCCGGATAAAAGCACATCGTGCAACCGGACAGTATGCAAGAAAGTAGGCCTACGAAAGTGGCGACGACAACGATGTAAATACATTTTTTCATAAACACTCCTTTAATCCTTATGGGGCTATATAGTTACATTTTGCAGCTAAATAGCAATGTCATATAAACGTCTTTATTATTATAACATATAATTTACATAATATCAAATATCAAAAACAAGAGAAATGGCGAAAACCGTTGAAAATACTGAAAAATATTAGTTAAAATAATTGAAAATTATGTTAAATTATGATATAATATAAGTGGTAATCCATATACCAGTAAAACTATATCTATATACACAAGGAGAGAAGAACATTATGGAAAAAAAGATCATTAGTTTTGACGCTGCAAAGGAACTTACCCGCAAGGTATTTGAGGTATCCGCACCGGCTGTGCCTATGGTGAAGCTGCCTATGGACAACATTGTTTTCGGTAAATTGGGAGATATTCCTCTGCTGGAGATGCTCCTTAACCTGAACGTTGTTACTAAGGAGCACCTTAAGGGCACTGTGTACGACAAGAAGCTTTTCCACATGGTGATGCGAATCATCAATGGCAAGCTGCTTATGCGTGGCCAGGATATGGTAGAGAGACCCGATGCGTATGCATGGCATGTCAGCAAAGTGTTGAAGGAAAAGAACAAGAGAAAGATTGGTTTCCAGTCTGTCGAAGGTGCCTTTGCTTACGCTGAAGTTCTCGGAACCATGCCTGATCCCCATCATAAGGAACTGTTTACCAACATGCTGGTGGAACTGAAGCACGACCTTCTGCTTGTCCATACTGACGCCGAGGACCGTATGGTTATCGTTGTTACAGAGGACATGATCACGAAGCATGGTCTCACTTACGTGGCTAACAGCTACGATATTGAGTGGCCTGATGAGAATGCAACCGGCGTTGAGCTTACCCCTGTAAAGGTTGGTGATGCGCTTGTCGTTGAGAACATGTCTTTCGGCCCTGCCGTGTACGTTGTTCAGAAAGAAGAGTATGAGCTTACTCATGCAACTCCTGAGGAGTACGCAGAATCTCAGGTATCTGCAGCAAAGTAACTGGTACAAATTTGATTAATTGAATCAAGCAAATGTGAGGCGTCCCTAAAAAGATGCCTCCTTTTGTTTTTTATGATAGAAATAATAATAATATGTGATATAATATTATATATAAATTTTGAAAGGAAATTTAATATGATAGAAGATAGTAATGAAGATCCAATAAAAGATGGAGAAGAAGTAGTTAAAAAAGGAAATATTAAATCTATTTTTTATTTTTTAATAGGTTTTGTAATTATATTATTAGTAGCACTAATGATTGTGATGAATGAATTACAAGAACAATTAGAAACAACGAAGTCTATTAATGATTATAATTATTATGAAAATGTAGATGTAGTAGAAGAAATTATCGAACAAGAAGAGAAACCAGAAGAAGTTATAGAAGATAATATACAAGAGGAACCAATTGAAAATAACGAACCAGAGCCAATGAGAATTTATACTTTTGAAGAATTTGATAATGAAACAAATCCAGATTTTTATAGTGTAATTAGACTTAACGGTATTGATTATGATTCGTATTTAATGTATGTGTTAGATATTCCAAGAAAGACTTTTATAAGTCTTCATGAAAAACTTAAATTAAATGCTGTATTTGGAGAATCAGATTGGTATGAATACCATAATAAGTATTGTACTACACCATCACTTTATGGTGATTCTGCTGGATATTTTTGGATAGAATCTAATTATGAACAATATGGATATAAATATTTTAATAATAATTATATTGAAAAAGTAAAATATTCTGAGCCTATTACATTTAAAGCGACAGTTACACATGAATTAACTTGTAACTTAGAAAATTATGATTTTGACAAAGATTATTCAATGGAAGAATATACAAAATTTCAATATGATTATGCTAGAGATTTAATTCATTATAGCTTTGATGGATATAAAGGAACAGATGGATATTATAGAGTTAATGGTATGTCAATTTTAAATGGGAATGATGAAAATTGGGAAGACTATGGTAGAGCTAAAAAGATTAAAGTTACAGTAGAAGGAAAAGAATACATATTTGAACTTGAAGACAGTAAAGAGATACAATTATTCGATATAGGATATACGCAAAATACAATTGAAAAACCAATTGAAATTAAAGTAGAAGTTTTAGAAGCATACCCTGGTTTAATATCAAACGATGTATATATTTATGATATTAGATTTGGATTTGATACATCGATAATGCTTGGAAGATAGAAATATTTAAAGACGCTATAAGCGTCTTTTTTTATATATTTTGTTACCTTTTATGTGTTTTTTACCACTATAGAAAATGACTGAAATTATATAAGTAAACACGAGGTTTAGTATATAGATTTTTTGTCTATATACTTAATTATATTATAAATTTGTCTGAAAACAAAGGAATCTAGGGTTCTAAGTCATAAAATGAAAAAACTCCCTCCGAAGTGGAGAGAGCAAAGCGAATATCGCTTTTGGCAAACAGGTTAGAGACTGACATAAAGACCAGCGCCATCAATGAAACGCCAAAACTTTTTGAAAGTCAAAAACTCCTCAAACACAGTTACCCAACCGATTTTATCGGTAACAAATGCGATGCTCTTATCGTCCCATGCCACAAGAATGTGGTTATTGTTACGAAGGTCGCGGCGCATGAGTTCGAAACTTGTAAGGTCGGGGAGCCAGATGTTGCGGGGAGTTCCCAGTGCGATAACACTGAAACCGGGATACTTAACAGTCTTAACCTTAGCATCTTTTTCAGGTGCGAATCCCTTGGTGTGGTCTTCGCAGTAAGCGTAGTGCATCATGATGGACTTGAGTCTGATAAGATCAAACTCGCCGTCGCTGGTCATGTTGAACTCTGCGCTTATCTGATAGTCAGAAAGACGCTTGTAGTACTGGGGATGCGAGGACTGGTAAGTGATTGCCATGTGATTAACCTCCTAAAATTATTTTGCTTGGGATATACCGAGGTTACCATGAAAATGACTTTTAAAAGTCAAATCCATAGATTATTATACCACTGTTGACATAATTTTGCAATATTGAATGAAATTACTAGAAAAATTAGGTTAAAATATAAGCATGGTTGAAAATATAGAAATGCTTGTTTGAATAAAATATGCAAGATTTTATAAAAAAGAAAAAGTCCCTTGAAAAAGGGACTTAATGGTGTACCCATACGGTAGATGACCTTGATATTTCAAAGAAAAAATGGATTTTGGGGTTGAATTTGGGAATATAATAATTGATTTTAAGTTGGTTTGAAATATAAATAATTTTTTTGATAAAATTTATAAAAAGTGTTACCTTTTTGCAAATTTTATCAATATATAAGTATAAGATATCTTGAATATAAAAAGGAGTTTAGATCTAAATTGAAAAGTAAAATTGAAAAATACAAAAATAATCAAAAATTAGATTTAGAAAAGATTATAGACGAATATAGTGGCTATGTTTATTCTATTATAAAAAATATGACAAATGAATATTTATCAAATGAAGATGTTGAAGAAATAATATCAGATACATTTTTTATACTATGGAAAAATACAGAAAAATTAGATGATGATAGAATTTTAAGTTCATATATAGCAGGAATAACCAAAAATCTAGTAAAAGAAAAAAGTAGAGTAATAAAAATAAATTATGATATTTCTGAGTACGAAAATATCATACAAGATAATGAAAAAGTTGATATGATTTGTGAGCAAAGAGAAAAAATAAATATTTTAGAGAAAACAGTAAAACATTTAAAAGATGATGATATATCAATTTTTAATTTATATTACTATTCTTCAATGAAAATATCGGAAATATCGAAAGCATTAAATATTTCGGATTTTAATGTGAAAATGAGATTACATAGAATACGAAAGAAAATAAAAAAAGAATTTTCGAAAGGAGGGTATAGTGATGATAAATAAAGAAAAAATATTTGAAAATGTTAAATTAAAAATTTCTATATCCAATTTTGACGAGGAGGAAAACATAGAAATGAAGAAAAACAATAAAAATATATTTAAAATTGCAACTGTGGCTTGCTGTTTGTTAATATTAACAACAGGTATAACTTTTGCTAAAGACATAGAAAAAATTATAAAATATTACTTTGGAGATGAAAGAATTACAAAAGCTGCAGAACAAGGATATGTTGAAGATGTCAATATGAATATGATAAATACAGATACTACACTTTCAAAAGATGAAACAGAAATTGTTGTTGAAAATATAAATGTAAGTGGAAAAATTGATGAATTTTTAATGGATGATATTAATTTAAGTACAAATTTTTCTTTTATATTTGATGAAAAAATAAAAGAATATTTTGATTTAAATAATTTACAGAGAATATATTTTACAGATTTAATTATTTTAGATGAAGAAAATAGAATTGTGGCTACAAGTTGTTTAAAACCTGATTTTGAAGAGAAATGTATAGAATATAATTTGAATTATGAATTTGAGAAACTTTCATCAAAAATGCCAATACTAAATACTTCAGTAATTAGTATTGATAAAGACAACAATTTAGTAAAATGCAATATTAATTGTAATTCTTCAAACGAATTTTTTGAAAATTCTAAAGAATTGACATATATATTTACAAAAATAAGATTAGAGAAATATGAAGAATATACAGGACAGGATATTAATAATGGAGAATATTTGAAATGTGATAAAGTAAATCTTATAGGAGATTGGAAACTTAATGTAAAAGTTCCAGAGAAAATGTACAATAGAGAAAAATCAGAGTATATAGTTGTTGGAGATGTTCACCCAGATATTAAAGTTTCTTATGTAAGGTGTTCTGAAAGTGGTTTTAAATTTAAAGCATGGTTGTTAAATTATAAACAACCAGATCTTATCAATCGACCTTTACAGAAAGAATATATGAGAATAGAAGAATTAGTAAATAAAGGAGAAATGACTTGGGAAGAGGGAAATAAATTAATTTCTGAATTTTATAATAAAGAAGAAAATAAAATTGCAGAAAAAGAATGGCAGAGAGAAAATGAAGCGATAACAAGAGATTATATGAACTTTGATGAAAATGAGGAAAGGAGTATAGATAAGATTACACATATAACAGATTCTAATGGAAATAAATATAAAACTGAAAGTAGTTCTATAGCGTGTGTTGATATAGAACAAAACTTATATGAATTTACAGCAGATTTTGATCTAACAAAATATAATGCAACAGACAAATTAATAGTTACATTGATTTATTATGGAGAACCAGTAAATATAGAATTAGAAAGAATTAAATAATATAAAATATAGATACTAAAAGAATAGTTTCTAATTTGGATGTCGGTTGGTTTGATGGTTACTATAAATAAAACGCAGTATGTTTAAATAAAATGAAAACAGAGTATTAGTTAATCCTGGTGAGATGCTAATACTCTTTTTATTATAGAGCCTTATTAAAAATTACTACTTTTTAATTCTTTGAAGCTCTGACCGACACAGTTCAAAGTTTTATGAGCGTCTGTTATCTTTCTTAAAGAAAGTTTAAATAATTTTAATTTTATAAAATATAAGAAAGTTGTAGGGCAAGAAAAAATAAAAATTGTTTTATAAAAAAAGAATTAAATTAGTTGTATGTGAAAGATTTTTATGATATATATGTTTATGATAGTATAATAAGTTATTTAGGCAATAATAAAATTAATGGTATAAAGGTTGAGTTAATGGAAGAAGAAATAAATGAACAAGTAAGATATGATTGCATTAACCGTTGGGAAAATGATGAAAAAAGTGAAAATTTTAATCAAAAATATAATGAATGGATAAAAACTATACCTTTAGAAAATAGAGAGTTAATATATAAATTATTAGAAAAATTTAATTATTATGGACATGTGAGTGTTAATACTTATTTTAAAAAACTTTATTTAAATATTGTTGAAAAATACAATATAGATAATAATGAAACAATGTATACTTTTATAAAGAAAAATGATAGTAGTTTTAATAGTTCAATGGGATATGCTTATGAATTTATGCGAATTAATAAAATAAGTGCTAAAAATAGTGTTCTAGAGTTACGAGACTTAAAAAGTAAAGAAATAGAACAAATAAAAAATATAGTCTTAATAGATGATTATAGTGGTTCTGGAAATTCAATAATAAAATATATAAAGAAATATAATGATATATTTAGTGAAAAAAATGTGTATATATTATTAGTCTCAATGTCTGAAAATGCGGATAGACATATTATTGAAGAACTAAAAGAATATAAAATAAATATAATTTTTGAAGTAATGAATATTGAAAAAAAAGCTTTTTCAGATGTGAATTTTTGTAAAGAGGAAATTAGTAGAAGAAAAGAAGAGTTTGAATTAATATCAAGAGCTAAAAAAATACCAAATTATATTTTTGGAAGATATAATACTGAAGCTTTAATTTCGTTTTATAATAATACGCCCAATAATACATTAAATTTATTTTGGGAAAAAACATCTCAAAATGACCCATTATTTCCAAGAGATATAAACTCGTCTCCGGATTGGAGAATGATTAAGAAAGAAAAAGAAAATAGAAAATTGCAAAATCTTAATAATACTAAGATTTTAGTAAAAAGTGTGAATAAAGATGGATGAGTATAGAAAAATATTAATTTTACAATACTTTTATGATGTAAAAGAAAAATATGATATAAATGAATTAATAAGAAAAATGGGAATTAATATTGAAATATTGTTTGGGTTGATTGATGAACTTATAGAGAGTCAATTATTGATATATCAAGATTTTTTATTAAAAATAACAGAAGAAGGAACAAAAAATTTAACTAATAATGAGATTTATAGTTTATATGGGAATAAAATTATTAATAATAATTTTATAGATGTTAATAATAAGCTAAATGTTCAAGATATATATATACCAAAAAGGTTTACAAAAAAAATATAAAATATATTCGCTAGAAAATGAATAGCAAGTTGCTATTCGATGTGTAACGTTACTTTATATCCCATAGCTATATATTGGCATATATAGCTGTGAGAAGAATGAACAAAGAAGTAATTGCAACACTTAAACGTTTATATTTAAGCATTATAAAACTTAAATATAAATGTTTAAGTGGGTTTCAATATAATACTTAAATATAAATGTTTAAGTAGGTTTCAATAAAAGAAAGGGTAACGAATATATTGGAGTTGGTAAATGGATTATAAAGAAAAATATTTGTATGAACTAGAAAAAGAATTAAAAAAAGTATATGGAAAATATTATATTAGGATTTGTATTAATTATGCAAAAAAACTTTTGGAAAATAATTTACCAGTAATATTTGATTTTGAACATTTAGCTTTGTTATTAGGAATAAAAAAAGAATGTTTAGCAGCATATATATTCGGAGAAGAAGAATATGTATATAGAAAAATATTTATTTCTAAAAAAAGAGGAGGTAAAAGAGAACTTTCGATTCCTAATGCAAATTTAAAATATATTCAAAGATGGATATTAGATAATATACTAGATAATGTAAAAATATCAGAATATGCAAAAGGGTTTGAAAAAAATAAGTCAATTTTAGACAATGCTATAGTACATGTTAAACAAGAGTGTGTTATAAATATGGATTTAAAAGATTTTTTTCCAAGCATTAGTATAGATAGAGTTTTTAATATATTTTATTATTATGGTTATACCAAAGAGGTATCGTTTATATTGGCAAAACTTTGTACGTATAATGCTAGATTACCACAAGGAGCATCAACAAGCCCTAAATTAGCTAATATAGCTTGTTTAAAATTAGATAAGAGATTATCGAATTTGTGCAAAAAATACGAAGCCCAATATAGTAGATATGCAGATGATATTACTATTTCAGGTAAGAAGGGAATTGAAAGTATAATAAAAATAGTTAAAGAAATTATTAATGAAGAAAAATTCAATGTGAACGAAGAAAAAACAAGATTTGCATATAATAATAAAAGGCTAAGTAACAGGTTTGAATATTAATTCTGGAAAAGTAACTGTTCCAAGAAAATATAAAAGAAAGTTAATGCAAGAAATATATTTTTGCCAAAAATATGGAGTAGATGGACATTTGAAACATATAAATTGCAATAAAGCATTTTATAAAGAACATTTATATGGAAAAGCTTATTTTATTAATATGATTGAACCAGAATTTGCAACAAAAGTTATAAATGAGCTTGATAAAATTAATTGGAATTATTAATAGGGAAAATTAAAAACGAGTAAAATAATTATGAAAAAAATAATAAAATAAAATGTAGTTTATGATATCTAAAAAAAGTGCTTTTAATGGCACTTTTTTTAGATATTTGAATTTTACCCAAACAAAAATGATGATGTTTGGGTAGTTTTACTCAAACAAATTTTACTTTTTTGAAAAGTGTTTGGGTAAATGTTTAAAAATGTTGTAAAAAATTTAAAAAAGTTTAAAACAGTTTAAAATAGGTAAAAGTATAGAAATGCTTATTTTGATATAGTTTGATAGATTTTTTAAAAAAGAAAAAGCCCCTTGAAAAAGGGACTTAATGGTGCACCCATACGGTAGATATTTCCTTAAATAAAAGACTGTAACTTATTTTGGGGTTGCTAGTGGTAATATTGTTATAATAAGATTAATAAACGTTTAATGCTTAGAAAATAATCAAGTTATCGAAATAAAAATGAATAAATAAAAGAAATTATCATATAATATCATTGAACAAAAATGCCAAAATTGGCAAAAATGTTCAATGAAGTGGAGAGAGGAATGTTTTATGGATATTATACAAAGACAAGATTATTTAAATAAATTAATTGTTCGTAAAGAAAATGGATTAATAAAAATTTTAACAGGAATTAGACGTTGTGGAAAATCTTTTATGCTAGATCCAATTTTTAAAAATCATTTATTAGAAAATGGTGTTTCAGAAGATCATATAATAAAAATAGATTTAGATGATATTGAAAATGTTAAATATTTAAATCCTGAAGAATTAAATGTGTATGTAAAGAATCAAATAAAAGATGAAAAGACATATTATGTATTAATAGATGAGATTCAAAAAGTAGATAATTTTGAATCTGTATTAAATGGATTTTTACACATAAGAAATCTTGATGTTTATGTAACTGGAAGTAATTCTAAATTTTTATCAAGTGATATTATAACTGAATTTAGAGGTCGTGGAGATGAAATTAGAATTTTTCCATTATCATTTAAAGAATTTGTGAGTGCTTTTAACGGCGATAACTATCAAGCATGGAACGAATATGTTACTTATGGTGGAATGCCTTTAATATTAAATCAAAAAACGGAAGAGCAAAAGAGTAGTTATTTATCAAATTTATTTAATTTAACATATAAAAAAGATATAATAGAAAGAAATAATATTAATAAAGATGATGTGTTAGATATTATAATAAATTTATTATCTTCTTCGGTTGGATCACTTACTAATCCACAAAAAATATATAATACTTTTACAAGTAGTGGTCATACTGATATATCAAAAAATACGGTTATTTCATATATTGAATTTTTATTAGACTCATTCTTAATTGAAAAGGTTGAAAGATACGACATAAAAGGGAAAAAATATATTCAAACTCCACAAAAATATTATTTTGCAGATATAGGATTAAGAAATGCTAGACTTAATTTTAGACAACAAGAAGAAAATCACTTAATGGAAAATATTATTTATAATGAGTTAATAATTAGAGGTTATAATGTAGATGTTGGAGTTGTTGAAACTCGTGAAGGAACAGATAGAAAACAATTAGAAGTAGATTTTGTATGTAATCAAGGAAGTAAAAGATATTATATTCAAGTGGCTTTAAATTTAGATACTCCTGAAAAAACAAAACAAGAATCTAATTCTTTAAATAATATAGGAGATAATTTTAAAAAGATTATAATTGTTAAAGATAATATAAAATTATGGAGAAACGAAGATGGAATTGTTATAATGGGAATTCAAGAGTTTTTATTAAATCCAAATAGTTTAGATTTATAAAATTAGTTAGTTTTAAAATAAATAAATAAAAGAATAAAGAAGCAGAGTTTGAATAAAACTCTGTTTTTTTATTAAGTTTGAGTTTTGTGGTTCTTTTAATTTTAAATTTGATGTTGAAAATTTGAGTTTGTGGTAAAAAAGAAAAATATTTAAATAGAATTAGTTTTTTATGATAAAATTTTAAAAAAGTGTAACTTTTTTGTTCATTATTACCATTATATTATAAAGAGATTAATGATAAGGAGGTTTTTATGAATGAATTAAAAAGTAAAGAAGAATATTTGCAAAATGAAAAGTTTGATATGGAAAACATTGTTAAAGAATATACTTCATTTTTAAACAGTATTATTAATAATAAAGTAAATAGTACATTATCTCTTGAAGACAAAGAAGAAATATTAACGGATGCATTTTTTATATTGTGGAAAAATCAAGAAAAAGTTACTACAACGATAAAAGCTTATTTGGTAGGTGTTGTTAATAATTTAATTAAGGAAAAACTGAAAAAAAATAAAATTACATATGATATTGATGAATATCAAAATAGTATTGATAAGTTATGTAATAACATTTTTGAAGATTCAAGTAGATTTGAAAAAGTTGAAGACATTATTAGAGAATTTAAAGATGTGGATAAGAAAATAATTAGACTATTTTATTATGAAGACAAAAGTATAAAAGAAATATCTAAAATGTTGAGACTAAGTGAGAGTAATATTAAAATACGTCTTTTTAGAATTAGGAAAATAATGAAAAAGAAACTAAAGGTAGGTGATAAGTAATGAGAGATGAAATTTTAGAGAATAAAATTATAGAAAATTTAAATCTAAGAATGGCTGTAGATAAAATGATTAATGAGTATGAAGAAGAATGTTTAAAAAGAGTGAAGATATTAAAAACAGTGGCTATGTTTATTTGTTGCTTAATATTATCTTTAGGAGTTTCTTATGCAGGTATGAGAGTGTTGGAGATAGATGATAAAGGTAGAGTAATTATAAAATCATCAATGGATCATTTGGTAGTAGAAAAAGATACTCCAATTGTTGTAGCAATACAAGATGATGAAAATATGGAGATTAATGATGAAATAAATAAAAAAGAAAAGGATAATTTTATAAATAATACTTTAAGAACTACAAGTGATTCAATAACAACAGATAACCTGATGGATAATTCATATTTGTTAGAAAAAGAGATTGAAATTCAAAAAATATTAAATAAATACTATGGAAATGAATATACAAATCAATTATTAAAATCAATTCAAAGTGAAATAGATAATAATAATAATAATAACGAATTAAAAGAATATGAAATACCAGATAGTTCAATAAAATTGTTGGATAATTTAATAAAGATATTAGATCATAAAGATTTAATTGAGTTAGAAAAAAATGTTATTATTAAGTTTATTGATGAGATAGACACATCTTTTATACAAGATGAAGATATAATAAATGAGTTAAAAAGATTAGATTTATTAGATAAATAAGATATAGATTTAATAGATACAAGGCGTAAATTATTTTTTAATAATTTACGCTTTTTTTATATAATATGATTGAGAAAGAAAATGTATATTGATTGATTCTAACTGTATAATGTTGTAGGTAAAAACAATTATATAAAGATTATTTCTATAAAATTTCTCAAAATAAAAAACACTAGTATTTCTACTAGTGTTTGGTGCACCCAGAGGGATTCGAACCCCCGACCTCCCGGTTCGTAGCCGAACGCTCTATCCAGCTAAGCTATGAGTGCAATCTGCAACATAATAATTATAAACTCGAGTGCTGATTTTGTCAACAATTTTAAGGATATAGCTTGCAAAAAAATTATTTAATTGTTATGATATTAATGAAAAAATCTTAATAGGTGATAAGAGTGAAAGATGAAAATATAGTGGATTCTAAAAACTCGTTTTTGAAAACATCTTTGCTGATAATTCTAGGATTTTGTATAGTAATTATTGTAGCAAGATATATCACAGATGAGAATTTTAGGTCAGAAATAGATACTAATATATTTGGTAAGCAGGTAGCAGAATCTAGTTTGAATTCTATTGAAATTAATACAGATACTAATCCTGCAATATTTGCTTATGATAAATATATTGCAATTTTAAGTAAAAATAAATTAAGTGCATACACTTCAAAAGGAACTTTAGCATCTGAATTAGATGTAAATATATCTGTTCCGTTATCTCATTCAGATGGAAAGTACATGGTTTTAGGTGAGAAAGATGGAGATAAATTATATTTAATTTCTGAAGGAAGAATTCTTTGGAACACAAAGGTTGAAGGCAAAATTTCTGGTGTAAATGTTAATGAAAATGGATATGTAAGTGTTATCGTAAAAAACACAATATATAAATCGGTAATAGTATTTTATGATTTATCAGGAAATGAATTATTTAGAAGGTATATTTCATCAAATTATGCAATTTGTACTGATATATCTGAAGATAATAAATACTTAGCAATTGGTGAAGTTGATTATTCAGGAACAATTATTAAGTCATATGTAACAGTAATTTCAGTTGAAAAAGCTGAAACTGATCCAGATAATTCAATTGTTTATACATATGAATCAAATAATGGAGAAATAATCACTAATATTAATTATCAAGATAAAGATAATGCAGTATGTATGTTTAATACATATATTCAAAAAGTTACATCAGTAGATAACACAAGATTATATGATTTTACAACTGATGATTTATATGTGGATATAGATTTAGATTCAGGAGTTGCTGTAATAGATAAACAATCATCTGGTCTTTTCTCATATGAATATGAAGTTAAAGTGAAAAGCATAAATAGTAAAGCAGAAAGCTTATATATATTAAATAGTGACCTACCAAAATCAGTTATAGTTTCAGGTGAACTAATGGCATTTAACTTAGGAAATGAAGTTAGAATCGTTAGCCAATTTGGGTGGTTGCAAAAGAAATATACTTCATCTAAACAAATTAAAAATGTTGTTTTAGGTAATAGTATAGCAGGAATTGTCTATAAAAATAAAATTGAAATTATAGAATTATAGGAGGAAATGATGGGAGTAATTAATTGGGTTGCCTTTGGTGGTATTTTAGTTGATTTAGTAATTATTTCTATGCTGGTTTCTTCAACATATTGGGGATACAGAAGAGGATTAGTTGCAGTAGTATTTAAGATATTAACTTTTATTCTATCATTATTAATTGTATTTTTACTATATAAACCAGTTTCAAATACAATTATTCAAAATACAGAGATTGATGAATGGTTAACAGAATCAATTAGAGCAAATTTAGAAGGAACAACATTAAATGATGGTAAATTATTAGAACCAACAGAATCAAACTTCTCAACAGCTGTTGTTGAAATGATTAATTCATTTGTTCAAGAAGCACTAGAAGTTGCAAATGTTGATCCACTTGGATATGTTTCAGTTGAATTATCTAAATTCATGATTCGTGTTTTAACAATGTTATTACTATTATTTGCATCAAGATTCTTCTTAGTATTTGTAAGATTCTTTGCTGAATTAATAGCTGGACTTCCATTTATTAAACTATTTAATAAATCTGGTGGTTTAATCTATGGTGTTATAAAAGGATTCTTATCAGTATATGTGATACTTGCAGTATTTTCTGTTGTATCACCACTTATTAGTTCGTGGGGAATTATAAGCGCAATAGAAGATTCAACACTTGGTAAACAAATGTACAATAATAATGTGGTATTAAATTTAATTATTAAATAAGAAAACAAACAAGTAGGGCGGACATAATAAATATGTTCGCTTTTTCTATATTAAAATTAAGGAGTGACAAACTTTTGAGAGAAACAGGCAGACGAAAAAATAGAAGTAGAATTCAAAGTAAATCAGTTCCTAAAAAAACAAAAAAAGCCTCATTTAAAAAAGATGAAGAATTAGAAGTTGAAATTAAAGTAAATAAAAAGGGCGAGCAAACAGTAGTACAAAAATCAAAGAAAAAAGAACGTAAAAAGAAGAAAAAAGAGATTGGTCCTATAAAGAGATTTATCAGAAAAGTATTTAAATGGTTATTAATTTTTCTTATAGTATTTTCAATACTATTTTTCATTAACGTAAGAAGAAATGGCGGAGGAATGAAGGGTGTTTTATGCACAGTTTTAGGACAAGATGTGGAAAAGGTAGATTCATTAGGTCGTATAAATGTGCTTTTATTAGGAATTAGTGAAGACATTCAAAAGAAATTAACAGATACAATTATAATATGTTCTTATGATCCAAAGTCGAATAATGCCTTTATGATTTCTATTCCAAGAGATACTTTTGTTGGAACTAATGAAGCAACAGCTAAAGGTTCTGAAAAGATAAATGCTTTATATTCTAAGAGTCCACAAAAAGTAGTTGATGCAGTAGAAAAGATTGTTGGAATGGATATTGATTATTATGCAGTGTTTAATAATAATGCTGTAATTAAGATTGTAGATATAATTGGTGGAGTTAATTTTGATGTTCCAATTGATATGGATTATGATGATCCTACTCAAGATTTACACATACATTTAAATAGCGGATATCAAAATATTAATGGAAATGAAGCTGAACAATTATTAAGATTCAGACATAATAATGATGGTTCTTCATATCCTGCAGAATATGGAGATAATGATTTTGGAAGAATGAAGACACAAAGAAACTTTATAATGGAGACAGTAAAACAAACTTTAAGTATAAAAAATATTTTTAATACCAAAAATATTATTAAAACTGTATTTGAAAATATTGAAACAGATTTAGTAATTGATGATGCATTAGGATATGTTCCATCAGCTGTAGATTTAAATATTGAGTCAATAACAAATTATCAACTTCCAGGAGAGTCAAAAAGATGTAATGATTTATGGTTTTTCATAGCTGATAAATCAAAGATTAATACTCTTTTAAAAGATTTAGGAATCAATAATAATTAATTTAAAAAATAAAAAATTCACATCTAGGATGTGAATTTTTTTATTTTTTATCTTCTTTTTCTAGTTTTTTTAGATTTTGTAGTATGTCTATATAATCTTCCTGAAATAACAATTAATGCAAGTCCAGTAACTAATAATATAAGAACTGTATAATTAGGTTTTTCTTCAACATTAGCACCAGCGATTAAGTTTGCACTATATTCAATATCATCAACTTTATACTTTATTGTACCAATTACATCACCTTTTGAAATTGGAGCTAAAAGTTCAGATTTATATTTGATATCAGGAATGATATCATTCATATTAATGCTTTTATTATTAACAACAGTAATTGATTCATCAATTAATACATCTAGATTTTTTGTTTCTTTAGATCCATTTTCAATTAGGATTGTTTCTACATGAGTATTTGCTTCTTTAACTTTAGTTAATGTGTAATTATCATATCCATAATTAAATAACGTTTTTGAATCAATAAATCTTGCATTTAGTCCTGATGGAGTGGCACCTCCACCAAGAACAACTGCTATAAAATCTAGTCCATCTCTTGAAGCATAAGAAACTATACAGTTTCCAGCTTGAGAAGTATAACCAGTTTTAACACCAGTTGCATATTTATAATAATAACTTGTTGAGCCTTCATCAAGTAAAAGGTTTGTAGTAGTAAAAGTTCTATCAGCATTTGGATATTTGTTTGTTGCAGGTAAAGTATATTCTTCAGTTGCAACTAAAGTTCTAAACATTTCATTTTGCATTGCATATTTTGCCATTAAATATAAGTCATAAGCAGTAGAGTAATGCCTTTCATCATGTATACCATTTGGGTTAACAAAATGAGTATTTGTACATCCAATTTCTCTGGCTTTAATATTCATCATATCTGCAAAGGCGTCTATTGAACCGCCAACATGTTCTGCTAGGGCATAGGCTGCATCATTTGCAGATTTTACCATTAAAGCATATAGTAAATCATTTATTGAGATTTCTTCATCAACTTGAAGATCACAAGTTACATATCCACTTGGAAGGTTATCTAATGCTGTTTCTGAAATTGTAACCATATCATTTAAATTGCATTTTTCTAAAACTAAAATAGCTGTCATTATTTTTGTTGTACTTGCAGGATATAGCTGTTTTGTTGAATTTTTTTCGTATAGAATTCTACCAGTACTTACTTCAACTAAAATAGCAGCTTTAGAATTAATCGTTGGGCTACTTGCGTATGATACTGTTTGGAATAGCATTAAAATAACAAATATAATAGTAAGTATTTTGTTTTTTAATTTCATATTATCCTCACATATAAAAATTAATATAAATTATGATATATCAAAATTCGACAAAATACAATACATATAATTTGTTCATTTTTATTAAAATTGGTTATTTATTAGTGATATAAGATAAAAGGAAAATTATTAATATTTATTTAAAAATGAGAGAAACCCTCATGTAGCGATGCCACACGAGGGTTCCTTTTAACGCATTAGCTGCGTTTGTGTTACACTTTGACTTCAGCTCCTAATTCTTCGGGAACAAAAGGCTTCTGGTTATTCTCAAGTTGCTCGATAACATCGCCGAGTGCATCACTGTATGCAATGCAGGTATCGTAGCAGGGATTGTCTTTCCATGCATCGCGCAATGTGCTCAGACCAACATGCTCGGGAAGCACGTGATACTTGAGAAGAAGATGCTCTTCTTGCGAATCAATCAGGTTGCAGATTGTGTATGCTTCTTGAATTTTTAAGTCGTTGAGTTGCTTTTGCTGGTGCAAATAGCCGACAATTAAGATAGCACAGATCAGCATCGAGATGATGAAGAAGGTGAGAAAACGTCGATCAGACGCCAGACCCGATTGGCCGTGGTTTTCAGAGTACTCCTGATCGATAACTTGTGCCTCGCTGTAAGAAATTACAGACTTGTCCATGGTTGTACCTCTCTTTTTCATTTATTCTTATTCACATCGCAAGCGATGTTGTAAGTGTAACTATCGAAATGTATGCGATATTATAATTATACTACTTTTATGTTAACTTGTCAATTTTTGAGGAGGTTTGAAGGTTGTATTTTTAAGGGGAAGAAGGCGAAAAAAGAAACACCTTAATAGGTGTTTCAAAATAATTAATCTCTATAAGAATATTCTGGATAATTGTCTAAATTAAATGGTTTTAAATCTTCGTCTTTAACTGTGTTAAATTCAAATATATTAACTTCTGTATGCATTTTTATAAGTTCTTCAGAATCTTTACTAGTAAAGTATTCATTTTTAACAATTAAATTTGTTGCTAAGTCTATATAGTATATATCAACATCTTGATAATCAGTATAATTATCAGTTAATGAAACCTTTAAACAATCTAGATTATTGAATGTTTCAATTCCAAGATATTCAAATACACCAAGGTTTTCATTTGTTTCGTTTTGACTTGCTTTTTCTAAGAATGCATCTGAGTTTTTTGTTTTATAAATTGGAATTGTTGTTGCGATAATTCTTTTTCTTGGATTAATAACTGTTATGTGAGAATTTTTATTTCTATTTTCAAATATTTCAGATGATTCATTTGTTGATTTATCAAGCTGATATGTATAAGTTAAATGATCTTTTATGTATATATCATAATAACCGATTAAGTTGTCATCTCCAGAATACATTTCTACTTTATGATGTAAATTAGTAAAATTTGTTTCTTGAGATAATAGCATATCTTTTACATTTTCATATGAGAACTTATATTTTGGATAGAAGTATATAACTAAGACTACAGTTGTAATTAATATAAGTACTGAAAGAATTATTGCTAAAATTTTATTCTTTGACATAAATTTCCTCCTAAAAACAATTCTAATTTAAGATTAACATTAATTTTTAAAAATAGCAATAATCTATAGTTTAAAAACAGTGTTTGTCCTTTAAGAAAAAATATGTTATTATATAGCTGTAAAATATTAGGGAGGATTGAGTTATATGAAAAAAGTTATAATATCAATACTTACAATACTGTTACTAGTAGCATTTGTATTTTTTGGAATGTATTTATCTGAAAAGTATATTATGAATAATACAGATTTAACGATTAAAGAAGTAGTAGATAATGCATTTACAAAAGAAGATAAGAAAGATGTTAAAGAAAATGATGAACCTATTATAGTAGAACTTGAAGAAAAAGAAGATATTAAAGTATCTATGTCAGTAATAGGAGATATAATGTGCCATAATAGTCAATATAATGATGCATATAAAAATGGCGAATATGATTTTTCATATGTCTTTGATGATATAAAAGAACATATTGAAACTGCTGATTTAGCTATAGGAAATTTAGAAACAACATTTGCAGGAAAAGATAGAGGGTATGCTAGTTATCCAACATTTAATACTCCAGAAATTTTAGCTCAAGATTTAAAAGAATTAGGAATAGATGTTGTATCAACTGCAAATAATCATAGTTTAGATACTGGATATAAAGGTATAGAATCTACAATTGATTATTTAGATGAAGCTGGAATTCTTCATACAGGAACGTATAAATCTGTAGAAGATCAAGAAAATATTGTTATAAAAGAAGTTAATGGTTTAAAATTTGCATTTCTAGCATATACTTATGGAACAAATGGAATACCAGTTCCAAGTGGTAGAGAATATTGTATTAATTTAATTGATAAAGAATTAATAAAAACACATTTAGATTTAGCTAAAAACTTAAAACCAGATGTTATTTGCGTAAATATGCATTGGGGGATAGAATATCAAAATTCTCCAAATGCTGAGCAAGAAGAACTAGCAAATTTCTTATTTGAAAATGGAGTAGATATAATTTTAGGAAGTCATCCACATGTGCTTCAAAAAATGGAATCAAAAGAGATTTTATTATCAAATGGAGAATTAAAAAATGGTTTTGTAATTTACTCACTTGGTAATTTTATGTCAGGGCAAACAAAAGCAAATACAAGAAATTCTATTATTTTAAAACTAGATATTATAAAAGAAGGTTCAACAGGTAATTTAAGATTTGAAAATATAGATTATATACCAATTTATACATATACTTATCCAAATTTCAAAAATTATAAAGTTTTAGATATAAGAAAAGCTATTCAAAATTATGAAGATGGAATAAATACATTAATAAGTAGAAATACTTATGATTTATTAAATAAAGAATTAGAACATGTAAATTATACTGTCGGATACTAAAATTATTTATAAAAATAGTAAAGGCGCTAGCAGTCTGCTGGCGCCTTTCTTTGGGGACTTTCGTCTCAACTTTCAGGTATGTACACATAATAGATACCGGTTTCAGCAATGTCGTTCCACATGTTGAAGATTGTATATTCAGTATCGAATTCTTCGACGGAGTGAGGGCCGTCCCAGAAAGCATTGTGTTCGCGAACACGGGATTGCTTTCTATAAAGTTCAGGAATGTCGAATATCTGAATTGCAATACGAATACATGTAAGATTTTTTTCGCTGCTTTGAGTGATTTCCATCGTAGGTATGCTATCAGGGCGACTCAAAAGTTTTTCAAACGCTTCTTGAGATTTGACGAGCTTGAAAAGCTTGCGATGGATTTTTTCATCTGTTTGGCACCAATTGTTTGTACAGCCATTTGCAATGAACCAGGTAAGGTTTCGAGCGTCAGATGCAATAGTAGGATTTTTTCTTGCATTTTTAAGAGCTCGATCAAGCTGACCTTGGGTTTCCACACTGCTTTTGATTCTGAGAATTGCCTCTGGTGAAAGGGGCTTATAAAACTCGAGAATCTTATCATAGATTCTTCTTCGGATTTGTTCTTCAGTTCCTTTGAAAAAATCTCCAGAAGGATGGTTTAATTGCTGCCGGAAAGCTTTGACAGTCTTTAGACAGTATTCAGTTGTTTCGATGCCGGAGTATACTCGATTACCGCGTACCATTTGAAGAGCTATTTTATGCCCTTGGCGGTAGAGTAGTTCATATTCTCCGATGATTTTGTTGATGTGTCTTTTGATGTGATCGGGTACTGTATACATTGTTTCATCTCCTATTAAAAGAGTTATAAAGGGTATCCCCATTGTATTTGGTACAAATATCATTATACCATATTATGTAAATTAAATCAATTAAAATAATAAAAACAAGGCTGGAGGTTAAATTCCAGCCTTGCTTTTTAGAATGGCAGTTCTTGATAGAGGGTCGAGAGATAGCCATGTGAGTTTTGCATATCCATCTGATACCTTTAAAAGATAATCATACCATTCGCTGTAGCTCTTGGGCATTCCACCAGAAAGTTTTTTGTGTGGTACACCACAAAGAGACATGAAGAAAGGTTTGTTTTGTGTTTTGCATGCAAGTAAAACATGCTCGGTTGCATCACAGGGTTCTTGAGCGATAACAAAGTCATATTCAGAAAGATCAAATGTATTATGATCAAACAAGCCTTTGATAGCTTTGACATTATCTGTTACATGCTCAACTTCGACGATAGTATCGATACAAGTTACATTGAAACCTTGCTTTGCTAAAATGCGAGAGAGTCTAGCGGTGCGCCCGCAACCAACTTCTAGAATTTTAGCTCCAGGGTATTTTGCAAGTTTTTTGCCAACAAAATTACCAAAGGATTCTTGGCGGGAGGGGATACCTCTAAGCCAAAGAAGGTAGTCAAGGAATTGATCTGACATAACGTCTTTATCTGGATGCTTGATCTCTTTTTCAAGATCATTAAGCTGTTTTGGACTTAGTTCATGCGGGTTAAATTGCCTGTAAGTTGAAAACGTCCGTGTAAACATACTTGCTCCTTTCGGGTAGATATTCTGTGTGAATATCGGGTGAGTTATAGATGTGCAGTCTGCACAAACTATAAATTAACGTGTGACAATGAAAATTATAACACAAATTAAATATTATGTAAAGTTTACAGTCAAAATGTTGACACTAATATATTAGCGATGTTATAATATATAAGCATTTTTTATAAATGTAATAATAATGAATAGGAGTGTATGCAACATGATTCAACGGACAACAGACCATTATGAAAAGGTAGTCGCAAACTTCTACAAGACACACAATCTGGATGATGCAGTTCTGCTGTACATCACCAATGATGCTGTTTTGGCGAAAATTGCCGAAGGCCACAAGCGCTATATGAGCGTTCTTACCGAAGCTGAAAAGAGCGCACCTGAGGGAGTCGAAGAACTCGCTACCCAGGTTGCGGAGAAACTTTCCATGGAAAGAGAAGCTTATGATGAGAAAATCACGGAAGTCTTCAAAGGCAAGTTCTGTGAAGTTTTCTCTTCTGCTATCATCTATATCGACATCAGAGATCAGCTCGTCGAGCTGCTGTACAATGCCGATAGTGAGAACTTGATGGCTCTTCTGGAAAGTGCTATGGATGATGTGCTGGAAAGTATGACGAACAGATTCGGAAATCTGGTAAGTTTACTTCTTCAGGGCATGCCCATGGAAATGGCTGAGGAGATTGCAGATGACGCTGGCGATGCTATCGTATGTCCTATCGAAGTATCCATCCACATGGATGATGACGACGATGAATGTGAGGACTGCGACGGCTGCTGCTGTGAAGGCGAATGTGATCCCGATTGGGAAGACTGCAATGGCGAATGTGGCGGCAAATGCCCTTGTAAAGGAAAAGACACCTGTGAAGAAGATGGTTGCTGTCATGGAGAGGATCCCCGCGATTGATGGACTTTCCATTGACATGTAAGTAAAATTCAAGCCTATGCAAAATGCCACTTGAGGGAAACCTTAGGTGGCAGTTTTGTTTTTTAAAAATAAGTATTATAGAATTGATGATGTCTTGAAAGTGCTGAAATTTGAATGCTTTTTTAAAATATGATATAATTAAAGATAGGTAAATTAAATAAAATATGCATATACATCAAGGAGGAAACAGCAATGGGAAGAGGCGGACATCATAGATCATATCATAGATCATATCATCGTCGTTATGGAAGTAGTGGGAGTAGTCTTCCACTGTGGGCAGATTTTACAATTTTAGGAGTAGTTCTAGCATTTCTTTTTTTCTCTACGGTATCGACCAACGATAAAATCCGGAGTGGAGATAGAATTAATGTAGAATGTGAGGTAGTGGAATATTTGCAGGATAATGCGGATTATTTTAATGATGAAGCAGAAAAGCAAATCGTTGAAAGCCTTAAATACTTCTACGAAAAGACTGGTTCACAGATGGTAATCGTTACTCAAAAAGAAAACATTAACGATAGTGGTACAGAAAAGATGTACTATGAGATGTTTGACGATGAAGCTCATGTTTTGCTTGTGCTGCCTATGGACGGTTTATTTGGCGGAAATTATACGCAGTATTACTATATGGGTGATGATGCTTTAAAAGTAATTGATGAAACTGGTATGAATCATATGCTGGAGAAAACTGAAAATGGACTGCAATCAAGAGGAACTGTATGGAGCAATGCGATTAAAAACATCGCTAATCTTATTATGGAGTAATTAAAAGCATATTACCTATCAGAGCACTCGCACTGGTAAAAAAACAAACCTTGGAAGGAGTAATCCGTCCAAGGTTTTGTTTTGGTTGCGGGAATAAGACGAGTTTTGCTTATTCCAAGCTTTTTAGATATTTTGTTTAGCGAATTGTTTAGTAAATTGAATCATAAAAAATTTAAATATATTCAATTGGTATCATATAATTTTTGTCATCAATTGGATGAATATTTTTTGTTAAACAAATTACAGCACCATTAGGTGAATTCATTTCAAATTTTTTTACAATATTAAAATTTTTAATTGCATCTTTATCAGGATTTGAATTTTTCTTAATTTCAACTGGGTAAATATTATCTTCATATAATATTAATAAATCAATTTCTTTTCCGTTATTATCACGATAATAATATAAATGCTTTTTAGGATCTCTTTGATTATTAGTATAGCTTTTTACAATTTCAGAGATAATATATGTTTCAAAAATTTGACCACTATAATTACTTCTTTGTAATGTTTCACTGCTTACATATCCAGTTAAATAACAAGCTAATCCTGTGTCCATGAAATAAATTTTTGGTCTTTTTATAATACGTCCTACATTATTATTCATGTGTGGTTGTAATAAAAAGATGATATAAGTATTACTTAAAATTCCAGTCCATTTTGTAACTGTTTCAGAGTCAACACCAATATCCTTTGCTATATCAGATGCATTAAATTCTTGACCAGTTCTTGCTGCTAAACTAGATATAAATTTCATAAATTTTGGTTCATCTTGTATATTAACAATTTTTCTTATGTCTCTTTCTATATATGTTCTTAAATAAGATGAATAGAAAGCTTCAAGATTAATATCTTTGTTTTTGTATAATTCTGGATAACTTCCTCTAAAAATTCTTTCAAAAATATTTCCCATGTATTCATATTTTAATGGTTCCTTTTTTCTAATAATGTCAATGTTAGGAATAAAAATTTCTTCAATTGAATTTGATATTTCTCTTGTAGATAATGGATATAAATCAATTATCCCGACTCTTCCTGCAAGAGATTCTGTTATATTTTCCATTGTTTCAAAAACTTGAGAACCAGTTAAATAATATAATGTTCCAACTTTTTTTCCATCTCCAAACATTTCATTTTTTCTTGCTTCATCAATAGCTAATTTTATATAGGATAATAAATTAGGTGCATATTGAAATTCATCTATTATTAATGGAACACCATGTGTTCTTAAAAATGTTTCTGGGTCATCAATAGCAAGAGTACGTTCATTTAAATCATCTAAACTAACTTCATTAATAGTTTGACTTTTGGTTGTACTTATATATTGTAAAACTGTACTTTTTCCAGATTGTCTAGAACCAGTTATTAAAATAGATGGAAAATTGTCATACATTTCTTCTAATTTATTTTCAATAGTTCTATGAATATAATTAGTTGTCATATAAACCTCCTTATACAAATTCCGATTGCAATTCGGAATTTGTATAAATTATAACATTTTATTTATAATTTATCAATATATTTTATACAAATTGTTTATTTAATATTATATATAAGCAATGAAAATGCGATTAAATAATAGAAAAGTATTAAAATTGATATTTTATTATTTGTTATGGAAATGTTTGAATACTAAATTCTTTAACATTAGTTACTTTTGAATGATTTTAAAATATAATAAAAACGCCGAAATTCGTTAAAATTTCGGCGTTTTTTGGTTGCGGGAGATGGACTGGTTTGAAGTTGAAATCCCAATTTATCAATCGTTTTTCTCTTTTATATTATTATAATGGATGTAAATAGTGAGAGATAATATTAGATATAGAAATATATTGAAAAACAAAAATTATGATGATATGATGTAGAAAAGTGAAAAGGAAGTGATTTAATGAGTGAATTAGAAAAGCAATTAAAGGAATATTTAAATACTAATGTATATAATTATGCATTTCTTATAAATGGTCAATGGGGCTCAGGAAAAACACATTTTATAAAAAAATTTATTAAAGATAATAATGAATCTAAAATATTCTTAAATATATCGCTTAATGGATTAGAAAATATTGAAGATATTGATATACAGATAATAGAAGAATTGATAAAGCATCTTGGAAAAGGTGTGTTAGAAAGTATAAATTTAAAGGATATAAGAAAACAAGTTAAATCAAAAAATATTATGAGTCTTATAAATAAAGACTTCCCGAATGTAATTCTTTCTGTTGTCTTGGATTTGATTACAGATAAATTAGACAATAAAAATGTTGTGTTAATCTTTGATGATTTAGAAAGATGCAATATAGAAATAAAAAAATTGCTTGCTTATATTAATGACTATATAGAAAAGCAAGAATTAAAAGTTATCATAATTGCAAATGAAAAAGAAATGGAAGAAAAAGATGAATACATAAAAATAAAAGAAAAATTTATAGGACATTCTATTGAATTTATTCCTAATATAAAAAACAATTATTTGACATTTATAGAAAAACTTGAAGATGATAAATTAAAAAATATATTAATAAGAAATGTTGAATATTTAATATTTGAATTGGAAGAACAAAAACATTTAAATATGAGAACAGTTCAGTTCATAATTGATAAATTCATTAATTTATACAATATGATATTAAAAGACTCTGAATTTGATAATGACATTGATGCTACAGAATACATTTTTAAATATATAACATATATTTCAATAGTGTATAAAAAAGGTGAAAATTTATATAAAAAATGGAAAAATAATGAATATGGTTATATTAATTTAAAAGAAGATGATAATTTTAATAATTATAGATATGGATTTAAATTTATTGATTTATATATAACAAAAGGAATTTTAAATTCAGAACAAATATTGGAAATATTAAAAAGATTTAAAAAAAGTTTATCAATAAAAGAGGGACCATATGATAGATTAAGGAATTACTATTGGGAAATGGAAGATGAGGAAGTATATAATGGAATTGATGAACTGAAACAAAATTTTAGAAATAATACATATAATACAAACAACATATTAAATTCTTTAATGTTATTATTAAAATTAGAAGATATTGGTTATAAAATAGAATTGGAAGATTTTATGAATGTTTTCAAGAAAACAATAGATAATGATTCTAGTAATGATTGTTTACACTTTGCAATTAATTTTGTGGATTTTTCGAATGCATCTGAAGATATAACGAAAAAATATTCAAATATTGTAAAAGAAATAAAGAAGTATGTTTTAAAAACAAAATTTGGAAAAATTGAAGAATATATTCAAACTAAAAATTTTAAGATGTTATTTGAAGAAATGCAAACTAATGAAACATATTTTAATTATATTGCTATAAATGGTTTTTTTAGTAATATAAATATGGATGAGTTTATAAATAATTTAGAGAACACGGAATCTGTTATTGAATTAGCTTATTTTAAATATTTTTGTAATAAATTATTCCAGGATTTGAGGTATATTGAAAATTTTGATAAAGAGTTAGATTGTATAAATAAATTAAGTGAAAAATTAAAACAACTAAAAATAGAAGATAATATAGGAAAATCAAATATAATAAAAGCAATAATAGAAGAATGTGAATTATTTATAAAAAATAATTTAAAACAATAGAATAATAAATAAAAATAACTCAATAAGTTGGGTTATTTTTGTTTTCCGTGGAAAAGTTTGAAAAACCGAGAAAGGTTTTTCAAGATATTATTTTTTAGTTTTTGGTAGTTGATAACGAAAAATAATAAAAAATAATGAAAAAGGGTTTAGAAAGGGAAATAATTTCCATTTCTCGCACGGAAACTCTGTGAGTTTCTAGTGTGTTAGAAACTAAAATAAGTTTGTAGTTAGTTATATCAAAGCTGTAATTGTATATTAAAAAGAAATATACACAGATGTAAGATTATGATATAATTTAATCGATAAATTATAATTTATTGATTTGAGATAGACAAAATACATTTTTTGGATTAGTTACAAGGATAACTAATCTTTTTTTATTATGAAATAGATATTTTTATATGAAACCTAAATGAAAATTAGCGACTCTTATATATAGAATAGAATTTTATAAGATTGGAGATATATGTTGAAAGAATTAATAAAAAGAGCTCAAAATGGAGATGCTAATGCGTTTACAAACTTAATATTAAGTATAAAAAATGATTTATTTAAAATTGCTAAAACTAGATTAGTAAATGATGCAGATATAGAAGATGTTATTCAAGAGACGATGATAGAAACATATAAGTTTATTAAAAAATTGAAAGAACCAGAAAAATTTAAAAAATGGGTAATAAAAATACTTATAAATAAATGTAATAAATTGTATAAGAAAAAATATAGAAATGATATTTCAATAGAGTTATATAATTTAGACAACTATATAATGTTAAACACTAATAAGGATATTGAAGATGATTTAAATTTTTATTACTTAATTAATACTTTAAAATATGAAGAAAGAATAGTTATTGTCTTGCATTACATGGAACAATATTCAATTGAAGATATTTCAAATACTTTAAAAATGAATAAAAATACTATAAAGACGCATCTTTATAGAGCTAGAGAAAAGATAAAGAAAATAATTGAGGAAGAAGAGGAGGGGAAATATGAAAGATGTAGACAAAAGAATAACAGATATTGTTAATAAAAAAATTAATGAGCCACATAGTTTTGAAAACGCTATTATTCATGCTCTTGATAACGTAGATAACGATAAGTTTAACATAAGAAAAATGGCTGTTGCAATTTGTACAACATTAATTATTACTACGGGAATTGTTCATGCAAATGAAATAAGAGATTATGTAATAAGTAAATTTTATTATAATCATGATCAAGGTATTGATGAAGCAATAAATAATGGTTATATTGATTTAATAGATGAAAATCAAATTGCATTTGGTATAAAAAGTGATGAGATGTCAATTGAAGCGTATGAAACGGATATAATAATAAAAGATATGCTGATGGATGATTACAATTTAAATTTTACTTTTTCTATTGATGTGAGTGATAAAATTAATATTAAGAATTATGATAATTATATTATGCATAATATATTAATTGCAGATGAGAATTGTAATATATTGTATTGTGGTAGTAAAAAATTATTTGATGAATATTGTAAAAATAATAGATTAAATTATGATTATTTTGAAGAAAATGAACATGTAATGAATGGTTCTATGACTGGCTATATTGTAAATAGAGATTATGAAAATAACAAATTAGATTTTGTGTGTAGTATCATAAATGATAGGGAAAAGAAATATCCAAAAAGTGAAAAATTATTAATTGTAATAGATAAATTTGTGTTAGAAAGTAAAGAAATAGAACCAAAAGGCAATAATGTAGAGATTGATGGACGATGGGAATTAATGGTTAATGTTGATGAAAAATTTGTTGAAAGAGGATGTGTTGATTATAAAGTAAAAGATAATATTTATAATGATATAGATATTATTGAAGCCAAATTAACTAATACAGGTTTTACATTTAAATGTAAAATAGAAAATGAACCGTTAATTAAAGAAAATGATACATTAGAAGAAAGAAATAAGAAGATAAATGTATTTCAAGAATATTATTGTATTGATGGAAAATGCGTTCCCAATTATATAGAGGATTGTTATTTAGAAGATAAATATGGAAATAAATTTTATCAACCGGATTCAGGAATAGCAAATCCATATATAATAAATTTGGAAACTGGAGAATTGTTATTTAAGACAGGTTTTACTTATACATTGTCTAAAAAAACTGATATGATTAAGATTTATTTTACGATTAATTTGCCAGATGATCAAAGGACAATTTGTATAGAATTTAAAGAATAAAAATAAAACAAGGTAAAATTTATTTTACCTTGTTTTATTTTTTTATTGTTATTATTAAAATATGAATGTATTATTTTATTGTAATCGTTTGATTACTTATTCAAATCTAAAACCATTAATTTGGTATTAGATAAAAAAGTCGGGCTTATCAATTTTAAAACATAATAAAAACACCGAAATTCGTTGAAATTTCGGTGTTTTTTGGTTGCGGGAGTAAGACTCGAACTTACGACCTTCGGGTTATGAGCCCGACGAGCTGCCAACTGCTCCATCCCGCGATGTTATTATTGTGAACATAAAGTATTATACACACAATAGGTTGCTTTGTCAAGCTTTTTTGTGAAAAAATGATATTTTGAATGTCTTTAATATATTATATGCTAAATTTTTGAAAAGATTACAACAAAAAAAGCCTCTATATAGAGGCTTTAATTCTAGTGTTTTTCAAATAATGTGAAGTTTTCATCTTCATATATAACATCATAACCAATATCTGCTTTTAAATATGGTGTTGTAATTTCATCTGTGTATAGAAGTATATGTGTAAAATCATATTTATCAAATACATCTTCATAGTGTCCTACACCATTTGAAATGTAGATGTAATCATAGAATATATCAGTATCGTTAAATTCACTACAATAAACATCAAGTCTTGAATCTATAAATACTGGAATATCGTGAAACATTAAGTAACTACCAAAATTATATGAGTTATAAATTCTAATATTTTCATAATCTAAATTTTCTTTGATATATTCTACTGCTTTAACAGGGTACATGTCTTCTTTAGCGTAATCGTGTTGTGACATATCAAGTAAATGATTTGTTGTAAATATTGTTACTAAGAAAACCAACACTAAAAATGCAATTTTAGAAGAAAAGATTTTTTCTAAAATATCTATGTCATCTCTAATTAATAAGTTTGTTGCAGAAATAACTACGTCGTTTAGTACATATGATCCAATAAATACTAATAAGAATGCATATCTATTACTACATAATCCCATAAATAATAGACCAGCTAGTAAAAATCCATGTTCAGATTTTAGTTTTGATGGAACAAATGCTATAAAACAAGCAATAGTAATTGTAAATGTTAAGAATGCAATGTTTGCAAGTGGAATTGTTGGTTGCATTTCAGCGATATGATCATATGAACGCATTTCACCAAAATTGCTTGGACCAAACATTGACTTAACAATGTAAGTATAAGGAGTTCCATGTATAGGAGTAATTAATCCTGTTAATGCAAGTAATATAAATAGTATTAATAAACCTTTAACATTATAAAAATCTCTTTTTATGATTTTATAATCTGAATATTTACCTTTTCTTTCCTCAATTAATCTTTCATAGTCCTTAATGTCTTTTCTGTACATTTCAACTCTTTCAGATTCTGGTGGTAATTTACTTATTTTCTTTTCTAAATTTCTAATACATTTTTTGTATATAAATCTTGATGTAAAGATATTTGATATAGCTGATGCAAAGTATGGTAAAAATAGTACGAGCATTAATGGCCATGTAGCTGCGTGCATATTGGCTACTATTACACCAGAGATTAATATTATTATAGGATAAATCTTTTTATTAGTTTCAATGAATTGTTCAATACAATAGATTTCTATTATAAAGAATAGAAATGAAACTACTTGTGATCTAGCTGTAAATGCATTTTGTGTAACATATATAGAAAAAAGTGTTACAAAGAATGATATTACAGGAGATTTTCCTCTTTTTGATAAACAATAGAACATTATTAATGCTGTTATTATTGTAAATATAATAGTGGTAATGTATATACCAGTGAAATTGAATGCACTATATATTAAATAGATAATAATATCAAAAAGCCAGTGTGAATGTGAATAATATAAATCTTTTTGAGCCCATGTAAAATGCTCTTGCATATCAATTCCGTTTTCAAGTAAATACTTTCCAATAGCTATATTAAAAAATGTATCATTTTGAAATGGTTTAATTACTATACCAATACAAAAGATAGCGATAACTATTGAAAGAAAGATCATTAGTTTTTTATTATTTTTTTTCATAAAAATTGATAAAAGCTGTTGCCTTTAAACTCCTTTCTTTCAAACATATGTAATATTTATAATGATAAAGAAATTATATCATAAAGATATAAAAAGTAAAGAGAAAAAGGTTTTATGTAAATTTTTTCTCTAAAATACTGGAAATTTACATAAAAATGTGTTATAATTAAAAAGCTTTGAGAAATCAGGTAAAAAATAATATAGTAAAAAACTGGAAATAGGAGGCAAAAATGAATTATATTTTTATTCACTATCCGAAATGTACTACATGTCAAAGAGCAAAAAAATTCTTAGATGAAAATCAAATCAAATATACAGAAAGACATATAGTAACAGAAACACCTACTTATGAAGAATTAAAAGCTATTATTGAGGCTAGTGGTTTACCTGTTAGTAAATTCTTTAATACAAGTGGAATGCTTTATAGAAGCATGAATTTAAAAGAAGAGTTAAAAAGTAGCTCTGATGATGAAAAAATTAGATTATTAGCAAGCAATGGAATGTTAATAAAAAGACCTATATTAATAAAGAAAAACAAAATATTATTAGGTTTTAAAGAAGATGAATGGAAAGAAATCAAATCAAAATAGATAAATAAAATCCAATACTTACCAAACAAAAAAAGAGAATTATTAAAAATTCTCTTTTTTTGTTTTATATTGATAGTTAAAATTATTATTTATTTGTAGAATAAATTGAGTAATTATGAATTTGACCTTTAAGTTCTAGATTATCCATAATATATTTTCTGATTTCTTGTGGTTCTTGAACAAATATATCTTCTTCATTTGTAACTACAAGAAATTCTGTGTTTTTAAGATTATCAATATCTGAATAAACTTTATCTTTTCCTTTATAACCAAGGTTTCCATTAAATAATAAATCATACATGCCGTTTGATTTTTTTAATTCAATCATTGGAAAAGCAGCATCATGTGAACATATAAGTACTGTAATTCCTTGTTTTTCTTGCTCTAATATATATTCTTTTAAATCGTTTGTTTTTATCATTGTATCTGTATATGAATAAAGGTTATCAAATGGAGTATTTCTACTTCTATATTTACTTATTAAATCATAATCATAGAAGAAATAAAGTAGAGTTCTTCCTAATAATAATACTAATATTGTTAATGCAAATATTTTTCCATATATATAATATTTGTCCTCATCAAAAATTTCTTTTAATATTAATGTATCTAAATAATAGAAGATAAAGATTAGATGATATGGGAATGTATATATGAAGTGTGAACTATTAAAAATAGGGTATACAGTAAATGTATTAACAAATGCAAATATGAATAGTAGTTTTAATGTGTACCAAAAATTATCTTTAAAAGTCTTAAATATAGTGTCCTTTTTTAATATTGTAAATATATAAATTCCTATTGATGATAGTGGTAGAGCATAGTAAAACGGTGCTGCTGTAAAAACTAAGTTAGAACCACCAAATTCAAATAATCCACCAAAACAATAATTAATAAATCCTTCAAGATTTCCATTAAAATGCATAAACAATAATACTAAAGATGATGGCATTAAAAAGAAAATGAACTTTTTAAGTTGATCTAATATATATTTTTTTGATAATTTATTTTCAAATAATTCATATATTATAACTGATAAAGCATAGAATATACCAGTGTTTTGTTTAGTGAAAAATACTAAAAATATTAATAATCCTTGCTTAAAGTTTGTACTTTTTTTAGTTATATATAAGTAAATTCCTAATAATATGAATATACAACCAAGTGTATTATAGTTAGCTCCAGCTACAATTGATTGAAACATTAATAAGAATAGAAGTGATAAGTAAACTGCAATTAAATTTTTTGATAAGTCTAGTTTTTTCATAATTTTGTATGAAATAACAAATAAAATGATTACAGAAATTATGTTATAAATACGAAAAACTACAAATTTTGCAGAAAAAATTTCTAAAAATATTGCTCCTAAATAAAAGAAAATTGGAGTAATAATTACGTTAGAATCATTATAAATTTTGTAGCCATTTATCATCTTATAAATGTTTTGGAAATTCCATAGTTCATCGTTAGAAGTTACTAAAACTAAATAGATAAATGCGAATAGTAAAATTGCGCAAACACCTATGATTAACGAGTTTACCAGGATGTTTGATTTGTTTTTCATAAGAACTCCTTATATGTATTTTTACTTTATTTTTATGAAAATATTATACATATAAAACGGGTTTTGTTACAATAATTTTCGAAAAATATATTTACAAAGAAAAAGTTATGTGCTAAGATAAAAATAACTTAATATATACGATTTTTGTTGAAAAATGTCAAAAAAAGGTATATAATATATTTAAGTATGGTAAAAGGAGGATTTTATTATGACAAAAGTAATGAAAGTTGTAGTTGTTGCAATTCTTGCAGCTCTATTAATGGCTTCTTTAGTTTCAGTTGTTAACGCTGAATCAATCTCTTTCGGAGATATCAACGAAACAACAGTAACAAAAGACGCTAAAGATACAACTGGTGCTGCATCAAGCTTAAACAGAATCATTGGTTCTGCTATCACAATCGTACAAGTTGTTGGTGTTGGTGTTGCTATTATCATGTTAATCGTATTAGCAATCAAATACATTTCAGCAGCTCCTGGTGACAAAGCTGATATCAAAAAACATGCTGTTGTTTACGTAGTAGGTGCAGTTGTATTATTTGCAGCTAGTGGTATTTTAGGAATTGTTAAAAACTTTGCTAAAAACGTTACAGCTGACTAATTTAATAAGAATAATAAAATTTTTAAAAAGGAAAAAGAATGCGTTTACCTGCATTCTTTTTTTCTTGTCTAAAATAGATCTTTAAAATAAAAAAGATTAATATTAAATGCTTTTGTCGATAAAAGTAAAAAAATATATTTACAAAAAATTTTTTATAGGTTAAGATAAAATTAGATTATTACTACAATATGCCATAAAAAGTTGAAAATTATGTAAAAAAGTGGTATAATTATATTATGTAATAGAAAGGGTATAAGGAGGAGAAAACTATGAAAATGTTAAAGAAAACTATAGTAGTTTTGATGATTTCTCTTTTTGTATTAGCATTAGCTCAACCAGAAGCTTTAGGATATGCTTGGGGAACACAAATCAATACAATGGCTGGTAAAGCTGGTGACTCAAATGTAACTGGTGCGTTTACAAATATTTCAGGTGCAGTTATTACAATTGCTAGAATTATTTGTATGGGTGTTGCTATTACAATGCTTGTATTAGTTGCTATTAAATACATGACAGCAGCTCCAGGAGAGAAAGCGGATATCAAAAAACACGCTGTAATTTATGTAGTAGGTGCAATTGTTATGTTCGCGTCTACAGGTATTTTAGGAATAATTCAAAGATTTGCATCTGGTATATAGGAGGTAATTATGAACAAAAAAATTATAAAAGCTTTAGCTTTATTATGTATGATTGCGGTAGCTGTTTCTATGATGATTGTACCAGTTTATGCTGATTATTCTTCTGAAATGTCATCATTAATTTCTACTGCAGATAACACAACTGTTAATACAGGAGCTAGTAACACTGCAACAAACGTTGTTGCAACAGTAATTTCTTCAATTAGAATTATTGGTGTATGCTTTGCTGTTGTAATGTTATTAACAGTTGCTATGAAATATATGTCAGCTGCTCCAGGAGATAAAGCTGATATTAAGAAAAGTGCGGTAGCATATGTTGTAGGTGCTATTGTATTATTCGCAGTAACAGGAATTTTAACAATTATTGAACAATTCGCTGTAGTAATTAAATAATAGTTTTATACTATAGATAGGAGCGAATATGAAAATGAATATGAAAAATATTACTAAATTTTTAAGTATTATTTTAATATCAGTGTTTGTTATGAGCTTATCGACAAATGTTTTTGCTGGTGCATTTTTAAATGCGTCAGAATTTGATAATATAGATAAAGCTACTAATGTAACAAATATGGTAACTAATGCTGCAGAAACAACAGTTAGTGTTTTAAGAATTGCTGGTGTTACAATTGCGGTTGTTATGTTACTTGCTGTAGCTATGAAATATATGTTGTCTTCAGCTGGAGATCGTGCTGACATCAAAAAACATGCTATTGCATATGTTGTTGGTGCTGTAGTTCTATTTGGTGCGACAAATATTATCGCTGCAATAATTGAATTTACAGATCAAGTTGTAAAATAATACTAAAATGAGGTGAAATATGAATAAAAGATTAAAAAGATTATTAATAGTATTATTTGATGTTATTTTAATATCAACACTATTTCTTAATGTTGTAAGTTATGCCGGAAATGTAAGTCAATTTACAGGTTCTACTAGTTTGTTAGCAGGTACTAATGCAAAAAATGCAACAACTGGTATTTTAGGTACAATTCTTACAATTACAAGAACAATTGGTGCTGCGGTTGCAATTTGTATTCTTATGGTTATTGGATGCAAATATTTAATGGCGGCTCCTGGAGATCGTGCTGATATTAAAAAGTATGCAATGAATTATGTCATTGGTGCAATGATATTATTTGGTGCTGCTGGAATATTAGGTATTGTACAAAGATTTGTTAATACAGCATTAAAATAGGAGGAATGGAGTATGAAAAAAGTTATTTCATTTGTTGTAATTTTTACAATGATGCTTAGCTTTGTAACTTATGTTCAAGCTGATGATCCTGGAATTAGTACTTTGATAAGTACTATGTCAGGTGTTAGCACAATGGCAAGTACTACAAGTAAAGTTGGTACTGTTATTAATAACGTAATTGGACTAATTCAAATGGTTGGTTCTGGTATTGCTTTAATCGTTATAACAATACTAGGTATTAAATATTTGCTTGCAAGTCCAGGTGAAAAAGCTGACGTTAAAAAGCAAATTTTCCCAATCCTAATTGGTTGCGTATTATTATTTGGTGCAGTTAACCTAATGGCAGCGGTAGCAGAATTTGCAAAAGTATTATAATAAATATAATTAAATAAAAAGACATAAAAAAGTGATTTTTAGAATCACTTTTTTTATGTCTTTTTTTATTGATTTATAAAGTAAAAAAAGTAATATTACAATTGTGTTAAAAATATCAAATATTTAATAAATGTGTTGAAAATAAAAAGTGTATTAGATATAATTATGAATATAATAGTATAAATAGGCGAAATAGAAAATAGGAGGCAAATTGTATGTTAAAAAAATATGGAAGAATGGCTAAAATTAGCTTAATCATGATGATATTATTTGTGGTAATTTCTGCATTTAATACAGTTAATGCTGACTTGTTATCAGATATGGAAGGTGATGCTCAAGGATTCATCACAAACGGTCAAACACAAGCAGGAAATATTAATTATACAAACATAGCAAAAGAATTTACAGGACTTGGACAAATCTTAACAATGGTTGGTGCTGGTGTTATGGTTGCTGTTACAACTTATATGGGTATTAAATACTTAACAGCTGGACCAGAAGCTCAAGCTAAATTAAAAACACAATTAATCGGTGTTGTAGTATCAGGTGTTGTTATCTTTGGTGCTTATGGAATCTGGAAATTAGTTATCCAAATAGCTTCAACATTCTAAGGAGGAAATTAAATGGGAACATATTATATACCTCGTAATTATAGAGGTGAATCAAGAATTTTATATATATTCACTGTAAAATCGTTAATTACAACAGCAGTTGGTGCAATGATTGGATCTTTATTCTTTTTCATATTCCAAGCATTAGGAATGGTTCCAATCGGAGTAGGTATAATGGCGTTCTTCGCATTTATTGGATTTGCAGTAGGTGCACTTAAGATTCCTACAATAGTTGCTTTTCCTATAACTAAAAAAATTGGTGGAGAACCAATTGGTGAAATAATAATGAGATATGCTAAATTTAAAAAAACAAGAAAAATGTATGTATATACAAAAGAAGAAAAAGTAGTTAAGGAGGAAAAAACAAATGAGTAGTGAGATTATACCTTTACTTCAATTTGGTATTTATATAATCATAGGTATTATATTCTTATTGGTGTTATTATATTTGTATTTAATGAAACCAAAATCTGCTCCAAAAGAAAAAGAACATAATCAAGAGATTAATGATTCTACTTCACAAGAGAAAAGGGTAGACCAAAATTATGGTAGATTTACAGGTAATTTAACACAAGAATCAATTTTCGATTTTATGGAATTTGATGAAATTGTTGACAACATGATTGTTAGAAAAAACGGAACACAATATGTTATGATTTTACAATGTAATGGTGTTAACTATGACTTAATGTCAGAGCAAGAAAAAATATCTGTAGAAGAAGGTTTCGTACAATTCTTAAATACTTTAAGATTTCCTATTCAATTATATGTTCAAAGTAGAACATTAAACTTAAGAGATATAATTGAAGATTATAAAGCAAGAGTAGATAACTTAACTATTGAAATAGATAAAATTGATGCTAAAATAGCACAAGCAAAAATTAACGGAAATAAAGCTTTAAAAGAAAAATTAGAATTTGAGAAGAGAAGAAAAGTTAATATTTTAGAATATGGTATTAGTATTACAGATTATGTTGAAAAATTAAGTTCAAACAAAAACGTATTACAACAAAGAACATATGTAGTTGTTTCTTATTATTCAGCTGAAATCGGTGGTGGACTAGATAAATATTCTAAAGAAGAAATTTACAACATGTGTTTCTCAGAGTTATATACAAGATGTCAAAATATCGCAAGTGCTCTTGCAACATCTCAAATCTCTAGTTCAATATTAGATTCAGAAGAACTTGCTGAATTATTATATATTGCATATAACAGAGATGAAGCTGAATTCTTACAACTTGCAAAAGCATTAGATGCACAATACGATTCATTATATTCAAGCGGAAAAGATATATTAATTAAGAAACAAGAAAAACTTGATCAAGAAATTAATATTGCAGCAATTGATATGGCAACAGATAGTATATTAAAAGCTGATAGACAAAAACAAATCGAAGAGCTAGAACTTACTATTAGTAAAGAAGAAAAAATTAAGCAAAAAGCAAACGAATTATTAGACACATATGAAAATCAATTAGACCCTAGAGTTTACCAATTAGCTAAAAAAGAAATCGCAAATTCAGGTTCAGAAAAACCTGTAGAAAAAACTGAAGCTCCTAAATTAGAAGCGGCTCCAGGAACAACTGTAGTTAGAAAAAAAGTTGTTAAAAGAAGAAAATTGGAAAACTAAGGAAAAGGGGGTAGATAGATTATGGGATCAAAAAAAGCTGTAGTAAGCACTAATGAAATTGAAAGCATTAAAAAAGAAGAGACTAGTGTATTCAAAAAGAATGAAAGTAATCTTAAAGGTTTAATTGCTCCAGGTGGTATTGATGCAAGTTATACTAATCATATTGAAATAGCATCATCAAGAACAAGATATGCAAGAAGTATGATAGTAGCAAACTTACCTAGAATGTGTACTTTCCCTGAATTCTTAAGAGGAATGTATACTTTTGGAGATTTAAACGTTTCAGTATTTATAAATCCTGTTAGTGAAGCTTCTTCACAACAAGACTTAAATAGAACAATTAACGAATTAGAGTCTGAAAGAATTGTAGCCTTAGATAGAGGAGATATCAACAGAGAGAGAATTATCGCTCAAAAGAGAATGGAAGCTGAAGAGCTTCGTGATGCTATCGCGGCTGGTTTTAACAAATTATTCGACTCTTCAATTATTGCAACATTGTTTGCATATAGTATGGATGAACTTGATAAATATACAGAATTATTATCAAGTGAAATGTCTAAAAACTTAATTGATATTAAGCCAGCATGGGCTATGCAAGATCAAGCGTTTAGAAGTAACATGCCATACTGTGATAATAAAATGAGTAAATCACATACTTTTGATAGAAGGGCAATGTCAACAGTATTCCCATTCTTTACATCAGAAGTAGGACATGAAAATGGAATTCCATTAGGATTCAATAAACAAACAGGATTACCAATCCTATATGATAACTTTAGTCCAAAATTAACAAACTATAACATGGTTATATTTGGTAAGTCAGGTGCTGGTAAATCTGTTACAATTAAAACAATTACAGCTCGTTCAGCTGTTCTTAGTGGTATAGAGAGTTTAGCTCTAGATGCCGAAGGTGAGTACAGTGTCGTTGCTGAAGCACTAGGTGGTGTTAACGTTACACTTAGCCCTAACTCAAAAACAGTTATTAACGTTTTTGATATTGAGCCTGAGAACGTTAAAGATGAAATTACTGGAAAAGAAAGAACAGTATTAAGCGTTGAAAATAAAGTAGAAGACGTTACAAACGGTTTACTTACAATGGCTAGAGGTTCAACAAGAAGCCAAGAGGTAAACGAGCTTACAAAACAAATTATTTCTGAAGCTGTAGCAGAAGAATATGCAGCTTTAGGTATTACAAATAATATCGAAAGTTTATATCAAAGAGATGAAAATGGTGGACCAGTAGATATTACACAAAATTATTTAGGAAGAACTAAAAAAGACATGCCTACAATAGGATCTTGGTATAAGAGAATTTGTAGAAAAGCAGAAGAAAATGAAAACCCTGACTATCGTTTCCATTACAGTTACTTAGTAAAAGTTATGAAACAATACGTTAGAGAATACCAAGGACAAATGGCTTACTTTGATGGTCAATCAACATTCGAATTATTAGATGGTGTTCCATTTATTAATATTGATATCTCACAACTTGAAGAAAGATTTGCAAGACCACTAGCACAACAAATCATGCTTTCTTGGGTTTGGGAAAAATACGTTAAGAAAAACAGTGAGGATAAAGCAAAAGCTGCTAAGAAGAGAGTTCTAGTTGACGAGGCATGGATGTTATTACCTTATCCAGAAGCCGTAGACTTCTTAAACACAATGGCTAGACGTGCTAGAAAAAGAAACGTATCACTAGCTGTTATCTCACAAAAATTCCAAGACTTCTATGAAAAACAAGAAGTTCAAGCAGTTTTAACTTCATCTGAAACTAAGTTATTCTTAGCACAAGATAAATCAGAAATTCAATACTTAAAAGAAGTATTCAAACTAAGTGAAGGTGAGGCGGGATTCTTAATCACTTGTAACAGAGGTGAGGGACTTCTAAAAGTTGGTGGAGATTCAGCAATTCTTGCAATTCAACCAACTAAGAAAGAGTTTGAATTCGTTGAAACAAACTTATCAAAACAAGCAGCACTTGAAAAAGCAAGAAGAGAAGCACAAGGAATACAAGATTAAAAGGGGTAAATATGAAAAAAGTACTAAGCGCATTTTTAGTAGTGCTAATATTGCTTAATTTCATATTGTGTAATGGAGCTTATGCTGCTGGCGGTGGTCAAGATGGTGAACAAAGAAATAGCGCATATACAAATTCAAATTCAGCTAAAGTTTCAAACGGTATATTCGCTGAAATAGGTGAAGATGGTACAACATCTACAACTCAAGGAAGCTCATCTAAAACTGAGACTTCTGCACTAAGTTATGGTGCATCAATTGTAGGTGTTGTAACTGGATTGCTTGCCAGACTACTAAATGTTTTTATAGCTTTGCAAGTTGATTTAATTATGGCACAATTAACATATGGTGTTGAAGATAATAAACTTCAATATCTGTTTACAATTGATAGATGTGTATTTAATAGAGTGCCATTATTTAACATCAATTACTTTGATGTTGAAGATGAATATAAAGTTGGTAATACAACAATTCAAGCAAGCTCAAGCAATAATGCTATTAAACAAGGTATAGCAGGAGCTTATTACATAAGTAGAGTTGTAGCAGTATCTATATCAGTATTAGTTTTAATTTATATTGGTATAAGAATGGCATTATCTACTGTAGCATCTGAACAAGCCAGATATAAAAAAATGCTTGTAAGTTGGGTAGAAAGTATAGTTATTCTTTTCTTAATGATTTACATCATTAGTGCTGTTATAACATTTGGAGAAATATTAACTGGTATATTCTACGACTTAAGATGCCAATTATTAGGACAAACAGCTGGTGGAACTTCAGGAACATATGATGTATTTGAAGATACAATTCGTTCAAAAGCGTTACTTTGTATGTTTGAAATGTCAGGATTAGAAGTAACATTATGGTCAATAATATATTGGGTATTATTGTTCACTGAGATGAAATTCTTATGGACATATATGAAGAGATTTTTAATGGTAGGATTCTTAATTGTTATTTCACCATTAATTACAATAACTTATTCTATTGATAAAGCTGGAGACGGTAAAGCACAAGCTTTCTCAACATGGTTAAAAGAATTCATGGTTAATATATTAATTCAACCATTACATGCTTTAATTTATTTAGTATTCGTTTTAACAGCGAATGCAATTGCAGCTAGTTCACCAATTATAGCTTTAGCAATGCTAATGGCAATGGGAACAGTTGAGAGAATGGTTAAAGTAGTATTTGATATGAGAGGACTTGTATCATTAAGAGGAGTAAATAAATTTTTAAAGAAGGAAGGATAATATAAATGGATAATAAAGCGAAAAAGAGATTTATTATAGTAATTTTAATATTATTCTTCTGTTTGTTATTATTATTAACAATGTTATTAGGAGCGTTGGATGGCGAAGTGCCATCTAACGTTGCAGATAGCAGTGTTGGAACAAATATTGTAGATGAAACAAGTACAAACACAACAAAGCCAAAGACTATAGAGCAAATTATAGCTGAGTACAAATCACAATATTTGAGTAGAAGTGGAAATGAAATCTATATAAAATTTAATAAAGACTTATATGACGATGCAGGAAACAGTAATGAAAAATATTTTGAAGCATTTATATATGATTTAGCTCAAATTTTTCTAACATCAAATTTTAAACTAATTGATGAAGAAAAGTCTGTAACTGTTGAAGCCGTATATGATTCTACTATAGAAAAACATAAAATAATATTTAATGAACGTGAGAATTTCTATGAAGAAAGTGATGGAAAATCTTATATAGCAGTTGAAGATTCAGAGATTATTGAAACTTCAATTTTATTTAAAGGTAATGATATATTATCAGATTTAATAGTAGGACGTATGTATTTTTCTTCTGTAGCTGGACTTATGGGAGAATACAAAGAATTAGATAGTGGATATAGATATTTTCCAGATCATAAGATAAAAATGAGATTAGCTCCAAATGATGGAGTAATGAATATTGTCTTTACAGAGGATTATGAAGGAAACATTTTACATGATGTTCCAAATGGTACAAACTTAAATAAAATTTATCAACTACATCCAGATAATTCAAGTGGTAGCGTTTCTGAAGGATATTTGGGGTATAGAAATGATGATTATTATTATTTCTTCTATGATGATGAAGTATCTGTTTATGGCTATTTATATGCAAAAAATAAAGTTTTTGAAAATGCTGTAGAAGATTATTTAGAAACAAAAGATTTAGAGAAGTTTTATAAAACTTTATCTAAAAAAATACTATCATATGATGTACTAGAATATGATCCAGAGTCACAATCATTATATATGTTATTCCCAACTAGGGGATATGAGATTGATATTGAAGGAAATAATCCTAAGGGTATAACATTATACAATAGTTATTATTTTACAGATACATCAAGACAATGGGTTAAAGATGGATATGTTAAATTTGTTGATAAAGATTTAGTACAAATATATGAAAAAGATAGAAGAAACGCTAATGAGAATTAGTGTTTCTTAGAGAGGAAATTAAATGAAGAGTGTAAGATATAAAGATCAAAACAATGAAAACTATAAGAAGATTCTCATAGTTTTATTTGTGTTGATCTTTGTTCTTTTGTTTATTTCCCTAGTGCTCTCGGGTATAGCTAAAAAGAATGAAAAGAAAGAATTATCATTTGATAATATATCTTCAATTCAAGAATTATTAGAATATTATGAGTGTAAATATTTAGGTGAGGCTGATGGAGCTGAAAATGGATACAGATTTGATGTTTTCACAGAATTTAAATATAAACTTTATAATGCTGATAATACAAGTAATGAAGAATTCTATACAAAATTAATTAATGATGCAGCTAGAGTAATGAAATATTATAGCTTTAGATTAATTGATGAGAAAAACGATATAACTATTAAAGTAAAATGTAAAAACAATATGATTGAAAGCATTATAATTAATGATATTGAAGATTATTTCATTTATATGGATTCACAAATCAGTATGAGACAATATGTAGAACTTCCAATTACTGATTTTGAAGTAAAATCTCCAATTTTACAAACATTAATCGATAGAAGTTGGGATGACGAGATTGATTTCGGAACAAAAGAAAGTTTATTTAATAATTATGAGATTTATCATGATGAAGGCTTAAAAGTTAGAAAAATTCAAAATAAAGTATATAACTTAGTATTTACTAAAAAATATACGGAAAAAATAGTAAACAATATCAGTGTAGGAGCAAAGACAGAAGATATCGTGGATGTCTTAGGGAAACCTACGTTTGAGGATGATAGATTAGATGTAATTGGATATAAAAGTAATGACTTTTACATATTCTTTTCGGATAATGAAATTTCAGTTTATAGAATCTATCAAGGTGACACTGATGATTTCTTTAAGCTTGCTGACTTATTAATCGATGAAAAGCTTGATTTACTAGACTTTATGAATGAATTAACATACTTATGGCCTGATTATAGTGAATACTCATATTCAGCTAATTCATTTTTCATTGCATATCCGCTAAAAGGCATAGAAATTAAGCTAAATAGTAGTGACATTAGCGGCATTTTGGTGTATAATAGTATTAAGAGTACTATGTCCAAAATTCAACCATATTTGGATAATACAAACTTTATTGCAAGACTACAAATTGACTCTGTATATGAAGCAGAGAAAAGAAGATTCGAAATTGAAAATGGACATGAGCAAAGATATAATGAACATATAAATTCATTAACAGATGAAGAAAAAGAAACAGTTGGAAAAAGTATAAGATATAAAGCTTATCCAGAAAAAGATGAGAATGGATATGTTTACTCTATGAAGTTCTACTCTACATCAGATGATAGACCTTCAAGAGAGTTAAATGATTCAATAGATTCATATCTATGGTTAACAAGTGATATGTTCTTATATTCAAAAACTGGAGAAGCAATATTTGCATATGATTTAAATACAGGAAAAGTACAAAGACTAATACAAGGATCAGATGACTTTGTACTAAGAGGATATAAAGACGGAATATTGACTTATGATAACAAAGAGGTTCCAATAGTTCAATATTAGAAAGGAGAGAGAGATGGCTCAAATAAAAAGTTTAACTAAAAAGCTATTAGTAATAATTATTACAATTTCTCTACTAATTTCTTTCGTTGCTACACCTTCTGCTCAAGCAAAATTAACGTTAGAGGAAGGTGAGTTTTACTATTCTGGTACAACGAAAGGTACATACAAAGCAAAATCTAGTATATTTGCCTGGTTATTAGCCAATATTGGTGATATAGCTGACTGGTTACTGGGTATTATTACCATGGGATTTAGGATGGTATTCGTAGGTTGGACTGCTTTGATTGAAAAGATATTGACTTGGACACTAGAAGGAACAACTGGTGTAAATGTAGATGGAGAAAATGTCAGTGCAACGGATTTAACTTCTCTGACAGACTCATCAAACAACGTAACTGTACAAGCAATTGTATATAATCAAGTACCAGCATTAAGCGTTGACTTCTTTGACTTAGAATATGATAAAACATATTCAGGTACTGGTAAAAAATTACATTGTAAAAAATGTGATCAAGATGTTGAAAAATGTTGTACAGAAACAGGATGTTCTTGTAAATGTAAAGGAAACTGCGATGATTGTCGTAGATACATAGCTGCACTAAATGTTACTGGTGATCCAGTTATAGTGCAAATCAAAAAAGTTGTTGCAACATGGTATTATGTAATGAGATTCTTATCAGCTGCAGCAATGTTAATTGTTTTCTTAGGTGTTGGTATAAAAATGGGATTATCAACAATTGCATCTGAGAAAGCGGTTTATAAGAGAATGTTAGTAGACTGGGTAGTAGGTGCTATTATTGTATTCTCTATTCACTATCTAATGATATTCGTAGTACATTTAAACAATGTATTAGTAACAACAGTAAAAGATTCTGCTAAAGAACTTAATAAAGTTTCAATGATGCAACTAGCAGAAAAAAGTGATGAAGTTATAGAATATACTAACGAAGAGTTAGAGATTGATATATATGAAGCTGTTAGAACAAGAGCTTATGATGCAAAATTAGTTAATGGTATGATCGGTATGGTTATGTATATGACATTAGTTTATTTTGCAATTAGATATACAATAGTGTACTTAAAGAGATTATTAACACTTATTGTATTAACATTAATGGCACCAGCTGTTGGTGTAGCATATGCATTACAAAAAGTATTTAGTGGTAAGTCATCATCATTAACAACATGGATGACAGAGTATATCATGAACGTACTTATCCAAGTAATACATGCTATTATATACTCAGTATTTATTTCAACAGCATTGATTATGTCATTACAATCAGTATCAGGTATGATACTTGCATTAATTCTTATGAATTATGCACTTAAAGCAGAAAAAACATTTAGAACAATATTTAAAATGGGTGGTAACGGAAGTTTATTAGATGATACAGCTAGTGCTGGTGACGCTGAAAAAATACAACAAAACTTTAATACAGTAAAAGGTTTAGCAATGGGTGCTAAACCAATGGCAAATGCATTAATGAATTCACCATATGCTAAAGCATTAAAAGGTGTTGGAAAAGTTGGTATAGCTACAGGGTTAGGTGCTGCAAGACTTGGTATGGCTGGTGCTAATGCAATAGGTGATGCAGTTAAAGATCATAGAGAAGCAACTGCTGGAAGAAGATTTGAAGGTGAAGTTGATAAAGAAATGACAAGAATGTACGGCTCTCCTGAAGCTTATAAAAATTCACAAGGACAATACACTGAAACTGATCAAGAATATGAAGCAAGAAGAGGTAAAGCTAGAGATGCTGTATTAGCTAGAAAAAACAATCCAGGAGATGGAGATTCAGATACAGCTATAAAAGATTTGTTTAAAAAAGGTGAAAAAACACTAAGACAAGATGTTATTAATGCTCAAGCTGAGGTTAATGCAAAAGTTCCAGGAGCAGATGAAAAACTTAAAACAGCTATGTCAAATTATGCTAAATTTAAAGGTGTAGGAGGAGGATTAACTCAAGGACAGATTGCTAAAGCGCATGCACAAAATTTAGTAACAATTGAAAATCATTTTAATATCGGACATAATAGTAAAGGTAAAGTTGGATTATTTAGAGGAATTGTTGGAACTGCGAATGGTGTTTTTGGAACAAAACATTATGATTATAAGACTGGAAAAATGGTTTCAGATAATAATGGTTTATATAAACAACTTAATGCAGAGAATTTATTAGGATTAACTGCTGCAGATAAGAAAATTCTAAAACAAGAAGTATTAAATCCTATAAGAAATGGCTTTTTGGGTACAATGGGCTTGTTTGTTGGTATGGGAACAATTGTAGCTCATCCAAAATTAGGTATGGGATTACTTGCAGGTGGTTATGCAGGAGCAAGTGGAGCATTTAAAAGAAAAATAGATCCTACAGCATATAATGGTACATATTCTTTTGCAAGATTTTCTACTCCAACAGTTAGAAAAATGCAAAAAGAAGCTTTAAGAAGATCAAAAGCAGAATGGGATAAAAATGTTGTAAATAATGTAAAAACAAAATATCCTGAATTATATAAAAACATTAGACAAGACTTAGGTTTAGAAGGTAAATTAAAAGATGGTGTTGCTGGTGCATTAAAGGTTTCTTCACCAGCAGTGGCAGTTGGAACAATTGGATTACTAGGTGGGGTAGCATTACAACCTATACCATTAGCAACTGTTGCAGGAGCAGGATTTGTTGCTCAAAAACTTATGAGACATACAGGATTCCAACAAAATTTAGACAAAGTCAATATGCACTCTGCTAAACAATTAAGAGAACAACAATTAACATTTATGAAAGATGGTTGTGATGTACAAGCCGCAATCGAAAGTGCTGTATTGGAAAAAGCTTACGAAGATCAAACAGATAAATTCATGGCTGAAGAGTTAGGTAAACAAGGTCTTGTATATGATGAAAAAACAGATAAATATGTAGATGTTGCAGAAAAAGCAAAAGAAGATTATGATCAAGTTATGGTTGAGTTATATGCTCAACAAGGAATGGAATATGATCCTAAAACAGGAATAGCAAAACCAACAGAAGCAGACCAAGATAATAATAAAACTATGACAATCGAGGAAGATGATATTAGACCTGAAGCTCTTGGTGAAAATGCTAAAATAAGTGCAAATGCAATTAAAGAAATTAAGAAAGAATTAGATCGAGAGATAGAATTCCAATTAAAAACAATGCAAAACTTTGATATTAATGATGCTACTGTTCAAGGTAATATTATCAAGAAATTAAATAGTAAATTATCTGATGCAAAAATTATTGGAAAAAATGTATCAGTAGAAGATTTATTTAAAGAAGGATCAGGAAAAGATTTTAGATCGTTAGTAAAAAATAGAGCACAAGTTATTCAAAATAATAATACAGCATCTCAAACAGCCTTAACAGGAATGAAACCTGAAGTACAAGAAAAAGTTAAAGATGCGTTATTTAGTATTACTCAAGAATCAGAACCTGGAAAGACAATTACAGTTCAAGATGTAATGAGTAGAATGCAACAAATTGAGAAATCTGTTGATAAAAAGTCAGATGTAACAAGAAGAGATGGATCATCACAAGTTAAAACAAATGATGGTTCTCAACAAGTTAAACGTAGCGATGGCGCTGTTTCTGCTAATAAATCAAAGGATGGAAGCGTTTCATTATCAATGATGGATCAAGTAAAAATACAAGAATATATTACTAATATACAAAGTAGAGAACAACCAAGAGAAGTTATTGCAGGAACACAAGAAGAAAAAAGAAAATCTGCAGTTACAAATGCTGCTAAGAGAAAACGTAAATTAGATCAAATTTTATTAGCTGATGTAGATGAAATGGAAGTTGCAGAAGCTAAAACAGCAGCAAGTAATGGTAATGTAGTTAAAATTGCTGGAATTGAAGTTGGAAAAGAAGATTCTCAAAATGTTTTAGAAATGTTATTTATGAAGAAGGAATTAGAATCAATAAATAAATTTGCAACTGAAGAGTTAAAACTTAAAGAAGGTGTAAAAGATTATAGAGATGTTTCTAAAACTGAAAGTAAAAAGAAAGTTGCTTATTATGATGCATCAATTGGTTTGAAGAAAGAAAAATTGGATCAAGCTTTAGGTAAAATTAGTGGAACTAGAGAAGAACTAGAAAAGAGATTAAATGTTAAGAAACGTCAAGAGCAAGATGCTAAAAAAGAATGGGATGAAAGTAAAAAACGTAAAGCAGCAAGAGGACCTATTTTAGATATTGATGTATTTATGGGTGATTTGGTAGAACAAAAACCTAAAAAGTCAACTATTGAACGTGTAAGAAAAGATGATTCAATAGAGGTTATTAATCAAATTAAGCAATTAAACAATAATAATTAAAGGTAATATGAAGAGAGGAGGTAAAAAATATGAAGAAAACATTTTTTGGAAAATTATTAATTGTAGCAACAATAATAGTTTTATTATTAAACTTCTATTTGTTGCCTCCTGTTCAAGCTGGTTGGCTTGAAGATATGCTAACATCTGTTATTTCGTTATTAACATTACCAATTAGAGCTGTTGCAGTAGCTTGTGGTTGGGCAATTAATGCATTAACAGCTGGATTAGCATATATGGAAGGTACTACAGATGGTAGTGCTATAAGTAATTTTATTACTCCATTTGATATATTATTTAATAAAGTACAATTATTTGATATAAACTTTTTTGATATAAAAACAGCAGGAACAGAAGCAGAAAGTTTAGTAAATCAAATTAGATTAGGAATTGCAGGTTGGTACTATGCACTAAGAAATATAGCTGCATCAATTTTATTATGTATATTAATTTATGTAGGTATAAGAATGGCTATAACAACTATAGCAACAGATAAAGCAATGTATAAAAAGATGCTTGTTGACTGGGTTGCTAGTATGGTTCTACTATTCTTGATGCATTATATTATGATATTTACTATTAATGTAAATAATACAATAATTAATGCATTGTCATCAGGTATTAATTCTGCAAAAATAGAACAAATTTATGATGTTGTTAAGACAATGGCATTAGATCCATGGGATTTAAATGGTATTGCTGCAACTGCAATATATTGTATGTTAGTATGGCAAACATTAGGTTTAGTATTTGCATACTTTAATCGTTTATTAAAATTAGCGTTTTTAACAATAATTGCGCCTTTAGTAACAATTACATACTCTCTAGATAAGATGGGAGACGGTAAAGCACAAGCTTTAAATAATTGGTTAAAAGAATACATATATACAATATTAATACAACCATTCCACTGTGTAATTTATATGAGTTTAATTGATATTGGATTAAATGTATTAATTGATAATGCTGCAACAGGTGATGATATAAATGTATTAGCTGCAGCTGTTATATCAATGATGTGTGTGAAATTTACAAAAGATGGTGAGCAATTGGTAAGAAAAATATTTGCATTCCAAGATGATGGTTCAACTGGAATTGGTGCAGGTATGGCTGTTGCTGGTGCTGGATTAATGTATGCTAAGAATATAGGTAAAACAGCAAGATCAACAGTAAATGGAGCAAGAAATCTTGCAAGAACAGGAAAGAATGGATTAAGACATCTTGGAAGAGGTGCGGCTGCAATTGGAAGAGGTGTTGGAAATATGGCTAGTGCTACAGCAGTAACTGCTATGGCTGCTGCTCAACATTTAGGAGCGGCTGAAGGTGATAATACATCTTTCAGTGATAGAAGAGCTGCTATTAAACAAGAAAAAGAAGCTAAAAAACATAAACCAGTACCAAAAAGTGAATTTCAAGAACAAGAAGAAAGAATAGAAGCTAAAGCGAACGAGATAATGCAAAAAGATCCAACTTGTTCTCGTTCAAGAGCTATGGCTACAGCAAGAAATAGTATTGTTAGTGATCCTAAACAAAGAAAGAAACATGCAAGAGCAGAGAGAAAGAGAAATGTTGGTGGTGTAAGAAAAACACTATCTAGAATGAGAGATATAAGAGATAATTCTACAGTAATCAAGGGATTATCTGATGGTGCAAAATTAACTCTAGCAGCTGGAACATCAATGTTTGTTGGTGCTGGTAGTTTGGGTCTAGGACAAGATGTGTCTGCTTCATTAATGGCATCAGCAGCTGTTTTTAGAGGAACTAATGAGTTTATGAAAGGTACAAGAACTACATTGAGAAGAGGGGTTAAAGATCACCTTCAAGCAATGGGAATTAATAGTAAAGAAGAAGTCAATGAAGCATTGCCTGAAATATTAAATTTACATGGAAATGCTGATGCTGCTAAAGATAAAGAAGAACAAATTATGAAAGAGTTAGAAACAGCTTTACAAGAAGCCGGATTAGATACATCTCAAAAATCTACAATTAAGAATAATATTCAAAGAACAGCTAGAGCAAATCCTGGTGCTACAGAAAGTGCGGTAAATCATTCAGTAGCTATGGCGGGAGCAACCAAAGGAAGAAGTCCAGAAGATTTAACTGCTGTCCATGCAGCAACTCAAAAATTAGCTGATTTTTATAATGGAGCTGAGGTATACAAATCTTTTGAAACAGCAGCGGGATTTGGTTTAACAGCAGATACATTTGCGGCAGATGTTATGAAAGGGTTTTATAGTAATACTGTTGAAGAAGCACGAGAAGATGCACAAAGTAGAGTTGTTCAATCAGAGGTAGAACCAACTTCTCCAACAGCGAAATCTTCACCAACTACAGTACAACAAAAGCCTTCAACTGAAATTGATTATGATGCAGTAAAGAAAGAGAGAGAAGAATTAAAGCAAAAAATTGATGAACAAAAAGGAAAAGATTTAGATGATGCTGGTAAATTAGATCTTCAAATGGCTGAAGAACAATTAGAGAAAATGGATAGAGAATTGGATGCGTATTTGGCTGAAATTATGAATACTTTAGATAATAAAGTTAAACAAATAGTTGATTCTGCAGATGCTTCGTTTAGTCAACAAGCAGATCAAATTATTAGTGAGTTAGAAAGTAAAATTGGAAGTCAAGGATATCCAGCTGATTTAGGAAATAAAATTAGTATGTATAGAGATGCTATTGGAGTACCTAAAAATAATGAAAATAAATAATATAATAAGAAGAAAGAAGGTGAGATCGTGAATAAAGTTTTAAAAAAGTTTTTAATAATATTGTTAGTGATATTAACATTAAATAACTTTTTTATGCAACCAGTTGCTCAAGCTGCAGAGTTAGGTGCGTTTGAAGAAGCTGTAGAAGTAGTTATCAATATATTGGGTGGACTAGTTGGTTTATTAACCTTACCTGAAAGATTCTTGGCTATACAAGCGGCTGATCAAATTAATAATTTATCAGCGGGAATTGCCTATATTGATAATGGTACTAATAAACCTGAAACGATAACACCTTATGAAATATTATTTAATAAAGTAAAAATAGTTGATATTAATTTCTTTAATATTGGTAGTGCAACAGGAACTCAAGAAGGAGCAATAGTAAATAAAATTAGACTTGGAGTATCTGGATGGTTTTATGCCATGAGAAATATTTCCGCAGCAATTTTATTATGTATTCTACTATATGTAGGTATAAGAATGGCGATCTCAACTATTGCATCTGATAGAGCAATGTATAAGAAAATGCTAGTAGATTGGGTGTGTAGTTTAGTACTTATTTTCGTATTACAGTATATAATGATATTTACGATATATTGTAATAATGCAATAGTAAATGCAATTAGTTTCACATCCGATCCTAACGCTATTAAAGCTGCATATGATAAAATTGCTGAACTAGCAATGGAAGTATTTTCAGTAAATTCATTAGCTGCAGTTATTGTATATTGTATGTTAGTATGGCAAACATTAGGTTTGTTCTTCTCATATTTAAATCGTATGATTAAGATAGCCTTTTTAATAATAATTTCACCATTAATATCTATTACATATTCAATTGATAAAATTGGTGATGGTAAAGCTCAAGCTTTAGGAAATTGGTTAAAAGAATTTGTATTTACAGTATTAATACAACCATTTCACTGTGCTATATATATGTGTTTAATTAGTACATCATTAAATATATTAGTACAAAATGCTGGTGGCGGTAATGATGAAGAAACATTAGCTGGAGCTATTATAGCAATTCTTTGTATAAAATTTACAAAAGATGCAGAAAAAATTGTAAAGAAAATATTTGCCTTTAAGAGTGATGACTCTAAAACATCTCTTGCAGGTGGTTTAGCGATATCTGCTATGGCATTAAATAATGCTAAAGGGTTAGGAAAAACAGCAAGAGGCGTTGCAACAGGTGCCGCAAATATGTTTAAGAACTCTAAAGGAATGGTTAGAAATGTTAGAGTAGAAGCAATGGCAGCAGCTGCATTATTAACAAATAAAGATGGTACAGATAAGAGTTTTGCAGAAAGAAAAGAAGAAGCTCAAGCTGAATTAAATAATAGAGATGCAGAACGTATTGAGAAACGAAATGCAAAGTATACATCTAGACAAAAAATTAGAGCAGTTGATGCTACAGGTAAAATGATTATACAAGCTGGAAAAAATACTGAAGATGCAATTAAAGCGGAAAGACAAAAAAGAATTGAAGATAAAGCAAAGGAAAAAGTTGCAGAAAGTGGAGGCACAATGTCAATGGAGGCAGCCAAAGCTGAAGCTAGAAAAGAATTGGCAAAGAGTGAATATATTGATGCAAGACCAGGATTAAGAAAAATAAAAGGATTTACATCAGATGCTAAAAAGAAATTGAATAAATTTGCTCAATCATCTATATTAAAAGAATTAGGTGATAGTGCAAAACATAGAATTGCTAATGGATTGGGATTAATGACTGGAGCTGGTATGTATGGAACAAATGGAGATTTAGCTAAATCAATTATGGGGGGCGCAGCAGTTGCAACTAGCACAGAAGAATTCTTAAAATCAAGTAGTAAAACTATGGTTTCTCAATCAATGGATGGTGTTGAAAAATTATTTAAACGTGATGCTAATGGAAAACCAAAAGACATGAATAGAAGTTCTTTGAGTGAAAAATTAGATGAAATATTTGCTAATGGCGATAAATATGATAATTCAGAAAAAAATACAGAAGAATTAAAGAAATTATTAAAACAAGTAGATGATATGTATGGAAATATCGATAAAAGAAAAGCTGATACATATAAAACAAAGATTAAAAATATATTTACAAATGGTGCAAGAAATGCAAGTACATCAATGGATGCAATTTTTGCACAAATGGAGCATGATACAAATCCTGGAGCTGAAAAACCAATAGATGCTAGTAAGTTTGAAGACTTTAAAAATAAAATGACAGAATATAGTGCTAAAGCATCTATTTACGCAACAATGAAACAAGGTGAATCATTAGGTATGTCTCAAGAATCATATAAAAACAGTCTTCTTGATATGGTAGATTCTGGAGAAGGAGATAGACCTTATGTTTCTTCAACAGCTGAACTTGGAAATAAAAATGATATACTTGTTGAAACTGTTGCTGGAATAGATGGTGCTACATATGATGCAGAAGATGATGCAATTTCACAGTTAGCTGAAGATTATGATGATTCAGATGAAATTATACAAATGTATAATGCTTTAAGTGATGAGGTTGCAGCAGAATCTAGAGTAAGAGATGGCTTTGAGATTACAGGAGAAAAAGCATTACAAGATATATTAACACAAAGAATTCAACAAATTGAATCAAGAAGAGATAGATTGATTATTGAGGCTGTTTCTAAGGCTCAAAATGATATATTAACTCAATCTGCAGAATTAGCAGAGAAATATGAAGATGCAGTTCAAAGAAGATTTGAAGAATTGATTGAAATTGGAAAAACTAAAGATGCAAATCAAAGACAATATGCTTTAGATCAAATAAAAGAATTAAGAGAAAAAGCAAAAAGAAGTGGATTAGATATAAAATTAGACATATAGTTATTCTATAATAGGAGGATATAGCATGAAAAGAATTATGAGTAAAATACTGATAATTTTAATACTGTTTGTTATGATGTTTGAAATTGTTTTTTCAAGCAATGTTAGTCATGCTCTTACAATTACAGCGGAACAAATTAATACCATAACGAATTTGGCTGGTGGATTAGTATCAATAATTTATTGGCCAAAGAGAATTATGATTGTTGGTTTAAGCTTTGTAATTAATATTGTTACGGCAAATATGGCTTCGTCAACAGGTGTTAATTATGGTGATGCTGGAATATTAAATGTTATAACTCCTTTTGATATATTCTTTAATAAGTATAAGTTATTAGATATAAATTTCTTTGATATAGATGGGGCACCGGCTGATTCTATAACAAGAACTATGAGATTAACAATCTCTGGTTGGTATTATGTAATGAGAACTATAGCTGCGGCAATTCTTTTATGTATATTAATTTATGTAGGTATAAGAATGGCGCTAACAACTATAGCGGAAGATAAAGCAAAATATAAAAAGATGTTATTTGATTGGATAGTAAGTTTAGCATTAATATTTGTATTACATTACATAGCAGTCTTTATTATCTATGCTAATAATGCGATTGTAAATGTTTTAAGAACATTAATGGAAGGAATGAGCAAGGTATCAGATGCTAACTTTGGCGGACTTCCGATTGAAGATAAAATGACGGAATTAATTATTGAAATTGGAATGCAAGGTATTATAGGTGTTGGTATACCAAGCATGGCTGCTGTATTAGTATTTGTATTTATAATTTTCCAAACAATAGCATTTTTAATAGCATACTTAAATCGTATGATTAAAATTGGATTTTTAATTATGATATCTCCATTAATATCAATTACATATTCAATTGATAAAATGGGTGATGGTAAAGCACAAGCTTTAGGAAATTGGTTAAGAGAGTTTATATTTACAATATTAATTCAACCATTCCATTGTTTAATGTATATAGCGTTTGTTAGAACAGCATTTACATTAATAACAAGTAATGGAAATATATTATCAATACAATCATTTGCTGATGGTATAGATTTATTAACAAGTCCAGATTATAATCAACTTGTTAATGGTGTTCTTGCAATATTATGTTTAAAATTTATAAATGATGGTGAGAAAATTGTTAGAAAAATCTTTGGATTCCAAGATGATAACTCATTAACATCTATGGCTGCAGGTATGGCAGTTGGTATGATGGCAGTAAAAAATGCTAAAAAAATGGGTGCTACAGCTAGAAAAGGCATTAACATGGCAAAAGGTGGAGCTTCAAGAATAGGTCAAGCTATAAAATCTGATGCGGCTAAAAATATTCCTGGCATTTCAAAAATAGCAAATAAATTAGATGGAATTAATGATAAAATAACAAATTTATCTGATAAAATTAATGATAAGAAGACAGCATGGAAAAAAGGATTTGATCAAAGTGGTTTTGGTAGAGTATATAATAAAGCTACATCATTACCTGGAAAATTTAAAGCTACAAAAATTGGTGGTCGTTTAGCAAGTGCAAATTCATTATCAAGTACTTTAGCTGTAATGGGAGCTGCAATGGCGTATAGCACTGGTACAACAAGTGCAGGAGAGGCTTTGGGTGTTGGATCTGCAATTGGTCAAGGTACACAAGAATTATTTGCATCTAGTACAAAGAATATAAGTAATCAAAATGGAATGAGCCATACTTCAGAAGAACAAAAAGCGTATGACGATTTAGAAAAATCAATGGATACTGTTGAAGATATAATGAATGATCCAGATAAAATGAGTGAAACAGAAGCAGCATTTAGTGATTTTGAAGAAGCTGATAAACAATCTGCAATTGCAAAAGAATGTGATGCTCAAATTTCTAAATTACAAGCAGATAAGAGAGATGGAAATGCTGACCAAGATGTTGATCAACAAATTGAAAGTTTAAAGGCTAAATCTGATGCTGCTAAATTAGCTGCTGAAGCAGCATTGTTATCTGGTAGAAGCAAAGATAAATTTGGAGATTTAGAAGATTTATATAAAAAATTAGAACTTGGACCAGAAAAAGATAAAGACGGAAATGATATGTCTTTTGCAAAAAGGTTAGAACATGCAAAAGGTGATTTATTTGATAAAATGAAAAACTTTAATGATGTTGGTGAAAGATACAGTAGATTTAGTAAGAGAGCTACAAAACCAAAGACAGAAGAGATGGATGCTATAAAGAATGAGATTATTAGGAAACTTACTCTATTGAAATTAAATCAAAAATCAACAAATGATAGTAATGTAAGTAGAGAATTGTCTGTTGATGAAGAAGATTCAATTGAGAGAACAGCGGACAGATTAATGCAAAATATCACAGGTGGTGTTTTAGCTGGAAGAAAATATTCTACAAAAGATCAAATTGGACTTGTTAAGAGTGGATTAGGTTTAGACTCAAGAGCAGATGATTCATCTTTCAGTGCATTAATTAATGCGACATCAGAATTTGAAACGTTAAAGCAAAGAGAAAGTATTTCAGGATTACATAAATATCACAGTGATTATGGTGGTGATGATACAGCACTGTTGGAAAGAGAGTTAAGAGCTACACCACATGCAACAGGAAGACATACAAAAGAAATTGTTAGACAGGAAAAAGATGAAAGAAAAAATAAAAAATCACAAGAATCAGGACACTAATACATAAGAAAAAATAATTAAATTTTTATATAAGGAGATGCTTACTATATGAGAATCAGAAGTAGTAAATTACCACTAATTATTCTTGTATTAATTGTTATCATGATTGTGTTAACAATTATTATTAACAGAATAGAAAACAAACCAGAAGACTATTCAGGAATGACAGATGAAGAACTTGCAACAGCAGTTCAAGTAAAAGTAGACTCAATGGAATTACATGCATTGGGGGCTATGGAAGAAAGGGATAGAATAGAATATTATTTAGGACAATTTATTGATGCTTTAGAGAAATCAAAATATGAAAAAGCATACAATATGCTAAATGAAAATTTTAGAAAAAATTATTTCCCAACATTAGAAGATTTTACAACATATGCTAAAACAAAATTTCCTATGATGTTCTCAATTGAACATACAAATATTGAGAGAAATGGTAATACATACATATTATGGGTAAATGTAGCCAACTCATTATCAGGAAAAGATACAGCAGTTGAATATAACTTTGTAATTAGAGAAAATGATTTGAATAAATATGAATTATCATTCTCAGTTAAATAAAAAGAAGGGAAGATTTTGTTATGAATTATGCAGAACTAAGATTGAAATTTAGACATTTTGTTAGAAAATATCAAAAATTGATTTTAATAGCGTTAATAGTTTGGGGATTAGTATTTTTACTAAACTTATTGATGACTCATAGAACAGTAGAACCAGAGGCAGAAACAAGTTACGAAGTACATGCTTCAGTTATAGATTCATCAGATGAAACACCTAGAAGTATGCAACAACCAATTGAAGAAAAAGTAAAAGAATATGTTGGTTATTGTAATGAAGGAAATTATCAAAAAGCATTTGATATGTTATCAGAAGGATGTAGAAAATATGCATTTAATGATGATATATATGTATTTATGGATCATGTATTAACTAAGATGCCTACACCAAAAGAATATGTATTACAAGACTATTCAAATATGAAATATGATAAAGATAATTTATATATTTATGAAATAAAATATTTAGATGATTATCTATCAACAGGCTTAACAAATCAAGTATATTCATTTACAAGTGAAAGAATGACATTCTTTGAAAATGAAGATGGAAATATTGAAATGAATGTAGGAAACTTCATATATCATACAGATATAAAAAGTATTTCTGAAAACGAATATTTAAAACTTGATGTTATAGATAAAGTTGTAAGATATAGTATTGAGACATATAAAGTAAAATTAACAAACAGATCTCAATATACAGTTGTAATTGCTGACGGAGAAGAAGATGATGAAGTTTCTTTAAAATTAACAAACGAAACAAGAAAACGTTCAGAAATTACAGATATAGTTTTAGCTCCAAAAGAAGAGATAGAACTAGAAATGACTTTCCCAAAATTTGTTGATGATGGAGATTTATCAACAGCATTAGTATTATCATCAGTTAGAGTAATGGAAACATATTCAGGAACAGATGAAGTACCTGAAGAAACAATCCAATATGAAATTGATAATGCTATATCAAAATTTAGTATGGAAGCAAATATAATTGATTAATAATTAAAGAGGGTGATAATAAATCATCCTCTGTTTTTTTGCACTAAAAATACCTCCAAGATAAACTTGGAGGTAAAATATTATTTATGTTGAATTGGATCATTATTAGATGTTTTGGCTTTTCTTTTTTGAGCATATTTTGCTCTTTCGGCACTACGTTTTTCTAATTTCTTTTTAGCTTTCTTTTTTCTCCACCATTCATAAACAAGTCCACCTTTTTTGAACCATCCATTGCTGTTTCCAAAGAATATAAAGAATCCTACAAAAACGCAGATTCCAACTATAATATTTATTATTATATTAATTGCTAATTCGTTCATAAATTGCTCCTTTAATTATAAAGATTTATACAATAATTATATTATATAAGATATACAAAGTGCAAGGAAAATTACATAAATTTTATTATTAAAAACACAAATTTTATGTAACAAAATTGTAATTTTATTTCCAGAAAAAACTATTGCTATAGGGAAATAAATATAATACAATGTATTTGTAATATTAGATATTATGATATAAGGCAAATATTATACTTTTACGAAGGAAAGGAGGAAGAATTTATGAGTCAATTAAATAAAAATAGTAATGAAAGATTAGCTGACGCACAAAGACTTTCTAACCTTTTCAATGAAGTAAAAGATATACGATATGGTAGAGCAATGCCAAAAGAAGATCCGGTTAAACCGGAAATTAAATTCAATCGTATATGTGTTGTAGATCATAGATTTAATGCAGTTGGAGCAATTCTTGGAGCTTTATTTGTTATAATGTTCTTTATGGGAATACAAAATAATTCAGCTATAGCATCAACACAAAGAGATAAAGTAGCACTTAATAAATTTGAACCAAATAATAATCCATTAGATATGATTGCGATTATTTCAGATAATATGAGTGAACTTACTACTAAAGAGATATTAGTACAGGAAATTGAAGTAGCATACAACACAGAAGTTATAGAAACAAACCTTTTACCTAAGGATGAAGAAAAAGTAATTCAAGAAGGTGCAAACGGAATAATAGAAAAAACATTAATTAGAACGTATTCTAATAATGCTTTAATCGAAGAAAATGTTATTAATGAATATAGAAAAACAGAACCAATCGTTAAAAAAGTTGAAATTGGTACTTCAGAGTTTTTAGCAGAGTATGGATTACATATTGGTGATAATGTTTATACAAAAGTAGATACAAATATGCATGCTCAAGCAGATGGAGAATCTGCTACAATAGCAATTGTATATCAATATATAGACCTTAAATTAGAAGGCGAAAATGAAGAATGGTGTAGAGTTTCAATTGGTGGTATAGATGGTTATATTAAAAAAGAAAATCTAACAAGCGAACATTTAACTCCTGGAATTACAAATAGATCTAGAATTAAAAAGATGCAATTATCATTAAATCCTGATATGGCAGTAAATACAGTTAGTGGATTAACAAAAGAAGAATTTATTAAAGTATTTGATAGTAATTCTGGTGATAGATACGAAATATTTAAAAATAACGCAGAATTCTTCTATGAAATGGAACAAAAATATAAAGTAAATGGATTGTTCGTAGCTGCAATTGGTATTCACGAAAGTAATTGGGGTACATCAACAATTGCTCAAGAGAAAAGAAACCTATTTGGATATGGTTCATATGATGCATCAGCATATGATTCATCAGTTACATTTGAAAGCTATAGATATGGAATAGAACTTGTTACTAAAGCACTAGCAAAATATTATTTAAATGAAGCTGGAACAATAGTTAATGAAAATGATGTAGCAAGCGGAGTATACTATAATGGTCCTACAATAAAAGGTGTAAATGTTAGATATGCAAGCGACCAAGAGTGGTCAAATAAAGTGTTTGAAATTATGAAAGCACTATATAATAATTTATAATCTAAAAGGATTGATGAAGTGAAAACAAAAGAGAAAAAAGGAATTAATGTATATGTAGTAATAGTAATTAATTTAATTTTACTTGCTATAGCTATCGTATCGTATAATTACATATATCAAGTAGAGCTTACTAAACAATCTTATGCTGAAGAAGTTGAGAATTTTGTCAAACAAAATGAAGAACCAGTGTTTAAGATTGGAAAGATAATGCTTTATAGTAGTGCTTATGCTGTAGATAATAGTGAAAATGGTAAATTACAAGATATTGATATCAGTCAATTCACAGATATTGTAGTATATGTGGATAATGGGGTTGAAAATGGAGAATTAAATCCAGAAAATACTATAAGTGAAATTTTTGTTGATAATATTAAAATGACTTCAGAAACACAAACTGGAGAGAAAATCATTAATTATAAAAATCCGGAAAAATGTGGAAAGTATGAAGAACTTGAAAATTATAAAGCGGATGGAATTCTATATAGAGTAGTTAATACAAATAGTAAAAATGATGATGCTATATACGATGAACCAGTATTTTATACAGATTGCTCAAACCCTATATCACTTGGATATATAAATAAGAATGTTTTAGAAAATTGTGCAGTATCTAGCACTGGTGGATCAATATCATTTGATGGATCAATATTAAAGGGGGCAAATATTGATTTAGATACACTAAAAACACAAATAATGTTTACAGTACATGTTAAGAATAATTATAATGAAGAATTTATATGTAATTTGACTATTGACAATGATTTAAATACAGAAGCAAGAGAAATTGACTCAGGATATTTATTAAAAGTTTTAACAGATCATGAATTTAAATTTTTAAAAGTTTCAGAATAATGAAATAGCGAACTTATAGTTCGCTATTTTTTATGTCTAAAAATTAGATAAACTGCTGCGGCTACTTGATTTTAGAAGAATAATTAAGTATAATAAATGTGTAATGTGCTTATAGCTCAGCAGGATAGAGCAGTCGCCTCCTAAGCGACCGATGGTGGTTCGAGTCCGCCTAGGCACACCATATTAAATTAGGAGTTTAATTTAATGGAAGAAAAATTTATGAAAGAAGCACTAAAAGAAGCAAAGAAAGCTTTGGATAAAGAAGAAGTTCCAGTAGGTGCTGTAATTGTAAAAGATGGAAAAATAATAGCAAGAGCACATAATACAAAAGAATCAAAAAATGATTCTACATGTCATGCTGAAATTTTAGCTATTCAAAAAGCTTGTAAAAAACTTGGGGCTTGGCGACTTTTAGATTGTGAGATGTATGTAACGTTAGAACCTTGTTCTATGTGTGCAGGTGCTTTAATAAATTCTAGAATAAAAAAATTGTATATTGGAGCTGATGATGCAAAAACAGGAGCATGTGGTTCTGTTTTAAATTTATTAGGAGATTATAAATTTAATCATACAATTGAAGTTAAGAAATATATATTAAAAGAGGACTCAGAAAAATTACTTAAAGAATTTTTTAAATTTTTAAGGGAGAGAAATAAGAGTGAAAAAAAATCTGTTTAAAAAATGTTTATTCTTTATAACATTAGCAGTAATTTTCATGGTTGTAATTTCTATTATGATTAAGTATGAAGTAGAAGGAGAAAAAGTTCTACCATATTCAGTCAGTAAGATATTATTAGTTAGTACAGTAGATGGCAAAAATAATCCAACTAACGATGCAATATGGAATATAGGAATCAAACAAGTTAATGATGTCTATATGTATATTGACAAGACTATGGATACTAAGGCTACAATTAAAGAAGTAAAATTTGAAAACTTTGTAATAACAGACGTGCCAGAAATTGGAAAATTGAAACTACTAAGACCAACTGGAGAAATTTCTAATTTATATACTTATAGTGAACAAGATTATTTAGATAAAGCTATAGTATATCAAGGTGAAGTAATTGATGATCTAAAGTCATTAGAAATATCAAATTCAGGTGGTATAGCTGGTTTTAGATTTGCACTTGAAGAGCTTGGAACATTTACATCAAATGAGAATATAGAAATAACTTATGACGGGAAACTACTTTCTAATTTAGGAGTAACAATTGATCAAATAGAATTTAAAGTTTCTTTTGATATTATAATAACAACATCAGAAGATGTAAGTTTTAAAGGAACAATTAATTTAGATATGCCTGTCGAAACTGTAATTGAAGAAGGCTCATCAAGTAGAGAAATAACAGATTTTTCAAATGTAATTTTTAAAAGAATTTAGAACATAAAATTTTTAAAATAGATTGAAAAACTATTGCAAAATAAGGAAATCCATTATATAATTTGTAAAGAAAATTGAGTGGCTTTTCTTAAGGAAGGTATGCTTCAATAAAAAGCTATGAATCTCGTCAGGTTCGGAAGAAAGCAGCGATAAGTAGTGTATTATGTGATTTCGCATGCCTTCCTTAAGGGAAGCCATTTTGCATAAGATAAATAAATTTAAAGGAGGTAAATATGGCATATACTGCTCTATATAGAAATTTTAGACCGTTAAAATTTTCAGATATGGTAGGACAAGAACATATAACTAAGACACTTAGAAATCAAGTTATGTCTGGAAGAGTAGGACACGCATACCTTTTTAATGGTGGTAGAGGAACAGGAAAAACTACATCAGCTAAAATATTAGCAAGAGTTGTTAACTGTTTAAATCCAGTTGAAGGAGAACCATGTAATGAATGTGAAATCTGTAAAGATATTTTAGATGGATCATTAACAGACGTAGTTGAGATGGACGCTGCATCAAATAATGGTGTAGATGATATTAGATCAATTAGAGAGGAAGTTAATTTTTTACCAACTAAAGCAAAATACAGAGTATATATAATAGATGAGGTTCATATGCTTTCACCAGGAGCATTTAATGCTCTACTTAAGACATTAGAGGAACCACCATCACATGTTAAATTTATTTTAGCAACAACAGAACCACAAAAATTACCAACAACAATTCTTTCAAGATGTCAAAGATTTGATTTTAAAAAAATTCCAGAAAATGACATAGTAAAGAGACTAAAGATAATTTGTGAAAGTTCTGATATTAAAATTGATGAAGAAGCATTAAAAATTATGGCTGTATTATCAGAAGGTCATATGAGAGATGCAATTAGTATCTTAGAAAGATGTAGCCAAGAAAATACAGAAAAGATATCATCTGACGAAGTAAAAGAACTTGTTGGTCTTCCTAGTTTAGTTCATATTAATAAGCTAGCAAGAGGAATATTAGAATATGATACAATTGGTGCTTTAGCTGCAGTAGATGATGTATTAGAAGATGGAAAAGATTTATATAATTTCTTATGGGAAGTTATTAAATATTTTAAAGATATACTAGTTTATAAAACAACAAATAATTTAAAATTATATTCAGATGCTGAGATAGTTGAAATTAAAAGATTAGCTGATATTACAGAAGAACAAAGATTACTTGACATTGTATATCTATTATCAGAATTAGAAGCTGATATTAAATGGTCTTCACAAAAAACAATTATGTTCCAAACAGGAGTAATTAAGGCTTGTAGAAAAGAGACAGCGAGTTCAACATCAACAAGTTATTCTGGTGGTACTTCTTTAGAAAAACGTTTAGAAATCTTAGAAAATAAACTTGCTAATATGAAGATAGGTCAAGATTCAACTATTGCAATGCAAGAACTTGAAAATGGAATAGTAGAAGCTCCAAAAGTAGTTGCAGCTCCAAGAGAAAAGAAAGAAACAAAACAAGTTCAAGGTGTTCCAAGTAACACTCAAGAGATTTGGAAAAGAGTTATTGATGCAGTTAAAAATGGTGGTAAATTAAGATTATTTACAGCATTAATAAATTCTAGAATAAATGTACTAAATGATTTGATTTGGGAAATTGAATTCCCAAATGGTATTACATCATTTAATCAAAAAATATTAGATGACGTAACAAATCAGAATGAAATTATTAAAGAAATCTTTAAATTAACAGGTAAACAAATTAATTTAAGATTTAAAGATGGTAAAGCACAAAATAAACCATCAGGTGGAGCGTCACCAGAAAAACCAAAAGAAGTTAAAGATTTAGGTTTTGAAATAAATATTATTGAATAAAATTTTAGGAGGATATAAATTATGAGTAGAAGAGGTGGATTCCCAGGAGGAATGGGAGGCTTCGGAGGAATGAATATTAATCAATTAATGAAAGAAGCTAAAAAAATGCAAGCTGATATGGAGAAATCTCAAGAAGAATTAGGGTCAAGAGAGTTTGAAACAACAGCTGGTGGTGGAGCAGTATATGTAAAAGTTACTGGAAATAAAGTAATTAAAGAAATTAAATTACAAAAAGATGTTGTAGATCCAGATGATGTTGAAATGCTACAAGATTTAATATTAACATCAGTAAACGAAGCTTTAAGAAAAGTTGATGAAGCACAAGCAGCTCAACTTGGAAAATACAATATACCAGGATTAATGTAATAAAAATACTAAAGTAAGAGGTACAAGGATGTCATACTATTCACCTTCAATTGAAAAATTAATCGAGAGCTTTGAAAAATTACCAAGTATTGGCCACAAAACAGCTCAAAGATTAGCTTTTTATATGCTTGATTTAAGCTTAGAGGAAGCTGAAGAATTTACTAATTCAATATTAAATGCAAAGAAAAACTTACATTTTTGTTCAAAATGTTTTAATATTTCTGATACTGATCCATGTAATATATGTGGTAATGTAAAAAGAGATCAATCATTAATATGTGTTGTAGAAGATGTAAGAGATGTTATTGCTATGGAAAGAACACATGAATTTAAAGGAGTATACCATGTTTTACATGGCTCTATTTCTCCGATGAATGGTGTTGGACCAGATGATATTAAAATTAAAGAATTGCTAACAAGAGTTATGGATGGATCTGTTCAAGAAGTTATTCTAGCAACAAATCCAAGAGTTGAAGGAGAAGCAACATCAATGTATATATCTAAACTTTTAAAACCATTAGGAGTAAAAACTACTAGAATTGCTAGAGGAATTCCTATTGGTGGAGATTTAGAATATACTGATGAAATTACTCTTACAAAGGCATTGGAAGGAAGAAGTGAAATATAATTATTAAAAATATATTATATTGTTACTTATTCAAACTCGTTTTTAAGGAGAGTCATTATGCAAAAAAATAAGAAAATAGTTATTTTAGGTGGAGGAACAGGAACTTCATTTGTATTAAAAGGATTAAAATATTTCCCTGTAGATATTACAGCGGTAATTACTGTTTCTGATAATGGATCAAGTACAGGAAGATTAAGAAAAGAATTTTCTACACCAGCAGTTGGTGATATTAGAAAAGTATTAAGTAATTTATCAACTTTACCTGATGAAGTAAGAGATGTAATGGAATATAGATTATCTACATATAGTGAGCTAAATGGTCACGCCCTAGGTAATTTGATATTAACATCTTTAATTAGGGAAACTGGTAGCTTGCAAACAAGTATAAAATATTTAAGTAAAATTCTAGACGTAAAACATAAAGTTTTACCACTTTCTGAAGATTGCTTAACATTAATGGGTGAGACTTTAGAAGGTGATGTTATTGAAGGTGAAGAAGAAATAACAAAGGCTAATAGAAAATATAAAAAATTCTTCTATAAAGAAGAACCACATGTTCTTCCAGAAGTATTTGATGCTATTGCTGAAGCTGATTTAATAATATTAAGTATGGGAAGTTTATATACTTCAGTAATGCCACATATTATTTGTAAGGATGTAGCAGATGCTATAGCTAAAGCAAAAGCGAAAGTATTATATATTTGTAATGCTATGACACAACCAGGTGAGACTGATGGATTTGGTGTTTCTGATCACGTAAATGTATTAGAACAATATTTAGGTAAAGATGCAATAGATGTTGTTGTAGCAAGTAATACTATTATTTCAGAAGCTATGCTAAAAAAATATGAAACTGAAGAACAAAAAGATCCGGTGCCTATTGATTATGAAAATATTAGAAAAGGAAAATACGAACTTATAGAAGATGATTTATTAACGACAACAGATGGAACAATTAAACATAATAGTTTGAAATTAAGTTCAGTTATATTTAGTTATTTAATGAGATAGTATTTTAAGAACTCTAGAAAAATCTAGAGTTCGTTTTTCTTAGAGATATTTAATCCCTAAGAAAAACGATAAAAAAGCTCTTTTTGAAACATAAAAAATATTAATAAGTGTTGTATCAAATATATTGTTAATTTCAGCACTAGTTATAGTAGTTGCTAATATAGTAATATTTATATCAAGAAAAGTTATTTTTAAAAAAGATAATGAATAATAAAAATAAGAACTCTTAGCTATATAGTTAAGAGTTCTTTATTTTTTAAATTCATCTTTTTTTAATTTGTTTAATTTTTTATTAATTATTGATAATTGGAAGTTAGCAAAAAAACCATTTTTTTCCATAACAGACTCTTTTTCTTTAAGTAATTCTAATGCTTTTTGTCTATTTTCTTCAGTAATTTCAAAAAGAATTCTAGCTTTATCCATGTTTTCTTTAAATAGTGTTTCGTAATCTTTTTTGTCACCATATAGGCCCATAAAAGTACCTCCTTTAATTTAAAAGAAGTATATTATATTTTAATAATAAAGTCAATTAGACTCTTTTAAATAGTCCATTATACCGGAATAGATACTCCATGCTAGTTGATTTTGATAAGAATCGTCTTGAAGCAGTTTATTTTCTTTATCATTTGATAAAAAGCCACATTCGATTAGAACGAATGGAATTTTTATGTTTTTTGCAAGAAATATATCTGAGATTGGTTTTATAGTTCTATAGTTTGGAATATCTATATAGTTGTTTAAATTTTGCTGAACGTTACTTGCAATAATCTTGCTTATTTCATCATTTTCTTTATAAAATGTTTGCCATCCATAATACTTTGATTCGTTAAGTTTGTTCATATGAATTGATATAAATAATTCTGCATTTGTATTTTCTGAAATTTTTAGTCTATTTTTCATATCAGATATTTTTTTATCTTTTATAGATTTTGAATTAATTTCATATATGCCATTTTCATCTGAACGAGTGAGAATAATAGAGCAATTAGAAGCTTCAAGGAGATTTTGAAGTTTTTTGGTTATGGCTAAATTTAAAGAAGATTCAATAGATCCATCTTTTCCAGTTGCTCCACCATCGGGGAAACCATGTCCTGCATCTAAGATGATTGTGTGGTTTGTTACTGGAAGTGAGTTTACTAGTATAGTAGTGGGTGAAATAGATGTTGAGAAGATAGAAATTAATATTGAAAATGATATAAAAAGAATTCTTTTTTTATTTAAAAATATCATAAATTATTTCTCCTTTAGAAAGTATATGATAAAGACATTTTTTTATGAAATAAAAAAAGTCTGACATTAGTCAGACTAGATGGTGGGGGATGCGGATAAAGTATTGATTTATTCTTCGATATATACATAATAAGTGCCTTTGCTTCCAACGTGGAACCAAATATCAAAAGCAATCTTAATAGATTCAAATCCATCAGGTGTAAAAAGTTGACCTTTTTCAACATAAAGCTTCTTAAGTTCATCATAAGATTCTCTTGGATACATAGAGTGGTATCCATCTTTTCGAACAAAGTAGAGCTTTAAACGAGTTGGTTTTCCGTTATTTGCTGAGAATTTTACATCTTTACCAGGGAGAGATTTTATCTTTTCCCATTTTTCTTTGCTAGTGATTAGTTTAAATTCTTTGAAGTCACAATAGGCTTCAGGTGGTTCTAAACCACTTGGATTTTCTTTTATAAAATGACCTAAATCATGAACTGGACCTGAAAGATCACTTGGTTCGATTGTCAAGTAATTGAGCAGGTTAATAAGCCGTGGATCAATAGTAATATCTTTTGAAAATTTACCAAGTCTAGGCATTCCTGTATGGATGTGAGCTTCTTGTTCAAGTTTTATTATTCTTTGAAAATAAAAAAGAACGATGCGAAATTGTTCTTCGCCACAAGATTTTGAACTCATCTGATCCATTAATTTCTTGACATTTGCAAGTTCCTGTTTATAGAAACGTGTTGCTGGGGTATCAAGTGAATTAAGTTCGTTTTCAAATTTGTTAATGTAATCGGATACGTGTTTAGGTATAAGTATCATAGTGTGTCCTCCGTGTATGTGAAATCAATATATCCCCCGAAATATTGACATGAAAATATTATATCATATTATGTTAACAAAGTCAAAAGTGAAGCTTTTTGTATATAAAAAGATTAATTGGAAAAAATAAATAAAAAATTATTAGGAGATATTTAATGATATATAAAAAGCTTAATATAAGAGGGAGTTTACTCGATAAAAATCAATTAATTAATCATGTTGAAAAAACTGCATCTGAGCATATTTTAAAGAATAGTTCAAATAGAAATACGTATCCAATAATTAATTTAAAAGATGATTATAAATTCATAGTAGAAACTTATAATCTACTTACTAAACATTTAAAACTTGGAATAAAAATACATTCAGCTGGAGAATGGATTTTAGATAATTTTTATATTATTGAAGAAACAGTTAAGACACTTCAAAAAGAATTAAATTTAAAAAAATATAAAGTTTTACCATCGCTTATGAATGAAGAATTTTTTGGATTCGCTAGAGTATATGTATTATCAGAAGAAATTGTTGCTTTTTCTAATTGTAGAATTGATGCTGAAGTTATAGATAATGCATTAAGGGGATATCAAAAAAAGAAAATGTTAAGTATGGAAGAAATATCCGTTCTTGGTGTATTTTTGAAAATATCTTTAATTAGACATATTAGAGATTTATGTGAAAGAATTTACTTTTCTCAAATTCAAAAATATAAGGTTGAAAGTATTATTGAAAGAATTATAGAGAAAAAAGATGTAAAAAAACAGACTTTTAATACAAATAGGATTATTAAACCTGTAGATGAAAATTTAAAATATCCATTTATTGAATATATGTCGTATAGATTAAAAAAATTTGGTAAGCAGACGATTATATATAAAGAAATATTAGAAAAAGAAGTTCAAAAATTGGGACTTACCCTTCAAGAAGTAATACAAAAAGAGCATTTTGATATAGCAAATATAAAGATAACTATGGGAAATGCTATTTGCAGTATTAAAGAAATAAATAGAATAAACTTTATTGAAAATTATAGTTATATGAATGCTGCTGAGGATATATTAAGATTAGATCCATCAGGAGTTTATTCTCAAATGGATGAAGAGACAAAGTCATATTATAGAAGAGAAATTGAAAAGATATCAAAAAAATATAAATTATCGGAAATATATATATCAGAAAAGCTTTTAGAACTTTCTAAAAACGCTCAGAATGAGAATTTAGACACTAAAAATAAAACTTGCCACGTTGGATATTATTTATTAAAAAATGATGGTAAAAATAAGCTTTTTGAAGCTTTAGAGATAAATAAAAGAATAAAATTAAATAGTGAAATAAAATCGAAAATATACATTTATTTTAATTTAATAAATCCATTATTTATGTGTTATATATTATTTAATTATTTAATAAATAATTCTGTTTCGAATGTAGCTAGTATAGTGGTGATGGTGGTTTTTTATTTACCATTTTCAGAAATTAATATTAGAATAATTAATTATATTTTAAGTAAAATAAAAAAACCAAAAATAATACCAAAATTAGATTTTAAAGACGGTATTTTAGAAGATAATAAAACATTTATTATTATTCCAAGTATTATTAAATCTAAGGAAAAAGTAAATGAATTATTTAAAAAATTAGAAGTATATTATTTAGCAAATAAATCTGAAAATTTATATTTTGCACTTTTAGGTGATTGCTCAGAAGAAAAAAATAAAACTAAAAATTTTGATGAAGAAGTAATCCAAGCAGGCCTTGAATGTATAAGAAAATTAAATAAAAAGTATTCAAAAAATGATTTCGAAAAATTCCATTTTATATATAGAGAAAGATTATGGAATGAAGGGGAAGGATCTTTTATTGGATGGGAAAGAAAAAGAGGATATTTACAAAATTTTAATGAGTATATTAAAGGAAAAATTAATAATCCATTTTTTATTAATACTATAGAAAAGAATAAAGAAAATATTCCTAATATTAAATATGTAATAACACTAGATAGTGATACTAATTTATGCTTAGAGTCAGCATTTAAATTAGTAGGAGCGATGGAACATATATTAAATAAACCAGAAATTAAAAATCAAAGAGTAATAGATGGTTACGGTATTATGCAGCCAAGAATAGGAATGGATTTAGCCTTATCACAAAAGAGCTTGTTTATAGAACTATTTAGCCAAAAAGGTGGCATTGATTTTTATACAAATGCAATTTCAGATATATATCAAGATTATTTTGAAGAAGGTATTTTTACAGGAAAAGGTATTTATAACGTAGATGTATATAATGAAATTTTAGGAGGAGAAATTCCAGAAAACACAGTATTAAGTCACGATTTATTAGAAGGAAATTATTTAAGATGTGCTCTTATAAGTGATGTATATTTATTAGATGGTTATCCATTAAAATATATACCTTATATAATGAGAAACCATAGATGGACAAGAGGCGATTGGCAGATAATAAAATGGTTAAAATCAGATAAATTAAATGACATATCTAAATTTAAAATATTTGATAATTTAAGACGAAGTTTAATACTGCCATTTTCATTTTTGATATTAATGTTTGTAGCATTAAATGTGTTTTATAATAAGCAGTTAGAAATATTATTTTTTACTATTTCGCTTTTAGCAATAATTGTTCCATATATATTAGATATTATAAATTATATTGTATTTAAAGAGAGTCAGATAACTGGTGCTGAATATGCATATAAGAAATTCTCTAAAGAATTAAATAGCGTTCAAATTAGCATTATTAGAATAATACTACAAATAATGTTTTTGCCTTATGAAATGTATATGAATTTAGATAGTATTATAAGAAGTTTATATAGAATGAAAAATAAGACAAAATTATTAGAATGGGTTACTGCAGAAGATGGTGAAAAAAGTGTAGAAAATAATTTAAAAACTCACTTTAAAATAATGAAAATTAATCTTATTATTGGATTTATATTTATAGTATTTGGAAATATTTTAGGTAAGGTTCTTGGCGTTTTATTTTTACTGGGTATAGTAATGGCATATATCATAAGTAAAGAAAAAGAAAGTAAAAAAGAAATATCAGAAGAAAATAGAAGATTTTTAGAAAATGTGGCTAGAAAAACATGGGATTACTTTGAAAATTATATTGTTGAAGAAAATAATTATTTAATACCAGATAATTATCAAGAAAATAGGGTAAATAAAGTCGTAGATAGAACTTCATCTACCAATATTGGCTTAGAATTATTAGTGGTTATTTCTGCTTATGATTTAGGTTTTATTTCCTTTAAGAAGACAATGGAATATTTAAATAAAATATTAACAGTAGTAGCTTCTTTAAGTAAATGGAATGGTCATTTGTATAATTGGTATAATATTAAAGATTTGATGCCTCTTAAGCCAAGATATATATCTAGTGTAGATAGTGGTAATTTTGTAGGTTATTTATATATAGTAAAAAGTTTTATAGTAGAAAACAGATTTAGAGGTGACTATGATCATTTATTAGAAATAGTAACGAAGTTAATTTCTGAAGCAGATTTTACTAAATTGTATAGTGAAAAGAATAAATTACTTTCAATTGGTTTTGATTTAGAAAATAATAGATTAACGGATTCTTATTATGATTTTCTTGCGTCTGAAGCAAGACAAGCAAGTCTAATTGGTATAGCTAAAAAAGATTTGCCAGTAAAACATTGGAATGCATTAAGTAGAACTCTTACAAGCTTAAATGGGTATAAAGGTTTAATTTCATGGACAGGTACAGCATTTGAATATTTGATGCCTAATATAAATTTAAGCATATATAAGGGAAGTCTTTTAGATGAATCATCAAAATTTTTAATAATGAGCCAAATGGAATATGCTAAAAAATTAGAGGTTCCATGGGGAATATCAGAATCAGCATTTAATTTAAAAGATTTATATAATAATTATCAATATAAGGCATTTGGTATTCCGTGGCTTGGACTAAAAAGGGGATTAGAAGACGATTTGGTTATTTCACCGTATAGTACTTTCTTATCTTTAGAATATGAATTAGAAAAAGGAATTAAAAATTTAAAATGGTTAGAAAAATTAGGAATGATAGGAAGATATGGTTTCTATGAAGCTATTGACTATACACCAGGAAGAAAGAAATTTAAAAAAAGACCTGCAATCGTAAAAACTTTTATGGCACATCATCAAGCGTTAAGTTTTTTATCAGTTAATAATCTATTTAATGCGAATATTTTAAAAAGAAGATTTAGTAGTAATCCAGAAATTGAAGCTGTAAATATTTTATTAGAAGAAAGAATGCCAATTCAAATGATTATAACTAAAGAAAAGAAAGAAAAAATAGTAAAAAATAAATTAGAATTAAATGATGTATATATAGAGAAAAACGTTGATACAGCTGAAAAAGAATTCAATGTTTTATCAAATGAAAAATATAAAATAATAATTGATAATAAAGGGAATAGCCAGAGTGAATATGAAGACTATATGGTTAATAATTATAAAAAAACAAAAGATATTAATCAAGGAATTAATTCATATATAAAAAGTGTGAAAACAAATAAAATAATTACGGTTAAGGAGAATCCAAAAGTAATTTTTTCGCCAGATAAAGTAAAGTTTTTAAAGCAAGAAAATAACTTGAAAATAGAAGAGATAGTGTTTTTAGATCCTAATAATCCTGTTGAGATAAGAAGGTTAGAAATTGAAAATTTAGGAAATCAAGATGAAGTTTTAGAAATTTTCTTTGATTTTGAACCATCTTTTTCTAAAAAGATGGAAGAATACTCACATCCAGCATTTAATAAGTTATTTATGAGAATAAAAAAAGATGGAGAAAATTTAATATTTGAAAAAAGAGAACGTTCTTTAAAAGGTGCAGGATATATAGCGACATCTTTATACACAGAAAATGAACAAATTGTGGATTTTGAGTACGAAATTGATAGAGAAAAGTATTTAGGAAGAGAAAATATAGGAATTCCAAATGGAGTAAAATTGTCTGGTAGTTTGTCAAAAGAAATATATGATTTAACTGATCCAATAATTGCAATTAAAAGAGTAATAAAAATTAGACCTAAAGAAGTGGCAAGTGTAAATTTTATTGTTTCTACTTCGAGAAATGAAGCAGAGGCAATTAAGAATTTAGAGAATATGAAATCTGAAGAAGAGATAATTAGAATTATGAATATTATTAGAGTAAGAGCTGAAGAAGAAGCAAAATATTTACAAGTAAATGCATATAAAATTGGAATATATATGGAATATTATAAATACTTTTTATCTAAGATAAATGAAAAAGAAAATTATAATTTTTCAGGTATGATATCAGATTTATGGAAGTACGGAATATCTGGAGATAATCCTATATTATTAGTAAAAATAAATAGTATTGAAGATGTATATGTAATTGAAGAATGTTTGTCTATGTATGATTACTATAGGTCTAAAAAAGTATTTTTTGATTTGGTTATTTTAAATACAGAAAAAGAAAATTTTGATTCATATTTAAATTCGAATATTAATGAAATTATATTAAATAAACAATTAGATTATATGAAAAATAGAAATGCCGGAATATTTGTTATTAATAAAAAAACAATGTCAAAAGAAGATGAAGAAATAATTAAATTTAAATCTTGTATTATTATTGATGCTAGTATTAATAATTTAGAATCTAATATTAAAGAAATAATTAAGAAAGAAACTAATGTTAATAAACTTCAACCAGTTACTAAAAATACTATTATTTATCCTCTTGAAAAAGAACAGTTAAAGTTTGATAATTCTTATGGTGGATTTAAAGATAATGGAAAAGAATATTTTATTTATAAAAATGAAACTAATAAACTTCCTACTGTTTGGTCTAATGTTCTAGCTAATAATTTGTTTGGTACAGTAGTAACAGATAATTTGGGTGGTTATACTTGGAGTAAGAATTCAAGGATGAATAGAATAACTGCTTGGAATAATGATCCAACATTAGATTTGCCTTCGGAAATTTTTTATATAAAAGATGAAAAGACAAAAGAATATTGGACAATAAATTCAGGATTAAATCCAAATAAAAATTATTATTATATAACTCATGGATTTGGATATACAAAAATTAAGAATACTAATAATGATTTAGAAATAAATTACGACGTGTTTGTACCAGTTCAAGATGAATTGAAAGTAAATAAAATAGTTATAAAAAATTTATTAAATGAAGAAAGAAAAATAAAATTACTTGCATATATAAAACCTGTAATAGGGGAAGAAGAGTACTTTACAAATGGTAATATTTATTTAGAAAAAGATAATAATACAATTTTTATAAATAATAAATTTAAAGATTCGTTCTTTAATGATAGAGAAGCTTTTATAATGTCTAGTGAAAGTATAAATAGTTATTCAGGTAGTAAAGAAAGTTTTTTTGGAAATGGAAATTTAAAACAGCCTGATGCTTTATATAGAAATTTGGATAATTCATCAGGTTTTGGAGTTGATTCTGCAGCTTGTTTAGAAATTATCGTAAAATTAGATAAAAACGAAGAAAAAGAAATAATTATTCTATTAGGAGTAACAAGTGACAAAGAAAAAATTAAAGAGATTTCTGATAACTATTTAGATAGTGAAAAAGTAAATAGTCAAAAAGAAAAACGAAAGAACTATTGGGAAGATATTTTAAGTACTGTTAAAATAAAAACACCAGACGAAGCTCTTAATATAATGATGAATGGATGGCTTGTATATCAAACTATTTCGAGTAGATTACTAGCGAAAACAGGATACTATCAATCAGGTGGAGCAACAGGGTTTAGAGATCAACTTCAAGATGCAATTGGTATAGCACTTATTGATTCAAATTATTTAAAAAAACAAATACTATTTGCAGCAAGACATCAATTTATTGAAGGAGATGTACTACATTGGTGGCATAGTGAAACTAAAAAGGGTGTAAGAACAAGATTTTCTGATGATTATTTATGGCTTGTATATGCAGTTTTAGAATATATAAAAGTAGCTAATAGTGATGATATTTTATTTGAAGAAGTAGAATATTTAAATGGCGAAAAATTATTAGAAAATGAAGAAGAAAAATATAATTCTTTTTATGGTGGTAATGTAAAAGAGAACATTTTTAAACATTGTGAAAGAGCAATTAATAATTGTATAGATAAAGGAATAAATCCTTTTCCTAGAATAGGAACAGGAGATTGGAATGATGGATTTAGTAATGTTGGCGTTAAAGGTAATGGACAAAGTGTTTGGCTTGGATTCTTCTTGTATGATATTTTGAATAGATTTATAGATGTATGTAAAAAAATGGATAGAGAAGATTTAGTTAAAAAATATTCGGATGTAAAAATGAATTTAAAGAAAAACTTAAATTCTGAAGGTTGGGATGGTAGATGGTATAAAAGAGCGGTAACAGATGATGGTGATGTGATTGGAAGCTTGGATTCTGAAGAATGTAGAATTGATAGCTTATCTCAAAGTTGGAGTATAATATCTGATGCAGCAGATAATGATAAAAAATATATTGCTATGAGTGAAGTTGAAAACCATTTAATAGATAAAGAAAATGGAATAATTAAATTGTTTGATCCGCCATTTGAAAAAACTAAAATAAATCCTGGTTATATTAAAGCTTACCTTCCAGGAATAAGAGAAAATGGAGGACAATATACGCATGCGGCATGTTGGGTTATGATTGCAGAAGCTATGCTTGGATTTGGAGATAAAGCTTATGAATGTGCAACAATGATAAATCCGATAGAACATTCTAAAACAAAAGAAGAAGCTAAAAGATTTAAACTTGAACCGTATGTTTTAGCTGCGGATATTTATGCTAATAAAGATATGCTTGGTAGAGGTGGTTGGAATTGGTATACAGGTTCTAGCAGTTGGTATTATAAAGGTGTACTTGAATATATTTTAGGATTAAAAGTAGAAAATGGATATCTAAAGATAAAACCGTGTATTCCAAAAGACTGGAAAGAATATGAAATTGAATATAAGTATAAAAGCAGTGTATATAGAATTAAGATTTATAATAAAAAATCTAAAAATTATGGTGTAGAAAAGATGTTTTTAGATGGTATAGAAATTCCAGAAAACCGTATTTTACTGGAGAACAATGGCAAAATAAATAATGTTGAAATTTTTATGTAATAAATTTGAAAAAAAACTTGTACAAAATTGTTAAATATGATATAAAGGAATAGAATTGATAAGAACTTATAATAATTTCTTTTAGAAAGGCGGTAATCTTGTGGAAGAATTAGTTGAAAAAGAGAAAAAAACTATACTTGTTGTAGATGATGAAAAAAGTATAATGGAATTATTAGTATTTAATTTACAAAAAGAAGGGTACAATACATTAGAAGCTTATGATGGTGTAACAGCTGTTGAAATGGCTATTAATGAAAAACCTGATTTAATATTATTAGATGTTATGATTCCAAAACTTGATGGAATTTCTGTGTGCAAAAAAATAAGATATGCACTAAATATTTCTAATATTCCAATACTAATGATATCTGCTAAAGATACAGAATCTGATAAAATCGTAGGACTTGAAATGGGAGCTGATGATTATATAACAAAACCATTCCAAATCAGAGAAGTAATGGCAAGAATTAAGGCAAATTTAAGAAAAGCAGAGTTAATTTCTACTGCTGATATTATGGGTTCACAAAAAAATGAAGATAAAGATGACATCATTAAAGTTGGTGATTTAAGTTTAGATCTAAAGAAAATAGAAGCTAAAGTTAAAGGTGAAGTAATCAACTTAACTAAAAAAGAATTTGATGTTTTAAAATACCTTGCTAGTCAACCAGGACAAGTTGTAACAAGAGAAATGCTATTACGTGAAGTATGGGAATACGAAGAATATGTTGGAGCAATTAGAACAATTGACGTTACAATGAATAGAATTAGAGATAAGATTGAAAAAGATAAAGCAAATCCAAAAATTCTTATCACAAAAAGAGGCGTTGGTTACTACGTAACTGATAAGAACTAATAGACAAAAATGAGTTTAAAAGCATATGATTTTCATATGCTTTTTTTGTTGCCTTTTTATTGCGGAAACTATAGTTTGACGGTTTAATTTTTTATTATTTTTATTATAAATAATCTTGAATAAATTCCTACTTAAGTATATAATGATTAAAATAGTGACATTATGGGAGAACAGGATGTTAAAGAGCATACGTTTTAAAATGGTTATCACGTTTCTAATCTTAGGGATACTTGGGATTTCAGCGTTAGGGATAACATATATTAGTGAAGTAGAAAAGTTAAATACAAGTTTAGTTCAAAATGGAACTAATGTTGAAGAAACAATGAAAGTTTTTATGGAAAATATAAAGATAATTACAATAATTGTTTCTGCTATATTTGTATTTACAATGATTGTTATAGGATCAATTTTAGCAAAAGTTATTATTTCACCAGTTTCAAATTTAGTAAAATCAGCAGAACAAGCAACTAAAAATGATAGAGTTAAATATTTAGGTGATGGAACTAAAAAGAAAAATGATTTAAACGATTTAGTTACAGCTTTTGAATCGATGAATAAAGATTTAATTGAAAACTTGAATGAAGCAACAAGACAATCTAAACAAATGGAAACAATTATGCTTCATATGACAGATGGTATTATTGCTTTTGACATCGAAGGAAAAATTATTCACGTTAATCCAGCTGCTAAAACATTACTTGAATTAAAAGATGAAGGAACGTTTGAAGAAATATTTGATAAGTTTAATGTTGATGATATTAATTTAGAAAAAATAATTTATTTAGAGAATTGGACTTCTTCAGAAAGAAAAATTAGTGTTGGTGATAAAACAATCAATTTATTCTTTGCACCATTTAAAAATGAGAATGATAGACCTGGTGGTGTAATTGTTGTTATTCAAGATATTACAGAACACGTTAGACTAGATTCAATGAGAAAAAGATTTGTTGCTGATGTATCTCATGAACTTAAAACTCCAATAACTTCTATTATGGGATATGCTGATACATTATTATCTACTGAAGTGGATGAAGAGATTAATCATAAATTTTTAGATAGAATATCAAAAGAAGCTGAAAGAATGTCGGTTTTAGTAACTGATTTATTAACTCTTTCAAGATATGATACATCTAAGACAAAAGTAAACAAAACAGAGTTTGATTTAGGTGAACTTGTTAAATATACATTTGAAGGTTTAGACATAGAAATGAAAAAGAAAAACCATAATGCTGAATGTTTTGTTACTGCAAATGTACCATTAGTGTATGCTGATAAAAATGGAATACAAAGAGTTGTACTTAATATTCTTACAAATGCTATTAAGTATACCCCGGAAAATGGAAATATAAAAGTATATGTTGGTTTTATTTATAACGATGCATATATAAAAATTATAGATGATGGAATTGGAATTCCAAAAGAAGATTTAGATAAGATTTATGAAAGATTTTATAGAGTAGACAAAGCTCGTACAAGAGAGATGGGTGGAACTGGACTTGGTCTTTCAATTGCAAAAGAGATATTAGATCAAAATGATAGTATGATAGATATAAAAAGTGATTTAGGAAAAGGAACAGAAGTAGTTATTAGAATACCAACAAAACAAGGTAAAAATAATAAAGATATAAGTACAGAGGAATAAGATAAGAAAGGGAGATATTATGAAAATAATTAAAAAATTATTAATTTCTGCAATGTTATTTTTGATATATGCAAATAATGCATATGCAACAACAGCTGGAACTTATGTTGCAAAAGAAAATACAGGTGTAAATAAGATATTTCTTTTATTAGTAGGTGTAGGTTTGATTTCGCTTGTTCTATTCTTAGGATATAAGATGGATAAAAACGAAACATCTGATGAAAGAAAGTCAAAAACAAATAAAAAAGAAAGAGATTTAGACGATGTATACAATGCAGTTTATAATTCAAAAACAGATATCTCTCGCGAAATAGATAAAATTGAAATCAACGAAGAAGATGATATAGAAATTATTGATGATGATAGTATTTATGAGGATGATGAAGAAAGCTTAATAACTGATGAATTATTAGCTGAAGAATTAGAAAAAATGGCAATAGAAGATGCTATTAAAGAAGCTGAAAGTAAATTTAAAGAAGTAAATGTTTCTGAAGATGAAGAAGAAATAGATTTGTCATATGAAGAAGTTCGAGAAGACGAAAACAACGAAGTTGTTAAAGAAGTATTACCAAAAGAAACAAAAGTATCTCAATCAACAACTGTTATCATTGATGATGAAGATGAAGAATATATTAGAAATAAAAAATCTATGAATTCAACAATGGTGTTTGAGACAGAAAAATTAAGAAAAATTGAAGAGAAATTAAATAAAGTTTATGAATATGAAGATGATGAAGATGAACTAGATTTAACAGAATTAGAATCTTCAATTAAAGCAGCAAACATTAAAAGATATACAAGAAAAAAACCAAAAGAAAAGAAAAAAGAAA
>JAFWYK010000002.1 GCA_017517685.1 Clostridia bacterium
GATGTTTTACCATGGTCAACGTGTCCCATAACAACGATAACTGGTGGTCTTGCAACTAAATCTTCTTCTCTATCTTCTGTTTCGTCAATTAATATATCTTCATCTGTTACAACATTTTTCTTTGTAGCTGTAATTCCGTATTCTTCAGCTATTAAGAATGCTGTATCAAAATCAACTTCAGCATTAACTGTAGCCATAATTCCAAGACCAATTAATTTTTTAATTACATCGCTACTTGTAATTTTCATTTCTGCAGCTAAATCTTTAACTGTAATTGTTTCTGGAATTTCTATTTCAGTTAATTTAAATATTTTTTGTTTTGTTCTATTTTCTTGTTTTAAGTTTTTCTTTTTAGCTCTTTTTCCTCTTTCAGTACTTAAATCATAATAATCTAACATTTCACCTTCTTCAAACATATTAGATAATTTATTTTGTTTCTTTAAGTTACTTAATTTTTCAGAGTCAAAATCATTATTTCCTTTACGATTTACTTTTTTAGTTCTTTGTTCATCTTGTTGTCTATTTTGTTTAGCTTTATCTTTAGCTTTATTTCCGTAATCTCTAACATTTTCTTTTTCAGCAGGAAGTTCAACATCCATAATTGTTTTAATTTTTTTGTCGATTCCTCTATCATCTAATTTTCTAGGACCACTATTTCTACCATTTGAATTATCTTTTTTAAATCCGTCTTTTTGATTATCAAATTTATTAAATCCTTTTTTATCGCCATAATTATTATTTCTATTTTGAGAGAAATTATTTCTATCTTTAAAATTATTTGGTCTTTGACCTTGAGTTTCTTTTCTATCATAGCCTTTATTTTCAACCGGTTCTTCTTTTTTTGCATTAGAAACAGAAGCTTCTGCACTTACTTTTTCAGAAACTTTTTCTTCTGGAGCAGCTTTAGGAGTAGTTTCTTCTTTAACTACTGGTTTTTCTGCTGGTTTTGGTTCTTCTTTCTTTTTACCAATTCCTAATAATTCACTTACTGTTAAAGGTTTTGTTGGTTTATCTCTATAAACAATGTTATAGTCTTTATTTCTTTTATTTTCTATAAATCCAACATCTTTCTTTCTTGCTTGTTCTTTTTTTCTTCTCTCTTCTTCTTTCTTTTCTTCTTCATCATTAATAATTACGGCTCTTCTAATGATTACTGGTTCTTCATTTCTCTCTTTTTTATTTTCCATTGATTTTGTTTTTGAAACTCCTTTAATTAATTTTTCTATCTCTTTACTTTCATCTTCTGTAATTGAACTCAAATGGCTTTTTGCATCTATGCCTGCTTGTTTTGCAACTTCTAAAATTCTCTTTGTTTCTACACCTAGTTTTTTTGCCAGTTCATGAATTTTAATTTTTTCCAAATTCAACACCTCCATGAATTTCTTTTTTTATAGCATCAGCTAAGTTAATATCACAAATACCTATAATAGCTCTATTTCTTTTTCCAATTGCTTTGCTATTATCAAAAATATTTCCGTATACAATCATTTCAACATTTTCTTTATCACAAAAATATTTTATATTTTTTATAGTTTTCTCAGATGAGTCTGTAGCAACTATAACAAGATACACTTTTTTCTTAGATATCGCCTCTAATACAACTTCAGTACCAGAAATAATATTTCCTGATTTAGCAGTGATACCTAATAATCCGTTAACCTTATTTACCAATTATTACACCTCTTAAACTTTCATATATTTCTTGATTTATCTCTAGTTCAAATACTCTTTCTAGTCTTTTAGATTTGATTATTTTATCTAAGCATGCTTCATTTTTGCAAATGTAAGCTCCTCTACCGCTTTTCTTTCCAGTTAAATCTACATCAATAATTCCATCTTTTGATTTAACAATTCTTAAAAGTTCATTTTTATCTTTTTGCTCATTACATGCCATACATGTTCTAGCTGGTTTTTTCTTATTTACCATTAATAATCACTTCCTAAAAATTATTCTTCTTCACTTGCTTCTACTGTTTCTGTTTCAACTTCTTCAGCAAGTTCAGCATCTTCAGCCATTTGCGCTAAAAGAATTTCTCTAATTTGAGATTCTGATTTAATATCTATTTTCCAATTTGTTAATCTAGCAGCTAAACGAGCGTTTTGTCCTGATTTACCAATTGCTAATGATAATTGATCATCTGGAACAATTACTTGTGCAAATTTTTCTTCTTCTTTAACGTCTACAGCCATTACTTGTGCTGGTAATAAAGCAGCTGCTATATATATTGCTGGATCAGCATTCCATTCGATAACGTCGATTTTTTCTCCGTTTAATTCATTTATAATATTTTGAATTCTTACACCTTTTTGACCAACACATGATCCAACTGGATCAATATTTTCATCTTTAGAGTATACAGCAACTTTACTTCTTGATCCTGCATCTCTTGATACTGATTTAATTTCGATTAATCCTTCATAAATTTCTGGTATTTCAAATTCAAATAATTTTCTAACGAAATCTGGATGACTTCTTGAAACTATAACTTGTGGTGTTCCTTTTAATCCTTTTTCAACTTCTAAAACATATCCTCTGATTTTATCATTTACTCTATATGTTTCTGTTGGAACTTGTTCTTTTAAAGGCATAACACCTTCTAATTTTCCTAAATCCATAACAACGATTTTTCCATCAGCTTTTTGGATTATACCAGAAACGATTTCACCTTTTTTATCATTAAATTCATTGAAAATCATATCTTTTTCAACTTCTCTAATTTTTTGAACAACAACTTGTTTAGCTTTTTGAGCTGCTATTCTTCCGAAATCTTTTGGTTTGATTTCAACATTTACAACGTCACCAACATTGTAAGCTTTGTCAATTTTTTGAGCGTCTTCTAATGAAATTTCAAGTTCTGGTATAGCAAGTTCAGGCACAACTTCTCTTACAGAATATACGTGCATTTCTCCTGTTATTTTATCAATTGTTACTTTTACGTTATCAGATCCTTCTTCAACGTCAAAGTTTTGTTTGTAAGCTTTTACTAAAGCTTCTTCTAGTGCTGCAACAAGATAATCTTTGCTAATTCCTCTTTCTTTTTCAAGTTCGTCCATAACTTTGATTAATTCTTTTACATCAACGTTTTTCATTTTTTAATTTTCCTCCTACCAATTAAATATAGTTTTTACTAACGCTATATCTTTTAAATTTATTTTTATAGTCTCGTCGTCGACTTTTATTGTAAGCTCTGTATTATTGTATTCTTCTAAAATGCCTATTAACTCTTTTTGTTTGTTTATAGGTTTAAAAAGTTTAACACTAACTTCTTTACCTATTTGACTTAAGAAATGTTTTTCTTTTCTTAATATTCTTTCAAGTCCAGGTGATGATACTTCTAAGAAGTATTGATCTTTAATGTAATCAGCCTCATCTAAAATATCATTAATTGCATTGTTAACTGTTTCACAATCATTAATATCAATTCCAGCAGGCTTATCAATTATTATTCTCAAATAATAATCTTTAGCTTCTTTTTCGTATCTAACATCATATAAGTCATATCCTAAATCAACTATTATTTTTTCTAATAACTGTTCTACTTTAGTTTCAATATTTGATGCCACTATAAATACCTCCAAACATTAGTAAAGAGTGGGATTTGTTCCCACTCTTCTAGCACTTTTATTACGATATTAATATTATACACTTATTTATTAGTAATTGCAAGCATTTTTTACATTTTTATGTTAATTTTTTATTACCATTTCAAAACTGGGTAACCATTGTTTTTATTATCATTATCAGTCACAAACATTTCTCCTAAATTTGAAATGATTGAACTTTTCATTTCACTCTCAGTTTTAGCCATAGTTTTATCCGCATTTTCATTTACTAAAGAAGTATCTAAATAGAACGAATTATTTGTTGTACCAAAGTCTATACCTACAATTCCTTCAGCTGATTCATTATAATAAACATCTCCAACATTATATACAGATGTTATATAACTTTCAGACATGTTTTGTCCGCATATACCACCCACTCTTAATCCGTCAGTCATTTGAGCATTTATTCTACCTGTATTATAACAGTTTGATATATTTGAATTATTAGTACCAACTAAGCCACCAATATTATCAACATTTCCATTTACTTTACCATCATTATAACTATTAGATAAATCTCCAGCAGAATGATTTAGTCCAACTAGACCGCCGACAATTTCATTTCCTTCTACAACAGATATATTACTTGAATAAGATTTTTCAATTTGAGCTTGAGAATATCCAATCAAACCGCCAACATGTTTATCTCCAATAACTCTACCATTATTTTTTGATCCTGTTAGTGTTGTTCCGTAAAAAGATATACCAGATATACCACCAACATGTTTTTTACCCTCAACTCTAGAATTGTTAGTTAAATTTTCTAAAAGAACATTGTTGTTTGTATATCCAACAATTCCTCCTACATAATCTACACCATTAACTAAAGAATTATATCCTTCAGTTTCACATTTTTGTATTTTAGATCCTGTTGATGAATTTCCAACTACATTTCCAACTTTTGTCTCACCAACTACTTCTGTATTAATAACTTTACAATTGAAAATTACCCCTGTATTCAAACCAGCAATTGCACCAACAGAAGAATATCCTTTTATATAACTATTTTTAATTGTCAAATTTTCTATATTACCAGCATTAAACCCAAATAATCCTTGATAATTTCTGTCAGACACTATTTTTAACCCTCTAATAGCCAAATTATTTCCATTAAAAATACCAGCAAATCTTTTTAGATTTTCTTGTATAACATTTGCATCTTCATCTATTATTTGTGAATCATCTTTTACTTTATTTTTATTCTCTTCTTGTTCAGGAAGATCATCTAAAAATCCAACAATTGATGTCCAATCATTACCTTCCCATTCGCCGTCAATTTTTCTCGCTCCAAAATCTAAAGGTTCTTTAAGTGTTATTTTAACACCTGAAAAATTCTTTTCTCCTGATATTACTTTATCTGCAACCCATTTTAATTCTCCAGGTAGAATTATATCTATGTTTCCTTCTTTATCAATTTGTGGTTCGACAGCTTTGCCGTCCCATATAGCAATTCTTCCTTCTAAAATTTCACCATCGCTATATACTGTATAGTCTTTTTCATTTTTACTTACATAACAAGTATCTGGTTTAACTTTCTCAATAATTGAACCACCAAATTCTAAAACAACTTCTTCAACAGTCTTTTCTTTAACTTCAACTACAACTTCATTTTCAATTAGTTCATTATTTTTATTACTATCATCTTCTTTGTTATTATTATCATTTAATAATAATGTAGTTATAACAACTGTTATTGTAATTACAAGAAGTATAATTGCAACAATAAGCTTTGCCTTATTAAGTTTCTTCTCTTCTTGCATTCTCATTTCTGCTCTTCTACCCAAATTTAACACCTCTTTTTTTATAATTCTACATCCATTCTATATTTATTATTCAAAAAAGTAAATATATAAACTAGTATTTTATAAAAGCAAAAAGGAAATAGTTTTAGAACTTGTCTTTAAAACCATTTCCTTTATAACACACCATCAATTAATTTCTTTTACCTTTAAGGAAGTCAAAGAACTTTTTCCGCTTATAGTACCGATATAACGCTCTCAATGTCTTAGTATAAGGCTTCCATTCTCTCATACACTGTTCAAGTGAATAAAGCTGTTCACACCTTAAATTTTCTTTGGGAACGAGTTTTTTAGCACCAAGCGGTCTTTGGTTAAAATTCAATTTGCATCCTTTTTTAGTCCAAAGACAACAAAGTGTTGGCTTTGAGTTCTTCTCGATTTTGAACGCATTAGAATCACCATGTCTTTTTATTCTTAAAATGTAGTAATAGTATTGATCACAAAATTCCTTATAATAATCGTACTCATACATGCCTATTTTCATAATAGCTATATAGCCTTTTTGATCAATAACACGTTTGAGTCCTTCAAATGTAAGGTCTTTGAAATCATTTGGACTGTAGTGACAAGGAGCATTTTTACAGCATCTACCGCCACATTCAGCACATAACTCTTTGTTTTGTAAGTGCTCTTCCATAATCGATGGCATATCCTCTTGGGGACACTCTTCTGGACATTCTGCGGTTACCCGCTTCGAGTTTAGCATCTCGCTTCACTTCCTTTCCAAAATTTTCCAGTCTTCTTCACAGTTATCTATGAAAAAGTATTCCAAAAGAATACTACAATAAATTGTTAGGCGAATTATATCATGTATTTTTACTTTTTGCAATTATGTAAACGTTATTTATATAGTATTTCTCCCTAAGTTATAAGCAAACTCTTGAATTTATAGCCTTTTTAGGATATTATATTATGTAGAGATTATTAATTGAAAGGAATACTTATGAGAAAAGTAGAATTATTATCTCCAGTAGGAGATTTTGAATGTTTAAAAGCTGCAGTACAAAATGGTGCAAACAGTGTATATCTTGGAGCATCTTCTTTTAGCGCAAGAGCTAAAGCTACTAACTTTGATGATTCAGAATTACTAGAAGCAATTAAATATGCTAAATTAAGAAACGTTTCTGTTCATTTAGCTTTAAATACATTAATCAAAAATGAAGAATTTGAAGAAGCAGTTAAGTTAGCAGTTAAAGCATATAACATAGGCGTTGATGCTATTATAGTTCAAGATTTAGGGCTAGCAACATATTTATTAGAAAACTACCCTATGATACCACTTCATGGCAGCACACAAATGACTGTTCATAATTTAAGTGGAACAAAACAATTAGAATCAATGGGATTTTCTAGAGTAGTTCTATCTCGTGAATTATCTTTAGAAGATATAACATATATTAGAGAAAATACAAATGTTGAACTTGAAGTCTTTATTCATGGAGCTCTTTGTATTTCTTATTCTGGTCAATGTTTGCTATCAAGTGCTATTGGTGGTCGTTCAGGAAATCGTGGTTTATGTGCTCAACCTTGTAGATTACCATATGAAATCATTGAAGAAAACATTCAAAGTTCAAAAGCAACTTCTATAGATAAAGGTTATTTATTAAGTCCACGTGATAATTGTGCTATAGAATTATTACCAGAACTAATTAAATTAGGAATTGATTCATTCAAAATTGAAGGACGTATGAAAACACCTTACTACGTTGGAGTTGTCACAAGAATATATAGAAAATATATTGATTTAGTATTAGAAAACATTAATCTAGATAATGAAATATTAAGAAATATGATTAAGAAAAATTTAGATATAATTAATGAAGACACTGGTTTATCCGATCGTGAAGAATTAGCCCAAGTATTTAATCGTGGTAGTTTTTCAACCGGACATTTTAAACCAAATAAGAACCTAATTTTTAAAGAAAAACCAAATAATATGGGCTTTTATTTAGGAACGATAACTCATATTAATGAAAATAAAGGTCATTTAAAATTAACTTTAGAAAATACTTTATCAGTTGGTGATAAAATTTCTATAAATAATGAAAGTTATACAGTTTCAGAACTTATGATAGATAACAAAAATTACGAAACATTATCAAAAGGTAAAACTGTAAAAATTGGTAGAATGAAAGGCAAAATTTCTGTTGGTTCAAAAGTTTATAGAATTGAAACAGCAAAATTAAACAAGTCTATCTCTCCTACTTTTAAAGAAGATAAAAATTTTAGAAAAGTATTAATATCAGGCAAAGCTACAATAAAAGAAAATTCACCAATTACTTTAAAAGTTTGGTCTGATGAAGGTTTTTATAAAGACATATCATTTGAAGCAAAATCAGAATTTATACCAATGATAGCTCAAAATAAACCAATAACTAAAGAAAAGATTATCGAGCAACTTTTAAAAACTGGTAATACAGAATTTGAATTTAAAAACATTGATATTACATTAGATGATAATTTATTCTTACCTGCTAGTGTATTAAATGATTTAAGAAGAATAGCACTAGAAGGATTAGAAAATACTGTTTTAAATACTTATACTAGAGATTTAAAAACAGAACAATTAAATTATAATAATGATTACTCAAATGAAAATACTGATAAAAAAATATCTCTATTAATTAATATTCTAAACTTAGATAATAACTATTTAGAATTAGAAAATATAGATAAATTATATATACCACTAAAATATTTCTTGCTTCCAAAATATAAAACTTTAATAAATAATTTATCATACAAATTTAATACATATATCTATATGCCTCATGTTATATTAGATGATAAACTAAAAAATATTAATTTTGAAAATATAATTAAAGATATTAATTTAAAAGGATTTGTTATATCTCATATCTCACAAATAGATTTAGTAAAAGATTTAAATCTTGAATTAATTGGTAACTTTAATTTAAATATTTACAACAACTTCTCAGTTCAAAAATTAAGCGATTTAAATTTAAAAACAATTACTTTATCGCCTGAACTAGAAAAATTCGAAATTAACGATGTTTTATCACAAACAAATGTAGAAACAGAACTTATTGTTTATGGAAAATTACCAGTAATGACAAATCAATATTGTTATCTTGGAAAATCAAATAAATGTTATGAAAAATGTGATAAAAAATGCTTATTAAATAATAAATATTATCTAAAAGATAGAATGGATTTTAAATTTAGATTTATACCTGATAACATGACAACACTAACTACTATATATAACAGTAAAACACTATCTGTTCTTCATGATTCTATAAATGTAAATAATATTAGAATAGACATCTTGGATGAAGAATTTGATGAAATACAAAATATTATAGATACAGTAAAAAATAATAATCGTTTCGAAGGGAAAGATTATACAAATGGTAAATTTAATTAAAAAATTGCTTATTATTAGAAAAAAGGAGTTCAACTTAACCGTCGAACTCCCGAAAAAGAAAGTTTTTTAGTATATTTTGATTTAGTCTAAAACATTAATCATAAAAAAATTATAAATAAAAATATGTCGATACTTCGTATGGCACGTTATAGTATTTAGGTGTAACTTGAACAGAATACGTACCTGCCGGAAGTTTTCCATTAAAAACAGATTGTTCGACTCCATTTAAAGTTATTGCTTTGTTCTTAACGATAGTGTCTCCATCAGGATTTTTAATTGTAATAAATACAACTAAGTAACCACTATCACTCGTTCCTTGAGCTGTAATTCTTGTACACTCCATCCAGGTTGTTGAAGTATAAGAACCACTTCCTCCATTTTCTGCACCTAATCCATTAACCTTATGGAATCCAGAAGCAGCAAAAGCCGTAGTTGAAAATGAGAATATCATGATTAGCACCATAAATACCGGTACAATCCGCTTAATATATTTTTTCATGCTTTTCATCCTTTCAAAAAACTTTCTTTTTATGCAAATGATATCATTTATTCTAACTTAACACCACTTACACTTTTTCTATGACTAAATCTTATATATATTAATTTAAAATAGATAAATAGTCAATACCTATTTACAAAAATATTATATTGATATAATATATTAAAAAGATTAAAAAAGGAGTTAATTAATATGAAAAGATTTTTTAATAAGTTACTATTAATACTTTTGTGTATAACACTTATTTTTATTATATATATAGGATATATAAAAACAAAATATTCGTTAAAATATATTTCAACACTTCTTGAAAATGTAGATTTTACAAATAATATCCATATTAACAAAGAAATTAAAAATACAGATGGAAACACTGATTATAACATGTATATAAACAACAACATCATAAAAATAACTCAAAAAACTAAATATTTTGATAATAAAAATGAAAATATCGACTTTGATGAATATATAACAAAAAACTCTATAATAACTATAAATCATAATTCAAAATTAATTTCTAAAAATAAATTTGAATATAGTGATTTAAAAGATTATTTAAATAGCTGGCCATTTAATGGAAATAGTTATTTTCAACATTTAACTAATAAAGATAATATTGATTTTAAATATTTAGGAAAAAGTAATATAGATGGAAAAAATTGTTTAAAATTTTCAATTACACATAATGATTACTATTATGTCTTCTATATGGAAATCAATTCAAATTTGATTATAAAAATTGAAGAACATTTAAAAAAAGATCATTCTTTATTTTCAACAACAAATTATACTTATAACTTAAATTATGAGAAAGAAATTGAAAACTTCAATCCTGATAATTTCAAAGATTATCAAACAATACCAATCGAAAATAATAACTAAAAACAAAACAGTTTAATACTTATCATATGGATTTGTATTAAACTGTTCTTTTTAATTCTAAATTAAATGATTTATGATTATTTATTCTTCAGTTAAAAAGTTTTTTACTTCTAAATCAATTCCTGTATCTGATTTTAATGTATAGTCTGTAATATCTGGAAGTAATAATTGTGAATCTAAAGTTTCTTCAAATTTAATTGAATAATCGTAATTTATCTTTTCTCCATTTGGAAATTCTATTTCTGCTTTAACTAAATAATTCATTGTACTACTAATCCAAATTCTCTTTGTTGCATTTTCATCTTTAGACTCAATTTTATAATATTTAACTCCACCCATTTTTTCAGTAGAAATCTTATTATTTACATCACCAGCAAATACTAATCTTCCAAGTGTATTATAAGAATAACCTGGAACAAGTAATGCAAATGAATCTTTTTTTACTACACCTGAAAAAGAATCATCTGTAATTAAATTTAATTCTTTCGCTTCTTCATCAACTACATATACATTTTCATCTTTAATCCATGTATATATACCATTTGCAGCAACCATTTTACCTATTCCATTTTTATAATACATTTTAGTTACTGTTTGTGAATCTTTATATGTAGCAATAGTTGTAAGCATATAATTCTCTCTTGCAACATGTTCATCTAAAGCTTTATAAATATTATTTAATCTTAAAAATTTAACGCAAGTAATACTTCCATATACAAGTCCAATAACGCAAAGTATTATTGCAATGCAAATAGCTATTAATAATTTTTTATTCATAAGTAACATCTCCATCATTTTTTCTTAACACATATTATCATATCTAGAATTTAAATTCAATAATAAAAACAAACAAGGCGCGGAATTTTCCACGCCTTGCCTGCTATACATTATTCGGTTTTATTCTTCAAGAATCTTAATCAGATCTACCGACTTTACGTTGGTATTATAGAAGTCCTTCTTAGAGCAACCAGCTCTACCGCCACCAGCACATGCGCAAGCACATGCACAACTACTAACGCAAGCACAACTACTTCTACCTCCGCTATAGATGTATGTGGAACGAGAACGACCACCAAAACCACTGCTGGAACCGTAATCATCGTCACTAAACAACGCGATTAGAATAACGATTACAACAATTACGATAATGATAATCAAAATAATCGCTCCGGCGCCGATCCCGTCTTCATCTTCTTGAACCTGACCTTCTTCACTGACTTCATATGCATCCAAGTTGTAGTAAACAGAAGCATTCAGTTTTTCACCAAAACCAAGTGAACCAGTCCAAACATAGTATTCGCCCTCAAGTACAGGGTCTCCACCAGTTTTTAAGACATTGGTTTTATTCCACTTGATAGTGATATTCTTAACTTCTATCTCATCAAACCAACCGGGTGTAAATGAGTATCTAAGCATATGATCTTCCTGATCAATTACGTACATATGACTCTGATGAATCGAAAAATCAAAGTTGATAATTTCGTTCTTATGATAGTCTCTATCGAAATAAACATATACGTACGTTCTGCCATCTTGCTTATTATACTCGATTTTTTTAATGTTGTCAGTATGGGACTCGATTTCATCCACATGTTTATTAGGGATGCCAATCTTTACCCAGGAAAGCGGTCCATCAGAAGTGTCATCTAAGACCTTCCATTCAATATGGTACTTAATGTCAAGTGTACCATCAGTCCGCATATCGACCTGAATTGTGTAATCCTGAATTTCATCGAGCGGTGCAGCTGCACTTGCTTGGATAGGTGCGAACGAGAACAACAAAGCCATCAACATGCAAAAAGCAGCAAGCATTCTTGTAGTTTTATTGGTTTTAGTCATATTCGTCACCTCCCTTAGAAGTCAGCCCTAAGCGGGCATGTCTGTTCAAGTTTTGCAGCAAACTCTCTTGTACTTAGAGAAAGCGGTGCATTCCAAATTCTCTTCCAAGGATCTGTCAGCATGTTGCCAAGTATAGAATTAGCATTGAGCCAACTCTGACAAGGCACGACATCTCCATTCGGAGAAATGGCCATATTGCTCATGCATGCGCCACAAGTAGGCGTTGCAAGTCCAATACATTCCAACTTTTCTTCAGAAACCAGTCCCGGAGAAGTGAAGGAAATTTCCATATTGTTTTCTTGGCAATACACAGCCGCTTCTTTCAGAACTGCAAAGAGTTCATTTTCAGTTAACTGGTCCTTCTTCGCATCATCATTTCTTGCATTACCAGTGAAAATAATGCCGGAACAAGATACGTACTCTACACCAAGTTCATGCAAAAACTCGAGAGTTTTCACATAATTTTTGTTGATTTTACAAATCGGTGTATTTACACTTACATTAAGACCAGCTGCCAGCGCATTTTTAATGCCCTGAACAGTCTTATCGAAAGCATGACTTCCGGTAAGATTTTCATGTTCTTTCTTTTCGGAAGAATACAATGTAATCTGAACACTGTCCAGACTTACTTCATAAAGCCGTTTGCACAGCTCTTCAGAAAGCAAGATACCATTTGTATTCAACCTAGTGACAAACCACTTCGCGTGTTCAATGAGCTCCACAAGATCATTTCTCATGGTAGGCTCTCCGCCGGTGAATGTGAGCTGAGGAATATAAGCTTCACGACACTTGTCGATAATCTTCTTCCAGTCATCAGTAGACAGCTCTTCTACTTCTGCTTGATGCTGACCAGCAGCATAGCAGTTCTTACATTTCTGGTTACAATGCCAATGACCATCTCTAGTCATAGCACTTACCATCAGGTCCATTCTGTGAGGGGCATTCATGTATGGTGCATATTCGCCAATACTCATGTAAGGAATTTCAACCTCAGGAATATTGCCATATGCAACATCAAGCAGTGCCTTAAACAGAACTTTCAGATCCTCCTTGAGGACTGCGTCACTTGTCTTACGGTAGATGTTCTTAACACGGAGCAGAGTATTTCTCTTAATGTTCCGCAAATCGTCTTCATCGATTTCATGTCCGCTGTAGCGATTAATCTGATCGATAAATTCGGAAAGCATGATTGTCCATGCAGGTTTGAGCGGCAAGATATCTTTACCGTTCAAAATTACAACACTGGGTGCATCAAGCTTTTCCGGACGAGGTGGAACTAAGTGAATTCTCACCACTCCAGGTCCATTGGGATTAAGGGTCGTATGTTTTACTTCCCGAAGTTCCCATAAGTACTTCTTTTCTCTTAGATTCATGTGGTTACCTCCTTGATGTATGATTTTTCTCCAAGAATTGTTTATAGCAGCCTTTAGCAAACCGCATCAACTCTTGTCAGAAATTGTACCGCGTAAAATTATATCATATTTACATAATATTTTCAAGGAAAAACCTATTATAATCAATAAAAAAGACAATAGGACCATTTCCTATTGTCTAAATAAAAATTCTATAAAATTATTTCTCTAATTTATGGAAGACTTTTTTACCTTTTTTAAGTATTGCGTATCCTTCTTTAAAATCTGCATCACTTAATTTATATCCAATATCTTCAACTTTAACATCATTTAATGTTACTCCACCTTGAGCAATTAATGTTTTTGCTTGTCCTTTAGAAGGAGCAATATTTGTTAAAACTAAAGCATCTAAAATTGAAATATTAACGTCTTCAAGTTTAGTTGTTGGCATATTATCTAAATTTCCACCATTTCTAAATAAAGCTTCAGCAGCATCTCTGCATTTGATAGCTTCTTCTTCACCATGGATTAGCTTTGTAATTTCATATGCTGCAATTTTCTTAGCTTCATTGATTTCTTGATCTTTTAAAGCAGATAGTCTATCAACTTCTTCATTAGGTAAGAATGTAAGTAAACTTAATACTTTTCTAACTTCAGTATCACCAATGTTTCTCCAGTATTGATAGAATTCATATGGAGATGTCTTTTCTGGATTTAACCATAAAGCACCTTTGGCTGTTTTACCCATTTTTTTACCTTCTGCAGTTGTTAGAAGTTTAAATGTTAAACCATAAGAATCTTCTGTTCCGATTTTTCTTATTAGTTCTACACCACCAATGATGTTAGACCATTGATCATTTCCACCAATTTGCATTTTACAATCATATTTATCATGTAAATATAAGAAATCATAACTTTGTAATAATAAATATCCCATTTCGAAGAATGTAAGACCAGTTTCTAATCTTGTTTTATAACATTCTTGAGCAAGCATTCTACTAATAGTAAATTTACTTCCTATATCTCTCATAAATTCTATGTAATTTAAATCTAATAACCAATCAGCATTATTAACAATAATAGCTGCATTGTCACCTTCAAATGAAACAAATCTTTCAGCTTGTTTTTTAATAGCTTCAACATTAGCATCTAATTGTTCTCGTGTAAGCATTTGTCTCATATCAGTTCTTCCTGATGGATCACCGATAGCTGCTGTACCACCACCCATTAATATAATTGGTCTATGTCCAGCTTTTTGAAGACGAGCAGCAACCATCAATGCAACAAAGTGTCCAATGTGCATACTGTTAGCTGTTGGATCTATACCTATATAAAATCTAACACTTTCTTTTTGAAATAATTCTCTCATTTCCTTTTCATGTGTTAATTGTTCAATATATCCTCTATCTTCTAGTTCTTTAATTATGTCTGTCATTTTAAACGTCCCTCCAATATTATAAGCTAACTTTTCCTTCTGCTTTTTTACCTTCTAATCCAGTTGTTGCATCAACTTCTGGAATATAGATACCAGCAAATTCTTCATAGCCCAAATATCGATTTAAATTTCTTGCACTTATACCTGTTGATGCTGAAATTTCTGTTTTAGTAACACCGCTAACATAGCTGTCTGCAAAAAATCCTTTTAATTTACTTAAATCTGCTAAATCTTTTTTCTCGCATTCATGGCAAACTTCAACATCTGATGCATAAAATTTTCCACAACGAGCACATCTTTTTAGTTCCATATTATTCAGACCTCCCATAATTTTATATTGCTTATTTTATCATATCTTTCGAAAAAAAGATATAATTTTTGTAAATTTATTTAATTTTATGTAACTTTTTAAAGCCTTTTCCAATTAAATCTGATATTTTTCTTAAAATACATACAACAATTACTGATGCAGTAAAAGTAATTGTAATACTTAATGCTAAATATATTAATTCTTCACCTAATTTTCCTAGCTTATCAAATTTATATAAATCAACTTTTGCAATTAACAAATAATGTACTAAATAAACACCAAATGTTTTATCACTAAGCCAACTAATAATTTTTGAAAATCTTTCAGATTTTATCTCAAAAGAATATAAAGCCATAAATAAACAAATACTTGAAATTATATTTAAACTTGTATATTTCCACTCTAAAAAACTACTTCTACCTACAATATCATAATAGTTATTAATTACCATATATTGCATTTCTAACTTGTATTTAGCAACATTAGCTAAAACAAACAATACTAGTGAAATAACGCATAATTTTTTATTCTTTTTAATTTTGTCTTTATTTACAAATAATTCATATCCAAACAATACATATAAAATAGTTGGATCTACCATTGTAAATATTTTAATTGCTGTATCTGGTATTACTACAAACTTTTGTATATCTTGAATTACAAATGAAAAAATTCCAAATCCCATTATCATTCTTCTTGCAAGATTTGGTGTATCTTCATTTTTGCAAATAAGCCATAATACAGGCATCCAAATTACAATTTTAATATGTGAGAATATATACCATAAATGAGCACACAAACTATTAATATTAACTACATCTCCAGTTAAAATAGCTCTTAGTATTCCTTGTAAATTTAAATTATTTATAGCATTTTGTAAACACCACATTATTGATTGTTTATTTGTAATAAACATATAAAATATTTGTGCAAATAAAACATATATACCTACTGGTAATAATATTCTTTTACCAACACTTTTCCATGTTTTTTTATAACTACGACCATTTGCAATAAAAAATCCTGTAATCATAAAAAATAATGGAACTCCATCAGTAAAGAAACATTTCTCAAACAATCTACTCCAATCAACTTGAGAGTAGTATTGATTAAATACTTGAAGTGATAAATGAACTGCAACTACTAATAAACATGCTACAACTCTAATCAATTCAACTGAAATATCTCTTTTCTTTACATTTGTTTGTTTGTTTTCAGTTAATTCTTGTTTTTCATCTACTTTCATCATTAAGGTCTTCCCTTCTTCTATCTTAAATATGTATCTACTCTTCCTTTTCCATTCTCACTTGTTATTTTAAGAACAGCTCCATTTACTATAGACATTTGTGGTGAAACATGTCCAATATCAGCATCACATATTACTGGTATATTTAATTCTTCTAATGATTTTTTAACAGCATCATTAAAACTTGTTTCATAATCTTCTCTTATAAATAGTGGCCTTCCGAAAATGATACCATTGCAATTTTCAAAATATCCTGCTGATTTCATCTGCCAAAGTGTTCTTTGTAATTCTGCTGTATTCATTTCAAATGCTTCTAAAAACCAAATAATTCCATCTTCTGAATGTCTTTTTATATACTCAGTTACTTTGTCATATTTAGTTCCAATATATGATTTTATACAATCTAAACAACCACCAATTGTTCTTCCTTGCATTTCAATTTTTTCTGGACCTAATATATTTTTCCATTCAACTGGTTCAGTTGCATTATATCCATCTCTTGGATTTTCTGAATCAGCCCATTCTTTCTCATATTTATCGAACGAATATTGAACAACCTCTTCACCAGAAGCAATTTTTAAAGCGTCAATTAAACTTTGATGAAGTGGTAACATCGCATAATCTTTAATTGTTTGAGCATATAATGTAGGAATATCAAAAATACTATTAAATAAATAACTAATACCAGTTATATCTGAATATCCTTGCATCCATTTTGGTTTAAGAGTTTTAATTAAATCGAAATCTAAGTAATCAAGCATCTCACATAAGAAGTCTCCCCCTGTTGCAAAAATAATCATTTTAACCTCTTCATTAAGAAGCAAACTCATAAACTCTTCTGCTCTAACTTTAGCTGATGCACTTCTACCATTTTCTTCGCATCTAACAGACTTTGTTTCAATAACTCTGTATCCCATTTCTTCTAGTGCTTTTATTGCAATTTCTAATTTTTCTATCTTTTCTGGTTTAACTATACCAGCAGAAGGAGCACATATACCAATCAAATCTCCTTTTTTTAAACTTTCTGGATAATTCATACTGCCTCCTATTTAATCATTTCTAAAATTTCTTTTTTAAGTTCTTCAATAATGTTATTTTCTGGAATTTTTCTTATAATCTCACCCTTTTTAAATAAAAGAGCTTCTCCATTTCCACCAGCAATTCCAATATCAGCTTCTCTAGCTTCACCTGGTCCATTAACAGCGCATCCCATTATAGCAACAGTAATATCAGACTCTAATGTAAGCAAGAAACTTTCAATTTCTTTTGCAATTGGAATCATATCGTATTGTATTCTTCCACATGTAGGACAAGCTACAAGTTTTGGGCTTTTATTATATAAATGACAATTCTTTAATATTTCTTTACATACAGGTATCTCTTCAATAGGATCATCAGAAAGTGATACTCTTATTGTATCTCCAATACCTTGTCTTAGCATTACAGCTAAACCGATACTTGATTTAATTGTTCCACTAAATGCTGTCCCTGCTTCTGTAACTCCTAAATGCAGTGGATATTTAAATACTTCTGATGCTTTTTCATAAGCTTCAATACACATATCTAAACTTGATGCTTTTAAAGAAATTGCAATATCATAAAAATCTAATTTCTCTAATATTTCAACATGACGTTTAGCACTTTCTACCATTGCATCACTACAAGGTTTTCCATACTTTTCTAATAATTCTTTTTCAAGTGAGCCTGCATTAACTCCAATTCTAATTGGAATCTTATTTAATTTACATGCTTCAACAACTGCTCTTGTTTTTTCTTCATCTCCAATATTGCCTGGATTAATTCTGATTTTATCTACTCCAGATTCAATTGCAGCTAAAGCAATTTTATAATCAAAATGTATATCAGCTACAATAGGTATATGAATTTGTTTTTTTATTTCTTTAATTGCTTTTGCATCTTCCACATCTAAGCAAGCAACTCTAATTATTTCACAGCCAGCATTTTCTAATGCTAGTATTTGTTTAACTGTATCTTCTACATTCTTTGTTTTTGTATTACACATAGATTGAATAACAACTTTATTTTGTCCACCTATTTGTACATCTCTTACATAGATAGGTCTTGTTTCTGTTCTTTTATACATATGTATCTCCCCTTATCTTATGATTATATCTCTTTTTAGTAAATTATTTTTTATTGTTCCTGTTCCTAAATATTCATGACTAAAGTTATATATGTTATATATACCATCTGGATATTCAAACGTTAACATTACACCATTTAAGAATAGTTCTTCTTTTCTTTTATTAATATCAAGTCTTGGTAAATCTTTAAAAACTTCTTCCATTTTTATTAATTTAGATTCAATATGTTCTTTATTTGATTCTAGTTCTTCAAAAGTAATCGCATCTGATATAACAAATTTATCAACTACAGTTCTGTTTAAACAAGACATTGTTCCTATTGTTCCAAGTGTTTTTGCAATATCTTCACATAACACTCTAATATATGTTCCTTTTGAGCATGAGACTTCAAATTCTATTTCATCTCCAATAATTGAAAGTAAATTTAATTTATATAGTTCAATATCTCTTGGTTCAACTTTTACTTCTATACCTTGTCTTGCATATTCATATAACTTTTTACCATCTATTTTAATTGCAGAATACATTGGAGGAATTTGTTTTTGTTTTCCTAAAAAAGATCTAAGAACATTTTCTACATTAGCTTTTTCTAAAATAGTTTTATCAAAATCCTTTTCTTCAATTACATTACCTTCAATATCACCTGTATCTGTTTTTATGCCTAATCTTAATTTTGCAACATAAGTTTTATCATGTTCAATTAAGTATTTAGAAAGTTTTGTATATTCTCCAAGTAATACTGGTAGTACTCCTGTTGCCATAGGATCAAGAGTACCAGTATGTCCTGCTTTTTTTATATTTAATATTTTCTTAACCTTTGATACAACATCTTGTGATGTATATCCTTGCGGTTTATTTATAATCAAAATTCCTTGCATATTCTATCCTTTTAAAAACTTGATAAATCAATATATTCTATACTTTCTGGTAAATCTACTTCAAGCTTAGTTATTAAATCTTTTTCAAGAAAATCATTAATATCAATTCTATTTCCATCAAAGTATAAAATACCATCTTGATAATCTTCTAACAATTTATAGTCACTATATTCTTTTGCTTTTTCTGTTCTTTCTTCCATCTTATCATTTCCCATACTAAGGCCTTTTTTCTTTAAGAAATATGTAACCATTACATTTTTAATATTTCCAGAACGATATTTAATATAAGATTTCAATTTGTTAGATGGAATTGAAAAACATTTTCCGTGCCAGAATATTGTATCTTTAATATATAAAGAATTAAAATGATGGAAAAATAATTGAGAAAATAGAGCAATAATTTCATTTGTTCTATTACACTTATCTACATCTAAATCTGCAATTACAAGCATTGGATTTGGAAATATAAAGCTAACTTCATCTGAACCAAATATAGAATAGCCATGATATTTTTCTGTAAAAAATTTTACAGTTTTTTCAAATGCATCAGTAAAACTTCCATTATATATATCAAAGAAATTTATATCTTTGCTTTTTGTTACATCTTTACCATCAAATCTAATTACTAAGGGTTCAGTAAGACTTGCTCTCATATTATATTTAGATTGAATTTGAAAAAAATAATTTCTCCACATAATTTATCCTTTCTATAAAACAAAAAGTAATATAGTATAATTTTAAAAAGAGCAGGAGTTTCCTCCTACTCCTTAATGTATGCGATAAAAATTTCTACAATTTAATTCGTGGAATAAGTTCCAATACACAATATCACATACATGCACATTATACCATATTACTTCTATTAATAACAATATTTAATTCTTAATTTACCAATGATAAGTTTCATTATTTGATATCTTAAATGCTCTAAAAACTTGTTCTAGCAAAAATACTCTAATTAATTGATGTGGAAATGTCATTTTAGAAAAAGAAATAAATTCATTTGCAGAATTTAAAACTTCCTCTGTAAGACCTAAAGTACCACCAATTATGAATGTAATATTACTAAATCCTTTTACTGGCACTTCATCAATTTTTTTAGAAAACTCTTCAGATGTAAATTGTTTACCTCTTAAATCTAAAGCCATAACATATGAGTCTTTTTTAATTGCATTTAAAATTTTTGTACATTCTTTTTGTTTTATATCTTTAGCAATAGAATCATTTACTTTCCCTGGTAATTTTTCATCTTGAATTTCAATTATATTTAAATTACAGTATTTAGATAATCTTTTTGAATATTCATCAATTGCATCTTTTAAATACTTTTCCTTTAATTTGCCAACACAAATAATATTAATTCCTATCATCTATTTTTTCCTTTTTAAATTTAAATTTTATATTTTCTTTATCATATTGAACTGCCATAAGAAATACAGATATTATTAATGGTATTAAAAGTCTATAAGTAAAGAATGAATGAAGTGATGAATGATCTGCACAAACCACATACCATAATACAACTGCGATTATAGACATATGATATACAAAGCAGTTCTTATTATATACATTCTTTATACCATAATTAATAATATTAAATAATCCAATTGTTATAAATAAACTAGATACAAATAAATTTAATGGATTAAATAATAATTTAAAATTTTCTATAAGCGAATTTACAATTAACTTATCCATTGGTTTATCATTATCTTTAATCCCAATTCTAATTAAAATTTGCTCTAAAGATGTTTTAATTATATTTGTATCTGTTAGGATATCTGAAATAATCCATTTTGTTCCCCAAAAAAGTGCATATCCCAATGCCCAAGATATTACATTTAAAACAAATCGTATAAATATTTTTGAAAATTTTTCGTCTTCACATCTAACAATATTATTAACTATTATTGGTAATAAACAAGTTACTAGTGGTACAGTTAAAAAATCAAAATATGCAGTCATTATACCTGTTATAAATAATGCATAACTTAATTTCTTACTATTAATCACACCAATAGCAATCAAATTTGATACTATAAGAGCTATTAACATAGCAAACATTCCTTGAATATTATAAGACCAAGTAGTTAAATCAAGCATAAAAAACGCAAGTAATATTACCATAGCTTCTTTTGATTTCCTATGTTTAATTACAAGTAAATATGCAAGCATTGTCAAAAGAGTAAGAACTAAAAGTTGAAGTATAATTCTTATTTCAACAACGTCAAAAAATACAAGCATTATCCTTAAAATTATAATATATCCATGCCAATATCTAGCATATTCAAAAACTCTTTGGCTATAATTACCGTTTACTAATCCTTCTAATTCTTTTGTCATCTTAAAGCCAGAATAATCACTTTTTAAATTACCAGTTAAATCACGAACTACTTTCTGGTTACTATCCTCTAAATAATTTCTTCTTGCTTTTAAAATTCCATCTAATCTATCTGTTTCATCTAAACCGTATACTATATTTAACATTATTGCATCTGTTGAATTATGAAATAAAACGTCTCTTGTTAAAGATTTCTTTCTAAACTTTTCACCTTGTTCTAATAAAACTTCAGATGAAATTTCTACGTTTTCTTTAATCATAACTTTAGGAATAAAAGTCACTAAATATAGCGCTCCTATTCCTAAAACAACCATAACAACAAATGTTAAAACATATTTTAAAATATTTTTCATCATTTGCCTCTATTTATATTTTATTGCCACTCACATGTTGCTGGTGGTTTACTTGTAACATCATACATTACAAACTCAATTTTATCAGAGAAGTTTTCTTCTATCTCTTTAATAATTTCTTCTATAGCTCCTTTGTCAGCTTCTGTTCCAATTGCTGCTGGTCTACCTGTCATAAAATCATTTGTTACAAATGTACGAATAGCTACAGAGTATTTTTTTGTTATTCCTATTGGAACAAGTACTGCGAATGTTTGATTTGCTTTTGATTTTTCTAATTTAGAAGTAACTATTTTATCAAGTTCTCTTAATAAATCAACACATTCATCATTAATTTTCATATCATAACAATTAATTGGTTCTGTTACATCTTTTTTATTTAAAATATAAGCAACCCTATTAATTGTGTTTATTTTATCTGTAATTTCTTTTGCTTTTGTTGTAACTTGGTTCCAATTTAAATCTGTACCATTTCCACTAAGTACTGCTAAATTTCTATAGCTTCTTGCATCTCCTTGAACTCCAACAGATTTTATTGGAAGTATTTGTCCCTTTTCTCCTGTTCCATCTAAAACAGCTTTTATAGCATTAACTTCTTCAGTTGTTACAACAACTTCTTCAGTTTTATCATGACATAATAGTCTAATAGCTAATCCTGGTCCTGGGAATGGTTGTCTTGCAGCAATTGATTCTTCTAAGCCTAATCTTCTTGCAACATTTCTAACTTCATCTTTATGCCAATCAGCATTTGTTTCAACTATCAATCCTTTTTTACGAGCTTCTCTAACTGCAACAACATCATTATGATGTGTTTTGATTTTATGTGCAAATCCACTGATATCTGGATTACCACTTTCAATTAAGTCAGGTCTTAATGTACCTTGAGCAATAAAAGTATTTTCTGGATCTAATCCTAATCTTTCAATTACGTTATTAGTAATTTTAATAAAGATATCTCCAATTAATAATCTTTTATCTTCAGGTTCAACAGTATCAACTAATGGACCAACTTTTCTTCCTTCTACTTCTATAATTGTGTTAAAGAATGTATCTTTTGCATTTTCTCTAATTAGATTTTTTAATCCTAATTCTTTTAAGTTTTCACATATTACATCTGATTCATTTTTTCTCATAAATCCTGAATCTACGTGAATTGCATAAATTTGTTCTGGATCTAAAGCTTTAACTAAAAGCGCTGCTGTAACAGCTGAATCAACACCACCACTTACTAGTACAATAACTTTACCATTTCCTACTTTTTCTTGAATCATTTTAATAGATGATTCAATTCTATCTTCTAATGCATAAACTTCTTTATATTCAGCAATCTTTCTAATAAAGTTTTCAAACATTACCATTCCATTTTCAGTTAAATCAACTTCTGGATGGAATTGAACACCATATAATTTTTTCTCAACATTACCTACACCAGCTATTTCTTCGCCAGTTTTTGCAATTACTGTAAATCCATTTGGTGTAACTTTAACAGTATCTCCATGGCTCATTAATACTTGTTGTTTTTCTTCTAATCCCTCAAATATTGGACTAGTTACATCTATTTTTATTTCTGTTTGTCCATATTCTTTAACTACATTGCTATCTACAACTCCACCGAAATGGTCAGACATAAGTTGCATACCATAACAAATTCCTAGAATTGGTTTTCCTGAATCAAATATTTTCTCATCAAAATTTAATCTTTGTGATTCTCCAATATTATTTGGTCCTCCAGATAATATTACCGCTTTGTAATCTGCAAGTTCTTCTGCTCTTACATTGATAGGAAAAATATCAGATTTTACACCAAGTTCTCTTACTCTTCTATCAATTACTTTAGTATATTGTCCTCCACAATCAAGTATTGCTAACTTTTCCATAAAAATCTCCTTTATATATTTTTTATTTTGAAAACTTTCTTATTAGGGCTTCTGCATCTCCTGAGAATTGTCCTTGTATCATTTGAGAACTTCCTCCACCCTTTATATCAAATTCTATTTTTAAATCATTTAAGACTTGTTTTAAATCTTGATTATTACTCATCATTAAAAATCTTCCATCTGCTATAACACCTGCTATATTAGTTGTTTTTTCTTTTAATAAATTGCAATAATTTCTCATATCATTTGGTTCCATATCTGCATGATATACTATGATATTTTCTCTTTCTCCAAATCCTGAGATTTCTTGTTTATAAATTTTATTCTTTAAAGAAGAAATTTCTTTTTTTAATTCTTCTTGTTCTTTTAATTGATTTTCAACTCCAGAATATACTTCGTTTGGCTTTAATGAAAGAAGCACGGAAATCTTATTAACTTGTTCATATTTAATTGTATAATCTTCAACTGCTTTATATCCTGCAAGCATATAAATTCTTACACCATTTTTATATTTTTCAACCTTAAGAAGTTTAATTATTCCTATTTCTCCAGTTCTTGAAACATGTACACCACAACATGCACATATATCATAACCTTCAATTTTTACTATTCTAATATCTTCATGAAGTTCAATTTTACTTCTATACTCAATATCTTTCGCTTCTTCTGGTGAATATATCTTTTCTTCAATTTTAATATTTTTATATACTGCTTGATTTGCCATTTTTTCAATATTTCTTAAATCACTTTCAGAAATATCTACAGGAAAATCCATAGTGATAAAATCTTTACCTATATGAAATCCAACATTAGAAGTTTGAAACATTTTACAAATAATTCCTGAAACAATATGTTCTGCAGTATGCGATTGCATATTTAAAAATCTATAATCCCAATCAATCTCACCTGTTACTTTAGTTCCTACTGGAATTTCTCTATCTACTATATGATAAATAATATCGTTCTTAACTTCTACTCTTAAAACATTAACATCATTTAATTTTCCTATATCTGATGGTTGTCCACCACCTTCAGGATAAAATGCTGTTTTATCAAGTACAACTTTTATTACTTTATCATTAATGCATTCTTTAACAGTTGCATCGAATTTAGTTAAATAATTATCCTTATAATATAATGTATCTTTAATCATTATTCGTTCCTTTCAAATTAGTGCGTCTATTATATCACAATTAATACATGCATTTCTACCCTTTTTTATATAAAAAATAAGCGAATCTTAAGCATTATCACGAACGCTACAAATCCGCTTATCATTATTTACTATAAATTAAGCAGCAGGTTCAACATCAGGTTCAACTGTTGTTGCATCTCCATCTGCATCTACTGGCGCATCTACGTCAGCTGTATTATTATCATTTTCACTAGTTACTGTATCATCAACTACAGGTGCCTCAACTACTGTTCCTGGATTTGTTACAGGTGCTTCATTTTCATTTGATAAAACTAATGCAACTGTTAAACCAGCTAAAACTAACAATAATAATATTATTAGTATTAATGCAACTAATGTTATTCCTTTTTCACTTCTCATTTTAATTCCTCCTAAATACTTTTAACTTTTGTTCACTATAATAATTTTACACATAATATTTTCTTAATTCAAGTTATTTTTTATATCTTTTTTATAACAACATTTATTTTTCTTGTCATTTATGTATATAATATATTAAACTAATAAAAAACAATACTAAGGAGGCAAATTATGTTTGATGAAATTATTGAAAATTATAAAAACGATATAATTAATACAACTTCAGAACTAATAAAATTCCCAAGTGTATCTGAAGAAACAAACTTACCTGATAATCCATTTGGAGACAATTGTACAAATTGTTTAAATTACTTTTTAAATATTGCTTCATCACTTGGATTTAGAACAAAAAATATTGATAATTATGCTGGTTATGTTGAATTTGGAGATGGCGATGAATTAGTTGGAATCATAGGACATTTAGATGTTGTTCCAGCTCTTGAAGAAGATGGTTGGACTACTTCTCCATTTTCTCCTGAAGTAAGAGATAATAAATTATTTGGTCGTGGCTCAATTGATGATAAAGGTCCTGTAGTAGCAAGCTTATATGCTATGAAAGCTATTATGGATTCAGTTAAAGTATCAAAAACTGTAAGATTAATTGTAGGATTAAATGAAGAAAAAGGTTGGAAATGTATAGACTATTATAAAGATCACGAAAAATGGCCAACTATAGGGTTTAGTCCAGATGCTAATTTTCCAGGAATATATGCCGAAAAAGGAATCATGTCTATTTCTGTAACAAGTCCATTAAATATAAATAGTTATGAAATTGTTGATATTGATTGTAAGTCAAATGCTATCAACGTTGTTCCAAAATATGTATCAATTACTCTTAAAGGAAATCAAAATATTATTTTAAATGAAAGTAATGATATTAAAATTACAAAAATTAACAACGACTTACTTAAAATAGAATCTTTTGGAATTGCAGCACATGCTGCTCATCCTGAACTTGGTAAAAATGCAATAAAACAATTAGTTGAATACTTAGTAAGCAACTTTGAATTTAATGAAAATATTCTAAAATCATATCTAGAATATGGCCTATTCTCTATTACAAGTCCAGAATTTATGAGTAAAGCTCCTATAGAAGATGAATCTGGAATACTTACTTCTAATGTTGCATCTTTAAGTTATGAAAATGGAAAAGTTACATTTAACATAAACTTAAGAGTTCCTGTCACATATAAATTAGAAGATATACTTGATAAATATAATTATTTTAAACAAGAAAGTAATGACTTTACCGTTTCTCTTCTTTCTACTCAAAATCCATTATATATTGAAAAAAATAGTTATCTTGTTGAAACTTTAGTTAATATCTTTAATAAAAAAGCAAGATTATCAAGCTCACCTATTGCAATTGGCGGTGGAACATATGCTAGAGCATTTGAAAATTGTATTTCATATGGTTTAACTATGCCAGGTGAAAAAGATATGTGCCATCAAGTAGACGAATTTGTCAAAATAGATGATTTAATTCTAGGTTCAAAAATTTACGCAGAAGCAATTTATGAACTAGCAAAATAAATAAAACAAAAACGGGCAGTTTTTTTATTAACTTGCCCGTTATTTTTTTATTTAACTACAGGAGAAAAATCTCTTCCTGTTACAAACTTTTCAAATATATTTTTTATATTTTCATCCATTTCTTTTGATGATTTATCATAATATTCTGCAACTAAATTATAAATATAATTTCTATGATCATCATTTAATCTTTCATCTGTTTGATATAAATCAATTAATTTATAATAATATTCATAGATAGAAGATTCTTTTGCACCAAATATAACTTCAAATTCATCATTATATATAATATCTTCAAAGTAAGCATAAAATTCTTTTTCTTCTGGTGATAGACTTGCATAAAATTCTCCTACAGTTTTTATATAAGCTTTATCAAATGTTACCCAGAATGGCCCAAAATATTTAAAATTCTCTTCTTCTAAAAATCTATCTTCTAACATATTAAAATATATAATTTCATATCCTAGTCCTATATATTCAACAGATCCACCATCATTATAATATATTGGATATGCAAATATTGGTTCTTTATCATTTTGAAATCTTCCATAATCAATTGTAGAAAAAACAGTAATAATTAATGCTACTCCTAAAAATGTTAGAATTGCTGTTCCATATTTTTTCATAAGTATCTCCTTTTTAACAAAAAAAGCTAGACAAAAGTCTAGCTCATTTATAATTGGTTTTAAATTATGCTCTTGGATGAGCTTTTTTATAAATATCTTTTAAATTTTCATTTTGGAATTGCATATAAACTTGTGTTGAAGATATATCTGAATGTCCAAGCATTGTTTGAATAGCTTTTAAATCAGCTCCATTTTGTAAAAGATGTGTTGCAAAAGAATGTCTTAACACGTGTGGTGTAATTTCTTTTGTAATGTGAGCTTGTTCTTTATAGAATTTTACTATTTTCCAGAATCCTTGTCTTGTTAATCTTTTTCCATTAACGTTAACAAATAATGCTCCAACTTTTTCATCTTTAATTAATATTGGTCTTGCTTTTTCAATATAATCTTTTAAAGCTTTTAATGAAATTGATCCAAGTGGAATATTTCTTTTCTTGAATCCTGTGTTACATACAACATAGCTTCCTTCTAAGTTAACATCTGTTATATCTAAAGATATAATTTCTGTAACTCTCATTCCTGTTGCATAAGCAAATTCAAGCATTGCTTTATCTCTGATTCCTTTTAAATCTATATTTTTTGGTTGTTCTAATAATAATTCAACTTCTTTTGAAGTTAAAATACTAGGAACTTTTTTCTCAACTTTTGGAGATTGAACTCCTACAGTAGGATCTACTTTAATTTTCTTAGTTCTTAATAAGAATTGATAAAAAGATCTTATTGTAGCTAGATTTCTAGATATTGTTGATGTTTTTTTGTTTAACATCTTTAATGCTTTAAAGTATTTTTCAATATCCTCATTATCTATTTTTAAATAATTTAAACCGTTTTTATCTATGTATTCTTGATATTGTGTAATATCTCTTTTGTAAGATTGTAATGTGTTTAATGATAATTTTTTGTCATTTTCAAGAAATTCTAAAAAAAGTTTAATTTGTTTTTCCATTACATAACTCTCCAATCATTTTTTGTTTTTTTATATTTTACCTATATAATTTACATAAGGTATTTATGTTATATCAAATATCTTCAAAAAAGTAAAGTCTTTTTAAAGAAATTCTTTTAAAAATATTAATAAATTCACAGAAACATAAACTTCTATCAAGCTCGATATTATGACAATCATAATTGAAATCAACATAATAATGCTATGACGAATTACTTCTTCTTTTAGGTATGTGCATTTTTTGCATATACCTTTATATAACTTTATTCCATTTTCTGCTATTAAAAATATTCCAGGAATTAATATCATATTCTGTAGTACAAATGTGCTTAAAATAAGCATTATTCCAACTTTAGATTCTATTGATGCCACTAAAGCAGCACAAGTATATCCTATAGCAAAACCTTTATATATAATTGCAAGATATATTAGACATCCTCCAACAATTGTACAACCTAAAAACCATATTAATAATATATATGAAACATTATCTTTTATACTCAGAATTAACATATCAAATTTATTTATCTGATTTTGACCTTTAATATTTGAAACAACATTATCCAAGTATTCGTTTATTTCAGTCTTAATATCGTTTGAAAGATTATTTATAATTATAATTCCTAAAACGATACCAATCAAAAATAAAATTGAAAGTATAATATAATTCTTTTTATTTCTAAGTATGTATTCATATAATACTTTTTTCATTTTCTACCCTTTACTAATTCATATTATTAAAAGGAACAAATATTTAATTCATTCCTTTTGATTAATAAAGTGTATTCAAATTATTATTAATTATTCTACTTTTCCGTATACTCCTCCGCCGCCTTCAACAATATGCATTTTTCCATCTCTTGCAGAAATTATATTTTTTGCAATTTTGCTTCCAACAACACCTTCTATATCGTCATTTGATAATTTATGTAATATAGTCATTTCTGTACCAAAATGATCCAATAGTTTATCTATAGTCTTACCACCAAGTCCTGGTATAAATGTAAGAGGTATTTGATAAACATATTCAGGTCTTATTTCTGGACTTTGAGTTTCTTTTTTATCTTTTATTATTTCAATCCTGTCATAAACACCCATTGTAATGTTTTTGCTTTCACATTCTAAGCATCTAGTTACTGGTGCATCTCCAGGAATTCTTTTATCACAAACTTCACAATATGTTCTATGATATTTACCAAGTTTAGGGTCTAAACCATAATTAGCTATAATCTTTCTTCCTTCTTCGTTTTTTAAAGCCATTATGAACTCTTTAAAGCTAATTCCACCAAGTTGCATCTTATTATATTCTCTTGCTATTTTGGGAAGAGAATGAGCATCTGAATTTGTTAAAAATGTTTTTGTTTCAAGTTCACTAATTTGATCTGCTAAGAAAGTATCTGAGCTTAAACCAAGTTCAATTGCTGGAATTAAATCATATTTTTCCTTAAAAATTTTTCTTAATGAATCTGTACAATTTCCATAGAAACTTTTATGTGGTGTAAAGCAGTGTGCAGGTACTAAAATACCATTATACTTAGTTACTATATCAATTAATTCATATGCAGATATATCTGCTCTTTGAGAACTTAAAGTTATATTTTTAATATGTCCTCTCATTTCATTTGAAAATGCTTTTATGTCATTTAATGTTGGAAAATAGCATAAGTTATGAGCACTACCTGTTTTTCCTTCATCATTAATTTCTGAAGTTTCAATTTCACTTCCTAAAATAATACATACCTTATCTTTATAAATAATACCACCATCTGGTATTTCATATGCTTCTCCTGTTGCTAAAAAGTTTTCTATATCTTCTATTACATATGGTGAAGCACAATCTATAATTCCAACTAAATTAATACCTTTTCTTTCAACACATTCTTTTGCAATATTTGCAAAATTTAAGCTTCTTGCAGCTGTTATTTTAATTGGTTTATTACTTTCACTTCTTCCTATATGAACATGTAAATCTGCATAAATTTCGTACATTATTTTCTCCTCAAATATATTTATTTTCCTTAGCAATTATATTGCAATTATTTCTCTTTTTCAAGAAAAAAGATGAGTCAAGTTTTATCTTTTCTCATCTTTAGTAAACTTTTAATATTATCTTTCTGGCTCCGCATTCGAATTCTCAGAAATTGTCATATTGCTAGCATATTGCATAGCAGCTCTTTCTTGTCTTGTTTGTAATAATCTACCAACTGTCTTATGAGCTTCAACTCCCATATCCTTATATTCAAAATTTCCATCTCTTAAATCTATACCACCAGCATAGTTCCAAAGATTCATATTGTGTGCTGGCTCTTTACTAACAACTTCAGATACCATTACAGCAATTGATCTCGCATACTCTGGATTTGTTTGATCATTTGCCATTTGAAATAATCTTTCCATATCAAATTCAGCTGGAAGTGAAAATTCGAAATTAACTCCATTTGGATTTATTTTACATGGTTTTCCTGGTTTAGTTTCTTGTTTAAATGCTGAATAATAATATTCTTGAATACCATTTGCATGTGTAACAAGCTCAATATTTTGAATAGTCAAATCTATATCATTTCCATTGTTAATATTAGTAATTTTAAAACTTCCATCAAGTTGTCTTTTAAAACTTGGATTTTGAATTCTTGCTTGCAATTCTCTTTCTTTTTTAGTTCTTGCTTTTGTTACATTTAAAACTAATTCTTGTTCTGCTTGTTCTTGCTCAGCTACGTTTCTTTCATGTGTTTCTTTCATTTGTTTATCTGTTTCAGCAAGACGCTCTTTTAATTCTTTAGTTAAATTCTCAGTAACCCAAGCTTCAACTTCTGTATGTGAGTCTAAAATGCTTCCATATGAATTAATTCTACCTAAATGATTTACTTTTGTTCTATCTAAAGCTTCTAGATAAGCTTTAGGTCTATTTAATAATATTGCAATTAATCCTGCATCTATCGCATCTTGAACAGATAATGTTTCTGGAAGCTCAAAGCTCACCATTCTACCTTTTAAATCACTCGTATATCCATCTCTATTGTATTTAACTATATTAGCTGTATATATAAATGTTTTTTCACCATCGTAATTTTGAAATTTTTTTCCTGTATTTCTTGGTGTTTTGAATTGTAAAGATTCTCCTGAAGTATCGAAAACAGGAACCTTAACACCATAAGTCTCAATAGGATCAAATTTACTAAAAACAGGTGTCCCAGTATCTAACAATAATTGATCAGTATTCTTTTTAAATATTCTTTTAAATATATCCAAAAATCCCATCTTTTGTGCCCTTTACTTATACTTTTTTAATTACTATCATTATAAACCATATTTTTCAAGATTAACATTACAATAACATTATATTTGTGTAACCATTGTAACAAAAAAGAGTGCCGAAGCACTCTTTCTTTAAAGTAAATCTATAAGCCGGGTTCTGTCGTGGATAGTCATTTATCTAGAATATATATTGCTATATATTTCAAGCCACACAAATCGAGAAAATGGCGAGCAGCCTTAACTTTCTCTACAAGGTGTTGCTCCAGATAGGGTTTACACAGCCGATATATCACTATACCGCTGGTGAGCTCTTACCTCACCTTTTCACCTGAACCATATTTCTATGGTTGTTATTTTCTGTTGCACTTTCCCTAAGGTTACCCTCGCTTGACGTTATCAAGTATCATTGCTCTATGGAGCCCGGACTTTCCTCTTGTGAATCCTTTCGAATTTCACCAGCGACTATCCAATTTACTCTATGTTTAATTTTACTCTCTTTCTTCATATTAGTCAAGAAAAAATTATGTAAAGTTCTAGTTTTTATTTTTATCTTTCCATTCAAAATATTTTAATAAATAGTTCCAACATCCAGTTTTCTCAGTTAATCCATCATAACCATTTTCTATTCTTCTAACTACTTCTTCTTTATCAACCCATTTAATATCTGAAACTTCTTCTGGTTGCAATATTAAAGTTTTTTCATCTAAATCTTTTGTTATAACATAATATTCATTAAAATGTCTATTTATAATATCACCTTTAATATTAGTAGAGCTTGCTGATCCTAAAAATAAGATGTCATTTCTATCAACTGTAGCACCTAACTCTTCTTTAATTTCTCTTATTATAGCTTCAAAACCAAATTCTCCAGCTAGTACATGTCCACCTGCAGTTATATCCCACATATTAGGCCAAAGCTTTTTGTTTGCACTTCTTTTTTGAAGTAACACTTGATCTTTTGAATTTACCATAAACATAGCAACCGCTTTATGCCATAAACCTTTTTCATGACATATATCTCTTGTTTCAGTTCTTCCTTCATACTCTCCATTTTCAGTTAACACATCAAAATATTCGACCATTTTTCTACTTCCTTACTTTAAATTTTTAATTCTTTCATTTAATTTAGCATAAATTGGTTTCATCTTATTTTCATTAGTTAATTTAACTGATTCTTCAATATCAACCCATTTAACTCCACTATTTTCATCAGCTTTAATTTGTAGAACTTCTTGTTCATCTGCTTCTAAAATAAATGAGCAATTTAAATGTAGATGTGAAGATACATATTTTCCTCTTTTAACATGTCCATCAACAGTTAAAATTTCAAGTGATGCTAATTCACCATCATTTAATACTTTAATATTTTTTATACCTGTTTCTTCTTCAGCTTCTTTCAAAGCAACATGAAGCATGTCTGCATCTCCATCTGCATGTCCGCCAGTCCATGCCCAAGAATCATAAATATTATGATATATCATTAATACTTTTGTTCTTTCTTTATTAACAATCCAACTTGATGATGTAAAATGGCACACTTTATTATCTCTAGTTAATGTATCCTCAAAAGTATCCATATACTCAAGTACCATATCTTTATCAGCAGTTTCTTGTTCATTACAAGGAGTATAATTCTCAATTAATTTTCTTAACTTTTCCATTATTTACTTCCTTCCTATTCTTTATTTAAAATTTGTAAAGCACATTTAATTCCATCCATAGCAGCTGTCATAATGCCACCTGCATAACCTGCACCTTCACCACATGGATAAATTCCTTTAATATTAGCTTCTAAAGTTTCTGTATCTCTTACAATTCTTACTGGAGAAGAACTTCTTGTTTCTAGGCCAGTTAAAATTGCATCATCATTTGCAAAGCCTTTAATCTTTTTATCAAAATCTAATAACCCTTCTTGCATTGTTTTTACAACATAATCAGGCATAATTTCTTGAAGGTTTGACATTGTTACTCCCGGTTTATATGTTGGTTTTACTTCACCAATAAAAGTGGTTTTTTTATTATTTAGAAAATCTCCTACTCTTTGAATTGGAGCATTGAAATTACCTCCTCCTAATTCAAATGCTTTTTTCTCTAAATCTCTTTGAAAATAAATACCTTCCAGTGGAGAATCACCTTTAAAATCATCTGGTGTAACACTTACTAATACAGCACTATTAGCATTTTCTCCATCACGAGCGAACTTACTCATTCCATTTGTAACAATTTCACCTTCATCACTTGATGAAGCCATTACTGTTCCACCAGGACACATGCAAAAAGTATAACAAGATCTTTCCTCGCCATGATAAGCAAGTTTGTATTCAGCTGGTGGTAATTTTAATTTTGATTTATTACCATACTGAGATTCATTTATCATTGATTGTTTATGTTCAATTCTAACTCCAACAGAAAAATTCTTCTTTTCTAAATTTAAACCTTTCTCATACATTTTCTCAAACATATCTCTAGCACTATGACCAATTGCAAAAACAGCAGAATCTGTTTCTATTGTATGAATAGAATTAGTCTTTAAATCTTTATATATAACACTTTTTATCTTTTTATCTTGTAATTCAAAATCAATTACTTTTGATTCAAATAAAAATTCACCACCAAGAGATATTATATTTTCTCTCATGTTTTCTATTGTAATAATTAAATTATCTGTACCAATATGCGGTTTACTTACATACATAATTTGTTTTGGCGCACCAAAATTAACAAATTCTTTTAAAACAATTCTTCCAAGAGGATTATTTACACCTGTTGTTAATTTTCCATCAGAAAAAGTTCCAGCTCCACCTTCTCCAAATTGAACATTTGAAGTGGTCATTAATTTACCTTCGCTTAAAAATTTATCAATATCCTTTTTTCTTTCTTTTACTTTTTTTCCTTGTTCAATAACTATAGGTTTAATTCCTTTTTGAGCAAGAATTAAAGCGCAAAATAGCCCTGCAGGACCAGCTCCGATAATAACAGGTTTAACAGTGCTTTTTCTCTTTACATCAATATTTAATTCAAAGTTTTCTTCTTTAACTTCTTTAATGCCTTTTGGTTTTTTTCCGGAATACTTAACATCCACTACATAATTATAAAAGATGTTGTCTTTATTTCTTGCGTCTATTGATTTTTTATAGATTACAAATTTAGTAATCTTGCTAAAATCAATATTATATTTTTCGCAAGCTTTTCTTACAACATCTTCTTCAGTTAAGTCTTCATAAATTTTAATATTATCTAATCTTAACATTAATCTTCTCTTTCCCTTTCTCTATCCTCAGGTCTTGATTTTGATTTTTTCTTAAATGGTAATGTAATTACCGGTGTAGTTTGTTCTAATGCAAACCTATCAAATTCAGGATTGTGTTCTATAGATAAATCAGGAATTAATTTAACAACACTATCAACAAGTTGTCTAGGCATTGATTCTTCAGCCATTGCTGTTGGAAATGGAACTGCTGGTTTATCTAAATCATCATTTAATACTTCTACTGGTGTATAGAAGCGATTAAAATCTTCTTTACCAAGTGCTGCACAGCAGAATAACATTTCATCAGGATTTTCACCTTGTTCTTCATAAATACTTCTTTCTAAAGTTGTATCAAAAAAGAAGTACTCTTTACCAATCCTTGCTATATTTGCAACATGTGGAGTTCCATTTTTTGATCTAGCCAAAATGATATGTGTGTCAAAACCTTTCATATATAGTAAGTGATTAAATAAAATCGCATTCGTTGTTTGATCTCCTGGATTTTTCATTACACCTCTATAAAGATTGCTTAAATACTCTTCTTGTTTTGTATCTTTAGCAACACCATCATATACTTGTTCTTCTGGAAATACGTTTTGGACAACATATTTATATAATCTTAAAACAATTTCTAATTGATCTACTAAATTAGAATTTTTAATTCTAAGATTTAAAAAACGAAGTATTTGCATTGATCTATTTTCAATTAGTCTCTTTTTTTCTTGTTTACTTACTTTTGAATTCACTAACTCGTTTCTCTTTCTAAAAAAATCTTTAATATAATACCATAACTTTAACTATTATTCAATAATATTATATTCTATTTACTAAAGCTTTTAATATAGTTGCAACTCTTTTTGATACAATTCCTAAATATGTATGAAAATCTATATCATTATTACCATTTGGTGAATCAGATACACCTCTTATTACTAAAAACGGAACATTATCTAACATACAAACTTGCGCGATAGCTGCACCTTCCATTTCCACGCATTCAACCCCAAATTCTTCTCTAGTTTTAGCACCTAAATTAGAATCTGTACAGAAAAGATCCGCAGAACCTATCGAACCAACAATAATATTAAAATCTCTGTCTTCCATATTTTCAATAATGTCTCTTGAAAGTTCTACTAATCTATTATCTGAATGAAAAAATTTACCAGTACCACAGATTTCACCTTTTTCATAGTTTCCTGCACCTGAAATATCGAAATCATATTGTACTAATTTATCTCCAATAACAATATCTAAGATATTTAAATCTTTATTAACTCCACCAGCAGATCCCACATTTATTACATAATCTACTGAATATTTATCAATTAATATTTGAGCAGTTCTTGCAGCATTAACTTTTCCAACGCCACATTCTACAAGAACACATTCTTTATTTTCTATATTACCTAAAGTAAAAACTAAATTATAAACAGTTTCTTCTTTAATATCATTCATTATTTCTTTAATAGCCATCATTTCTGCATTTTCAGCAGCAATTATACCAATTTTCATTTTACTTCCTCTTTCTTATTTGCCTTCAAAAGATATTGAACTTAGTACATCATATCCTTCTAAAGCTTTTTTACCATTTAATTCAGGTAATTCTATTAAACAGCAAATTTTAACAACTTCTCCGCCTAATTTTTCTACTAAATTTACAATTGCTTTTAATGTACCACCTGTTGCAATTAAATCATCTACTATAACAACTTTTTGACCTTTTTTTATCGAATCAACATGAGCTTCTAAAGTAGCTGTTCCATACTCTAGTTTATATGATTCTTCAATAGTTTCACAAGGTAGTTTTCCTTTCTTTCTAACTGGAACAAAAGCTTTATTTAAAGCATATGCAATTGGTGTTCCAAAAATAAATCCTCTTGCCTCTGGTCCTACAACCACATCAAAATCAACATCTTTCAATTTTTCAATCATACTGTCAACAGCTAATTTAAATCCATCACGATCTTGAAGGACTGTAGAAACATCTCTAAAAATTATTCCTTTTTCTGGAAAATCCGGAATGCTTCTTACGTAATCTTTTAATTCTTTCATACGTATATCTCTCCTTTAATTAAATTATAATTTATGTAGATATTTCAAAAGCAAATGTATTATATCATATTAGATATATATTTAAAATAACATTTTTGTTAAATTTAAAAGCCTCTACTTAATTGTAGAGGCTTTTAAATTATTGATCTGCTAAAATCTTTTTCATTTCTTCTCTTCTAATAACTTTTTTAGTTGTAGTTTTTACTAACCCTTCACTAGAAACTATTAAATTTTGAATATGTTTATATCTTGGGAATGTTTTATTTAGTTCTTTAATATCTTCCCAAATTATTTTTTTAATTTCTTCTTCAGACTTACCTTTATATTTTTCTTCAGCAACTTCTTTATTATATACTACTTTAGCTGATAAAGTTACGTCATTTTTATCTTCTTTAGAAGGCATTCCAAAAACCATTGATTCTTCAATTAAAGGCATTCTATTTAATAAAGTTTCAATTTCTTCTGGAAATACTTTTTTACCATTTGCTAGAACTATCATATTTTTATTTCTACCAGTAATTGTGATATATCCTTTTGTATCAATAAATCCTAAATCTCCAGTATAATACCAACCATCTTTTAAAACTTCTGTAGTTTCTTCTGGCATATCATAATATCCAAGCATAACAGAAGGAGCTTTTACTCTAATTTCCCCAATACCTAATTCATCTTTATTAACAACTTCCATTGTTACGCTAGGCATTGCTGGTCCACATGTACCATTCTTTTTAGCTTTTGCATTTTCAGCTGCAACAACTGGAGAACATTCACTTAGTCCATAACCTTGAAGTGTTACAATACCAAAATTATCAAATGCTTGTAATATTCTTGGATCAGCAGGAGCTCCACCAACAATAACTAATCTTAATGCTCCACCAAGTCCATCGATTACTTGTTTAAATAACTTTCTTCTAATATCAATTTTTAATTTTAAAAGTGCATTACTAACTTTTGTAGCAACTTTAATTAATTTTGTTTTACCTTTTTTCTCTATTTCTTTAACTACAGCTTTATATATTGATTCCATAAGAAGTGGAACACCAACAAACATAGTTACTTTGTATTCACATAGGTTTTGTTTTACATATCTCAATCCATCTGGGAAAACTATTTTTACACCACATGCTAATGTATAAACCATACATGTAGAACCAAAAATATGGTGGAATGGTAATAATGCTATACTTGTATCTTTTTCATTAATATCTTCCACGCTTTGTAAATCATATACGTTTGTAGCAACATTTCTATGTGATAGCATAACCGCTTTTGATTGTGATGTTGTTCCTGAAGTAAATAAAAGAATTGCTAAAGCATCATTATTTATCTCAGCATTAATATATTCATTATTTGCATTTTCTAATTCTTTATTTCCTTCTTCCATTAAATCATATACAGAATCATAACCTTTAACTTCTGTCATTGATATAAAATGTTTTATAGAAGTTTTCTCTTGATTTCTAATTCCTCTTATAGATTCTTCTAATTTCTCGTCAAAAATAATAGCATCAGCTTTACTTCTAATTAAAGATCTTTCAAGTTCATCATATTGTAAATCTTTATCAAGTGGAACTGAAACAATTCCTCCTAAAAGATTTGCTAAATGAGCTAAAGCCCATTCATATCTATTTTTTCCTATTATAGCAACTCTTTTTCCTTTTAATCCAAGTTTATAAAGAGCTGTTCCTAGTTTATTAATATCTTCTAAGAATTTTTTATATGTAATATTTTCATATGTAACTTCTTTATTTTCATTTTGATGTTTAATAACAAATGCTATATTGTCAGCAAATTTTTCTGCCGCTCTATAAATAACATCTTTCATATTATTTGGTTGTGGCACTTTAAATATTCTTTCAGTTTTCATTATTTCTCCTATAATTTTAAAAAATATTTTTACAAGTCGATTATATTATACAAAATATTTTTTGTAAATAGTTTGTAAGACTTTATTTACTAAATAATCTAATTTTGAAAACTAGATGTATTAAAAACAATAGCTCCAATTAATTTTGGCGCCAAATTGAAACTATTTATTATTTTTTATATATGTAATAACATCATTAACAGTTACAATATGTTCTGCCTCTTCATCAGCTATTTGTAAATCAAATTCTTCTTCAATTGACATTACAAGTTCAACTATATCCAAAGAATCTGCCGCTAAATCTTCTACAAATGTAGCTTTTGGTTTTACTTGATCAGCTGATACTCCTAATTGATCTACAATAATTCCTGTTAATTTTTCTAAAATTTCTTTTTCGTTCATTTAAATCTCCTTTGTAATTAATAACAAATTATTTATACCATAAAACCATACTAAAAATAATTATACTGACCGGTCAAGTTCATAGACCAAGTGGTCAGAAATATTCATATAAAATTCAAAAAACGCCTATCTCAAATCTTACTTTGAAATAAGCGTTTTTATTTTAGTTTTTATTTAATTAATCTAAAACTAATGAGTTCAATTTTTCAAATGTTAGTAAATCGTAAGATACAATTTCTTCTTTAGATAATGTAAATAATTCATCTTTAATATAAATCATTCTTTCTATAGTATCATAATATCTATTCTTATACATTATTTTTCCATAATCTTCAAATTCACCAGAATCTAAGTTTATTTTATAAATAACTATACCAGCTCTTCCTGATTCTCTTAATGGAAATCCGATTAGATTTTTAGCTTTATTATAGAATAATGCTTTATGATTATATGATATTTCTGAATAAGTATATCCATCACCAACATCTACACTAAAGATCTCTTTTGGATTTTCTAAATCTGATACATCAAACATAGACATTTTCATATTATCATTTGTTACTCCACCCCAACCATTATCTTTTGTGTTATAACCAATTCCTATAATATGTGTTTCATCATATGGATGTAGATAAGATGAATAACCTGGTATTTTTAATGCGCCTTTAACTTCTGGATTTGCAGGATTTGATAAATCTATTACAAATAATGGATCTATTTGTTTAAAAGTAACTACATAACCTAAATCCCCAATAAATCTTGCTGAATATATTTTTTCATCTTTAGCTAAGTTTTCGATTTTACCAACAACTTTTAAGTCTTCATTTAAAACATATAAATTATTAGCTGTTATTTTTTGAGTATCAATTTCAACACTGATTGCTCCTGTTCTTGCATTCTTCTTTTCTGTTCTGATTTCATCATCAATATATACTGTAGTAGCTAATCTTAAATATCCCTTATGTTCATCCATTGAGAATTGATTGTTTAAATAACCATCGATCTCACCTTTTGTTTCAAGTTTAATTGAACCTTCATCTAAATCAAATTTATAAATAGTTGTTTTTCTGTTATAGTAACTTTCGCCAAAATTTTCATGTGTTATATATAAATGTTCCTCACTAGCATATATTGTTTCACCAGCACCTAAGAATGTTTCTACAGACATTCCTTCATCATTATTAATATTAAATCCACCAACTAAAGTATAAGTATTAGATTCAACTTCTGGGAAATGTACAATTCTTTTACAATCAACAACAATATCATTTGAAGATACATAAGAATCATAAACTATTGGTAATACTTCGATATCTCTCATTGTTTTATAGTATCTAATTCCTTTTCTACTGATAAAATATACATTATCACCAATCATTCTTGCTTGTACATAGTCACCATCTAAAGCTACTTCTCTTTCAAGTTTTAAATCTTTTTTATCTTTTATTGAATATATTAATGCCTTAGCTTTTGATTTACTAAAGCTATATGCATAATCATAGTATACATCATCTAATTCTTTCTTATCATATTCATAAGTATAGTGTGTACCAAGTACTACTAATTTATCATTATTTATAAATATCTCTCTTGGATAAAATCTTTCTTCCTTATCTTCTGCAAGAGATATATTTGATAATTCTTCTAATGTATCTGCTTTTATAATATACACCTTATTATTTTGGACATAATAAATATATTCACCATCTGTTTTTACAATGTCAGCTTCATCAACATTAGCTACTTGATTATTAGTTGTTGAATAGTCATCATTAGTTAAGAATTTATCTTGTGTTGAAGATTCTGCAGACCCCATCAAATCACTTGAAAGTGAATCATTAAGTGCTACATCACCTTTAGTAACTGTAGATTGAATTGTTGATTCAAATCCTTCAAACGAATCAAAATGTAAACCATTAGTTTGTCTTGATTCTACTAAAGCAGATCTTAATTCTTCAATATTTGAAAATCTTGGTAAATCATCATTATCATTTAATTTAATATTAGTATCATTAATTGCAATTTGTGTAGAAGGATCAATTTTTACTTGTCTATTATTAATTCCAGCTACAATAACTAATACAAAAACTGCAACTAAAGCTAAAACTTTCATAGTTTTAAATCTTTTTACTTTACCAGCATTCATTGCTTTTTCTAATGTTTCTTGTTTTAACTTATCGCTAGCATGAATACTATCAAATACTTTTTTATAAGCATCTTTATTATTCATTTTCAAAACCTCCTTCTAATTTAGTTTTTAAGATTTCTCTTGCTCTATAAAGCCAAGTTTTTATAGTTCCTGAGGTTGAACTCATCAATTTTGCAATTTCTTCGACTTTATAACCTTCATAGTAGTATAAATAAATTACAGTTCTATAGTTTTGGGGTAAATCACAAACTACAGAAAATACATCTGATTCTTCTTTTGTTTCAAATTCCATATTTTCATCAAGCGTTACAACTTTTCTATTCCATGCTGACATATTCATGTTTTTAGAAAAATTAATTGTAACTCTAATAAGCCAAGCTTTTTTATGCTCTTCTGATTTAAACTTTGGCATTTTTTCACTTAACTTCATAAATACATTTTGAAAAACATCCTCTGCATTTTCTACATTGCCACATCTTGTAAGTGCAACTTTATAGACCATATCAGAATAATTATTAATGATATCTTTTAAATACGTTTCTTTTTGCATAACTTTCCCCCTTATCTACTATGAATACAATTCAAAACAGGTTTTGGTTTCAAAAAAATATAATTTTTTTATAAATTTTCCCAATTTTCTATTATTTTTCTTTCGATATGTAAATTTCCTTTTCCAGAAGCCATATCTATTCCTGGTTTATTTTTACCATGATAATCACTTCCGCCACTTTTCAAAAGATTATTTATCTCACAATAATCATTTATATATTCAATTTGCTCTTCTGAAAAATTACTATGATAACATTCGAAACCATCTATATCAAAATCTCTATGTAAATCTTTAATTAATTTTTCTTTATCTTGAGCCCATTTATAAATAAAAACATGCGCTACAAATACTTTACCGCCAGCTTTTTTTATTGCTGATACAGCTTCGCTAACTGTCGGATAGTCTTTAGACTTATCAATATAAAATGGATCATTAAAGTCTGCACAATACTTTTTAGTAAAAGTTGTAAAATCTTCCCATAAATCTTCTGGAAGTTTTTCTTTATTTTCGTCATGAGATTTTATATTCTTATAAATCTCTACACTTGCCCAATCATTTTCAGGATTCCAATTCCAAGATTCTTTATTCTCCATTACTAAACCTTTTTTCATACAAGCATCATATAAATGATTATAATATTTTATTTGCAAATCTTTTCTTTGTTTATCTTTATAATACTCATCTATCCACTCATTCAATTTATTTAGGTCATAATTATAACCTAATACTTCAATGAGTCTTCCCATATATGAACATTTAATTTCAATACCTTGTACTAATTTGCCTGAATAATAATCTTTTATATTAATGTTTTTAAGTTCATTATAAGCTCTGCAATTATCATGATCAGTTATAGAAATACATTCTAAATTTAAGCTTTCTGCTTTTGTAAGAAGTTCTACTACACTATCAGTTCCATCTGAATAGCTAGTATGAAGATGCATATCTATCATTATTCTACCTCCCTAATAGCTCTTTCACTTAATAATTCTTCATCATAATTGGCATCATATATTTCGCCAGCTAGCATCTTTTCTCTTTCCGTTTTCACTTTAACTCTCCTTTATACTATACAAGATTTTTATAACTTCTTCAGTTACACTTTTCTTCTCTATTTTTGATTGATCAAATTTTTCTCCCTTTGGTGTTAGAAAATCTTCAAATTCACTTATTACCATATCTATATTATCTTTATTTACTTTTTGTTTTATTATTTCTCTGCAAGAATTTATATGGCCTCTTACTGCATATCCAGCTAAAGTTTTAAAATATGTTTTTTCTGGTAATTTTGATTTTAAAAACAATTCTAAAGCTAATTCATCAGTTATTTCCCTTGGATTAGTTACAATTATTTTATTTGAACGAAAAACACCGTTTGGAGTTGATGGATTATCTGCAAGAATTACTTCAGCATCTTCGGGAATAATGACATCATATAAAGTATCTCCTCTTACAATCCATCTTGCTATTTGATCTTCTGTAGAAAAATTAAAACCACCTGAATTTTCTTCATCAGGATTCCATATATTTGCAATGTTAACCTGATCAATACTATATTTAAATACACCATCGCCAAAGCGTGATTCATCTTTAAACATAGCTTTCAAAAATTTAGGTAGTTTTTTTATTTCTTCTTTACTTAATTTTCTATTCATATATTGTATTTCCTTTATAAGAATTTACAAAAATATTTTATATCTAATAGTATATTATTTCAATAAAAAATGAAAAAAAGCAGACTACAAAATACTAGACTTTTGTGTTCTGCTTTTCCATCAAGTAAGTTATCCGTGATAGAGATCTTCGTACTTACTTGAATTCCAGTCAAGTTTTCCCCATGCTTCTTCAGCAGGACTTACTCGACACAGCGCGTTATGAAGTTTGTGACCGTTAGAACATCCTGCACACATCGTATGTGTGAAAAATATTCCAGCTTTCTCAAAGTCTTCACGACAAGCTTGACATTCCTGGTTGCATTCCTCGATGATTTTGTTCCAGTCTGTCTTCATGGCCAATTACCTCGCGCATATATATTCTATAGAGGAATATTCCCTCTAAATTCATATTACAACTTTTACAAGGTTATGTCAACCTTTTGCTTATAAAAAAGAAGGAATTTCTTCCTTCTTAAAAGACTTATTTTACATCTAATTCTGTTATTTTTTCTTCATTTACATACAAAGTATATGTACCTTCTGTTAGTTTATCATTACTTAATATTAAAGTTTTAAATGACTCAATTGTTGTAAATTCTTTTACAATATTTCCGTTTTTATCCTCTAACTTAACATCACTTCCATTAGCGACTACTTTTGGTAAATTAGTTGCAATATATTTTTGTTTAGAATCTTTTGGTTTTTCAAGCATATCAGAACCGATAGCAATAACATCGCCACCATCAATTGTAACACCTTGATCAGCATCTAAACCAGCATCTCCACCTTGTGCTGATCCAATTGCATAAACTTGTCCACCTGTAATTTTAATGTCTTTATTTGAGTCAATTCCATCTCCACTAGCTTTAACAGTTAATGTTCCACCAGCAATTAGAATTGTACCTCCATCTCCACCAGCATTAAGTCCATCATCATTAGCTTCAACAGTAATATTACCACCATTAATTGTTAAATTATTTGTTTCAGTAGCAATCCCTTCTCCTTCTTCCTGATTACCATATACTTCTAAAGTACCGTTTCCATTTATAGTTAAATGTCCTGCAGAATATACACAAGCATCATATTCACTTGAACCACCGTCAGATAAAATATTTTTTGTTCCATCTAAAAGATTAATTGTCACAGGATTTGTTGAAATATTTGCAAATGCTGCTGTTACTGTATTTTTAATAACAACATTATTAAAGTTTAATACTACTTCACCATCAGCATTAATTAAAAGTGTATTAGCAAACTCACCACTTAAATTATATGTTCCAGCTTTATCAATTGTTATGTTAGAAAAGTGATCTGCTAAGTTAATTTCTTCTACATTCACTTTCTCACCTTCACTAACATCCTCTTTTTTAGTTGTTCTTTCAATTTCTTCCTCTTGCATAATCATTCCACCTTTGAAGTTGTTATGAAATAATCCACTCGAAGTTATGTAGCATACATAAGTAATTATTAGAGTTGATAAAACAATTATTATTATATAGCACATTAATATCATGCTAACACCAAAAGTTTCTTTTACTGTTAATTTATTAAATTTAGACAGTATTAGATACATTACCAAACTAGATAAAGCACAGCCTTCAATTGCACATAGAACTATTTGAAAAACATTAACTCTTTGAGTCCTAAATCCATTCATATTATTTCTATTAAAGCTTTTGTTTATATTTTCTATATCTAAATTTTCTGGTTTCATCTCTTTATCGACTTCATTAGGCATTTCACCTTCAGGCATCTCAGGACGTTCTCCTATTTGCATTTTTTCAAATTCATTTCTACGTTCTGCTTTGCTTATTCCTAAAGTTAAATACATAGAAACGCATAAAAGAATTACTAAAAAAATCATTATTATATTTTTTAGTTTTCTAGACATATTTTACCTCCTAAATTTATTTCTAAATTTAATATATTTTATAAACATTAAATAAATATTAAAAAACAAAAAAAGATAAGAAAAATTTCTTATCTTTTATACCTCGTATTTAATTATCTAGCATCGTCATCATTATCATCAAGCATCATGCTTTCTAATACGCCTTTTCCTTGATAATGTTCATACTTACATATTTTATTTGTTTTTGCTTGTGCAGCAAAAAATTTCTTAACTATTGGTAATACTTGATTTGGTTTTATACCATTATTACTACAAAAGTTTGTAGTATACTCTCTTATCGCTTCTGTTCTTGCTTTTGGATCAGAAATCTCATGGAAAGCTCTAATAGCATAAATCAAATCATTTTCAACTAATTTAATTTGATCATCACTTAATTCATCTGAAAAAATAATTTTTTCTAAAGTTTTCTTTCCTTTATAATGTTCAAAATTAAACATTGTGTCATCTTTTCTTCTTCTCTCAAAATAAGCATTTAAAACATCAATTGCTTCTCTTGGATCAATATTATTATCTTTGCAAAATTTTAATGTATATTCTCTTACATATGTCTCTCTTGTTTTCTTATCATCTAAATCATGAAATGCTTTTATTGCATCAATTAATACGTTTTCTGTTAATAATAGTTGTTCTCTTGTCATAAAAAACTCCTTTACATAAAACTCTTCTTATATTATACAACATTTTACTTTATTTTTCAACTCTCTATAAAAAGCACAAACCAGAAGAGCAGACTCTTCTGGCCGTTTTTTGTGTTTCTTGGGAATTTAATTACTTAACAATGAAAGCTGTCCATCCACCGCGGTCGAATCTCTGAGTTGCCTCCTTAGACATCTGTCTGTACTCTGCGTCGCTAATAGCCTTCGTTTCCTTAGGCATAAAAGACATTCCGCAGGCTGCACACATGATCTGACCATCGTTATCATGGCCTTCAACACATGTTGCACCACATTTGGGACAAGTCGCCAGGGTTACCTCGTAAGTGCTCGCGTTGTTTTGTTCTAACATTGGGATATTCCCTCCTTATAAAAAGAATTGTCTTTATAATATTACTTTTGTTTGAAATCTAAATGTATCTATTGTGGCTTTTATGTGAACACCACTAATTCTTTTTATTTACTAATCTTTTATTCATATTGTCTTTTACTAATGTATAAATTACAGAAGCAACAGGAAGTCCTAAAAGCATTCCTATTAAACCAAATAAATCTCCACCAACTGCTACTGCAACTAAAACCCATATACCTGGTAGTCCAACAGAATCTCCAACAACTTTTGGATATATTAAGTTACCTTCAATTTGTTGAAGAATTAATATAAACACGATAAATGTTAATACTTTAACTGGTTCTACAGAAAGAATTAATACTGCACCTATTGCTATACCAATAAATGCACCAACGATTGGAATTAAAGCTGTAACTCCAATTAAAACTCCTATTGGAACTGCATATGGTATATCAAATATGAACATTCCAATAATACTTAACGCTCCTAATATAGTTGCTTCTAAGCATTGACCAGTAATAAAGTTTTTAAATATTCTTCTAGCAGTTCTTCCAATTTCAATAATATTCTCAGCTTTTTCCTTGTTTAAATATGCATGTAAAAATCTCTTTGATTGTTCTTTTAATTTATCTTTACCAGTTAATATATAAATTGAAAATACTAAAGAAACTATTGCATTAATTATAGATCCTACAAAATTACCAGCAAATGAAACTGAAAAAGTAAGTACGTTTGTTAAAATTGTCTTAGCTTGATCTTGGAATTTTGCATTACTAATATCTATATTTTGAATTGTTTCTCTTATGCTAGGCATATTCTCTGTTATATCAACTGCAAACTTTTTAATTTCTGTCATATATTTTGGAGAATTTTCAATTAATAATTTTATAACATTTACAATCTCAGGAAGAATTAAATTAACAATTAGTGTAATAATAAAACAAATTACAATAATTGCAAGCAAAAGTGAAATTATTCTTACTAAATTTTTATTTAATTTTTTACCTTTTTTAAATGTTATTTTAGAAAACTTATTTTCAAAAAAGTTCATTGGTATATTTAAAATAAATGCAAGCGCCGCACCAACAACAAATGGACTAATTATATCCATAAACTTTGTTATAAAACCTGCTACTACAGAAACATTATTTACTATAAGTAAGCCGATTAATGCAAACGATATTATTTTAAACCATTTTTTTATATCTTTTTTATCTTGTTCCATATTGTTCTCCTATCATACATTTTTATAGTATTTTACCATAAATATAAATTATTTTAAAATATTTTGATTTAAAAGCATAGTACTATAAATAAAAAGCACGTCTTGATTATCTTTAAACTCAACAAACTTATCTAGAATTTGACTTGATATATATCTTAAATCAATCAATATTATATTTTCATATTCATCTATTAACAATGGAGCTAAACTACTTCCAAATGAATCTCTAAAAATCAATAGTTCTTTTCCATTTTTTACATTTGGATTTTTTATACCTATAAGTGGTGTAGCACCTGATAAATAAACATCATATTTATCATTAGATTCTCTTTTATCGTATATACCTAAAGTTTCTTTTGTTTCATAATTATATACTACCGCTTCATTTATCATATCATTTGTTAAAATGTACATATCATCCGCTGTAACATCGCACGATATTTGTCCATAATATGTACCGTAGAATTTACCAACATTTTCTTCATTATATAAAACTTCTTCTTGTTTTTCTTTTACTATTGATGACTTAATTTTAGTTGCAACTTTATTTATCTTTTCTTGTCTCCAATGAATATCAGTTTTATAATAACAATCTAAATCTAGTTCATTCCATATATCAATATATTCTACATTTGTTAACTTATCATTAACTAAAGTTTTTAATTTTTCATAATCTATTGTTAAATGATCATCATTTAAATAATAGTTTTTATCTGGAATAATCGCAGAATAAACATTTGCTTTAGATAAATATTTATCACAAACATTTTTAATAACATTTAAAGTCTTATCTACATTTGATTCTGATAATGGATACTCCATTTTATATATAGCACCATCTTTTTCAAAATAAGAATTATTATCTTTTTGTCCAAAAATGTTTACATTAAAAAATGATTTTAACGTTCTAAACTCTTCTCTAAATGCAACTTGATCTACAGCATAACTTTCAAAATCAGTAGATAATTTAGTGCTAAATACAACGTCTTTTGTAAATTTTGGTAATTGAGCAAGTTTTCTTCTCTCTGTTAAAGATATTTCAGTATCTTCTTTTACTATGTTAAAAACAAGCATTCCTATGATTATAAGAGAGAATAAAATTGAATTAATAATATTTTTTATTTTCATTATTTCCCTCCTAAAATCTAAAGTACAAAAATGGATTAAATGAACCATCAACAATAAATGCTGTTGATACAAGAAGTATCACTACTACAAATATAGGTTCTAATACATTTTGTGCTTTTTTTAAGTATTTTGAATTAACTATCATCTTCATAAGTGGTGTTGAACCAATTATACTAATAATAAAAATCATTAAATAACTTTTTAAATAATAAATTGTTTCTTGACTAATAAATGGAATTCCATTTAATCCTAGAAGTCCTGATAAATGATTCATTATTTCTTCTGTTGAATTTCCATTAAATATAATAAAGCTTATCATAACTAATATACATGTATATAAATTTGAAAATACCTTTGGCAGTTTTTCTAAATATTTCTTTAGTAATATTTTTTCAATTAATAATAAAATTGCAAAATAAAGCCCCCAAACAACAAAATTCCATGAAGCTCCATGCCAAATACCAGTAAGCATCCAAACAACAAAGATATTTCTAATCCATTTAGCTTTGCTTACTCTGTTTCCACCAAGCGGAATATAAATATAATCTCTAAACCATGAAGAAAGTGACATATGCCATCTTCTCCAAAACTCTGTTATACTTGTTGCAATATATGGATAATTAAAGTTTTCATTATAGTCAAATCCAAACATTTTTCCAAGTCCAATTGCCATATCTGAATAACCAGAAAAATCGAAGTATATTTGCATCATTATCGCTAATCCATACATCCAATGATAAATAACACTTGGATCTGATGTAGATAAGAATATTGTTCCAAGTTCTCCTATAACATTTGCAATTAACACTTTTTTACCAAGACCTATGACAAATTTTGTTACACCTTGTGAAAACTTTTCAAAAGAATGTGTTCTTTCAGCTAGTTCTTTTACAACTGTTGTGTATCTAACTATTGGACCTGCAATAAGTTGTGGAAAAAGCACAACATATAACGCTAAATCTAATATATTCTTTTGAGATGGAACTTCTTTTCTATAAACATCTACTAAATAACTCATCATTTGGAATGTATAGAATGATATTCCAACCGGAAGAGCTACATATAATAAATCTAGTTTATTTTTTAAGAATAAATTAATATTCTCTATTAAAAAATCTATATATTTAAAGTAAATTAGAAAACCAGCACTAATACATAAAGAAATTATTAAAAATAACTTAGAATATTTTTCATATTTATTAATTAAAATACCAAAAATATATGTATTTAAAACAGAAACAATCATAAGTAAAATATACTTTGGTTCTCCTACAAAGTAAAATAACATTGATGCAATTAATAATATTATGTTTTTAAACTTTTTTGGTACTGCATAATAAATAATTAAAAGTACCGGTAAAAAGTAAAACAAAAAGGTAATACTTGAAAATATCATTTTTTCTCCTTTTAAATCAAATAAAACGCCGTAAATAATTGCGGCGTTTTAAGTTTACTAATTAATTATACTGCAGGTACCATATCACCATCAGCAGCTGGAACTTGATCTTGTCCAGGCATCATATCTTCTGGCATTGGAGCTACTTCAGCTGTTCTTTCGTATACTTCGCCAATTCCACCAGCTAATGTTTTGAATTTTTCAAATACTGGTTTAGCCATTTCTTCTGATGACATTACTAAACAAATAATATCTCCACTGCTTGTTGTATAAGCTTTTTCTGCTTCTACACAAATCCATTTTCTCATATTAATATTTTCATTCATTGTTTTTGCTACGCTGTTAGCATCAACACCTTCTTTAACTTTAACAATTACTAATGAGTAAGCTTGTGATGACATCATTGGTTCTGATACAATGCAAAATTGAATATCATTTGCATTCTCTAATCCTGTAAAAGAAGCAACTGAATCATTATCAGCTGGATCTATAGCTTGTGTCATTAAGCTTCCATATAGATTATCATTTCCTTCATATAATTTACTAACAAAAGTTGTTATATCCTCTGCTGTATTTAATACTAAATTTGATTTTACTTCAGCAACTGTATTATCAGCTTTTTCTAAAACTGGTTTAATTACAAATACACCTACTGCAGCTACTACAGCTATAATTAGCACTGCTATTAAAACTTTTTTCATAAATTTACCTCTCTTTTTTATTAATAGTATTTTATTTATACATCCATTATATTATAAAGAAAAATAAAAGCAAGATGCTTTTATATAACATTTTTAATACTTTTCTTATTGTATCTTCTTGTACATCTTTTATTCTCATTTTCTTATAATAAGATATATAAAAAGAGCATCTTTTAGATGCCCTTTAACTTTTAAACTGATAAATAATTTAATTTTTTATCTATACCAAATTTAATATTATTTTGTTCTAATAATTCTTTAAATACTTTTTCAACTTTACTATTTTTTAAATATGTTCCGAATGATACGACTAAATTATCTCCATATGAACAAATACCACATTTCATCTTCTCTGCCCAATCTGGTGCTAAAGTTACTGTTGCATTTTCTACATATTTACTATATTTTGGTTGAATATCAAATTTACCAATATTAGATATAGTCATTGTAAAATGTCTTTTTACTTCTAATGATCCAAGTCTTACCGCTGCTTTTTTAAGAACTAATGGAACTGCTCTTACAAACGGATTTCTTGTTTTAGCAGCATCATTTGACATTGTTTCAACTATTCTTTCTAATTTAAATTTTTTCTCAAATTCAGATTTAACCATCTCCAAAACATTTTCAAATGTATATGTTCTATTTCTTTTAAATTTAAATGTTAAAATCATATAAGAAAAGAAATTTGAAAGTGTTTCTGAACCAAAATATTTTTGAAGGCTAATTGGAAGACATAGATTTATTGGTCTATTTCCTTTATTAATCTTATAATCACCTTCATAAATTGAATAAGCAATCATTGCTGATAAGTACATTGATAAAGAACAATCTTTAATTTTTGTACACTCTTTAATTTGTGGAAGGTTAATGTTAAAGTTACTTACTCCAACTTTTCCTGTTTCAACTTCTTCACCACTTAATTGATGAGCTCTTGGTGCTTTAAATTGTTTTTTTACATTCTTTTTATAGTTCTTAATATATGCATTTTCAGATTCATAAATAATTTCGCTTTCTTCAAGTTTAACCATCTCTAAATTTTCTGGGTGTTTTAATTCTAAATATCTATAAATTACTTCTTTTAAGAATTTAGAAGCTCCATTACCATCTGTTAATGCATGAAAAAATTCCATATTAATTCTATTTTCAACATATGTTGTTCTAAATAAATATTTGTTGTTCTCTTTTGTATTTACTTTTCTAAATAGTGAATTTTTTTCTGGTTTAACTACAGGATCTAATTCATTTCCAATAAAGTAATAAGAGAATACTCCTTTTTTCATTTTAACTTTAAAAGCTTGAAATTTTTCTAAAGCAAGTTTTACTGCTTCTTGTAATAAGTTTGCATCAATAGATTCTTTTAAAACAACTGATAATCTAAATATTGAACTATACTTTTTATTACTAGCCCATGCGAATACTTTAGCTTGGTCATCAAGTTTTCTATATAATCTTTCTTTTAAACTTTCTTTCATAATACCTCTTACAAAATATTAATCTTTTAATTTCATTTACTTTAACATCTCGTTTTAAAAACTAGATAATCATTTCTTAAATATTATACCAATAAACATTTAAAAAAGCAAACTATTTTTAAAATAATTTGCTTTCTTTTTTATTACATTTATTTTACAAAAAAATCATAGATTACATCTAAGTCTTCTTCATCTTTAAATCTATTTTCCATTGGACACATTCCAGTTTTTTCATTATTTATAACATATTCTGTTATAATATCATATTCATAAGGTATATTATTATTGTCAAAAACATCTTTTCCAAATTTACTTAGTGTTTTAGAGTATACTTTTTTTACTCCTGCTTTAGTCATTAAAGTAGCTGCTACTTTTCCAATAATCTTATCAGCAACTATAGCATCTTTTAGACCATCTTTGTTTTCTTTTAATATACTTACTATATCAATTACTCTTTTATTAAAATATTCTTTAATTTCTCCATTTGAAAACATTACTACTAAACTAGCATCTGTTTCAAACAATCTATTCTTTACAATTTCTAATTTATCCATTATCTAATTCTTTCTTTAATAATTTTTGCAACAACTAAAACTAATAATATTTGGATAACTAATCCTGGCATACCTAATTTTACTGATTCTAAAACTTGTGTACCATAATTTATATCCTAACCATTTAACTTATTTGTAAAATCTGCCATTGCTTCTGATATTTTAATATTTTGTGGGCATACAGCTTCACAAGATTTACATCCTATACAAGCACTTGGTTTTTTATCATCTGCCATTGTTTCTATTCTCATTGGAGCTATAAATCCTCCACCTGTTACATTAAATTCATTATATAAAGATATTAATTCTGGTATTTCTAATTTTTGAGGGCAATATTCTGTACAATATCTACACTCTGTACATGGTAAAACATTTTTACTTAACATATCTTTTGCTAAATCTAATGTTTTTCTCATTTCGTCTTCGTTTAATGGTTTAGCTTCTTCGAATGTTTTAATGTTATCGGTTAATTGATCCATTGAACTCATTCCTGATAAAATAACTGTTACTTCTGGGAAACTTTGTAAAAATCTAAATGCAAAACTAACTGGTGTTTCATCATTTCTTATTTCTTTAATTCTTGCTTCGTTTTCTTCTCCAACATTTGCAAGTTTACCACCACGAATTGGTTCCATTACCCAAACTGGAATTCCAAGCTCTTTAAATAATTCCATTTTTGCTTTAGCATCTTGAAATTCATAATCTAAATAATTTAATTGGATTTGTCCAAATTCCATGTATTTTCCATATACTTCTAAAAATCTTTTTGTTACATCTAAAGTTCCATGAACAGAGAATCCAAAATGTTTAATTCTTCCGTTTTCTTTTTGTTTTAATAAATAATCTAAAGTTCCATATTTAGGATCTAAATATTCATTTATATTCTTTTCACAAACGTTATGTATTAAATAAAAATCAAAATATTCAGTTTGACATTTTTCAAGTTGTCTTTCAAATATTTCTTCTACTTTTCCCATATTTGATAAATCATATCCTGGAAATTTTGAAGCTAAATAATAACTTTCTCTTGGATATTTACTTAAAAGTCTTCCTGCTACCATTTCTGATTCACCACCATGGTATCCCCATGCTGTATCAAAATAATTAATACCATTATTAATAGCATATTCAATCATTCTTGCGGCATGTTCTTCATCAATTGTTATTTTATCTTCTTTTAACGGAAGACGCATCATTCCAACACCTAAATTAGATAATTTTAAATCTTTAAAATTTTTATAAATCATATAGCCTCCAAATTAATTTTTTCTACTTTGATATTATATAATTTTATAAAATTTATAGCAATAAAAAAAGACATAGTTTTTTTAAAAATAACGAACATATTTACTACACATATCAATAAAAAAAGCATTACTATTTCTAGTAATGCCTTTAATTATTTACTACGATAAGATTACTTTTCTAATAAATCTAAACGCATCATAAAGAGCAACTCTACCATCTAAATTATAATCTCTAATATGTTTATCAAATAATGATAATTGTTTTCCATATAATACGTTTTTAAGAATTTGAAAAGCATCATATAATCTTACTTTTCCATCTCCTGTAACATCTCCACTAACTGCTACAGAATATTCTCTTGCTGTATTTCCTGATTTATCTTTAATAATAATTTGATTATAAGATCCCATATAATCAGAATTTGCTTTTTTGGTTCCTTCTTGAGTTAATACTTCTACAGTATAACCTCTATCTAAAACCGGAAAATTTTCTGCAGTTATAACTTCAGAAATTGCTGTTTTATCTTCAAAAGAAATTGCTAAAATATCATCAAATTGCTCTTCTTTTAAAGTTGTATATACAAGCTTTGGAATAACTTCTACTTGGCAAGTAGCTGTTATACCATTTACTGCAGCAGCATATACTATTGTTTTTCCTTCACCTACTGCTGTTACTTTTCCATTTGCATCAACTGTTGCAACTTTTTTGTCATTTGATCTCCAAATAAGAGATGTATCTTCTGTTGTATTGCTTGGTGCTATAGTTGCATTTAAAGTATATGTCTCTGTTACTCCAAGTTCTAATGTTAACTTTGTCTTATCAAGTGATAAACCTGTAATAGGATAATAAACAAGTTCATTTGTTTTTCTTGTAGTAGGTACAGTTGAACCATTTACTATATCAATAGTATCATAATAAAATTTACCATCTATACACTCTATTGAATAAATTACTTTTTCACTTGGATTTGGCAACGTATATATTTTTTCAACAACATCACGTGGAAAATTTATTTTATATATACTACTCATTGTTGTAAAATACATATTATTTCTAAGTGATGTAAGTCCAGCTTTATATAAAACATATTCTGTATCTATGCTTTTTGAAGTAATTGTAATAGGGTCTACTCTTAAATCAGCACAATTGAACATTAACGAATTAACTTGTGTTGTTCCTACAACATAATACCATAAATAATCTTTGTAAATTAAATAATTTTCATTACCATACCAAAATTCTCTATCATATCTTGTATTTGTAGCAGTAACGTTTCCTGGAACAACCCAACTATAATGCTGTCTACCAGAATCAGACATTCCTGAATCACTTACAATAAAATGCATATATCTTGTTCTTCCAACTCCACCGTCATCATCATCCCAAGTAACGTCTACGTGATAATAATTTCCATTAAGTTCAACCATGCTCCAAGCATGACTCATAGCAGAGCTTGTTACGAATAATGTATTAATTCCTACTTTACTTAACAAATAATTAAATGCTTTAGAGTATCCATCACAAACCGGTTCTTTATCAACTAAAGCACCATATAAAGTATGTGATGTAGTTATAATATTTTTTGCATACGAACAATTCTTACAAAGGAAATCTTTTGTATATATTATTTTTTCCAAATCATTCCAAGAAGATTGTATTCCTGCTAAATATTCTTTAACAACTCCATCTATTATTGCATTTGAATCATTAATTTCAACTTCAGACATTAAATAAGTAAATTCTAAACTTTTTACATATACAAGTCCTGTTTCTGTATCTTCATATCTATAATATCTTACGCTTGTAGGATCAACAAAGAATAACTCTGGCACTTCAAACACTTTAAGAACTAGTGCATTTATATTTGATTCTAATATGTTATACATAGAAACATCTATATTTGGATTCATTAGTTTAACTTGAGTAATTAAATATTCTTCAAGCGGTGTTTCTGCATTAAATGTAAAAGTAGAAAACTTATTTAGTTTTGGTTTTTCATTTTTATATACTTCTTCTCTTATTTTATAATAATTATCTTGTGTAAAACTAATTGTTGCAGCAGTTTCTGTTGCATCTGCAGGAATTGCTAATAATAAAAGAAATAAAAATAATATTAAATTAAAAAATATTTTGTTTTTCTTCATATTTTAGTCCTTAATTATTATTAAATTTTTCTGATTTTATACATACACTATGTACTAATATTCTTTTTCTACCAGATTTATCGCAAGTAGAAAGTGTTAATAATTGATCTGTCTTATCTGGTACAACATTATATTCTATATCAGATCTTTCAAGCATTTCTTCAATGTATTTTTCTTGAGTATCATCATCAACTATATTAGATTTTATTGCATAATTGTCTGGTTTTGCCATATATGATGAAAATACTCTATATATCATCTTTTTAAGTGGTGTATATAATTCAATTAGGACTTCTTCTCCTAATTCATTACTTTGAACTTTTTGCAAATCAGCAAACATAATTCCTGATTTTATATTATGACCATATATAACAGTATTTTTGTCTATCATTTTACTGTTATTTTTATAATCCATAAAAATCCAACCACAAGTATTATACTTTCTATTAAAATCTTTATGAAGATAATAATCATTATCAGTTGTTTGCAAAACCGGATAATCTATTGATGTTCCAGGAATTTTAAGCCAAGCAACAGTATCAGTATTTATATCTGTTAAGCTTTTAAAATCAACTGGATTAATTAATAAGTCTTCATCTTTCTTTAATGTTTCTTTAAAACTAGTCTTTATTAATTTAGCTTTTAAGCTTTCTGCTTTTCCATTATAAATTCCCCATCTTATTAAATTAACAAGAGAAAATATAAATAGAAAGAAGAATACTACAAATAGTATCCCATTTCTCAATACTTTAGTTTTTAATCTTTTACTTAAATCTCTATTTGATTGTCCTGCCATAAATTTAAGCTCCTATAATTTAAAATGAGAGACATAATTATTTTGTCAAACTATGCCCCTCTTACTTCCCTTTTTTATTTTTGATTTATCGTATATTCAATCGATTTAAATCTTGTAAACATTCCAAGTAGTGATATTATCATCATTGAAACTAACGCTCCAACGTTCATATCTCCTGTATGAGGTGATGTAACTAAACCTTGAACTGCTGATGTTGTATTGTTTTTATTTGAGTTTTTATTAGTTGTGTTTGTTGCAGCATTTGTTCCTGTGTTAGTTGCTGCTATATTTGTTGAAGTATTTGTTGCTGTTGTATTTGTTACTGTATTATCAGTTGTTGTATTTGTAGTTGTATTAGTCGTATTTGTTGTATTTGTTGTGTTTGTAGTATTTGTTGTGTTAGTTGTATTTGTTGTATCTTCTTCCTCAGGTTCTTGTTTATCTGGATTTTCTTCAATTATAAGCTCTACTTGAGAAACAAATTCTTTTTCTTCACCTTCACCATTTACAGCAACTACTGTTGTTGTAATAATTACTGTACCAGCTTTTTTAGCTGTTACTTTTCCATAGTTATCAATTGTAGCCATAGATTCATTAGATGTTTCATATGTTAATGTTACATCATCTGTACTATCCACTGGATTATATTCTACAGTTAATTGAACTTGTTCACCTTCTAAAACTTTTTCATTTTCAAGTATTGTCTTAATTGATTCAAGTTCTACTTCTTTAACTTCTATATCCATTGAAACTTCTTTACCACCATCTCCTTTGGCAGTAATTGTTACTTTACCTGCTTTAATACCTTTTACAACACCATTAACATCTACTGTAGCTATTTCTTCATCACTTGTTTCCCAAGTTATTTTATCAACAGCTCCAACTGGCTCTAATGTAACTTCTAATTGAACTTCTTCACCTTTTAATAATGTTTCAACTTTTTGATTAATTGTAATTGAATCTGCATATAATGGTGTAACTCTTACCTTTCTTGTAGCAGTTAATCCATTACCTAAATTTACTGTGATTGTAGCTTCACCTTCAGATATAGCTATAAGTTCACCTTTTTGATTTACTGAAACTATAGCTTGGCTACTTGATTTCCATAAACCTTTTGGAATATTTGTAGCATTTGATGGTGTATATACTAAGCCTAAAGTTGCTCTTTGACCAACTTTAATTTCTAATACTTCTGAACCATTTTCAATTTCTACACCAGTTAGTGTAACTCCAACACTTACTGTACATGTAGCTGTTTTACCAGCAAGTTTTGCTTCAATAATTGCTGTACCAGCACCTACTGCTGTTACAATTCCATCTTCTACTGTAGCAACAGTTGGATTTAATGATGTCCAAATTGTACCATTTATTTCATCTACTGTAGCATCTATAGGATTTTTTGTAACAATTAATTTATCTGTTGAAGTTTCTCCTAACTCTAAAGCCATTTCTGTAATATTTAATGAAATAGAATTAAGTTCGCATGTTACTTCAACAAGTGTTGTTGCTGTTAGTCCAGCTGCTGTAGCAGTAATTGTAGCTGATCCAACTGAAAGTGCTGTAATCTTTCCTGTTTCATCTACTTTTACAACTTTTGGATCGCTTGACATCCAAGCAACTGTTGTATCGTCTGTTGTATTTTCTGGTTCTACAGTTGCAACTAATTGATCTGTATCACCTTTATTTATAACTAAACTTGTTTTATTTACTACTAAAGTTGAAGCTTTAATTTCTGGAACTGTAACTGTTATTTTATCAGTTTTTCCATTTACTGAAGTAGCAATAATATCAGCTGTACCTGGAGTAATTGCAAAAATTGTTCCGTTGTGAATTGCAACAACTTCTGGATTTGTTGATCTCCATATAATTGTTCTAGATTCAGTAAAAACTTCTGGGAAGAAGTCTACATTTAAAACTTCAGTTTGTCCTTTTAATAGTTCCATTTTTTTATCAACTATTTTTTCATTTTTTATTTCAATTGATTGTAAGTGAGCACTTACTATTACATCTGTTGTTGCAGTAAATGTACCAACAGTTGCAGTAATAGTTGTTGTTCCATGAGCTTTACCTGTAACTAATCCATTTTCATCAACTGTAGCTACATCTGGATTTGCTGAAACCCAAACAGTTGGATTTTTATCTGTTGTATCAACTGGATCTTTAACTACTGTTAATTGCTCTTGTTGATCTATATCAATATCAATTTCAGATTTATCAATTGTAATTCCTTTTAATGGAGCATCTACAGTTACTTCTACTCTTTCAGTATATGTACCACATGAAACTCTAATTTGAGTTGAACCAGCACCTACAGCTGTTACTAATCCATTATGATCAACACTAGCTATACTATAGTCATTTGATACCCATGTAATTACTGCTGTACTTGTTGTGTCTTCTGGTTGTTTGTCTGCTGTTAATTGGAATGTTTCACCTTTTAACATATTTATTGCTGAATGACTAACTGTAATACCAGTTAATGGACTTTTTACTGTAATAACTGAACTAGCTTCAAATCCAGCACATGTAGCAATAACCGTTGCTGTACCAGAACCAACTGCTGTTACAACTCCATTTTCAACAGTAACTACTGAAGTATCACTTGATACCCATTTAATTTTTTCAGAATTTCCTGTATTTGTAGGTTCTTTTGTTGCTGTTAATTGATATGTTTTTCCTTTATTAATTGTAGCTGTTTCAGGTTTTAATGTTAATCCTGTCATTGCAGGTCCACCAGATACTGTTATATAACTTGATGAAGTTACTTCAGTCTCTGAATTTTCTGAACCATCATCTAAATCATACATAATTTTATCAAAAGCAACTGTTGAAGTTCCTTCTGAAATTACTTTAAATTTAAGTGTTCCAACAGTTCCTGTTTGAGCAATTGCTACTGGAGTATTGAAAGTTATTGTAACTATACCATCACTAACAAGTCCCATTGCAACTGTATGACCTGGTGCAATATCAGAATTTAAACTATAACCAGTACCAGCTAGTAATTGTATATCTTCTCCACTTACCGCATCTGGTATTATTTCTAATACTGTTGGATCATATTTTACAGCTAAAACTAATGATTTTTGATTTTCTAAACCATCAGAAAGGTTAATTCCAACTGATATTTCCTCATTAACTTGAGCTTTTTTTGATCCACCAGCAGTTCCATCTACTGTCATAGTAAAACTTGGCTCTGCTGCATAACTGATTAAATTTGGCATAAAAGAACTAATAATTGTTATTATTAATAGTACTGCTATTAGCTTTCTTCTTATCCTCATAATCTTCCTCCTTTGTTTCTCTTCCTTATAATCAAATATATTCTCAATATAACTGTCATAGTTATTAGTATCAAAACGATTATGCAAAAACTAATTAATAGTTTATCTCTTTCTGCTTTTTCTACTTTAGCTATTTCTTTTTTATATTCTTCAACTACTTCTTCTATAGTTTGTTCTTCACTAGTAGTAGCTTCTGGTAAAAATTTATTATTATTTTCTACTTTTGTAACTCTAATGATTTTTTCATCTTTAACTTCAATTTCTACAGTTCCAATTAACTGATAATTGTTTTTTATTCTTACAGTTGTAATACCATTTGATTTTGGTATCATTGTTCCATCGTCCATAATCTCTAATATATCAATATGTTCAGTCTCATAAACCAAATCATCTTCAATATCAAATTTCATATTTGCACTATTTATAAGAATATTTTCAATTGATTCTAATTGTTCTATTTCAGTAACTTCAAAATCATTAATTTCTTTTTTAGTTTCAGTTTTTGTTTCTGTTTTTATTTTTTCTTCTTTTGGTATTATTATTTTTCCGCTTTTTACACTACATGAAACGTCATTTCCATCTTTATCACAAACTTCTTTTGCAACTAGTTCTACTGGAATATCAGTCGAATCATCTAAAACTTTAAATGATACTTGATAATATAAACCTTCTTTATCAAAACCAGTAATATTAATTGCACCCATAGAAACTTTACTTTCTTGTGATACATTTTCAGCTAGTTTAAATGTCGCCGATAAATCTTTGCCTGCTTTTGAATTTAAAAACTCTAACTTTTTAGAATCATACTTTACATCCAAACTCCAACTAGTAATATTTTTTGAAATATTTTCAGAGTATATTTCAATTACTACCTTATTTGAATTTGAATATTTTGTAACATCTTTAATATAAAAGCTAGGCTTTGTTACAGCTTCAACTTTAACAGAAAATAATAATACAAAAATTATTAAACAAATTTTAGTAATATTAATTCTCATGTATACCTCTCATACCAACGCTTTCATATACTTATGTGCGCTATTATCCCTTTTAATCTATGTATACATATAAATTCTATGTCAAAACCTATATAAAATCAATAAAACTGAGGTTACAAGTTTATGTCTTTTTGATAACAAAAAGAAGGATAGTTTCCTATCCTTCTTAACAATTTTATTCACTTCTTAAAGCAAGCACCGGATCTTTTTTAGCTGCTTGTTTTGATGGTATTAAACCACCTATTAATGTTAGTATTACACTTAGAATAACAAGTATCGTTCCTCCTACTGTTGGAAGAATAGCTGTTATATCTTCATTTACACTATGAATTATCATATTTGTAGGTATTAATAGTAGTAAAGTAACAACTATACCCATAATACCAGAGAATAATCCAACTATAAATGTTTCTGCATTAAATATAGATGATATATTTCGTTTTGAAGCTCCTATAGCTCTTAATATACCAATCTCTTTTGTACGTTCTAATACAGAAATATAAGTAATAATTCCTATCATTATTGAAGAAACAATTAATGATATACTAACAAATGCAATTAATACATAACTTACACTATCTACAATTGTTTTTACTGATGACATTAATATTCCTGTTATATCAGTATAATTAATAACTTTTTCTTCATCCTCTTTTTCCATTTTGTCATTATAATCATCTAAGAAATCTAAGAATAATTCTTTAGAATCAAAGTTATTAAAGTAGAATGATATATATGAAGGTTCATCTATATCTTGATATCCAAGAGTAATTAAATTTGTAGTTGCATTTTCTACTGTTGTACTAGACATTGCTTGGAATAAACGTTTCATTTCATCTTCATCCATTTCAAATTTAAATGCTGAAGCAAATTTATCTGTATCTACATTAAACGCATTTCCCATTTTTTCCATTAATTTTCCTGTTAATTCACCAACTTTTGTTAAAATTGATTTTTGCATAACAGCTTCTGTCATACCTGGAGCTATTTGATCAGCTACCGCTGTTATCTCTTTTTGTGTTAAAAGAGTATTTACAACAGTATCAATTGTATTTGCAGCTATTGGCGCTGATAAATCTGCAGTTCCTGCATTTCCACCACCTGGTATTCCAGGAATACTTCCAACTGTATTAGATGTGTTAGTTACAGTATTTCCAACAACTGTATTATCAACACTTGTATTTCCAGTATTGGTATTAGTATTTGTATTTGTATTTGTATTATCTCCACCAGGAATTTGTCCTGCAGGTCCTCCAGGAATCATTGAGCCACCGCCCATTCCTCCACCAGAACCTAACATAGCAACATATCCTTGTAATACACCTTTTATAAGTCCACCATACATTTCTTTAAAAGTATCTTTAGGAATTACATATTTTGATTCTAAGTCAGAAAGTATTGATTGATTTTCTGATGATTTTAGTCCATCATCAACAATCTTATCAATTTCACTTAGCTTAATCATTGCAACTCCAGCTGTACCTTTTGAGTTTACATGATCAGTTAATATATTTTTTGTTAATTTCTTTAAACCATCTAAGTATGCTGCTTTAGCCTTTGATGTATCTGTTGTTATTGCTGAAGATATTTCTCCGATATAGCCTTCTGTTAATTTCTTAATGTCATCTTCATTAATGTTTACACCAAAAGCTTTTGATAATGCATCTTCATCTATAGAAACCATATCTTGAAAATCAAGACCAGTATTCTTTTCTTCATCGTCAAAACGTTTACCACTAAATACATTTACATTTTTATCCGCTAATTGTTTTTTTACAATTACAGATTTTGCAGCTTCTGACATAACATGTTCTGTTAATGCTTTAGTATATACAACACCTGAAGTCATGCTTCCAGTATTAGATGTTGGTTTAACAATTGCTGTAACTTTAAGTGGAGTTCCTTCTTTATAAACTTTTTCCATGAAGTCTTCATCATCAGACATATCTTCATAAATATCATATTTTGGATTGAATTTATATGTCTTTGTTGCATCAATTAACTTAAGTTCAATATTCATAAGTTCATCATATGATAATGTTAAAGGTTTTTCTGTATTTTCTACTTTTTCGCCTTCTACTAATTTTGCAATCATATCTTCAAGATCATCCAGGTCTCTTAATCCTAAAGCATATAATAATAAGTCAGATACTGAATCTTCATCTGGAAGAACAAGCATTATTTCATCATAATTCTCTGGCCATTTACCTTCAATAATTTCGTATTGTTCTTCGACCATATCCATATTATCAACCATTTGACTAAAAATAGTTATGCCCATTCCCATCATGCTTGAAGAACTACCCATTAATGATGAAATAAAATCACTTGGATTTAGAAGCATTAATTCATCTGTATTTCTATCCTTAGTATAAATCATTGGAGAAACAGAATATTGATAATTAATATAAGAAACCATCTTATCTACTTCTTCTTTGTTTTCTTCTACATAATGTTTAAAAGATTTTAAATCATTTTTTCCAACAGTAGCAAACATATCAGCTATATTTTGTTTTTCTACTACTGTTCTATCTTTTTTCTCTTTTTCTTCTTCATTTTCTACTTGTCCTAATAAAAGTGCAGCAGCATCTGCTGTTTCAGATTCAAGTGTAAGTGGATATGAAGTAAGAGTATCTTCTTGAATTTTATCTATATAATTTTGAAATCCTGTAGATAAAGATAAAATCATCGCAATACCAATAATACCAATTGAACCAGCAAAAGATGTTAGTATTGTACGCCCTTTTTTAGTAAGTAAGTTATTTAAACTTAGTGTAAATGCTGTTAACATAGACATTGACGACTTACCTAAGTTTTTATGTTTTGGTTTTTCTCTACCTTTTTTCTCTACATTAAATGGATTAGAATCATCTGTTATTTTTCCATCTCTTAATTTTACTATTCTTGTTGAATATTGTTCAGCAAGCTCTGGATTATGTGTTACCATTACAACCAAACGATCTTTGGCAACTTCTTTTAATAATTCCATAACTTGAACACTAGTTACAGTATCAAGAGCACCAGTTGGCTCGTCAGCTAATAAAATATCTGGATCATTAACTAAAGCTCTTGCTATTGCAACCCTTTGCATTTGTCCACCAGACATTTGTGTAGGTTTTTTATGAGCTTGTTCTCTTAACCCAACTTTTTCTAACGCTTCTAAAGCTCTTCTTTTTCTTGTTCTTTTTGAAATACCGCTAATTGTTAAAGCAAGTTCAACGTTTGCAAGAATTGTTTGGTGAGGTATTAAGTTATAACTTTGAAATACAAATCCAACTGTATGATTTCTATATGAATCCCAATCTCTATCTTTGTATTTTTTAGTTGATACATTATTGATAATTAAATCACCTTTATTGTATCTATCAAGTCCACCTATAATATTAAGTAATGTTGTTTTTCCAGAACCAGAAGGTCCAAGTATTGAAACAAATTCATTGTCTCTAAAACTTAAACTAACATCATCAAGTGCAACTTGTACTAAATCGCCAGTTTTAAATTGTTTAGATATATTTTTGATTTGTAACATTTTTTCCTCCGCTTACAATCCTTTTTTATCACACTTTATTTTACATCTAATATTCAACAAATTCAATAATTTTATATTTCATTTTCATATCATTTTTGACATGTATTATTTTATTTAATATATATTAACTCTATATGAACATATTCGTTAAAATCAAAAAAGATTGAGTAAAACTCAATCTTTTTTATACTTATTATCCTACAAACATTTTTACCATATATAATGCATAACAAATTAAATAAATTACACCGTTTCTTTTACTCATCATATTTTTTGGTGGTATATATTGGAATAAAAATAAAAGAACTCCAGCAGCAAAACAAATTATTAAATCCATATTATATTCAATGTTATAAGTAATCGGTTTAATAAGTGATGCTACACCAATAATAAATGTCAAATTAAATATATTTGATCCTATAATATTTCCTACTGAAATATCACTATTACCTCTAATTGCAGCTACAACACTTGTTACAAGTTCTGGTAAACTTGTACCAATTGCAATAATTGTTAAACTAATTACTTTTTCACTAATACCTAAACTCTCTGCAATAATAATAGAATTATCAACTATAAAATCTCCACCAAATTTTAATGCAACCATACCAATTGCTATTTTCAAGATACAATTTAATATTGAATCATGTTTATCAACTGGTTTTTTGTCATGTTCCTTATCTGCATTTTCAAGTTCTGGCTCTGAGTCGAATTTTTCTCCTTTAATACCCATTGCAACTGTATAACCAATAAATAGATTAAACAAAACAAGTAATACGATTGCTTCTGGTCTTGTAATAATATTTCCTGTATTACATATTACAAAGAAAATCATTGTATAAGCAATACATAATGGAACTTCTATATATCTTGTTTCTCTTTTTAATTTAAGTCTTCTTATTGAAGCAGAAACACCCAAAATTAATAATAAATTACAAATATTACTTCCGATAACATTTCCTAAAGACATATCAGAATATCCTTTGGTTGCTGAATTAATACTAACTAACAATTCTGGAAGTGATGTACCTATAGAAACAATTGTAAGTCCTATTACTATTTCTGGAATATGAAATTTTTTTGCTATAGCACTTGATCCTTCTACTAAAAAATCTGCACCTTTAATTAATAAAACAAATCCAACGATAATCAATAATACTGGTATTAGCATTATTCATTCCTCCTTAAAATCATTTATCACTAAGACTAAATTATAATCATATTTTACATAAAAATCAATATTTTAAAACAAAAAAATAACATCTATTGATGTTATTTAATTTATATATTCTAAAAGGTTATCCATATTTTTTCTTGCATCATCATATCCTAAATCATATATTCTTTGCAGTTTTTCTGGATTTTTTTCTAGTAATTACCATACATAAGGAATTAATCTATATTTTACCTTTTTCTTATATTCAGAATATCCTTTTAATCCTTTTTCTAAAACAGCTTCTTCATTTTCTATTCTTTTTCTTATAACAAAAGGATAAAAAATAAATACTAAAAGTCCAATTTTAGATCCCAAAACTAAAGGCATAGCTAAAAACATTAAAATTGTTGCTAGATACATTGGATGTCTAACCATAGCATATAATCCTGTATCAATAACTTCTTGATTTTCTTGCACTTCTACAGTTCTTGATAAATACTTATTTTCTCTTAATACTTCCATATACATTATATACCCAAATAAGAATAATATACTTGCTTCAACTGTTTCTATTTTAGTCATATTAGACCAACCATATTTAAAATCTAAAGAAGTAACAATAAATCCAATTATAAGGATAAGTCCTGATATAGCAATTACTCCTCTTTGCGTTTTTTCTTTTTCTCTTAACGCCATTCTTTTTTCCAAAAGTTCTGGTGATTTCACAAAAAGAATAATTCCAATACCTATCATGGGAATAAATAGTAATCCTAAAAATAACCATGCATTTGGATAATTAAATGTGCCAACTGGCAAAAATAATAATAGCATGCAAATTACAAATCCAAGAGCTAATTTTATAAATGCACTTAATAATAGTTTTATTTTCATAAGAATCTTCTCCTATACCTTTAATGACAATATCTTATATTATTTTTTTATTTTATTCAACATTATTAAATAAAAATCCTTACTATTTTAGTAAGGATTAATGAATTATGATGCCATTGATTCTGCTGGAATATAATTTGCTTCAGCAAGTGTATATATTTTATTTTCTTTACTATCTTTATTTGAAAAGTATCCTATACAAGATGTTATTAAAACAACACCTTGAAGAATTGCCCCAAATACAGATTTAATTACTATACTATCAACAATAACAATTAGTGTTACTGGTATTCCCATAAATCTATATATTTTTGTATTTTTTTGCCATATAGAATAAGTATAAAGCATTGAGCCACAAGCATATAAAAGTGATAATGGTCCATTATATGTAAAATAAATTGAAATTAAATTTAAACTATAGATAAAACTTATAAGCACCATATCTTTTTTAGTAATAACTTTACTTTTACCATTTATTCTTTCATCTATTAAAAAGATTATATCCCTTAAAATTGAAATTGCACACATTGCAGAACTTGTATATGATCCAAGCAATATAAAAGTTATTGCATTTAAAAAATTAGACATAAAGCTAAAAACTATTATCCATTTTCTATTTTTTACTACATATGTTAAAGATAAAAATACATATACAAAAATTACGATTATTTGTGAAGCTATATATTGTGTTGTTAATTCTGCCACTAAAATTCTCCTTTGTTAAAATGTTTATATTAATAATGCTTTTTAAAAAATTGCGCACCTTTTACTTTATACCATGAATCGAAAAATAAAATCAAATACGTTTAAAGTTTTTTAAAGTTTAAAAAAGATGTCTATTTTAAAATAGACACCTTAAAATCTTTTAATCTTTCTTAATCATAAGTATGCGTGAGTATGCACATCCTTCAACACTAATTAGCTGCTACTATCGCACCATAAGCAACTGAAAACTCTGAATCTTCTGGAACAAAAAAATTAATATTTTTTACTTTTTCAATTCTATCTAGAACTGTTCTTACACCTGGAAGTCCCGTTATATTACCTATTAAAACTACATCTTTATTTTCTTTTTTATCGACAATAAATACAGCCATCATACCAATTATTTCAAACACCATATTTATTAATCCTGCAGCAATATCTTCTGGTCTAGATTCTTGATTTAATTTTCCAAAATTTGCAAGCGTTAAATCTAAAGGTAAAGTTTCTATTTCTTGAGTTGTAATATCTTTAATTCTTAAATCTACTTTCTCAACATCTCCATTTTCTATTAATTCAAGCATTTCATCAAAATTTGTAATTTTTAAGAACGCTTTAGAAAAATTAAACAATGTTCCTGCACCAAGACCTGTACCACCTAAATGTTTACACTCATTTTTGTTTGAATCGATAAATGCAGTTCCTGTTCCAACACTTACAATTAATGCTTCATCTTTATCTGTTAAAGCTAAAGCCCCTTTAGCAATAGAGGTAAATTCATCAATTATAAAAGTATTTTCTCCATAATCTTCTTTGATTATTTTATCTGCACCAATTCCTGTAAATACTACTTTTTCAATATTTTCTATTTCATTATTTTTCAAAAATTCTTCGTATATTTCTTTTGAAAATCTTCCTCTAATTATTGCTTTACTAATTATCTCACCATTTTTAACTTCAATTATCTTTGTTGTTGAAGTTCCAATATCTATACCAATTGCGCTCATAACTTTTCTCCTTAAGTAAAATTTTACTATAAAAATAATATCAAAAAAGCAGCAATTTTTCAATCACTGCTTTTATATATCTTTAACTTTTTACTGTATAATAAATGCTATAATATGCAACAACTAAACATGTACCAAATAATATACCTAAAGCTACTAAAAAATCTATAAATGCTGTAATGAAAACAGCAATTCCTCCTATCACAAAACTATATCCCATAGTTCTTGCAAGTTTTTTATAAGCTTCTTCTGTCTTTGGAACAATATTCATTGTTCTTTTAGCATCTTCATAACTCATTTTAGGTGTATAATTTCCCATTAATATAAAGAATATTGCAATTATTGCAATAACAATATTTCCTACATTATATTTGAAGTTTAACGCAGTTCCAACACTCATTGTAAATAACGCACATGTTAAAACTGGTACAAACCATCTTACCACTTTATTAAATTTATTCTCTTTTTTCTCAGGATCTCTTGATAAATCCATTGCTAAACTGCAAACAAAATTAAGAACTACCATTACTAAAGGATACACAAATAAAACTAACCATTTTGGATCGTATCTGTCAACTTCATTTTTAAAATTAAAATGTCCTGGCAGTTTATCTGGAAGATCATGGTACATAAGCATACCTAAAAAAATTGGTAACAAACATATAAATGTTGTTATAAGTAATGATTTTAAATTAATTTTCTTTTTCATTATTTCTTCCCTCCTAAACTATAAATCCAAGATAATACTTCTTCAAATACAGAAGCATTTAGTTCATAATAAATGTAATTCTTCCATTTACTTTCTTCAATTAAATCTGCTTTTTTTAATATTGAAAGATGATATGATACTGTAGCTTGAGTTAAATTAAATTGTTCAGCAATCTCTCCTGCTGACATTCTTTTCTTTTTTAGTAATTCTAAAATATCTCTTCTTACAGGATCTGATATCGCCTTTAAAGTTTCAGACATTCCCATAAACTCTTCTCCTTAATCTATTTCGAATTGTTTCTAAATAGATTATATAATTTCTTTTATAGTTTGTCAATAACTATATAGATATTTTTCTAAATAGTTTAAATAAAAATAGCTAGCTTTTTAGGCTAGCTAAGATTTATTCTTTTACTAAAATTTCTTCCATTTTTGCATATAACTCTGGTCTTTCTTTTTTAATATTAATTACTTTAAATGTTTCTTTACTTGCCCAAGCAAGTGTTGTTCTACCTACATTTAAATGATTTCCATTTTTATCGTATATATTATATTCAACAGTAAATTTGGCTGGAGATAATTCAACAAGCTTTGTTCTAATTTCAACTTCTTGATTGTAATAAGCAGGTCTTTTATATTTACAATTAAGTTCAACAATAGGTGTCATTATTCCACTTTTTTCAATTTGATCATATTCCATTCCTATACTATTAAAATAATCTGTTCTAGCTTGTTCATACCAAATCGCATATACAGAATGATGAATAATTCCCATTTGATCAGTTTCAGCATATCTTGGTAATATCTTTGTAATTGCCTCCATAATTTTCCTCCAATTTTATATTTAATATAATATCACACATTTATCTTAGTATCAACATTTCTGACCACTCATTATAATTCATAAAAATTGAAAGGGCGGCCATAACATGCCGCCCAACGTCTTCATCTCTTATTTCACTCGACGTCTCAGCAATTTTGCCTCGAGCCAAGTAGACAGATAGTCATAGATTTCCAGATGATTGGCTTCATGCAGGATATCATGACGCAGTCCAGGATACATTTTCAAAGTGGTATCACGTAGACCTGTGCGGATGAAAGACGCATAGAGTTTTTCGACTCCCTTACCGAAATCCCCTACGGGATCATCCTCACCGGAGATAATCAGGATTGGCAGTTTTTTTCTCATTACGGCTACGTTCATCGGGTCCTGAGCATAAGCAATGCCGCTAAGCATTTCTCTGAACAGTCCAGGTGTAACATAGTTGCCTCTCTTGCGATCAGCAATGTAAGCGTCCAGACCATTACGGTCAGAACACAGCCAATCAAATCCAGTGCGATTCGGTGCAAAATGCCTGTTGTAAGTATCGAAGGTAAGCATATCAATGAAATCACTCTCATCTCCATCTCCACATCTTAACTTTTCAATCCAGGCCGCGAACAGTCCAATCTTAATCTCGAAAGATGCCTTATTGCCGCTTCCCATAATGATGGCAGCATCGACTTTCTTCGGATAGTTGATCAGGTATGTTCTCACGAGGTAAGACCCCAGTGAAAATCCCATCATCCCGTAAGGAATGCCAGGATATCTTGCCTTGGTGTTTTCAAGCAGTCTGTCCAAATCTTCAACTGCGTAATTCCAGCTACCTTTCGGGCCAAAATACATTTCGGGTGCGTCTGCTGCAACAGACATGCCATGACCAATGTGATCGTTGCCAATAACAACAAATCCTTTACTTACCAAAAACTTTGCGAAAGCATCATATCTGTCGATATATTCGGTGATGCCATGCGCGATTTGCAAAACGGCAATCGGTTCTTGGTCAGGTACCCATTCGATTGCATGGATTTTTGTAACTCCATCATAAGAGTCGTACGCGAATTCTCGTTTCTTCATAGAAATAATCCCCCTTTGGTGTATATAAAACTGAGATATATCAGCACATAAATAACTTCATTTGTTCCATTATAATGATGCTGAGCGACGAAAGAAAACACTACTTAAAGTGCTTCTTATTTTCATTCTAACACTAATAATTTTCAAATACAAATACTTTTTTAAAAATAAAAAAAGAGTAGTTTCCACTACTCCTAAAATCTGCTTAAAACAATGCTTTTACATCTTCAGCTCTTTTATATCCTTCTTTATAAAAATTATTTACATTATCATTTAAATAATCATTTCTATAACATAATTCTAATGTTATTGGACCTTCATAATTGCAGTCTATTAATTTTTCTTTTACTAAATTCCAATTTAAAGTACCATCAAATGGCAATAAGTGTTGATCTGAAGTTCCATCATTATCATGAAGATGAACTGCAAAAATTCTATTTTTAACAAATTCATGATCAAATTTATCGTTAAAATGTACATGAAAATGTCCAGAATCAAAACACATTCCAACATGACTTTCTTTTATATTTCCAAGAACATATTCTAAATATCCTCTTATTTTTGTATTTTCAAATGCTACTTTAACATTTTGTTCTTTTGCATAATCTGTTATTTTCTTTATTCTTTCTAATCCAAGTTCATTATAATCTGGAGCAATATGTTTACTTGTTAAATGCATTACTACTAAATTTATACCATTTTCTTTACATTCTCTAATATTTCTTTTATATCTTTCTACTAGTAAATCTCCTTCTTCTCCTTTTTTCCATATTGAATTTATATTTTGATATCCTAAATGAGCAAATATAATATTTAATCCTTTTGATTTTATATACTCTATTTGTCTTTCTTGAGAATATTCCCAAGAATCATTATCATACCATTGAACAAATACATTTTTAAATCCTGATTCTTTAATAGCATCAATTGTTTCTATAACTGATACTGACTTATTTTCATATTGAACTGCTACAGCTAATTCTCTCATATAACAACTACCTCCTACTACTGTCTATTAATTAATATGACAAGATACCTTAATATTTTACCACATTTTGAGTATGCTTTCAATCTCACATTTTGACTTTTATGTTAACTCATGCTATAATTATTGTATGAGTTTTACTCATATATTTCCCGTGGTGGGCTCGTCTCTTACTACTATACTTGATGGTGCCCACTGCCGTACATGTGGGAGAATGAGGATTAAGATGAATAAGAAGACTCTTCGGCACAAGGGAATCCACACTGTTCGCGGTACTTACAGCACTGTTTACAAGGATGTTAACTTTTCAAGAAGCCATCCTTTTGCATCATATGCAATCATTGTAGCAGTTCTGATTCTCGTCGCACTTTTGATGGTCCCTGTCTTTTTCAAGACTTCATCTATTACAATTTACAATCCCGATTCTAATAGTTGGACAAAGCAAATCACGGCTTATTCAAGCCAAATGATAAGTGAGAAAAAACTTTCTCGCCAAAACATTGATTTGTTCAAATCTAACAATTACATCGTTGTTGTTGATTGTAATTATGAATGTATCGACATCGCATACCAATACTCGGATTCAAACGAGTGGCTTGTGCCCGGTTCTATTTACCTCGGTAACGATCAATACTCAATCAATGCTGTCCCTGTTACATTAAATCGCAGTATTAACGCAAAATATGTAACATACCGAATTGAGATTTACACCGACTCTGGAACCGAAACGGTATACTTCTCAACTAAGTTTCAATAACCCCACATTCTAAAGTCCGAGCTTGCTCGGGCTTTTTGCTTTTTTAAGCATAAAAAAAGTAGCATCTACTGCTACTTTGTCAACTTAATATATACTAACTTCCTCGACATCTTTTCCAACTTCAACTAAAACAATAAAACCTGATATTTCATCAGTCATTGCTTCTTCTCCTGAAGCATATTGGATTGTTGTCATTATATTTAAATGTGCTCCTGTATGAAGCAAGTTTACAGCTGCTAAGGCATCACTTGGATGATATGATTTAAATGCTAATGCTAAAGAATTCTTTTCAAAAAAATCTTTGTCATATTCTGACCTTTCAATTTTGCTTACATAAGCTTTTGAAGAATCTTCATCATCTAATGAAATAAGATTTTTATATTCATCATAAGTATCAATAATCATTGTATCAAAATCAGAAACATATCCACTTTCTATTACTCTATGATAATATTTTTGACTATCTAATGATTTAACTCCGTAAAAAATTGATATACCTATTATAATTATAATTCCTATCCATTTTAGTTTTTTTACCATTGTGATCACCTCAAACATTATTTTGATATAAATATTCTATAATTAAGTATTATAAATGTCAAATTTTTTAGAATAAAAAAAGACAGATTTTAAAATCTGTCTTTGGTGCCCGAGGCGGGACTCGAACCCGCATGGTTTCCCGCACGATTTTGAGTCGTGTGCGTCTGCCAATTCCGCCACTTGGGCATCCTTCTTGGTACGCTTTTTATCTTAACACATATTTTTTTAGTTGTCCATACTAAAAACAAAAAATGGGAAGATTATTTTTCTTCCCACTTTTATTTTTTATAAAATGTCTGATTTAAAACTTGTTCCGTTTTCAAGTTTTTCCATATCAAATATATCAAGTATTGTTGCAGATATATCTGCAAATGTATCTCTTGTTCCAAGGTTAACATTTGATTTTAAATTTCTACCATAAGCAATAATTGGAATATACTCTCTTGAATGATCTGTACTTGGTGTACTTGGATCGTTTCCATGATCTGCTGTTAAAATTAGAATATCATCATCTTTTAAAGCTTGCATAATTTCAGGTAATTTTTTATCAAATTCTTCTAATGCTTTAGCATATCCTTCAATATTATTTCTATGTCCATATAACATATCAAAATCTACTAAGTTAGTAAATATCATATCCTCTTCAGCATTTTTTATAGCGTCAATAGTTTTCTCTATACCATCAGCATTTCCATTTGTATGTATTGCTCTATTAATTCCTCTTCCTGAGAATAAATCTTCTATTTTACCGATTGCTAAAACTTTTTTGTTATTATCTTGGAATACATCAAGCATTGTTTTTCCAAAGTCTTCTGCTTCCCAATCTTTTCTATTATAAGTTCTTGTAAAGTCACTTGAACAAGTACCAATAAATGGTCTTGCAATAACTGTACCAATTCCATAACCTAATTCATCAATTGTATCTCTTGCGATTTTACATAGTTTATGTAATTCTTCAACAGACATCATATCTTCATGCGCTGCAATTTGAAATACACTATCAGCAGAAGTATATACAATAGGTTTACCTGTTTTTATTGATTCTTCACCATACTTTTCTAAGAAATATGTACCAGAACCTTTTTCATTACAAATAAATCCTTCTATATTTCCTCTTCTAGCTATTTCATCTAATAACTCACTTGGGAAACCATCATAATAAACTTTAAATGGTTCATCTTTGATAAATCCTGCTATTTCCCAATGTCCTACTGGACTATTTTTACCTTTAGTTTTTTCAGCAGCTTTACCATAAATACCGATTGGCATTTCATCTTTTTCATCAATATTAAGTCCATCAATATTATATAGACCTAATTTTCTTAAATTTGGAAGATTCATTTTAGTATTATTATAAATGCCTTCAATTGTGTTACTTCCAACATCTCCATATTCAGCAGCATCTGGTGCTTCACCAACGCCAAAACTATCTAAAACTATTATAACGGCTCTTTTAATCATAATTTTATCCCTCGTACATGAATTTAGGTTTTTAAGATCCTATAACTTAGTTCTCAATTGTTTTAATATCAACATCATATTCATAAACAAATATATCTTTTGTTTTTGGTAATATTAAATTATTACTTTCAGCAAAGTAGTTGTTTGTTTTGAATTTATTTTTAGATACTAAATTAAATTCTAATCTCTTTGTATCAATAAGTACTGTTGTAGCTTCATCCATTCCTATTGGTAATGTTTGATTTGTATTATCATAGAACATTATGTTTGAATAATAAAGAAGTGGTAATTCTTCTTTGTAATTTAATTTAATTAAATTCAAAGCTCCTTCTCCATCATCTTTGTATTTCTCTAAAGCTTTTTCAACATCTAAGTTATAAACTTCAAATGCATTCTCATTAACTTTTTCAGTAATTTGACATACTTTATAAAGTGAGAAATCATATTCAGCTTTAGCTTTAGGAATAGCACCTTCAATAAATGTTATAATACTTTGTAATTTTTCAGTAAAGTCAAATACATCTATTTTCTTATTAACATTTAATATCTTAAATTTGCTTCTATTATTTTCTCTATGTCCTCTACTACCGATATATTTTAATTTTGTGCTATCATCAGCAACATTACCAAATATATCAAATGTTTCTTCTTCGATTAACAATCTATTTTCATTAAATTCATCTTTTAATTTTAATAGACAATCTTCTAAAGCTTTTTTATTTAAGTCATTTTCTCTTAACATATTAAGTAGTGGTAATACTTCTGTACTTGCTATATAAACACTATCTAATTCTTCTCTTGATAATTTCTTTCTTTGTAGAGTATCAACTTTTGCACCTAAGTCTTCTAAGTCAGTCTCTAAATCGAATGCTTTTTTAAGGGCTTTTTTATTATCATCTCTATCAGAATCATCACCCATTTCTAGGCTTAATTTCTCATCTTTATTAGAGAATTTCCAGAAATCGAATATACTCTTTTTGTGTTTATCAATTTCTTCTATGTATAGATTTGCATTCTTTACTTTTGAAATTATATTTTCTAGTTTCAATCTTTGTGCTTTTAAATCTTGATTTAAGTTCTTATAGTTTCTAATTCCTTTTTCAAGCATAGTATAAATTGTAACTAAATCTTCAATAGTATAAAACTTCTTATCCTTTAAAGATGTTTGAAGTGGTGCAGTGTTTACTGCTTGAGAAACGATTGGTTCGTTCTCTTCTTCACTACGACGTTTTCTTCTAGCTGATTGAGTATCATTTACAATCTTTTTATTGATCTTAGTTGATTTAAAGAAATATTTCATTTTACCAATAAATGTTTTCTTATATTCTAAGTAAGTTGAAATCTCTCTTTGTTTAATTAAATACTCATCTTCTTTTGCTTTAACTGCAAATTTAATATTAGCTAATTCTTCTTCAATTTCTCTAATCTTATCGTTTTGAACTTTAATTTCACCTTCTGCTATTTTAAATTCTTCTTTAATGAAATCAGTTAACATCTCGAATGTTAATCTAGTTTCATCTCTATAAAGTTCTAATCCATTATTGCTATCTATCTTTGTAGTAAAGTTAAAGTGGTTTTTAATTTCTGTTTGCATAATGAATAATGCTTTTAATAATTTATAGAATTTTAAAGCTTCTTCACGATTAGATAATTTAATTTTATAACTACTTTTAACATTATCATATACTACAGTTTCACCTGTAATTTGAAGTGATAATGAGTTTGTTTTACTATATACTTCAAAAGACATAGCCCAATTCTTAGTAAATAGCCATAAATAGTTTTCTAAATCAGCTATTTCAGTTCTATTTAAATACTCTTCTGAGTAATTCATAGCATTAATTGGAACATATACTCTTGGTACTGTCTTACCACCATTTTCGATATAATCTATTTTAGCTTTCAAAAGATAGAAAAACTCCGCAAAAGTTTTCTCTTTTGAACAAACTATCATAAAGTATCTACCAGTAGATTCTGAATAATATATTTGCCACATATTATCTTTAGGGTATACTACTTTAAATGGTTCTTTTTTCTCTAATTCCTTTTGAATACTTGCTACATTTTCTATTTCTGGAATTGTAACAGTTTCAAGCATTTTTAGAAACATTGTATATCTTTCGATATCGTCTTCTTTTTTAGCTGGAAAAATGTACTTAAATAATGGCAATGCATTTGAATATTTATCTTTTAATGAATCTGTTCGTAGACATGGTGAGATTAATATATCAATTTTGTCGATTGGTACAAAGCGAAAAATTCTATGATCTTTATCGTTATTCAATCTAGATACATTGAAATTAAGCGGTTGATAGTCTACTATTTCATTTGGAACATTGTCTAAGTCTAAATTCAAATATTGCAATTTCTTTTGTAATTCGCCTTTTGTAATATTCTCCACCTTACTTTCCCCTCTTCTTTAAAATATATGCACAGTATATCACAGAAATTTTGAATTATCAATTACTTGAATCGATTTTATTTATCAATTTTTACAATTTTTTTACAAAAAAGTAAAGACGTTACAATTACGTAAACGTCTCTACTTTTTTACCATTTTTATTTCATTAATTCTGATATATTTTCTGTATAAAATACATCAAGTTTACTCATTGCTCTTGTTATTGCAACATACAAAAGTTTAATGTCTAAAACTGTATTTTGATACTTTTTATCATTTACATTAAATAGCATTACACTATCAAATTCTAGACCTTTGGCTAAGTATGATGGAACAATTGATATACCAGCATTATATTCTGAATCTTTACTTTGTATTAACTTTACTTCACTATTTAGTTTTTCTAATTTCTTTTTAATAAATTTACATTCATTAATATCTTTACCAATAATTGCAATTGATTTATATCCTTTTTCTTTATATAGCTTAATCTTTTCTGCAATTGTCTTTATTATTTCTTCTTCATTTTCTTTTTGCTCTATGTTAATTGAATCTGGTCTATTTATTACAGGTTCACCTTTTATTATGTATTGTTTTTCATATTCTGGCAATTTATCTATTACTTCATTTGCTTTATACATAATATCTTTTGTTGTTCTATAAGTTTTCTCTAAAGTTGTATATATTGCATCATTTTCTGGAAATTCAACATCCATAAATTTCTTCCAGTTTTCTATACCTCTATATGAATGAACACCTTGGGCAATATCACCTAAAATTGTCATCGAATTACTCTTTAAAATCGTTTTTAACACACTAAATTGAAATTCTCCATAATCTTGTGCCTCATCAACAATAACATGTCTTAAAGCCTTTTTAACTTTAGTTCCAAACACTTTATAATGAATATATATAATCGGTGCTAAATCTTCAAATGTAATTTCACCATTATTCAAGTTCTTCATTGTATTTCTTACTAGATAACTTCCTATTATTTCATTATCCACATGATCAAACACAAAGTTTTCTATAAAATCTTTATAAAGCTCTAAACAATCTTTCTTTACTATTTTATTAAAGTAGAAGTTTACTATATTTTGATTATCTTTATCTAATTTTTTAAGCACATCTTCTGACTCTTCAAATATCTCAATTCTTTTTTGTCTTTTCTCTTCATCTGTTAAAGAATCATCTTTTAACATTTTATTAATCTTAAACGTTCTTTTTTGTACTATTGTTTTTTCTATAATATCTTTATTATTTTTTATTTTTGAAAATATATGTTTTTTTACTTCATTTATTCTTCTTTCAAAATCCAAATCTTTATATGTTTCAGCAAATAATTTTTGGATATTTTCATATCTCATTATTCTAACATTTTCTAATATAAAGTCTTCTTTTGGTAAATAATTACTTTCTAATAATTCTAAATATTTATCTACTACATGTTTAAACTCTATAGATGATTTTAATTTAGATTCAGCAATTATTGTATCGACATCTCCATGATTTATATCATCAAACTCTTTATTAACTATAGTAACAAGTTTTTCATTACTATCTGATATTTTTAATCTTTTACCTATTATTTCATATGCTAAATCTTCAAATGTATATTGTTTTACATTTTCTACACCAAGATCTGGCAATACATTGGAAATATAATTTAGAAAGAATTTATTAGGCGCTATAATCATAAAATTATCTGGATCAAATTCCTTATCCCAATTATAAATAAGATATGCTATTCTGTGTAGTGCTATAGTTGTTTTACCACTACCGGCAACCCCTTGTACGATTAAAGCTTTATTCATATCTGCTCTAATAATATTGTTTTGTTCTCCTTGAATTGTAGCAACAATATTTTTAAGTCTATCATCCGCTTTTTCTTCAAGAGCAACTTGTAAGAGTTCGTCGTTTGTTTTTAAATCAATATCAGAATACTTCTCTAGAATTTGGTCTTCAATAAAATATTGCCTTTTGAGTGAAATTTCACCTTCTACGTTTCCGCTAGGTGATTTGTAATGTGATCTTCCGACACGACCGTCGTAATAAAGATTTGAAATTGGAGCTCTCCAGTCAATTATAATTGGTTTTTGCTCTTTACTATCAAGAATTGATAGCTTACCAATGTATAACTCTTCTTTTTTCTCACCATCTGCTTTAAAATCAATCCTTGCAAAATACGGCTTTGACTTGATTTTTCTTAAGTCCATGATTTTCTTGTGACCAAGATATACTAAGTGAGCTCTTACATATGAGTCTTTCTCATAACTCGAATCTGTTTTTGCTAGACTATTTTCTAGCTCTTTTTCTTCTGTTTCAAGCTGTTTGCATACCTGCTTAAGCTTCTCTTTTTCTCTTAAAAATTCTTTTTCGTCCATTTTTTAAAACCTCCCAAAATAAAACTTAAAAAAACTTCCAGTTAGAAAATATAATGTAATTTCTGCACGCAAAAAAGCAACAGACTTTTAATTTTATAGGGTCATGCAAAAATTAAAAAGTCTGCTTTAAAAATAAAAAAAGGCATCTATCAAATAAATCAATAGATGTCTTGCTCTCTTGAATGTATTTACGATTATAACATAAAAATATTTTTATGCAAGTATTTTTTAAAACTTTATCATAATTAATTTACAAATTGTTATTTTAATGATTAAATTTAATATATAAATATTTTACTTTGGAGAAAAATATGAAAAAAATTATAAAGTTATTATTAATACTAATATTCACTATTTTTATTTTATATTTTGGTTATCAAGAATACTTACAATTCAAATATCCATTATATGAAATTAGTAATCTCATACGTCATGCTACTTTACCAGATAGCTTCTATATACACATTGAATCTAATTCTGATAGTTATAAATTTATAAAGGATATTTATTTAAAAGATGGTATTATAAACGATTACCAAAAGGAATATAACCAAATAGATCCTAATTTTAATGTAGATAGATTAATAATAACTGAAAACAATATCAATTATACAATTGATAATTTTACAAAAAGCATTATAACCGTTACAGAAAAAGAAAACATTCCTATCGAATACTATAAAAGCTATTATTTATATTTATCTGGTACTGAACAGTTTTTTAGAGAAATTGAAAATCATCTACAAAATGAAAACTATGGAAATTATAAATATCTTGGTAAAACAACTATTAATAATAAAAAATGTCATAAATTTTCATTTACCAATTTTGAAGAGACAGTAACAACAAAAAGAATATTCTATCTCGATACCCAAACAAGTTTAATTAACCAAATTGATTATTATAGTTCTAATATTCGGGCAAACTGGTACAGATATATTTAAATACAATTTTAATGATGTAAAAAACATCAAATCATTTAATATAGATGATTATCCAGGTTATACATTTCACAAATTTGAAAGCTAGGTTCAATTCAAACCTAGCTTTCATTCATTATAATTCTATTTTAAATCTAAACTCACCTAAATAATCAAATGCTTTTTGAGGAATACCAGCTCCTTGAGAAAACAATAAATCTAAAAATTCAACATATATAATATCTCCTTTTTGATGTTCTTTACCAATATCAAGTATTATCTCTAATTCTTGTGTATCTCCTTCTCTCATAAAAAAGAATTTTTCATCAAAATCTATATCATCTATTTCAAACCCCTTAATCGAAAGCATTGAATATAAATGATAATTATAAACGAAATAATCTATATCATCTACAAATGTTTTATTCTCTCCAACTGCTTTATTAAAATATATTTTTGAACCATCATGTACTCTAATCATTGAATACATATCAAAAATACCTATATCTTTGATATTATTAAAAACGAAAAATAACCTTACCTTTCCAGTTTCTTTATCATAAGATTTTTCTTTTAACTCTACAATTATATCACCATGAGTTAATGCATTTTCATTATTTACATTTTCTAATATTTCTCTTTCATTATAAAACTTTCTATATGCAATTTTCTCTCTTATACTTTTTACGCCATCTGCCATAAAAAAATCATATGATAAATTTACAATAATAAAAGCTATAATAAATAATACAAAAACTATAAAAATTTTCTTTTTCATATAAACCTCATTTATTGAAATAATGTTATATCGTCTACTTTAACAGCAAAATATGGGTTTTCTTTTCCTTCTTCAATCAAGAACATTACGAACTCATCATCACAATAAAAATATCTTGGCTCTGGTTTATCTTCTGGTGGCATAATAGCAGAAGTAAATGTAACATCCATTACAGCTTCACTTTTAATTGATCCACCTTTTTCATCAATATTAAATTTAATTGTTTGCATTGCTGTATTTATAATACCTTCTGCTTTTGGTGCTGAAAACATTAATCCTGATAATTCATCATAATTTTTCAAAACATCAAATTCCATTTTTGGCATTTTAAACTCGTCCACCGTTTGGAATACTTTTGATCCTTTATATGAAGCTGCTTTTGATTTTACTGATTTATATATATCATTAAAGTTTGTTTCAAAAGCATCTTTTCTAACAAGTACTATTTTATCTTTGTCTTTAGTTTCAATTTCTATTGCAAAATTTTCTTCATTTTCATAGTATAAAACATCTAATTGTTTATCAACTGATTTACTAGTTGTGCTATCTATTCCAAAGTATTTTACATCATCATTATTTTTAAATTTTCCATTATCAAGTACTGTAAATTCTTGTGGATATTCAAAATCTCTTTTTAGCATTGCATAAAAAACGTATCTTTCAACAGCTGGTGTATTTGGATCAAGTGCGTCTTCTGACCAATCTAATTTATCTAAAACATCACTTGTCTCATTAAATTTATCTTTTATACCTTTTTCAATTTCGCTTTTTAATTTCAAAGTTTTATTACCAAATTTTTTATAATAATATTCTTCTGATAAATCTTCAATTGAAAATGTCTTTTTATTTAAGTTTTCTGCAAAAACACTTTTTTCTTTAAATTCAGGTTTTCCACCAGCAAAATCCATAAAGTCATTCCATACAATTTGCATTGTACCACACCATGCTGAATTTGTTGTTAAAGTATCTAAAAGTGTTGGTAGTACATTAATTTCATTTGAAATTTTTTCTTCATCAACTATTTCAACATCAAACTCATTTGTCACTTCTTTTTCATCTTCAACATATTCAACATCAGCATTTATTGTAAAATAAATCCATCCATACACTACTGCTGCTATAAAAGCTATTATTAAAAAAGCTTTTCCTAATAATTTTAACATAATTTTGCACCTCTTTCTTTTAAATGTACATATAAATTATATATATAATTAACTTGTTTAGCAAGAAAAAAAAGATGTATAAAATAAATTATACACCCTCATATTTTTATACTATCTTACGAAGTTTTCAACTTCTTCTTTAACTTTAGCGATAAAGCTATCAATTGGCATAGCACCAATATCTCCTTCTTTTCTAGCTCTTACACCAACAGCTCCTGCTTCAACTTCTTTTTCTCCTAAAATTAACATATATGGAACTTTTGAAAGTTGAGCTTCTCTAATTTTATATCCAATTTTTTCTTGTCTATCATCAAGTTCAACTCTGAATCCTTCTTTTGCAAGTTTTGCAACAACTTCTTCAGCATATGCTTTTTGATTATCAGAAATTGGAAGTACTTTTACTTGAACTGGTGCAAGCCATACAGGGAATGCTCCAGCAAAGTGTTCTGTAATAATTCCAATAAATCTTTCAAATGATCCAAATAAAGCTCTATGAATAAGAATTGGAACTTTTTTATCTCCATTAGAATCAATATATGAAAGGTTAAATCTAAGTGGTAATTGGAAGTCAACTTGTACTGTTCCCATTTGCCATTCTCTTCCTAGACAGTCTTTCATTTTTATATCTATTTTTGGTCCGTAGAAAGCTCCATCTCCTTCATTAATTCTATATTGATTTTCACCACATAATTCATCTAATACACTTCTTAAGTTTGCTTCAGCTTCATTCCATAGTTCGATATCTCCCATGAAATCATCTGGTCTTGTAGATAGTGTTAATTCGAAATCTAAACCAAAGATACCATATAAGTATTTTGCAATTTCAATAATATCTTTAATTTCAGAACCAATTTGATCTTGTGTAATAAAGTTATGAGCATCGTCTTGACGGAACATTCTAACTCTAAATAGACCATTTAATTGTCCTGATTTTTCATTTCTATGAATAACATCAATATCATTAAATCTTAATGGTAAATCTTTATAGCTTCTTAATTTAGATGCAAATATTTTAATTGCATTTGGACAGTTCATTGGTTTTAAAGCTTGTTCTTTTCCATCTGAATCTGTTAATACAAACATATCTTCTTTATAGTGATCCCAGTGTCCTGATGTTTTCCAAAGTTCACTACTATTAAGTTGTGGTCCAGAAAATTCTAAATATCCTCTTTTTTCATGTTCTTTTCTCCATAAGTCTATTAAAATGTTCATCATTTTAAATCCTTTTGGCATCCAATATGCCATACCTGGAGCTGTTTCATCAAAGAAGAATAAATCTAATTCTTTACCTAATTTTCTATGATCTCTTTTTTTAGCTTCTTCAAGCATATTTAAATATTCTTCTAACTCGCTTGCTTTTGGGAATGAAATACCATAAATTCTTTGTAACATTTTATTTTTTTCATCACCTCTCCAGTAAGCTCCTGAAGATGTTAATAATTTTACAGCTTTAATTACTCCTGTATTTGGTACGTGAGGTCCTCTACATAAATCTGTAAAATCACCTTGTTTATAGAAAGAAATTACTTCACCATCTGGTAGATCATTAATTAATTCTACTTTATATGGTTCTCCTTTTTCTTCCATAAATTTAATTGCTTCATCTCTTGGAAGTTCGAATCTTTCAAGTTCTAAATCTTCCTTAATGATTTTTTTCATCTCTTCTTCGATTTTTGCTAAATCTTCTTCTGAGAATGGTTTTTCCACATCAAAATCATAATAGAATCCATTTTCAATTGATGGTCCTATAGCTAATTTTGCTTCTGGAAATAATCTTTTAACAGCTTGTGCTAAAATGTGTGAAGTTGTATGCCAAAACATTGACTCCTCAACTTCTGCTGTTTTTCCTCCGTGTAATTTAATTTTAAACATAATAAATTCCTCCTTGCCATTTCGGCTTTTAAAAATTTATTTAAGTACTTGTAATTATAGCAGGCTCTTTGTCTTATAAATACAAAAAGCCCCTATAAGTACAATCACGTACCTATAGGGGTAAGTTTATTTCTTACGGTTCCACCCTACTGTTTAACTCTTAATAGATATTAACGCCATCTTCGCGCCACTTTTTCAAATGGAAACTCCAAGGTAGTTTTTCAAATACGTTTTCTTAAAAGTGCTTTCAGCCGCTGACACTTTCTCTCTGGAAGTAACCTTTATTCTACTTTTCCTCTTCACAGTTCATATATACTATGTAAGTATTTTACTATATTTTCCTCATTATGTCAATTAATTTATTTTTTATTTGTTGATTTTTTAGCAGTCTTTTTAGTTTTAGCGTCAGTTTTCTTAGTTTGTTTTTTAGAATTAGTATTAGTTTTTTTATCTATTTTTGATTTAGATTTTGTATCATTTTTTACTTCTTTAGATTTCTTTGGTTTTTCTTCTTCAAATTTTTCTTCTTGTTTTTCTGGTTCTTTATTTTCTTCTTTAAAAAACTTATTTGATAAATACTCTCTAAATTCTAAAGGATTCATATTGTATAAAACAAACATTGCAGCAAAAGAAATAACAAAACTTCTTATCATATCAATAGCTAATTCTTTTTTATCATCAAATACTTCGATAAAATATGGTATTCTCCATAATGGTAAAAGAATAATTAATCCTAAACAAATAAGTTGTAGTATTTCACCTATTCTTAAAGATTTTTTATTTGTAGCTTCTCTTACTTCCATATTATAATCTCTTAAACTATCTTTAATATAGTTTATATAATAAATTATTGTTCCGCTTATTATTAAAATACCAAGTGTTACGCCTAAAATTACATCTTTTCTTGTTTCTATATTCTCATGAGCTGTAACTATACAATCTATACCAAATATTATTAATAATATTGAAATAGTTGTAATTACAAAATATTTTGTAACTAAATTTACAAGTTCAAAAATTTCTACATGATTTCTTTTATGATGTTTTCTAAATATCAAATAATATGACACAGCAATTGCAAGTAAGTATAAACCACCAAGCCATGTTGTTAAATCAAATTTAATAACCGAAAATTCAATTGGAAAATTCATAGTATCCTCCTAAAAACTAATTTATATAATATTTCTTATCTAACTCTTCACCAAATTTTACTACTGGTACATCAGCAATATCAATATTGTAAAATGTTTTAAATACACCTTGTACATCTATAGATGTGATTTTATTCTCATCTACTTCTAATAATTTAACCATATCTTTTACTGCTTCTTCGCTTTTTCCTTCTATCTCTAAATATGGCGGAATATATGGCCAGAAATCAATATCTAATTCTACACCATTTAACATATATCTAATTCTTTTATTTTCTTGATATGTATGAGCTGTATATCCAAGTTCATTTAATACTAAATTAGTTTCTTCAAAATCAGAAACTTCTATCTCTAATTCTTTAGTACCATCAATTTCAAAAGACTCTAATTTCTTTATGGTTAAAGTTGTTTTCTTACCATCTGTTCTTAATCTAATCCATTTATGATCTACTGCTGGATGAAAATTGTACACACGTCTTTTATAATCAAATTCTGCTATCTTTTCTGCACCTAATTGTTCTAATTTTTTAATTATTTTGTCAGTATCAATATCTAGAACTCTTAATTCATATTCTGTATGCATATTTTTCCTCCTTAAAAATTAAATTCAAATAGATTATACCAAATTAGTTTTTTTAATACAATAATATTAATAATATAAAATATTGATTTTTATAATTCAAAAATGTATAATAACACTAGATTTATTTTTGCTTATATAGCTCAGTTGGTAGAGCAACAGATTCGTAACCTGTAGGTCGGCGGTTCGATTCCGCCTATGAGCTCCAAAAAAGGACTTACTTCGTAAGAAGCAAGTCCCTTTTTATATTTTAATTATTCAGCATCATCTGTTTTTGAATCATCTTCTGCATCAGTTGTATCTGAATTTAAAAATTCATCTGTATCAACAAATTCATCTGGATTTATTTCTTCATCTTCTTCAGCTGGCATTTGATATTGGAATAAATCAATTGATGTTTGTTCATCTACATCTATCATTTTAATATATGATTCTGTATCACTCTTATCCATATAGATAGCTTTTCCATTTAAAATATCTAAGAATTTAGATGTTTGTGTTAATGCACTTAATCTTTCTGGTGTTTCTGTTGAACCATCAGCTTTTACTCTATATAAACAAACTGTATAATCTGCATTTTCAACATCAGCATAATTGAAATAGTATGCATATCCATCATCACCTAAATTAAAGTTATATGCTGAAATGTCATATAATAATTCTGGTTCTGTTGAACCGATTTCAACTCTATAAATTTTTCTATCTAAGTTTGTATAGTATACATAGTTTCCATCAATTCCTACTGTATATAATCTTGTGTTTTCTAAAACTGGTCTTTGATCAGTTCCATCAATATTCATAATATATGTTACATATTCTTCTTCAATATCTGATTCTACATTATAAAGAATGTATTTATCAGTAATTCCTATATAACCTGTTTTTGTTTCAGAAACTAACTCTCTATTTTGTCCATCAGTTCCCATTTTATAAATATTTGAATCTGTTCCAATGTAATAAATATGATTATCAATTACATACATTTCTAAACATTCATTAGCGAAATCATTATCATTTAATAATTCTGGTGTTGCTGATGAACCGTCTTTTTTTATTCTAAAGATTTTATTATCTACTGAATCTTCAGCTTCAAAATATGTTTGTGTATCAACTTCGATAAAATATAAATAGTCTCCACTTTCATTTAAAGAAACGATAGTTTTTGCTGTAGAATAAAGTACAGTGTCATCTTTACCATTTCCTTTTATTTTATTAATTTCTGTTAATACTCCAGCATCATTTGGTGATACGTAGTAAAACCATTTTCCATCAGAAACAGAATAACCATAGTTTCTAATATTACTAATTGTGTTTCCTACATTACTTGAACCACCTGTACAAGAAAGTACTACTCCAATTATTACTAACATAACTACTGCTATGCATACTGGAACTACAATTTTAGAATTTTTCTTTACAAAATCCATTACATTGCATTTCTTTTTGTCTTTCTTTTCTCCTTTTTTTGCTTTCATTAGTATCCTCCTTAAAACTTATATTTATTACTTAAAATTATAAACCTATATAACCTGTACCATTTAAGTACTTAAATAATGTTACATAATCAAGCGCTGTTATTACTTCATTATTTTTCAAAGCTGCTGCTTCTTCATATACACCTTCAAGTTCTTTCTTTCCATTTAAATGTTTGAAAAGTGCTACATAATCAAGCGCATTTATTAAAGTATCACCATTTATATCACCTTTTTTAACTATCGTATAAGTTTTATCTTCTATTGTAACCTTATAGCCTGTACCAAAAACTCCACTTGTTACTTCTTTTCCATTTGAATCTACAACCTCAATTTTTTTATCTTCATTTTCTTTTTTAATATCTTCAAGCTTTATTTCTGGTGTAATATTAATTTTTCCATCATCTGTTATTTTAAATTCTTCTTTAATAACAACTTCCTCTTTAACTGTATTATCTCCTGTAGTATTATTTCCAACTGTGTTATTATTATTTACTGTATTATTTCCAGATACTGTTGTATTAGTATTTGTATTGGTATTGGTATTTGTATTTGTATTTTCTACTTTTGATCCTGCAGATGATCCTTGTGAACCAACTAAACCAATTGATTCTCCATTAACATTTCTTGCAGCATATCCATATGTACCATTAATCTTAGATACTATTAAATCCCAATAATATCCATCTATTTTTTTAGTACCTTCACTTAGTATTTTTATTTCTTCACCGTTATCTAGTTTTCCTATTGCAAGTTTTGAAGTACCAGCTTGTGCTCTTACAGTTAAATGTGACGAAATATTTTTTACAAATCCATCTTTATATGTAATAGAATTTGCTTTTGTAACATCTGGTCTTGCTGATGCTTTCTTTGGCATATTCTTATAATGTGGAATTATAAACACAAATTCTGGTGGAGTTGTAGATGTTCCATAGTACTCTTTTAAACTCATACCTTGGCTTTGTGCAGCCATTATATTTTGTTGATATTGGTGTGAACCAATTGTTGATCTACCTGATACATTAAATTTTTGATAATATAATGTATTTTGACTATATTTTGTAATATAACTTTCTCTTACTTCTTTTGCTCCACCTAATATTGAAGCTCTTCTTGTATTCCATCCTTGTTCTTTAGCATGTGAAAGACCATTATATATAATTGTATCTTTTCCATTTCCATAAGAACCAATGTTAAAATAATTAAAATATCCAACATATTTTCCATTGTGTCCATTTCCAGCGCTTAATGTTGAACCATTTTTTCCATGTTCATTAATTATTTTTGATACTAAGAAATATCCATTTATATTATATTCTTTACTTGCATCTACAATCGCTTGTATTACTTCATCATTATTAATAAAAGATCCATATCCAGAAACCACTCTTGCAATATCTTCATAAGATACATCTGATCCTTCTAAATCTTTAAATTGAAATACATCTTCTTCATTTAATGAATTTCTTGGATCCATCATATAAGCTAGAGCTTCTCTTGATGCACAACACCAAGAACCATTATCATATTTTTGTATTCCACATATTGGGCAAATCCACATTCCATTATAATTATCATTTAATTGGACTAAGTTTTTAGGACTTCTTGAATGTCCTTGATATTCAATGTTTATAACAGAATCCCAATCAATACCTGTATAATACAATAAAAATGTATAATTAGAATGTTTTGACTGTAAATCTTTAATCAATGATTTATATCCAGGATATAAATTTTCGTCTATACCATTTACATCTCTTGATAAAGTACCAGCAACTTGATCTGCTGCATAGACTTTATTTGAAAATAGTGGCATAACAGACAATAATATATAATTAAAAATCATAAGTATTATTACTAAACTTATTATTTTTTTGTTCTTCATTAGTTTTTCTCACCTCTAATATATAAAATTTCCCCATTATTCAATAAAATTATATAAATAATGATATTAAAAGTCAATATTTCTTATATTACAATTATGTTAAAAAAGAGCCCTATTTCAAGGGCTCTTGCACATTTTTTTATACCATTTTTATTACATTTTCCCATGGTAAATTTTCTTTACCAAAGTGACCATAATTTGTTGTTTGTTTATAAATTGGTCTTCTTAAATCTAAACTATTTATAATTCCTCTTGGTGTTAGTTTAAATGTATTTTTTATCTTCTTAACTATTTCATTATCAGGAATTTTTCCTGTTCCAAATGTATCAACATAAATTGATATTGGTTGAGCAATACCAATTGCATATGATAATTGAATTTCACATTTTTTAGCAAAACCATTTGCTACAATATTCTTTGCAATATATCTTGCCATGTAAGCAGCTGAACGGTCAACTTTTGTTGGATCTTTTCCAGAGAAAGCTCCACCACCATGGCGACTATATCCACCATATGTATCTACTATGATTTTTCTTCCTGTTAAACCACTATCTCCTAAAGGACCACCAATAACAAATCTTCCTGTTGGGTTAATATAATATTTTGTCTCATCATCTAATAATCCTTCTGGAACTATTGGGTTTATAACATGTTCTTTAATATCAGCCTTTAATACATCTAAATCAACATCTGCATTGTGTTGTGTTGAAACAACTATAGTATCAATTCTTTTTGGTTGACCTTTTTCATATTCTACAGTTACTTGAACTTTACCATCTGGTCTAATATAATCAATGATTTTTTCTTTTCTAACTTGTGTTAATCTTCTTGCTAATTTATGAGCAAGTGAAATTGGCATTGGCATATAATCTTCAGTTTCATCTGTTGCAAAACCAAACATCATACCTTGATCTCCAGCACCTTCTGATTCTTCTTTAGATCCTTCTTTTTGTTCTAAAGATTTATCAACTCCTAATGCTATATCAGCTGATTGTTTAGAAATATTTAATAATACTTTACATGTTTTATAATCTATATCAGTTTCAGCATTATCAAATCCAACTTCTTTAATTGCATTTCTTACAATTGCTTCAATATCTACTTCTGCACTTGAAGTAATTTCTCCTGTTACTAATATTTGTCCTTTACCTGCTACTGTTTCACAAGCTACCCTTGCATATGGGTCTTTTTCAAAATAAGCATCTAATACACTATCTGATATATAATCACATAACTTATCTGGATGCCCCTCAGTTACACTCTCTGATGTAAATAATCTTCTCATTTTCTTTCTCCTCCTTCTACTTATGCATGCTTTTTTATAAAACAAAAAAGCTCGTGCACACGCAGAGCTTTTGAATAACTTAATTTATTAAATCATCATTCAAAGCATCTATCGTGCTCTGTCGGTATTAGCACCTAACTTAACTTAGGTTGCTGTGGAGTCATAAAGCCGAATCTCTCGTCCACTCTTGATAATATTTTTATGAAATTATTTTACACTGTTTTTTATAGTTTGTCAACATAATATCAAAAAAAGATGCCATTTTATAGCATCTTTTCTGTTTTTATATTATTTTTTCATATCTTTATTTAATACTTCTAATTTAATATATACTACTGCCATAGCAACCATAATAATTCCTATAACCATAATTATATCTTCTGAACCTGTATAAGGAATATCTTCATTTGTTACTGCAGCAACTGCTTGTTTTACAACAACTCTAATTTCTTTAGTTTGTTCGTATGTTCCAGTTCCATCATCATTTGATTTATATCCAGCATTAACTACTATTTTAGTTTCACCTGGTGCTGTTGCACTAATTGCAAATGTTTTTGTTGTAGCTTCTAATTTAAATTCACTAGTTAAAACTGTTGCACCTTGTGGATCAAATATTGTACATACTGATTCATTTTCAGATATAATATAAAATTCTTGAAATTGATTAGATGTTACTGTAAATGTTGCAGTTTTTCCCGCTTCAACTTCTACATAATCTTTATCTAATGTAAATGTTTCTGATGGTTGAATTGTAACATTATCTGTTGCCATTGAAACTGTTGCTGTAGCTGAAATAGCTAATACTAAAAGTATTAAAATACTTGTTATTTTTAATAAATAATTTTTCATATGTTTACACCTCTATAACAAAAATTATATCTATATTGGTCAATTTTTGTCAATATCTTTTACTCTTTTTAATATTACCTTTTGGTTACATCTAAAAATATTCTATTTAGCTTGATACCAGTTTTTACCTTCTTCAACTTCAACACTTAGTGGTACTTTTAAAGTTGCCGCAGATTCCATACAATCTTTTAAAAGATTTGCAACTTCTTCTTTTTCTTCTAAAGGCACTTCAAGTAATAATTCGTCATGTATTTGTAAAACTATTTTTGATTTTAATCCTCTATTATTAAGTTCATTATAAACTTTAATCATAGCTATTTTCATTATGTCAGCTGCTGTACCTTGAATTGGTGTATTCATAGCTGCTCTATCTCCAAATTTTCTCACCATGTAATTATTTGATGAAAGTTCTGGGATATATCTTCTTCTATTGAAAATTGTTTGTACATATCCTTTTCTTTTAGCTTCTTCTACAACATCAGCCATAAAATCTCTAATTCCATGATATGTTTCTAAATATTGTTCTATATATTGTTTTGCTTCATTTCTCTTAATATCAATTTGTTCTGCTAGTCCAAATTCACTAATACCATAAACTATGCCGAAATTAACTGCTTTAGCTTTGCTTCTTAATTGTTTTGAAACTTCCTCTACTGGAACTTTAAATACTTGTGAAGCACTTATTGTATGAATGTCAGCACCTGAATTAAATGCATCTATCATTGTTTGATCACCAGACATATGTGCTAAAACTCTTAATTCTACTTGTGAATAGTCAGCATCTAAAAAGATTTTTCCTTCTTCTGCTTTAAATACTTTTCTTAATTTCTTTCCTAGTTCTGTTCTTGTTGGTATATTTTGAAGATTTGGTTCTGTACTACTTAATCTTCCTGTTGCTGTAATTGTTTGATGGAAGAATGTGTGTACTCTTCCTGTTTTTAAATTAATAAATGGTATCATACCTTCAACATAAGTTGAATTTAGTTTAGCAAGTTGTCTATATTCTAAAATCTTCTCTATAATTGGATGATCACCTTTTAGTTTTTCTAAAGCATCAACATCTGTTGAATAACCACTTTTTGTTTTCTTTGATGGTGTTAAATTTAATTTTTCAAATAATATAACTCCAAGTTGTTTTGGCGAATTAATATTAAACTCTTCATCAGCAAGTTTATAAATATCTATTCTTAATTCTTCAATATGTTTTTTTAAAGTTTCACCATATTTAATAATTTCTTTTTCATCAACATATACACCTTCAATTTGCATCTCAGCTAATATTGTTGCTACTGGCATTTCTATATCATTAAATAACTCTAATGAATTAATCTTTTGAAGTTCTTCTAACAATTTAGGTTTTGATGCAGCAATTACATAAGTATATAAAGCATGTTTATAATCAGCTTTTGATTTTTCTTCTTGTACGTTTTCTACCATATCAAAAAGACTTGTTTGTTCTTCTTTTTCTTCAACTTTTGTATACTCAACAATATCCATATCTAAATATTGTTTTGCTATATCTTCTAATGTATACGCATTAGATGTTGAATTCAAAATATATGCTGCAATTTTTGCATCATACATCATATTTTTAGCTTTAATTCCATATTGATGAAGTAAAATATAATCTGTTTTTACTCTATATGCTATTTTCTTAACTTCTTCATTTTCAAAGATATCTTTAATTAATTCTTTATCAAATTTAAAACTATAGATTTTATTTAATTCTTGATCATAAACATTTACATATTCTATTGTTTTTTTAATAATTAAAGAATTATCAACTACATCTTTTGTCTCAAAAGAATATACAAGTTCATTTGTTTTTGCAATTTTTATTAAAACTTCTGCTACTTTATTTATTTCCTCTAATTCTTCATACTCAAATAAATTTGTAGCATCTTTTTCTTCTACAGTATCAGAATTTTCTAAATTAAATCTTTCAATATATTTATTGAATCTTAATTCTTTAAAAATTTCATATACTTCTTTTCTATTCCATTCTTGTATTTTTAAAGTACTTAATTCTTTTTCAATTGGAGCATTAACATCAATTCTTCCAAGTTCTCTTGAAAGAATTGCTAAGTCTTTATTTGCTTCAAGATTCTCTTTTAATTTTCCTTTTGCAACATTTTCTCCATTTTCTAATTTCTCATAAATTGAATCTATATTTGCAAATTCTTTAATTAAGTTTAATGCTGTTTTTTCTCCAACTCCAGGTACACCAGGAATATTATCTGATGTATCTCCCATTAATCCTTTTACTTCTATTAATTGTTCTGGTTCTAATCCGTAAACTTCTAATATTTTATTTCTATCAAAATCTTCTACTTCTGTTTTTCCTGCTTTTGTTCTTGGGATTCTAATTGTAATATGATTTGATGCAAGTTGGAATGAATCTCTATCTCCAGTAAGAAGGATTGTGTCAACTCCTTGCTTTTCAGAATATTTAGCAAGTGTTCCTAAAATATCATCTGCTTCATATCCAGGTAATTCTATTACTTTTATATTCATTGTTTTTAAAACATTTTTAATAATAGGCATTTGAACAGCAAGCTCATCTGGCATTCCTTTTCTTGTGCCTTTATATTCTTTATACATCTCATGTCTTTTTGTTGGATGTTTTACGTCGAATGCAACAGCTAAATATTCTGGTTTTACATCTTCTAAAATCTTAAACATAATTGCCAAAAAACCATATACAGCGTTTGTATATGTTCCATCAGCTGTTTGTAACATTTTACTACTCATTATTCCATAAAAAGCTCTATTTAAAATACTATTTCCGTCAATAACTACTAATTTTTCCAAAAAAACATCCTCCTAAATTATGGTCTCATTGTTGCTTGATAATTTGTTTCACCATATAAAACATTTTCATCGTATCTATATATACCAAGTAAACTTCCTTCATATGATGGTAATTCTACTAAAATTTCCATTTTATCATCATTATTAATATCAAAATACATTACAGCATTTAAAGAAAGTACTAAATCAGCACTATATACACGTTCTTCAGATGCATCCCATACTGCAAGTGTATCTATTAATTTATAATCTTTATTATATAATAATATTTTAGAAATTATTTTACCATCAACCGAATCATCAGTTTTTGATGCAGCAACAATATATTCTAATTGTTGATCACCATCTAAATCAATCTCTTCCATTTCAATTTTATCAAATTTTGATAAACTATCTTTTATTTTATCAGGAACATTTTTTAATTTCTTTGATTGTCTTGGAAGTGGATTATAATCTTCTGTTATAGCAATTTTCCCAAGATCTTCTACTACAAAATAACCTTCATAAGTCTCTTGATATGAGTCTGCTGTCATCGCTTTTAATTTTTTATTTTTTTCATATTGATTATATTTTACTAAATATCTATCAAGCATTTCATCATTAAGTGGCATATTATCTACATATTGCACTCCTGTTTTTAATGAAGCTTCACTTCCATAATAAAGCATTAGTTCTCCATCATATCTTTCATCATAAAGATTTTCTATAAAAGAACCAATTCTATCTTTAACTTTATAAACTCTTTTTATATCTGATTTATTTGTTTTATATAGAATATAATTTCCTTCTTCATCTTCTTCAGAATAATCATCTATAGCTGAAATTTCAATAATCTCTCCATCTTCTTTATATAATGTTGCTATTGGAAGATGATCAAAACCACTTGGATTTTTAAATTCATATTTTTCACCAGTATTAATCATATCTTCAATAACATTTAATTTTGATTCATCAAATACTGCAACTGCTGTTTTATAACCAGCATCTCCTGAGGCATCATCACCAACTTCAAGTTCCATAAACTTTACATTTTCAACTATTTTATTTGAAACACTTACTACTTCTTTAATTTCATCTACCTTTTTGTTATTCTCCATAACAGAACCAACAACTATAAAAACTAGTATAATGATTACAACAATCAATAGTTTTTCAATAATTTCATCTCTTTCCATAACTATTCTCCTTCAATTTATAATTTATATTCTCTAACATCTCCATTTTTTAATCCCAGTTTTAAAAGAGCTCCATTTTCTGGAAGACCATTAAAGTATTTATAGAATGCTTTTGATACACCACTATGTGCTACTATTAATACTTTTTTATAATCTTTTTCCTTTAATTCATTTAAAAATTCTTCTACTCTTTTACATAGATGTTCAATAGATTCTTCATCTTTATAAACTTCTTTTTCATAATAGTTCCAATACTTTTCCCTATCAACAGTGTCCCATGGCATACCTGCAAGGGCTCCAGGATCTCTTTCTTCAAGTCTTGGTTCGTATATTGTTTTAATATTGTTTACATTAATAATATCTTTTGTATGGACTGCTCTTAAAAGTGGTGAACAATAAATAATATCAAACTTAATATCTTTTATTTTATCTCTTAATTCTTCAGCTTGTTTAATACCATTTTCATTAATATCTTCAATATATGTATTAAATACTTTAGCTAGATTTGAATCTGTTTGTCCATGTCTTACAATATATACGTCCATATATACCTCTTATTTTCTAAATATTTTTTCCTTTATAAATGAAATAATTTTACTAAATACATTTTGCTTTTTTATTTCTACCGGAAGTATTATATTAATACTTTCAAAATTTTTTTCTTGTTTAGCAAAAATATTATCCGGAGAATACTTTCTTCTTTTTTCTTCTTCAAGTTCAATTTCTTCTTGCTTTTCTCTTAATACAATTGCTCTTTTTTCTTGTGAAGTTGATAAATAATCTCTAAATATTACAGCCAATATTTCTTCTGTTTCTTTCAAAACTTCTAATGTTTCTAAATCATCTATTTCATAAATATAAGAATCATCCATTTCTTCTTTCAAATTCTGAATTATTTCTTCAGGAATCTTAATATATTCTTCATCTGGTAAATATTCAATTATTTTTACTACCTCTTTATATGCTTTAGGTAGTACAGTTTTATCTAATACCATCTTCAGTTTCTTCAACTCTTCCTTCTATACTTTCTTTTTCTTTTGATTTTTGACGCCAAGAATCAAATATTTTTCCTACTTCATTTTTTCCTTCTCGAGTTCCATACATTTCTCTTATTTTTCCAAGTATTCCAAATCCACGTGATTTTCTAAGATTTTTCTTTTGATCTAGCATCTCTTTTATAACGATTGTATTTATTGTTCCGTCTTTAATAAGTTTACTCATTCTTGTTTGAATTTCTTTATATTCTTCTTGACTTACTACATTTCCTGTTTTAGATAAATGTCTATCATTTAATGTTACATCTATTCCATCATCATCTTTAGTGTAAGTTCCAAGAATAAACTCAGGTGGTAAAGTACCATCCTTTACTAAAACCGTTTCTGCATAAGATGTAGCTTGTCTATTTCTATCCCAATGTTTTCCTTCATAATGTTTACTATTTTCATTTGGAGATCCTAAAAACATCTCTTTTCCATCTTCAGTTTTAATTGAATTTGGAATAGCAACAATTACTCCACCTAGTGTATAATATCCACTAGTTTGAACATATTTATCTAAAGCTTCAAAACTTACTGTTGAAAGTAAATTTCTTTCACCATTTATTCTTAATCCATTATCTATAATGCTTTGTTTAACTTCATTTACTAAAGCTACATTTGGCACATAATTTCCATTTTCATCTTTATCCCAATATTGGTATCCATCAAAGCCATGCATTCCGATTGAATAACCTTTTTTTAAATCTCTTGGAAGAAGATTATTTAATTGTTTAGCATTTGAAATTCTCATATATTATTTCCTTATTATTTTTTTATTACTGGGTAAATATTACGTGGTTTCCCACCTCTTTTATTATATACATCAAAATCTATATAATATTTTGTTAAATCAGAAAAGTCTACGACTGCTTCTACACCTTTACCAATCATAGGTATTTCTGGTCCAACTTTTTCTTTTGGTTCACTAACAAGTTTTACTGTCTCACCAGATACAAGTTTAAGTTCAATTAAAATTGCTGGTAATATAACACTATTTTTTATTACACCAGAATCAATTAATTCATATTCAAGATCCGAAATAAATGTACCATTTTGCTCTAAATCTCTATATGCTTTTGGAAGTTTATTTTTAGTTTCTTTCTTTGAAGAGATTGCAATATTTGAATAAAATGATAAAATTATTGCCATAAATACTAAATAAAAAATAAGTATTGCTAAAAATGATTCTACTTCTGTTTCATTTTCTGCAACACAATTAGCAGGATTTGATTTATCATAATAAATCTTATTTGCATTTGCTAATGATGCTTTAGATTCTGAAGTTCTATATGGAGTATATGAATATGATTTTCCATCTACTGTATAAAAGTAAGTTGGTTTATATGATGTATATGGTGCTACATAACCATCTTCAGAATCATAATAACCTTCATGATATATTTCTTCAAAAATAACGTCATTTGCATATACCATTCCATCCATTTTTAATTTCTTTATAAATCCACCAGCAGAAATAAATAATAATGGTAGGAAAATAAGATTTATAATTACCGTTATTACTATAATTGCGCCTTTTCTTTCGTTAGTTAATTCCATAATATAACCCTCATAATTATTTGTAAAAAATGATATTTTTCCAATCAACATATTATCACAAAATCAGTTTTTATTCTATAAATTTTAACAAATAGTTTATTAAATTCTTGTAACAAAAAAGATAGAAACATTAGAAATGTTTCTACCTTTCAATTCATTTTTTATTTAACTTTTAAATTTTTCAATATCTTTTGCAATCTTTTGTGAATATCTATCTTCTTCTCAACTCCTCGTATCTAACCATTTAAATTCGCGTACCCTGTCGTTCTTCATTAAAACAGTTATAATATCAAGGGTTTTGAGGCTTTTATTCGCCATTTTTTCTTGTTTTTCGTATTTTTCATAATCTTATGTAAGTGTTCATACATAAGTTTTTTAAGTTTTTGCGGTTATAATATATAACCTCCTTAAAACTTTTCAAATTATATCATAAAATTTAATTTTTTTCTATAAAATTACCGAAAAAAGAGAGATAAATTCTCTTTAAAGTATATCTCCCTTTCTTCTTTTTATATATTGAATTAAATAATTGTATTCATCTTCATATTTAAACTTAACTTTAATTTTCTTATCTTCATAAACATATATATCATCTATTAGTCCATCTATAAGTTCTCTTGATAATGAATTTACATTCTGATATTTTTCAAAATATTCAATCCATTCTCCAGAGGTACTCATTTTGTCTAAATTCTGTAATTCTTTATAGTTTTCTTCAATATATGCTTCATTTTCCCTTATTTGCCTTCCGTATTCTTGGGTGTAGTCATTATATTCCTTTTCTGTAATAATGCCTAATTTCCAATCCTCGTAAGCCTCTTTTCTTAACTTTCTTTTAATATTCAATGTTTCTTCACATTTATTGATATTTTCTAGCAAATAACTTCTACGATTATCATTAAATGTTTTACTATCTATTTGTCCTTTTATTCTTTTCATATCTATTATAAGTCCAATTTGAACTTTTACGCTTTCTAAAACTGCTTTTTCTAATTCATCATTTTTTATACTATGCTTTGTACAAATTTCTCCACCAGACCTCATATATGCAGAACACATATAATGATAATAATTTCTAGGTTGTCCTTTATATTTTCCTGGTATCTTTTTACTCATTGCCCTTTGGCAATCTCCACATTTAATATGTCCTGCAAATATGGATATTTTTCCATCTGTATTCATTCTTGTATCTCTGTTTAGTATTGCTTTTTGTACCTTATTAAATGTATCTCTATCTATAATTGCATCATGTGTATCTTTTACAATAATCCATTCTTCTTGTGGTACTAATACTCTTTTATGTATTTTATAACTAATTAGTTTTCCTTTGTTTTGAACTAAATCTCCACAATACATTTGATTTCGTAAAATATCTCTAATTGTTGTTGAACACCAAGAATATGTAACTTTATCGGTATTATTCTTAAATGGTGTTTTCATTTTTAAATCTATTGCTCTATGTCCTGTTGGATTTAATATTCCTAATTCATTTAATTTTTTTGCTATTGCTGTTCTTCCATATCCATTTAAAGTAAGTTCATATATCATTCTAACGACTTTTGCTGCATCTTCATCAATAATTAAATGATGTACATCATCTGGATCTTTGATATATCCATAAGGTGCATAAGCTCCAACATATTCTCCTTTTTTCATTTTTACATTTAATACTGCCTTTATTTTATTTGATATATCTCGACAGTATTCGTCATTTATTAAATTTTTAAAAGGTACAATTATGCTATTAACTGATTCAGGATTTTTTATGCTATCTATTTGGTCATTAACTGCAATAAATCTTATATTATATAAAGGAAATACTTTTTCAATATAATTTCCAACTTCAATATAGTTTCTTCCTAATCTTGATAAATCTTTTACAATAACAGTATTAAATTTCTTTTCATATAAGTCTTCTAACAATTTTTCAAATCCTGGTCTATTAAAAGTAGTTCCAGAAAATCCATCATCTGTATAATAATCATATACTTCAATATCTGAATTATCTTTTAAAAATTGATTTAATAACATTCTTTGATTTGTTATACTATTACTTTCTTCTTTATCTCCATCTTCTACTGATAATCTTATATATATTGCTGCTTTATATTGATAACTTTTCACATTATCTTTTTCTTCTTTATTATATTTACTTTGTCTAGGCATTAGTATTTCCCCCTTCCTTTACAATTTTCAAATAATCCATTGCCAATTTAAAAGCGTCTTCATACTTAAATACTAATTTAATTTTTCTACCATCATTATTGATATAAATTTTTTCTATTAAGTCATTTAACATTTCTTTTGTAATCTTCCTTTGATTTTTATATTTCATTAAAGTATCTACCCAGTTATTTTCAGCAACATTCTTATAACTTAATCTTGCCTCCATTAACTTTGCTTTTTCTTTTTTAATTTGTTCCTTTATATTTTCTTCCTCTTTAACATTCTCTCTGATAAAAGCAATATATTCTTGCTCGTCAATTTCCATATCTCTGAATTTTGTGAAATATTTTGTTCTTTCTTTATCAAGTCTTTCTAATTTATTTTTTAAATTCTCAACATTCTCTTTTATTTTGTCTGCATATTCTTTATTTTCTTTAACAGATAATCTTGCATTTTCAAATCCATTTAGTAAATCTATATGATATTTAATACTTCTAAAAATACATATTTTTAACTTGTCCACATCTATTACATAAGGTTTATCATTTTGATTATTGCATTCTTTACATTCCAATACATATTTATCAATTTCAGTATCATTTATCATACTTTTTTCTTTTATAGTTGCTACTAATGGCTTATTACAATTACTGCAAAATACAATTCCGTCAAATATAGAAATATTTTCTATTCTTCTGTTCCAATTAAACTTTCTATCTTTTCTTATTTTTTGTATATTAAAAAATCTTTCTTTTTCTATAATTGGTTCATGTGCATTTTCAATTATAATGTAATCTTCTTCATCGTTTTTTAATCTCTTATGTACTTTATAACTAATTCCTCTTGTCTTGTTTTGAACTAAATCCCCACAATAAACTCTATTATCTAATATCTTTCCGACAATACTTGCTGTCCATTGTTTTGCAACTTTACTACTTGATGATGTGATTTTTAAAATCTTACAGTTATATTCGCTTGGTGTTAATACATTTTTTTCATTTAATTCTTTAGTAATTAACACATTACCAATTCCAGATTCGCATAAATCAAATATTCTTCTTACAACACTTGCTGAAGCCTCATCTACTATTAGTTTGTGTTTATTATTTTCATCTCTTATATAGCCAAAAGGTGGTATTCCCCCTATATATTTTCCCTCTTTTTTCATAACCTCAAATGTCTTTATCAATTTATCTGATACATCTTTGCAATACATTTCATTCATTATATTTTTTAAAGGAAAAATAATATCATCTACTGACTTTTTATCTTTATAACTATCTATCTTTTCACAAACAGATACAAATCTTATATTATCTTTCATAAATGAATTTATCTTATTTCCAACTTCAATATAGTTTCTTCCAAAACGAGATAAATCTTTTACTATAACTGTATTTACTATTTCTTTTTCTATATCTTTCATCATTTTCTTGAAAGCAGGTCTATCAAAAGTTGTTCCAGAAAATCCGTCATCAATATAATATTCTTTAACATTAAGTTCTTTATTTTGTTCCAAATACATATTTAAAAGTTCTTTCTGATTGATAACACTATTACTTTCTGCTTTATCTCCATCTTGAACTGATAATCTAATATATACGGCAACATTCCATACTTTTGATTTATTTATTTCAATATCATATTTACTTTTTCTACCTCTTTTCATTTTCTAAAACCTCCTACACCCAAATAGTAGCATAACCTTTGATTTTATCCTATTTTACTAAAATTCCTCAATTCTAAAATTTACACATTTGACATTTCTCTCATTTTGTATTCATTTATTAAAGTAGCGTCTATACACTCCATTGGAGATATATTAGAATTATCTGAAAACTCCATTTCCACTACTATATTTCCAACTCTAATTGCATAAGGATTTTTAATCTTTTGAAAGAAATTAAATATTCTCGATTCTAATGAAGTATTAGAATCTATACTAATATTATCAATTTTATCAATTCTTCTATTTGCAATATCTGCTTGTAAATTTTCTTTGCTTTTCTTTAGTTTGTATTCTAATTGATTAATTTCCTCCATAACTTTTCCTTTCAAAAAAGATGCTAGTAAAAAACTAACATCTTTCTTTATTATTTATTTTTCATATTTATTCATTAAATATTCTGCCATTCCCTCCACTCCATCTTTTGCATATAAAGTTTGTAGTGGATCTATGCACTTTTTAAAATTTCTCATATTTATTTCATTTGCTGATTTTGTTAAATTATGTAATGCAATTTCTCCATAAGCTCTTACTTGTTCCCATGTATAAAGTTCTTTACCCATTTGAAAAACCTCCTAATTTTTATTTTTCTAATTTTTTTCTTTCTTATTTGTTCTTTTTCATAATCTCTCCAGTATTGTGCTTCTTCTTCTAATTCATAAGTTCTTTCTTGTTCTGACTTACTTTTACTGCCACCTATAATTATTAAAATCATAGGTAGTCCCATTAAAAAGAATAATATTATAATCATTGAAATAATATCTAACATTTTAGCCTCCATTTTAATAGTTAAATTATTTTAACTTTAATTGTTCCATTCATTTATTAGATTGCTATTGTTTCTAGCAACATTGGTTATCTACCACCCAGAACTCTGGTTTGTACTCATTGCGTGGGACGCACCATTATAGAAACATTATGGTCTATTCCTATAACTTTACGCTCGTTCTATGACTATACAAAAGTATCCAAACTACTTCATAATAAGATAACATTCTTATTAGATATCTAAATAGTTGCTAACCCACCTAGAATGTAGTTCTTGTCGTTCTAATAAAATCTATTCAATTTTCAATGTGCATACCATAGTAGAAGTTTTTAACCCTTCTACTATGAACAGCACAAAAAAATCGAAAAAGTGGACATCAAATTTCAAATTTTTTATAAATTTTTTTATTTCGTATCAATTCAATAGAATATGTAATCAATTCGCTCTTTAAATCCTCGTTAATTTTCCCATCATCATCTTTAGAATTACTATTTATAAGTTTCATTATTTTGTCTAATACTCTTACTAATGCTGTATCATCATATACAGCTTGTCTTAATAATTTATAAAACTCTGTATTATATTGCATTTTTTCATTCCTCCATAACCTTTTTTAATTTCTTTAAGGCTCTAGTTCGCCTTTTCTTTAAAGTTTCTATATTTTCATTTGTTATTTCAGATATTTCCTTATAACTTAATCCCTGTGTATATAATAGGTTTAATAATTTAATTTCAGTATCATTTAAAACTCCTATAATTGATATATCTTCATTTATAACATCTTTTGAATTTGGACATTCAATTTCTTCTAGTTCAACCTCATAATCTCTCATTCTCTCATAATCTCTAAAATAATTTAATCTCATGTGATAAAGTGCTTTTTGCATATAATTTATAAATTTTGCAAGTACAACATCATCTTCTAATTCTTCATTAGACATAAGAAAAACCTCCTATTCACTCAAATTTCAGTTAATTCAAGTAATAGGAGGTCCTCTACATTTAGGAGCTAAAAACACAAAATGAGCAGAAAAGTCTATAAAATCTTTTCTACTCACTTTGAAATATGCAATTATATTGAAATCAATCAAGACAATTCTCAAATCTACACACCTCTTAATGCGTAGATTTTTAGAACATAAACATAAACATTTCTATAAAGCTACGCCAAAAAATCTCTCATAATTTTTTTCCTTCAGCATGTTTATGCTTAATAAGTACATAGAATGGAATTGTCTTATATAAAAACAAAAAAGCACACAATTAACCCTTAAAAGTTAGTGTATGCTTTCTAAATTATTTTTATATAATAAATAAAAATCCATCTTATCCCTCCCTGATTTTAAAAAAACATCATTGGTAATCTGATGGATTTCTCTTTCGTTTTTAATTTCATCGACATAGTACCACATTTTTTGACACAAAAACTAAATAGTTTATGAAATGCCTAAATTTATATACAAAAGTCAATTTTTTTATTTTAGTATATGAAATATGCTATTTCATATAATGATTATAACTATCAAAATATGCTTTTTTCCGATATTTTCTGGTAATTTCAATAAAAATATATCATATTTCTATCGCAAAATTTGTCGAATTGTGCAAATATACAAATTTTTTCTGTTCGTAATAGTCTATTTCCCCTAGAATTATTATATTTGCCCTAGTAAGTGGAATAATTATATAGGGGGAAAAAAATGATAATTAAAAACTTTAAAAATAGTAGAGAAAATATTGATATAAAACAAAAAGATATTGCAGAGTTCTTTAATTTGAACTTTACTACAATATCTGGTTGGGAAACTGGAAAAGATACTATCCCATTAAGAAGATTAATTGAATATGCTAATCATTATAACTTTAGTCTTGATTACTTGTTTGGTATAACAAATAAAAATGATGAATCATATTTGCCATTAGAAATAGATATAGATTTAATATCAAAAAATCTTCGCATACTTCGTAAAAGAAATTCTATGACACAAGAAGAAGTTGCAAAGAAAATCAATACATCACAAGCAAATTATGCACACTATGAAAATTCTAAAAACTTAATACCAACAACATTTTTGTATAGTTTAACACTTGTCTATAAACCTTTTTCAATAGATAAGTTATTAGGTAGAAAAAAGCAATAGGTCTTATGCTGACTTATTGCTTTCTATTTTTGTAAATTCTAAATCTTTAAATAATTTTGGTAATGTTTCCATCACTTTATCTTGTGTTAAGAGTTTTTCCATATATTCATTAAATCCATAACCATTAACAAACATATCTCTTTTTCCTTTTGAAACAGTTAAAACAATAACAGGAATATTAAACTTGTCTATTTCTCTTAATCTCATAAGAGTTTCTGGTCCATCACAATGACCAGAATCATAAATATTATTACTTATTATCAAATCATATTTTTCATTATTTTTAATTCTTTCAATTATTTCAATACCTGAATTAGCAATAGTTACATTTAATCCCACACTTTCTAATACAGATGTTGTATTAGATGCAGAAGCTCTATTATAATCTCCTACTAATATTCTCAATTCTTTATTTGAGCTATATTTAGTTTTTGTATCAACTATTGAAGATATATTTTTCCTAACCTCATTTTCCCATTCTCCTATTTTCATTGCAGGCTGTTCAATATAATTAAATTCTCCGTATTCTTCCTTTATTGCTCTAATTTTTTTACTAAATCTATCTGGATCTTCTTCAATTTTATTATTTTCTTTTGTAGTTTCTTTATTTTCTTTTATTCCAAAATAAATAACTATTCCAATTAAAATAACCATAAATACTAACATAAATATTTGCTCCATTATATTTCCTCCTTATAGTATGCTATTTTCCCAAGTTGTTTTTAATAAAAAAACAGCACCTCCTCTAATCAATATGTACTGCTTTTCTTCTGTAATAATTGCATATTAACAATTATACCATTTTAAGCAATTTAAGTCAACGGATATCCGTGCATATTTTCTTGCCTTTTCTTGTAAAATATTATGAGAAAGTGAGGGATTGAAAATGCTATTTAAAAAGGCTTTAAGTCAAAGAATTGAAGAATTATGTGCTGATAGAAAAATAACAATAAATAAGTTAGCTGAAAGTTCCACTATTCCTCCATCAACTTTAAGAGATATTGTTAATTGCAAAGTTGAAAATCCAAGTTCTATGGTAATATATCAAATTTGTAAAACATTAAAAATCTCATTAAAAGAATTTTACGATTCTAAACTATTCGAGGATATAGATGATTAAAAGGTTGCCTGTTTCAAGACAACCTTTTAATTTACAAAAATATTATGAAAATTTTCCATAATTCATCTAAAAAATCTCTATTTTTACTTATATTATCATACTGGCAACTAACTATCTGCTCTATAACTTGTAATTTAGCGAATAGTAACTTAATTTTCTTTTTTATTAAACATATGGCGTACTTTATCTATTCGATTATTTGGTCTACGTGATTGAATAACTGGTTCACAAGTAGCAATTTGATAACCTTTTAATTCTGTCAAAAAAACTGCTTGCCCATTTGTATATAGAGTTAAAGTATTACGATATTCATTAATACAACGTACAGGAATATGTCCTGTAAAAATAATTTCATCATTTTTTGATTGACTAGTTTCAATTATTGCA
>JAFWYK010000003.1 GCA_017517685.1 Clostridia bacterium
GTCCTTATCTGTCGCAGGCGCAGGATATTTGAAGGGAGCTGTCCTTAGTACGAGAGGACCAGGATGGACATACCGATGGTGTATCAGTTGTCACACCAGTGGCACGGCTGAGTAGCTAAGTATGGACGGGATAAACGCTGAAAGCATCTAAGTGTGAAGCCCACCCTAAGATAAGATATCCCATATCGTAAGATAGTAAGATTCCAGGAAGACGACCTGGTTGATAGGATGGAGGTAGAAGAGTAGTGATACTCGTAGCTGACCATTACTAATAGATCGAGGGCTTAACCACAAAGTTTTGCCCATCTGATGATGAGTAACATTTATCTATGTATTTTTGAGTGTGCTGAAAAGCATACAAAACATTTCTGGTGATGATTACGAGGAGGAAATACCTGTTCCCATGCCGAACACAGAAGTCAAGCTCCTTAGTGCCGAAGATACTTACGAGTTACCTTGTTGGGAAAATAGGAAGTCGCCAGATTTTTTTATGCCTTTTTACTCATTAGGGAGTAAGCTAAGCTTAAGTTTAGTTATGTTCGAAACAGAGAAAGGTACCATATGAAGATGTCACGATTTTAAGCACTTTAAGATCGTGGCATTTTTCTTTTTTTATTTGTATTTATTCTTAAGATTATATATAATAAGTAATGTGATAATAAAGGAGAAAGAATATGTATAAATATTTAATATTTGATTTAGATGATACATTAACAAATGATTATGAAAATTGTAAAATAGCATTTACTGTTACAATGAATTCTATAGGTAAAGAATATTCAGATGAAGAATTTTTAAGATTTAGAGAAATTGATAAAGATACTTGGGATAGAAGAGCAAAAGGAGAACTTTTAACACCTTATGAAGATGATAAAGTAAAGATGACTGAATGGATAAGAGCAAGTAGATTTATGAGATTTTTTGGAGAGAATACATTTTCTTACGAAAAGTATGTAGAATTAAGTAATACTTATATGCATGGTATGAAAGAACATGTTGTTTCAAGAGAAGGATCATATGATGTAATTAAATATCTTTATGATAAAGGATATAAATTAATAATTGCAACTAATGGACCATTAATTCCTTTAAAAACAAAAATAGAAAAACTTGGAATAACAGAATTTATTGAGACAGTTTTTTCTGCTGAAGAAGTTGGAGTAATGAAACCACATAAAGAATATTATAATGGTTTATTAAAGAAAGCTGGAATAGATAATAAAGAGGAAGTATTATTTATAGGTGATGACTTAGATAAAGATATAAAAGGTGGTATTGAAAATAATTTAGATACATGTTGGTGTAATTATAAAAATCAAGTACCTAAAGATTATATTCCTAAGTATGAAATTACAAAAATAACCGAAATAATGGATATTTTATAGTAAAAAAATATTAAAAAAATAGAAAATGTTTATAATTTGCATTAGAATCAAAAATAAAGCGTTTTATATTAATGACGAGTAATTTGTTTATCAAAACATATAAAATGCTTTAAAAAAGATTTAAATGCGTTAAAAATATTAAAACTAGACGATTATGACACATAATTAGAAAAATACACCATTACTGTAAACTTTTGTCAAAAAATAAAAAATATTAAAAAATTTGATGAAAAAGTTTCAAAAGACTTGAACTTAGATGCTAAAATGTGGTATACTTTAGTCTGGTTAAAATATCTTATATAGAGGAGATTATTATGAAAGCAAATTTTAGAAAAACAAAAATAGTTGGTACTATTGGTCCTGCTAGTGAAACAAGATTAGAAGAATTATTTGAAGCAGGTTTAAACGTTTGTAGAATTAACTACTCACATGGTAGCTATGATGAACAAGAATGGAAAACAAATGAAATCATTAGAATTAGAAATGAAAAAGAATTACCAGTTCCAATGATTTTAGATATGAAAGGTCCAGAAATCAGAACAGGTATGTTATATACTGGAAAAAATGAAAAAATAAGAATTGAAGATGGACAAAAATTCACATTATTCAATGAAGATATTACAGGAGACGAAAAAGGTGTTTCTGTAACATATAAAGAATTATATAAAGACGTAGAACCAGGAACAAAAATATTAATCGATGACGGTGCTATCGAATTAAGAGTTGACCAAGTTGTTGGTAAAGATATCGAATGTACAGTAGTTCACGGAAATAGATTAGGTTCAAGAAAAACAATGAACTTACCTGGAACAATTATTAGATTACCAGCACTTGCTGAAAAAGACATCAATGACTTAAAAGCAGCTTGTGCACATGAATATGATTACGTTGCTATTTCATTTGCAAGAAACTTAGATGATATAGCTCAAGTAAGAAAAGTATTAGATGAAAATGGTGGACAAGACATCAAAATCATTACTAAAGTTGAAAACGTAGAAGGATTATCAAACATGGAAGATATCGTTAGAGTAGCAGATGCTCAAATGATCGCTCGTGGTGATATGGCTACAGAAACAGACTTTACAGAACCACCAGTAATGCAAAAAAGATTCATCAAATTAGCTAACAGAGCATACAAACCAGCTATTACAGCTACACAAATGCTTGAATCAATGATGGAAAACCCATTACCAACAAGAGCAGAAGCTTCTGACGTTGCTAACGCTATCTATGATAGAACAAGTGCAATCATGCTTTCAGGAGAATGCGCTATGGGTAAATTCCCACTAGAATGTATCCAAACAATGGATAAAATAGCTAAAAGAGTTGAACCAGAAATCAATTACTGGAAGAGATTTGATGATAAAGATAAAATAGTTTTAACAAACTTAGAAGATAACATTACATATTCAACATGTATTATCGCTAAAAACACAAACGCTGATGCTATCGTAGCTTACACACATACAGGTGATTCAGCTAGAAGATTATCAGGAATGGGAGCTGGATGTCCAATTATCGCTATTACAGATAATAAGAGAACATTCCGTCAATTAGGATTAGCTTGGAACGTACACCCAGTATACGTAGATCCAAAAGATTCTATTGATAATACAGTTGAAGCTGGACTTGCAAAATTAGTAGAAAAAGGAATTCTAGAAAAAGGAGATAGAGTTGTTATCTCTGGAGGAAGAAACTACGTTAAAAACGCAAGCTTAAGCAAAATGATTGGTGGATACGTAGAAATCTAATTTAAATTTTATAAAATATGCACTCTAAACTATGTTTAGGGTGTATTTTTTTATTTAAAATCCAGAAAGTGTTTGTAATTAAGCCATTTTCGTGTTATAATTATGAACAGCACTTTGTGCCTGAATTTAGACTTTAAATAAAGTTTTTATGGAAGGAGGCTTGGTTATCAAATTTAAGCATGTAAGTGTATTGGAAAATGTTACCCCGATAACAGATTCCCCAAAAGGAGGGTGTTAAGCATGAATGACGCATTTAAGGCATATCTATGTGCGTACGGAAACGAGGTAACTGGTTCAAAACATTTGCTTGTACTTGAACGGCCGGATGGTGTAACGTATCGAATCTTAGTAGATGACGGATACTATCAGGAGCCTAGCTACAGGTATTTGAACTATGTTGACGACCTTAATCCTGAAAAAATCGATGCGATAATCGTAACGCACAATCACATCGACCACACAGGATTGATTCCAAAGGATGTTAAGAACGGCTACAGAAATCCGATCTATATGACTGAGATCACTCAAGAACTCATTCATGGATTCTGGAATGACTGTGCCGAACAACAGGAAAGTAACGCACAGGAGATGAGGGAGAAATTCCCGTTCGAAGCGGACAAATTCCACGCGCTTTATCACGAAGAAGATGTAGATCGTGCTATGAAGCTTACCGTGGGCGTACCGTATCGTAAGTCCATTGAGATTCTTCCTGGAGTTAAACTCACATTCTGGGAGAACGGACACATTTTAGGAGCAGCACTCGTACTGCTTCAGTGTTCTTATCCGAACATGAAAACCATGAACTTCTTGTTCACTGGTGATGTGAAGATGAAGAACGTTTTCTACAACGTTCCGAGATTCCCGAAGTGGTTCCGTAATTTGGAACTGATCATGATCTGTGAATCTACCTATGGTTCTACAAGGACCGAAGATATCAAGCATTGTTTCAGAAATAACATTCTGGAAGCATTCGAAAGAAAGCAGAATATCTTGATTGGTGCGTTTGCACAGGGTAGAATGCAGGAAATGCTCTATGAGTTCAAGCTCATGCAAAAAGAAGGTCTCATTCCGAAAGACTATGTGATTTACGTCGATGGTCCGCTTGGAATTGAAACCACATTTAAGTACCAGCGAATCCTTGAGTGGTTCAATTGGAGAACGAGCGATTTTATGCCTGAAGGTCTTCAGTTTGTAAACCCGAAATCCCGTGATAAGATCCTTTCGGACGGAGTTCCGAAGATTGTCATCACAACCTCGGGAATGTTATCAAACGGACCAGCACGCGTTTATGTTCCGCTATTCTTGGAGCATAAGAATTCGCTTATTCATCTGGTAGGCTATGCCGCAGAAGAAACTTTGGCTCGGACTTTGCTTGATGCAAAACGAGACGAAGTGATCAAGATTGGCAACTGCCATTACCAGAAGAATGCGGTAGTTAAGACAACAAGAGAGAAAAGCTCCCACGCAACACAAGACCAACTCATTGAGTTTATCAACATGTTCACAAATGTCAAGTTCATCGGCATAAACCATGGTAATACGGACGTCAAGAAAGTATTTGCCAGTGTTGTTGCAGAAGAATGCGATAATGTGGAAGAGATTGGTATCTTTGATAGAGAGCACATGTTCTGCTTCTATCGAGTTGGCTACAAGAATGAACCTGTTGGGCAGAATATCATTGTGAAAGCAATGCCTGCCGGACTAATCAACAACAGCCGAGTTATCTTTGGACGTGAAGTGGAGACCCGTAAAAAGGTCAAAGCGGTAAAAGATCCGAAGAAAAAGAAAACCAAACAGAGAAAGAAGCCTGAAAAGAAAAGGCCTCATAATTTTGGTGGACGAAACAAGAACAAAGGCTACAAGAAACATTAACAACCAAGCATCAAGGGGCGAGGAACTATCCTCGCTCCTTCTTTATGCCAAAACCCCTTATATATAAGTAATTTTATTGACTTTTTTTATATTTAGTAATATAATTTTAGTGGTTAACATAATGGTAAAAATATGAAAAAATTATTGAAAAGGATGAATTATGGTTATAGGGATTGATATAGATGATACAACTGTTGTTACAGTAGAATCAATGGTTAAATATGGAGATAAATATGATACTGAAGTTTTAAATCGAGAAGCTAAAAAAGATAATTTAGGTAGAATTAAAGATAGATATTATATGAAAGCGTTATATGGATGGACTGAAGAAGAAAAATTTGCATTCTTTGATATGTATTATAAAAATGTATTAGAAGAATGTTATCCACTTCCAAATGCTTCAGAAATAATAAATAAATTAAAACAAGAAGGAAACGAAATCATATTTATTACTGCAAGACTTACAAATATAAAGAATTGTGAAACAGAAAATATAACTAAAGAAACTTTTAGAAAATATAATATTCCTTATGATAAATTAATAATGAATGTTGATGATAAGCTTAAGTTTTGCAAGGAAAATGATGTTGAAGTATTTATTGAAGATAGCTATGAAACATGTAAAAGTCTTCAAGAAAATGGAATTAAAGCATATTTAATGACAACAAAAATGAATAGAAACATTGTAGATGATAAAATAGAAAGAGTATCATCTTGGGATGAAGTATACGAAAAAATTACAAATTTAAAATAGATTAATAAAGGAAAAATTAAATGGAAAATAGAAGAGTATTACTTGGAATGAGTGGTGGAGTAGATAGCTCTGTTGCTGCATTATTATTAAAAAATCAAGGATATGAAGTTGTAGGCACAACACTTGATTTATATTGTAAAGATGAAAGTCAAATGGAAAATACTGTATTAGATGCAAAATCTATGTGCGACCATTTAGGCTTAGAACATCATGCATATGATTTAAAAGAAGAATTTAAAACAAGAGTTATAAATGACTTTATTAATTGTTATGCAAATTGTAAAACTCCTAATCCATGTATAGAATGTAATAAATATATGAAGTTTGGCGTAATGTTAAAAAAGGCACAAGAACTAAACTGCAACTTTATTGCGACAGGTCATTATGCAAAAACTGAATATAGCGAGAAATACTCAAGATGGGTACTTAAAAAATCAAATGCTGGTAGAAAAGATCAAAGTTATGTTTTATGGAGTATTCCAAAAGAAATATTAGAATTTATATTATTTCCACTTGCTGGATTTGAGACTAAAGATGAGATAAGAGCTATAGCAAAAAATAATGATTTAAATGTAGCATCAAAACCAGATAGTGAAGATATTTGTTTTATACCAGATGGAAATTATAAGAAATTCTTAGAAGAAAATTCAAACATTAAACCAAAACAAGGAAATATTGTTAATAAAGATGGAAAAGTGATTGGAAAACATACAGGACTTTATAATTATACAATAGGCCAAAGAAAAGGACTTGGTATATCTAATCCAGTTCCACTATTTGTACTAGGATTTAATAGCGAAAAAAATGAAGTAATAGTAGGTGAAGAATCTGAGCTTTATACAAAAGAAATAGAAGTAGAAAACATTAATCTATTATTATTTGATGAAATAAATGACTGGATGGAAGTTAATGTTAAAACAAGATATTCAGCAAAAGAGGCAAAAGCAGAGATTAAACAATTTGGAAATAAAATTAAAGTTGTATTTAACGAGCCTCAACGAGCTGTAACACCAGGACAATCAGCAGTATTTTATATTGATGATATAGTAGTTGGTGGTGGAAAAATTATTTAGGAGAAAAGATGAAAAGTAGTGAAGAAATAACAAAATCTATAACTAAAAGATTTCGTAAAGAAATTTGGAAGATGTTTGTTAAAGGTATATCTGAATATGAAATGATTTCAGACGGTGATAAAATTGCTGTCTGTATTTCAGGTGGAAAAGATTCTATGCTAATGGCTAAATGTTTCCAAGAGATTCAAAAACATCAAAAGATGCATTTTGATTTAGAGTTTATAGTAATGAATCCGGGATACAATGAAGAAAATAAGCAAAAGATTATAGATAATAGTAAGTTATTAGATATTCCAATTACAATGTTTGAAACTGATATATTTAGTAGAGTAGTTAATATAGAAAACAATCCTTGCTATTTATGTGCAAGAATGAGACGTGGACATCTTTATGAAAAAGCAAAAGAACTTGGATGTAATAAAATTGCATTAGGTCATCACTTTAATGATGTTATAGAAACAATTTTAATGGGGATGTTTTATGGCTCACAAATGCAAACAATGATGCCAAAAGTTTGTAGTACATCACATCCAGGAATGGAACTAATAAGACCACTATATTTTGTTAGAGAAGAAGATATTATAGCTTGGAGTAAATATAACGATTTAGAATTTATTCAATGTGCATGTAAATTTACAGAAAAGTATGCACTAAGTAAAAATCCTGGTGAAGTTTCAAAAAGAGAAGAAATGAAAACTTTAATTAGAGAAATGAAAAAAGGATATGATAAAATAGATATAAATATTTTTAATAGTGTACAAAACGTTAATTTAGATACAATTATTTCTTATCGAAAAGGAGATAAGTTCACTCATTTTCTAGATGATTATGGAAGTAAGAAAGAAGAATAAGAAGAGGTGTAAATGCGCATGAAAAAAGTCAAATTTGATGTTTTCGGTATGACATGTTCAAGCTGCCAAGCTCATGTAGATAAAGCAGTAAAAAATTTAGATGGTGTAAAAACAGTTAATGTTAATTTGTTATCAAATGAAATGGTAGTTGAGTTTGATGAAAATAAACTTCTTGATGCTGATATTATAAAAGCAGTAGTAGATGCTGGATATAATGCTGAAGTTAAAAAGAAAAAAGAAAATAAGAAAATAGATAATGCTTTAAAAAATATGAAGAAAAGACTTATAGTTTCTTTTATGTTTTTAATTCCACTTATGTATATAGCAATGCACCAAATGTTAAATGAAATGTTTGCTATTTCAGTACCTGAATTTATAAAAAATGTATTTTCAGGAACAGAAAATGCACTTAATTTTGCGATAGCACAAATCATTCTTTTAATACCAATAGTGTATTTAAATAAATCATATTTTATAGTTGGATTTAAAAGATTATTTAAATTATCACCTAATATGGATTCACTTATTTCGCTTGGAAGCACAGCGTCAATTGTATATGGCTTTGTAGCAATTACAATGATGATAAAAGGATTTAATAGTGGCGATTTAAATTTAGTAGCTAAATATTCAAAAGATATATATTTTGAATCAGCAGGAACAATTCTTACATTAATAACACTTGGTAAATATTTAGAGACAAAATCTAAAGGTAGAACAAGTGAAGCAATTAGTAAACTTATAAACTTAGCACCAAAGACAGCAACAGTAATCGTTGACGGAAAAGAACTAGAGGTTAAGCTAGAAGATATAAAATATAATGATGTGCTTTTAATTAAACCTGGAGAATCAATTCCAGTAGATGGGTTAGTTATAGAAGGAAAAACATCAATTGATCAATCAAGTATTACAGGTGAATCAATTCCAGTTGAGAAAAAGTTTGGAGATAAAGTTATCTCTGGTACAATAAATAAAAATGGCTCAATAAAAATTAGAGCAGATAAAGTTGGAGAGGATACAACTCTTTCACAAATTATAAAACTTGTTGAAGAAGCAAGTAATTCAAAAGCACCAATATCAAAAATAGCAGATAAGGTAAGTGGAGTATTTGTTCCAGTTGTTATATTAATTTCATTAATAACTTTAATTGTATGGCTTATTTTAGGACAAACTGCTGAATTTGCAATAACATGTGCAATAGCAGTCTTAGTAATATCTTGTCCATGTGCACTAGGACTTGCAACACCAGTTGCTATTATGGTTGGAACTGGAAAAGGTGCTGAAAATGGTATTTTAATTAAAGATGCAGAAAGTTTAGAAATGCTTCATAATATAGATACTGTTGTGCTTGATAAAACAGGTACTATTACAGAAGGTAAGCCAAAAGTTGTAGATATAATTACAAGTCAAAGTACTATTGGAAGTAACTTAAAAAATGTAAAAGTAATTAGAAATAAAAATAATGATTTAAAAGTTGAAAATGAACTTCTAAAAATAGCAGCAAGCTTAGAGAAAAAATCAGAACATCCACTGGCTGATGCAATACTTGAAAAGGCAAAAGAAAGAAATATTAAACTATTAGATGTAACAAATTTTGAAGCAGTATCTGGAAGAGGTATTAAAGCTAAAATAGATAGTATAGAATACTTTGCTGGAAATATCGCTTTCATGAATGAAAATGATATTGACACTAGTATAGTAAAAGTAAAATCAGAAGCGCTTTCAAACGAAGGAAAAACATCTTTATATTTTGCTAAAGAAAATACTCTAATAGGAGTTATTGCTGTAGCAGATACATTAAAGCCAACTAGTATAGATGCAATAAAATCACTTCAAAATCAAAAGTTAGATGTAATCATGCTAACTGGTGATAATAAATTAACTGCTGAAGTTATAGCAGGTGCTATAGGCATTAAGAAAGTAATTTCAGAAGTTATGCCACAAGATAAAGAAAAAGAAGTTTCTAAACTTCAAAAAGAAGGTAAGAAAGTTGCTTTTGTAGGAGACGGAATTAATGATTCGCCAGCACTGGTTAGAGCAGATGTTGGTATAGCAATTGGATCAGGAACTGATATTGCAATTGAGTCAGCAGATATTGTATTAATGAAAGATGATTTATATGATGTTGATACTGCTATAAGATTAAGCAAAGCAACAATTAATAATATTAAAATGAATTTATTTTGGGCATTTTTCTATAATATGATAGGTATTCCAGTTGCAGCAGGAGTATTTTACTTAAGTTTTGGATTAAAACTAAATCCTATGATAGGAGCAGCTGCAATGAGTTTTAGTTCAGTATGTGTTGTAACAAATGCATTAAGACTTAGAAAATTTAAAGGTAAAAATAAAGTAAAACAAATTGAAAATATAAATGATAATAATTATAATTGTAGTAGTGATATGTGCAGCATAGAAAACGCTGAAAAAACAGAAAAAGAAGAAGCCTATGAAGAGTTAAATAAAGGAGATAAAGAAAATATGAAGATAATAGTAATTAATGGCATGGCTTGTAACCACTGCAAGATGACTGTAGAAAAAGTATTAGGTGCAATTGAAGGTGTTAAAAAAGCAGAAGTAAACTTAGAAGAAAAAGTAGCAAAAGTTACATTTATAAAAGAGGTTGAAAATGATGTATTAAAATCAGTTGTTGAAGAGGCTGGTTTTGAAGTAGTTGAAATTAAGGAGTAAAAATGGAAAATCAATTTTCTAGAACAGAATTAGTAATTGGTAAAGAAGCTTTAGAAATGTTAAAGAACGCAAAAGTTGCAGTTTTTGGCGTTGGTGGAGTAGGCTCATATGTAGTTGAAGGTTTAGCAAGAGCTGGAATAGGTTCATTTATTATTGTAGATAATGATGAAGTAAGTATATCTAATATTAATAGACAATTAATTGCAACTCATAAAACAGTAGGGAGACCTAAAGTAGAAGTTGTAAAAGAAAGAATACTTGATATTAATCCAGATGCTAAAGTAGAAATATTTAAAGAATTCTTTATGCCAGATACAAAAGATTTATTTGATGAGACTTGTAGTTATGTAGTTGATGCAATTGATACTGTTACAGCAAAAATTGATTTAATCCAAAGGGCAAAAAGATTAAATGTTCCGATAATATCATGTATGGGAACAGGAAATAAACTTGATCCAACAAGATTTGAAATTACAGATATTAATAAAACTTCAGTATGTCCACTAGCTAAAGTTATGAGAAAAGAATTAAAACAAAGAGGAATAAAAAAGGTAAAAGTTTTATATTCTAAAGAAGAACCAATTAAACTTGAGGCAAAAGAGGGAGAAAGAAGAGTACCAGGAAGTGTATCTTTTGTACCATCTGTTGCAGGTTTAATAATTGCTGGAGAAGTAATTAAAGATATAATTAATAAAAATAATAATTAAAGTTAAATAAAAAATATGAATAAAAGAAGAAGCCAGTCAAGGGATATCCCAAGACTGGCTTTTTGCGATTGCAAATTGTTGCTAGTTACTTATGGTCTCGTTTGGCTACGGTTTCTTTCCAAACTTTGTCCAAATCCTTTTCACTCATGATGCGATGTTTGAGAAGTGCTTCAACGATGGCTTCAAGAACATCTCGGTTTTCTTCGAGAATTTGAGACGCACGTTCTTCAGCTTTCTTAACAAGCTTATTGACTTCTTCGTTGAGAGAGTCAATTACTTTTTCGGAATAGTTCGTGCTGTCACACTCATGGAGATATGCCCTGTTAGGACAATCATCACTAACCATGGCAAGTTTGCTTACGACGTAGTTCGCAACTCGGGTTGTAGTACGCAGGTCTGCACTCGCACCGCTAGTATAAACTTTGCGGAAGAGTTTTTCTGCCATACGTCCACCGAGGTGAAGTGCCAGATCATCGATGTAGTAGTCAATGCTACAGAAAGGAACGACAGTGTCGTCATCTTCGTAGACAGTGACGCCGAGGTAATCCTCAGCAGGCATGATAGAAACAGCTTGCCAAATATAGCGAGTGAGTCTACCAGATGCTTTACCAACGATGTAGTGGCCGGCCTCATGATAAGCAACCTCTTTGCGAGATTCGTCACTCATCTTATCCCACATCTCAAAGAAAATGTCGAAAGTTCTGAGAATACAGGTCTTATCGACTTTCTTTTTGCCATGACGCTTAGCATATACCATTGCTCTATCAATCAGATCCAGAGTCTTGTCCGGATTCTTCTTCTCAAAAGCAAAGCAGCCTGCAATCATAACAGCGTAAGTAACCATATCGCGAGAAATAGTTACCTTGTGGAATTTAGAGAGTACCGCGATCTTGTTTTTGATCATCGGATATACTTTGTTTGCCAAAGGTTCTTTGACAACGACTTTTTCGAAACGTCTCGAAAGAGCGCCGTCACGCTGGAAGTACTTTTCGTATTCTTCCTGAGTGGTTGCACCAAGAACGATAGTATCGCCTCGGGCAAGGATCGGTTTGAGTGCATTTGCAAGATCCATTTCGCCTTCAAAGCAGGATCCAGCACCTAAAATGGTGTGAACTTCATCGATAAACAGAATGATATCATCATTATCCTGGAGGAACTGAATCAAATCTTTGATACGTTCTTCTGCGTCGCCGCGGTAGGATGTACCAGCGATCAGCGCGTTAACGTCAAGAACGACCATTTTGTGTTTCTTGAATTCAGGCGGACATTTGCCGCTAACGATATCATAAGTCAGTTTTTCAATCAGTGCAGATTTACCTACACCGGGTTCACCGACGATGACCGCGTTACGTTTGTTTTTCTTGAGCATAATATTCCAAAGAATATCAGCCTCTTTGTCTCGACAGAGAATCTCACAAGGAGCTTTACCATCGATTTTTTCATTGAGTGTACTCAAGAATCCAGCAAGCTGGAACGGAATTACTCCGTAAACGAGAATGCGATCAGGGTGGAAGTGCTTTTTAGCATCATCATAGTTACAACTGAGTACGCAGAAGAAATCGATGAAATCATCGTCATCGGTCATGAACATAGCCGAAATGAAATGTAACGGCTCGATTTCAGTAATACCGAATTTTGCGATAATCTTAAACAATTCTTCGATAACTTTCTCAACGGCAGGATCAACCGGTACAACCAGTTCTTTTCCTTCGTGATCAGTAAACGTAATCAGAGTGACGATGTCGGGGATATCCTCGTCGGACTCATCAGAATCGGCATCGGATTCATTATCTTTGCCTTTTTCAGATTCATCCAGAAGTTCTTCAACAGATACTTCTCCAGGAATTTCCTCAAGCTCTTCGCCAGAGTCTGTAGCAATTTTCTTGCTGGGGTCATTGGCATCTGTCTGCTCACTGGTAGTAGTAGGTGCTGCTTCAGAAGCATCAGCTTCTTTTGCTTCAACCTTACCAGGTTCAGATTTGCCGTCTTCGGGTTTGCCAGATGCATCTTCAGTTTTCTTCTTGGGCTCAGAATCACCAAATATGTCTGAGATTGCGTCTTCGATCTCCTTGGGAGTCACACAATCATCAAGACCAAAAAGGTAATTTTCAAGAGCACTATATACGGAGCCTTCATCGCTCGTATCTACTGCGCCCCAGAGCAGAAGAGGAAAATTAACCGAAGATAACTTCCGGTTTTGCATTTCTTCCAGAATGCTTTTAAACATTTCACTGGAAGCTGCAGATAACTTTTGCTCAAAATTTGCCATAAGAATCGCCTCCTTAAATGCCTATAATATAGGTTTTTTGGCTTTTATATTATAATACGGTTTTGGTGTTATGTCAATTAAAATGCCGAAAAAAGTTAGAAATAAAGCGTTTCTTTTATTGATTTTTAGATATATTTATAATATAATCACAAATATAATAGAATAGTTATGGAGGAACATTTTAAATATGTCAGAATTAATTTTATTATTTGTATTAATTTTAGCTAATGCTTATTTTGCTGCAGCAGAGATAGCATTTATATCATTAAATGATGCTAAACTTGATGTGCAAGTGAAAGAAGGAAATAAAAAAGCTAAATCAATTAAGAAAATATTAGAAAATCCAAGTAAGTTTTTAGCAACAATTCAAATTGGAATTACTCTTGCAGGATTTTTATCAAGTGCGTTTGCATCTGAAGCTTTTGCAAGTGAACTTGCACCAATACTATATGGATGGATGCCATTCTTTACTGTAGAAGTATGGAATAGTATATCAATTGTATTAATTACAATTATTCTTTCATATTTTACATTAGTACTTGGAGAATTAGTTCCAAAAAGAATTGCAATGAAATATTATGAGAAAATTGCATTTAGTACAGTTAGAGTTATTAGAACAATAGCTATAGTAGCTTCACCATTTGTTAAATTCTTAACTTTTTCAACAAACGTTGTTTCTAAATTATTTGGTGTATCTGAAATAGAAGAAGAAACAGTAACTGAAGAAGAAATTAGAATGATGGTTGATGTTGGTGAAGAAAAAGGTGCAATTGATAAAGAAGAAAAAGAAATGATCAATAACGTTTTTGAATTCAATGATAAAGTTGTTTCAGAAATCATGGTTCCAAGAACTGAAATATATGCTGTTGATATGAACTTATCAATTTCTAAAGTATTAGAAGAAATTACAGATGATGATGATTTTAGATATAGTAGAATTCCAGTATATGATGAAACAATAGATGAAATCAAAGGTGTTGTTTATATCAAAGATATCTTACTTTCAACAAAAAACAAAAATGTTAAAATTAAAAATTTAGTTAAAGAAGCTTATTATGTACCTGAAACTAAACCACTTAATGAATTATTTAATGAACTTAGAAAAAATAGAAAACAAATCGCAATCGTTGTTGACGAGTACGGTGGAACTGCCGGTGTAGTTACAATGGAAGATATTCTAGAAGAAATCGTTGGTGAAATCTATGACGAATATGATGAAGTAGAAAAGATATTCGAAAAAATAGATGAAAATACATTTAGACTAAGTGGAAGTATGTCAGTATCAGATGTTGAAAAAGTATTAGACACAGCAATTCCTGAAGGAGACTATGATACATTATCTGGATATTTAGTTGAACTATTAGGAAGAATTCCAGATGATAAAGAAAGATCAACAATTGAAACTCCTGGTGTTACATATAAAATAGAAAAAGCAGAAGACATGAGAATTGTAAGTGTTAAAGCTACAAAAATAGTTGTTGAAGAGCCAGAAGACGAAGAAGATTTAGAAGATGAAGAATAATAAAAGTTGAAGACGCTAAAAAACTAGCGTCTTTTTTATGCCTTGAAAACATTGATATATAAAGGTTGTTAATTTTGGTTGACAAATTTATAAGTAAAATTGGTAGAAAAAATAAGTTAGTAAATATATAATTAATTTAAGATAATTATCTATATATAAATGAGAGGAGATATATATGATATTTAAAGAAAAATTATTAGAGTTAAGAAAACAAAAAGGTTGGTCACAAGAAGAATTAGGATATAAATTAGATGTTTCAAGACAAACTATTTCAAAATGGGAATCAGGACAAAGCAGTCCTGAAATGGAAAAGTTAGTAAAGCTTTCTGAAATTTTTGAAATATCACTTGATGATCTTATAAAAGGAATTAAAATAGAAACTAAAATAGATAAATCGCAATCAGTAGAAGAGAATAAAGAAGATAAAAATATTCAAAACACACAAATTAATAAAGTATGTAAAATAATATTTATTTTTGCTTTAACTGCTGCTTTTATTTTTTTAGGAATAGTTCTAATTAGAATGGCAAAATTAAATAGTATAAATAATGCACTTAATCACTTATGTGATAGTACAAATTATAGAATTACAGAAAATAGTGATGTTATAAATGGTGGTATGAATCAAATTGATGATGGATATGTTTTAGAGTATTATTCTTATGGAAATAATAAAATGGTTCAAGATGGAACTATTTTTCCTGAGTCATTTAAAAAATATTTTATTGCTGAAGAGAATGCTTATTATGAATTTAATATAGAATCTAAATCTTATAATAAAGTCTTAATTGATACAATTGAAAACGAAGAAAAATATTTAACATTTAATAATAAAAATTATAATGTTTATAGATTAGTAGTAGATAATATTAATTTAGCATCTTCTTTAAATAGATTTAAAATTGCAATTGATTTTTCATATAAAATTAATTTATTAGGACAAAGAATTTCTATACTTAGAAATAATGTAAAATATGATGTTATGGTAGATAAAGATAATAAGGATATTGTATTATACGTATTTGAATATGATGAAAAGAATAAAAGTAATTATAAAATGATTTCTTATATTGTTAATTATGATTTGGTAACAGAAGAAATATTAAAATTACCAGATTTAAATGAATATACACTTGTTCAGTAAAATTATATAATAAAGAGCTGATAAAAAAGTTTTAGATTTTTATTAATATGTGGAAAAAAGTTATAAGTATATGTATAATTAATTTAGATTACAAAGGAGGAATCTAGTATGGAATCTAAAAAGAAATCTAAAAAATCACTATTAATTGTACTAGTTATATTTGTTGCTATAGTATTTGTAATTTTTACTGGCACGGTTATATTTAGAATGGTAAAGATTAATATTATAGCAGACAAAATAGAAATATTATGGGATAATACAGGAAAGATGAATTATCGAATTGATGAGATTTATAGTATTTCTAATATAGATATAGAAAAAACAAAAGATAGCTATTATAGAGAGTATTATTCATATGGACTAGATAAGATGATGATACCTAAAAATTTATCATTAGATACAGTAACATATGTAAATTTAGAACAAGCTAAAGTTCAAGAGTTTAATAATTTAACGAAAGAATATAAAGAGATTCCACTACTAGAAGCTGATCAAGCATTAGTAGAAAATGTTTCCAATAAACATATACAAATGTATAGATCAATTACAGAAAATATAAAAATGCGTAGTTTTGAAGAAAAACTTAAAATCGCACTTGATTTTTCATATAAAATTTCTAAAAAAGGACTTGGTTTTATAGTAGAAAAGAATAATGTTATGTTTGATTTAGTAATAACTAATGATGATAAAATAAGGTTTACAAGAACCGTGTATGATATAGAAAACAGAGCTAATTATAAATTATTTGAATATAATATTACATTAAATATTGTTTCTGAATCAATTATGAAAAGACCAGATATAAATGAATATACTAAAGTTGAATAATAAATTTTAATATGATAATATAAATAAAAATATGGTATTAGTTTTAATATCATATTTTTAATTTTTGAAAATAAACTATAGATGGAGGAAATGATAATGAAAGTTTTATTAATAAATGGAAGTTCAAAAGAAGGGTGTACTTTTACTGCACTTTCTGAAGTTGCAAGAAGTTTAAATGAAGAGGGGATTGAAACAGAAATAATTAATCTTGGACCAAATGCAGTAAGAGATTGCGTTGGCTGTGGAATGTGCTCTAAAAACGGTAATGCAAGATGCATTTTTGATGATGATATAGTAAATAGAATTATTGAGAAGGCTGAAGAGGCTGATGGTTTTGTATTTGGAACACCAGTATATTATGCTCATCCAACAGGAAGAATACTATCAGTACTTGATAGAGCATTTTATGCAGGAAAGAAAGTATTTCAATTTAAACCAGGAGCAAGTATTGCTAGTGCTAGACGTGGAGGAACAACAGCATCATTTGATGTTTTAAATAAATACTTTACAATTAGTCAAATGCCAGTAGTATCTTCTACATATTGGAACAATGTTCATGGAAATACTCCAGAAGAAGTAAAACAAGATTTAGAAGGTATGAGGACAATGTATAATCTTGGAAAAAATATGGCATGGCTTTTAAAATGTATTAAGTCAGGAAAAGAAAATGGAATTAATACACCTGAAAACAAAGTTGAAAGAACAAATTTTATAAGATAAAAGAGTAAGTTTACAAAAATGTGATAAATTCACTCTAAAATGCTTGCAAAAATGTGATAAATTTGCTAAAAAATGCTGCAAAAATGTGATTTTTTCGTTAAAAAACGTTGCAAAAACGTGATAAAAAACTCTAAAATACTTGCAAAAACAAGTAAAAATGGGTATAATATAATTAAGGATATATAATATAGTGATGAGGTGATTGAATTGCGTAGATATATAATGGATAAATTAATTGATTGGAAAAAAAGAGCCAATAGAAAACCATTAATATTAAAGGGTGCAAGACAAGTTGGAAAGACATATATATTAAAGGAATTTGGTAAAGAAAATTATGAAAATATAGCTTATTTTAACTTTGATCATGATGAAGCATTAAAAGAATTGTTTTTAAATACAAAAGATCCAAAAAGAATTTTAGAGCAATTGGTTTTTGCTACAGGTAAGTTAATAAAACCAGAAAAGACTTTAATAATTTTGGATGAAATACAAGAATGCTCAGAGGCGGTAACATCGCTTAAGTATTTTCAAGAAGATGCAAATGAATATCATATTGTGTGCGCAGGAAGTTATTTAAATGTAAAACAGTTACATACATCATTTCCTGTAGGAAAAGTAGATTTTTTAGAAATGTTTCCAATGACATTTTCGGAATTCTTATTAGCTGATGGACAAGAAAATTTAGTAAGTTATATGGAATCGATTAATAAAATAGAAAAAATACCAGATATAATTTTTAATCAATTAAATGAAAAGATAAAGTCTTATTTTATAATTGGTGGTATGCCTGAAGTTGTAAAAACTTGGGTTGCAACAAAAGATATACAAGAAGTTAATAGAATTCAAAAACAAATATTAAAAGGTTATGAAGATGATTTTGGAAAACATGTAGATATAACAAGTTTACAAGCAAAGATATCAATTATATTGGATAGTATAGTATCTCAACTTGCAAAAGAGAATAAAAAATTTTTGTATCAAGTAGCTAAAGATGGAGCTAGAGCAAGAGAATATGAAGATGCTGTAAATTGGTTAAATAATTCAAATATAGTTAATAAAGTATTTAATGTAACAAAACCAGATTTTCCACTTAATGCATATACAGATTTAAGTAGTTTTAAATTATATATGTTAGATGTTGGACTATTAAGAAGAAAAGCAAATCTTGATTCAAGAATTGTTATAGAAGGTAATAGATTATTTGAAGAATTTAAAGGAGCTTTAACAGAGAATTTTGTTTTAAATATGCTTATTTCTAAATTTGAAGAAAAACCAAATTATTATACTTTTGATAGAAGTGAAATTGATTTTGTTATACAAAATAAAAATGAAATAATACCAGTTGAAGTTAAATCAGGTGAGAACATTAATAATATTAGTTTAATAAAATTTAATGAAATAAATGGTAATAAGATTTCTGTAAGATTTTCTACTAAAAATTTAGATAAAAGTGGAAAAATATTAAATATTCCGATATTTATGGTCGAATATATTGATAAATTAATTGATATTGGAATAGAAGAATAAGTTTTAATAGCGGCTATGAATAGCCGCTATTTTGGTTATTTAATTATTGCATCCACAACCGCAATCATTAGTATTTGAATTCATAAAGAATTTATTTCTTTGGTACATTTTTTCTTGAATATCATTTAAAGTTTCACCAAATCTTTGGAAGTGAACAACTTCACGTTGTCTTAAATATTTTAAAACATCTACAACATCTTTTTCATCTTTAGATAAGTCTATAAGTTTTTCATAAGTTGCACGAGCTTTTTGCTCAGCAGCTAAATCTTCTGTTAAATCAGCAATTGGATCACCTTTTACAGCAATTGATGCAGCTGAAAAAGGAAAACCACTAGCTGCTTGAGGATAAACACCCCAGCCATGATCTGTATAGTATGAGTCAAGACCAGCTTCTCTCATTTCTTCTGGCGAAGCACCATCTGTTAATTGATGAAGAAGGGTGCCTACCATCTCCAAGTGAGAAAGTTCTTCAGTGCCTATATCGTTAAGAACAGCTTTACCTTTTTGATCTGGCATACCAAATCTTTGTGATAAATAACGAAGTGATGCACCAAGTTCTCCGTCAGGACCACCATATTGGCTGATGATTACTTTAGCAAGTTTTGGATTTCTATGCTTGATATTTATTGGATATTGTAAGCTTTTTACATAGTTATACATTAATAAGCACCCCTTTCCCAAGGCCATGGATTATTAATCCAGTTCCATTCATTGGAGTTTGAATCAATATTAGTAAGTGGCCCATAATTTTCTTGATATTCATCAGTTAGATTTTGCATTTTCATGCTATATTCATTATGAAGAGCTAAAGCTTTTCTATCACAAGGGTGAGTATCTAAATAAAGAGCTAAGTCATTAACGCTAAATGCTAGACTCATTATTTCGTGAAGTAATTCATCTTTTGATAAATCTGGTTTTCCTTCTAAACAATTACATTCCATTTTGGCAACCTCCTTGTTTTAGATAATTTATAAAACGAATAGAGTCATCTGGCTCATAAGGACTAACAAGTTCAGGAAATATAGTTCCGTTTCTTAAACCGCATGATGGCTCAAAGGTTTCATTAATTTGTTGGTTTGGAGTATAGGCATATCCATAAAGATAATTTTCTGGAAATGCACCAAATCTATTTGGAATAGATGAACAAGCTTTTTTTATGCATCTACACGAATTTTCTTTTGGTTTACAACATTTTCTACACATAAAAACCTCCTTTTTGAAATATTTATATTATAGTATATTAAAAACAAGCCTTAGGGTTGACATAAATGTTGAAAAATACTTAAAAATGTGATATAATAAAGGAGTATGGTGCTTTTTATTTTACATAAAGTTAAAAAGCCCAAGGAAGGTTATATATGGAAAGTAAAATTAGTATAGAAACAAATGATAATTTCTTAAATTTTTTAATACTTGTATTAAGTGAATTTGAATCTAAAAAGATACAAGAAGACTTAGATAAAGTAAAGAAAATAGACTCAAATCACTATACAAAAAAATTAGAAATTGAAAGCTTAAGAAGTATTATTAAAAGTTATAAAGATGAAAAAAGAGATAAAGAAAATTCTATCGAAAAACTTCTTGTATTAACACCAGGAAATCCAGATGTAGTGTTTAGTCTTTGTATAGAATGCTATAGACTAGATTTAGATATGGAAATTGTTATAGAAGACTTTTGTCTTGCTCAAAATATGTTAGTAGTAGAAGTGTTTAATAATATTTTTGAAAATATGAAATTTAAAAGAAGAATAAAACTGTTAAATAATATTCCAGATAAAGATATTATCCATGAATCAATTAAGTTTGATAAGACAGTAGTCGTAGGAAATAGTAATCTTTATAGTAGACTAGAAAACGAAATGAAAATTAGTTTTTATCCATATGGAATATTTGAAATATATTCAGATACTGAAGAATTTGATGAACTAAAAGAAAAAATATATAGCATTTTAGATGAGAATATGTTTGAAGTAGAAGAATATGATGATGTGGTAAAAGAAAAAGTAATAGATAACTTAAATAAAACAAGTTATAAATTCTGTACACTTATATTAAGTAAAGATAAAGAATTTGAAAAGAAAGCAAAAGAATCTTTAAATGCTAAATATGTAATAGTAAATAAAAATCCATTTAAAGAAATTAAATTTAAGTTAGAGATTTAATAGCTTTGAATAGATTGATAAACAATAAAAAAATAAAACTAAATAGTAAAAACAAAATAAGATAAAATAAAAATATTTATGAAGGGTTAAGTAGAGTATATGGGAGAAAGAAGAAGATTAAATATAGCGGATGTTATAGCATCACCAGTATTAGTAGGAAAAAATGATAAGTATATGTGGACAGGTGTGGTAAAATCAAGCGATATAGATCCATACTTAATTAATGATGATAAAATAAGAGAACGTTTTACAAAACTTGTCAGAGAATATGAAAATGCAATACTAGAATATAGACGTATGGCAAGTAGTGCAATGGGACCAAAATTAAAAATGAATCCACTATCTATTTTAGACTTAGGAGAACAAGAAGCAAAAATAAAAGAACTAGGTGCTAAAATAAAAGAGTATTTAGGTAATCCAGATGCATATGATTTGGATTTTGACTTATTCTTGGTTCAAGTTTGTAGAGACTACGAAGAAATTAAATCTAAAAATCCAGATGAATTTAAAGCAATGAGAAAAGAAGATAGAAAAACTTTAGAAGAATTATATGATTATATTTCATCTGAACCATCAATTAGAGAAGTATATAATGATGAAGAAAATAAATATTATGCATATATGTTTTTAACACGTAAACAAGAAAAGTTATATTCTAAAGATACTCAAGATAGTACTAAAAAATTATTAAAAGTTTTAGAAGCAATAGCTGGTAAAAGTGATTTATCTAAAGAAGAAGGTATAGAAATATTAAAAGAGATTGGAGCGCCAATTACACTTATTGACCTTCATGATATATTCCCATGTGCTAAATATGCTGATGTACAATATGTAACTGTATTTAAAAATTATCTTTTACAAAAAGGGTTTTCTCAAGAAGAAGTACAAAACATGGACCCTGATACAATAATGGAAGAAGCAATGAAAACATATAATTCAGATTCAATTGATTTTCATTCAAGTATGATGGCAGATGTAATAGTAAATGGTATTAAGTATATTGATGTAGAAAAATTAATGTTATTATCAGCAATAAGAACAATAGAAGCATATGACATGATGTTACCAAAAGTAGAAGATCATGAAAAAGCAGCTGAAATAGATCTAGATGCAATAAGAGAAATGGAAGAACTAGAAAAAGGTGCTGAAGAATTATCAGATAAGTTTATAAGACAAGAAGCATCTATTGACTCTGTATTAGAAAAAACAAGAAGATCAGAATTTATAATTAGAAAAATGATTGAATCAGGAGTAATCTCACCAAAAACAAGATTTACATCAAGACTAGAAGATAAAGGTGAAATATCACTTAGAGTATTAGAGAAAAAATGTGAGAATTTCTGTGATGGTATATATTTAACAGATATTATAAAATCAAATTTAATTTATAAAGCATTTATTAATCCAGATGAAATGAGCACATGGTCAGATGAGCTTATGGATAGAATGAGCTTTACTGAAAATGATATTAAAATTTTATCTTTAATTAGCTTTGATAATATGAAAAGATTCTATGAAACAGGAAGATTAAACTTCGAATCTATTGGAGACTTTTTAGGAACAAGTGGTTCAAGAGAAAAAGCATCTCGCTCAATAATTGAAAGTGAAGATGAAATGGAAGCAAATAGAAGAGAAGTAATGCTTACAAATGCTGATAATGTATTAATCAATCTTTATAAATCAGGAATAACAAGTACTGAAGATTTAAGATATTACTTCCAAGGTGCTGCAATAGATGCTAAAGATATTATAAAACTTGAAGAATCACTTGAAGGTGAAGAACTTGCAAAATTTAAAGAAGAAATGAAAGAACATTTCGACTCAGAGCTTTTACTAGAAAGCTATAAAGAATATGTTGAAAAATATTTAGAATTTAAAGATTTTGAAGAAAAGAATCCAGAAGCATTAGAAGAAATAGAAGCAAAAAGAAAAGCATTAAATAAAATGAGACTTGTTAAAGAAGAAACAAGAAGCTTGTATGCAAGATACACTGAAGTTCCAGAAGACAAAAAAGAATTTGGAAATGACCTATTAGATATGTATTATGTAGGTATGGGCGTTGAAGATGATAAAATACTTCGTGAAACATTAAAACTACTTTACGAAGATGGATTAATAGGCCTAGAAAACATTGCATACTTAGAACCAAAATATATAAGACCAATGTTTGATAAATTATCTTTAGATGATGCTATGAAAGTAAAACAGTCAATGAGCTTTGAAACATTAACAGAAATGTTTGATGATATATTTATTGATCCAGAGTTTACTGATGAAAGAAGATTTATAGCAGTAATGAACTTCTTTGGTGACGATACTAAAGAAGATGGTGATGCAAGAGAGTTTTATCTTGGTATGCTAGAAAATGATGCGAAAGAAAAGAAAGCAAGACCATCAGGTAAGAAACGTGAAAAAGGTGATAATACATATGCACCAGGTAATAAATATGTATATCCAGATTTTGTTAAATGGAAATTCTATAAAGCAATAGATAAAGATTGTAGAGTAACAAGATATGCAAACGGATTTGTTGAATTTGCATCAAGTAAACTAGGAGCAAGAATTATAGAAAAATATTATGATGGTGATAAACCAGCATATGGTACAGCAACATATATTCTATCTGAACAAGACTATAGAATGAACGAAGGCGACTTAATTACTATCGGACATTCTGGAGATGTAATGGAAAGTTCAGTACTAAGAGAAATTACACCAAGAAAAGATAGAATAGCTCATAGAACTCAAAGTGAAAATAGAACTTGGATGCATGATATGATAAGACACTTTGGAATCGATTTAGAGAAAATGCAAGATTCAAGATATAGCCAAGAAGAACTAAAAGAATTAAAATCAGTTCTAGAAAGATATAAAACAGAATACGAACTATTAGCTTAAAGTTAATTATTAACAACAAAGAATAGATTTATTTAAAAAAATATAAAGCAGGCTGCTATAAAAGTGGCTTGCTTATATTTTTTATTAAAAAGATAATAAAATATAAGTAAATTTTTAATAAAGCTGTTGATTTTTATTTTTTCTTATGGTAAACTAAAGTAGTTAATAGACAGAAGAAAATTGGAGGTTTTACAATGGAAGTATTAAAATATATCGTAATGGCAATTTATGCAGTAGTTTGCGTAGCCTTAATAATTTTAGTAACAAAACAAAATAAAGAAGATAGTGGAGCTTCTGGAACTATCGTTGGTGCCTCTGCTAATAATTTTTATGAAAAAAATAAAGGAAAAACAGCAGAAGGAAAAATGAAAAGAGCAACTATTATATTAATGATCGCTTTTGCAGTACTTACAATTGCATTAGGAATTTTATATGTTGTTTAATAAAAAAGATAGATAGATTAAGGGGCAGTATTATACTGCCCTTTTTAAGTGTTTAGATAGAGTTAAGTTATTTTTGAAAGGATAAAAATGAGTAAAAAGAAAAATCAAAAGATAGAAGGTATCTTTAGAGCAAATGAAAGAGGATATGGATTTGTAGAGGTAGAGGGAATGGATGAAGATTTATTTGTTCCAGCTGGCTCTACTAATCGTGCGCTAAATGGAGATACAGTACAAGTATGTATTTTTAAGAAAAAAGAAGGAACAAAAAGAGCTGAAGCTAAAGTTGTTAAAATAGTAAAAAGAGAAAAAGAAACAGTAGTTGGTATTTTCCAAAAATCTAAAAACTTTGGATTTGTTGTTCCAGATGATAAAAGATTTGGAACAGATATCTTTATTTCAAAAGCTAAATGTAAAGAAGCAAAAACAAACGATAAAGTAATTGCTAAAATTTTAAGATATCCTGAAAGAGGAAAAAATGCTGAAGGTGAAATAGTAGAAATCTTAGGAAATATTAATCAAGCAGGAGTTGATCTATTAAGCGTAGCAAGAGAATATAATCTTCCAAGTGAGTTCCCAATCTATGTTAAAGAAGAGGCAAAAAGGATAAGTCAAACAATTGATGAAAAAGAAATAGCAAAAAGAAGAGACTTAAGAAGCGAGACAATCTTTACAATAGATGGAGAAGATGCTAAAGACTTAGATGATGCTATAGTAGTTAAGAAAACAAAAGATGGAAACTATATATTAGATGTTCACATCGCAGATGTTAGCTACTACGTAAAAGAAAACTCAGAACTTGATAAAGAAGCTTCTCATCGTGGTACAAGCGTGTATATGTTTGATAGAGTTATACCAATGCTACCATTTGAATTATCTAACGGTATCTGCTCACTTAATGCTGGACAAGATAGATTTGCTATGACTTGTTCTATGGAAATAGATCCAAAAGGAAATGTAATTTCTAGTGATGTATTTAAATCTGTAATTAGAGTAACTCAAAGAATGAGTTATACAAATATAAATAAAATACTAAATAATTTAGATGAAGAGTTATCTGCAAGATATGCTCCTTATTTAGAATCATTTAAGTTAATGGAAGAACTAGCGTTAATATTAAAGAAAAGAAGATTAAATCAAGGGTATTTAAATCTAGATATTCCAGAAAGTATGATTATTTTAGATGAAGAGGGTAAAGTAATTGATGTTAGAAAATATGAAACAACATTTGCAAATGAAATAATTGAACAATTCATGTTAACTGCAAATGAATCAATTGCAGAAAAATTCTATTGGCTTGAAGCACCATTTATCTATAGAGTACACGAAGAACCTGATATAGAAAAAATAGAAGAAACAAATAAATTTTTATTTAATATTGGTGAAAAGATAAAGGCTTCTAAAGATAATATAAAACCTAGAGCATTTTCTGATGTGTTAGAAAAACTAAAAGGTACAGAATATGAAAAAGTAATCTCAACATTAATATTAAGAACATTAAAGATTGCAAGGTACGAATGTGAGAATAAAGGCCACTTTGGTATAGCAAGTAAATATTATTGTCACTTTACTTCACCAATTAGAAGATATCCAGATCTATTTATCCATAGAGTAATTTCTGAATACTTAGCAGGTGGCTATAACTTATCCGAAGAAAGAACTAATATATTATTTGATAAAGCTAAAAAGTATGCTGAAACTTCTAGTGATGCAGAGAAAAATGCAACTAAAGCAGAAAGAGATGCAGAAGATATTAAAAAAGCAGAATTTATGGAAGATAAAATTGGAAATGAATACATGGGTATCGTATCTTCTATTACAAACTTCGGTATGTTTGTTGAGTTAGAATCTACAGTAGAAGGATTAATTAGATTCGAAAACATGGGATCAAATGAATACTTTGTATATGATGAAAATAGAAAAACATTAGTTGGTGAAAGAACTGGTAGAATCTTTAAGATTGGTGATCAAGTTAAAATAAGAGTAATTGAAGCTAATAAACAATTAAGAAAAGTTGCTTTTGAACTTGTAGCTGATAAAAACAAAGTAGAACATGACTTCTTCTTTGTGAATGGTGAAGAAGAACAAAATGAAAAAGAACAAGAAAATAAAGATGTTCAAAATAAAACAAATGAACCATCAATAGAAGAAAAATATTTTTAAAAATTAATCTAGAGAAGAAATACAGTTTTTATGTATCTTCTCTAGATTTTTTAAAGGTTATATATTAAAATGATATTGTAATATATAAATCAAAAGAAGGTTTTGTTATGGAAAATAAAGATAAGAAAAAACGTGATACTTTTATTCAAAAATTATTAGACAGAATGAAGAAAAAAGAAGACTCTGAAGAAATTAAAGAACTAAAAAAGATAAAAAAGATGGTTAAAGATATTAAAACAGTTGAAGAACTAGAAGCATTAGAAGAAAAACTGTCTGAGATTGGTATAGAGATTAATAAAGAATATCTTGAAAAATTAAAGAAGAAAAAGAGAAAGAAAAAATCAAAACAAGGGAACACTTCTTTTGAAGAACGTGTTAGAGTTGATCTAGAAACAGTAAATAAAATTATTGCTATCGGTAAAGCGTATAAAGAAAAAGAAAGGGTTCGCACCGAAAAAGAACTCCTTCAAGCAAGAGAAGAAAGAGAAAAATCAGGCGGCGTGAAAGATAAAGAACGTGAAAAAGGTAAAGGCGAAAGATTAAAATCTAGTGGCGGAAGAAGTAGAGATTCAAGACATTAAATTCTAATTTTTTTAAAAAAGCTAAACTAAAAAATTAATGAGGGAAAAGATTTGAAAAAGAACGAAGAATATTTAGTAGAAATAATAGATAATGGATTTCAAGGAGAAGGTATTGCTAAAATTGATGGTATGGCAGTATTTATTCCAGGTACTATTAAAGGTGAGAAAGTTAAGATTAAAATATTAAAAGTTACATCATCACACGCATTTGGAAAAATATTAGAGATAGTAGAAAAAGCAAGCTGTAGAATTGAATCAGATTGCGATACATATTCAAGATGTGGTGGCTGCGTAATGAGACACATTAATTATGATGACACAATTGCTATGAAGAAAAATGCAGTTGAGTCTACTTTAAAGAAAGCTCTTGGTAGAGACGTTACTATAGATGATGTTTTAAAGATGGATGAGCCTTATTACTATAGAAACAAGCTTCAATATCCAATTGGAATGGGTGAAGATGGAAGTCCAGTTATGGGAGTATTTGCTGAAAGAACTCATAGAATTATTCCTACTTTTGAGTGTAAGATTCAAGATAAGAAAAGCCAAGAAATAGCAAACGATATTTTTGAATTTATAAAAGAAAATAAAGTATCTGTATATAACGAAAAAACACTTAAAGGTGCTCTTCGTCATTTGGTGATAAGAAGAGGTAAAAAGACAGATGAAGTAATGGTTACTTTAGTTACAAATCAAAAAAATATTGAGAATGAAAAAGAGTTAGTAGCTTTTATTACTAAAAAACACCCTGAAATAAAAACTGTAGTGAAAAATATTAATGATAAAAATACTAACGTAATACTAGGAAAAGAAAATATTGTTTTATATGGTGATGGATATATTACTGACTACCTTGGAGAATATAAATTTAAAATATCACCAATGTCTTTTTATCAAGTAAATCCAGTGCAAACTGAAAAACTTTATTCAAAAGCAGTAGAGTATGCAGAGTTAACAGGAAACGAGACTGTATTTGACTTATATTGTGGCATTGGAACTATTGGTATATTTGCATCTAAAAATGTTAAAAACCTTTATGGTATTGAAACAGTTCCTGAGGCAATTAAAGATGCTAAAGAAAATGCAAAAGAAAATAACTTGGATAATGCAGAGTTCTTTGTTGGTGATGTAGAAAAAGCGTTACCTGAATTTATTAAAGAAAGAGCTGTTACTCCTGATGTAGTATTTGTTGATCCACCAAGAAAAGGTTGTGATAAAACTGCTATAGAAACACTACTAAGTTTAGAACCTAAGAAAATAGTATATGTAAGTTGTAATCCTGCGACACTTGGAAGAGACTTAAAACTATTTGAAGAAAAATATGATATAAACCGCTTAGCAATCTGCGACATGTTCCCATATACACACCATATAGAAAGTATTGCGATGCTAAATTTAAGATAGTTAAGATAGAGAAAGAAGAGGCTAGATTTATTCTAGCCTCTTAACTTTTTTAAAATTATTAATTATTTTTTGCGTTCTTTTAAAATTTCTTCTAGTCTTTCATCTGATATTTGACCGTTTACATATCTTGGGAAAATATCAGTTCCAATATCGTAGTCTTTGTATGAGAATATTATCCAATGAGTTTTTGTAGTTCCATCAACGTAATCTACAGTTGTTGAAGTTACGCCATATGCTAAACAATTATAATGAGTTGTATTAGAACCACATTGGCATGTTGGAGTTATGTATAAGTAAAACATAGGTGGTTTGCTATTTTTTACTAAAGAAATATTTATTATTACTGTTGCAATATAGAATAATAGCAGTAAAGATGCTGCTACAATTATAATCATTCTTACTTTAGGTTTTGCTTTTCTTAAATATAAACCTAAATAGATTACTATTGCTAATAATATAATATTTATTATTGTTGATAGTCTAATTTCTGTATGAATAGCAAGCATTAATCCTAAAAATAGTAATAAAAAAACAAACATGATAATTAGTATAACTAACAATATTTTTTTAAACAATTTTTTCATATTTTATCTCCTTGATAAAATCATATAGATAATAGGAAAAATTGTCAATAAAATAGGAAAAAGTTTGACAATGGCTGAATAGAGAATATAAAATAAAAATGGATTATAATAAAAAGGAGAATAAGATGAAGATTGGGTTTGCTACTGATACAAATATGATAAAATTAAATGATAAAGATTTAAATAGTGATGTAGATTTTTTGAAAAATACAAGATTTTATATAGATTATATAGAGTCTTTGGAAAGATTGGATATAAAGACACAATTGGTTTATATAATGCCATCAATTATCGTTGAAGAATTATATAATCAAAAGCTTAGTGTGTTTAATAAAAGGTATGAGAGTTTTCAAAATAATTATAATGAGATTTGTTTTGGATTGTCTGGAATATTGCCTAAAAATATTTATAAAAAAGAATTAAATATACAAAAAGCTAAAAAAAGAAATTTTTTAGTTGTAAAACCTTTAATAACTGCTGATGAATTTGAAAAAGTTATGAATGATGCTTTAAATAAAGTTCCACCATTCAATAAGGAATTTTATGGGAAAAAAAGTGATGCAGGCTTTAAAGATTATATGATCTGGAGAACATTAGTCAATAATAAATTTGAAGATTTTGATAAAATATATTTTTTTACGGGAGATAAAGTTTTTTATGAAAATAAAGAAATGCTAGAAAAACAATTTAATAAAAAACATAAAAAAGTAAAAGTTTCAATAGTTTATATTAATCCAGAAAGTTCAGATAAAATTAAAGAAAGTCTAGAAATGATTATTGATGATTATAATTTACCTGAAACGGATGTTGTAAAACTATATGATTATGAAATGAATTTAAATAATATTAAGACGATAGATATAAAATTGAAAAAAGATATGAGGTTTTTGACAGTTACTAATCGAATGGTCAAGATTGAAGAGATAGAATTTTCTAAGTTTGAAATGAATGATATTGTAATAAATGAAGTGTATAAGCAAAGTAATGATTATTGTGTAAAAATAGGGTTTGATACTTTGAAATATATTACAGATAAAAGTGTTGAAGAAAAAGAGAAAGTAGATTTAATCGGAACAATCATACTAACATATAAGAAAAATGGTATGAATTATGAAATTAAACAATGTGATATGGAAAATATTACATTTGAATTTTCAAAGGATAACTTGGAGAATCTTGTTAATTATTTTGAATTTTCAAGTGAGTTGAAAGAAAGTTTGACGGATTTAAAGAAATTCATAATTATAAATGATATTGAAATATATAAAAAGAATTTAGAAAATACATTAAAATATTTTAATTATTATATAGATAAGAGTGATATAAAAAAAAGTTGGCTTAAAAAATATAAAGATAAAAAAAATGAAAACGAGAACAATGATGAAAGTGAGAGTAAAAAAGTTTGATAAACTATTAAATAATATAAAATATATGTAATTTTGTTGTATGGTTTTGTTTTTTAATATAAGAAGAAAAATATGGAAAAATACTATTAAAATGACTTGTAATATGCTTAAAATAAAGCAAAACTTAGAATGTGAAAAAAAGATGAAAAAAGTCGATTTTTCCTTGAAATATAATAGGTGCTATGTTATAATTAAAATGTTAAAATAATATGGATTTTAACGTTTAAGAAAATGTAAAGTATAAATTTTTATGGGGGATGTAGAATGGATAAACATGAAATAGCTATACCATTTGATGTTGAAGCTATACATGAGGATTCACTAAAAAGATTATTAAGAAAATTAAATATATTTGCAAAAACATTAGTAGCAAGATTCTTTGAAATTATAGTTTCTATTATAGGAATTATATCTTTAATTCCACTTTCAATAGTTATTTATTTTCAAAACTTAAAAAATGGAGATCAAGGACCAATATTCTATACTCAAGATAGAATAGGTAAAGATGGTAAAGTCTTTAAAATGTACAAATTCAGAACAATGGCTAAAAATGCTGATGAGATTTTAGCTGCTATGCTACAAAATGAAGAAAACAGAGAAGAGTATAGTACATATAGAAAGTTTAGACATGATCCAAGACTTACTAAATTCGGTGAAATTTTAAGAGAAAAATCTTTAGATGAGTTTCCTCAATTTATAAATGTTTTAAAAGGTGATATGACAATAGTAGGACCACGTCCTTATATGCCAGAAGAAAAAGAAAAGATGGGTGAATACTATGATAGAATAGTAAGTCATAAACCTGGTATGACAGGAGTGTTCCAAATATCAGCTAAAGAGAGAGTAACATTTGCTGAAAGATTAGATATGGATATTAAATATCATTATAGAAAATCTTTAAAAGTAGATTTAAAGATTGCTATAATTACTCTTTTAGTTACTTTTGTTAGAAAAGAAACATATAACTTAGGTGAAATAACAGCAGATACTGCTGGATACATATCAAGATTATTAACATTATTTGTTAAAAGAATAATAGATATAATCGGAGCTATAGTTGGAATAATAATTTTAGTTCCATTAACGGCTATAGTTTGGATTGTAAATAATTTATCTGGAGATCATGGGCCACTTTTCTATTCACATGAAAGAATAGGGAAAAATGGAAAACATTTCAAAATGTATAAATTCAGAAGTATGTGTATGAATTCTCAAGAGATTCTAGAAAAACTGCTTGCTGAAGATGAAGAGGCTCGTAAAGAGTGGAATGATACAATGAAATTAAGAAATGATCCTAGAATAACAAAAATAGGAAAAATTTTAAGAAAAACAAGTTTAGATGAATTTCCACAATTTATAAATGTTCTTAAAGGTGAGATGAGTCTTGTTGGACCAAGAGCTGTTATAGATGGCGAAATAGAAAAATTTGGAATATATAAAGATACTGTTTTAAGTGTTAGACCAGGTATAACTGGTAATTGGGCTGCGAATGGTAGAAGTGATATTCCTTATGAAGAAAGAGTAGAACTTGAAAGATATTATGCAGAAAATGTTTCGTTGTGGTTTGATATAGAAATATTATTTAAGACTGTAATATCTGTTATAAAAAAAGAAGGGGCTGTTTAAGAATGGAGCAAAAACCGATAAGAGTTGCTCAAATAGTAGGAAAATGGTTAGGTGGTGGAGTAGAATCTTTTATAATGAATTATTATAGAAATATTGATAGAGAAAAAATACAATTTGATTTCATTATAGATTCAGATTCAACAGTTGTTCCTAAAGAAGAAATAGAAAAAATGGGTGGAAGAATTATAAAAATACCACCATATCAAAATTTAATAAAATATATGATATCTTTGATAAAGATATTTAAAGAAAATAATTATAAAATTGTACATTCGCATTTAAATTCTTTAAGCGTGTTTCCATTGTTTTGTGCATATGTATCTAATGTTCCAGTGAGAATTGCACATTCGCATTCAACAACAAATAGAAAAGAATGGAAAAAAAATATAATAAAAATGATTTTAAAACCTTTTTCAAAAGTGTTTGCAACAAATTATTTCGCGTGTACAGCACATGCAGCAAAATGGTTGTTTGGAAAAAAATGCTTTAAGGATGGAAAAGTAAGAATTATAAACAACGCTATAAATATAAGAAAATTTACTTATGACGAAATGGTAAGAGAAAAAATTAGAAAAGAATTGCAAATAGAAAATAAAGTTGTATATGGACATGTTGGAAGATTTGTAAAGCAAAAAAATCATATTTTTTTAATTAATGTTTATAAAGAGATATTGCAACAAAATGAAAATTCGATGCTATTATTAATTGGTGATGGTCCATTGGAAGAAAAAATCAGAAAAATAGTAAAAGAATATGAAATAGATAATAAAGTAATGTTTTTAGGAATTAAAGAAAATGTTAATGAAATAATGCAAGCATTAGATTATTTTATATTTCCAAGCTTGTATGAAGGGTTGGGGATGGTAGCTATTGAAGCACAATGTTCAAATTTACCGGTTATTGTTTCAGATAAAGTTCCAAAAGATGTGTTTATTACGGACAATATTATATCTATACCATTGAGTTTTAAAAAAGAGATATGGGCAGAAATAATATTAAAAAGAAATTTTCAAAGTAGAAATGATATGAAAGTAAAAATTGCAAGTTCTGGGTTTGATATTACAGTAGAAAAGAATAGATTGCAAGAAATATATTTAGAATTAGTTAGGAAATAGATTAAAATGAATGTTTTAATGGTTGTTAAAAACTTAAGATTATCGAATGGTGTATCAAGTTATGTAATGAATTATTATAGAAAATTAATTAAGTGTGACGATATTAATATTGATTTTTTAGTAGTATCAGATGTTGGATCTTCTTATTATGATGAAATATATAATAATGGAAGCAAAATTTTTTTTATGCCTAAATTAAAAAATATTTACAAATGTTATAAGTATTTGGAAGAGATTTTTTCTAATAATAAATATGACATATTACATTCTAACGTTTTAAATAGTGATGCGATTATTGCTATAGTTGCAAAAAAATATGATGTACCTGTTAGAATTTTACATAGTCATGCTACACAAAATGGAGATCGTTTTTGGAAAAAAATTATAAATTGGCCATTTTTTCAAATAGCAAAGAAATGTTCTAATGTTTTTTTTGCTTGTTCAAAAAAAGCGGGTGATAATCTTTTTAAAAAAAGTGATTATCACTTAATATATAATTCAATTGATTATGAAAAATTTAAGTATTCGGAAGAATTTAGAAAACAGATTAGAAAAGAAAATAATGTAGAACAAGGAACATTAGTATTAGGTACTATAGCTAGAATTACTAAACAAAAAAATCCTTTTTTTATAGTTGATATCATAGAAATGCTAAAAAAACAAAATGTAAATTTCGTTTTTTGGTGGCTAGGAAATGGTGATTTAGATGATGAAATTAAAATGTATGCAAATAGTAAGAATGTTGCTGATAAAATAAAATTTTTTGGAGCGACGGATGATATTTATAAATATTATTCAGCTTTAGATATGTTTTTGCTGCCATCTTTTTATGAAGGATTACCGGTAGTTGGTATTGAAGCACAAATAAATGGCTTATTATGTATGTTTTCTACTAATATAAGCGAAGAAGTTAAATTAAATAATAATGTGTTTTTTTTGAACATAAATAATCCAAGTATATGGTATGATAATATTTTAAGTAAAGAATGTTATGAACATATCAACGTGAGATATGATGATATAAAAAAATATAATATAGATGATTCTGCTGAGGATTTGAAAAAGATATACATACAGTTATGTAATAAATATAGAAAGGAAATGTAATGCGAAAATTAGAGTTACAGGAAATAAAAACGATAGAAATAGACATTTTAAAAGCATTTGTTGAATTTTGTGATAAGAATAATTTAAAATATTATATTTCATATGGTACTTTATTGGGAGCTGTAAGACATAAAGGATTTATTCCTTGGGATGATGATATTGATGTTCTTATGACGAGAGATGATTATAATAAGTTTGTTGATATGATGAAGAAACAAAGTATTAATAATGAAATTGATTTTATTTGTGTACAAAATGATACATGGTATGAACCAATTGGTAAGTTAATTAATAATAAAACTTATGTAGATTGTGATAAAAAATATAGATGTGGAGTTTGGATTGATATTTTTCCAATAGATAATTATTGTGAAAAAACATTTAGACTTAATAAATTTTTAAGAAATGTTTTAATTTCAAAAGAAACTAAAAAAATTAATTTCAAGAACAAAAAAGATTATGTAAAATTGTTTTTGAAATTATTATTTTTATGGGTGTCGAAGCTAAAAATTGCTAAATATATTGATAAAAGAACTTTAGAGATTAGTGAATCTGGAGAGTATGGTCAGATGACGTTTGCAATAAAACCGATAAAAATATATAAAGAAAACTTAAAAGGTGATTATATTGAATTTGAAGGGATGTTATTAAGAACATTATCTAATTATAAAGATTTTTTAAAGAGAACTTATGGAGATTATATGGTTTTGCCACCAGAGAATAAAAGAAAAAATCATATGATTGATGCATATATAGATGATTAAGAAAGAGGATCAAGATGAAAATTATATATATAGTGAAATCAAGATTGCATTTTTATCCACCTTGTGTCTCTCAAATTAGGATGATAAAAGATTTAGGGTTTGATATTGATGTGTTGTATGGAACTTGTGATGATAATACGTTAAAATTATTAGAAGAAGAAAATATAAATACAATCAAAGTATCAAATATTAAAGAAGAATACTTTGGTAAATTAAATAAGTTGATTGGCTGGTTGAAATTTAGATTAGATTTAAAAAAATATTTATCTAAAAATTATAATAAAGAAGATATATTATGGTTTGGTAATGCAGAAACGGTTATTCCAATGAAGTTTTTATTGAAGGGTAAAAAATATATAGTCTCATTACTCGAATTATTAGATGAGGCTCCATTAAAAAGATTTTTATTACATGGTATTCTTGAAAATGCAAGAAGAGTTACTTGTTGTGAAGAAACTAGAGCTTATATAATAAAATATTGGTATTCATTAAAGTATTTACCAGATGTTTTACCAAATAAAGCATATAAACAAATAACACAAAAATGTATTGAGCCTTCTAATATAATAACTAAAAAAATTATTGATGAAATTAAAGGTGAAGATATTATTATATATCAAGGGTATTTGCAAAATACGGAAGAATTGCTTGAGATTGCATACGCATTAAAGATGTGTAAAAAGAAATATAAATTTGTTTTGATGGGAATAGATGAATATAATAGTTATTCAAAAATAAAAGATATATTTTCTAATACGGTATTTTATGAATATGTTCCAGCACCACTACATTTAGAAATAACAAGTTATGCTAGAATTGGAATATTGTTTTATAGACCTACTATTCTAAATAAAGCTTTTTGCGCACCTAATAAAATATTTGAGTATAGCGGATTTGGAATCCCTATGATAGGTAATGATATTCCAGGTTTAAACAATACTATTGGAATTTCAAGAGCTGGAAGATGTATTACTCTAGAAAGAAATAATGTTTTGCAAATAATTGAAGAGATTGAAGAAAATTATGAAGAGTATAAGAATAACGCTTTGAAGTTTTTTGATTCTGTAAATAATAAAGATGTTATAGAAAAAATTTTAATAGCATTAAAAGAAAAATAGAAAGGATCAAGTTAAGGTTTCCTTAAGATAAAACCATATAATTTGATGTGGATAAAATGAGAGAATTTAAAATTAAAAAGAACGATTTATTATTATGGCTGTTAGTTTTTTTTAGTATTAAAATAACATGTATATCATATGTTTCGGATTTTTTAAATATACTTTGGTATATTTTTACAATAATTTCTATAGCAATATCAATTTTTTATTTAAGTAATAATAAAAGGCTTACAAAATTTGATTATGGGATTGTATTGTTTTATATTATATTGCTTATGGCTACTTTAAAAAATGGTGTGTCTTTATATAATTATATTAAGGATATTATATATTTCTTTTCGATTTATTTAACGATGAGAGTTGGAATTGAAATGAATTTTAAAAAATATATAAAATATTCAACATTTTTTCTTAATTTATATACAATAATAAATACTTTAACAACTATTATTTATTATCCTAATGCTATGTTTAGAGATAATTTAAACCCAATATTCTTTTTAGGTGGGGATAATACATCGGTAAGATTGTATGTGTTATGTATTGGTTTTAATGTCTTAAACAATTTTTATAAAACAGAAAAAATAAAATTTCCGATTGTTTCTTTAACGAATCTTTTAGTGTTTTCAATGATTAGAGATTTAGGAGGAGGAAAAGGATGTTTTTTAATAATGTTTGTAACTATTATTTATTTTTTATATGTAAAAAAAGAAAATAATAGAATTATGAGAAATATTATAATAATTAATATAATATTGTTTTTTATGTTAGTAATATTTAATAATATTGAAATATTTAAATTTATTATTGTAAACATATTGCATAGAAATTTATCTTTAACTGATAGAACCATTATTTGGGATATCACAATACAAGAAATTATAAAACAACCAATTTTGGGACATGGATTTGTTAATGGATTAGAATTTCAAGCTTTATTACCACATCTAATTGGTATCAATGCGCATAATACATATTTAATGATTTTGTTTACAGGTGGAATATTATTAATGGCGTCTTTCTTATGGATTGTTTATACTACTGTAAAAGAATTTGATAATAAGTATCATTATTCAAAAGTGATTTATATAATTCCTGTTTGTTTATTTACATTATTAATTAGAGGTCAAATTGAAGGTTGGGATGTTTCATTAATATTTTTACTATTAGCAATGTGTAATTATTATAAGTTGATAGAAGAAGATATAAAAAGTAATAATATTAGTAGGAAAGAAAAGGATGAAAAAAAATTTTTTAAAATATATAAATTCTAAAATTGTAAAAAATAGCTTTTGGTTAAGCATTTTACAAATTGTAAATACAATTATTCCGATGATAACAATTCCATACATAACAAGAACTCTAGGTGCAGAACAGTATGGTAATTTTTCAATTGCGTTGAATTGGATCGTTTATATTCAAGTTTTGGTTGAATTTGGATTTGCTTTAAATGGAGCTCGAAAAGTTGCGGTATTTGAAAATGTTAAAGAAGAAATAGAGAAATTATTTAATAATATAATATCATCAAGAATTTTGTTACTTGTTATTTCATTTATTTTATTGAATATTTTAACGATTGTTTTTAATTATAGTGAAGTTATTTATATATGTATGTTGTTATTATTTACTATGATAATAGGTGTGGCGTTTCAACTAACATGGCTTTTTCAAGGGAAACAAGATATGAGATTTATTACTATAATAAATCTTATTGGTAGAATGATTTCTGTAGTATTAACGTTTGTTTTTGTGAAGAGTAGCAAAGATATTTATTTGTATTGCTTCTTTTACGCTCTTACAACTATTATTTCGAGTATAATAAGTTTAATTGTTGTATATAAAAAATATAATTTGAAATTTAAGTTTAGTAAATTTGAAGATATAAAGAATGAAATTTCGGAAGGAAAATATTTATTTATTTCAGCGGCTATGATGAAGATTTTTAGTGGATTTGGCATTACAGTTTTAGGATTTGTTGAGTCTTCTGCTAAAGTAGGAATTTATTCTGCAATTTATAAAATTCCTTATATTTTAACGTTGTTTTTTTCTGCAATTTCACAATCTATATATCCTTATGTTAGTGTAGAATTTAATAAAAGTTATAATAATGGTATAAAAACTGTAAAAAAATTATTTTTTCCGATATTTTTTATGTTTTTTATAATGTCAATAATAATAATATTTTTAAAAGATTTTATTATTGACATATTATTTGGAAGAGAATATTTATTATATTCTGATATAGTAGTTCCATTAATAATACAGTTTTTATTTGCAATAGTAAATAATTTTGTTGGGGTTCAAATTTTACTTGCTAGTAATAAACAAAAAATTTATACTAAAAGTTTTACAATTAGTTGTATATGTATAGTGATTTGTAATGTTATATTAGGAAAAATGTTTGGATTATTTGGAATTGCATATGCTGCGTTAATAGGTGAAATGATACTGTGTATAACTTTATTAATTGCAATGAAGTTTTTTATAAAGAGAAAGGATGTCAAAGAAAATGATTAAAATACTAAGTATTTTTGGAACAAGGCCAGAAGCTATAAAAATGGCTCCGTTAATAAAAGAATTAGAAAGTAGAAAAGAAATAAAAAGTTATGTTTGCGTTACAGCACAACATAGAGAAATGTTAGATCAGGTATTAGATACATTTAATATAAAACCAGATTTTGATTTAAATATTATGAAAAGCGGACAAACGTTAGTTGATATTACTTGTGAAGTAATGAAAAAATTAAATGAAGTCCTAGTTAAATTAAAACCGGATATGGTTCTTGTACATGGAGATACATCAACAACTTTTTCTTCAACTTTAGCTGCTTATTATAATCGAGTTAAGATTGGACATGTTGAAGCTGGATTAAGAACGTGGAACAAATATTCACCTTTTCCTGAAGAAATGAATAGACAAATGGTTGATTGCTGTACTGATTTATATTTTGCGCCCACACAAACGAGCAAAAATAATTTAATAAAAGAAGGTAAAGACGTATCTAAAATTGTAGTTACTGGAAATACAGCGATTGATGCGATGAAATTAACAATAGATGAAAAATATAATAATAACTTAATTGAGGATGGAAATGGTGAAAGAATAATATTATTAACGGCTCATAGAAGAGAAAATTGGGGCGAACCTATGAAAAATATTTTTAGAGCTATTTCACGAATAATTGAAGAATATGATGATATTAAAGTTATATATCCAATTCACAAGAATCCTATAGTTAGAGAATGTGCAGAAGAGATTTTTGGAAAAAATTCGAAAGTAAAAATTATCGAACCATTGGAAGTTTATGATTTTCATAATTTTATGAATAAATCATTTTTGATATTAACAGATAGTGGAGGTATTCAAGAAGAAGCTCCATCACTTGGAAAACCGGTTTTAGTACTTAGAGATACAACTGAAAGACCTGAAGGAATTGAAGCCGGTACATTAAGATTAGTTGGTACTAATGAAGAAACTATATATGAAAACATTAGAGAATTATTAGATAATAAAGATAGTTATTTAAAAATGAGTCAAGCATCAAATCCATATGGAGATGGATTTGCTAGCAAGTATATTGTTGATTCTATTATTAATTATTTCTCAAAATAAAGTAGGAGAATTAAAATGATAAAAAATATTATTAACAAGTTGATTTATGGATACAAAGCAACAAGTGAAAGCTATATTAAATATTTAAAAAATAATAATGTTAAGGTAGGAGAAAATGTAAGAATATTTATGCCAAAACAAACTACCATAGATACTTTAAATGCTCATCTTTTAGAAATTGGTGATAATGTTTGTTTAACTGGTCCTGTTACGATATTGACACATGATTACTCAACTCATGTTTTAAATTTGTATTCTCAAAATGTTTTAGGAAAACAAAAAAAAGTTAAAATCGGTAATAATGTTTTTTTAGGATATGGTTGTACAATTTTGTGTGGAACTACTATAGGAAATAATTGTATAATTGGAGCTGGAGCAGTAGTAACAGGAAATGTAGAAGATAATTCTGTATATGCTGGAAATCCTGCCAGAAAAATAATGACGTTAGATTCTTATTATGAAAAAGTAATAAATAATCAATTAAAAGATGCTGTTAATATATATGTATCTTATAAAGAAAGATTTAATAAAGTTCCACCAATTGAATTATTTCATGAATATTTTCTTTTATTTATACAAGATTATAAGGAGGCTCAAAAATATTTTAAAAATAAGTTAATTGAAGAGAATTTTACAGAAGAATTGTTTGGTAAATATTTAATAAATAATAAGAATAAATTTGATAATTATAGTGTTTTTTGTAATTATTGTGAAGAACAAATAAATAATAGGAGATGAATATATGTATATTTTAAATGAAAACATAAAAAAATTAGATAGAATATTTGATCAACATAAAAGAGCTGGATATTTAAGGTTAGATTTAAATGAAAATCCTGTTGGATTACCAGAAGAGTTTATAAAAAAAGTTTTAGGTACGATAGATCAAGAATTTGTATCACAATATCCTGAGACTCTTGAATTTACAGAATGTTTAGCAAAATATTTAGGTGTGGAAATAAGTAATATTAATTTAGTAAATGGTTCTTCTGAAGGAATTAGAAATATAATACAAGCTTATACTTCTGAAAATGGAAAAATTGTAGGTGTGACACCAACATATGCAATGTTTGAAGTATATTGTAAAATGTATAATCGTAATTTTATTCCAGTAAAATATACTGAAGATTTGAAAATGCCAATAGAAAATATATTGAAAGAAATGACTGATGATGTACAATTATTGATAATTGTTAATCCTAATAATCCTGTTGGAAATGTATATTCAAAAGAAGAAATGGAAATTATTATTAATAAAGCTAAAGAAAATGAAATTACTGTTTTAATTGATGAAGCTTATATTGATTTTGATCCTAAAACATTTATAAATTTTGCTTTAGAAAATGAAAATATTTTTGTTACTAGAACGTTTTCAAAATTATTTTCTTTAGCAGGATGTAGATTAGGGTATGTTATAGGATGGCCAGAAGGTATTAAAATGATACAAAAATTATGTACACCACATAATGTTAATGCATTTTCAATGAAATTTGCTCAAGCGATTATAGAAACACCTGGCATGGTTGATGAATTAAGAAAAAAACAATTAGATGGAAAACAATATTTAATAAAAATGTTGGAAGAAAATCAGTATGAATTTAATGCTGGTGGTGGGAATTTTATTTTTATAAAACCTAAAACTAATGCAAGTGATATTGTAAAAAAGATGAAAGATATAAAGCAAATATTAATTAAGCAATATAGTGGAATTGGAGTTCTAGGAAATTGCTTAAGAGTAACAACTGGAGAAAAGAGTGCAATGGAAAAATTTGTACAAGCTTTATTAGAATTAGATAAATAGAGGTGTTAAAGATGGTAAGAATTCAACAATTATCAATAGATGATGGAATTGATATTTATAATATGTTAAAGATGATTGCTAGTAATGAAAATGAATTTACTAATCCAGTACAGGAGATGTCTTTTGAACAGTATAAAGAGTGGTTGATATTAATGGATAAATGGTCAAGAGGTGAAGGGTTAAAAGAAGGATATGTTTCTCAAACAATATACTGGTTATATGATGAAAATATACCTATAGGTATTGGAAAGATTAGACATGCTTTAACAGAATCATCACGTAAATTTGGTGGAAATATTGGATATGCAATTTCAAAAGAATTTCGTGGTAAAGGATATGCAACAGTCTTCCTTAAAATGTTGTTATCAGAAATGAATAAAATGAATATAACAGAAAGGGTATTAACTGTTGAAAAAAATAATCCATCTTCCAAAAGAGTGATAGAGAAAAATGGTGGCAAGGTTATAGAAGAAAATTCGGATAGATGGATTTTAGAAATTGAATAGTAATAGGTGATTTTTTATGAAAAAAGTAATAACATATGGTACTTATGATTTATTACATTATGGACATATTAGATTATTAGAACGAGCTAAAGCGTTAGGTGATTATTTGATTGTTGGCGTAACAGCAGACGATTTTGATAAGACAAGAGGAAAAATTAATGTACAACAATCATTAATGGAAAGAATTGAAAATGTAAAAGCAACAGGTTTAGCCGATAAAATTATAATAGAAGAATATGAAGGTCAAAAAATTGATGATATAAAAAAATATGGCATTGATGTATTTACAGTTGGTTCTGATTGGCAAGGAAAATTTGATTATTTAAAAGATTATTGCGAAGTTATATATCTAGAAAGAACTCAAGGGGTATCAAGTTCTAAAATTAGATCTGAAAAAAGAGCTATACGAATGGGGATTGTTGGAGATTATGCACCAACAATGAATAAATTTCAAAGCGAAGATATATATGTAAATGGTATAGAGATTACATCAATTTGTACACAAAATATTGATGAAATGAGTGATTCAATAAAATCGTTAGAATTAGTAACTACAGATTTTGATGTTATGATTAAAGAAGTTGATGCTGTATATATACGTTCTAAATATGAAAAACATTATGAACATATAAAAAAAGCATTGATTTTAGGCAAACACGTGCTTTGTGAATCGCCAATATGTTTGTCATGTAAAGAGTATGATGAATTGGTTAAATTGGCTGAAGAAAAAAAATGTATACTTATGGATGCAATTAGAACAGCATATTCTACAGCATATTCGAGATTGTTATTATTATTAAAATCTGGTAAAATAGGAAGAATTGTATCTGTTGATGCTGTTTGTTCAAGTATAAAATATACAGAAAAAGCAGAAATGATTAATAGTTTGAAGGATTGGGGACCAACAGCGTTATTACCAGTTTTTCAAATATTAGGAGTAGATTATGAAAAGAAAACTATTATTTCAAATTTTTATAATTTAAATGATAAAAATGATGGTTTTTCAAAAATAGATTTTATTTATGAAAATGCTGTTGCATCAATCAAAGTTGCTGAAAAAGCAAAATCAGAAGGACATATGATAATAACAGGAACAAATGGATATGTATATATACCTGCACCATGGTGGAAAACTGATTATTTTGAGATAAGATTTGAAAATCCTAATGATAATAAGAGATATTTTTATCAATTAGATGGAGAAGGTGTAAGATATGAACTAGTTACTTTTGTTCGTTCAATTCAAGAGCAAAAGAATTTAAGTAATATTGATTCAAAAGTGAGTCATGCTATTTGTAAAATTATGGAAGATTTTCAAAATGGAATTGATTTAATAAAAATTTAAAGAGGTTTTATAAATGCAAAAAAATAAAAAAGTAGTATTATTAGGTGGTGGAACAGGAACATCATTTGTTGTAAAAGGGTTAAAGTATTTTCCAATAGATTTAACCTGTGTTATAACAGTATCAGATGATGGATCAAGTACAGGAAGATTAAGAAAAGAATTTGCTACACCAGCAGTTGGTGATATAAGAAAAGTTTTAAGTAATCTTTCAACACTTCCTGATGAAATAAGAGATGTAATGGAATATAGATTAAAAGCGCATTCTGATTTAAATGGACATGCACTTGGTAATCTTGTTCTAACATCATTAATTAAAGAGACAGGAAGTCTACAAAAAAGTATTAAATACTTAAGTAAAATATTAGATGTTAAACAAACAGTTCTTCCTTTATCAGAAGATTATTTAACATTAATGGGAGAAACATTAGATGGCGAAGTAATTGAGGGTGAAGAAGAAATAACAAAAGCTCATAGAAAATATAAAGAGTTTTTCTATAAAGAAGAACCTCATGTTTTACCAGAAGTATTTGATGCTATTAAAGATGCAGATTTGATTATATTAAGTACAGGAAGTTTATATACTTCTGTTATGCCACATATCATTTGTAAAGATGTTGCTAAAGCAATAAGAGAATCTAGTGCTAAAGTAATGTATATATGTAATGTTATGACACAACCAGGAGAAACAGATGGATTTGGAGTGTCAGATCATGTTAATGCGTTAGAACATTATTTAGGAAAAGATGAAATAGATGTTGTTATAGCAAGTAATACAAGAATTTCATATGAAATGTTAAAAAAATATGAGACAGAAGAACAAAAAGATCAAGTTATGATTGACTATGATAATATAAGAAAAGGTAAATATGAATTTATTGAAGATGATTTAATAACAACTGCTGATGGAACAATAAAACATAATAGTCTAAAATTAAGTTCAGTAATATTCTCTTATTTAATGAGATAGTATTTTAAAAGTGTAGGAGGATGTTATGATTATTAATGGTGAAGAACAATATGTAATTACTTTGATTATGGCTGCTGGTAAAGGTACTAGAATGAAGTCAGATAAATCAAAGCTAGTACATAAAATATTTGATAAAGAACTTGTAAAAAGAGTTGTTGAACTTGCAAATGATATTGGTTCAGATGATATTGTTGCAGTAGTAGGATATTTAAAAGAACAAGTAATTGATGTTTTAAAAGATTCAGTAAAATATGCATATCAAGAAGAACTATTAGGTACTGGTCATGCTGTAATGCAAGCAACTGAATATTTAAAAAATATAAAAGGAAAAGTAGTTATTCTTTATGGAGATGTTCCTGCAATTAGAAAAGAAACATTAGAAACTCTAATAGAGAAAAGTGTAAGAGATAAAGAATATGCTACACTATTAACTGCTATATATGAAAATCCAACAGGATATGGAAGAATTATTCGTGATGTTGGTGGAAATATAAAAGCAATTGTAGAAGAAAAAGATGCTGACATTAATCAAAAACAAGTAAAAGAAATTAATTCAGGAATCTATTGTTTTGATATTGAAGAACTTGTAGATGCACTTCAATATATTAAGCCTAATAATGCTCAAGGTGAGTATTATTTAACTGATGTTATTAAAATAATGAACGACAAAGGATTAAAAACTGGAGCTGTTATTGTTGAAGATAATACAGAAATATTAGGTGTTAATGATAGAAAACAATTAGAACAATTAACAAGTATTTTACAAAAAAGAATTAATGAAATGCATATGAAAAATGGAGTAACAATAGAATCATCTAATACAACATATATTCATGATAATGTAAAGATTGGTAGAGATACTGTTATTCATCCAAATACAGTTATAAAAAGTGGAGCTGTAATTGGAGATAATTGCGAGATTGGACCATTTGCATTTATTGGAGAAGATACTATTATTAAAGATAATACTGTTATTAAAGAATTTGAAAAAATCAAATAGATATAAAAGATAAAGAGATAGATTGTTCATGAAAGCATGAATAAATCTATCTCTTTTTGTTTGATTATTAAATTATTTTAGCACGTTAATTTTATCATTTTGCGTATAAAAAGTAAAGAATAGTTTGATTAATATATTAATTAAGAATTTAATAAAGAATGTTTTTTATTTAGTGCTTTGGTAATTATACTTTTGATAATAATTACTATATAATAATAGATATAAATAATTTATTAGATAAAATATATAGTAATTGAAATTTATATAAAAGTTTGAAGATATTTTAAAATAAAAGGTATAAAAACGTTAATCTTATATATAGAGTATTGAATTTTAGAAATTTTCTAAGTGTAAATATTAATGCGCATAAGCCTTATGAGGATTGAAAATAAGCTGCTTTTATAAAATAAACAATAAATTAACTTGTTGCTGCAGTATATTTTAAATATGATGATTCTCACTCGTTTTGTGAAAAATAACATAAATAGAATGCTAGTTGTAATATTTTAAGAAATTTTAATGTAATTATTATTATATAAATTTATGGAGGTATAAAGATGGATAATAATAAAAGTCAAGAAGATATTAAAGAATTATATGAGATAATAAATAAAGATGAAGATTTAAAAAAATGTAGAGAATATATTATACGAGTAGAAAATAATGAAGATATATTAGTAGAAGTAATGGACTTTTCAAGAAATAGGGTTATGGAAATAACAATTAAAGATCTAGATGTTATATTAGCTAATAGAGTATATCTTTTAAATGAACCGCTTTCTAAAATTCTGTATTAATTACATTAAGAACATTTGAGAAATTAATAATAGATGCAATAATAAAAGAGTTTTTGGAAGATAGAAATAGAGATGATAAAAACTAATTATGTATTTGTAAGTTTGCGAGAACTAAAAATAGAGGAAAATATGAATATTAAATTTAATAAAGAAGTGATGATGGTTTTAAACAGAATTATCTTCTTTTTTGTTAGTGAAAAGGTTGTATACGTACTTACGTTAATGTGAAGATATAAGAATAAAAAATAGATACAATGGAGAAAATAAAAACAAAATGAAACATTTTGTTTCGATTTTATAAAAAACTATTGATTTTTAAAAATAAAAATAATATAATAGTACTAAATGAGGAGGTATTCTTATGAGAAAATCGATTGTAAGAATAGAAAGAATTGAGTTAATAAATTTTAAAAATGTTGAAAATGGATGTGTTGAATTTGAAAATTCTAAAGATAGTAATTTCTTATCTCAAATAATGGGGATATACGGTCAAAACGGATCTGGAAAGACAGCTTTAGTAAACGCGTGTGATTTTTTTAAAAAGATGTTAGAAGGTTTATCGATTCCGGATGATGCTTATAATTATATTAATATTAATTCAGAAGAATCAACATTAAAGTTCGATTTATATGCAAGTTTTCAAAAAAATGAGTATAAAATTACTTATGAGTTTACATTTAAAAAATGCGAAGATAAAAAATTTGTAATTAGTAAAGAAAAGCTATCGGCAGCCAAAAGAAAAGAAAATGAATGGTCATCTAAAGTGGCGATAATAGATTATGATATAGATAATCAAGAAGAATTATTTACGCCTAAATGGAGATATAACGAGATATTATCTAATAGTAAAGATAATATAGTAAATCTAAAAGTGGCTCAAAAAATTACTATTGAAAAATGTTCATCTTTTATCTTTTGTGATGAATTTAAAAATATTATAAATAGAGTTGAAAGTCAGCAAGATTTAATAAATATACTTGATGTTTTAAAATATTTTGGTAGATACAATTTATTTGTTATAAGTAGTAACCATACTGGATTTATAAATATGAACATTTTAATGCCATTATCATTTAGATTAGAAGAGAACGAACATATTTCTTCAGGGGATATTGCTGTTAGATTAGATAATATTTCAATAGTAAAAAAACCGATATTTGATTTAGCTAGTAATATTATAAAACAAATGGATGTTGTTTTAAAATATATTGTTCCTTCTTTAAAAATTGAATTATATAATTATGGAGAGCAACTTGATGAAAAAGGTGATAAAGGTGTAAAAGTTGAATTGGTATCAAAAAAGAACAATTGTAATTTGCCATTAAAATATGAATCAGAAGGTATTAAAAAAATAATATCAATATTAAGTGCATTAATTGCAATGTATAATAATCCTTCAATTTGTATGGTTGTTGATGAATTAGATTCTGGTATATTTGAGTTTTTGTTGGGTGAAATGTTGAAGGTTATTGAAAATGGTGGTAAAGGACAATTGTTATTTACTTCACACAATTTGAGACCTTTAGAAGTTTTATCAAAGAATTCATTGTTCTTTACGACAACGAATTCTAAAAATAGATATATAAAACTTACTAACATAAAGAATAATAATAATTTAAGATCTGTTTATATAAGAAGTATAAATCTTGGTGGACAAAAGGAAGAATTGTATGATGAAACTGATGCTTTAGAAATACAAAGAGCATTTAGATTGGCTGGTGATAAGTTAAATGCAAGATAAAAAAGTTGTATTATTTATTGTAGAAGGAATTACTGATGAAACAGCTATAGGTCATATTGTAAAAAAATTAAATAAAGATAAAAAAGTATTTTTTCAAATAGTTCGTACAGATATTACTACACAAGATTCTAGTAATGTAGCAAATATTGAAGTAAAAATTAATAAACAAATTGAATTGTGTATGGAACAAATGCATTTTAAAATTAAAGATATTATAAAAATAATTCATTTAGTAGATTTGGATGGAGCTTTTGTAGGAGAAGATGTAGTTGTGTATAAAAATATACCTCAAATAGAGTATGATTTAGAACATATTTATACTTCTAATATAGAGTTTATACGAAAAAGAAATCAAAAGAAAAAACAAATATTGAATAGATTAAGTTCAACCCAAAGAATTAGAGGTATTCCTTATAGTATTTATTATTTTTCAACTAATATGGAACATGTTTTTCATAATCAACAAAATGTAAAAGATGATGAAGAAAAATTTAATCTAGCCAATGAAATTCAAGATAAATTTTATGATAATCCAGTAAATTTTATTGAATTTATTAACGATGATAAATATGCATTAAAGGATACATATGAGAATACTTGGGAATTTATAAAAAAAGGTAATAATTCATTAAAAAGATATACTAATTTCAACTTGTATTTTGAATAAAGAATATAGGTTTTAATATGATCTAAGAGTATAAGTTAAAATAAATACAAATGATAATTTTACATGAAATACTAAAGAGAAAGCAAATTATTAATGATTTTTTTGCATTAATATTTTGCTTTTTTATATGAAATAAAAAATAGGAGGAATAAATATGACAAATTATCATTATATGACATCAAATGCGAGAATATCAGAAATGTTTGAAAAGATTCAAACAGCTGCACAACCAGCAAAATTTACTCATGAAGTTTTGAAAAATATGGGGTTTGCGAGTTCTAATGACAGAGGTTTTATAAATGTTCTAAAAAATTTGCAATTTTTAAATAGTGATGGGGTTCCAACTTCAAATTATAATTTATTAAGAGATACTAATAAATCAAAGAAAGTGGTCGGAAAACAAATAAAAGAATATTATAAAGAATTATTTGATATTAATGTTAATATGAATAATGCTAGTGAAGATGAGGTAAAGGGCGTTATTTCTAGAGTTACAGGAAAAGAAGAAAAAGAAGTTAAAAGAATGTATTTAACGTTTAAAGCTTTATGCCAATATGGAGATTTTTCTGGATTAGAAGATGATAAAAAAATAACAGAAGAAACTCAAGCAATTCCTATAGATAATAAATTGAATGCAGTTGAATTTTCACCTGATTTTCATTATAATATCCAAATTCATTTACCTGCTACTACTGATATAACTATTTATAATGCAATATTTAAAAGTATAAAGGAGAATTTATTTAACTAGCATGGATAAGAGAAGGAAATTAAAAGAATTTGTCTTTAATGGAATGTTAATAAAAGATTCATTAAATGATTTGAAAAAACAAGGAATTAGAGTATTTGAAGATAAAGAAGATATAGATATTGACAAAAGTATGGAAAAAGATTTTAATCCTAAATTATGGTTTGCTGCAAATCAAATGGCTTCAATATATATAGCGTTATATTGTGCAGAAAATATGCTTAGAGAATTTATAGTAGATAGATTATCAGAGAGTTATGGAGTTGAATGGTGGGATAAATGTGTTCCCAAAAAAGTTAAAGATGAAGTTCAAAGATTAAAAAGCAAAGAAGAAAAAAATAAATATTCATCAAATAGATCTAATAGTAATATTGGATATACGATGTTAGGAAATTTAACTCAGATTATAATTACTAATTGGGATTATTTTTCAGATATTATTCCTACCCAAGCATGGATTACTTCTAGAATGGAAGATTTAGAGATGTCGAGAAATGTTATTATGCACACTGGAGTGCTACCGGATATTGAAAGAGAAAGAATTGAAAGTATTGTGCGAGATCTAGTAAAACAATTAGGATAAAAGAATTGAAAAAGTTTGTAAAATTTTAATATTATAAATTGCTTGACAAGAAAAAATATAATTAAAATAAAAGATTAAAATAGGAGGATTAAAATGGACTTATTAAAAGAAATGATGCCATATATAGTCTCTATTATGACTGCAATAATATCTGGATTATGTTCATATAATGCGTCAAAGAAACAATTTAATCATGAATTGGATGTGATTAAAACTAATAATAAACATGATATTAATAAATTGATGGAACAACATAAAATTGATATAGATAATTTAAAAGAAAAACATAAATTAGAAATGGAAATAAAAGAAAAAGAATACCAACATGAAAAAGAAATGATTGCGTTAAAAAGTAAAGTGTTAATGGATGAAAAAAATCAAGATGTAATGAATAATGCTATGTCAGGGATTCTTGAAAATATTTTTAATGATATTATAACAGGAAAAATGACAGCTAAAGATTTAGAAAATATATCAAAGCAATTTCCTTCACAAGATAAAAAATAAATTGTAATATAAATTAAGAACCAACTGGAGAGCATTTCAAAACAGATGTGTTAAAGATTTAAATAATCCATTCTATTTAGATGTTGCTATGTTAAATCCAAGTGTAGAAGAAGTAATAGATCTAATTCATAGTATGGGAGGAAAAGCATATCTTGCTCATCCATCATCATATTTTGCTAAAGTAGGAACTAAAGAAGAAGTAAAACTAGCATATGATAATACAATTAAGTTTGTAAAAGATTTCTTAGCTAAGTTTTCTCCAAAGGTAAATAAGAAAACTCCTATAGATGGAGCTGAAATATATCACCCATCATATTTAGGAAATATAGATGTAATAAGTGAGATAAAAGAGTTAGTACAAGCTTATAGAATAGCATCATCAGGTGGTACTGATATACATGTAGATAAGACACTAGGTAAAGGTGAAACAGTAAGTTCTGATAGTTTAGATGGAACAGTAGTAAGAAATAAATTACGTAAGTTTAGATTATTAAGAAGAAAAGCAGTAAGTATAAGAGATTTAAAAAGTAAAGTAATAGATATTAAAGCTAAAGGTAAAGAAAGAGAATAAAGATTATGTAATCAAAAATAGGAATGAATATCGATTTGCTTTAAGAAAAAATGTTTGTAGTATATAAATTTTTGAAAATGAAAACAGGCAATTATCTAAGAAAATTGCCTGTTGATTTTTTTCTTGAGAAATGCTAAAATACTTTTGTGAATTGACTTTATATTTTAGCAAGTATTATTATGTTATTTCCTATCCTCATAATAACATTTGCTAAGAGCTTTGTGAATTGTTTTAATCAACTTTTAATTTAAAAGATATATTTTTGTTAAAATGTAATCAAAATGATAAAGAAAATTCATAGAATGCGAATGAAAAGGAGGTAAAGAAACATGAAAAAATTAATGGAAGTAACAAAAGAAACAAAAACAGGAAGAAACATTAGCTTTAGAGATGTTAAAACAAATGAGAAAATGACAAGAACAGAAGTTGTTAGAAAAATTGAAAAAAATTTATCTCATTATGGTGAAAACTATTATGTTAGAAAACAAAATGGTTTAAAAACACCAGTATCAAAACCAGATGCAAAAACTAAAAATAATTTAGATTAACATTATAAAAGTAACCACAATTGTTATTGCGGTTACTTTTGGTTTTTTATAATAGAAAGAGAGGTACTAATATGGCTAATATTGATATTAACATTTTTAAAGCAGAAAAATTTTTTTCATATGAAGAAATTATTAGAAACATAAAAGAAAAATTATTTAGAAAGACAACAGATGTTGGAGAATGGAATGGCGAAGTTGCCATAGGACATAATGTATTTAAATTATGCGCATTATATGGACATACAACCAATTCGATTGATGATAAAACATGGGAGAAAGGTTTTAAAGAAAATTTTGGATTAGAAAGTTCTACAGAAAAGAATTCAAATTCTTGCTATGGATATATAATAATTAATAATTCCAAAAATAGATATATATTAACTTTTGGTAGAGGAAATTCGAACATAACAGAGTTAATAGATTATGAATTTGGACTTATTATGGCATCAAAAATGCTAAATGAATATAAATTAAAACTACAATCATCAAAATTTTATGGATTAGATAAGAATAAATCTATTACGGAGTTTTCATTAGCTCAATTTAGAGGTACTATTGGAGAATCAGTAGATGCTTTAATAGGAGAAGTAGTAGAATACCCAGGAAGACATTGTATTGAAAATTTACAGGATATTATAGGTAAAGAAGTAAAATTTACAACAAGTGTATTTGTTGATGTTAAATCAGAAAACTTTGATATTGAGAATATTTGCAAAATTATTTTAAATATAGAGGAAATTTATAATATATATGGTGAACGTGTATCAATTCCAAGACTTATACGCGTTAAGGAAAGAGAAATAGAATTATTAACAGAATTAAATAATAAAGTTAATGAAAAAATAGCATCTAGAGATTTTGAGGATGGTAAAATGTGGATTTCCTTTTATGAAGTAAAAAATTCTCAAATTTATTTTAGAGATAATATTGATGGTTATAAAATTATGGAGGGAAGAAAAATTTTAGATGAATTGGATAGCATTTCTTTAGATAATATTTCTAATATATTAGAAGATAATAATATTCAAGACATTAATAAAATAAATGTTGTTGTTACTGATTCAGCAGGAAATAATTATAAATGTAAAATTTATGATTTATTAGAATATACACTTAATTTGGAAGATCCTAATATTTATTATACATTATCAAGTGGAGTATGGTACAAGTATAATAAAGTATATATGGATACAATAAATCATGAATTAGAAAAAATTAAAAGTATTACACAATTTGATGAAAGATATGACTATATAACAGAAGATATAGAACGTTATTCGTCACAACACATTGAGGAGCTTAAAAGAATTGTTGATCCTCCATATCCGGAATTAAAATATAACTATAAATATGCAAAAGAAAATGATGGAGTTTTATGTGATAGGAATACATCAAGTGGAATTGAAGTGTGCGATGTATATACAGAATATAACGGATTAACTCATGTGAAAATTGGACAACCTTCAGATTTTATCACTTGTATTAATCAATCAATAGATGGTCTAACAGAATATACAGGGAATAAAGTTGCCGTACAGGATTCGTTAAATATTGGTGATACCAATAAAGTAACATTATTGTTAATTACTAAGAATAGAAGTGTTATTAGTTCAGAAGATATTACAAAATTTGATTCTTTAAAATTTAAAATAAGATTAATAGAATGGGAAAAATTTGTAAGTGGACATCAATACAATGCTAAAATTATAATTGCAAAAAAAGTATAAATTTTGGATATCAAATTTGAAAAAATCATTTAGAGCTTTTGCAGGTGTAAGAGCTCTAATTTTATGTCTTTTATTGTTTATTTTACAATTTTAAACATATTTAATGTTTTAGCATATTCTAAAATGATTGAATTAGGAATGGTTTTGATATGTAATAAGGTACTATGAAGTTAAAATATGAGATAAGTCAGGTAACAATATTAAAAATGTTTTGTTGTGAAGTATATTGCGATAAAACCGAAAAAATGTTCGCAAAACTCTTGAATAAGAAAATTGTTTGTGCTAATATGTAATTGGAGTATTGTAAGAGAAAAAATGTATTAAAAAAGGTGGTTATTAAATGGATAAAGAGAAAAACGAAATAATTATATTTGAAAATCAAGATGTAAAGTTAGAAGTTAATTTAAAAGAAGAAACAGTTTGGCTTACACAAGCACAAATGGAAATATTATTTGATGTAAAACATGCTACTATAAGTGAACATATTAGTAACATTTTTAAAGAAGGAGAATTGGATGAAAAAACTTCTGTCGGAATTTCCGACAAAAGTTCAGGAGGAAGAAAAGCTAAAATTTATAATCTTGATGTAATTATAAGTGTTGGTTATCGTGTAAAATCAAAAAATGGTACTATTTTTAGACAATGGGCTAATAAAGTATTAAAGGATTATATGTTAAAAGGTTATGCAGTAAACCAAAGAAGATTAGAGTATTTAGAAAAAACTATTAAATTAATTGATATAGCAAATAGAATTGATGAAAAATTAGAAAATAATGATGCTAAAGAAATATTAAAAGTAATTGGTGAATATTCAAAAGCATTAGACTTATTAGATGATTATGATCATAAAACATTAAAGAAAATTAAAGGGAATATTGATGAAAGAAAAATTGAATATAGTGAATGTGTAAAAATAATAAATACACTAAGATTTAAAGAAGAAAGTCAATTATTTGCAATAGAAAGAGATAAAGGATTAGAATCTATTATAGGAAATATATATCAAAGTTTTGCTGGACAAGATATTTATAAAAGTATTGAAGAAAAAAGTGCAAACTTTTTATATTTAATAGTAAAAAATCATGTGTTTACAGATGGAAACAAGAGAATTGCAGCAACATTATTTATATACTTCTTAAACTTTTATGGAATACTATATAAAAATGAAAAACAAGTTATTGATAATAATACATTAACAGCACTTACGTTATTAATTGCTGAATCAAATCCAAGAGAAAAAGAAGTAATTATAGATTTAGTAATGAATTTTTTAAATAATTAGTAATAGAAAATAAAAGAGTGGTATAAAAATACCACTCTTTTATTTTTACAATTATTATTGTTTTGTGAAATATTTTGAGATTTTTATGGACTCTAATATATGTAGGAAAAAAAGGAAAATAAAATTGAGTTTGCTATAATTATTTATAGTAATACATTGTAAGAAAAAGATAATCATGATTTATATAGAGTAATACCTATATTTAAAAGTGATAACTTATTAACATCTGGAGTATTAATATAGGCAAAAGATGTTGAAGTTAATGAAGAAGAAATAGAAATTTGCGTTAATTGGATACAACTATTGCACAAACAATAAAAAAAGAATAAACAAGTACAAATTCATCTAGTTCTTTAACATAAACTAAAACTAAGCTTGCTACTATAATTAAACTATCTAAAACACTAGAAACTACCGCAATTCAATTAGCATTAGTAGTGCTAGTGCCTGTTTTTACATTAATAGTAAACACAAAAATGTTTTAGATTTTAAGAACTGGTAAAAAGTTTCATAATAATCCATGATGTAGAGTAATATGAATGATTCATTACAAGTTACTAGATTGCAAGCAGAAGCTAACGAATTTAGTGCGTGTAAAAATGTTATTAAAAGGGGGAAATGTAAAAATGGAACATCTTAATTTACCATCAAGAATTTTTATGTATTCGATTTGTGCATCAATCGAATATGATTTAAAAGTTCATATACTATCATATTGCGAAGGAAAAATAAATTTTTCACAAGGTATGATAGATAAAGCTTATCAAAGATTAAATAGTAAGGATGAAAAAAGTGATGAAAATATTTTAAATATGTTAGATTTATCAGATTATATATGCATATTAGTAGATAATCCCGTAAAGTATAAATTAAATAATTCTAATGTAGCAAAAATTATTAAATATTTCGAAAAAATAATACCTATTAGAAATAGAGTAATGCATATTAAACCGTTAGAATTGGGGGATAAGGCAACATTACAAGAAGTAATGGAAGGTATTGATAAGGATATAAAATTTATTAATTGGGTAGAAGTAATAAAAAATAGAAAATTATTAGATAATAGTCCTGAAGAATTATTAATAAAATTTAAACCAAATAAATTTAATGATAATTATTATCATAATTTACCTGAAGCTGAATTTGACGATACAGGATATATTGGAAGAAAAAAAGAGCGAGCAGAGATTAAAGAACTACTATTACAAGATAAATATCCAGTAATATCAATAATAGGAAATGGTGGAATAGGTAAGACAGCAATAATAGTAAAAACATTATATGACTTAATCGATGATGCTAGTAATCCATATGAAGCAATAATTTGGATATCATTGAAAGCAAGAACTTTGTCTAATGGTGATTTCGTTGAAATTAAAGACTCTATAAAAACTACAACTGAATTTATAAAAAATGCGGAGAAAGAGGTTGTAATGAATGAGAATTTATCTGCTGAAGATAATATTTTGAACTTTATGAAAACTTTTAAAACTTTGCTAGTAATAGATAATTTAGAAACAATTAATGATCAAGAAATAAATACATTTATAAAGAAAATTCCAAAAGAATCTAGAGTTTTGATCACCTCTAGAACAGGTTTAGGGGAATTAGAATGTAGATACAAGTTAGAAGGAATGAATAAAAAAGATGCAATACAGTATTATAGAGAACTTTCTAAGTATTATGGATTAAAATTACATAATAAAACAGATGAAGATATAAGCTTAATCGTTGAAAAAGTATTATATTCAAATCCTTTATCAATAAAATGGTATATAACTGGCGTATATAATGGTATTAGAGAAGAAGAAATTCAAAATAATAAAGAAAGTTTAATCGAATTTTGCATGTCAAATGTTTATGATAAATTATCGGATGAATCAAAAGAAATTTTGAGATTATTTCAAATAGAAGATTATGAAATGTCTTATGGTGAAATTTCATATTATATTGATGGAGAAGAAATTGCAATGAAGAAAGCAATTAATGAGTTAAGTGCAACAAATATGATAACCTTAAAAGATGGTTGTTATCAAATTAATATGATGGCTAAAGATTATTTAAGAATAATACAAAAAATTGATTCTGAATTTATGAATGTTATTAAAGATAAAAGATTAAAACTAAATGGAATGCTTCAAAATATAACCGTAAAAAAAGAAAATTCTAAATTAAACCCTGGCACAATAAGTTATGATTATAATGACAAAGATCAAAAAATTGCAGCTATATATTTGTATAAAGCTTTAGAATATGGAAAAGAAAGAGATTCGGAAAATGCGTTGAAATTTGTAAATAAAGCAGAAGAAATAGCTCCGAATTTTTCAGAATGTTATAAAGTTAAAGCGTTTTTATATGCTAATTTTGATAATTTGTCAGAGGCGATTAAAAACTATCAGATTGCGGTAAATAAATGTAAAACAGACTTAGAGTTTAGTACAGTGTATTATGCATATGCTTCATTTTATACTGTTGTTATGAATGATAACCAAAAAGCTCTTGAATTAATTAAATTAGCAGAAAACTACATGAAAGATGATATAGAAATAAGTTTACAAAAAGCAAGAATATTATCGAGATTAGGAAGATTTCAAGAATCAGAAGATATATTAATAAAAACAGATTATAAAAATATAAATGCTGATAAAATTAGAAATGTTAGAGCTAAAGCTATAGGTGATTTATATAGATTATGGTCTGAGATATATGGATATAGGGACGATGATCAAAAATTAGATAAGTTAAAAAAAGGTATAAACGGAGTAATAGAATTAAATAATGTAGGAAATATTGATAAAAAAACTTATGCCACATTATTAGAGTTATTAAAGGAATTATCATATATGTTTTATAATAATGATGCGATGAAACTATTGCTACAAGTATTATCAGAATATAAGAGTCAATTAAAGTCTTTAACTGGAAATACAATGAAAAGTATTGAAAAAATAATACTATCTCATAAAAATGAAATTAATAGTGATATATATAAGGAATTGGAAAAAATAGTAATAGATTATAATAGAATAGCTAAAAAAATTGAGAGTGTAAATAAAGGTATTGTTGCATATATAAATGATAAATATGGTTTTATTTCTAATAGTATAAATAAATCAATATTTTTTATAAGAAATAATTTGAAAGAAAATGTTAATGTAGGAGACATTGTTAAATTTGATAGTTATGTTAGTAGCAAAGGAATTGGAGCGATGAATATAAGAAAAACTGGCGAAAATTTGATGGATTTTTATGATATCGAAGAAAATGATTAATTTTTTAAAATAGGGTATTAGGATGGGCTACTGTATCGAAAGGTATGCTGTTAAGAGTGATACAGTAGCCCTCTTTTTTTAGATTAGTCACCAACTGAACTAAACTTTGTGTATAATAATATAGAAAATCAGATTTGTAAAGAAAAATCTGATTTTTTTACTATTTTTCCTATAGATTTATAAAATTTAGAAAAAAATTCAATTTTTTGAAAAAAATTGAAATATTTTGAATACTATAGGGACTCTTTAATATTTGTGTAAAAAAATATAAAGGAGGAAAAGAAAATGGTTGCAACGCAACAAAAAGTTTATTTTAGTTATTCTCATAGGGAAGGAAAGAAGTTTAAAGTATTCTTAGAAGAAAATTTTAAGGACTTAATTTCAAACAAAACAGTAAGTGATGATGAGCTTAATCCAAAAAGAGGAGCAGACTACAGAGAAAAATTAGTTAATGAGGAGTATATTGACGAAAATACTTTACTTATAGTATTAGTAGGAAAAAGTACAAGATGTAAAAAACATGTAGATTGGGAAATATATACAGCCTTAAAAAATAATTGTTATGTAATTGGTGTAATATTACCAGAAATAAAAATGCCAAACGGAAGACTTGTATATGGTGATATTCCAGCAAGACTTGCTGATAATGTTAAAAGTGGTTATAGTAAATTATATACATGGAATTATTTTATAAACTATTTTGAAGAAATTTTAGATACAGCTTATCAAAACAAAATTGATTTAAAAGATAATATTAATAATAAAAGATCAATTTGGTTAACAACTGATGAAGAATACTGTTAAAATAACATAAGAAAAAAGTATTATAAATTTTTAAATGGAGGGTTTTTATGGTTATTTTTATAATAGGAGCAAAAGAACTTCATAATGAAAAAATAAGGAACAAAAATTTAATAAATACAGAAAGATATAAGAAAAGAAACTAGTATTAATTTTTAATTAGTACTAGTTTTTTTGTTTGTAAAAAAGTATTTTTTAATATATGATAAAATTAAATTTTAATGAAATATATTAAACTATTTTAGGACTCTTTATAGGTGAAAGAGTTAAATAGAGAGAAAGGAGGTAATAAATTGTGGAAGAGTTAATTAAACGTGCTCAAAAAGGTGATCAAGAAGCATTTACAGCATTAGTAAAATCGATGAAAGATGACTTATATAAAATTGCAAAGACGAGAATATCTAATGAAGATGATATGCAAGATGCAATACAAGAAACGATGCTTGAAATGTTTAAATCTATTAAGAAACTGCGAGATCCGAAATTATTTAAGAAATGGATTATTACTATTCTAATTAATAAGTGTAATAGAATTTATAGAAGAAAATACAAGACTGATTTATCATATGAAGAATTAAATTTTGAAGATTTTATAACGGCAACATCAAATGATGTAGAAAGTGACTTAGAATTCTATGAACTACTAAAAGATTTAAAATATGAAGAAAGAATAATTCTGATTCTATATTATAAAGAAGAATATACTGTTAAAGAGATTAAAAGTATATTAAATATGAAAGTGAGTACAATAAATACACATTTATTCAGAGCGAGAGTTAAGCTGAAGGAAAAATTAGAGAAAGGTGGTGAGCTACATGGATAATTATGAAAAACGAATAAAAGAAATTTTAGATAGACCTATAACCGTAAGTGCACAATTTGAATATGCAATTGATACAGCATTTTTAAATAAAGCTAAAAAATCAAATAATGTTTTTAATAATTTTTCTTTAAAATTTGCAACAACAGTAGTATGTTTACTATTAACATTTTCTACAGCGGTATTTGCAGCATATATGATTTATGAAAATATATGGAAAGATCCAGAGAGAACTTCAAGAAAACAAAGAGAAGAAAGTGTGTTAGCTCCTATCGATGAAGAAGAGTTAAATAATATTATTAGCGAAGAAAAAGCTAAAACAATTGCTACTACAATTATTGGAAATTTAGGTTATGAGAATACAACAATTTCTGAAATTAAAATAAATAGAAGTTATGAAAATAATGAAGATTTATATTATCATATAGTATTTGATAACATAACAATTCAATTAGATGCTAAGACTGGTGTAATTGATTATATTGAAAACAGAGAAACTAAGAATATGATTAAAGAGAATGATCTAATTGATAAAGCTGAGGCGGTAGAAATTGCTAATAGTATTTATAAGAAAGTAGGAATTGGAAATATTGATAATTATATAGTTTTATCTAGTGAAGAAAGAGATGGCCTAGATGATACATATAAAAACAAATATTGGAAAGTAATATATGGTCTTGCGGAAGATGATATAAAATTAGATGATAAAATATTTATGATAACATTTAAGATTATTGATGGGAATGCTTATATATACAAACTATCTTATAGAAGATTAAATGATTTGGTTAACAATCCAATTGTAATTACAGAAGATGAAGCAATAAAAATTGCTATTGAAAAAGAGAAAGAGTTTAGCAATTTAGAAATATCAAAAGTGAGTGCAGAATTAGATATGGAAATGATGAATGAATTTATTTATATATTGGAAAACGAGAAAGAAAACGATAGTGGAAATGTACATGTAGAAGATGTAATAAGAAATGTATGGGTTGTCTATATTGAACATAAAAAAGATAATAAACCGAGAAATACGAATTTATTAACGGTTAGACAAGAATTTAATAAGAAATATTATATTGATGCAACTACTGGAGAAATAATTGGTGGAAAAGAAATGGAATATTTTAATAGAAAAAAATAGTTTTATTACTAAATAATAAAAAAAGTGGCCACTTATAGAGGCCACTTCGAAAGACAAGAAGGATTGCGTTAATTAGTTATGCTGCTTGTAAAAGGGTTTAGTAAATTTCGTGTCCATAATCCACATCTGCTACTCTATAGTTTCCGTTAGGATTGTAGGAAACACTGCTGATGTCAAAAAAGATTTGAATCTTTTGGCCGGCAGTTACAGGAAGATTGATGTGAACTTGAGGGACAGCAGCTTCTTCACTAACCGAACCACTGGCAAGAACGTTACCGTTCAAATCACGAACTTGCACGGTAAGCTTTACTGGCGGGCAACCAGAAGGTTCCATGTCGGAACGACCATACACTTCTGCAACAAGATGAAGCGTGCCGCTCACACCCATTGTTTTAACAGGAGTGAGATTGTTGTTGGTTACAGTGATGGTTCCTTCTTCAACCCAACCGCTATACCAGGTTTCAACACCGGCAGCAAAAGCCTGGGTAGAGAAGGCGGTGATAGCCATAACTGTGACAAGCACGAAGGCTAAGAGTTTTCTCGGAATACTAGAAGTTTTCGTCATGATTGCATCTCCTTTATTATCTCAGATATCCTTCTTGTCTTTCTAATCAAAAATCACGTGTAGTTACTCGTGATATTGATTTCATATCATGCTAAAAGCATATTGCTATTATAAAAGATTTCTTATTTTTATTCTCAAAATAGGAAAAAAAGGAAAAAATTGTAAATTTTTGAAATATTTTGATATCATTATGGACTCTAATAAACGGAGGTTATAATGAAGAATTGTTTAATAATAGCAGATAATAATGCAAACGTAGTAAATTTAATTAATTTTTTTGCTTGTAAGAAGTTAGATATTAAAATATTAGGAATAACTCTTAGTATAGAAAAGAGTATTAATATTATAAAAGAAAATAAAGTTGATATGATTATTATTGATTATTCAAATAATAGATTTGATTTAAGAGAATTATTTTCTGAACTAGAAAAAATGAATTCAACTCTTTTAAAGAAATCTATAATAGTAATTAATGATGATAATAAACTTAAAGCGGAGTTAGAATCTAATAAATACATTAATGCATTTTTAATAAAACCAGTACTATATAAGGAATTATATAAAATTATTATAAAAATGTTTAACACATATAATAGTAAAGACTTATATCAAAGTATTTTAAATGAATTATCTAAACTTTCATTTAAAACAAAATATGCAGGTACGAAATATATGGGTGAGTGTATATATGAAGTATTCATTTCGGGAAAATATTATGAATATAGTTTCTTTAATGAGATATTACCGATTATAGCAAAAAGATATAATAAATCAGAAGACAGTATATATGGAAATATAAAACAGTCAATTAAAAAGATGACAAATGTTTGTGATCAAGATGTAATTGTAGACTATTTTAAATTTTGTGAATTTGAAAGGCCAAAGCCTAAACAAATCATAGATAGAGTTATAGAAAACATTAAAAAATAAGAGATATATTAATATGAATGAAGTTGGAGCTTTTTGCTCCACATATTAATATGTCTCTTATTTTTTATAATATTTAATTTTTATTAGAAAAAAGGAACAGATTAATAGGCGCTACCAGAAGTAGGATAATGCATAGTGCCCACAAGCCTATTCCCTTTTTGACTCTCATAGGAGTCATTTAGTTTAAACAAACCAAATCTGTTATAGATATTAACATTGCTTTTTTATGATGTAAAGCATTTTTTATAAAAATCTTAAAAAACTAGTCGACAAAATTCGACAAAAGAAAGATGATGTTCAGTTGTAAGAATGGCTTTGCGATTTTGCGATGGTGGATTGAAAGATAAATAATAAACATATTATTTGAAAGTTTATGAGAAAAATTGGAAAAAAATAACATTATATTGAGATTTATGTATGATAGACAAATGTTTATAGATATGATAATATTTGAGTGTAAAGATTTGTTTTTAAAGTGAGAAGAAAAAATGAAAATAGAAAAAGTAATAGATAATAAAGAAAATTATTTAGAGTTATTATTAGAAGCAGATCCAGAAGTAGATGTTGTTAAACAATATATAAACTGTGGTGAAATGTATATTCTTTTTGATGAAGAAAAAGTAGCTTCTATTGCTATAGTTATTAAAGTAAATGATGAAGAATGTGAACTAAAAAATATAGCAACAGATAAAACTTGTCGTGGAAAAGGATTTGCTGGAGAATTAATTAAATATATATTCGAAGAATATAAAGATAAATTTAAAAGGATGATAGTTGGTACTACTGAAAATATGATACCATTTTATGTATTAAATGGTTTTACTAAATATCATCATACAGTAAAAAACTTCTTTGTTGATAATTATGAAGAAGAAATATGGGATGGAGACTTACATTGTATAGACATGTATTACTATTATAAAAATTTATAATATGGAGGTGGTTGTTATGCCAAACTTATATGTTGTTACAGGACCAGCAGGAGTTGGAAAAAGTACTATTTCAAGAAGACTAGCTACAATTAAAGAAAAATCAGTGCTAATTGAGGGAGATACTATCTACAGTCAAGTTGTAGGTGGATATGTTAGTGCTTGGAAAGAAGGAAATCATTTAAAGATATTCTGGAAGATATGTTTGGATATGATTGAAAGTTACTTATCAGAAGGATATGATGTAGTATTTAATTATATTGTTAATCCAGAACATTTAGAAATGATTAAAGAAAGATTTTCAAATGTTAAATTCATAATTTTAATAGCTGATGAAGATGAACTATTAAAAAGAGATTTATTAAGACCAGAAAATTGTCAAATGAGAGATAGATGTTTGGTTTTATTAGAAAGTTTTAAAAATAAAGATTATGGTAAAAATTATATGTTAGATACTACAAATCTATCTATGGGTGAAATAATAGATGTGTTTGAATCTGATGATAGATTTTTAGTAAATTAGGGGAACTATTTTGAAAGAATATGAATTTTATAATAATATAAAAAACTGGGACTTCTCTATGATCAATTATGAAGAAGAAGTCTTATCGTCATGGGATTTATATAAAATATTAAAAGAATATGTAACTGTAGAATCTAAAGTTTTAGATCTTGGTACTGGTGGTGGAGAAAAAGTAATTAAGTTTTTCCCTGAAGTAAAAGAAATTGTTGCAACAGATTTTTCGGAGTCAATGATAAATACTGCAAAAAATAATTTAAAAAAATCTGGTAGGTCTAATATAACATTTAGACAAATGGATAATTTAAATATGGATACTGAAGATGAATATTTTGATGTAGTTGTTGCTCGCCATACTGTTATTGATGCAAAAGGAATTTATAAAACATTAAAACCTGGTGGAGTACTTTTAGTGCGTGGCGTAGATAAAGAAGATTCAATAGAACTTAAAGATTTATTTGGATATGGACAAGCATATTTTGATCCAAAAGCAATTAGTGAAATTGATTTAGAAAATATTAAATCAGCAGGCTTTAAAGAAGTAAGTTTAACTGATATTTATATAAACGACTATTATAAAACAAAAGAAGATTTAATAGCACTTCTTCTTAAAGTTCCAATATTAGATGATTTTTCTGAAATAGAAGAAAATACGAGTTTAAAAAAGAAAGATTTAGATTTTAATTTGCTTGATGAATATATAAAGGATAATACTACTGAAAGAGGAATCCTTTTAAAAAGAAAATATTATGGCATTATAGCTAAAAAATAAATTTTGGAGGAAAATATGAGACTACCAAAACAAGTATTAGTTATTCCTTATAAAATAGAAAAGGAAGATGTAAAATATTGCGTATTTAAAAGAGCAGATTTAGATGTGTGGCAGTTTGTTGCAGGTGGACAAGAAGATTTTGATAAAACCATATTAGATGCTGCAAAAAGAGAATTTTTTGAAGAAACAGGTATAGTGCCTAAAACGATTGTAAGTTTAGAAGAATATACAAAAATACCAGTTGTAAATGTTGTAAAAGATTTTTTATGGGGAGATGATGTATATTATTCAGAAGAATTTGCATTTGCTGTAAAAATAGATAAAGAAGAAATAAAATTAAGTGTTGAACATAAAGAGTATAAATGGCTTGAATATGATGAAGTAAGAAAATTATTAAAATATGATAGTAATAAAAGTGCTCTTTGGGAATTGAATACAAAAATTAAAAGAGGAATTATTAGTTAGTAGGAGTAAAAATGAAGTTAGTCAAAATTCCAGATGATAAATATCAAGAATATAGATTAAATTTAATGTTCGATTGTTATAAATGGGATCCACAATTTTTGGATAATAATACTGTTGCAAAATATGCATTAGTACTTACAGAAAAAGAACATGAAGAATTAGTAAAAATAACAGAAAGCATAGACAAAGAAACAATTGAAGCAGAAAATTATTTGAATAATAATTTAAAGCTTGCAAAACCTTTAGCTCTTCCAACGAAGATTTATGGTGAGCTAAAAAGAATGAATAATTATGAAAGTGATAAACATGTTCGTTTAATGAGATATGATTTCCATCCAACAATGGATGAAAAGTGGTGCGTTAGTGAGGTAAATTCTGATGTTCCAGGTGGATTTGCAGAAAGCTCATTAATGCCAAATGAAGCTATAAAGGCAATCGGAATAGAAGATTATACATTTATAAATTTTGGTGATATTTTAGCTAAAGCAATAAAAGAAAAGATAAAAGAAAATGGAACAATATTTTTTGTTCATTGTACTTGCTATAGTGATGATAGACAAGTTATGCAATATTTAGGCGATAAGCTTAAAAAAGATGGCTATAAAATAATCTATGGAGCGGCAGATCATATAAGATTTGAAAATAAGAAAGCATATTCTATATTAAGTGGAAACGAATGTGAAATTGATGCTATTTTTAGATTTACACCACTAGAGTGGCTTAAAGATATGAAACCTAAATTTTGGGATGGATATTTTGATACTACAACTGTGTCATGCAATCATCCAATAGCAATCTTTGCTCAAACTAAAAGATTTCCTTTAATATGGAGCTCGCTTGAAAAAGAAGGACTTAGCTTAGAAAATTGGAAAAAATATTTACCAGAAACTATTGAAGTATCAAAAGCAAAAGGAAAAGAAGGATACATATATAAACCAGCATGTGGTAGAGTTGGAGAAAAGATTTCAATTAAAGAAGCATGTTCTAAAGAAGAGTATAAAGAAATATTAAAAGATGTAAAAAAACATCCAAAAGAATATTTAGCTCAAAAGAAATTTATTAGCAAACCATTAATATCTGATGATGGAAAAGAATACCATGTTTGTCTTGGTTCTTATACTGTTAACGGAAAACAAAGTGGTTATTATGCAAGAATAAGCCATCTTCCAAGAATTGATTCAAATGCAGCAGATATTCCTGTATTAATAGAAAGGAGCAAAAAAGATGAAAACTAATAAAGAAGTTTATAAAATTTGGGCTCCTGAAAATATTATTTGGTCAGGTTGGGTAAGACCAGTTCCTTTTATAGGTATTAATGAAAATTTAAGGGTTCAAGAATATGAAGAATTTTCTATTCCAGAAGTGTTATATATTAAAGAATACCAAAATGATACTGCAATTATTTTAGATCTTCCAGGAAGCTCTGCTATAAAAGAAGGACTAGCACTTGCAAAACTTGGATATAGACCAATTCCAATATATAATGGAACAGATGAGCAAGAAGGATCTTCATGTTTAGTTGATAATCATGGTATAGAGTATTCACTTATGCTAGCAGCAGATGTTTTAGATCAAATGGATTTTAAAAGTGATGCTGCACCAGTATTTTTAACAGATAGTAATAGAATGAATAGCCAAAAAATGTCTGTTAAAATATTTGATAATAGCTGGGATGTATATTCTCAAGATTTACCAACACCAGAATATTTAAAAAGTCATGGTATAGATAAAGTAATTATTAGAAGTGATATGATAAGAAAAGATATAAATAAAATATTCTATAAATTTCAAAAAGAAGGAATAAAAATATATTTTACTGAAGGGTATGAAGAACCTAAAATTATAAAGCTTAAAAATATACGTTATAAAAATTAGTTTTTTATTATTTAAAGGATGTTATAGCGTATTTATAAGGAGAAACAAAATGATAAAGTTTGACAAAAGAATAGTTCAATTTGGGTTTGGAGCAGTTGGAAAAAGCTTTTATGAAAAAGTAACTAAAGAAATAGATTTTGATGAAAATAAGTATTATGTAATAAGTAGAGACAGTTTTGAATTTGAAGCATTTATTAATATGGGTGGAATGACAGAAAACTTTATTGTTCAAGATATTAATAAAGATAACTTTAAAGAAGTATTTGAAAAATACTTAGATGAAGGAGATCTTTTAATAGATTTTGCAGATACTGTTGGAACAAGAGATATTCTTACTTGGTGCGTGAGTAAAAATGTTATGTACATAAACACTGGCGAAGCAGATTGGCCAGAAAATTGGTACAGTATTTTTAACGAAAATGAACTAAAATGCAAAATAAGAGAAGAGATAGAAAGTAATAAAGATGTTAACAAATACCCTGTTATTTTGCAACATGGTAACAATCCAGGGCTTGTTTCACACTTTGTTAAAGCGGGACTGGAATATATTGTAAAACATCAATTTAAAAAAGATAAAGCTATTCAAAAATTATTGAAAGAGAATAAGTTTAACGAGCTAGCAAAATCTATAGGCTTAAAAATGGTACATGTAAATGATATAGATACTCAAAAAGTAGTAGGTGATTATAAAGAAGATACTTTATATAGCACTTGGTGTATAGATTCATTTTGGTTTGAAATGCTTAGTGAAGCAACAATGAATGTTGGTACACATGAAAATATAGATTATGAGAATAAGTGTAAATATTTTGATAAAGAAAAAGGATATTTAGAATTTAAATCTTTAGCAGTAAATACTAAATGTCGTACATATTATCCAGGTGGAGAATTTGATGCATTTTTAGTCCCACATGAAGAAACAATAACTATTGCCAAAGGTTTAGAAGTAAAAGAAAATGATGCTACTGTATATAGACCTTCGGTAATGTTTTTGTATTTACCTTGTGAATTTGCAACTAGATATTTAGAAAATGCAAAATTAAATGAATATCCAGATGTAGATCCAGATAAACCACAAGATTGTGAAACTAAAGATTTAATTATAACAAGAGGATATTTATATCCAAAGAATGCAGAAATATTATATAAAGAAAAAATTGCTTCAGGTACTGAATATGTTGGAGTATTATTAATTGGTGATAATTTTAATCCGGTTTGGGTAGGAAATAGAGTAGAGAAGTCATTTTTATATAAAAGTAAAAAAGGTTCTTATTGGCAAACACCAACAATCACACCAGTTGCTATGTCAGCACTTGCTGCTATAAAATGGATGATAAAAAATAAAGATAAAGGTGGAATATATTTTCCTGATGATATATTAGATTATAAAGATATAATAAAAAGTGCAGAAAAATATATCTCAAAAACAATTTATAAAACATTTAAAAAAGAAGAATTAGAAAGTAAAACAAATATTAATTTTTCTAATATTCAATTTAAAGATATATGGATTTAAAATAAGAAGTAAATTTTTAAAACCCAAATTATTAGAACTATCCTAATAATATGGGTTTATTTTATTTTTTAAATTTTTTATAAAAAGTGAAACATTTTTTGTAAAAATAGACATTATGTATATAAAGATGTCTTACAAAGGAGGGAGCAATGGAAACAAAAAAACATTCAATACAAGAATATCAAAAAGATGGAGAACTTGATATAGATAGATTAATGGATGATTTGTCACAATATATTAAAACAATAATAAATAACATGACAAACAACAATATAAGCTATGAAGATAAGGAAGAAATTTTGTCAGATGTGTTTTTTGTTATATGGAAAAACAAAGACAAAATAGATTCTACAGTGGAAGCATATGCATCTGGTATTACAAAGATCTTAGTTAAAGAGAAATTAAGGAAGAGAAAAATTTTAGAAAATATAGAAGATTATGAAAATCTAGTATCAGAGAAGAATAGTTTAAATTTAGAAGATGATATACATGAATGTGAATGCGTTTCAAAATGTATTAAAAATTTAAAAGAGATTGATATTTTAATTCTTAACTATTTTTATTACCACTCTAAAACTACAAAAGAAATAGCTATAATGTTAAATGTTTCTGAAATAAATGTTAGATGTAGATTATTTAGACTAAGAAATAAAATAAGGAAGGAAATAAGTGATAAAGGAGGTGTTTAAAGATGGATTATAGAGAAAAAACAAAACTAAAAATTTCTATATATAAAATGTCTGAAAAGGAGAAGCAAATGAATAAAGAAAAAAGTTTAATAAATAAAGTTGCGATTGTTGCAAGTGTTGTACTTATTTTTTCTGGCATGAGCTATGCTACAACAAAAATAATTGAAAAGATTTGGAAAGAACCAGAAGTGATAACTGGATATTATAAAGAAGATGGAAGTAAAAATGAAAATCCTATAGAAAAAACAAATGAAGTAAATCTGTTATCTAATGAAGAAGTAGAAAACTTTGCTATCCAAAAATTAAAAAAGTTTGGAAAAGGTGATAATAACATACTTAATGTAAGACTAGAAGATAGACCACAAAATACAAATTTAAAATATATTGTTGAAGCTGAAAATAGAATTTCGATTTCAGTAGATGCAACAAATAAGAATACTTGGGGATACTCAAATAATTTAGAAAATATAAGTGAATATAGAGGAAATAAAGAAGAACTAGAAAAAGTAGTAAGAAATATTATAAAAGAACATGATATTGATCTTGAAGATTATAAATTAGTTAAAGTTAATACAAATACATCAAATGAAGAAACGGCTTATATATGGTATTACTATTTTTATAAAGATTATGGAACATTTATAAATAAATATGAAGAAGTTGCGGTAGCTATTGTTCCAGAGATAAATGAAGTTTTTTGGTTTATAGTAAATCAAGATAAATTTGAAAATAATGAAATTTTAATTACAAAAGAAGATGCTAAGAATATTGCATTAGAGGCAGAAAAGAAAATTGAGACAGGATATGAGATAGAAGACGTAGATGTAAAAATAGATATTGCTAAGATGAACAGCAGAGCGCATTTTAGATTGAATAATTATGAAATTTATAAAGCACAAACTAATGGTGAGGTATCTATTGAAGATTTAGTGTATTATCGTACAGAAGATATTGTTAGAAGGTGTTATATGGTAACAATAATTTATAATATACCAAAACATAATTTAGATTCGATATTTACGTATTTTATAGATGCAACAACTGGAGAGATAATTGGTGGTAATGAACATTACTATACATCAGGAATAACAGAATAAAAAAATAGAGAACTATTTTTTATAGATAGTTCTCTAATTTTTTTGGTAAAAGCGTTTTTATTTAAAAATAATTATATTAATTTGTTATAATTTGCTTTTGATATTAGTGACCGCCGCCACCGCCGCCGCCACCACGACCGCCACCGCCGTAGCCACCGTATCCGCCTGAACGAGCAAAGCTTGAAGCGCTACGAGCTGATGATCTAAATGAACGGCTAGAAACATAGAAACTTCTTGAACGATAATATGGGTTACTTAAGATTTGGCTTCTTTCAGCGAATTCTGGAGCATTGATTTCTAACGCTTTAATTACTTTATCTGAAATACCAAATGCTGTTGCATAAACTAAGTAATGTTCCCATAAAGCTAAATCTGGAACTGAACGTTCATTCATAAGTGTATCACTATCTAAGAATTTATATAATCCGTGCCATTTTACATATTCGTCTTCACCAAATTGAGTAAGTAGGATGTAGTTGTGAGCAAGATTTGTTAGTCTGTGACCACCAAATATTAGTGATATTCCTAAAACAAATAATGCACCAAATGCTAATCCAAGACCAGCTTGGTAAATAAAATAATTACCTAAAGTTAATATTAAAAATCCTAATAAATAGTAGCAGAAACCTTCACCATTTAATGAATTATACGCTTGTTTATAATTTGCTTTTTGGAAATATTTTTGTGCTACACCAATATTTATTGTAGAATTTTCAAGTCCTCTTACAAATGAATCTGTATAAGCATAATCTATTGAAATATTATCTTCTAAATCTTTCATTGTTGTCATACCACAAATAGAATGTCTTACGATAACGTTAAAATATATTTTTTCAGTTTCTGTTAATGGTTCATATTCTTTTTCTGGTTCTTCAGGAATTTCTGGAATTATAGGTTCTGGACTTATAGCTTCTGTAACTCCATATGTAGAAGAACCGTATTCAGTACTATATGTGCTTGTAGTAAATACAGGTTTTGGTCTATATAGAACTTTTAATTTTACATTTGAGTTTATCCAATCTTTACTTGGATCGATTTTTTCAACTTTAATATATTCTTTTCTAACTAAACTTAAAAGTAGGGCAGCGAATATATCTTGTTTATCTTTGATTTTTTTATCTTTAATAAAAGCAAGATCAGCAGCAAAAGAAGGGTCTAAGTTGCTTGGAATTTCTCTAAACATATCCATTTCCATAGATGGTTTATAGAAAGTATATTTGCTTTCGATTTTATCATCTGCTTTTAATAATTTTTTTACTATTATATATGAGAAGAAAAGTGAAAGAAGTAATAAGCAAACTTTTGCAACTTCTATACTTTTTCCTTCATTTACATATTCTTCATGTTCGTCTTTTAATTCTTCAAGTACAGGTTCGTTAGAGTAGTAGTTGTTTGGAGCATAAGCTGTGAATTTATTATAATCATCTCCAAAAGATACTAAGTCGAATTCTAAGTATTCTGTAGCTGGATCAAATTTTAAATCTTCTTTATCTAAGCTCATAGAGAATGTATGGTATCCAGGATTAATGTTTGGATCTTCTGTATAAGCAAAACTACGATTTTTTGTACCATATGTATTTACATAGTAGTTTCCTTTTTTAGGCATATCTTTATTTGGTATTAAAATTTCAGCATCAAATTTTTCTAAATGATTAACTGAGTTTTCTGAGAACATTGATACATATAGTTCTGAACAATCTCCATAACGTAGAGCAGCGTTATACATATCATAATTAATAACAAATTGTACTTTTTCACGATAAATACCATTAACATAGAAGAATACACATTCATATAAATCATAATATTCATCATATGGTCCTGGACTGTGATACCATTTATAAGGTCCATAATATGAAGATGTATAATCAGAATCATAGTAATAAAGTTTTGAACTTTCAGCATAAGGTATTTGTCTACCATCAGGTAAAATTTGAGTTACTGAATTAACTCTATAGCTAACTTTAAGTCCATCAACTTCATCTTCGCATAAGTCTCTCCAAAGTTCCCAAAATGGATTGCTTCTAAATGCAGAATGAATATCAAAAGTTATTTTTTCTGTAACATTTAAGCTGCCTCCATTTCCAAGGTCGTCATTAAGTTTGGCACTATAATCTAATTCTGTTATTCTTGCGTAGTCAAATGGGTTCAAACCAGCTTCTGTCAGTGAATCAAATATTGCAAAAAATAGTGGTAAGAAGAAAACTAAGCCAAAAAATAAAAGATAGATTGTAACAAGATTAATTTTTTTCATCTTAGTCGAATTCCTTTCAAAATATATATACATAAGTATATAAATATTACCAAAATTTGTAAAGATATTTATTTTAGATTACATATCAGTATAAACCTTGAAAAAATCTTGATTTAGTGCTAAAATGCAACTACCAAAAGAAATGTTTTTTGCACTAAAATTTTCATATAAAAAGGAGTAAAATTATGGAGTATCGTTTTGATAAATATGGTAATAAAATATCTGTAATTGGTTATGGATGTATGAGATTTACTCAAAAAGCCGGAAAAATAGATATAGATAAAGCTGAAAAAGAAATTATGACGGCTTTTAATAATGGTGTTAATTATTATGATACAGCATATATCTATCCAGGAAGTGAAGCGGCACTTGGTGAAATATTAGAAAGAAATAAAATAAGAGATCAAGTTAAAATTGCAACTAAACTTCCACAATATATGATTAAATCAGTAGAAAGTGCAGAAAAATGTTTTAATGAAGAGTTAAAAAGATTAAAAACTGATCATATAGATTATTATTTTATGCATATGCTTACAGATGTAAAATCATGGGAAAGATTAAAAGAGCTTGGAGTATTAGATTGGCTAAATGATAAAAAAGCAAAAGGACAAATTAAACAAGTTGGTTTCTCATATCATGGCAATTCAGATATGTTCTGCAAGCTAATTGATGCAAATGATTGGGATTTTTGTATGATTCAATATAATTATTTAGATGAGCATAGTCAAGCTGGAAGAAAAGGTTTAGAATATGCATCAAATAAAGGTCTACCAGTAATGATAATGGAACCGTTAAGAGGTGGAAGACTTGTAAATAACCTTCCAGAAAAAGCTAAAAAATTATTTGAAGAATATGAAATAAAAAGAACACCAGCTGAATGGTCATTTAGATGGTTGTGGAGTCAAAAAGAAGTAACATGCGTACTTTCTGGAATGAATTCAATAGAAATGGTAGAAGCAAATTGTAAAGCAGCATCTACATCAAAAGTTGGTGAGTATACTGAAAAAGATCAAGAATTATTAAAGCAAGTTATAGCATCTATTAATGAAAAAATGAAAGTAGGATGTACAGGTTGTGGGTATTGTATGCCATGTCCTAAAAACGTAGATATACCAGGTACATTTTCAGCATATAATAAAAGATACACAGATGGTTGGTTTACTGGTATGAAAGAATATGTAATGTGTACTCTTTTAAGAAAAGACGCTACATCAGCATCAAATTGTGTTGAATGCGGAAAATGTGAAGGACATTGTCCACAAAAAATAGAAATAAGAAAAGAACTTAAAAATGCACAAAAGACTTTAGAAACACCTATTTATAAGGTTGCATCTAAATTTGTAAAATGGTTTATGAAATATTAAAAGGGAAGTTGAAAATGAAAAATTATCTAGAAAAAATTAATCCAACATTAAAAGAGTATTATGAAATATTATCTCCAGAAATACCAGATTTTTTGGCGGATTATATTAATACTGAAGCTATGCAAAAACAAAATGGAATAAGCGTAACATGTGGTACTTATTATTCTGATATGTATGATCAAGTATGGTATTCAAGCTTAGATCATAGTATTGCAGTAGCATTAATCATATGGAATTTTACTAAAGATAAGAAACAAACTTTATCAGGACTTTTTCATGATATTGCAACACCAGTATTTAAACATTGTATAGATTTCATGAATAAAGATTATGAAAAACAAGAGTCAACAGAAGAATTAACTACTAAACTTATTAAAGACTCTAAAGAGATAATGGATCTTTTAAAAAGAGATGGAATTAAAATAGAAGAAATAAATGATTATCATATATATCCGATAGCAGATAATGATACACCAATGCTTTCTAGTGATAGATTAGAATATACATTAAGTAATGGATATGGTGTAACTGAAAAATTATGGGGATTAGATGATATTAAAGAAGTTTATCAAGATATTGTAATTTTAAAAAATGAAAAAGGCATTGATGAACTTGGATTTAAGTCTATAAAAAAAGCAGAGAAATTTGTTCTAACAATGAGCAAACTATCAAGATTATATAGAAGAAATAAAACAAAATTTACTATGCAATTTTTAGCTGATACTATGAAGAAAATGTCAGAAGCAGGACTTGTTACAGTAGATGATTTATATAAGTATTCAGAAGCAGAAGTTATGAAAATGATAGAAGATTGTTCTTTAGAAAATGTATCAGAATGTTTTAAATCATGGAAAACTGCAAAACAAATTAAAGAATCTGACAATAAGCCTGAAGATGTATTTTTTGTTAGTATTGATAATGTAAAAGTAAGATATATTAATCCGCTTGTATTAGTTGATGGAAAAGCAAAAAGAATAATGGATGTATCAGATGTTGCAAAAGATGCAATTGAAATAGCAAGAGAATATAAAACTAAAAAATATGCATATTTAGATTTTAAATATTAATTTTTAATAATAAAAAAGAAAAATAAAAGGAGGAATAGATTATGAATTTAGAAATTAGACAAATAACTTTAGAAGATATTCCTCATGTTGTAAAAATTCAAATAGCTGGATGGCAAACAGCATATAGAGGAATAATTGATGATGAATATTTAGATTCACTTGATGAAGAATCAAAGAAAGTAAAACGAAAACGTGATTATAATAAATCTCCGTTTATTGTGGCGGTATTAGATGGAAAAATAGTTGGTTTTTGTAGATATCTTTATGAAGTAGTATCAGATGATGGAGAAGGCTTTGAATCAGAGATTATGGCGTTATATGTTATGCCAGAACTTAAAGGTAAAGGAATTGGAAAAGCAATTTTTTCTTATGTAAAAGAAGACTTAAAAAAACATGGAAAAAGAAATGCGATTCTTTGGTGTTTAAAAGAAAATTATCCATCAAGAGCTTTTTATGAAAAGATGGGTGGCAAGATTGTCGGTGAACATGGAATAGAAATAGGCTCTAAAATTTATCCCGAAGTCGGGTTTGGTTATACTTTATAAATTTAAAAACAAAAACAAAATAAAGATAATTAAATAAAGGCGGGATTAAATATGGAAAATGTAAATGAAATTTTAAATAATTATTATTCAAATTATGATGAAGATGCAAGACTTACAAAAGATAGATCTCATCATATTGAGTTTATAACAACAGTAAATTATATAGATAAATACTTAAAATCAGGAGATAGAATTTTAGAAGTTGGAGCAGGTACTGGAAGATATTCCTTATATTATGCTTCAAAAGGATATAAGGTAAATTCTATTGAATTAATTGACTCAAATATTGATATTTTTAAAACAAAGATAAAAGATGATATGGATATTAATGTAGAGCAAGGTAATGCTTTAGATTTATCAAGATTTGAGGATAATACTTTTGATGTTACATTAGTACTTGGACCACTTTATCACTTGTTTACTAAAGAGGATAAAGAAAAAGCAATTAGTGAAGCAATAAGAGTAACTAAAAAAGGTGGTATTATATATTTTGCGTATATAACTAATGATGCTGTTATAGTATCTTATGGATTAAGAAAAGGTAATCTTTTAAAAATTCCAGAATTAGTAGATGAAAATTATAAAGTGAAAGATATACCAGAAGAGATTTTTTCAGCAAATTTAGTTGATGAGTTTAATTGTTTAATGGAAAAATTTGATGTTAAGTTTTTACATAATGTTGCAACAGATGGAATATCAAATCATTTGGCAGAATATGTAAACAAATTAACAGATGAAGAATATGATATATGGGTGAAATATCACTTAAGTACTGCTGAAAGAAAAGACTTATTAGGCCATAGTAGTCACATTCTTTATATATGCACAAAAAATTAGGAGTAAAAATGAAAAAGTTAAATGTTATAATTGTTTATAATAAAGAAGAAAATAAAATATTAATGTGTAAAAGAGAAAAAGAACCTTATAAAGGAAAATATAACTTAGTAGGCGGAAAGCTTGAAGAAAATGAGGATAGTTTAGAAGGCGCTTACAGAGAACTTGAGGAAGAAACTGGAATAACAAAAGATGATACTATTCTTACATATTTAATGAATTTTGAATATAAACTGTTAGATATGCAGCTTCAAGTTTTTGTAGGTAAATTAAATAAAGAAAAAACTCTTGTCGAAGAAGTTAATAAACTATATTGGATGGACTTAAATGAAAACTTCTTTGACGAGGAAAAATTTGCTGGCGAAGGAAACATAGGACATATGCTTTGCCAAGTAAATATAAATAAAAAACAGATTTTTGAAGGAGACTAAATGAAAATGGATAACGAAATTATTATTGCATCAGGAAACAAAGGAAAAATAAAAGAGGCACAAGAAATACTTGCTGAATATAAAATAACACCAATAAAAGAACTTGGTATCGATATTGATGTTGAAGAAGATAAAGATACATTTGTAGATAATGCTATTAAAAAAGCTACAGAAATATCTATATATTTAAATGGTAAAAAATGTATGTCTGATGATTCTGGAATTGAAATACCATATTTAGACGGATTCCCAGGAGTATTTACAAAAAGATGGCATGCTGGAACAGATAGAGACAGAAATATGGAGATTATTAGAAAATTAGAAGGTGTTTCAAAAGAAAATAGAAAAGTAATTTTCACAACAGCAATAGCACTTGCTGAAGGAGATAAATTAGTTACAGCTGAAGAAAAAATAGAAGGATACATATCTGAAGAGCCAAGAGGAAAAAACGGATTTGGTTTTGATGAAATATTTGAACTTGAAAATGGAAAAACTTTAGCAGAACTATCTCAAGAAGAAAAAAATGAAATTAGTGCTAGAAAAAAAGCTTTAGAATCAATAAAAGCAAAATTAAAATAAGAATAAATTTTACATAAAGAGGAAATTAAATGAAATACTTATTATTAGCAGATATACATGGTAATGTTTTTGCTTTAGAAAATTGCTTAAAAAACTTATCACAAGATGAATTTGATGAAATTATATTTTTAGGAGATTACGTAAGTGATATTCCAAGAAGTCATGAAGTGTTAGAACTTATTCGCAAATGCCAAAGTGAATATAAATGTCATGTAATAATAGGAAATAGAGAAGAAAGGGTCTTAAGTTATATAAAAGGAGAACATCCTGATTGGACTTTAGATACAAGATTTGCAGATGCTGTTTATACTGCAAGTCAATTAACAGAAGAAGATGTAACATGGCTTGAAAGCTTGCCACAAGAAATTGTTTTAGAAGTTGAAAATAAAAAACTTCATATTTCACATGATTATGATAACGAAATAGAAGATGGCTTTGACTTTAAATTATTTGGACATGAACATAATCAATTTAACTATAAAAAAGATAATCTTCAAGTAATTAATCCTGGTTCTGTTGGAATAACTGTAGATGAAAAACCAGTTATGCAATATACAATTTTAGATATTAATCAAGAAGGTTATGAAATTAAAGATTTTAATATTTATTATGATATGTCAGAAGTAATTGACTCAGTAAGAAATGCACCAACATATAATGCTCCATATAGATGGGGAAAACTACTTGAACTAATTTTATTAACTGGCATTGACTTTATTGATAAGTGTATAAAGGAATATGATAAATTAAGAGCAAGTGATGGTGTGGAAGAAGATTCACTTGAATATTGGAATAGAGCATTAAATAACTGTAATGTATTTTGTGAAGAATAAGTAGTATAAAAATTAAGAGGTATATATGAAAAGAGTTGCTGTAGCAATTGGCGGTGGAGATATTCCAGGATGGAATTTTAAAACTAAAGATTCAAATCAAACTGAATATAATTTAAGAAAAATTGATGAATATATTAGAAGTTTATCTGATAAAGAAAATCCAAAACTTTTATTTATTGGAACAGCAACTAAAGAAAATATATATTATTTTAATGCTATAAAAAAGATTTATGAACATTTAGGATGTTTAGTAGATTATTTAGAAATAATTGATAAAGAAAATATAGAGAAAATTCATAGTAAAGTATTAGATGCTGATATTATTTATATTGGCGGCGGAAATACTAAATACATGCTTTCTGAATGGGAAAGAGTAAACTTAAAAGATGCACTTTTAAAAGCATATAATAATGGAACTATTTTAGCTGGATATAGTGCAGGAGCATATGCGATGTTTAATACAAATTATGAAGGTATCGATGGATTTAATATAATTGATGCAGTAGTATGTGTGCATTATAACGAAAAATCAGATGAAAAGAAATCTATGTTTTTGGAAAAAATTAAAGAGATAGGAAAACCAGGGATAGCGCTAGATAATTCTGTAGCATTAGTTTATAAAAATGAAGAAATATTTTTAGTAAAAGAAACTGAAGAATTTAAAGGTTATAAATTTACTATTAAGAATAATAATTGTAGTGATAATAATAAAAGTACTATTATAGAGAAAGAGGAAATATAAATGAAGGTATTATTTGCAACATCTAATCCGGCAAAAGTAAAAAGATATAAAGAACTATTAAAAGATAATGGAATAGAGTTAATTACACTAAAGGATATTGATATAGATCTTGATGTTGAAGAAAGTGGAAAAAATGCATTAGAAAATGCGCATATAAAAGCTAAAGCTTACTTTGATAAACTAAATATTCCAACAATTGGAATGGATAACAGTTTATTTATAGAAGATATTAATGAAGATGAACAACCAGGAACTCATGTAAGAAGAGTTGGTGGAAAAACTTTAACTGATGATGAAATGATTGAGCATTATACATCTTTAGTAAAAAAGTATGGAGATAAGCTTGTTGCTAAATGGGTGTATGGAATGGTTATATATACAGAAAAAGGAATATTTGAATATACATGGAATAAAGATGACTTTTATTTTGTATCTAAACCATGTAGTTTAAGAAATCCAGGTTATCCACTAGATTCAATAGCGGTAGTACCTGAATATAATAAATATTTAGTAGAATTAACAGAAGCAGATAAACAAAAAACAGAAAGAACAACAGCAACAGAAAAAGTAATTGAATTTATAGTAAATTCTGTAAAAAAATAAAATAGTGGAGATTGCTAAAGATGGAAAAAATAACTAAGAATTATAAGTTAATATTGGTTTTGATTGTAGTACTAGCTATAAGTTTTAGACTTTTTTATATAATTAAAACAGATACGCTTGAATACCAATTTGATGTAGGTGGTAGAAATTTACCAATGGATTCAGTAGAAGAATATGATCGAATTTATTCAAATTATGCTGAAGAACCATATCTTGCAAGACATATTCACTATATAATGAAGCTTTATAATGAAAAAGAACTACCAAAAGAAGTAATGGGACAATTTTATCATCCACCACTTCATCATGCGATAATGGCAGCGTTTTTAACGTTTATGGATAACTTTAATGTTGGTTCGGATATTAAAATTGAAAGCATGCAAATATTAAGTGTTATTTATTCATGTATTACAATGTGGGCAGTATATTCGATGTTAAAAGAATTAGAGATAAAACCAAAATTTAGAATTCTTCCAATGATTTTAATGGCTTTTTATCCACTTAATATTTTCTTATCAGGAAGTATTAATAATGATATGCTTGTTTTAATGTTTTCAAGCTTAGCACTTTTATATACATTAAAATGGCAAAATAATCCTAGTATGAAAAATGCTTTTTTATTAGCACTATGGATAGGACTTGGTCTTATGACTAAAACTTCTATTGTTGTAATGGTAATTCCTGCAGTATATGTGTACTTTAAAATGCTTACACAATATATAAAAGAAGATAAAAAAGTAGGTGGACTTCTTGTACAACTTGTAGTATTTGCAGCTGTATCTGGAGTACTTGGTCTTTGGTTTCAATTTAGAAGTTTATTAAATGGATTAAATACAATTGGAATTATACAACCTTATGAAAATTTAAGTGTTGCGCATTATAGTTTATGGCAAAGATTTGGTCTAAGTAATATATTATTTATGAATGGATATAATTTGTGGAATTACTTTTTATATACATCACTTAATTTTGGACTAGTATATAATCAAACAATTCTAGAAGGTTTTGTTGCACTTGCAGCACTTATGCTTCTTTTAATATCTATATATTACATTATAATAAATTATAAAGAAAATAAAATGCTAATGCTTACATATATATCTTGGTGGATTTCATACTTGTATTTAAATATAAGTATGCCATATTCATGTTCTATGAATTCAAGATATATGTTAATACCATTAATAATAGGATTCGTTATGATTGGTAAGGGATTAGAAAAAGAAGAGTCAAAAATGTTTAAAACGTTTATATATGTATTAACAGCTGTTATTTGTATATACAGTTTAATTCGTTTTATAGCTTTTATATAAAGGAGAAAAATTATGAGTAAATTATTAATTATTGTAGATATGATTAAAGGATTTGTAAATGAAGGGGCAATACATGATAAAGGTATAGCAAATATTATTCCAGAGACAATAAATTATATTGAAAAATTTATTAATGAAGGAAATAAAGTTTTATTTATTAAAGACGCTCACGATGAAGATGCAGTTGAATTTAATGATTTCCCAAAACATTGTTTAAAAGGTACTAGTGAGTCAGAATTAGTTGATGAATTATTAAAATATGAGAATGATCAAAATTCTATTGAAAAGAATTCAACAAGTGCTATGTTCGCACCAGGATTTGTTGAATATATAGAAAAAATAAATGATTTAGAAGAAATAGTAATAGGTGGTTGTTGTACGGATATTTGTGTATTAAATTTAGCTATCCCACTTAAAAATTATTTAAATCAAGTTGATAAGAAAATTGCAGTTATAGTGCCAAAATCAATTGTTGAAACATATCATGCAGAAGGTGTTCATGATAGAGAAGAATATAATGAAATGGCATATAAATTAATGAGTCAATCTGGAATAAAAGTTATTTAATTTTGTTCACATATATTTTACAATTACTTAATATTAATTTAATATTTTTCAAATACAATCACTATAGAATATAAAAAGAAAGGGTGGTTGAATGATAGAAAATGAAGTAGGAGAGTATTTAATTAATATTGAGAATAGTTTAGTAAATAGAGAAAAGATAGATATAAACGACAAGAAATTCGAAAAAGTGATGTTTTTATATAGAGCAGCACTAAAAGAATTAAAGACAAAAATTGATATACTTCAAGAAGAATTAAAACTGTTTTCAGGCTATGAACCTGTAGAATATGTTATTACTAGAATAAAGAAACCAGAAAGTATTTTAAATAAACTTGAAAGAAAAGATTTAGAGCCAACATATGAAAATATGTTTGAAAAAATAGATGATATAGCCGGTATAAGAATTGTATGTAACTTTAAATCAGATGTTTATAAATTAGTAGATATTATTTCTAGTTTTCAGGATGTCAGACTGTTAGATAAAAAAGATTATCTAAAGAATCCCAAAACAAGTGGCTATAGAAGTTATCATATAATTTTAGAAGTTCCAGTAAATTTTTCTTCTGGAATAATGTATGTTAAAGTTGAACTACAAATTAGAACTTTAGCAATGGATTTTTGGGCAAGCTTAGAACATAAATTAAAATATAAAAATCAAAGAATATCAAAACAAGATTCTAAAAATCTTATTAAATATGCAAAAATCATCGATAATATTGATGAAAATATGTTAAATATATCAAATAGAAATAAAAAAGAAGAAAAAGTAAATTTGATTTTAGAAGCAGCAGAAGAAAATACTAAAGCAAAGAAATTTACATTTAAATTATAAAAGTAGGCTCTTAAATTTTAAGAGCTTTTTAAAAATAAAGTTAGATTGCTTCCAGGAAAATATAGTGGAAATCTTATAGGAAATGATGATATAGCTAATACTTCTATTAGATTTGAGTTTGATGTAACAAATGACGGTATAATAAATAATGCAAAAGCACTAATAGAAGATATCAGTGGCAATTTATAGGGAGAAGAAATGATAGATATTGAAAAAGCAGAAAAAGCATTTAAAGAATACTTAAAAGGATATGATGTTCAAGATGAAAAAGTAGCATTAAAAATAAGACATACGTATGGTGTTGTTAAAGCAAGCCAGTATTTAGCAAAAGCAATTGGTTTAGATGAAGAAAATACAAATCTTTCAATGCTAATTGCATTGCTTCATGACATAGGAAGATTTGAACAATCAAAAGCAAGTAGCGATGTTTATGATAATGCTGATAAAACTTTTTTTGATCATGGCGAATATGGAGTAAAAATTCTATTTGAAGATGGATTAATAAGAAACTTTGTAGAAGAAAATACATATGATAATATAATTAAAGTTTCAATATTAAATCATAATAAACTTGCAATTGAAGAAGGCTTAACAGATAAAGAATTACTTCATGCAAAACTAATTAGAGATAACGATAAATTAGATAACTTTAGAGTAAAACTTGAAGAAAGCTTTAAAGTACTTTTAGGTACTGATGATTTAGAAAAAGTTTCAAACGAAGAAATATCTGAAAATATTTATCAAGATTTCTTAAAAGAAAGACTAATTGTATATGGTGATGTAAAAACAGACATAGATAGATGGATTAGTTACATTGCATATATATTTGATTTTAACTTTTCAGAATCACTTGAGTATTTAAAGAATAACGATCTTATAAATAAGAACTTTGATAGAATAGAATATAAAAATCCAAAAACAATAGAAAAAATAAATAACATGAAATCTTTGGCAGAAGAATATGTAAATAGAAGATGTAAAAAGTAAATAAAAGCGCTCTAATTATTATAAATTAGGGCGTTTTTTGTTTAAAAATATAATAAAATACTCTAAATTTGTTAATATTGCCGCAAAACCTACGGAAATAAGCAAAAAATGCTTGAAATCAGGCTCGATTTCTGGTATAATATAGAATTAACAAGTTAAATTAAGAGAAGAAAGTGAGGAGTTTTTAAATAATGGAAAAGAAATTAGTATATTTCAACAGATTTTATATAGATAAAGAGAAAGATATTGTAGTAGAGCTATATAAAACAGGAGAGGCAGATGAACTAACTTATATTATAAGAACTCCTAATCATAAAAGTGGAAATTTAATATCAAATTTAGCAAAAATTTGTGGCATGGATTTTACTAGAGACGAAAATGGTCTTAAAGTAATTAAAGGGAAAATACCAGCTTCATTAAATGGAGATAATGAAGAAGTATACATATTTAGACTTGCTGGAATGAAAATAGCAAATATCTATAATAATAGAATTGAAGTAAAAGCTATGATGCCAGCAATTACTAAAACACTAATGTCACAAACAAAAGATTATAAATTTGATATCAAGAAAACAATTGTTAAATCATATATATTTAAAAAATCAAAATTTAGAACAGACCTTCATACACATATGAATGCAAACTTAACTCCTGATGTTTTAATTTCATTAGGAATTGTACATCAAGTAAGATATCCATTATATTATGTTAAAAAATTAGGTCTTAAATTATCAGCTAAACAAGAAAAATCTGTTTTAAAAGCAAGAAAAGAAGTTGAGAAACAATTTGCTGATTCAGAACTTGTTGGTAAATATTTAACAAGAAAAATTGATGATAATACATTTATCAACTTCGCTGATTTAATTCTAAATAATATCCAAAATGCTGAAGAAAATATTGGAAAAATTAGAGCTAGTTTAGCTTTATTAAAAGATGGTCAATCAGTATTTACAAACTTAGAGAAAGTTTATATTTATAGATATGTTTTCTGTAAGGGAAAACCATCTGATAATAAAATTAGATTAACAACTAAAAAGGTAGAAGCTATACCAGAAGAAGATGTTGTTAAATATGTTAAGAAAATATTAGAAGATAAAAAAACAGGAAGTATATATGAGAATAACTCTTTAAGACAAGATAAATATTTATGGATAGCAAGAGAATATAAAAGACAAGGTATTTTATATACAGAAATTGCTGATACGGATTTAACAAAACCAGGTGAACCTGCAATTAAATTATTAGAAGAAGTTCATGAAATAATGCCAAAAATAGAAAAAGAAACTGGAGTTTCAATTAGATTATTAGTAGGTATTAGAAGAATTCCTTTAACAATAATTAGAGATCAAAAAACAAGTTCAAATTACTTAAGAGAAAATTTAGATGTTTTAAAAGCAGTAGCCAAAAGTCCATACGTAGTAGGTAGTGACTTTATTGGTGAAGAAATTAATGATATTGCAGAATTAAAACCAGTAATTAGAGAACTTGTACAATATGCAGTAACAGAAGACGAAGGATTTACTGTAAGAATTCACGCAGGTGAAAATGATTGTTTAAGAGAAAATGTTGCAAGATCAATTGAATGTATAAAAGAATCATTAAAACCAGGACAAAAAATGCCACGTTTTAGATTAGGACATGGACTTTATACAGCTGATTTAAATTCTGAAGAAGGTAAAGCCTTAATGAAAGAAATGGTAGATACAAAAGCTGTACTAGAATTTCAATTAACATCAAATGTTAGATTAAACAACTTAACAGATATTGAAAGACATCCATTAAAACAATACTTAGCAGCAGGTGTAAGATGTGTTCAAGGAACAGATGGATGTGGATTCTATGGTAGTGATACTATGGACGAACAATTAGCACTTCATAATTTAATTGGATTAAATGATGATGATTTTGCTAAAATGAGAAAAGTTGAAGATGAAATAATTTCAGATAGAAAAAAATACTTTAAAGAAAAATCTAAAAAATTCGAAGAATTCTTAGCAGGTAGAACAATTAGAGAAGCAGTTCTTGACTTAGAAAACAAAAACTTTGAATTAAGTAAAGATAATGTTATTGAAATGAGAATTTCAAATAAATTAGATTCAGAAACAGAACTTAAAGGAAAAGTTAAAAACTTACCAGAAAATAAAATTCCAATAGTTATAGCAGGTGGAAGCTTTAATGCAAAAAATAGAGAAACGGTTTTAGATGAAACTGGAAGAAATGCTATTAAAAAATTAATTGAAACATTAAATGATGAAAAAGTATATTTCGTAGTTGGTCATAAAATGAGTGGTTATGAAAAAGCTATTTTAGATGCATCAAAAGAATTAAATAAAAAATTTGAAATTGATGCTATAGTACCAAAAGAAGTTTCAGCTGAAGAAGTAGATGGATTATTAAAAGAAAATATTAATGGTGTACGTATTTCTACAGAAAGAGAAGAAATGGGTATTTATAAAAGTTTTAACTATGAAATCTTTGAAAGAAGAAATTCAATAGTAGTTGCATTTGATGGTAACTCTCCAGTATCAAATTTAGTTCAAGAAGCTAAAAATGGTAAAGGAAAAGCTAAAATCTATGTTAACTCAGATGTTGAAGCATTAAAAGATAAAGCTAATTCATTAGATGGATATGTTAAAAAATTCAAAATTAACGATGATTTAGCAGAAGCTATATTAAAAGATCATCCAGAAATTGGTGTATAATAAATAAGAAATAAAGGTTATGAAAGTAACCTTTATTTTTTTTACTTTAAATTGCGATTACATTTGTGTAACATGTATTGAATCATAGACGTGGTATTGGTAAAATATGATAAAAGAGGTACAAAAGCATGAATTTGAATGAAACAAATGTAAGTGAATACGGAAAAGATACTAATGAAAATGCAATGAAGAAATTGTATTTTAAGGTGTATGATGTTATTAAAGATGCTAAAATGCAAAAACTTGCTGTAGATAGCTGTAATATTAAAGCAGAAGGAATATCATTTATTGGTAACTTTACTGGTAAAAATACACTTCAACTTGAAAGAATTAAAAATGTTAAATTAAAAATTGAGTTATTACAATCAAAAAAAGTAAGACCTCAATCAGAATATGATACAAAAGATATGATGGCTGATATTTATGCTTGTGCCATTTCAGATTTAGGTGGTAATTTCACATATGCTATGAGATCAACATATGAAGAGATTAAAACAAAATTTGGTCATGAGGATATAACTGATGAAAAAATGTATGAACTTGCTGCAAGAAAAGTTACACAAGGTCAATCATATTTGCCAGTAATTCATAAAGAAAAATCTTTAGGTGCTATATTTGGAGATATAAAAACTCAAATAGAATACTTTAGATTAGAAAATAAAAAATTAGAAAATGAAATTATTCTTGAACGTGGAAAGAGCCAATTTGGTACGTTTGATTATGTTGGTAAAAATGCTGGCATAATTATTCCAACAAACGTTAAAAATGCTAAAAAAGCCTTGACAAACTAGAAAAATGGTTGTATACTAGTTTAGTAACTTTACGGAATAAATTTTATTTTGACATATATATAAAAGTCACTAAAGGAGGGATTTTAAGATGGCACAACCAAAAAGAAGATGGTCAAAAGCTAGAACTGGATTAAAAAGATCAACATGGAAATTAGAAGAAGAAAACGTTTCAACATGTTCAAATTGTCACCAACCAGTAAGACCACATACAGTATGTTCAAACTGTGGTTACTATGATGGAAAAGAAGTAATTGCAAAAAAAGCAAGTAAATAGTTTATTATGAAAAACGTCTTGAAAAAGACGTTTTTTTGTTTACAAAAATGTTGACAAGTCTTAAAAAAGTTTATAAGATAGAAGCGGTTCAAAAATGGAAGCGATATGTGATTCAATGTGAATGAGGTGATGTGAATGAATATTTTATTACCTAAACCACCATTTGTGTTTAACAATGGTGCAGCAGTCGTTGAAGGCAATTTGCTATACATTTACCGGCCAGTTGATTTCAGGGAGTTGATGTATGCTCTTACTAACGCAATATATAACGAAGGCAAAACTTGTTATTATTGTGGGGCAGATATCACTGAAAAGCAACGTACGATGGATCATAAATATCCTGTGGACTTTGGTGGACCTACGATTACTAATAATTTAGTGCCTACATGTAAAAAGTGTAACACTACAAAAGGTAATTTGATGGAAGACGAATTCAAAAAGTTCATGGCGATAGGAAACGCAGAAGAAGCAAAAGCATTCAGAGTAGGAATAGAAAGAGGTCATCGGAAAATTCATACGGGTAAAGTTAAAGTGATTCCCGAAGAATGGATCTGTCCAAAAGATTATCCTATTAACGAAATTGAAATGCGTATGCAGATTACAGTTCCCCTCGGTAGAGGTTATGAACACGTTTCTAAGAGGTTCGCTAAGTACGGAAAAGTGCTTAAACCTGTAATCATCAGTACAAACAAGAAATTGTTGGACGGATTCAATGTGTGCTTGTTTGCCAAGGTGCATAATCAATGGGATCGAGTGAATATCATTAAGCTCGATAACGTCATTGTAATGTACTAACCAAAGGAGAAAGCCCCTTTACCGATGCTTCATAGAAGCTAGGAGTAAGTGGGCTTTTTTCTATTGATTAAAAAAATTAATAATGATATAATCTTCTGGGATTTAAGGAGTAAAAAATGGAAGATAAAAGAATAGATAAAATTAATTATTATTTAGATATAGCAGAAACAGTAGCATCACGTGCTACTTGTTTAAGAAAAAAGTATGGAACAGTTATTGTAAAAGATGATGAGATTATTTCTACAGGATATTGTGGAGCTCCACGTGGTAGAAAAAATTGTTGTGATTTAGGATATTGTACTAAAAAGCAATTATTACCAAATCAAAGACATGGTGGATATGACGCTTGTAGATCAGTACATAGTGAGCAAAATGCAATAATTAGTGCATCAAGACAAGAAATGATTGGTTCTACTTTATATTTAGTTGGATATAGAACAGAAAATCATGATTATGAAGAAGGTGCAGCACCTTGTTTAATGTGCAGAAAATTAATAATTAACGCAGGAATAGATAAAGTAATTGTAAGAGTTAATAAAGAAGAATTTAAAACATTTTTAGTTCAAGAATGGATTGAAAATGATGAATTATTAAATGGTCAATTACAATATTAAAAAAGAGGTAATGAAAAGTGAAAGAAAAAATTATTGCTCATAGAAAATTAATAGATATATTTGTAATAATACTTGTAGGTACATTTTTGTGTATACCACTTCTTGGTAATGTAGATGTATATAAAGATGATGGAATTCAACATATAGCAAGAGCTTTTGGGACAAGTCTTGAAATAAAAGAATCATTTTTCCCAAATGTTATTTCAAATTTTGCAAATGGATTTGGTTATTCATGGAATTTGTTTTATGGATCGTTAACATCATATTCGCTTGTAATAATTAGTCTATTAACAGGAAACTTTATAAATGCATATAAAATATTTGTGTATATTTGTTTATTCTTGTCTGGAATTACTATGTATAAATTTATGCATAGTTTAACTAAAAACAATAATGCATCTATTTTAGCAAGTATATTATATATGACATTTCCTTATCACTTAACAGATTTATATATTAGAAATGCTTTAGGAGAATATGTATCATTTGTATTTATTCCACTGGTATTTTTAGGTATTTATAATTTGTTTTATATAGATGATAAACTTAAAAGTCCAGCTTTAACAATTGGTGCTTGTGGACTTATATTAACTCATAATATATCAACAGTACTTGTTGCATTTTTTGCAATGTTGTTTGTAGCAATAAATATTACAAAATTAAATGATAAGAAAATTAAAAAAGCATTTATACTAAATGTTGTGTTTATAATATTATTAACAGCCCTTTATTGGGTACCATTACTTGAAACATTGTTATTTGCAGATTATCAAGTATATGAAGATGGAATGATGGCTACAAAAGAATCATTCTTAGAATCAAGACTTGATTTTACACAATTATTTGTTACTAGAAATGATGGTTCATTTGTTTTTGAATTAGGACCACATTTTATGATAATGTTTGCAATATCATTAATTGGATTTAGAAAAACAAAACATAGATTAAAAGAAATACATATTTTTTGTGTAGTTTCTGCAATTTTATCAATTTGGATGTCAACAAAATTATTTCCATGGGGATTATTTCCAGAAGAGATATCAATAATCCAATTTTCATGGAGATTATTAATGATGTCAGGATTTTTCTTAAGTACAGTATGTGCACTTAATGTCTTTGCATTAATTAAAAACTTTAATGTTAAAGATGTTTTAGTTATTTCTGTTATATCAATTCTATATGTATGTGCATTCGTTGGATATGTAGTATATGATGATGGAATTAAAGATATAAATACATATACACTTGGAGTGTTAACAGGTAAAGAATATGAAGTTATAGCTGGAACTGCAAAAGGTGAATATTTGCCAACTAAAGCTTATGATAATAGATTTTATCTTGCTTCAAGAGATAACGATGTATTTACTTTAGAAGGAAAAGCAGTAATAGAGGATATAAAGAAAGATGGAACAAACTTAACAGCAAAAATTGAGACGTTTGATGCTGAATATACTCTATTTGAGTTACCTTATTTATATTATCCAGGATACACTGTAAGATTTGATGGAACAATACTAGATTGTGTTGAAACAGAAAATGGTTTTATTGGATTTTTTATACCACAAAAAGATAAAGGAACATTAGAAGTTGAATATACAGGAACAAAAGCAATGGGAATTAGTTTACTAATTTCTTGTATAACATTAATAGTATTTGGAATATATACAATAAAAAAAGAGAAAAAGCCTATAACACTTGAAAAATAACGGAAAATGTTATATAATATGTAAACTAAAAAAGAAAAGGAGAGAAAAAATGGCTAAACCAATAGTAGCAATAATTGGAAAACCAAATGTAGGTAAATCTAAATTTTTTAACTATGTTGTTGGACAACGTATTTCTATAGTTGAAGATACACCAGGTGTAACAAGAGATAGAGTATATGCAAATGCAACATGGAGAGATAGAGAATTTACTTTAATAGATACAGCTGGTATTGAACCAGAATCAGATGATATTATTATTTCTCAAATGAGAGAACAAGCTAATATCGCAATTGGAGTAGCAGATGTTATTTTATTTATAACAGATATAAAACAAGGTGTTACAGCTGCTGATATGGAAATTGCAATGATGCTAAAAAAATCAAATAAACCAATCATTTTAGCATGTAATAAATCTGATAATTATGGAGAACCACCAGCAGAATTATATGAATTTTATAATTTAGGTCTTGGAGATCCACATCCAGTGTCTGCGGCAAATGCAATTGGAATTGGAGATTTATTAGACGAAATTTACTATAAATTACCACCAAAAGATGAAGAAGAATCTGATAATGAAAGAATTAAAGTCGCAATTATTGGAAAACCTAATGTTGGTAAGTCTTCTTTAGTAAATAAAATCTTGGGTGAAGAAAGAAGTATTGTTAGCAATATTGCTGGAACAACAAGAGATGCTATAGACTCTGAATTTGAAAATGAATTTGGAAAATATACATTTATTGATACAGCAGGAGTAAGAAGAAAATCAAAAGTTAATGAATCAATTGAAAAATTCAGTGTTATGAGAACTTTATTTGCTATCGAAAGAGCTGATGTATGTCTAGTTTTAATAGATGCAACAGAAGGTGTAACAGATCAAGATGCTAAAATACTTGGAGAAGCACATGAAGCCGGAAAAGGTATAATAATAGTAGTTAATAAATGGGATGAAGTTGAAAAAGAAACTGGAACTTTAGAAAGATATAAAAAAGAAGTATATGAACAAATATCATATGCATCATATGCACCAGTTATATTTATTTCAGCTAAAACAGGACAAAGAGTTAATAAATTATTTGAAATGATAAATAATGTTGCTGAACAAAATGCAAAAAGAATTTCTACTTCAGTTATTAATGAAGTAATTAACGAAGCTATTGCTGTTGTTCAACCACCAACAGATAAAGGAAAGAGATTAAAAATCCTATATGGAACACAAGCTTGTTCTAAACCACCAACATTTGTCATATTTGTTAATAATAAAGAATTATTCCACTTCTCATATCAAAGATATTTAATAAATTGTTTTAGAAATAACTTTGGTTTAGAAGGAACGCCGGTTAGATTAATTGTTAGAGAAAAAGGCGAAAATGAGAATTAAAAATCCTTTTTAAGGAGATATGTGTCTATGAAAAATAAGGTATTATTGATATTGTTCGTGATTTCAATTATTGCTGTTACTATATTAAAGAGTATGTTTGTATGCGATTTACCAATTGTTGCAAATATTGGTCTTGGTGTAGATGATGCATTAATGATTGATATAACAAAACATTTATCAAATGGTCAATGGGTTGGAAATTATGGAGATGTTATTATTTCTAAAGGTTTAACGTTTCCGTTTTTACTACTTGCTAGCTATAATTTAGGAATAGATTATATTACAATGATGACTGTAATTTATTCGCTTGCATGTTTAGTATTAATACTTGTTTTAAGTAAAAGAATAAAAAATAAGTTTATGCTATTTTTGATATATGTAATTACACTATTTGTACCAATAATGTATTCTTATCAAGTAATGCAAAGAATTTATAGAAATGCACTAATACCTTCATTTGCTATTTTAATTATTTCTGGATATACGTATTTATTGTTTTCAAGAAATGAAGAAAAAAGCTTTTGGAAAAGATTTTTAGTATCGTTATTAACAGGTTTTGTTCTTGCACTATTTTGGTATACAAGAGAAGATTCAATTTGGATGATTCCATATATCGCTTTTATGAGTTTATCAATACTTGTTGCTACAATAGTTAAGAATAAGAAAATTAGTAAAGAATTATTCATAAATATACTTTTACTTATAATTCCAATTATAATGATATTTGGATATAGACACATAATATGTACTCAAAATGAAAAACATTTTGGAGTATATACTGTATATAATAATGAGTCATATAATAAAGCTATGAAAAGCTTAAAGAAAGTTAAAAAATATGATTATTATGATAATATAGATTACACTGTAGCAAAATTAAAGAAAGTTGCTGAAGTTTCATGCTTAGATGGAATATATGGAACATTAGAAGGATTAGTATATGGATATTCATTATTTGATAGTAGCCCTGAAGAAGGTGAAGTGGCAAATGGATGGTTTCCATGGGCATTAAAGTCTGCATTAAACCAACATGGTTATTATTCTACAGCTCAAAATATAAATAATTTTTTTGATGAACTTCATAATGATATAGAAGCAGCTTTAGCTGATGGAAGATTAGAATATGAGGATGTAAAACCTGATCTTAAAACGCAAATAACTAAAGTTTTTAAAGCAGCGTATTTAACATTTAAAGCTGTTTTAAAATATGAAGATATATATTTTAGAGTTGAACCATCAGAATATAAACAACAAGATAAAGAAGCTTATTTAAATTTTTATAAGTATACAGGAAATCATTTCTTCGTTCAAAATGTAGAATCAAAAGAAGAAGTTAATTTAACAAATAATCCTGATAATTATAAAGAAATTGTAAATAAAAAAGCCGATATAATTGAAAAGTTAATAAAGATATATAAAGTATTAAATCTAATTACTTTTGTTTTAGCAATAGTGCTTTATATCATTTTTACTATTATAGTTTTTGTAGGGCTATTTAAGAAAAATCTATCAAGATTTGAAATGTGGGCAGTAATTTCTGGAGTTTTAGGAGCAATGTTTACATTAATAATGGGAATTGCTTATGAAACAGCATTTAATGCATATGTAATTACAGCAATGTATTTATCAGCTGTATATTCATTAATGTTAATATTCTCAATGTTAATGATTGGACAATTCATAAAAATAATTGTAGAAAAAGTAAAAGAGAAAAAAGAAATAAATCAAGAAGTTACTGTTAAAGAAAATGCGTAAAAAAGAATAAATAAAATATAAAAAAGAAGTCTAATTATTTAAAAGTAATTAGACTTTTTCTTTTATGAAAATCGTGTAAATTATTAACAAAATGTTGACTATTAAGCCATTTTATAATATTATAGGCTTAGAGTTTTTATACATAAAAACGTACTTAGTTTAAGGAGGAAAAAATACATATGGCAGCATACATAATTATAGCTTTAATTGCTTATGCAATTGGAAGTGTAAATTTTTCTGTTATCATCAGTAAAAAAATGGCAGGATTTGATGTTAGAGAAAAAGGAAGTGGAAATGCAGGTTCTACTAATGTTTTAAGAACTGTTGGAAAAAAAGCGGCAGCTATAACATTAGTATGTGATATTTTAAAAGGTGTAGTAGCTATTTTAGTTGCTTTAGTAATTGGATTATTTGCAAAAGAATCAAGTAAAGCAATATTAGTTGAAGTAGCGGCTTTAGCTGTAGTACTTGGACATACTTTTCCAATATTCTTTGGATTTAGAGGTGGAAAAGGTGTTGCTACAAGTTTAGGTATTATATTATTAATTAACTGGAAAATTGGGTTAATTTGTTTAGTATTTGCTTTAACTCTTATGGCATTAACAAGAATGGTATCACTTGGATCAATTTCAGCATCAGTTTTATTTGCTGTTTTAACAATGTTTATAACAGATTCTTATGTAGCAGGAATTGAACATGATTTTTCATTTGTTGTATTTGGTGTTTTACTAGCAGATTTTGTTATATTTAATCACAGAAGTAACTTAAAAAGAATATTAAATGGAACAGAAAATAAATTAGGTTCTAAGAAAAAAGATTCTCAAGAAGAACCTAAAAAAGAAGAAAAAGTTGAAGAGAAAAAAGAAGAAAATAAAGAAGAAACAAAAAAAGAGGAAGTTAAATAATATAATTTCAACAAATAAACTTACGAAAAAGGAGAATATTGAATGAAGAAAATTGCAATAATAGGAAGTGGAAGTTGGGGAGCAGCTTTAGGAATTTATTTGGCTAACAATGGTAACAAAGTAAGCTTATGGTCTTTTAACGAAGAAGAAATGAATTCTATTAATAACGAGAGAAAATGTATCTTTTTACCAAAGGCGGTAGTTCCTGAAAATGTTGATTGCTCAACAAACTTTGAAGAAGTTTTAGATGGAGCTGAAATTATTTTACATGTTACACCATCAAAATTTGTTAGAAACACAATAAAACAATATAAAGAATATGTAAAAGATAATCAATATCTTGTTATGTGTTCAAAAGGATTTGAGGCAGAAACAAATTTAACTTTAGATGAAGTTATGAAAGAAGAATTACCAAATATTAAATGTGGTATTTTATCTGGACCAAGTCATGCTGAAGAAGTTTCATTAGATATTCCTACAGCATTAGTTGTTGCATCTGAAAGTGATGAATTAAAACAAGCAGTTGTAGATGTATTTAAAAGTACAAAAATGAGATTATATACATCAAAAGATGTTAAAGGTGTTGAATTAGGTGCAGCACTTAAAAACATTATAGCATTCTGTGCTGGTGTATCTGTTGGATTAGAACTTGGAGACAATACTTTTGCAGCATTAGCTACAAGAGGATTAGTTGAAATCGCAAGATTAGGAACAGCTATGGGAGGAAATGAAAAAACATTCTATGGTTTAACAGGTCTAGGTGATTTAATAGTAACATGTGGAAGTCAACATAGTAGAAATAGAAGAGCTGGAGTTATGATTGGAAAAGGTTATTCAATTGATGAGGCTAAAAAGGAAATTGGTATGACAATTGAATCTATAGATAATATTGATGTAGCATATAAACTTGCAAAAAAATATAATGTTGAAATGCCAATAGTAAATGCGGTATATGATGTATTATATAATGGACTTGATCCAAAAACAGCAGTTGATAATTTAATGACAAGAAGTCTAAAAGAAGAATAAAAGGAGGATTTTTAAAATGAATTTTTTTGACAAATTAGGAAAAAAAGCAAACGAAACATTCCAAGTAACAAAAGAAAAAGCAACAAATTTAACAGAGGAAATTAAAATTAAAACAAAAATTAACGAAAAGAATGACAAAATTGAAGAATTATACATTGAAATTGGAAAATTTGTTTATACAGAATTAAAAGATGGAAGAGATGCAGATAGAAACGTTGTTACAGAAAAATGTAATGCAATCTCAGCATTAAATGATGATTTAGAAAAATTAAGAGCTGATTTATTAGCACTTAAAAATATTAAAAAATGCGTAAAATGCGGAAAAGAAATGGATTTAAATTCAGAATTTTGTTCAAACTGCGGTGAAAAACAACCAAAAGTTGAACCAAAAGTTGAAGTTAAAAATGAAGAACCAGAAAACGCACAAGATGCAAATGTAATTGAAATTAATAATGTTGAAGAAAATAACAACAACGGTGAAAATCAATAAGAAGTAGGATAGAATAATGAAATTAGTAGTACAAAGAGTATTAAATGCACAAGTAGATGTTGATGGAAAAACAGTAGGTAAAATTGATAAAGGTTTTATGGTTTTATGTGGAATTACTCATGAAGATACAGAAAAAGAAGCTGATGTTTTAGCGAGAAAACTATGTAATTTAAGAGTATTTGAAGATGAAAATGGTAAAATGAATTTATCACTAAAAGATGTGGGTGGGGAATTACTTATTATTTCTCAATTTACTCTTTATGCAGATACAATGAGTAGTGGAAATAGACCAAGCTTTATTGCAGCTGCAAGACCGGAAAAAGCTGAACCATTATATGAATACTTTTTAGAAAAATGTAGACAAGAAAACATTAAAGTAGAAAAAGGAATATTTGGTGCTGACATGAAAGTTAGTTTAGTAAACGACGGACCAGTAACAATTATTTTAGAGAAATAATTTAATATGGGTATCTCTCGTATAAATATTTAACTATATTATTTAGATTGCTTTCAGTGACGCAGATAAATACATCTTCGTCTAAACTAATCCAAAGATTAATTTCATAGTTATCTTTATTATCAATAAAACAACTCATGATATTAATCATATCAATTGGATTATCAAAATATTCTTGATAATGTAAATTATAATTAAAATCAGGAAGATTCTTAGAATAGTAATGTTCTAGGAATCTTTTTATTTCGTTATCCTTTTCACTATAAAAATTGATATTTGCTTTCATATATACCTCACGATAGTATTAGTATATGAAAAATGGACAAAAAAATACCCATAAATAAATATGGGTATAAAAGATTATTTGTTATCAAATTCAATTAATTTTTGAACTATTTGTACTGCATTTGAAGCAGCTCCTTTTCTAATGTTGTCTGCAACACACCAGAAGTTAATTCCAGAGTCAACGCTAAAGTCTCTTCTAATTCTTCCAACAAATGATTCATCGTGTCCTGTAGCATTAATTGCTAGAGGGTAGATATTGTTTTGTGGATCATCTTCAACAATTACACCGTTTGTGCTTTTTAGTACATCTATTAATTCATTTAAATCAAATTCATTTTCAAACTCAACATTTATTGATTCACTATGTGAATTAACGACAGGAACTCTAACTGTTGTAGCTGTTATTCTTAAATCAGGTCTTTTTAAAATTTTTCTTGTTTCGTTTATCATTTTTTCTTCTTCACGAGTGTAACCGTTTTCCATAAATGTATCAATATGTGGTAAGCAGTTATTAAAAATAGGGTGAGGGAATTTAACAGGATCTTCACCATTCATGCCACGTTCTAAATCAGTAACACCTTCATGACCAGCACCAGATACTGCTTGATAAGTTGAATATACAATTCTTTTAATTTTATATTTTTCATCTAAAGCTTTTAATGGTATTACAGCTTGAATAGTTGAACAATTAGGGTTAGAAATAATTCCTTTATTGTTTAATATTTCTTCTGAGTTAACTTCTGGAACTACAAGTGGAACATTTTCATCCATTCTAAAAGCACTACTATTATCTACAACTACGCAACCTTTAGATGCTGCGATAGGAGCAAATTTTTTTGAAATATCAGAACCGGCTGAAAAGATAGCAAAATCATACTTGTCATCGAAAGATGATTCTTTTAATTCTTTAACTATACATTGTTTTCCTTTAAAAAAGAATTCAGTTCCGGCTGATCTTCTAGATGCAAAAAAGTCAACTTGAGAAATAGGTAAGTTGTATTCTTCTAAAATTTCAATTACTTTTCTACCAACTAAACCAGTAGCTCCAACTACTGCTAATTTATATTCTTTCATTATAACCTCCTAAAGTTATGTAAAAATTTGTTTGATATATTATATTCCTAAAATTAATTAATGTATACTAATAATCTACTCTTACATATAATTCATAATAAGCTTGATCTTCTAAATATTCAACAAACTCATCAAATGAATCAAATTCATCTTGGTATCCAGAACGATATAAAACGCGAAGTTCATTATCTGTAAAATAATCGTAGATATCAAAATCTTCTCTAAGTAATGTGTGTGTATTTTGGCTAGGAAGATTTTGAAATTCTTCTGGAGTTAGTTTGTTTTCGTAAGGTGTGACTTCTACAGGTTTGTCCTCGTTAAGTAGTGGACCAGTAGATTTTCCTGACATATAATCATTAAATTTTCCAATTGTTGTAATAAATAAAACGCAATATAAAATAATTACTAATAATATTGCAAAAAATTTTTTATTTTTAGTAAGTGTATCAAAAATGTTCATCATTTTTGTTGGAATATCATTGTTAACCTTTTGATCTTTGTAATTAGAATTTGGTGTTTTAGAACGATGATAATCGGTATATCTTCTGTCAGCATGATAATTTGCAAAGTCGTTATAATTATATTCTCTACCAGGATTAGCATTTCTATTTTTGTATTCGTCATAATAATTGCTAGGTGGTCTATCATATCTTGGTGGGGTATAGCTATAATTATCACTTGAAGAACTATAATAACCTGAAATAGGAGTAGGAGGGAACATTTCTAAATCATATTGTTTTCTAGATTCTGGGTCAGATAAAACCTCATAAGCTCCATTAATTTCTTTTGCTTTCTTTTCGGCATATGTTTTATCACCTTGATAAAGATCAGGGTGATATTTTTTCATTAAGTTCTTGTAAGATATTTTAATTTCTTCTTGTGTAGCATCTTTTTTTACACCAAGAATTTTGTAATAATTAGTCATAATAAACTCCAATTAAATTTAATTGTTACTTGTATATAAATCATTAAAGTATTCTTTAAAATCAGCAAATGAATCAAATTCATCAGTATAATAATCTGTATAAACTTCACGAAGTTGAGCGTCTGTATAATAATCATTTATTTCATAATGTTTATAAGTACTTGTTGATGAAGAAGATGATGAACTTGGATTTATAGAATGAGGTCCATTTTTATAATCTAAGTTCTTGTCATAATATTGATCATAGGTGTTATATTCAGTGTCGAAAGTTAATGTAGACTCTTCATCAGTAGTAACTACATCTTTAACTAAATCACTTAAATCATTAAAAATTGATATTATTGGTGATAGGATTGAAAATGCAAAGAAAAGTATAATCATAGCGATTAAAAAATTTCTAAAAGCATTAGATACTTTTTTACCTGTAAAGTTTGAATAGTCTTGGATGTTTTCATCATCAAATATATCATCACCATATGTCTTAATTGGATTTCTATATAAATCAAAGAATGATTTTTTAGAATTATATCGTTTCATAGCAATTTCAAAATCATGATGTTCGTGTGTACCAATTGGGTCATCAACATACAATTCTTTATAAACATCTTTCTTTGAGACATGTGATTTTACATGTGTATCGTGTCTGTGATCAAAAGCTGCTCTTAATTGTGGATTAGATAAAATTTTGTAAGCTTTTTCTATATCTGCTAATCTTTTTACGGCATAGTTTTTATCACCATTATATTCTTTTAAATTATATTTGTTTTTGTAAAATAAATAAGATTTTTTAATTTCACTATCTGAAGCGTTATCTCTAACATTTAACATATCATATGGGTTCATAAAAATACTCCATTTCTTAATATATTTTAAAATATTTTTTCACATATATTAATTATAATTAAAATCGACAAAAAATACAATGAAATTATTTAATATTTTACTGGTATAAATTGTAGTTAAAAACTTGAAAAATACACAGAAATGTTATAAAATAACTTGGTATTGGAGGAATTAAAAAGTGCAAGAAAATCAAGAAAAATTTATGGAAAAAGTTTATAACTTAAATCAAGGTAAAAACTTAAAGTATACTATTTTAACAATGGGGTGCCAACTAAATGAAAACGATTCTGAAAAAATTGCCGGAATGTTAGAGAAAATGTCTTATTCAGAATGTAAAGATGTTAAAGAAGCAGATTTAGTTATTTTTAATACATGTTGTGTTAGAGAAAATGCTGAAGAAAGATTATTTGGAAAAATCGGTGAGATTAAAAAATTAAAAGAATCTAAAGATGTAATTCTTGCCATTGGTGGATGTATGATGCAAGAAGAAGTTATGGTAGAAAAAATCAAAAAAAGCTATCCATTTGTTAATGTTATTTTTGGTACACATACACTTCAAAATCTTCCAGAAAATATTTATAAAGCAATAATTGAAAATAGAAAAGTAAAAGATGTTATTGATATAGACGGTGAAATATATGAAGGACTTCCAATTAAAAGAAATGATAACTTTAAAGCTTCAGTAACAATAATGTATGGATGTAATAATTTCTGTACATATTGTATAGTTCCTTATGTAAGAGGAAGAGAAAGAAGTCGTGAGCCTGAAATGATTTTAGAAGAAGTTAAAGGTTTAGCAAAAGAAGGTTATAAAGAAATTACGTTGCTTGGACAAAATGTTAATTCATATGTAGGAAATGATAAAATTAGAAATTTTGCAGATTTATTAAATGAAGTATGTAAAGTTGATGGAATAGAAAGAATTAAATTTATCTCTCCACATCCAAAAGATTTCACTGATGATGTTATAGATGCAATTGCAAATAATGAAAAAATTTGCAGAATAATACATCTTCCACTTCAATCAGGAAATACAAAAGTATTAAAAGAGATGAATAGAAAATATACAAAAGAACAATATTTAGTTCTTGCTGAAAAAATGAAAGAAAGAATACCAGGTGTTGTATTTTCAACTGATATTATTGTTGGTTTCCCAGGTGAAACTGATGAAGAATTTGAAGATACACTTGATGTTGTTAGAAAAGTAAATTTTGAACAAATATTTATGTTTATTTATTCAAAAAGAGAAGGAACAGTCGCAGCAGCAAGAGAAGATCAAGTTCCAGAAGAACAAAAACATGTTAGATTCGATAAATTAAAAGATTTATATGAATCAAGAGTTGATGAGAATAATGATAAATATTTAAATACACATCAAAAATTATTAATTGAAGGTAAAAGTAAAAATAACGCAGAAATGTTAGAAGGTAGAACTGATACTAACAAAGTAGTTGTTTTTAAACCAAGAGAAGGAAATAAAATAGGAGATGTAGTTTTAGTAAATATTACTGAAACACATAAATGGTATTTAAAAGGAGAAATAATATAGTATGGTAATGGTAACAGGCTTTTCTGATGAAGAAAAACAAATACTAGAAGAATACTTAGAGAAGAACTTATCAGTTAGAGATATTGAAAAAAGGCATAAAGGTTTTGGTAGAACAAAGATTAAAAATGTTATAGATCGTTATGCTGTATTAAATGAAGAAACTGCTTTAGCAGTAAATTTAAAAAGATTAGAACAAAAATATCATCGTGAAGTATCTGAAGATGATATCGATAGAGATGAACTAACTGATGAACAAGTTCAAAGTGCTTACTATCAAATTATCCAAGGAGAAAAAACTTTAACATCTTTAGCAGGTGAACTTGGAAGAAATAGAGATACTTTAAAAGGTGCGATAGAAGAATATTTAGGAGATAGAGAATCTATTGCTGAATTTAGAGATGTTTTAAAAAGAAATCAAAAAGTAAGTAAAGATAGACAACGTTTCTTTGAATTAACACCAGAAGAAAAGAAACAAGCTATATTCTTGCGCTTAAACTATAGAAGACGTTTAGTAGGAAAAAATGAATATAGTGAAGAGCTATTAGAGAAAAAATATACAAGAGTTATGAATTATTTTCATAAGAGAAATTCAAAGATGGATGATCAAGAAGCGATGCTTTCAGATGAAGACATTTTAAAAATGCTTTATGATTTTCCAACACTTTTAGCTACAAGTATATCTTCAAAAGTAAGACCTGTTATTAAACTGTTAGATTATAAATATTTGAATTTTAAAGATGCATCTAAAGTGTTAAGAGAAAATCCTGCAATTTTAGGAACATCTATGGAGAGAACATCTCTTCAAATGAATATATTAAAAGATACAGATACATTAAAATATGCTTTAGAAAAACCAAGGACATTTAGAACATCACCTGAAATGATGTATGCTCTAATTGGAGCTTGGCAAGCTGAAAAACATACAAAATCACCATTTATTACATTAAAGAAAGCAGAGGCTTTATATAAAAAGACTCCTGATGAACTTCAAGAAGCTTATGATGTGACAGAAGAATATGGCGATGATGAATATTTTGACGGAAGATAAGGAGAATAGATTATGGCAGATGTTGAAAATATGGGAATAGACGAATATTTAAAAAAGATTGGATTTGAAGCAGAAGAAATTGAGGAAATTTTAGAGTATGCAAATTCTGAAATAGATAGAAAAGTATTACACGAAAAAGTTAAATTTTTAATTTCATTAGGTTTAGAAGCAAGACAAATTAGAATAGTACTTGAAGAAGATTTGCTTTTTGTTACTGAAGATTTTGAATTAATCAAAGAAAATGCTGCAGTCCTTACTAAATATTTAGATCAAGAAGAGATAAAAAATACTTTAGAGACTACACCTGAAATACTAACTGTTAGAAAAGAAGAATTAGAAAGAAATATTAATCTTTTAAAACTTGTAATCAATGATGAAGAATCTTTGAAAATTGTTATTCAAGATAGAGGAGAAATATTAACATATAAACCAGACTATTTAAGTGATAAATTTACATTTTTTGTAAGCAAAGGATTAAAAGAAAATATCTTAAAAATTATTATTGAAAATGTTGAGGTATTTGAACTTGATAATGATGAAATAGATGTTGAAGAATTAAAATATTAAAAAGGAAGTTGAAAAAAGTATGGCTGAATTATCACCTATGATGCAAAGTTATCTAGAAACTAAAGAACAATATAAAGATTGCATTTTATTTTATCGTTTAGGCGATTTTTATGAAATGTTTTTTGATGACGCGATAGTAGCATCAAGAGAACTAGAAATTACATTAACAGGTAGAGCATGTGGATTAGAAGAAAAAGCTCCAATGTGTGGAGTGCCACATCATGCTGCTGAAATATATATATCAAGACTAATTGCAAAAGGATATAAAGTTGCTATTTGTGAACAACTTGAAGATCCAAAACAAGCAAAAGGAATTGTAAAAAGGGATGTTATAAGAGTAGTTACACCTGGTACTGTTATTGAAACAAACATGTTAGAAGAAAAGAAGAATAACTACATAATGAGTATTGTTAAAAAAGGTATTTATTATGGAATTGGTGTTTGTGATATTAGTACTGGAGATTTTTATGCAACACAAATAAAATTATCAGAAAACAATTTTGAAAAATTATTAGATGAATATGCAAGATATTCACCAGCAGAGGTTGTAGTAAATCCTCAAATGGGAAATTCTGAAAAAGAATTAAATATTTTAAGAGATAGAAATTCCACATTCGTTACTGTAAGAGAAGATGATATTTTTAATTCTGATAGTGATGTATTATTAAAACTTTATACAATAGTTGATGGTTTTGATAAAGAAAAAGAATCATTTAATGATGAAGATTTAATTGCAAGTGCAATTAATGGTCTGTTAAATTATTTTACAGAAACACAAAAAGTTAAACTAGAACATTTAAATAAAATTAAAGTTTATGAAGTAAGAAAATATATGGCTCTAGACATTAATGCTAGAAGAAGTTTAGAGTTAACAGAAAGAATGAGAGATAAATCTAAAAAAGGTACATTAATTTGGGTTCTAGATAAAACTTCTACTTCAATGGGCGGAAGACTTTTAAGAAGATGGATTAATGATCCACTTTTAGATGTTAATGAAATAACAAAAAGATTAGATTCTGTTAAAGAATTAAAAGATAATATGATGCTTCGTGGAGATATCATTGAGCTTTTAAGAAAAGTTTATGATATTGAAAGATTAGCGGGAAAAATTTCATATGGTAATGCTAATGCAAGAGATATGATTTCATTAAGAAATTCACTTTCTAATCTACCAGAATTAAAACAAGTGTTATCAATGACTACATCAAGTCTTTTAAAAGATTTACATCAAAGATTAGATGTGCTTAGTGATATTCATAAATTAATTGATGATGCAATTGTTGAAGAACCACCAATTAGCGTTAAAGAAGGTGGAATAATTAAACCAGGCTTTAATGAAGAAATTGATTCTTATAGAAACGCATCAACAGAAGGTAAAAACTGGATTATAGCATTAGAAGCTAAAGAAAAAGAATTAACAGGAATTAAAAATCTAAAAGTTGGTTATACAAGAGTATTTGGATATTATATTGAAATAACTAAATCCTTCTTAAATCAAGTTCCTGATAGATATGTTAGAAAACAAACTTTAACAGGTGGAGAAAGATTTATAACTGAAGAGTTAAAAGAAATTGAAAATAAGATTTTAGGCTCAGAAGAAAAAGTTATTAATCTTGAATATGAAGAATTTACTAAAATTAGAAATGAAATTGCAAGAAATATTGAAAGATTACAAACAACAGCAAATAGTATTGCAAATGTCGATGTATTAACAAGTTTAGCAGTTGTTGCTGATAATAATAACTATGTGTATCCTGAAGTAGATGATGGAGATATATTAGATATTAAAGGTGGACGTCATCCAGTTATTGAAAAAATGATAGATGATGGTACATTTGTTGATAATGATACATATTTAGATTGCGAGTCAACAAGAGTTGCGATTATTACAGGCCCTAATATGGCTGGTAAATCTACTTATATGAGACAAGTTGCTATAATTACATTAATGGCACAAATAGGAAGTTTTGTTCCGGCAACTGAAGCAAGAATTGGTATTGTTGATAAAATCTTTACAAGAGTTGGAGCTTCAGATGATTTAAGTAGTGGACAAAGTACTTTTATGGTTGAAATGAATGAAGTTGCAAACATCTTAAAAGATGCAACACCAAAAAGTTTAGTAATATTAGATGAAATTGGTAGAGGTACATCAACATATGATGGATTGTCTATTGCATGGGCTGTTGCAGATTATATAGCTGATAAAGAAAAAATAGGTTGTAAGACATTATTTGCAACACATTATCATGAACTTTTAGAGCTTGAAGAAAAGATAGATGGAATCAAAAATTTTTCAGTAGCAGTTAAGGAAAAAGGTGAAGATGTAATCTTCCTAAGAAAAATCGTTGAAGGTGGTACTGATGAAAGTTATGGTATCCATGTTGCAAAACTTGCAGGAGTTCCAAGAACTGTAGTTGCAAAAGCAACAAAAATATTACGTTCTTTAGAAAGAGGCGGAATAAAAGTAAAAGAAGAGAAAGAATCTAAAAAACAAGTTGAAGGACAATTTGACTTATTTAATATGCGTTTAGCGGATATTTCTCATGAACTAGATAAAATTAATGTAAATGAGCTTACACCAATTGAAGCATTAAATACATTAGTAAGATTAAAAGAAAGTTTAAAATAAAATAGTTACAGAAGATGAAAAGATAGATTTTAAAATTTATTTTTTCATCTTTTTATTTTTGAGGAGATATGTCTAGAAAAATTAATTTAAACAAACTAATTGAAAAAATGAATAAAAGATTTCCCGAAGGTTCGTTAAGTGAAATTGAAAAGGCAAGATATCTTTATATTGAACTTGGTAAACTTTTAAAATTTGATATAAATTATATTTCTTCATCTGAAAGAAAATCAGAAGATGTTTATTGGAAGCCTGTGGATTTTGATAAAATTGAAGATAATGAATTTATATGTAGACAAATTGCTGAAATGTATGCTGAGCTTTTAAATAGAGCAGGTCTTAATGCAAAAAGGCATTATAGAACTATGGGAGAAGTTGTAGATGAATATTTTGATCCTACATGTAAACATGCTTATACTGTAATTAAACTTCAAGATGGAAGAAAGTTTATAGCAGATTTAGTATATGACCTTCCATTTATTCAAGGAGGAATGAATACTCTATTCTTTGGAGAAAAAGATGAAAGAAGAGAAGATATTGTATTAATTAATCAAGATGAAGTTAGAGAAATTGATAAGAAAATTGGTTATTCATATCCAGTAGACTTATATAAGTCAGCATATGTTTATACAAACGAATTTTATAAAATGATTAAAGAAGATTTAGAAAATCCAGAGCATTTAAAAGAATATATTGATGCAACATATCCTGAAACGGAAAGAAATGATATTCTTACAAGATATAAGCTTGATGCAATAACAAGATTTGTTGATACATCTAAAATGGGATTTAGAGAAGGTAGAATGTTTCTAGAAAGATTATTTGGAGAGTTTTTTTCAAAAGAAGAACGAGAAAGAATTACTATGAGTAATTTGATTACAGAAAATGAAAGAGAACATTATTATGGACCAACTAAAATGATGGAATGCTTTACATTTGATAGAGGTGATGGAATGTATGATTATTATATGTATGTTCCGGGAAATAAACTAGAAAGAATGTCAAAAGAAAAGATAAAAGTAATGATGAACATTGATAGTTATGTGCCAATAAGTAAAAAAGAAGAGATTCCTGGATTTGAGGATAGATAGTAACATTAAAATAAACTTCTTGCATAAAATATTAAGGAAAATATTTTATGTAAGGAGTTTTTGTTTATGAGTGGAATTTCTGGAGTTGTGAATTTTGAAAAAGATATTTCGGATTTGCAATGTATTAAGCGTATGAGTAAAACCTTGTTAAAAAGAGGAGATAAAGATGATTATTATTTTTCTAAAAACTGCGTTATGTCAGTAAGAAGCATAAATGATAATAATCGCTTTGTAAGTTATAAAATAGATGAAGTTACTTATTCAATTGTTATAGATGGAGAGATCTATAATAAAAAAGAATTATTAGAGAAGTTAAAAGAAAATGGATTTGTTTTTAAAACTGAGTCCGATTCAGAAGTGTTTATTAAAGCTTTTGTATTTTATGGTAAAGATGTTTGTGAGTACATTAATGGGGTATTTGCAGTAGCTATATGGAATGATAAGAAAAAAGAATTATTTGTAGCGAGAGATAGATTTGGGATAAGACCAATTTATTATTCTGTTTATGATAATCATTTTATTTATGGAAGTGAAATAAAAACAGTTTTAGAATTTCCTGGAATTGAAGCTGTTGTTGACAAAGAAGGTTTATGTGAGATTTTATCAGTTGGACCTTGTCATACACCTGGAAAAACAATATTTAAAGATATTTTTGAATTAAAACCAGCAACATTTGTTGTGTATAATCAAAATGGATTTTTTGAAGAGAAGTATTGGACTTTAGAGAGTAAAGTTCATACAGATACTATTGATGAGACGGCTGACAATATTAGATATTTACTTAAAGATTCTATTAAGAAACAAATGAATTATGATGATAATTTTGGAGTGTTATTATCAGGCGGACTTGATTCAAGTATAATTGCAAAATTTGCAAATGTATTTTATAAAGAAAAGACAGGTAAAAGTATTAAGACGTTTTCTGTAGATTATAAAGATCAAGAAAAGAATTTTGTGAAAAATGATTTTCAACCTAATACAGATAATTATTATATAGACATTATGAAAGATTTTTTGAATGTAGAAAATGCAAAAATAGAGCTTGATACACCAGAACTTGCAGCGTATTTAGAAGAAGCGATGGTAAGACGAGATTATCCTGGCATGGCGGATGTTGATTCGTCATATCTCTTGCTTTTTAATAAATTAAAAGGAAGTGTAAACACAGTATTAAGTGGAGAGTGCTCTGATGAAATATTTGGTGGATATCCATGGTATTTTAAAGATGAATTAATGAATTCGGGAACGTTTCCATGGTCAAACACACTTACTGAAAGACAAAATCTTTTAAATAAAGAACTTACAAATAAGGTTGATTTAAAAGAATATGCAAATTTTAGATATAACGAAGAATTAGAAAAAATTGAGTTTGCTGGATGTGAAAGTTTAGAGACTAAAAAACATAAAGAGTTAATGAGTTTAACTATGAATTGGTTTATGCAAACATTAATAGATAGAACTGATAGAATGTGTATGTATAGTAGTGTTGGTGCTAGAGTCCCATTTTGCGATTATAGATTAGTTGAGTATGCATGGAATATTCCATGGGAGATGAAAGCGTATAAAGGAAGAGAAAAAGGTTTATTAAGATATTCTATGGAAGGATATTTGCCAGAAGATGTAATTTATAGAAAGAAAAGCCCATATCCTAAAACACATAATCCAAATTATTTAGAAAAAGTATGTAAAATGTTTGAAGTAGTTTTGAAAGATTCAAATTCAAGAATTAAAGAAATATTAGATGAGAGAGCATTAAAAGAATTGTTAGAAACAAAAGGAAAAAGTTTTGTTAAACCTTGGTTTGGTCAACTTATGACAGGACCACAACTAATAGCTTATGTTTTACAATTAAATATGTGGCTTGATAGATATCATCCACGCTTTGAAATATAAACTTAATATTTGTCTAAAAAAGAGTCAGAGCATAGAATTTTAGTGTAATAAAATGGTAATAATACCTGAAAATCAGGCTAAAATTTGCCAAACTTTAAAAAATGTAGTATAATTATTCTTGTTAAAAAATAAATTCAAATAAGAAAAGGACTAATATAAGGAATAATAATATGGAAACTGAATCGAATGGAAGAAAAGTACTTTTTTCAATAAAAGTATCAACTCTTCTAGTAATAATTCTTACAATTACCGTAACAATTTTAACATTTAATACTGTAAGAGAAAAAGTGATTAGTAAAACAAATGAAGAAAATCAAAAGTTAATGGCAACAAAAATAGTTCCAGAAAATAATATAGTTGCCGAGATGGATGGAGAAGCCAATCCAATCAATGACAGATTTCATGTAACAGCTAGATCAATTGATAGAAGAGAATTAGAAAATTTAAAGATGCCAAAACCAGTTACAACACCAATAGAAGAAGTAACTATTTCAAAAGATATGGATTTAACTGTAAGAACAGGACTTTCAAAAGAAGATTTTGTTAAATTAATGACAGACCTTGAGGAAGATACATCAGGATTTTTTGAAGAAAATGCAGGATTGATTTTTGATTATTGTGAAAAGTATCAAATTAATGAAATATTTTTTGTAGGATTAATTTCTGCAGAGTCTGGTTGGGGAATTGCAAGTAATCATAGAAATACACATAATTATATAAGTTTAATGTCTCATAGCGGATTAATAAGATATGCTTCTGTTGAAAGTGGATTAGAAAATGCAGCGAAAGTATTACATGATAAATATCTTACTCCAGGTGGAGCATTTTATTATGGAACAACATTATCTGGTGTAAAAACAAGATTTTGTCCAGCATCTGCAACATGGACTGACTTAGTTTATGGAAGAATGAAACAAGTATTAAATTAGAGTTTAAACCTCCTTTTTAAGGAGGTTTTTTTCGTGCCAAATTATGAGGTGAAAATGTAACAAAAATTTAATCTTTTAACCTACTAAAAAAGGGGAAAAAGTATTGATTTTTTGAGCTTTTAATGATATAAATTAGGAGTATAAAATAAAAGGAGGAATTATGGGCTTTTTTGATAAATTAAAACAAGGATTAGGGAAAACAAAAAGTTCAATTGATGAGAAAATCAACAATGTTTTTAGCGTTTTCAGAAAAGTAGATGAAGAACTATTAGAAGAATTAGAAGAAGTTTTGGTAATGTCAGATATTGGTATGGAAACTTCTGTAAAAATTATAGATGATTTAAGAGTAAAAATTAAAAAAGAAAAAATTGAAGATGAAGAAGATGTAAAAAGAGCACTAAAAGAAATTATGAGAGATATTTTAGATGTTGCTGAACCAAAATTAAATTTGGAAACAAAACCATCAATCATTTTAGTTATAGGTGTAAATGGTGTTGGTAAAACAACTTCAATTGGTAAAATTGCAAATAATTTAGTAAAACAAGGTAAGAAAGTTATTGTAGCTGCTGCCGATACTTTTAGAGCTGCTGCAGTTGAACAATTAGATATATGGGCAAAAAGATCTGGAAGTCAAATTGTTAAAAAAGAAGAAGGATCAGATCCAGCATCAGTTGTTTATGATGCAATACAAAAAACTTATGAAACAGGCGCTGATGTATTAATTATAGATACAGCAGGAAGACTTCATAATAAAAAATATTTAATGGACGAACTATTTAAAATTAATAAAGTTATAGAAAAAGAAATGCCTGATGTTAGTAAAGAAGTTTTACTTGTTTTAGATGCTGAAACTGGACAAAATGCTATTAATCAAGTTAAAGCATTTAAAGAAACAACTAATATTACAGGAATAGTATTAACAAAGCTTGATGGAACAGCAAAAGGTGGCGTTGTTCTTGGAATAGTTTCAGAAAATCAAATACCAGTAAAATTTATTGGTGTTGGAGAACAAATAGATGATATGCAAGTATTTAATTCTACAGAATTTTTAGATGCAATAATTTAGAAAGGATTTTGATAGAAAATGAAAGAAGAAAAAAATCAAGAAGTTAAAACAACAAAAGATGACGTTAAAAAAAGTAAAATTGCATTAAGAACAATAGTTGTTTTAATTGCTGTTGCGGTTTTTGCAATTGCATGTTTTGTTTCTTACAGAGCAACATACTTAAATGTAATAAGTGTTGGACAAGAATATGAAACAATTTTTAATCAAAAATATGAAAATAAAATGAGAATATTTGCTATAGCAGCAATTTCAATTTATTTTTACATTTTAATTAATACAGGCTTTATTAAAAAAGGCCTTAAAAAATTCTTTGAAGAAGAGAAAAAAGAATTTCCAAAATTACCAGGAAAAAGTACAAGTTTAATACTTTCTTTAATTGGTGGTGTGGTAGCTACAATAATGTTAGCTGACAAATATGCAATTTTTGCAAATGCAGCTGAATTTGGACAAGTAGATCCAGTATTTGGAACAGCACTTGAATATTACATGTTTATAATTCCATTTGTGCAAGAATTATTAATGTATTTAATTGGAGTAATAATTGTTACAATTGCTTATGTAGCTCTTTACTATGTAATTACATTAAATTCATTTTTTGATGGCGTTGATGTAGAGACATTAAAGAAAAATACTTTTATTAAACAAGAAATGTTTTTAATAATGGTATTAGCGATTGTACTTTGCGTATATGTGTTTGTAGGAGCTCAAAACATTTTAACTGGAAATATGCTTTCAATTGGAGAAGATATTGATATAGATATAATTGGTGCTGGTAGCGCTGATGTATTAATTAAAGTTTGGGGTTATAGATTATTTAGCGTAGTAATATTTATAGCTGTAGCTAAATTATTATCTAATGTTAAAAAACAAAACTTCAAAAAAGGTATGATGTCAATATTAATGGTACCAGCATATTTAGTTTGTTTATTTGTAGTTATTGTTGGATTTGAAACACTAACAGTTACAAACAATGAATTTGATGCTGAAAAAGAATATATTGGTTACAATATCAAAAACACAAAAGAAGCATATGGAATTGATATTGAACAAAAAAATATTGACGATTACAATACAATAACACTTGATCAAGTAAACTCTAATCAAGAAGTAATAAATAATATACCAGTAATAAACGAAGATGTAACATTAACAACAGTTGGAGAACATCAAGAAAATAGTGTTTATTATAGTTATGATAGAACATCACTTGCTTCATATGAAGTAGATGGAAAAAATAAATTAATTTATTTAACACCACGTGAAATATTAACAGAGTCTGCAAAAAGCTATAAAAACAGAACATATATCTATACACATGGTTATTCAGTTGTAGCAAGTTCTGCAAACGATGGTGATGGAGATGGATATGCAGAATACATATTGTCAGATTACACATCTCATGACAGTAAATTAAATATTAAACAACCAAGAATTTACTTTGGTTTAGAAACAGATAATATAATCGTTGTTAATAGTGATAACGGAAAAGAATATGATTATCCAGAAACACCTTCAGTATTTGCTGAAAATGTTTATGATGGTAAAGCTGGATTAGAACTTGATTTATTAGATAGAGTAGTTTTAGGATTAAGTCAAAATGATGTTAAACTTGCTACTTTAAAAACAACAGATGATACAAAAATAATCGCTAACAGAAATGTAATTGAAAGAGCAAAACAAATTTTACCAGATGTATTATATGATGAAGAACCATATTTAGTAATTTCAAATGAAGGTAAACTTGTATGGGTATTAGATGGATACACAAGATCTAATGCATATCCATACTCACAAAGAACAACAATTGATATTAAAGGATATAAAGAAGAATTAAACTATATAAGAAATTCAGTTAAAGTTTTAATCGATGCTTATGATGGAACAACAACATTTTATATAACAGATAAATCAGATCCTATAATTATGACATATAGAAATATTTATCCTGATTTATTCTCGGAAGAAGAAATACCAGCAGATATAGCTGCACATTTCGTATATCCTAAATTCTTATATAATATTCAATCAAATATGATTGATACTTATCATGATATAAGTGAAGATACATTATATAGAGCTGATGATATTTGGCAAGTGTCTAAAAAATCATCAACAGGTTCAGTAACAGGTGTTGCTATGGAACCATACTATACAATGTTAAAAACAATTGATTGTGAGAAACCAGGACTTGGTTTAGTTGTAACATATAATAAATATGGAAAACAAAATATTTGCTCATATTTAGTTGGAACTGTTACAAATGGAAAACCAAAATTATCATTATATAAATTTAAATCAGAAAGTAATGTTGTAGGAATGATACAACTTAACAACCAAATAGAACAAGATGAGACTATTTCAAAAGAATTAGAAACATTAAATACAAGTGGAACAAAATTAATTAAAGATATGATAATAGTTCCAATTAATAAATCACTTCTTTATATTGAACCAGTATATCAAGTGATGTTAAATGAAAGTGAAATACCAGTTCTTAAAAAAGTAATAGTAGCTTCAGGAAATACAGTTGCTATAGGAGATACTTTAGAAGCTGCGCTTGTAAACTTATTTAGTGATGCTAATTCAGTAGACTTAGAGTTTATTAATACAGATAATATTGATGCTTTAATAGATTCTGTAATTAGAGCAAACCAAAATTTAAATGAATCATTAAATGCAAATGATTTTGAAATGATTGGTAAAGATATCACAAGACTTCAAGCTGTAATTAATCAATTACAAGTAGTAAGAGAAAATGAATTAGAACTTGAAAAACAACAAGAAAATGTTGAAGATGATTCTGATGATAATAAAAACAAAAATGTTGTAGGAAATGAAGTAACAAATACTTCATCAAAAGCAAGAATGCTTAATGTAACAAATTCAATATCAAATACAGCTACAACAAACTCAGTAAGATAAATATGTGCTAGCTAGAAATTCTAGCTAGCCACTAAGTATAAATAAAAGGAGAAAATAAAATGAATCTAGCAAATAAATTAACAGTGTTTAGAATGATTTTAGTTCCAGTATTTGTAATAATTGGTTACTTAGGAACTTTTGGAGTAATAACTGGAGAATTCTTAGGAATTCCAATGGCCTTAATATTAATGAATGTGATTTTTATTATAGCTTCTATAACAGATAAATTAGATGGTTATATAGCTCGTTCAAGAAATCAAATAACAACATTTGGAAAATTCTTAGATCCACTTGCTGATAAAATATTAGTTTTATCTGCTCTTGTTATGTTAGTAGAATATGGAAAAATTCCAGGATGGATTCCAGTAGTTGTTTTAGCAAGAGAATTTATCGTTTCAGGATATAGAATGCTTGAGGCTGAAAAAGGTGGAAAAGTAGTTGCAGCTTCTATATGGGGAAAATTAAAAACAGCTACAACAATGGTTGCTATAATTATCGTATTTTTTGATAAATTTAATTTCTGTAGCTTTTTAACAACACCAATGACTGTACTTGAATATGTAATTAACATTACATCATCAATATTAATGATAGTTTCAGTTGTTGCAACAATCTTTTCAGGATATGATTATTTAAAAAACGGAAAAGATTTATTTAAAGATGCTTAAAACAAATATATGATAAGGAAATAGCTATGAATAGAGAAGACGCAAGAAAAAGAATTGATGAGTTAAAAGAAATAACTGCTTATCATGCAAAAAGATATTATGACGATGATGATCCAGAAATTAGTGATTTCGAATATGATATGTTAATGCTTGAACTTAGAAATTTAGAAAATCAATTTCCTGATTTTGTTACAAGTGATTCGTTAACACAACATGTTGGAGGAACAGTAAAAGAAGGATTTGAAAAAGTAGAACATGAAGTACCACTTCAAAGTTTACAAGATATATTTGACTTTGATGAATTATATGCTTTTGATGAAAGAGTAAAAAAAGCTTTAGGTGATGACGCTAATTTAAAATATATTGTTGAAACAAAGATTGATGGATTATCAGTTGCACTTGAATATAAAAATGGTGAGTTTGTAAGAGGTGCTACAAGGGGTAATGGTTTAGTTGGAGAAGATATAACAGAAAACTTAAAAACAATTAAACATATTCCTAAGAAGTTAAAAGAACCAGTAGACATTATTGTAAGAGGAGAAGTATTCATTGGTAAAGCTGAATTCGATCAAATGAATGAAGAAAGACAAGCTAATGAAGAACCATTATTTGCAAATGCAAGAAATGCTGCTGCAGGTTCATTAAGACAATTAGATAGCTCAATAACAGCTCGAAGACCATTAGATATTTATATATTTAATGTTCAAAAATCTGATAGTATCGAGTTTAAATCTCATATTGAATCTTTAGAATATTTGGAAAAATTAGGATTTAATGTTAATCCAGTTAAAGTTCCTTGTGATTCTGTAGAAGAAGTCATTAAGGAAATTGAAAATATTGGTGAAAATAGAGAAGATTTAACATTTGGTATAGATGGTGCAGTTATTAAAGTCGATGATTTAAATCAAAGAGAAACGCTTGGAACAAACTTTAAAACACCAAAATGGGCAATTGCTTATAAATATCCACCAGAACAAAAAGAAACAATCTTAAAAGAGATTGCACTTCAAGTTGGTAGAACTGGAGCAATTACTCCTATGGCAATATTAGAACCAGTTAAAGTTGCTGGATCAACAATTTCTAAGACTACACTTCATAATGAAGATTTTATAAAAGAAAAAGATTTAAAAATTGGTGATACAGTTGTAATACAAAAAGCTGGAGATGTTATACCAGAAGTCGTAGGCGTAGTTAAAGAAAAAAGAACTGGAAGAGAGATTGATTTTGTAATGCCAAGAAAATGTCCAGTGTGTGGCGCTGATGCTGTAAGAGAAGAAGGAGAATCAGCAGTACGCTGTATTGGTATTGAATGTCCAGCTAAACAATATAGAAATATTCTTCATTTTGCGTCAAGAGATGCAATGAATATTAAAGGATTAGGCGATAGTATAATTGAAGAATTCTTAAATAGAGATTTAATTAAAAATATAGCTGATTTATATACTTTAAAATTTGAAGATATTGCTTCACTTAAAAAGAATGGTCAAAAATTTGCGCAAAACTTAATTGATAGTATTAATCAAAGTAAAAATAATGAATTTTATAGAGTTATTAATGGTTTAGGTATTAGACACATTGGTGTTAAAGCTGCAAAAAGCTTAGCTAAAAACTTTAAAAACATTGATAACCTGCAAGATGCATCTGTTGAAAGTTTATTACAAATAGATGATATGGGAGAAATTATGGCAGAGAGTGTTCATGAATTTTTCTCTCAAGAACAAACAAAAGATTTAATTGGAAAATTAAAATCTTATGGTGTAAACATGAAAATAGAAGAAACATCTTTAGTAGATAATAGATTTGAAGGAATGATTTTCGTATTAACTGGCGGTTTAGAAAATTATTCAAGAAAAGAAGCTGAAGATTTAATAGAAAGCTTCGGTGGAAAAACTTCTTCATCAGTATCAAAGAAAACAACATATGTTTTAGCTGGAGAAGATGGTGGAAGTAAATTAACAAAAGCTCAGTCGTTAGGAATAACTATTATAAATGAAAATGAATTTATAGAAATGATTAAATAAACGAGAAGGAGAAAAGAAAAATGAAAGAAGAAACAAAAGAAAACAATTTCAAAATCCATGATGCTATTATTTCATGGGCATGCATATTCTGGGCAATTGTTTCAATTGCTTTAATGTGCTATTTCACAGGAATGGAACAAGTAACATTTTCAATCATGACATTTGGACAATTGTTCATCGTAATGGGATTAATCTCATTTGTTAGAAAACAAATCATAATGGGAGGAGTTTTCACAGTAACAGGACTTGGATGTATTATAATCCCAGCTATTAATGAATGGGGAGGATTATTTACAGCTAATGTAAAATCAGATAGTATATTCCCAGTATTACTTACAACAGCTATTACAGTTATCGGTTTTGCAATGTTAATTGTACCTGGTGTGCTTGAAAATATGGCTGAAAGAAGATGTAAAACAAAAGTTAAAGCAGAATGTGTTGATCTAAAATCAGTAACTTTATCAAATGGAAATGTAGCATATGCACCAGTATATAGCTATACAGTTGATGGAAAAGTTTATTCTACATGTACAGAAAAATACAAAGTTAATTCAGTACCAACAGTTGGTTCAAGAATTGAATTTTGTGTAAATGCAAAAAAACCAGAAGATGTATATATCCCTGCAAGTAAAGCATCAAAAATGCTTATATACATATTTGGTATGTCATTCTTATTAGCAGGATTAGGAATGTTAATTACTGTTTTAGGTGCAATATAATAATTGCTTGAAAGGAAATAGACGTGAACGAGAATTATACATTTGAGATGTTTTGGGAAGATTTAGATAATGGCTACAAAATATATTATACATATATGAATTGTAGATATTTAATATATAAACTAACAAAAAATTGTTATAAAAATGAGCTTATTACTGCTCCTGAAAAATGTCCACATCAAAAAAATGCGATTTTTACATTAAAAAGAGTTAAAGAAATATTCCCATTTATGGAAGAAATGGAATATGACACAGGGCTATAAAAAATTGTTTGGAGGAAAGATGGACGAGAATTTATTAATTCCAAAGGTTCATGATATTGATGAAGAAATGACAGAAGTATCATTGAGACCTAAGTTATTAAAAGATTACATAGGACAAACAAAAGTAAAAGAAAGTATGAAAATATATATAGAAGCTGCGAAAAAAAGAGGTGAAGCTCTTGATCACGTGCTTCTATATGGACCTCCAGGTTTAGGAAAGACTACACTTTCAAACATTATTGCAAATGAATTAGGATCTAATATTAAGATTACTTCAGGACCTGCAATTGAAAGACCTGGTGATTTGGCTGCTTTACTTACAAATCTTCAAGAGAATGACGTTTTATTTATTGATGAAATTCATAGAATGAATAAAAGTATTGAAGAAATATTGTATCCAGCATTAGAAGATTTCTGCTTAGATATAATTATTGGAAAAGGTCCTACAGCAAAATCTATAAGACTAGATTTACCTAAATTTACTTTGGTTGGTGCAACAACAAGAGTTGGTTCTTTATCAACACCACTTAGAGATAGATTTGGAATAGTATCTAAACTAGAATTATATTCAGAGAAAGATTTATCAACTATAGTTGAAAGATCAAGTATGATTTTGGGAATTGATATAGATAAAGAATCTGCTTTAGAGATTGCAAAAAGATCACGTGGAACTCCAAGAATTGCAAATAGATTATTAAAAAGAGTCAGAGATTATGCTGCCGTACTTGGTAATGGTGAACTATCTTTAGAAATAACAAAAATGGCTCTTGATAGACTTGATATTGATGATTTAGGTCTTGATAATACAGATAGAAAAATTTTGGAAACAATAATTTATAAATATTCAGGAAAAGCAGTAGGTGTAGAAACATTAGCTGCAACAATTAATGAAGAAGTTGAAACAATCGAGGATGTATATGAACCATATTTAATGCAAATTGGCTTCTTGGCAAGAACACCAAGAGGAAGAGTTGTAACACCAAGTGGATATGAACACTTAGGTATTAAATATGAGGGATAATAAGAGGAAAAAGTTATGAAGCAACTAATAAAAAAAGAAAATGTTAAAGATTTCTTTAAAGTTAAATTAGTGAACTTTTTAAAAGAACATGGTATGTTTATTTTGTTTTCACTAATTATTCTTTGGGTAAGTTTATTATTAATTCAAATGGCCGATAATTATTTAATACATGATTATAGTTATGAAAAGCCAACAGAATTATTAATAGCATTATTTAATAGTAATTTTGCAAAAATTGCTACCACAGGAACAAGTTTACTTATTTTGATTAATATGATTATTCTTATTATAATAAATAAGAAGGAATTAGATTTTTCAAAAATATTTTTAATGATTGTAATACCACTTGGACTAATACACGTGTTTTTAAGTCCACTTGGAAGAGTTCCAGATGAAATATATCATTCAAGAAGAGCTTATGAAGTATCTCTTGGATATTTAATAACAGATCTTGATTTTAGCAAAGATCCACATGAAATGGGAAGAATGTTACCACAAGATTTAAGAGTTGTTGAAAAAACTAATATTAGTTATCAAACAATGCAAGAAAGAATTGCATATGTTGAAGAAGTATATAGTGGAACTCAAGACTTTATGACATTCCCATATGTTGCGGTATATACATTTGTATCATATGTACCACAAGCTATTGGAATGGGATTAACTAGAATATTTACTGATAATATTTTAGTTCAGCTATATGCTGGTAGAATTGTGAATTTGGCTTTTTATATATCAATTGTATATTTTGCAATTAAAAAGTTACCATTTAAAAAATTAGCAGTTTTAATGATTGCGCTTCTTCCGATAGGACTTCAACAAGCAGCATCATTATCGCCAGATGCATTAACAAATTCACTTTCAATATATTTTGTTTCTTTTGTTCTAAGCTTAATATATAAAGAAGAAAAATTAACAAGAAAAGATTATATTATGCTTGCGATTACATCTATATTAGTCGCAATAATTAAGATTATATATTTACCACTTTGTGCTTTAATTTTCTTAATACCAGATAAGAATTTTGATAGTAAGAAAAAGAAATGGATAATATTAATTGCAATATTTATAGTTTCAGTAGTACTTAATTTAGCTTGGCTTAAATTTGCAAATTCAAGATATCCACAAGCATATGAGGGGGCAAATCAAAAACAACAAATAGCATTTATTTTAGAAGATCCATACAGATATATTCAAACATGTTTTAGAGATTTACATATGAGAATTGATTATTACGTGCTTGGACTTGTTGGAAGAGATCTTTCTCATATTGATATAGATATGTCTTATATAATGGTGTTTGCACTACTTTCATTGTTGATATTTGCTTTTGTAGTAGATGATAATGAAAAAATAAAACCAAACTTTATTATAAAAGGATATTTTTTCTTGATATTCTTAGCAATAGTTGCACTTTTGTATACAAGTGAATACTTAACATGGAATGCAGTAGGAAATTATTGGGTAAATGGAATACAACCAAGATATTTTATACCAATGCTTTTATTAATAGCAGTTGTATGTAATATTAATAATATTAAGTTTGAAAAGAAATTAGATTATAGATACATATTTATGACTGTAATAACTGCAAATTTACATGCTATTGTAACAATGTTTAATATATTTATGAAATAATTTTTAGGAGGATTATTTAGAAAATGAAAAAAGTAATTATTATAGGAGCTGGACCAGCGGGTTTAACAGCAGGTTATGAGCTTTTAAATGGAGAAGAAGGAAAAGACTATGAAGTTGTTATTCTTGAAGAAACACAAGAGATAGGTGGTATCTCAAGAACAGTTAGATATAACGGAAATAGAATGGATATTGGTGGACATAGATTCTTTTCTAAAGATAAAAGAGTAATGGATTTTTGGGAGAACTTAATGCCAATCCAAGGTGAAAACTCTTTTGATGATGAAAAATTAGGAAGAGTAAAACCTTTAGTTGAAGGTGGACCAAATCCTGAAAAAGAAGATAGAGTAATGCTTGTTAGAACAAGAGTATCAAGAATTTATTATTTAAAGAAATTCTTTGATTATCCTATTAGTTTAAAATTACAAACATTTACTAATATGGGATTAATCAGAACAATGAAATCAGGATTTAGTTATATTAAAGCTAAATTCTTCAAAAAACCAGATGATTCTCTAGAAAATTTCTATATAAATCGTTTTGGTAAAACATTATATAGCATGTTCTTTGAAAAATATACTGAAAAATTATGGGGAAGACATCCAAGAGAAATCTCTGCTGATTGGGGAGCTCAAAGGGTAAAAGGTCTATCAATAACAGCAGTTATTAAAGACGCATTCTCTAAAGTATTTGGTGGAAAAAATAAAAAATCAAAAGAAACTTCTTTAATTGAAGAATTCTGGTATCCAAAATATGGACCAGGTCAATTATGGGAAACATTAGCTGATGAATTCCAAAATAAAGGTGGAAAATTATTAAAAGGATATTCAGTTAAAAAAATAAATGTTGAGAAAAACAAAGTTAAAAGTGTTGTTTGTGAAGTAAATGGAACAGAAGTTATTTTAGAAGGAGATATCTTCATTTCAACTATGCCAGTAAAAGATTTAGTAAATGGATTTACTGGACAAAAAGTTCCAAAAGAGATTTCAGACATTGCTAAAGGACTTCCATATGTTGATTTCCAAACAGTTGGTGTTTTAGTAAATAAAATGAAATTACAAAATAAAACAAAAATGAAAACACTTGGAAATATAGTTCCTGATTGTTGGATTTATGTACAAGAACCACAAGTAAAAATGTTAAGACTTCAAATATTCAATAACTGGTCTCCATATTTAGTAAAAGATGCAGAAAATACTGTATGGATTGGTCTTGAGTATACATGCCAAGAAGGAGATAAATTCTGGAATATGGATGATAAAGAATTCTCAGAATTTGCAATTGATGAACTTGCTAGCATGAATATTATTGATAAAGAAGATGTAATTGATTTCCATAGAGAAAGAGTTAAAAAAGCTTATCCAGCATATTTTGATACTTATGAACATATGGATCAATTAGTTGAATACTTAGATAAAATTGGAAACCTTTATTGTATCGGTAGAAATGGACAACACAGATACAATAACATGGATCATTCTATGGCTACAGCTTTTGAAGCAGTTTCAAATATTAAAACAGGAAAAACAACAAAAGAGAATATTTGGAATGTTAATACTGAACAAGAATATCATGAAACAAAATCTGATGAAGCTGAAGTTAAAAACGCAGCAAATTAGTAATTCAATATAGGCTGCAGAAAATGCAGCCTATAAATTTTTATTACAAAAGGTAAAATGAAAATGAAAAAATATTCGAAGATAATACTTTTCCTATTAGCAGTTATTTTGGCTGAAGTATTTATATTTAATATAACATCATTTAGATTGTTATTTGGTAATTATGAAAGAATAGAATATTCAAAAGCTGATTTAGAAAAGTATAAAATTGATGATTACACATATGAAATAAAAGATATAAATAAAGAAGTTGGTACTGTTAAATTTGAAGTAAGTGATGATATACCATCGTTTAATTATTCATGGTCTTATTCAGATGCAACAAGCGAGTATTTTATGGATCTTCCATTAAAATACTATGTATCTGGTGAAGAAAGAACACAATATATGCCAGTATATTTGTCTGGAGAAACAAATTCATTAAAATTTAAATATTCTGAGATTAATAATATTGAAAAAATTGTGATTAATGAAAATATTCCTATTAAATTTAATTTTATGAGAGTAGGATTGGTTATTTTTATTGCTTATACTTTATATGCAGTTAAAAATTATAAGATATTTAGTATTGATTATGATAGAAAAAATGGAAAGCAAGAATTCGTTTTAATTTTTGTGCTTTTTGTTGCTTTAGTTATATTGGGATGGATTAATACTAATTCAATGAATGAATTAGATGGAAATATCTATGGAATAGATTTTGTTGATGCAATAATGAATAATCAACTTTATTTAGAGCAAGAACCAACAGACAAATTATTAAAAGTTAATGATCCATATGATCCAATTGAAAGAGCAGAGGAAGGCGTTATTAGAGGTGAAGATTATATATGGGATTTAGCATATTATAATGGACATCACTATGTATACTTTGGAATATTACCATTGCTTTTGACATTTTTACCATACCATATAATAACAGGTTCATATTTAGATATGTTTGTTGTTATATTTATTTTCTCGGTAATTGTGCTTGTATTATTAAAAGAAATTATCTGCAAAATATTTGCTATCTTCTTTGAAAATGTTCCTTTTAAAGTCGTGTTCTATTCTTTAATAATGTTATTTGCAGGATCATTTATTTGGTATGCAAATGGAATGAGTAGAGTGTATGAACTAGCTATAATTTCTGGACTATGTTTTGTGCTTTTAGGAATTAATTTTATATTAAATTCAATTCAAACAGAAAAAAGAAAATATGCTAATATCTTTTTTGGATCTTTATGCTTAGCACTTTCTGTAGCATGTAGACCAACTGATCTTTTAGCATCATTATTGATAGTACCATATCTTTTAAATTTATTAATTATAAATGTTAAGAATTTTAAAACAGATAAAAAGTCTTTATTTAAATTAATATTAGCAGTAGCAATTCCATACTTAACAGTAGGAATTATGCTTATGTGGTATAACTATATTAGATTTGGCAATGTGTTTGATTTTGGGGCAGGTTATCAATTAACTATTAATAATATGAATAAGCTTGAAAATAGATTTTCAGCAGGATTACATGGAATAATAATAAACTTATTTAGTATACCAACATTTACTACAGAATTTCCATTTATGGGGCATCATAATAATTTGCTTGCTTACTATGGTAATTATTATATTGAAAATATGATTGGTGGAGTATTTATACTTGTTCCAATCTGTATGATGAACTTTTTTGTATTTAAATCATTTAAAAATTATAAAGATTTAAAACTTAAAATATTAATAAGCACTATGTTAATTGTTGGAACAATAAGTGCATTTTTAAGTGCTGTTATGGCTGGAAGTAATCAAAGATATGTAATTGATTATGCGTGGCTTTATATAATATCTGGAATTTTAATATTTACAATATTATTTAAGAAATTAAAAACAGATGAAGGAAGAAAAATTTTCTTAAAAATATTAGCTGTTATTACTGTTGTTACATTACTTCTTGGAATTGTTTCAGGAATAATAACAGAACATGATTATTTCTTCTTCTTCTCTAAAGAAGAATTCTTTAAAACAAGATATATGATATGTTTCTGGGAATAGGAGATAAAAGTAATGAAATTATTAATGCATACATGTTGTGCACCTTGTAGTATATATTGCATAGATTCATTAAGAGGTGAAGGGATAGAGCCAGTTCTTTATTGGTTCAATCCTAATATTCATCCATATATGGAATATAAAGCAAGAAGAGATACTTTAATAGAATATTCAAAATTAATAAATGCACAATTAATTATAAATGAAAATTATGGATTAAGAGAGTTTTGTAAAAACGTATCAGATGATATAGATAATAGATGTACAAATTATTGCTATTTAGTAAGATTAGAAGAAACAGTAAAATACGCTAAAGAAAACGGCTATGATGCGTTTACAAGTACACTTTTTGTAAGTCCATATCAAAAACATGATGAATTAAAAAGAATTTGTGAAGAATTATCAAAAAAATATGATATAGAATTTTTATACAGAGATTTTAGACCAGGATTTAGAGAAGGACAAAATAAAGCAAGAGAACTTGAACTATATATGCAAAAATATTGTGGTTGTGTATTTTCTGAGGAGATGAGATATTATAACCGCAATTCTATACAAACCAGTAATACCAATGGTTACGAGATACCAAAAGAACCTAGAATGCAGGTTAAAAAAATAGAAAATAAAGAAGATTATATTGATTTACTTTTAGAGGCAGATCCTTCAAAAGACATGATACATAAGTATTTGAACGATTCTGATGTATATGCATTAAAAAAAGAAGATGAGTTAATTTCTATTGCAGTTATTTTGCACATTGATAGAAAAACATTAGAATTAAAAAACATAGTTACAAAAGAAAATTTTAGAAATAAAGGTTATGCAAAAACACTTTTAAAATCATTATGTGGTAATTATAAACAGAAATATGACAGAATGTTGGTAGGAACAACAGAGAATAATATTCCTTTCTATGTTAAGCAGGGATTTGATAAATATGAGAAAACAATTAAAAATTTCTTTATAGATAATTATAAAGAAGAAATAAAAGATGGAGAATTAACTTGTACTGATTTAATATATTATTCAAAAGATTTAAAGAAAAAATAAAATATTATAGTTATTGAAATAATATCTAACATATATAAGAAATCTAATAGAAATATTAGATTTTTTATTTTGCCTTCAAAAAGGAAGGAGTAAAAAGAAAATGAAAAAAAATGAAAACAACAAACCAAAAAATAATGAAAAAATTAAAAAAGAAACAGAAAAGATTAAAGAGATTATAAGAAAGGAGACAGGTATTTATATAAAGAAGATGAACTCAAGAAACTTAAAGAAAGAATTTGAACAATTTTATTATATTATGGCATCAAATTATTATGAGTGTTTAACAGCAATAGGGTATTTAGATGAAATAGAAACTGATTGCTTTGCTTGTATAAAAGATGATTACTTATCAGATTTTGTAAGGTCAATGAGTGCTATGATGAATAAAATATTTTGTGATGAAGAAAAAGACTTTTCAGATATAATGAATGGAATTATGAGAATGTTAATTTCTGAAGATAAAATTGTTAATATTATAAAAGACGATATACCTAATTGGGTAATATTAAGAAAAAAGATAAGACCAGGATTAGTAAATATTGTACCTTTATATGATAATTTAAATGAATACTATTTGAATTATTCATATAGTTATAATGTTCAAGAAGATATAAAACCTTTTATTGCAGGACTTAACAATTTATTTGGTAAATTAGCAGATGATGAGGAGTTTATATATGTTTCTACTCATTTACAAGATGATAGAGAAATAACAGAGGAATAAATATTCAAGACAAGAGTTAGCTTTTAGGAGTTAGCTCTTTTTTTGAGGAAAGGAGCAAGAATGGGAAAGTGTCAGATAATTGCAATAGCAAATCAAAAAGGTGGAGTTGGAAAAACAACAACTACATTTAGTTTAGGAGTTGCACTTAGTAAACAAGGAAAAAGAGTATTACTAATTGATGCAGATCCACAACGGAGATTTAACTACTTGTATGGGTTACTATAATCAAGATGAATTGCAGAATACTATTGGAACATTAATGTCTGATACTATATGTGATAATGAAATAAATGCAGAAAATGCTATTCTTCATCATAAAGAAGGAGTAGATTTAATTCCTGCAAATTTAGATTTATCAGCAATAGAGTTTTCATTAGTTAATGCAATGAGCAGAGAGTTCACGCTTAAAAATTCTATAAGAGGTATTAAAGATAACTATGATTATGTATTGATAGATTGTATGCCATCTCTTGGAATGATAACAATAAATGCTCTGGCTTGTAGTGATAAGATAATAATTCCAGTACAGGGAGAATATCTGGCTGCAAAAGGAATGGGACATTTATTAAAGACAGTTACGAGAGTGCAGAAACAAATAAATCCAAATTTGAAAATAGGTGGAGTATTACTTACATTGGTAGATAAAAGAACAAATTTATCAAAAGATGTAAGAGATACTTTAATCGACAATTATGGACAATATGTGAAAATATATGGTGCTGAAATACCAAAAGCAATAAATACTGCAAAATCAACATCAACAGGAAAGAGTATATTTGAATTTGATAAAAATAGTCCTGTTGCAAACGCATACAATAATTTAGCAAAGGAGGTATTAGAGAATGAAAGAACAAGACAAAAAGATGGTACTTCCAAAGTTAGATGATTTATTCACAAGTCAAGAACAAAGAGATAATCCAGTTGTTGATGAGGTAAAGGAAATAGAACTATATAAAATAGGAGAATTTCCAGACCACCCTTTTAGAGTTATAGATGATGATAAAATGGAAGAAATGGTTAAAAGTGTAAAAGAACATGGAGTTTTATTACCTGTTATAGTAAGAAAACGAGGAGAAGGAAATTATCAAATGATTTCTGGACATAGAAGAAAAAGAGCGTGTGAACTTGCAGGAATAGATAAAATAAAATGTATTGTTAAAGACTTAACTGATGATGAGGCAACAATTCTTATGGTAGATAGTAATATTCAAAGAGAAGAAATATTGCCTAGTGAAAAAGCATTTGCATATAAAATGAAACTTGAAGCTATGAAACATCAGGGGAAAAGAGTTGATTTAGAAGAAAACGAAACTTCCGACCCAATGGGTTGGAAGTTAGAAAGTGCTAATAAATTAGGAAAAGAAGTAGGAGAAAGTATGACTAATATAAGAAGATATATTCGACTTACTTATTTAATACCAGAATTATTAGAACAAGTTGATAACAAAAGAATAGCTTTTAGACCAGCAGTAGAATTATCATATTTAAGTGAAGAAAATCAATATGTTGTAGAAAATATATTTGAATTTGATGAGGTAACACCTTCTTTAAGTCAAGCAATAAGATTAAAGAAATTAGAACAAGAAGGAAACCTAACAGAAGAAAAAATAGAAGAAATACTGCAACAGGAAAAGCCAAATCAAAAAGAATATATAAAGATACACAATGAAAAGATAGAAAAATATATTCCAAGTAGAGTAAAAGAATCTGGAAATGTTGAAGATTTTATTATTCAATGTGTGCAAGATTATATTAGGCGAGAACGAATAAAACAAGAAAGAAATTCCAGATAGTGTGTGAACAAAATTAGATATATTTAGTTATATTTGTTTGTGTGAACACTTTACAAAGTTTTCCCTTACAATCCCTTTTAAATACATACTATATTACAAACTAAAAGATAATTATTATATTTAATTTATAAAAATAATATAAATAATAAATTACATATTTGTTTTTATCTAAAAAAAGCATATAATTAAGCTATAAGGAGATGGTAGTAATGAAGAGTAAAAAGATATTAGTTTTAATAATTATAGCCTTAATAGTGGCATTATTTGCGAATATGATGATTATAAAATCAAAGAAATTAAGTTTAAGTAAAATAGAAAATGAGAAAGAGATTGTAACTGAAATAAATAATATTGATGACGAAGAAAAAGAAGATATTGAAGTGATTGTTGTTGAAAACAATACAGAAGAACAAGAGATTGAAGAAAAAACACATTTAGAAGCGGATATTGTAAAAGTTAATAATACAAGTATTCAAGAAGAACCAAAGAAAAATCCAACTATTAGACAAGAGAATATAGCAAAAAATACTAATAAAAATGAAGAATCTAAAACTATTGAAAATGATGTTATAAAAAAAGAACAAATGTCTAATACGGTATTGGAAAATAATGCAAATGATAATAGAGAAAATAACGATGAAGATACGAATGGAACAAGAGTACAAGAAGAGAAAAAAAGTAAAGATAAAGTTACAAAAGAGCCTACACCAAGTGATTTAGCTTATTGGTGTGCAGAGGGTGGAACTCACCATATTGCAGGAGATGGGGCAAATGAACATGGATATTATTCGAGTTGGAATGAAGCTCAAATTGCTTTTGAAAATTATACAAAAGGATGGCCTTCTGTTCAATACAAAATAAGTCAATGTTTGTGTGGAAAATACTATTTCTGGGCAATAAAATAAAATTAAATTAAATAAATTATATTTATAAGCTTTAATTTTTTAGTTAAGGCTTATTTTTTATGAAAGGATGATAAAAATATGAAAAGTAAAACAAAGAAATTTATGGCAATTATATGTTTAGCATTATTGCTATTAACATCTTTGCCAATTAATACTTTTGCAGCATTTATTACTGATATGAATTCAAATGCACAATTTGGTGTAATATCAGGAAGTTTAGCAAAAGTAGGACACGAATTACATTATGCTACTTATGATGGTCAAACTTATATAGCTTTTTGTTGTCAAAAGGGTGTAAAATCTCCTAACGGAAGTGAATATACTTTCAACGGAGATTTTTATGTTCAATATAAACAAAACTTACCACAATACGAGAAAATAGCTGAAATGATATATTTTGGTTATACTATGAAATATGGTTTAGGGTTACCATCATCAGATGAAGCATATAGAGCAGCATGTTGTACTCAACAATATGTATGGGAGTATATACATAACAATATAAATAGTTCATTTGATGCATTCCCAAGAGATTCATGGAATGGAAATTTCATGTCATCAGGACACTATGCTAATTGGGTAGCAGAAGCTGAAGGATATTATAATCAGTATCATGGAAATACATCTTTTAATGGTTCAACACAAAGTGTTGCTATTGGAGATAGAAAAGTGATAACAGATAATAATGGAAAATTATCAGCATATCAATCATTTTCACAATCAAAAGATGGAGTAACATTTAGCCATACACAAGGAAGTAATGATTTAGTAATAACAATATCTGATAATTGTAATGTAGAAAATGTAACATTTAATTCAAGAGAATATGGGCTATATCAATTAATGCCAAATGGAAGTGCATATAATAGTTCTACAATGTCAAATTATATGTATTTTACATTTACTTCAGGTAGTGTTCAAAACTTAATATTTTCTAACTATGTTGATCCATCAGCATTTAGTGTTTCAGTTCATGTTGAAAGTGGAAAAATAGAAATTAGAAAAACAAATAATATGGGAAATGCAGTTTCAGATTGTGTTTTTGGTCTATATAGAAATAATGAATGTACTGATTTAGTAAAGAAAGCAAATACAAATAATGAAGGTAAAATTTTAATTGAAAAACTAAAACCTGGTACATATTTTGTAAAAGAAGAATCAGTTGCTAGTGGTTATTTATTAGATACAAGTATTCAAAGAGTTAATGTAGCAGGTGGTCAAACAGCTAGTGTAACATTTAAAAATAACGAACCTACTGGACAAATAAAGATTTATAAAGTAAGTACAAATAATGATAAAATAGCAGGAGCAGAATTTGAAGTAAAGGCAAATGAAGATATATATAATGTTGCGAAAACTAAAAAGTTCTATTCTAAAGGACAAGTAGTTGCTAAAATAACATCTAATTCAGATGGTGTCGCAACATTAAGTGATATTCCAGTAGGTAAATATATAGTTTATGAAACACAAGCACCTAAAGGATATTTATTAAATGAAACAATATTTAATGCTAATATTCAATATGTTAATTCTACTACACCAGTTATAGAATTAAAAATTGAAGGAGTAGTTGATACAGAGCCAAAAGGTTCTATTGAAATAATTAAAAAAGATAGTGAAACAGGAAGCATGGCACAAGGAGATGCTACACTAGAAAATGCAGTTTATAAAGTATTTGCTAATGAAGATATATACAATGTAGCTAAAAGTAAAAAGTATTATTCAAAAGGAGATTTAGTAGCAACAAGAACTATGGATAAATTCGGTAATACAACTCCTGTTGAAGATTTACCACTTGGAAAATATATTGTAAAAGAAGATAAAGCTTCAGTTGGTTATTTATTAGATAAAACTGAATACCCAGTAAATTTAGAGTACAAAGACCAACACACAAAAGTTATAGCAAATAAGACTACAAGTAATGAAGATGTAAAGAAAATGGGAGTTCACATCTTTAAATCTGGAATAAAAGTAAATTCAGGAGAAACACCAGGACTTGAAGGTGCAGAATTTACAATAAAATTAAATTCAGCTGTAGAAAGAGCATATTCACAAGGATATACTTATGCTGAAGTATGGAATGGTGTTGATGAAAACGGAAATAAAGTTAATGTCGATACTAAAAGAGTAGCAGAGGCTCAAAAAATAGCTCCTACTTATGATGTATTAGTAACTGACAAAGATGGTAATGCATACACACAAAAGAACTTACCTTATGGTAAATATATCGTTAAGGAAACAGTTACACCAAAAGATTATGAAAGTGCAAGTGATTTCTATTTTTCTATTACTCAAGACGAAAGTGAAATAAAAGAAATACCACAAAAAACAAAACATATTGTTGTTAATAATGAACAATTAGAAGCATATATAAAGTTAATCAAAAAAGATTTAAAAACTGGAAAAGTTGTTACATTGACAAGTACAACCTTTGAAATAAAAGCTGAAAAAGATATTTACGATAGAGCAACAGGAAAAATAATATGGAAAAAAGGAGAATCAATTTCACAAAAAATTGGTAGTACAACATATACTTCATTTACAACAAATGCAGATAATATGATAGTACCAGATAAAAGCTTTACTAATAACAAAGATGATAAAGGTTCAGTTGTTACTCCTTTACAATTACCAGTTGGAAGTTATGCAATTTATGAAATAAAAACTCCAAAAGGTTTCTTACAATTAGAAAAACCAGTTACTTTTGAAATAAAAGGAATAAGAGATTATGATAAAGATCAAGATGAAGATTTTATTAAAGAAGTTTTAATGAAAAATGAACAACCTACAGGCACTTTAATTATAAATAAAACAATAGCATTAAGAGAAGATGCTGACACATCATTGGTTGATACCTCTGATTTATCAGGTATTGAATTCAAACTTACTGCAAAAGAAGATATTATTGATTATGCAGATGGAAGCAAAATATATACTAAAGGTCAAGAAATAAAGAAATATAATTTGGATAAAAAAGGTAATTTAAAAGTTGATAATTTACCTATGGGAACTTATGAATTAGAGGAAACAAAAACTTTAGACGGATTAGTTTTAAATTGGACTAAATATGAAGTAAAATTTGAACAAAAAGACTTAACAACAAAGGTATATGAAGATATTAAAGATATATCTAATGATACAACAATGTTTGAATTTTCTAAAAAATCTGTAACAGGAGATGATGAACTTGAAGGTGCAAAATTATCTGTTATTGATGAAAATAATAAAGTTGTTGATACATGGACATCTACTAAAAAGACTCATAAAATAGAGGGCTTGGTAGTTGGAAAAACTTATAAATTAAAAGAAGAAATTGCACCTGATGGATATGTAAGAGCTTCTACAATAGAATTTAAAGTTGAAAGTACAACAAAAGTACAACAAGTTAAAATGATAGATAAAATAGTAACAATGACAAAAGCAGATATAGGTGGAAAAGAAATTGAGGGTGCAGAAATTGTTGTTACTGATAAAGACGGAAATGTAATCGATAGTTGGACATCTACAAAAGAAAGTCATAACATAAATGGAATAGAAGAAGGTAAAAAATATATTTTACATGAAGAATATGCTCCTGATGGATATGTTGTAGCAACAGATGTTGAATTTGAAGTTACAAATAAAAAAGATATTCAAAAAGTTGAAATGATAGACAAAATAGTAGAAATGAGCAAAGTCGATATTGCAGGAAAAGAAATTGAAGGTGCAACAATTCAAGTATTAGATAAAGACAACAAAGTAGTTGATGAGTGGGTATCTGGTAAAGAACCACACAAAATCAAAAATTTAGTTGAGGGAGAAACTTATACATTACATGAAGAAATAGTTGCAGATTCTTATGTAAAAGCAACTGATGTAGAGTTTATTGTAACACCAGATAAAGAAACACAAAAAGTAGTTATGATTGATAAATTAGTAGAAATAACAAAAACAGATATAACTAATGGAAACGAATTAGAGGGTGCAGAACTAGAAGTTATAGATGAAGATGGTAACACAATAGATAAATGGACATCTACTAAAGAACCTCATAAAGTAAAAGGTTTAGAAGAAGGTAAAACATATATCTTAAAAGAAACTACTGCTCCTTATGGTTATGAAATTACTGAAGAAATAAAATTCACAGTAACAACTGATAAAGAAACTCAAAAAATAGAAATGAAAGATATGCCAATACTAAAAAATGTAAAGGTAATTAAGATTGATACTGAAACAAAAGAAGTTATTAAAGATAAATTCATATTTGCAATATACGAAGATCCAGAATGTACAAAACTTATTAAAGAGGTTAAATCTAATTCAGAAGATGGAACAGCTTTATTTGAAGAATTGAGATATGGAACATATTACATTAAAGAAATAAAAGCACCAAAAGATTATGAATTATCTGATAAAGTTGTTAAAGTAGAAATCAATGACAAAGGTATATTTATAGATGATACACAAGTAGAAGAAAATGAAAATACAATAGAATTTACTTTTGAAAATAAAAAGATAGAAGTTCCTAAAACAGGAGTGGAAAGCAAAATAAAATTATTTGCAGGTTCAATTATTCTATCTTTACTAGGAATAGCTTATATTATAATTAAGAGTAAACAAAATAAAGATAAATAGTAAATGATGGAGAGCTAGATTATTAGCTCTCTTTTGAATATTTGAAAGGAATGATAAAAATGATTAAATTAGATAAATTAGAAAAATTAGGTTGGGACTCTTTATCTTTTAGAGCGTATATTGTTAGACCAGAATTAGAATATGTAAGAGAAGATATTGTAACACATATAGATGGAATGGATTTTGATAGTCAATATATAAAGGATTTCTTTATGAATATATATGTTACTAATCCTGATGAAGAAGAAAAAATGCAAATAGGTTCTATAAAAGGAAGATTTTTTACACTTATGGATTTTACAAGATTTGGAATAACATTGAGTGATGTAGCAGATTGCAGAGGTTGGGATTTTGAGGCTATGGCTTCAGCTATAGTTGGTAAAGATGGAAATATCAAACCAGAAATTGCTGATGAAGATGATACAATAGTTTATATAGAGGACTTTTATATAAATAAACAATTCAGGAGTTGTGGTATAGGCAGTTATATTATAGATAATCTTGAAGATATATTATATTACTATGCAAATACAATTATAGATAAAATAATAGTTTTACCACAGCCAAGAGTAGTAAATAAAAGTAAGGGACTTCAAAACATTTCAGAAAAAAACAAGAAGAAAGATGTAATTATGAAAAGATTAGTTTCTTTTTATAATGAAAATGGATTTGAATTTATTAAAAACACAAAATATATGGTAAAAAAAATAAGATAAATTAAGGGTTAGAAAAATCTAGCTCTTTTTAATTTGTTAAAAATAGGAGGTGTGAAATGCCTAGAAAAAGAAATTTAAGAATGGAAACATATAACAAGTTAATAAGTATTGGGAAATCAACAGAAAAAGATATTTCTAATTTAAAAATAGAAGATTTAAAAGAAATAACGAAAGACCCTGATGTTTTGAATATTATTGCTTTAAGAGAATTTATTAAAAACCATAATACAATAGGGTATTTCAATTATCAAGAAACGAGAAAGGAGGAAACCGATGGCGAATAAATATCAACTAATAAATGAAATGGCAAGTGAAACATTGAAAGAAATTACTCAAAATGGAGAAAGTTGGATTAAGTTTTTAAATACAGCAAGTAACAATTACAAGTATTCTTTTAATGAGCAAGTGTTAATATATGCTCAAAAACCAAATGCTACTGCTTGTGCAGATATAGAAACTTGGAATAAAAAATTACGAAGATGGGTTAATAAGGGTGCAAAAGGTATTGCCTTATTATCAATGGAAAATGGCAGAAATGTATTAAGACATGTTTTTGATATTTCAGATACACATAGTGGTATAAATAAAGATTTTAAGTTATGGGAAGTAAAACCTTCTTATGAAAATGGAATTATAGAAACACTAGAAAATAGTTTTGGAAATTTAGAAGTTAAATCTAATTTAGCAGAAGCAATATATTCAGCATCTATAAATTTAGTTGAAGATAATTATCAAGATTATTTAGTTGATTTAAAAGAAGTTTTAGATGGTAGCTTATTAGAGGGAATGCAAGATATAGATTTAGAGGGAAACTTTATTGTATTACTTGCAAAATCAATATCATATATGGCAATGAAAAGATGTGGCATTGATCCAACAGAACATTTTAATGTATCGGATTTTGAAATGATTAGTAGTTTTAATAATAAAAGAGTTGTTTCAAGATTAGGTGCAGCAATAAGTGATATTGCAGAACAAGAATTAAGAGAAATCTATTCTAGTGTTATAAATTATGAAAAAAATTATAAATTAACAAATCGTACATTTGTTAATAATGAAAAAATAAATTATCATAATAATGAAGAAAAAAATAATGAAGGGAGAAATGATTATGATAGAATTAACATACAATCAAATGGGAGATTACCAAATACCACAAGTAGCATTACCAAAAACGAAGAAAATGGCACAGGGGAGATTCTCAAGAATGAGGGAGAAATTCCTAAAAGAACACAAAAGAGGGTTATACGAGGAATTAATGTTAGATGGCAAGATGGAAGAACATTTAGGAGAAATAGAGCAAACAGCCCAAAAGAGAATGAAACAGATAATAACAAGTCTAGCAGAGAAGAATCAAATAACAGAGGAAATGAAAAGAGAGAATCAAATGAGTTGGGTACAAGCAATGAACTCAATAAAGAACCAAGCCGAAGAAATGATAATGTCAGAGCTAATTTACAATTAAATCTTTTTGAAGATACCTATGTACCACCAATTAAGGAATTACCAAGTGTAGATACACAAATAAATAGTATTCAAGCACAAGCAGAAGTAGAAAATACTCCTGCTTTTTCTTTTACTCAAGAAATGATAGATAAAACACTTATTGAGGGCAGTAATTTTTCACATAGCAAATATAGAATTTATGAACAATTTAAAAGAAGTTTATCAGCAAAAGAAAATATAATATTTCTAAAACATGAATATGGAATAGGAGGTTCAAGTTCTGCATATTCTGGTGCAGATTTTGGACAAGAGCATGATAGCAAAGGAATAAAGTTATATAAAGGCTATAAAGATGATAGAGTAGAGCTACTAATAAATTGGAGTAATGTTGAACAAAGGCTTAAAGAAATTATTAGATTAGATAGATATTTTAATGATGAAGAAAAAATAAAATATCAAGAATGGCTAGAAAATGACTATGAAAAAGAAAAATGGATGCTAGATAGAGGGTTAAAAGAAAATACAAATGATTTTATAGATATATCTAGTATAAATATTGAAAAAAATTATAAGTTGAGTAATGGAAATTACTTTCATTTTCATACAAATGATGAGGGATATTATTATGCAATATATGACAACAGGGGAACAGAAATTGATGGTGGACTTTTAGAATATTCAGAAAATGCAGATAAAAAGACTTTAGACGATATTAGAAAAGACTTAGCAAAATTTACTGATATTACAGAATTAGCAGATACAAACCTAGAAGAAGTTAGTCAAGAATTTATTGATAATTTAGA
>JAFWYK010000010.1 GCA_017517685.1 Clostridia bacterium
AGGAAGAAGAGGAAGACGACGAAGAAGAAGAGGAACCTGAAGAAAGTATATATCCAGATGAATTAGTAGATATAGAACTTGAATGTATATATATTGGTTTATTATTTAATAATCCAAAAGCTATGTCTAGATTCTATTTTGTATATGATGACTGTAGATTTTCTGATGACGAATTAATGAATTTATATAAAATTGTTCTATTTAGGGACGGTGAACAATATGCACCAGCTATAGCAAAAGATAAATTCCAATTACCAAGAGAAACTCCAAATACTTATGAGTTAAAATTAAAGGTAAGAAAAATTGCTGCTGCTAAAGAATATAACTTAGAACAAGTTTATATGAAATTAAAGAAATTATTCATATTAAAGAAAAACTATTTAACTGCACCTACATCAGCAATTCAAGAAAAAATTCTTGAAATTCAAAATTATGAATTATATGCTGATATGACTGTTGAAGAAGTTGAAAGTGCTTTAGAGCAAATCACAGTAACAACAGGATTAAGCCAAGGTAGATTAAATGATGACGTAACAAATTTCTTACTTGCAGGAGATAATGAATTAAGTAATGGTATTTCAATTCCATTTAATATTTTATCAACTGTATTTAAAGGTTTAAGAAAAGGCGAGACAATGTGTTATGCGATGCCTTCAAACTCTGGTAAATCAAGATTTACAATTAACCTTGCTGCATACATTTCATTTATTCATAGACAAAAAGTTTTAATTATTTCAAACGAGATGTCTGAAGAAAAAATGAAACTTTGTATGATTACAACAATTTTAAATAACCCAGAAATTCAAGAATTACATGGACAAAAAATTATGGTTTCTGAAGGAGAATTATTAGAGTTAAAATTTAGACCAGACAAAGGTAAGAGAGTTAAATGTGATGAAAATGGTTACATTTTAAGAAAAGATGATGAAACACAAGAAGAATATGTTGGAAGACTTGAGAAAAATTCAAGTGTATTTAGACAAACATTAAAAGTTACAGAATGGGTAAATACACAATTAAATAACTCAATATTCTTTATTCATATTACAGAACATACAAATGATGACTTAAAGAAAATTATCATGAACTTCTATTATAAAGAAGGAATTCAATATATGTTCTATGATACATTAAAAGCTGATACAGCTAATATCGGAAGCAGTGATGAAGTTAAGAAAACTGCAACAATTCTTTCTAACTTAGCACAAAAATTCAAAATCTTTATAGCATCATCAATGCAATTATTAGAAAGTAATACATTACCAGTAAACTTAACAATTAATGATATGTCTGCAAGTAAAACTGCAAAAGAGGTACTTGATACACTTTGCTTAATTAAACAAATTAGTAGACAATCACTTCATAAATATGAGTATGCTGATACTGATCAATTTGATAAATGTTATGAAATTGATGTGCCAAAAGATACTGATGTTAGATTCTATGCATGTGTTGTTGATAAGAACAGAGCTGGTGCTAAACCAACTGTACTTTTTAGATTAAACTTAGCATATAATAGATGGGAAGAGCTTGGACATCTTAGATTAAAACAAACAGAAATTCAAGAAGATTAATAAAAATTATAGGTTACTAAGTAATTAGTAGCCTATTTTTTTATACCAAACTTGCATAATTATGTAAACTGTGATATAATATTAAAGGATTGACAAACTTTTTTAAAAAAGTTGTTTTTAGAGTCTATATAGTTTAGAAAGAATTATTATTGGAAGGAGATGTAGGAAGACATGATGAACAAAGTAACAGTGAACCATTCTTCGGATGAATTTATATATAAAATGATTAAATATTCAGATAAAAAAATTTTTGATCAAATAAATAAATTTGAAGAATTGGGAAAGACAAATAAGTTATCACAATCAGCTAAAAAAGCTGCATATATGAGTTTGTATATTTAAATATAGCATAAAACTTCTTTTAGAAATAATGATAATAACATTATATTCTGAAAGTTGATGGAGAATTAGTAGAAGATCCAATTAATGGAATGGATCATTCTATTAAGAAAAACTGTCTGGTTGTTTTTGAAACTGATGCAATAAAAAATATGCAAACACAGTTATAGATAAGCCGGTAAGAAAAATAAACGATATAAAATTAGGTGCAGAACACGATGTTCGTTAATTGAATAAGAAAAGTATTTTAGTATAAAAATGACTTCTTTTGGAAATAATGAAAATAACATTATATTCCAAAGGAGGTTTTTTATTTTGATAAACAAAGTAGAAATAGCAAATGTAAATACCTCTAAATTACAAGTTTTAACATCAGATGAAACAAAAGAATTATTTAAATTAATGAAAGATGGAGATAAAAATGCAAGAGAAAAAATTATAAATGGAAATTTAAAATTAGTACTTAGTGTAATTCAGAGATTTTGTGGAAGAGGTGAGAATGCAGATGATCTTTTTCAAATAGGATGTGTAGGTTTAATAAAGGCGATAGATAATTTTGATACAAGCTTAGATATTCAACTTTCGACTTATGCGGTACCAATGATAATAGGTGAAATAAGAAGATATTTAAGAGATAATAATATGGTAAGAGTTAGTAGGTCTATTAGAGATTTAGCATATAAAGTGCTTCAATCAAAAGAAAAGTTAATAAGGGAAAATGGAAAAGAACCTACTATAGAAGAAATTGCAAAAGATCTTAATGTAGATAAAGAAGAAATTGTAGTAAGCTTAGATGCAATTCAAGATCCTATATCTCTTCAAGAGCCAGTATATAATGATGGACAGGAAAGCTTATATGTAATGGATCAGGTAAAAGATAAGAAAAACACAGATGAATTATGGACAGAAAATATAACGATGGAAGAAGCATTGAAAAAGTTAAATGATAAAGAACGAATGATAATAGATAAAAGGTTCTTTGAAGGTAGAACACAAATGGAAGTTGCTGATGAAATAGGAATATCTCAAGCACAAGTCTCAAGATTAGAAAAGACTGCACTTGAACATATGAGAAGGTTATATAAATAATTAAAAGTCTACGAGTATTAAATCTTCACCAATTACTTTTATGTAATTCCAAGGTATTGTAATATCAGATTCACTCGAAAGTAAACTAAAGAATTTATTATTACCAGGAACGATAATTTCCTTTATATTACCGGTTTGAAAATCGGCAGTTACATCTTGGACATATCCTAATCTAGTTCCATTTTTAATATTAATAACTTCTTTGTGTTTGAAATCTAATCCTTTTTTCTTGCTCATAAATCCTCCTAATGCTTTAAATATATGCAAATATTTGATTTTTTATTCCAAATATGGTGTAATTATTATAAGTTCGGACTTTACGTCCGTTCAATATGAAAGCGAGGTATGACCTAATGATCAAGAAAATCTTAACAACTGCTGCACGGACTATTTTATCATGTGTAGCAATCGCAGCTACCCTTGGCGCACTTTATGTCCTCTCTATTGGACTTAGCGCCGCCGCCACGTACGTGAAGGACATCATCTTCAAGCTCTGGACCTATGTGTCTGGAAACTGGATTGCTGTCATCGTTATCGTTGTGTTGGTTGCTCTTGGCACGATCGTGTACGACGGTATCTCTGACTCTGTGAAGAGCTGGAACAGAAACCGTAAACACAGAAAAAATGCCGGCGAGTAAGGCGAACTGTGAGACCGCGTCTTGAAATGCCGGCGAAATTTCGCCGGTTTTTTCATTTTTATATATTAAAAAATATATAGGGTTGTGCTTTAGAATGAATTTTAAATTAGCTTTTATATTATAGAGGGAAATTAGTAAAGCTATTTGTGTTTTTTTATTAAAATTAATTCTCGAGTGTTTTAGGGTATATAAATAAGCTATAATCAAAATATAATTAAAAATAAAAATAATCATAAAACCTTTTTTACATGAATATATTGTAACCATGTAAGAGAGGTGTATTTTTTTGGAAAAAATTTTAGATGAAAACGAGAGAATAAAAAGAGCTGAGGAACTTTATTTTAGAAGAAATAATAAAGAAGTTAGTTTTCAAGGCTGTAAAGCAAATAAAAGCTATTATGGAATGAAAAATAAATTGTTATTTCATCTGCTATTAATGTTTAATATTTTTGTCCTAGTATTTGTTATTCAAAACAAAGATTATGTGTTCAGCTATGATTTTAATAATCAAATTAATGAATGGATGTTAAAATTATCAAATTATGTAAAAAGTATGGTTTATGAAATAGAAAAAGAAGAAAATAAAAATACTGTAGAAAATGATAGCGAGATATTAAATGAAAAAAATGAAACAGGTATTGTAAGCAATGAAGATATTCAAGATGATGAAAATAAAATAAACGAAATACAATCAAGTAGTGCAAGTCTTATGGAAGAAGATGTTAAAAATTTAAAGAATATATACAAATTTGTCAATCCTATATCAGGAGTTATTAGTTCAGAATTTGGTGCAAGAGAATCAAAATATCAGAATGTTAGAGGATATCACACTGGGATTGATGTTGCCTCAGAAACTGGAACACCAATTGTTGCTAGTATGGAAGGGATTGTTGAAGAAGTATCAAGTTATGGAGATTATGGAAAACATTTGAAAATAAGATGTAATAATGTAACTACTTTATATGCGCATTGCTCGGAAATCTTTGTAAAAAAAGGACAAATTGTTGGCATGGGACAATTAATTGCAGCTGTCGGAAGTACAGGAAATAGTACTGGACCACATTTGCATTTTGAAATCAGGATTGATGATAGATTCGTAGATCCAGGGAAAGTAATTAAGTTTTAAAGGAAAATTTATGAAAGTAAGTGTTGATTATAAGATAATTATAGTTATAGGATTATTAATAATTTTTGGAAAAATAGATTTATATTTTATTTTTGCAGTATCAATTATTTGTCATGAATTGGTTCATATATTGATTGCAAAAATAATGGGCTTTAAGCTTATCGAATTACATTTTGGTATCTTTGGAATGAGTGCTAATATAGCTTTTTTAGGAAAAGTAAAAGTTTTAAGTAGAGTTTTATTTTATATTTCAGGACCTTTAATGAATTTTTTTATTGCAGAGGTATTTAAAAATATTAATTATGAAGTTACATATATAAATGTTGCCCTTGGAATATTTAATTTATTACCAATTATACCACTAGATGGAGGGGAGATACTTTTAGAATTAGTTAAAGCATTTATTGGAAGAGATCAAGCTAGTGAAATAATTTTGTGCTTTACTAAAATTTTTCTATTTATAATTTCTATTTTGTATGCTGCAATTTTAATTGAAGTAAAGAATATCTTTTTAGTATTTCTATTATTATATTTGTGGTACTTGTATTATATAGAAGATGAGAAATGGATGCTGTATAAAAAAGCTAGAAAATGTATAAAAGATATTGAAATAAATTAAAAATAATAGTAAATTGTAGATATAAAGTGAAAAGGAAAAAAGTAAATGAAAAAATATGGAATAATATTAATTTTAATAACAGTAATAATGGTTTTATTAATTGTCGTTAATATAAAACATTCATCAAATGATGGGGTTAATTTGTTAATGCTAAATAATATGTATTCTGATATTGAAAAAATTGATAATGAGATTGCAATGTATTATTTAAATTATGGATATCTTCCTGTTAACAAAGAAAGAGCTGCAGAATTTAAAGATAAATCAATTAACCCTAATGATAGTGAAGAATATTATGAAATTGATTTAAGTGTTCTTGAAGAATTAGATATAACATATGGTAAAAAAGAGTTTGGAGAAGATGACGTATATATTATAAATTATCAAAGTCATACTGTTTATTATGTAAAAGGTGTGACTTATGGCGAAAATACATATTATACAAGACCAGTAGAATATGAACAAGTAGAATTAGAAAAGTATTAGAGGTAAGATATGAAAGAATTTATAAGAAAACATCCTAATATGGTTGTATTTATTATAGCGATAATAATGATTGTGATTAGTTTTTTATATGGTTTCTATATTGCTCAAGAAGAAGCATTTTTTATACCAAATCATGATGAAGAGGCATATATAAGATTAAAGCAAAATGATGAGTTTGAAGAAGTACATATAACATCAGATGGATTAGATTTGTATGGTTGGGTTAGACCTATAAATAAAGAAGAGAAGAAACCACTTTTAATTATGTACTTAGGAAATGCACAAAGTTCATCAAATTTTTTAGCTAATGGTTATTTTTTAGATTATATAGATGATTATCATCTTTTGATAGTTGATTATCCTAAATATGGATTGAGTAAAGGAAGTTTAACGGAGAAAGAATTATTTAAATCTGTATTAGGAATATATGATTATGGTAAAACTCTAGAATATGTTGATGAAAACAATATCTGTGTTTTAGGATACAGTATTGGTACAGGTATGGCGACATATGTTGCTTCGCAAAGAAATGTAAATGGATTAATATTATTAGCACCATATGATAATGCATTAAATTTATATAATGATAATATTAATGTATTTTACGGACCACTTAGAAATATAACAAGATATAAATTAGAGTCTGACAAATATGCTAAAAGTGTTAAGGCCAAACCATTGATAATTGCAACAAAAAGTGATGAAGTAATTAACTATAAACATGCAGAAGATTTATCAAAAAGCTTTAATGAGTTAGAAAAATTTTTATTATTAGAAAATCCATCACATGGAGGCCTAATAATAGAAAAAGAAGTTTGGGTGGAAATACAAAATTATTTACAAGAAACTCTTGTCAAATAAGAAATTTTATGTTAAAATAGACCAGTATGAATGCAAGTACGCGTTCATACCCTTACCCATATCACGAGATGGGTTATATATCCAAAAGGAGGTGACAAATAATGAATAGATACGAAACAGTATTCATTATTAATCCAAATGTTGAGGAAGCTGGAGTTAAAGAATTAACAAAAAAATTCTCAGATTTAATTAATAATGATGGAAAAGTTGAGTCAGTAGAAGAGTTAGGTAAAAGAAAATTAGCTTATGAAATCAAAAAGAATCCAGAAGGTATTTACGTATTAATTAACTTTGAAGCTGCACCAAGTTTAATCAAAGAACTTGAAAGAGTATACAGAATTACAGACGAAGTTATTAAATTCATCGTTGTAAGAAAAGACGAAGAATAATAAAGAAAGGTGGAAAACCAAATGAACAAAGTAATTTTAATGGGAAGATTAACAAGAGACCCAGAAGTAAGATATACTCAAACAAATAACACTCTAGTTGCATCATTCAGTCTAGCTGTTAATAGAAGATTTGCTAGACCAGGAGAAGAAAGACAAGCAGATTTTATTAATATCGTTGCTTGGAATAAAACTGGAGAATTCTGCAGTAAATACTTCAAAAAAGGTCAACAAGTTTCAATTATTGGAAGAATCCAAACAAGAAGCTGGGATGATGAAAATGGACAAAAACGTTATGCAACAGAAGTAATTGCTGAAGAAGCTTATTTTGCAGATAGTAAAAGAGATGGAGAAGCATCAGGATTTGAAAGTACATTTGGAGAATCAGTTGCTCAAAGCGCTGAATTCCAAGTTACAGCATCTGATGATGACCTACCATTCTAGGGTTAATATGGAGTATTAAAGAATAGGAGGAGTTTGAAATGGCTGATAAAAAACAAAATAGAAGAAATAATAGAAACAACCAAGATGATGATTTCAACCCAAAGTTTAGAAAAATGAGAAAAAAAGTTTGTGCATTATGCAATGACAAAAACTTTGAGTTAGATTATAAAAATGTTGATCAATTAAGAAAATTCATCAATGAAAAAGGTAAAATATTACCAAGAAGAGCAACAGGTGCTTGTGCTAAACATCAAAGAGAAATCACAACAGCAGTTAAAAGAGCTAGACACATCGCTATTATTGCTTATTCACAAGACTAATTATAGTATAAAAAGCGTTCTTTATAGAACGCTTTTTTTGTTATTAAAATCTCTTGCAAATCTTATTCCGAGCATATATAATAAGTAAGAAAATAGAAATAAAAAAGGAGATAATAATATGAAAAAACGTGGATTTGAAGTTGCAAAAGGATTTGAGGATGCAGGAATAAACTTACCAGTAAGAAAAACAAAATTCTCAGCAGGATATGATGTTGAAGCAGCAGAAGATACAATAATTCCAGCATTTAAAAGAGGACAAAAACCAACTTTAGTAAAGACAGGAATTAAAGCTTTTATGGAAGATGATGAAATGTTACTTCTATATAATAGAAGTTCTAATCCAGGAAAAAAAGGTTTAATACTTGCAAATAGTGTTGGTGTAGTTGATAAAGATTATTATGGAAATCCTGATAATGACGGACATATCATGTTTGCATTTATTAATATAAAAGAAGAAGATGTTGAAATCAAAAAAGGAGATGCTATTGGACAAGCAATTTTCCAAAAATATTTAGTAACAGATGATGATATTGCAGCAGGTGAAAGAACAGGTGGATTTGGTTCAACAAGTAAATAAATAAAGACACAGGGCCTTAGGGCCCTATTTGTTTGCTCAAAAATAAGGATAATGTAATATAATTGAAAAGAATTTAAAAAAATCGTTATATTTCTTTGACTTTTGCTCAAAAATGTAGTATAATTGTAATGTAGTAATTTTAATATTACTTGGAAGGAGTGACGATGATGTTTAAAGTAGGAGATAAAATTGTATATCCAATGCACGGAGCAGGTGTAATTGAAACAATCGAAGAAAGAGCTATTTTAGATGAAAAACAATCATACTATATTATTAAAATGCCAGGCGAAGTAAAAGTTATGGTACCTACAGCTAAAGCAGAAGAAATAGGAGTACGTAATATAATAGATAAAGAAACAGCCGGAAAAGTAATAAATGTTTTAGAGCAAGATAGCACTGAAATGTCTATGAAATGGAACAAAAGATACAGAGATAATGTTGAAAAGATGAAATCAGGAGACATTTTTGAAGTAGCAGACATTGTTAGAAATTTAAGTTTCAAACAAAAAGAAAAAGGGTTATCTACAACTGAAAAGAAAATGCTATTAAATGCTAAACAAATTTTAGTAAGTGAATTAGTATTAGCTGAAAGTAAAGAAAAAGATGAAATTGAAAGTTTAGTAGAAACAAAAATTAATACATCTTATGAATTACATGGAGTAAATCCAACTGGAATGCCAAATGTTATTTCTATGCATGATGAACCAGCTGATAACATTGTAAAAAAATTTATCTCAGCTAATTAATTTTAAGATAACATAAAGATAAAAGATTATATATCAAAAATATATAATCTTTTTTGACGTTTAAACCCTTAAAATTCAAGGGTTTGTATTATTTTTGTAACGAAAATGAAAAATAATTAACATAAAATGAAGGATTTAGACACTCTGTGTCGAATAATATAAAAGAAAGGTTTTAAGAATGGTTCAATACACTGATGATTTAAAAGAGGAAATCAGATCTGCTAATGATATAGTAGACGTTATTTCTCAATATGTGACGTTAAAAAGAAGTGGTAGAAATTTTTTCGGCTTATGCCCATTTCATAAAGAAAAATCACCTTCTTTTTCTGTTTCTGCCGATAGGCAATATTTCCATTGTTTTGGATGTCATAAAGGCGGAGACGTTTTCACGTTCATTAGTGAAGTAGAACGAGTATCTTTTAAAGAAGCATTAGAAATTTTAGCAGAAAGAGCAAGAATTGAACTTCCAACATCTCAAAATGCGGAGTTTAATAAAACTCAATATCTTAAAGATAGAATGTATAAAATTAATGCTGAAACAACAATATTTTACCACGAGAGGTTGTACAAACCTCTAGCAAAAATTGCACAAGACTATGTTAAACAAAGAAAACTTGATAATAATACTTTAAAAGCTTTTAAAATAGGATATTCAGGTGAATATAATGAACTATATAAACACTTAAAAGCTCAAGGTTTTAAAGATGAAGAAATTCTAGCAACAGGTCTTGTAAATAAGAATGATAGAGGAGAGTTTATAGACAGATATAGAAAAAGATTAATGTTTCCAATTATGGATGTAAGTGGAAAGGTTATAGCTTTTGGTGGTAGAAAATTAGAACAAAATGAAAAATTAGCAAAATATATAAATTCTAATGAAAACTTAGTATATTCAAAGAAAAAGCATTTGTTTGGACTAAACCTTGCAAAACAAAGTGACTCAAAAAGAATCATATTAGTTGAAGGTTATATGGATGCGATATCGCTATACCAAAGAGGGTTTGACAATGTAGTTGCTTCACTAGGAACAGCCTTGACTGAAGAACAAGGAAGATTATTAAGAAAATATTGTGAGCAAGTAATTATTAGTTATGACTCTGATAGTGCTGGTCAAGAGGCGATTATGAGAGGACTAGGAATTCTAGAGGCACAAGGTTGTGATGCTAGAGTCTTACAAATGGAAGGGGCAAAAGACCCAGATGAATATGTTATTAAGTATGGTAGTGGTAGATTTAATATGCTTGTTGATAAAGCTATATCACTAGTAGAGTTTAAAATTAAAATGCTAAAGAATAAATACAACTTAGAAAATGCTAATGATAAGATTAGATTCTTAAAAGAGATTACTCAAATTCTTTCAAATGTTAGCAATAAAATTGAAAGAGAGATTTATATTGATCATATTGCTGATGAGTACAATATTTCAAGAGAAGCAATTTATGCAGAGGTTAATAAGGCTTTATATTCAGAAAAAGTTACTGATAAAGTATTAATAAAGCCAGTAGTAAAAGAACCAAAAAGTGTAGAAATAAGTCCAGCAGTAATTAAAAGAGAAAATATGATTATATATTTATTAATTAATCACTTTAGAGAATCATTCGAACATATAGTAACACATATAACTCTTGATGATTTTAAAGTAGAAGAAAACAAAATAATATTTGAAAAAATATTAGAATCACCTGCAGAAGATAGTGAAAAGATTCTTCAAGTTATTGCTAACATTGAAGATCCAGCAATACAATCTCATGTAAGTGAAATATTAGTTACAGACTATGAAATTTCATCAGTAGAAAAATGTATAGAAGATGTAGTTACTATTTATAATAAGGACAGGCTAACTAATAGAAAATTTGAAATAATCAAAATGTTAGATAATAGTTCTGCTTATACTAAAGAAGAAGTAGCTAAACTGGAGAAGGAATTAAACGAAGTTATAATTGAATTAGCTAAAAAGAAGTAGGAGGGAAAGTTAGGAAATGAAGAAAGAAAAAGATTTAGTAGAAGAAATTAAAGAAGAAAAACCTACAACAAAGAAAAGAGCTAAAAAAGAAGAAACAGTTAACGAAGTAGAAGTAAAAGAAGTTAAAAAAACAAGAAAATCTACTAAAAAAGAAGAACCAGCAGAGAAAGTAAAAGAAGTAAAAACAAAAAAAGCAAAAGCTGAAGAGATAAAAGAAGAAAAGCCAAAAAAAGCAGAAGCTGAAGAGATAAAAGAAGAAAAACCAAAAAAAGCAACTAAAAAAGCTAAAAAAGAAGCTGTTGTTGAAGAAGCTATAGAAGAAGCAAAACCTGAAAAGAAAAAAAGAGCTTCTAAGAAAAAAGAAAATGTAGAAGTAGAACAATTAGAACTTGTTCCAGTAGAAGAAGTTAAAGAAGAAAAAGAAACAAAAACTAAAAAAGCAGATAAAAAAGAAGAAGCGAAACCTGATCAAGAAAAAGATAAAATTTTACAAATCGTAAGTACAGCTAAAGAAAAAGGAAAAATCACATATGGTGAACTTGCAGCTGAACTAGGTGAAGCTAATTCAGAGCAAATTGATAAAATTTTTGAAGCTTTTGAAGAAGTTGGAGTTAACGTTTTAAAAGATGATGATGATTTCTTAGAGCCTGATTTAGATGATTTAAGTGAAGTTGAAGATATTAAATTAGATGAAGTTGATTTAGTTAATATCGAAGGTGTTAGCGTTGATGATCCAGTTAGAATGTATTTAAGAGAAATTGGTAGAATCCCACTTTTAACATTTGAAGAAGAATTAGAACTTGCACAACAAGTTTTAGAAGGTGATGAAAGAGCTAGACAAAAACTTGCTGAATCAAACTTAAGATTAGTTGTAAGTATTGCTAAAAAATATGTTGGTAGAGGAATGTTATTCTTAGATTTAATTCAAGAAGGTAACATGGGATTAATCAAAGCAGTTGAAAAATTTGATTATAAAAAAGGATATAAATTTAGTACTTATGCTACATGGTGGATTAGACAAGCTATAACAAGAGCTATAGCAGATCAAGCAAGAACAATCAGAATACCTGTACACATGGTTGAAACAATTAATAAATTAATTCGTACTTCAAGACATTTACTTCAAATATTAGGAAGAGAACCATCTCCAGAAGAAATCGCTGAAGAAATGGAAATTCCAGTAGAAAAAGTAATGGAAATTCAAAAAATTGCTCAAGATCCAGTTTCATTAGAAACACCAATTGGTGAAGAAGATGATAGCCACTTAGGAGACTTTATTCCAGATGATGAATCTCCAGCACCACATGATTCTGCAGCATATACATTATTGAAAGAACAACTTGAAGAAGTAATGAGTACATTAACACCAAGAGAAGCAAAAGTCTTAAAACTAAGATTTGGACTAGAAGATGGAAAAGCTAGAACACTAGAAGAAGTAGGAAAAGAATTCCAAGTAACTCGTGAAAGAATTAGACAAATTGAAGCAAAAGCATTAAGAAAATTAAGACATCCAAGTAGAAGCAAGAGATTAAAAGATTACATGAGTTAATAGAATTATGTAAATTAATTTGAGAAATTTAGAAAAAAGCCTTGATTTTTAAGGCTTTTTTTGTTATAATTAGTGTAGAATTGTTATTTTTATGCAAAGAAATGAGGTGAAACTAGGCTTAAGCTTAGAAAAAAGATGGGATTTTTAAGAGAATTTGGAAATAAATTAGGTTCAGCTATGAAAACAATATTTGCTGATGATCCAGAACAATATGTTGAAGACGTAGATGGAGCAAGCTTAACAACAGTTGCTGCAATTGGACTTAAAGAAGGAAAAATCAATCAAAAAGAAGCTGTTGAGTTAATTAATGCTCAAAGAAAAAATGGAGAAAAAGCTGATCTTGTTTCTCAAAGAGTTGAGAGAGATATTGTTTTAACTCCAAGTGATAAAACTGATTTCAGAAATGATGCAACAATGGACGAAGCTCAAAGAGTTAAAGTTGCTTCAAAACCAGCTGGAGAATTAGAAAATCACGAAAGAGTGCCTGGTGGAAGAGAAAGAGACGAAAAGTCTAAATAAATAGTTAAAAATTAGTTTAAAAAGACATCTTTTAAAGATGTCTTTTTTGTTTTGATATTTTTAATATTAAAAAACTCAGAAAAATGCTTAAAAACTAAATATTTTTCTTGACAAACAGGCTGAAAAGTGTTAAAATTTATTACTGTAAACTGCTTAACTAGGGTCCATAAATACTATTTTTAATAGTTACCCAAGTTGGAAGTTAGCGAGATTACGAAAAGGGAGGTGCATTTTAAATGTACGCAATAATTGAAGCATGTGGTAGACAATACAAAGTACAAGAAGGAGAAGCAGTATATTTCGAAAAATTAGATGTTGAAGAAGGAAAAAAAGTTTCTTTTGATAAAGTTGTTTTAATATCTAACGACGGAAAAGTACAAGTTGGAAATCCTTATGTTGCTAATGCTAAAGTTGAAGGAAAAGTTGTGTCTAACGGTAAAGCAAAGAAAATTTTAGTTTTCAAATACAAAGCTAAAAAGAATGAAAGAAAAACAAGAGGACATAGACAAGACTACACTAAAGTAGAAATTACTTCAATAAAAGTTAAAGCAGAAAAAGCTGAAAAAGCTGAAAAAACAGAAAAAGCAGCTAAATAGTTAACTGCTAATTATTATATCGAAATTAAAAAAGTGTGATATAAATGAAATTATAAAGCGAAAGGAGTGAATTTTTCATGGCACACAAAAAAGGTCAAGGTAGTGTTAAGAACGGAAGAGATAGTGAGTCAAAGAGACTTGGTGTCAAAAAAGCTGATGGACAAATAGTTAAAGCTGGAAACATTATAGTAAGACAAAGAGGAACTAACGTACATCCAGGAACTAATGTTGGAATCGGTAGCGATGATACTTTATTTGCTTTAGTAGATGGAACAGTTAAATTTGAAAGAAAAGGTAAAGACAAAAAACAAGTAAGTGTTTATCCAGCATAGTAAATAAAAATAATAAAAATGCGAGACAAATTATTTTGTCTCGTTTTTTGTTTAAAAAAACTATTAAAAATATTACTTTTTTAGTAAAAAAGGTTTGAAAAAAAACGTAATATATGATTAAATAGTTATATAAAATTTTGCTATAAGGAGAGTAAGCGTATGGGAGGTAAATTATCACCTGTAATAATCGCTGTATTAGTTATAGTTGTAGTTGCTTTAGGAGTGTTAATGTTTAACATTATGAAAAGTGATACACCATCAACTAATCCAGGAGGAACAGAACAAGGAGTAGAATCAACAAAACCTGTTTTAAATTTAAGTAAAGAGGTTGATGAACAAGACAAAAATAAAGTAACAATTACTGCTTATGCGACAACAACTGATCCAGATGGAATTCAAGAAATTCATCTTCCAGATGGAACAATAGTTGTAGGAGATATTGCAACATATATAGTTACAGAAAATGGAACATATGAATTTAAAGCTGTTTGTGTAAACGGAGAAGAAGATTCATTAAAAATCAATGTAACAGAAATACCAGAGATTTCAGCAACAAATCCTTATGTACCAGAAGGATTCGAAGTAATTAACGACAATGTTGATGAAGGATTTGTAATTGAAGATAAATCAGGAAACCAATATGTATGGATTCCAGTAGAAAGTGGAAAATTAACACGTAATACAATATTTAGCGTAGAATATGAAGAATCAAATAGTACAGCTTCAGCATTAGTAAATAGTGTTGCTAAAAACTATGGATTCTATATTGGAAGATTTGAAGCATCACAATATGAAATAGATGGAAAAATTGTTGCTGCATCAATGTCAGGAAAGATTCCATGGACAAACGTAACATATCAAGATGCAATTGTTTATGCTAATAAATCAGCAGAAGCATTTGGATATACAGATTGTTCAACATCATTAATTAATAGTTATGCATGGGATACAACTTTAGAATGGATTGATGCATCAGTAACAAATTATTCATCAGTTACTAACTATGGAAATTATTCTGGAACAATTTATCCAACAGGAACAACACAATCAGATATTATAAAAAATATATCTGACTTAGCTGGAAATGTTAGAGAATGGACTACAGAAATTTATAAATCATCAACAGAGCAAAAAGATAATTCAAAAGAAAAAGTAATTTATAGAGTAGTTCGTGGAGGAAGTGCAAACTTAAGTAGAACTCCAGGAAGTCATATAGGATATTCAGAATCAACAGCTGATACTTATTGGGGATTTAGAACAATATTATATAAATAATTTTTATAAAACTCTCGGAAAAACCGAGAGTTTTTCTTTTTGTAAAATGTTATTTAAAAAAGTCTTAAAAATACGTAATTGTTAATAAAAAATAATGAAAAAGAAATATACTTGTATATTGAAAATTGTTGGCAAATAATGTATAATTAATCCACATTATAAGACAAAATGGTGGAAAACGCCCTTTTGAAAACAAATTATTAGGAGGACTTATGGCAAATATTTACAGAACTCACAACTGTGGAGAATTAAGAATATCTGACGCAGGCAAAGAAGTAAGACTTGCAGGATTCGTACAAACAATTAGAAACTTAGGAAAAATGGTTTTCTTAGATTTAAGAGATGAAAACGGAATAACACAAATTGTTGTGTCTGATGATATTGATTTAACAGATGTAACTAAAGAATGTACTTTAACAGTTACTGGTGATGTTGTAGAAAGAGCCAGCAAAAATGATAAAATACCAACAGGTGAAATCGAGATTGTTGCAAAATCAATAACAGTACTTGGAAAATGTAAAAGTGCATTACCATTTGAAATTAATGTTGACGGGCAAACAGTTAGAGAAGATTTACGTTTAGAATATAGATTTTTAGATTTAAGAAACGAAAAAATTCATAATAATATAAAATTACGTTCTAAGATATTAAAAGATTTTAGAAATGCAATGGATGAATTAGGATTTACAGAGGTTCAAACACCAATACTTGCGAACTCATCTCCAGAAGGAGCGAGAGATTTCTTAGTACCAAGTAGATTACATCCAGGTGAATTTTATGCGCTTCCACAAGCGCCACAACAATTTAAACAATTGTTAATGGTATCAGGATTTGATAAATATTATCAAATTGCACCATGTTTTAGAGATGAAGATCCAAGAGCAGACCGTTCACCAGGAGAATTCTATCAATTAGACTTTGAAATGAGCTTTGCAACACAAGAAGATGTTTTTGAAGTAATTGAAACAGTTCTTCCAAAAGTATTTAAACAAAACACAACATGGACTGTTGATGAAGGACCATTTGTTAGAATTCCTTATAAAGAAGCAATGGAAAAATATGGTTCTGATAAACCAGATTTAAGAAACCCATTAACAATTTCTGATTTAACAGATATATTTGTTGGAACAGAATTTAATGCTTTTAAAGATAAAACAGTTAAAGCTATAGTAACAGAGAATATGGAAGAAAAACCAAGAAAATTCTTTGATGCTATGTCAGATTTTGCTGTTCAAGAATTAGATGCTAAAGGATTGGCTTGGGTTAAAGTTGATCAAGATGGAAATTTAAATGGTGGAATTAGCAAGTTTATCGATGAAGATAGAAAAGCTAAAATTTTCGAAAGAATGAATGTAAAACCAAATTCAGCAATTTTCTTTGTAGCTGATGAATATAATAAAGCAGTTAAGATTGCTGGTGGTGTTAGAATTAAACTAGGAAATGAATTAGATCTATTAGAAAAAGATGTATATAGATTCTGTTTTATAGTAGATTTCCCAATGTATGAATTATCAGATGAAGGAACTATTGATTTTAATCATAATCCTTTCTCAATGCCACAAGGTGGATTAGAAGCATTAATGACAAAAGATCCTTTAGATATTTATGCATATCAATATGATGCTGTATGTAATGGATATGAAATTCTATCAGGAGCTGTTAGAAATCATGATCAAGAGATTATGGTTAAAGCATTTGAAATTGCAGGTTATACAGTAGAGGATGTTAAAGGAAAATTTGGTGCTTTATTTAATGCATTTAGCTATGGAACACCACCACATGCTGGTGCTGCTCCTGGAATGGATAGAATTATAATGTTATTAGCTAAAGAAGATAACATTAGAGAAGTTATTGCATTCCCTAAAAATAAAAAGGCAAGAGATTTATTAATGAACGCACCTTCAAAAGTATTTGATAAACAATTAGAGGAAGTACATATAAAATTAAATTTAGAAAACAAAGAATAGAGGTAATTTATGAAAGTTTTTAAAAAATTAGTTTTAATTACTGCTATAATGTTATTTACTTGTGTAAATGTTTCTTTTGCAAAACAAACTGGTGAAGTAAATACATCAGGTATAAGAATAAGAAAAGAAGCAAATACAACATCAGATATTTTAACAGTTATTTATAAAGGTGATGATGTTGAAATATTAGATGAGGATGGAGAATGGTATAAAATTACAGCATCTGGTAAAACAGGTTATGTAAAAAAAGAGTTTATTACTTTAGATAAACAATCATCAAAAAATAATACTACAAATACATCAAAAACTAATACAAGTAAGAACCAAAATAAAACAAATACAACTACAAATACAGTTTCAAATTCAGTTACAAATACAACAACTAATGATGACGGTGATAAAATAGCATCATTAGATGGAGCTTTAGTAACAAATTCAGAAGTTAATGTAAGAGTATTACCTAATATGGCTTCAAGAGTAATTTCAAGATTGCCATCAGAGAAATCATTAATGAAAACTGGTGAAATGAATAATTGGATTCAAGTAACAGATGGAACTGTAAATGGATGGATTCCAAAAAGTAGAGTTATAGGTTCTGATACACCGGTTGTTGATTCAACAATTAATCCAGATGATTTAGATGATACAGCAACAAATACAACTAATACAACAAATACGACAAATACAACAAATACAAACACTAATGTTGCTAACAATACTAATACAAATAAAACAAATACAAATTCTACAAAAACAAATTCTGTAAAAAATGAAACTGTAGATAATACCTCTACAACATCTAAAGAAACAGCGGTAAATAAAGTTGGTATTGTAAATGTTGAAACTGCTAAAGTAAGAGCTTCTGCTTCAAGTAAAGGGAAAGTAGTTGGGTTCTTAGATTTAGATGATAAAATTACAATTACAGCTGAAGATGGTGATTGGTATAAATTTACAGCAAGTGATGTAGCTGGATATGTAAATAAAAAGTTAGTAACAATAAAATCTGAAGGAGTATCATCAAGAGGTGATACTAGCGAAAGAGATGAATATGTAGAAGTACCACTTCAAAATAATAATAATGTTTCAGATAAGCTTAGTGCTTCGACATCATCAATTGTTGATTTTTCAAAACAATATTTGGGATATTCTTATATAGTTGGTGGAAAAACACCAGAAACAGGTTTTGATTGTTCAGGATTTACAAGATATGTGTATTCAGAATATGGTTATTCGCTTGGCAGTACAACAGCTAGTCAACAAAATGCTGGAACTGAAGTAAATAGAAATGATATGTTACCTGGAGATTTAATTGTTTTCTATAATGAAGAAATGACAAAAGTAGGGCATGTAGGGATTTATATTGGAGATGGAAATTTTGTTCATGCAGCAAATCCTGAAAGAGGAGTTGTAATTGATAATATAAATACTAATACATATTATAATGCTCGTTATATAAGTGCTAGAAGAATAATAAAATAATATATAAAGAATAAGTGTATTTTAAATACACTTATTTTTTTGTATAAAAAAGGAAAAAGTATAGATAATACTCTTAAGGTGGTAAATTATGAGAAGAGTTATTATTTATGGATTTTTTATATTTATATTTTCAATTTTGATAGGGTATATGTATTCAAATATGTGGAAAGAAAAAAATAATATAAATATCGTTTCTTATACTAATAAAACGAATGAGAATGAAATTAAACAGACTTCTATTGAGCCAGAAGAAAAGATTAGTTATAACGCTAAATTTTCACTAAAAAAGCATTATAGCAAGTGTGGTCATACACAAATAGAGAATGGAGAACTTCCAATAGAAATTGTAAATTTAAGCAAAGAAGAAATAGCTTTAAATTATAAGGATTGGGAAGTGGAAGAGTTTAATAAATCAAAAGTTGTATTATCAAAAGATATAGATGGATTTTGTCAAGAACACTTTACTATTAGATTAAAAGATGATGGGATAGTTGAAGTATATGGAATTAATATTGATGGTGAAGAGATATTTTTAAATAAAACAGAAATTAGTCAGATGTATTTAACTGATAGAGATATAGAAAATTTAAAAGATGGGGTAGTAGTATATGGAATAAAAGAACTAAATCAAGTATTAGAAGATTTTGAGTAACAAAAAAAGATATTTAGAATAAAATTCTAAATATCTTTTTCATTATTTTTTATGATACTGAAAATTTTAAATTTCCTTCTTCCATATAACCTGTAATAGTTTGTCCTGCAATAACATCGCCTCTTAATACCATTTCTGCAATTTCATCTTCAACTAATTTTTGAATAGATCTTCTTAATGGTCTAGCGCCATATTTTAAGTCTGTTCCTTTTTCAGCAATGAAACGTTTTGCATCTTCGTTTAAGATTAAATGTATTTCTTTATTGTCTAATGCTGCTTGAGTTTTTGCAAGTAATAAGTCAACAATTTGTAACAACTCATCAGATGTTAATGGATTGAATACGATTGTTTCATCAACTCTGTTTAAAAATTCTGGTCTAAATAAATCTTTTAAAGCACCCATCATTTTATCAGTATTAATAGGGGCAGAGTTACCAAAACCAATAGAATTATTATTTAAATTTGAACCAGCATTTGATGTCATGATGATGATTGTGTTTTCAAAGTTAACAGTGTTACCTTGTGCGTCTGTTAATTTTCCATCATCTAATACTTGTAGTAAAACATTAAATACATCTGGATGAGCTTTTTCTATTTCATCTAAAAGAATAATAGAGTATGGTTTTCTTTTTACTTTTTCAGTTAATTGGCCAGCATCATCGTAACCTACATATCCTGGAGGTGAACCTATTAATTTAGATGTAGAATGACTTTCCATATATTCAGACATATCTACTCTAATAATTGCATCTTCACTACCAAACATCTCGAAAGCTAATGCTTTTGCAAGTTCTGTTTTACCAACACCAGTTGGTCCAACAAAGATGAATGAAGGTGGTCTTTTTGTACTTTGAAGTCCAGCTCTATTTCTTCTAATTGCTTTTGATACAGCAGTAACTGCAGCATCTTGAGAAATAACATGTTTGTGTAAATTCTTTTCAAGATTTAATAATTTTTCTGTTTCAGCTTCTGTTATTTTTGTAACTGGAATTTTTGTCCAACGTTCGATAACTTCAGCAACATCTTGAACTGTAAGTACACATGGAACTAAATCTTTTTCGATTTCAGCCATACGATTTGTTATTGTACATTCTTTAGTTTTTAAATCAGCAGCTTTTTGATATTCTTCAATTGAGTCAGAAGAAACAGCTTCTTCTTTTTCTTCAGCTACTTTTTTAAGTTCATTTTTTAATAATTCAAGTTCAAATAAAGCTTTGTTTTTTAAGTTTAATTTAGAACAAGCTTCGTCAATTAAGTCTATAGCTTTATCTGGTAAGAATCTATCATGAATATATTTTTCAGACATTTTTACTGTTTTTTCAATAATGTCTGGAGTGATTGTTACTTTATGGAAGTCTTCGTAATATTTTTTGATACCTTTGATTATATCTACTGTATCGTCAATAGAAGGTTCTTCAACAAGAATTGGTTGAAATCTTCTCTCTAAAGCAGAATCTTTTTCAATATATTTTCTATATTCTTTTAATGTTGTTGTACCAATTAATTGAATATCACCATTAGATAGAGAAGGTTTTAGAATGTTTGCTGCATTCATTGAGTGTTCAGCATCACCAGCTCCAATAATGTTATGAATTTCATCAATAACTAAAATAATATTTCCATAAGTTTTGCATTCATCAACTATAGATTTCATTCTGCCTTCAAATTGTCCTCTAAATTGAGTACCAGCAATAATTGCTGTCATATCTAATAAATAAACTTCTTTATTTAATAATTTCGCAGGAACTTCTTTAGCTGCAATTTTTAATGCTAAACCTTGAGCAATAGCTGTTTTACCAACACCAGGTTCACCTATTAGGCATGGGTTGTTTTTTGAACGTCTATTTAAGATTTGAATCATTCTTTCAATTTCTTGTTCTCTACCGATAACTGTATCCAATAAACCTTCTCTAGCTTTATCTGTTAGGTTTGTTCCAAAAGCATCAAGGAATTTTTTCTTATTGTTTTTTGTTTTCTTTTGAACTTTAACTGTTTTACCTGATTCAGATGGTTCTCCTTTACTTGATGAATCATCATTTTGCAATCTTTCATCACGTTGTTGATGGAAGATACTAAAGATTCCTTTTATTGGATCTGTTTCTTCGCCAGATTCAATTTCATCAATTATTTTTTGAAGGGCTTCCATATGCTCAGGGTCATTATTGTTATCGATAGCTTCAATAACATCTAAAGGTAATCCCATACCTTCTAATCCATCACCATTTTTTATAGTTTCTGTGAATTCATCTAAAATCTTATCAAACTGTTTTGACATTCGTTCTAATTCTTCATTAGAAATGTTTGCGTTTTTTGCCAAAACTTCTAAAGGGTTAATTCCTTTTTCTTTTGCACAATTGTAGCAAAGACCTTCAACAGTTTTTTTACCATTTTCAATTTTATTTAAAAACACTACTGCGGTGTTTTTATTACATACTGAACATAACATTTATCATTTATCTCCTTAGTGTTTATTACTTTTGTATAGATATAATCATACAATATTTTTATTTTATAGTCAATGGTTTTTTGCCTAAAAATACAAATAAAACACAATTAATTTAGCAATCACTACAGCAGAGTGCTACTTGAAAAAGGTGACATTTTTTTGAAATAATTTGATAATAATTTATTCTTAAAATCCTTACGGAAAGTGGGAGTTATTAATGCAAAAAAGTAATTGATATTTTTATGGTTAAGTGCTATAATGAAATCACTTTAGTAATAAGGAGAAACAAATGAATAGAGCAATAAGAAGATTTGTAGGTTCGTTAAATGGACCAAAGAAATATTTATTCTTTTTAGGATTATTATTAATTTGTGTTGTATGTTTATGTTTAGGAATATATGCACAATTCTTTTATAAGTATTCTGATACAGATATGTTTATGATAGGAATTAATGTTGGAAGTCAAAAAACAGCAGAAGAGATTTCTTTATTGAAAGCAAATTTTAATAGTTTATATGATGACTCAATTAAAATTAATAGTGAAAATGTAAGAACAGACAAGATAGAACCATCAAAAGAATTAGTATATTGTGGATATACTTTTGATAATGTTGATGAGAATTTTTATAATGTTTCTGTTAAGATTCCAATTTTAAATATTAATACAGATGTTGCTAAAAAGATTAATGGTGAAATAAAAACTGAATTTTATGATAAAGCAAATCTTGTTATGAGAAGTTCTAAAGGGCATACAGTATATAATGTAAATTATGCTGCGTTTGTCAATGAAGATGTTTTGTCAGTTACTATTAAAGCTTCATTAAAAGAAGATGGAAAAGCAGAAAAAGTAAGTGTTAAAACATATACATATAGTATTTCTGAAAAAAGAGAAGTAACTCTTCAAGAATTAATTAAATTAAAAGGAACAACAGAAGATGTAGTTCAAAAAACAATTAGAGATGATATTCAAACAGCATATACTAATGCAAAGTTAATTGCATCAGAATATGGTAGTTTATATGAAAGAGATGTTGATGGGGATGAATATAAAATAGAGAATTCTCAAGAATATTTCTTAACACAAGATGGATATGTATATTTAGTATATGCGTATGGAAATAAAGATTATACAAATGAGATGGATATAGTAATTTTCTAAAATAGGGGGAATATAGTTGAAAAAAGTAACAATAGTATTATGTATGTTTTTACTAATGATAACTTCTTTAACAGTTTTTGTTAGTGCAACAGAACCTGATACTCAAGAAAACACTGAATTAATAGAAAAAAATGATTATGTTGTAGATACAGTTGCAAGAGTAATGGAAACTTATGGAGTAAAAGAAGTTGTAACTGGAACAGTAACAGATAAAGTACAAGAAGTTAAAATTGAAATAGTTGAAGGTGATTATATAGGCGAAGAATTTACAACAAATTACGTTCTTACTTATGATATCGCTGGAAAAATTCAAGCATATGAATTAGATGTAGGTGATAGAGTTTTAGTTCAACTTACAGAAGATGACGAAGGTAATGTAATAGCAACTGTTCAAGATGTTGCAAGAGAAAAGTACATAATTTTAATGTTTGTTGTATTTTTATTATCAATTGTCTTAGTATGTGGAAAACAAGGAGTTAAAGCTATAGTAGGACTTATAGCTACAATAATTATTATTTATTGCGTATTTATTCAAGGTGTATTTGAAGGAAAAGATGCTATTATCTATTCAATACTTGCAACAATATTAACTATTGGAGTAACTTTTGTTATAATCGGTGGATTTAATAAAAAGGTTTTAACAGCTACACTTGGAACACTTGGTGGAGTTTTATCTGCTGGAGTTATGGCTTTGATCTTCAATAATTTAGCAAAAATGACTGGAGCAAGTGAAGAAGCAATTCAATTAACTATTAATATTGCAAGTATAAACTTTGAATTTAGAGATTTATTATTCTCTGGTATTGTTATTTCAGCACTTGGTGCTTGTATGGACGTTGGTATGTCTATAGCATCTAGCTTAGATGAAATCAAAATGAAAAATCCAGAAATTACATGGAAAGAATTATTAAAAAGTGGTATGAATATAGGAAGAGATACTATAGGAACTATGACAAACACTTTAATATTAGCTTATGTTGGTAGTTCTGTTTCTTTAATTCTATTATTTATGGCATCTGATTTATCAGTAATAGAAATATTAAATAAAGAAACAATTGCAGAACAAATTATTTCAGCGTTAGCAGGAAGTATGGGGGTTGTTTATACAGTTCCAATAACATCATTTGTTTATGCAGTATTAAATAAAGATCAAGTTATTTATAAAAAAGTATCAGATAATAAATTAAATGGAAAAAGAAGTTTAAAAATTTAGTTTAAAATAAAAAATAAGGTTGCTATTTAAAGCAACCTTATTTTTTATTTAATTTTATCTAAAGAAGTCGAATATTGATCCACCTTGTTGAGTTTGTGGTTGTGGAGTTGGTTGAGTTTGTGTATTAGTTGTTTCTTGTGGTGTTGCAACTAATGTTACTTCAACTTCCAATTCTTCAGTTCCTCTTATTACAGTTAATTTTACTTTATCGCCAACATTGTAATTATATTTAATACGATTTAATTGATCGACAGTTGTAACTTCTTTGCCTTCGATTTTTGTAATGATATCAGCTTTTTGTAGACCAGCTTTTGATGCAGGAGAATCTTCTCCAACTGATTCAACATAAACACCTTGTGGTAAATTATATCTTTGAGCATCATATTCATCTATTGCTGAACCTGTAATTCCAATATATGGTCTAACAACAGTTTTATTTTCTATTAATTGAGAAATGATAGATGTTGTTGATGAAATTGGAATAGCAAATCCAACACCTTCAATTCCTGTACCAGCAAGTTTTAAAGTATTAATACCAATTACTTCACCAGCACTATTTACTAAAGCACCACCACTATTACCAGAGTTGATAGCTGCATCAGTTTGAATTGCTGAGTAAACATTTCCATCACTTTGAACTTCTCTTTCAATAGCACTAACTACACCAGTTGTTACTGAATAATCCATACCTAAAGGATTTCCAACTGCCATTACAAATTCACCAACTTTAACTTTTGATGAATCACCAATTGTTGCAGGTGTTAGTCCTGTTTTTTCGATTTTTAATACAGCTAAATCTGTATATTCATCTGTTCCAATAATTTTGGCTTCATAAGTTTTATCATCGTTATAAAGTTTAATTGAAATTCCTGTTGCTTCTTGAATTGCATAGTAGCTAGAAGATTCTGATGCAACAACGTGATTGTTTGTTACTATATAACCATCTTCAGAAATTATTATTCCTGAACCAGTCGCTTCTCCAGTTGAACTTCCAAATATTGAACTAATTTGGTAAGTTACTTTAATACCAACTACTGATGGTAAAGACTTCTCGGCAACTGCAATTGATGTATTTGAATAATCTGTTATATCTATTTGATTATCAGTATTATCATAAGTACTTGAAGACGTTTCTTTTAAAAAGGAAGTGCTTCCTGATAAAAGATTTTGTTTTATTGTAGGTATGCCAAAGCATACACCCATTACTAAACTAGCTCCAAGTATACCTGAAATAAATGGTACGAATACAGATTTACCAAAACCACCTGATGTATGTTTTATAGAGCTTTTCTTAAATGAGTTTTGCGAAGCAAACTCAAAGTTGTTTTCATTATCCATTTATATTACCTCCGATCGCTTTGTTATCTAAAATATATAATACATTAAAAAATTATTATATACAATAAATATATAAGAAAAATTTTCTTAACTTAGTTGAAATATTTTTTCCTTATAGATATAATATCGTTATATGATTAAAATAAACTTAAAATGGAGTAAATGTATGTTTTTTTAAAATAAAAATATGCAGTAGAAATGGAAGACATAATGAAAGAAAAAGAGATTGAACGACTAAATAATTTAAAGGCTGAAGAACTTAAACTATATGAAAGAAACATTGAATATATATGTGGAATAGATGAAGCTGGACGTGGACCTTTGGCAGGACCTGTTGTAGTTGGCGCCGTTATATTACCACAAGATTCTTTTATAGAAGGAGTAAATGATTCTAAAAAAATTTCTGAAAAGAAAAGAGAAAGAATTTATGATCAAATAATAGAAGAAGCTATTGCTTGGAGCGTTGGAATTGTTGATGAAAAAACAATTGACGAGATAAATATTTTAAATGCTACTAAACTTGGAGTTAAACTTGCATTAGAAGGTTTAAAACAAAAACCAGATGTAATTATGGTTGATGCATTAAATAATATGGACACTTTAGGAATACCATACATTTCTGTTGTAAAAGGTGATGCTAAGAACTATTCAATTGCTGCAGCATCTATTATAGCAAAAGTTACAAGGGATAGAATGATGCAAGAATGGGATGAAGTTTATCCAGCATATGGTTTTGCTAAACATAAAGGATATGGAACTGCGGAACATATAAGAGTTATTAAAGAAAATGGACCATGTAGCATTCACAGAAGATCGTTTATAAAAAACTTTGTTAAGTAAAATAAAATCACAAAAGAGAGGTAATGAGAATGGAAATTAAAAGTATCATTCGCAAGAAAAGACAAAAAAAGGAACTTACAAAAGATGAAATCAAATACTTCATTGGAAAAATAATGAAAGGTGAAATTTCTGAAGCACAAGCTGCAGCATTAATGAGTTACATCTATATTAACGGATTAACAGAAGAAGAAATCCTAAATTTAAGTGTAACAATGGCTGAATCAGGAGATGTAATAGACCTAAGTGACATAGCACCTAATATTGTTGATAAACACTCAACTGGTGGTATTGGTGATAAAGCTACAATTTTATTAATGCCAATTTTAGCATCTTTGGATATTCCAGTTGCTAAAATTTCTAGTAGAGGTTATGGTGTTTCTGGTGGTACAATTGATAAATTAGAATCAATACCAGGATTTAAAACAGATTTAACTTCAGAAGAATTTAGAAATAATATTAAAAACGTTGGTGTATGTATAATGAACCAAGGTTTAAATTTAGCGCCTGCTGAAGGAAAAATGTATAAATTAAGAAATGAAGTTGCTTGTGAAAACAGTCTTCCAATAATAGCATCAAGCTTAATGAGCTTAAAGATCGCTACAGGAAGTAACAAAATAGTATTTGATATAACATCTGGTAAAGGTACTTATATAAGTGATAGAGAAGAAGCAAAAAGACTTGCAAAGTTATTAGTTAGACTTGGAAAAAATCTTGATAAAGAAGTTGCTTGTGTTATAACTAACATGAATCAACCTTTAGGATATTCTATTGGTCATAATTTAGAAATGAAAGAAACAATTATGGCATTAAGAGGAATTATTTCTGAAGATTTAGGAAATGTTGTTGAAGCTTTAGGAAGTGTTATGATTGCTTTAGCCACAGATTCAAAAGATTTAGATGCTAATGCAAAAATGATTAAAGAAGCAATTAGAACTGGAGCTGCATTTGAAAAATTTAAAGAAATGGTTGCAGCACAAGGTGGAGATACTTCTTATTTAGATGATCCAGAATTATTTAGAAGATCAAAATATATTATGCCTGTTTTAGCTACTGAATCAGGAACAATTGAAGCAATTGATGCTGATATGGTTGGTAGTATAGCTGTATATTTAGGTGCTGGTAGAATGAAAAAAGAGGGTGAAATCAATAGAACAGCTGGTATTACAATTAATAAAAAAATTGGTGATACAGTTACTGTTGGTGAAACTTTAGCTTACATTCATACAGATGAAGATGGAAAAGTTAATGGTACTACACAAAACTTACAACAAGCATTTACTATCACAAATAAGAAAATTAACTTTAAATCAAGAGTACTTGAAATTGTAAAATAGGAGAGGAATATATTTAATGAATATTTTAGATATAATTGAAAAGAAAAAAGTTGCAAAAGAATTAACAAGCGAAGAAATAAATTATTTTATTGAAGCTTATACAAAAAATGAAATTACAGATTATCAAGCAGCAGCTTTGATAATGGCAATATGTATTAATGGTATGACACAAGATGAAATTTTAGCATTAACAATTGCTATGGCAAAATCTGGTGATGTATTAGATTTAAGTGATATATCAAATCATATTGTTGATAAACATTCAACTGGTGGTGTTGGAGATAAAATTACCTTGATTGTAATGCCAATTATTGCAGCACTTGGAATACCAGTTGCAAAAATGAGTGGAAGAGGTCTTGGAATAACAGGTGGAACAGCTGATAAGCTTGAATCAATCCCAGGATATAACATTAATATTTCTATTGATGAATTTAAACAAAATATTAAAGATATAGGAATAAGTTTAATATCTCAAACATTAAATTTAGCTCCAGCTGATAAAAAAATATATGCATTAAGAGATACTATAGCTTGTACAAATAGTACTCCACTTATTGCATCAAGTATTATGAGTAAAAAAATTGCAGCTGGTGCAGATGCTATTGTACTTGATGTTACATGCGGTAGTGGTGCATTTATGCCAAATAAAGAACAAGCTAAAAAGTTAGCTACATTAATGTCTAAAATTGGTGTTTGGGCAAATAGAAAAACAATTTGTGTTATAACAAATATGGATGAACCTTTAGGATTTGCAGTTGGAAATACATTAGAAGTAGCTGAAGCTGTAAATGCATTAAAAGGAAAAATGCCTGATGATGTTAAAGAAGTTGTTGTAGAGCTTGCTGCACAAATGATGTATTTATCAGGTAAATATCCAAAAATAGCTGAAAATAGAATCAAAGTAATGGAAGTTATTGAAAATGGAAAAGCTTTTGAAAAATTTAGAGAATTAGTAGAAAGACAAGGTGGAGATGTATCATTTATAGATGATCCATCAAAATTTGAAAAAGCTCCAATTATTACACCAGTAATTGCTGAAGAAGATGGTGTTGTAGAAAAATTAGATGCTGGAATGGTTGGTAAAGCAGGTCTTGGATTAGGAATGGGAAGACAAAATAAAGATGATGAAATTGATCCAAGAGTAGGTATGATTTTCAATAAAAAAATTGGTGATGACGTTAAAAAAGGAGACATTTTAGCATACGTACATGCAAATACACCAGAAAGTGCAAACAATTGCGTTGAAGAAATTAAAAAGGCATATGTAATTGGATATAGAAGAATTTCTAAAAAGAATATTATAGAAATTATATAGAATGTAAATAATAAACATAAGATAAATGAAAGGTGGTAAAGATTTAATGGCAAATGATGGAAAAGCTTTAAAAGAAAAATTATTTAAAGATAAAAGAAATGGATGGCAAAACCTAAGTGATGAAGAATTAAAAAATATTTTTCAATATGCAGATGAATATATGTATTTTTTAAATAATTCAAAAACAGAAAAGGAAATAGTTCAAAACTCAAAAGAAATATTAATAAAAAATGGTTTTGTGGATATTTCAGAAAGAGAAACATTAAATCCTGGAGATAAAGTATTCTATGTAAATAGAGGTAGATGTTTATATGCTGCTGTTATGGGACAAGATCCTGTTGAATCAGGTTTAAAAGTTGTTGCAGCACATGGAGATTCTCCAAGAATAGATTTAAAACAATCACCATTATATGAAGATAGTGAAATAGCTATGTTAAAAACACATTATTATGGTGGAATCAAAAAATATCAATGGACAAATATTCCATTAAGTATGCACGGAACAATTGTTAAACCAGATGGCGAAAAAGTAAATATTTGCATTGGTGAAAAAGATGAAGATCCAGTATTTACAATTTGTGATCTTTTACCACATTTAGCAGCAGAACAAATGGAAAGAAAATTAAGAGAAGGCGTTCAAGGTGAAGAACTTAATGCAATGATTGGAAGTATTCCATATGATTCAGATGATGTTTCAGAAAAAGTAAAATTAAATGTATTAAAATTATTAAATGAACAATATGGAATTAAAGAAGTTGATTTTGCTAGTTCAGAAATTGAACTTGTACCAGCATTTAAAGCAAGAAGTACAGGATTAGATTATAGTATGATAGCAGCTTATGGACAAGATGATAAAGTATGCTGTTATGCTGGATTAAGAGCATTATTAAATGTAGAAGCTCCAAAGAAAACAGCAGTATGTGTTATTACTGATAAAGAAGAAGTTGGATTTAATGGCGTAACAGGAATGTATACAAGAATATTTGATGGATTCGTAACTGAGTTACTTGAAAAAACAGGTAATAATAAAATAAGTGCATTAGATAGAACTTTTTCTAATACAAAGGCATTATCAGCAGATGTTGATGCAGCTTATAATCCAAATTTCCCTAGTGCTTTCGAGAAAAATAACTCAGCATTTTTTGGAAGAGGAATGTCACTTGTAAAATATACAGGAGCAAGAGGAAAATCTGGTGCATCTGAAGCACCTGCAGAATTTGTTGCAGAAGTTAGAAGAATATTTGATCAAGCCGGAGCAAAATATCAATCTTGTGAATTAGGTAAAGTTGATAAAGGTGGCGGTGGAACAATCGCTTTAACTTTAGCAAATAGAGGTATGGATGTATTAGATGTTGGTGTTCCAGTAATGGGAATGCATTCTCCATATGAAGTAACAAGTAAATTTGATGTTTACCAAGCTTATAAAGGATATCAAGCATTTTTAAAATAAAAGTTAAAAGAGCATGAAAATGCTCTTTTTTTGTCGTTAAAAAAGTCGAAAACCTTTACAAAATGTAGTAAAGATGGTATAATTACAATGTAATTTATAAAAGGAGAGGATAATATGTTACATTTAATTCCAATACCAATTTTATTAATAGCACACTTAATTTATGTTGTTGCTGATAAATATAAATTAAATATCACTAAAAAAATATGTAGAATAGTTATGATTTTATCTACTATTGTATTTATATATACATTTGCATTATATAAAGGAATCGATTTAATTGCATTAGTAATTAATTTCTTTAAGTTTTAAAAAATATAGGCTAAATATGAAATGTTTTTCATTTTATATTTAGTCTTTTTTTGTTAAAAAAACAATAAAAATTTAGTCAAAATAGATGAAATATTTTTTAAATGTGATATAATCATTTTGGAAAATTATATCCTCTTGGAATCAAACTAAGAGTTGATTAATTTATAATAAAAACTTTTAAAATTTTTTAGAAAGGAGATATGCTAGAAAATAATTGTAATCTAGCATAGAAGGTAAACATGGAGAATACAAAATGTGAAGGATGCACTCGGAATTGATCCAAAAATGACTGAGATACTTAATAAGTATACAGCAGTAAAAGACAATTTAATTCAAATTTTGAATGAAGTACAAGATTATTATGGATATGTTCCAGAAAAAGCACAAGTTGCAATTTCAGAATATTTAGATATGCCAATGGCAGAAATATATGGAGTTGTTACATTTTATTCAAGATTCACTTTAAAACCAAAAGGAAAATATCACATTGCAGTTTGCTTAGGAACAGCTTGCTTTGTTAAAGGTTCTGAAAATGTTCTTGAAAGAGCAAAAGAAAGATTAGGAATTGATGTAGGAGAAACAACAGCGGATGGTAAGTTTTCACTAGAAGCAACTAGATGTATAGGTGCTTGCGGTTTAGCTCCGGTATTTACAGTTAATGAAGAAGTATACGGAAAAGCCACAGTAAAAATGATGGATGAAGTATTAGATAAATACATGAATGAACAATAAAAATTTTAGAAGGGAGCAAATTGATGAAGACTTTAGAAGAAATTAAATTAATTAGAGAAGAAAAAAGAAAAGAATTAGATCTAAGAATCAATACTGAAGCTGACACTAGAGAAAAACATATTTTAGTATGTCATGGAACTGGTTGTACATCTTCAAAATCACCAAAAATTATTGAAAATTTTAGAAAATTAATTGAAGAAAAAAATATAGAAAATGTTAGAGTAATTCAAACTGGATGTTTTGGATTATGTGCTAAAGGTCCAATAGTAATTATTAGACCTGAAGATGTATTTTATGCAATGGTTACTCCAGATGATTGTGAAGAAATTATTGAAAAACACATTCAAAATGGAGAATTAGTTGAAAGATTACTATGTAAAGATATTGATAATTCAGTAGTAAAAAAATTAGATGAATTAACATTCTATAAAAAACAAAAAAGAATTGCACTTCAAAACTGTGGTGTAATTGATCCAGAAAATATTGATGAATATATCGCATTTGATGGATATAAAGCGTTAGAAAAAGTTTTATTTGAAATGTCACAAGATGATGTTATCAATGAAATAACAAACTCTGGCTTAAGAGGTAGAGGTGGAGCTGGATTCCCAACAGGTAAAAAATGGTTATTTACAAAAATGGCAGAAGGAGAACAAAAATATGTTGCATGTAATGCTGACGAGGGTGACCCAGGAGCATTCATGGATAGAAGTATTTTAGAGGGCGATCCACACAACATAGTTGAAGCTATGATGATTGCTGGTTATGCAATTGGAGCTGACAAAGGTTACATATATGTAAGAGCTGAATATCCAATCGCAGTTAAACGTTTCCAAACAGCTATAGATCAAGCTAGAGAATATGGAATCTTAGGACAAAATATTTGGGGAACAGGATTTAACTTTGATTTAGAAATAAGATTAGGAGCTGGAGCTTTCGTATGTGGTGAAGAAACAGCACTTCTTGAATCAATTGAAGGAAGACGTGGTCAACCAAGATTAAAACCTCCATTCCCAGCAAATGCAGGTTTATTCCAAAAACCAACATTAATAAACAACGTTGAAACATACGCTAATATAACAAAAATTATTTTAAATGGAGCTGAATGGTATAACGGTATTGGTACAGAAACATCTAAAGGAACTAAAGTATTTGCTTTAGGTGGAAACGTTATGAACATAGGACTTGTTGAAGTTCCAATGGGTGTAACATTAAGAGAAATCGTATACGATATCGGTGGAGGAATTCCAAACGGAAGAAAATTCAAGGCAGCTCAAACAGGTGGACCTTCAGGAGGATGTATTCCAGAAGAACACTTAGATACACCAATTGATTATGAATCATTAAAATCAATCGGATCTATGATGGGATCAGGTGGATTAATAGTAATGGATGATTCAAAATGTATGGTTAACTTAGCTAAATTCTATTTAGGATTTACAGTTGATGAATCATGTGGTAAATGTACACCATGTAGAATTGGTACAAAGAGATTACTAGAAATGCTTGAAAGAATTACAGATGGAAAAGGTGAAGCTGGAGATATCGAAAAAATCGAAGTTCTATGCAGAAACATTCAAACAGCATCTGTATGTGGACTTGGTCAAACAGCACCAAACCCAGTATTAAGTACATTAAAATATTTCAGAAATGAATATGAAGAACATATTAATGAGAAAAAATGTAGTGCTGGTGAATGTAAAGCTTTAATGCAACTTACAATTGTACCTGAACTATGTAAAGGATGTGGATTATGTAAGAGAAATTGCCCAGTTGATGCAATCGATGGAGATATTAAACAACCACACGTAATCGACTTAGAAAAATGTATTAAATGTGGAACATGTATTACAAAATGTCCATTCCACGCAATTAAAAATTAGGAATCTTATAAGTCCAAAAATATGAAAGGAGATAAACATGATACATTTAACTATAAATGGAAAAAATGTTGAAGTTGAGGAAGGATCAACAATATTAGAAGCAGCAAGAAAAGCTAATATAGATATTCCAACACTTTGTTTCTTAAAAGATGTAAATGAAGTTGGAGATTGTAGAATGTGTGTTGTAGAAGTTGAAGGTAGAAGAGGATTAGCTACAGCATGTATTCAAAAAGCAGAAGAAGGAATGGTAGTAAATACAAGTACACCTACTGTTATAGAAGCTAGAAAAGTAGTTCTAGATTTAATTCTTTCAAATCATGATAGAGAATGCTTAACATGTACAAGAAATGGAAATTGTGAATTACAAAGATTAGCACAACAATTCTATGTAGATGATATTAGATACAAAGGTGAAAGAAATGTTCATGAAATAGACGACTTATCACCAGCTATCGTTAGAGATTTTAATAAATGCGTATTATGTAGAAGATGCGTTGCAACATGTAAAAAAGTTCAAGGAATCGGAGCAATCGATTCTGCAAACAGAGGATTTGCATCACAAGTTTCTACATATGCAAATAAAAGTTTAAATGATGTTAACTGTACATTCTGTGGACAATGTATTGAAGCTTGTCCTGTAGGAGCTTTAAAAGAAAAAGATTCTACAAAAGAAGTATGGGAAGCATTAAGAAATCCAGATAAATATGTTGTAGTTCAAACAGCTCCTGCTGTCAGAGTTGCACTTGGTGAAGAATTCGGAATGGAAATCGGAACAAATGTAACAGGAAAAATGGTTACAGCATTAAGAACATTAGGATTTGATAAAGTATTTGATACAAATACAGCAGCAGACTTAACAATTATGGAAGAGGGAACAGAATTCTTAGATAGATTCCAAAATGGTGGAACTCTACCAATGATTACATCTTGTAGTCCAGGATGGGTTAGATATTTAGAATTAAATTATCCAGAATTAATTCCAAATCTTTCTACATGTAAATCACCTCATCAAATGTATGGAGCAATCATTAAATCATACTTTGCTGAGAAAAATAATATTGATCCAGCTAAAATATATGTTGTATCAGTTATGCCATGTGTAGCTAAAAAATTCGAAAGTTCAAGAGAAGAAATGATAAATGATGTAGATGCAGTTATCACAACAAGAGAACTTGCAAGAATGATTAAACAAGCTCACATCGAATTTACAACTTTAGAAGAAACAGGATTTGATGCTCCAATGGGTGAAGCAACAGGTGCTGGTGTAATCTTTGGAACAACTGGTGGTGTTATGGAAGCTGCTTTAAGAACAGTTAAAGAAATAGTAACAGGAAATACATTTGATAAATTAGAATATGAACCAGTTAGAGGAGCAGAAGGAATTAAAAAAGCATCTGTAGAAATGAACGGACAAGAAGTTAAAGTTGCAGTTGCATCTGGATTAAAAAATGCTCAAATTATATTAGAAGAAATCAAAGCAGGAAAAGCTGATTATCAATTCGTTGAAATTATGGCTTGCCCAGGTGGATGCGTAATGGGTGGAGGACAACCAATTAGATCTTCTAAAGAAAGAGCTACAATTGATATTAGAGCAAAAAGAGCAGGAGCTTTATATTCAATTGATGAAGCTAGTACAATTAGAAAATCTCATGAAAATCCAGTAATTAAAAAATTATATGAAGAATACTTAGAAAAACCAGGCGGACATAAATCTCATGAATTATTACATACACATTATGTATCAAGACCTAAATATAAATTAGGAGAATAGAATATAATAAATAAAAATTAAAATTTTTAAAGTAGGACTGATTTAGTCCTACTTTTTTGTTATTTAAAAGTAACACCTGTGTTATAGTATTTTGAAAACTTCAATGATACAATAATTAAAATATTATAAGTAAAAGAGGTTTGTTATGGGTGTAGAAAATGATAAAGTTAAAGAGTTACTTTTAATAAAAAGTAATTTACAAACTGCATTAGAAACAAATAATAGAGAAGATATAATAAGATATTTTAATGAATTTAAAGCTTTATATGAGGAAGTAACATCAAAGAAATTTGAAGATGATATACCAGAAGAAAAGTTAAAACAAATTCAAAGTGTTATTAATGGAACTGTTGCTGAAACAGTTGTTAAGGAAGATACCGGAGAAGAAATTTTAATGTAGTTGGAGTACTCATATGGAGAAAAAAGATATAGATTTATACTTAAGTAAAGTTAATAGTGAGGCAACAAAGGAAGAGAAACTTGAAGCAACAAAAGAATTAGTAAAACAGATAGATGAAAGTGTTGTACATTTAGATAAAACAACACGAAGAATGGCATCGTATAAAATAGATCAAGACTTAATAGATTATTTGGTTTCTTCTTCAGCAATTAGTATTGCGCATGAAATAGGAATGACAGAAATCCAAGAATTATCAAGAATTGTTGGATTTATTGTGGAAAGTTCTAACGCTTCTAATAAAGAAGATTCTTTAAAGAAATTAAGAGAAGAAGTTGAAGCAGCTTTACAAAATCATGAGTTTTTGGGAGAATCACCTACAAAGGAACAATTAGATATATATGATGGAATATTAACTAGATATTTATATGAGGCGATAGATAGAGGAATACCGGTTAATAATATTGCAAAAGATGCAGCTACGTATTTATTTTCAAATATGCCTGATGGGTTGAATCATAGGCATACATTAGCTTATCAATTACAAATATTGAGAGCAATGTCTGACAGAGAAGATATTGGTGATTTAATTCCTAAACTTACTAAAGAAGAATATAGAGAAGCTTTAAGTAATCCACATGTTTTAAAAAGTGGAAGATTAGCTGTTTTAGGTCCATATGATTTAATATTAAATGAATATATGTATCATTATGGACAAACAGGTGAAATTAGCATAGAAGAAAAAAGTAAATTATTCGATACATTAGTTTCTAATGTAAGACCAGGAGAATTAATAAACTCTAATGCATATACAAAATATTTTTCAGTAAGCGGTTTTGAAGATGATCAAAAAGTTACTTATGGTAGTAATACTGCAATTATGACAGATGTATTAGCAAGAATATATGAGAACAACGGTAGAGATACTCGTATAACAGATTTTGAAGCAATGTTAATAGATGATTTTTATTTACCACATGACTATAATTTAGAACAAGAAGAACCAGAAGAATATGCAAGAATGAAAGAGTTAATACCAGATTATTCTCCAGTACTACATATCGAAAGTGAACTTGAAAGACATTTGAATCAGCTATTTATATATTCGGCTTCTTCACCTGAAAAATTAGCTAGATATATGATTAGATTACAAAATTTGTTTGCTTCTAGAAATAGACCGAAAGAAGAAAAATTAGGAAAAATATATGATGATGTAATATCTATAAAAATTGTAGATGCATTAAAAGCAAATCTTACAAAAGATGCACTAAAAGAAGTTGATCCAAACGCTCCGAAAGTAGATTGGGACGAGATTTCAAAAATTTTAGGTATCGAAGAAACTGAAGAAGAACGTCAAAGACGACTTGAAACAGAGAAATCTCTTGAAGAGATAAAAAAAGATCGTGATCCTAATTTAAGTTATACAGGTTTAAGAAGAATTGATTATGCAGATATTGCTATAGAATTGATGTTAGAAGCTGACTTTGAAGAGGGTGTTAAGGTATTTGCTAATCCAGAAACAATAGCTAGATTTTCTGAGGCTGGTAGAAATATATTTGATTCTAAAGCTGCTAGAAAAATGGTTGAATTATATGTAGAAGACCCTTCAAGGTATGATAAAAATCCGCTTGCTGAGTCAATAATTGAAAGATATGTTAGCACAGTTGTTAGTAAACCTGATTTTAATGTGTTTAAAGAACAAGGTATTGCTGAATTAATGCAACTTGGTAATTTAGATAATAAATGTTATTTTGCAAAACGATTAATACCAAGAATAAAAGAAATTTTTGCAAAAAATCCTGCGTATTCAATGACCATAGATGAAAGTATTCAAGAGACATATGATTTTATAAAAAGTGTTGGCGATAATTCAATTAGTCAAGATATGGAAGCGGAATTTGATACATTTTTAAAAAATTTAACAAGAATAAGAATGGTATCACTAAATTTTGCATTACCAGAAGATGTAGTAGATTTTTTGATGAGCCAATCAATGAGACCAGAATCTCTTATTAATTTTAATAAGGAAAAATATGGTAAAGTTGCTGAGAGGGCTATTGAAGATTTAGGAAAAATAGATCATTTAAGACGTAATGGCGGAAAACCACTTAGTTCATTATATATAGTTAGAGATTATCTAGAACATGAAAAAACAATGGGATTACATGCAGGAGATACTATAACAATTAAAAGAGAAAGAATGGATCAATTAGCAAATGGTAATCCAGATGGAATTAATACAATTTTCCATGAAAATACGCATATGAATCAAGGTGTAAGATTAAAAGGTACTATCTCTAGTTATAGAGAATATGTAATGTTAAAAGAAGATATTATTAGAAATTATGATAAATATGATGATTATTATGACACAAATTATATTATGATTTTTAAAGAAATAGAAGCCAGAGAAGTGGCTGCAGGAATGACAGCTAAGTATTTAGCTAAAATTGCTCCTAAAACTCAAGAAGTTGCAATAGCAGAAGCTGCAAAAGCTGATGTAATAGATATGATTTCCGAAAGATTTAAAAGAGAACAAGAAAGATATGAACATGAAAGCGAGTCTGAATCGAAATTATATATAGAAGGTTTGGATAAAAAAGATAAAGATGGTAGCACAAGAAGTGTTAATGCTATATTTTCAGATAGATTTAGAAATAGTTATGCTATGAATGATTTTATAAAAAGAGTACCGTTTGCAGCTATAGAATATGATAGCAATGGAAAAATAAGACCATTTTCAGAGCAAATGGCATTTCTAAACAGGATTAGTGACACAACATTTTCTGTAAAACAATATGGTTTTATTAAAAATATTTTAAAATTTAGTCAAAATGATAAAACAGAAAATAGTAAACAATCAGTTTTAGCATTAAAAGACTTAATAGAAGCTTCAAATGGTAAGAATTTACAAGAGCAATTTGTAGGGGTTATAGTATCAGATAATTATTTACCAGTTTTTGCTAGTTTTGTTAAAGATGCTTTTGCAGATTTAAAGGCAAAACCATCAGTAACTGAAGATAGAATAGATACTTATACTGCTGTTAAAAGAATTGCTAGCTTAGTAAGAGATAATCCTGATGCTGAATGGACAAAAGCATTTAATGAAAAAAATGCAAAAGGTAATAGTATTTTAGATATGATAGATTTATACGAAAAAGGTATAAAACTAGCTCATCCAGGAATGGATAAAGCGGTAGTAGCTTTATCAGAAGCTCGTAGAAAACAAGCTGAAGAACGCCAAGCAAGAATAGATATGCTAAAACATTCAAATAAACCGAAAGGATTACTGGGAATATTTGGTAAAAAGAGAGTTGGATATAAAGAAATGGCTGGAATAACAGCCGATGTTGAAGGAAAACATGCAGTGCAAAATTATGAATCTGTTCAACAACATCAAATAGATTTGGCAGAACAAGATATTCAAGAACAATAAAATTTAAGAGGTAGATATGGTAAAATTTTCTGAAGAAGAAATGAAATGCGCTTATAAAGAAGTGTATTATATAATTGAATTTTTAGATGAAGATATTAAAGAAATGATTCCAAATGAGAAGATAGAGTTTTATAAATCTCATATGGATAATACTCATAGCTTTAGATATGATTTAGATAAAGATTTAAATGATCAAAATATTTTATATCCGACTAAATGTATTCTTTCAAATTTGTTTAAAACATATATTGCAACAGAAGAAGATAAAGCTGAAATAGAAAAAGAGGAACAAAAACAGTTAAATGAAATTGAAAATGAAAAACATTTAAAATATAATCCGGATAATATATTTAAAACTAAAGAGTCTAAACCAAAACTTGCAATTTCTTCTATAGAAATTGAAGACATATCTACAGATATGATTGTTTCTGAAAAAGAAGAACCAATTTTTAGAAATATTATAAATAAAATCTTAAAGTTTTTAAAAATAAAATAAACAAAAAGCAGTACGAATGTACTGCTTTTTGATTTAAATAATTAATAAAATTAATATGCTAGAGATAAGTCCTTGAAGTGCTTTTCCATAAAAATAAGGTTTAATAGAGATTGATTCTTTTGATATTAAACTGTAGATTTGCATCATAATTGATAAGCCACCAAATCCTAATAAGAATGATGTAATCATAATAGATAAAATTGAAAAATTAGCAACAATTTTGCTAGATAAGTTAATTCCATTAGTCATCTCGATAATGCCGGTTAAAATTGATTTTGAAGCTTCTGGTGGTACGTTGAAAATGCTAAAGAGATTACTAAAAATATTAAAGAAGTTAGTAAGTTCTAATATAGATATTATGATAGAAAATATTACTATAAAACCACATATTAATAAAAGTGATGATATAGAATTTTTTATTGCATCTGAGAGTATTTCTCCAAGATTAGAAAGTTTTATTAATGAAGTTTTGCTTCCATTATAATCTCTATTTATAGAGATTTCTTTTTTTGAATATTTCCAAAATCTAAATAAAATACCTACAATTAAAGATGAAATTATATGAATAAACAATAATTTATATCCAATAGATGAATTATTATATAAACTAATGCCAACTGTAGATAAAATAAATAGTGGACTAGAATTATTTGTGTAGGCAATTAATCTTTCAGCTTCAACGTTTGTTATTAATTTATCTTTTTTAAGAGAACAAACTATTTTTGCACCAATAGGATAACCGCTAATCATACCAAGAATAATAGCACTTGCTGCTTGACCTGGAACATTAAAAAGTGGTTTTGTTATTCTTGAAAAAACTTTTGATAATATATAATTTATATTTGTTTTATATAGAATTTCAGTAGCTATAAAAAATGGAAATAACGCTGGAAGAACGTTATTTGCAAAAAGTAGAAAACCATTTTTGGCTGCAACTAAATTGTTTTCTGAAAATAAAATAAGAAGTAGGGTAAAGATTAAAAAAATAAATGTTAATGTGTTTTTCTTTAAATTAATAACAACAAAATTCATACTTGTCTCCTAAATGATACTGTATTATTTATATATGTATATAAATTAAACTTATGCTACTTGAATAAATAAAAATCTAGTGCTATAATACTGTTCTAAGTAATTATAACAAGAGAAAATGACTATAGTCTCTAGTTATTATTGCTTTTAATACATATGCCAAATCCCTGATACGGATACTGATTAAGAAACAATAATTTTCTACTAAACTATTACAACAACACAGCATGAGAAGGAGAAAAAGAAAATGGAATTTGTTGTATATTTATTTGGTTTAGAGCTTGCAAAATTTGTTATTATTGCCCTCGCGGCAGTCATCTTGATTTTAACACTCGTGATTGTTTTGCTTAGTTGCTACATCATGAAGTTGCATCGTATGATGACCCAAGAGGAGAATCGGTTTAAGCGTAAATTAAGACGTGAAGTCGAACGTGCGCGAGAAGAATCTAAGAAAGAAGATGATACCGAAGATTACACATAGTAATTGAAACAAAGTTTGTAATGGCGAAGTAGAAAATTTTTATATATTCTAAAAAGGATGACGCAAAGTGGTTGAATACAGTGTATTAAAAATGCATGAGACCTGTTCTGCTAAGAACGGGTCTCGTTTTTTTATAAAAATAAAATATTGTATTCTATTGTTTGCAAAATGAAGAAAAAATGAGAAAAAATGATTTAAAAATGTAATTTTTTAAGAAAAATCGATATAAAAAGCAAAAAAATAAAAGAAAAATGATGAAAAACGTTGATAAATCAAAAAAAATGGTGTATAATAATGGAGCATTTTTTAAATAATAACTTTCAAAGAGAATATATAATAATAAGAGTAAGGAAAGGAATGTGATATGAATTCATTAGTAAAAGTTATGCCTAACTTTAAGAAGTTCAATGATTATATCTTTGACATTAAAAAAGGCGTAAACCCAATAATGTTATCAGGTTTAACTGATGTTGGAAAAATTCATATGGCTTATAGTACAAAATTTTATTCAGAAAAGCCAGTTTGTATCATTACTTATAACGAAATGCAAGCAAAAAGAATAATTAAAGACTTAGCATTTTTTGGAGAAACAGTTAGATTATTTCCAAAAAGAGATGTAATAAGCTTTGATTATGTTGCAGAAAGTAAAGATACGCTATTTAAAAGAATTTCTGTACTAAATCAATTAGTAAAGAATGACAAGGGAATCATTGTTACTACAATTGAAGCAGCAATGCAAAAAATGATTACAAAAGAAAGCCTGTATAAGAACGTAATGACATTAAAAGTAGGAGATACAGTTGATCTTGAAGTATTAAAAGAAAAACTTGTATTACTTGGATATGAAAGATATGATCTTATTGAAGGAAAAGGTCAATTTAGTGTAAGAGGTGGTATAGTAGATATTGCTACTTCTAAAAACAGTGGTGTTAGAATTGAATTTTGGGGAGACGAAATAGATTCAATAAGAAAATTCAGTCTAGCAACACAAAGAACTGTAAACATGCTTGATGAGATTGAGATATTCCCATCATTTGAGTTTTTACTAGAAACAGATGTAGATACAGTATGTGAAAGAATTGAAGAAAAGATTTATCCAAATTCTGTTAAGGAAAAAGTAAAAGATGATATTTATCAAATTAAAAATGGAGAATTTTTAACAAAGATAGATAAATATTTTGATTGTTTCTATAAAGAAACAGATACACTTTTAGATTACTTACCAGAAGATTGTTTAATTTTTATAGATGAAATTGCAAAGATAAAAACAAGAGCGGAAAATATTACAAGAGATAATGCTCATTTAATTAAAGGATTAACTGAGAAGAACAAAATTGTTCCAGGAATCTTAACTGAGATGAATGACTATCTAAAGTTTTCGGATAGACTTCAAAACAAACAAACAGTATATCTTGAAAAACAAGATTATGGTTTCGTGGACAAACAAAGTATGCATGCAAAAAGAAACGGATATAGCTTTAGCTATAGGGAGGTCAACTTTTTTCGTAGTTCAATGGATTTACTGTTTCAGGAACTACAAGAAGCAATTAGAAGAGGAAAACAAACAGTAATTCTAGGCGGAAGCACGGAAAATTGTCGTAAACTTGCGACCTTACTATTAGAAAAAGAAATACCAAATGTATATAATGATTTTATAGAAGAAGAATTAACTCTAGGGGTGGTAAATATCACACCTGGAGGTTTTTCTGCTGGATTTGAACTATATGATTTAAATCTTTTAGTTATTTCTACAGAGGAACTATTTGAAGTAAAACCACAAAAAAGATTAAAGACTCCATCTGCATTTAAAGAGGGTGAAGCGGTTGTATTTTCTGATTTAAAAGAAGGAGATTACATAGTTCATAAAGCCCATGGTATTGGACAATTTATAGGTGTTAATACTATTAGAGCAGATGGTATAACAAAAGATTATATTAAATTAAAATATAAAGATGATGATATATTATACATTCCAACAAACTCTTTGGATAATATAAGAAAATATGTAGGACCAGAAAAAATAGGTCCTAGACTTAATAGGCTTGGTTCAAAAGACTGGGATAAAACAAAAGCAAAAGTAAAGAATAATTTAAGAGAAGTAGCAGAAGAATTAATAGAACTTTATGCTAAACGTCAAAAAATGGAAGGCTTTGCTTTTTCAAAAGATACACCATGGCAACAAGAATTTGAAGATAGCTTTAAATATGTTGAAACTGATGATCAATTAAGATGTATTGAAGAAGTAAAAAAAGATATGGAAAAACCAAGACCAATGGATAGATTATTATGTGGTGACGTTGGTTATGGTAAAACAGAAGTTGCTATTCGTGCAGCATTTAAGTCTGTTATGGATCAAAAGCAAGTTGTTTATTTAGTTCCAACAACAGTTCTTGCACAACAACAATATGATAATTTTAAAGAGAGAATGAAAGATTATCCTATTAGAATAGAACTTCTAAATAGATTTAGAACTAAAAAAGAACAAGATGAAACATTAAAAAGATTAGAACTTGGAGAAACAGATATTTTAATTGGAACACATAGAGTTCTAAGTAAAGATGTCAAATATAAAAATTTAGGTTTATTAATTATAGACGAAGAGCATAGATTCGGAGTTAAATCAAAAGAGACAATTAAAGAACTAAAAAATAGTGTAGACGTTTTAACAATGACAGCAACACCAATTCCAAGAACACTTCATATGTCAATTGTTGGAATGAGGGATATGTCTGTAATTTATGAACCACCACAAAATAGAAGACCAGTTCAAACTTATGTGCTTGAATATGATCCAGAAGTAATTAAAGAAGCAATAACAAGAGAACTTGAAAAAGACGGTCAAGTATTTTACTTGTTTAATAATGTTGAAGGAATTGAGAAAAAAGCATTAGAAATAGCGTCATTAGTTGAAGAGGCAAAAGTAGAATATGCTCATGGAAAAATGACAGGTACACAACTTGAAAACATTATGCAAAACTTTGTAGAAGGAAAATGTAATGTATTAGTATGTACAACAATATTAGAATCTGGAATTGATATTCCAAATGCTAATACAATAATAGTTGAAAATGCTGATAGATTAGGTCTTGCCCAACTTTATCAAATAAGGGGTAGAGTAGGACGTTCAGATAAACAAGCATATGCTTATATCACTTATAAAAGAGATAAGATGTTAACAGAAGTAGCGGATAAAAGATTAAAAGCAATTAAAGAATTTACTGAATTTGGTTCAGGTTTTAAAATAGCTATGAGAGATTTAGAAATTCGTGGTGCTGGTAGCTTAATGGGTGAGATACAACATGGCCATATGGATCAAATTGGTTATGATATGTATTGCAGATTATTAGATGAAGTTGTAAAAGAAATAAGAGGAGAAAAAGTAGTAGAAGAAATAGATGTTCAAATTGATTTGAATGTAACAAGTTATATTCCTGATGAATTTATAGAAAATTCAAGTCAAAAAATTGAAATCTATCAAAATATTGCTTTATGTAAGTCTGAAGAAGATATTCAAAATGTAACAGACGAAATTATTGATAGATATGGTCAAACACCATCAGAAATTGAAAATCTTTTGGATATAGCAAGAATAAAAATATTAGCAAGAGAAAAATTTATATTAAAGATATCTCAAAAAAGAGAGAATGTTGTATTCCATTTTGATAACGAGAACTTTAATTTTGATATAGTAGATAAATTGATGAAAGTTTATAGAAATAGAATAAAGTTTTCTCCATCAAGAGAACCATATATTACATTTAAACTTGCAGAAGAAAAAGCAGTACTTAAAGAATGTAAAGAATTTTTAGAAAGATTATAAAAATGAAAACCGACCCAGAAGTCTCTGAGTCGGTTTTGAAGTTTTTTACACTTGCAGTTTCATGCTGTAGACGCCACGGTATGCGAAAACGATAGCGGAACGCGGGTTGTCTCGTGCCGGATTAACGACGAATCTGATTTCTTCAAGCTTTTCATAGTCAAGCGGAGGATGACCGTTGAGATCATACTCGTACGAAAATTCCGTACGCTTGTATTCGAGCTTCTTTATGACAGTACCATACGATACGAGCTTTTCGCGCACACCAGCAATCTCCTCATAGTTAGAGAGGTTGATTAAGATGGTGTTGGATTCGGCATCGAGTCGTACGAGTCCATCGATGTCTTCGACAACGATACATTTGGTCCAGAAGAATATATCACGGATCTCTCCGAGTAATTCAGCAGACAGGCATTCAACGTTCTTCGGGGCAATGTAAATTGCGTCCTTGATGAGCTGAATGCAGCCGGTATCTACGCCATGTTTTGTAAGGGTCGTCTTGAGCAGTTCTACTGCAGCTTGTGTGTGCCGTTTAGCAACAGCATTGTTATTTTCCTTCATTGTATTGCCTCCCTCTGGTGTGGAAAATTTATCTGTAACAGCTATTATATCACAAAAAAGGCTGAAAGTCACTGTTTTCATGAAAAATTCACAAATAAGTATTTAAAATATGAAAATATGTTTGATAATAAATTAATGATATGATATAATTATGTAGACAAAAATGAAGAAATTAAGTTGTATAAAAAATAATATATAAGCCAAACTAATATAAAGTATTAAAAAGGTGGTTTAAATGGTAATAACAAGTAAAGATAATGAAACTATTAAGCATATAAAAAAGCTTAAAGAGAAAAAGTATAGAGAAGAATATAAAGAGTTTATTGTAGAAGGAATAAAAATGGTTCAAGAAGCAATAGACGAAAACGCAGAGATTAAATCTATAATAATTTGTGATGACTGCAAAGTTCAATCAAGTATTTCAAATGAACTTATGTATGAAATTGCAAAATATAATTGTATATATGTTTCAGAAAAAGTATTTACAGGTATGTCAGATGTTATTAATCCACAAGGGATTATGGCAATAATTGCAAAACCAGAAAATAAAGAAACTGAAATAGATTTTTCTCAAGATACATTTTTATTATTAGATAATATTCAAGATCCTGGAAATATGGGAACAATTCTAAGAACAGCAGATAGCTTAAATATGAATCAAATAATAGTATCAAAGGGAAGTAGTGATATATATAATCCTAAAGTTGTAAGATCAACTATGGGAGCTATATATAGAATTAAAGTAGTTGAAGTTCAAAATTTAGCAAAAACAATTAAAGAATTAAAAAAACATAAAATTAATGTTTATGCTACAGACTTGAGAACAGATAAAAGTATTTATGATGTAGAGTATAAAAAAGCAGCAATAGTAATAGGTAACGAAGCCAACGGAGTTTCAGAAGAAGTATTAAACGAAGCAACAGATAGAATTAAGATACCAATGGCAGGAAAGACAGAAAGTCTAAATGCAGCAGTTGCTACAAGTGTTATTTTATATGAAGCATATAGACAAAAACTAAAAAAATAAATGAGGAGAAAAGATGAGTCAAATAGTAACACATTCAATAACATGTCCGCATTGTGGTTATGTTGGAAATATAGCAGTAACTGAAAGAGCAAATATAGATTCGACAACTGATAATAAGGAAAAAATTATTAAGAAAAACTTCTTTAAATTTAGATGTCCGGATTGCCATAAAGATTTTCAAGCGGAATATCCAGTATTATTTGAAAATTTAGAAAATAATTTATTAATTTATTATATTCCACCAAAAGAGACAAAGATGATAAGCAGAGTAGAAAGAATGTCTGTTGTTAATGCAATGGGGAATAGATTAAGAATCGTAAATAATCAAAATGAATTATCAGAAAAATTAATGATAGTTCAAGATAGTCTAGATGATATTATTATTGAGTATATTAAACACGTTATAGTAAGTAGCGTAGCAAAAGAACAAAGAGATAAGATTAAAGATTTATATTATGCTGGTACAAATAACGATCAATTAAATTTTGTTGCACCATTAAAAGATGGTACATACAATGTTAATATATCAAAATCAATGTATTTAAATTACAATACAAAATATAATATCAAAGAAGCATATAGATTTATAAAAATTGATAAAGATAATGTAGAAAACTTTATATTTTAAAAAAGAAAATCTCTCTATTTTTTAGAGAGATTTTTTTAATCTATTAATAATTCTAATATTTTTGGATAAATTTCAGTAGCGTTGGTATTCCAATTATCTACTATTTTTTTTGCTTGTTCACGAGAACCAGCATGTGCGTGTAAATCAAATAAAGTAGTATTATTTTCAACAATTTTACATCTTACAGTAAACTCTCTTTCTGAGATAGGAGTATATTCTGATGTAACTGAAAATTTATCTTTAACTGTATCTAAATTTTTCTTAAATTTACTATCAACTTCTAATTTTAAAATTCCTGGTACAATATCTATTGTTAAATCTATTGCATTTTTTCCTTCGTCAGTAATCTCATAAATATCAGCATCTTCAATTTGATATTTTGTAATGTAATTATCTTCTAATAAATCAAGTAAGAATTGTTGGAAGTAGAAATAATTCATATCAACAATTGAAGTAACTAATTCTAATAATTCATTATGAGATATAGCTTTTCCAACTTTACTTAGAATATATAAAAGTAAAATTTTACTTTCAGCTAATGTTTGATCGTCTGAATTTAGTTTCAAAATTATAACCTCCTTATAAGCGTAAATACTATTTGTCAAAGACATTATATCACAGAAATTTAAAATGTAAATAAATTTTATTGCTCTATGATAATAAACTATGATAAAATATCAAAAAAGAATACACATGATAAGGGGAAAATTGTGGATAACAACACAGAATTGTTTAAAAGATTAATTGAAAATATAGACAGCGAAGCTGTAAGAATACAAATAGCTAATACTTTACCAGAATTATCGATTCTTTCAGAACGTAATTTATATGCATTTAAAGAATTACTTGAAAAGTATATGACTTATAAAGATGGTAAAGAACAAGTTAGTAAAAAGTGGAGAGCTATATATCAAAATTCACCATCTCCAACAGTACCGCTTTCAGTAATGTTGCAAGATGAAAATGTAAAAAGAGAAGCATTTGAAAGTATGGAATTTCTAATAAATTATGGTGATTTTAGAGATTCAGCACCATTAGCAGAAGTAATTGGTAGCGTCGAAGGGGGAGCACATGTAATTGCCAATAATTTTGAAGAATTTTTTGCTAATTGTTTAACAGATTTATCAGCTATAACATTACCTTGTATGGAAACACCACTTGGTAGAAGAAAAATTAAAGATAATTTTGATAGAATAAAAGGTAGATATTCAGAAAATCAATGGGATACATCAATAAGAGGATTCTTTGAAACTGTTAAAAGAATGAAAGGGCATCCTGAATTTGCAGAAGAATATAAAAAATATGGATATTTAGCACAAGTCTATGAAGAAGCAGGAATACCAACGGTTCAGTTTAAAGATCCAATGGAAGTTTTAGAACTTGCAAAACAAGGCTATGATTTCTCAGAAGCTAACATGTTATCAGGTGCTAGATTTATAAAAGATGAATCCTTTGTAGCATTATTAAAATCACCAGACTTAGAAGAAAAGATGATAGTATTAAAAGAAATCTCAAAAGGTCAACCGTTTAGATTTAAAAGCACAGGTTCAACTAGTTTGATTCTTCAAACCGGAGATATGATAGTAAAAATTGGAGCTGGAAGAAGAAAGTATGAAGTTCCATACCATCCAAGAATAATGATGCCATATTTTAGAAAAAGATATCAAGATGGTTCTTGTATTGAAGTATTTAATTATGGAGATACAAAATCAGCAGATATTACTGATGAAAAATTATTAGAGATTTATAAGGAACTAGAGGATGCCGGAATTTTATGGGGAGATGCTAGAAAAGAAAATTTAGTTGTACTTAAAAAAGATAATATATTACCAGATTATATAGCAAGTGATGAATTTAATGTTATGGGATTTTTAGAGCATCCTAGATTTCCAACAAACAAACATAAACCATTAAAAAAAGGTGACATAGTTGTTTGTGATTTGGATATGCTATATGTAAAGGGAGATCCAAATTATCAAAGAGGAATATTCGATGATGTTGTCTATAATTACATAGATGAACAAGAAAGAAACGGGATTTATGCCCGTAGTATGGAATTAGATGAGTAGTTAGGAGATTTATACGTGGATAGTAAATATAATTGGAATTTAAAAGAAATTTTTGAAAATGAAGATGCTTTAGAAAATTCTATAAAAGATTTATATGGATTAATTGAAAAAATTAAAACATATGAGGGAAGACTTTCAGAAAGCGTTAGTGTTATATATGAATATTTTAAAGTATTAGAAAAAGCTTTAGAACTACATGAAAGAATATATGCATATTCAATGTTTAAATATCATCAAGATATGAGTTCTCAAGATGCGATTAAACTTTATAAAAGAGTTGAGAAAATTACAACAGATTTTTCAGAAGCAGAAAGTTTTGCATCACCAGAAATAAGTAAAATCGATGATTCAAAATTAGAAGAATACTTGCAAGATGAAAGAATGAAAGAATTTGAAAAATCCATAAGAGATATTATGAAAGATAAAAAACATATTTTATCTGAAGAGGTAGAAAAAGTACTTGCTCAATATGGTGAGATATTTAGTGCATCAGAAAATACATTTGATATATTTACAAATACTGAATTTGAATTTGAAAATATTTATGATGATAATGGAAATGAGTTAAAAATGAATGCAGCATTATATTCAAAATATTTAACAGATAAGTCAGAAAATGTAAGAAGACAAGCATTTGAATCAATGTACAAATTATATAAAAAACATATAAATACAATTACAGAACTTTATTTAACAAGGGTAAAATCAAGAGTAATTTCAAGCAGATTAAGAAAGTTTAATTCTTCTTTAGATAGTGCAACAAATGCCGATGATTCAAATGAAGCTGTATATCATACATTACTTGATGCGGTTAACAAAAACTTATATTTAAATCATGAATATTTAAAGTTAAAAGCAAAACTTTTAGGTAAAGAAAAGTTAGAAATGTATGATGTATATCTGAATACATTAGAAACAGAAAATACTCATATAGAATATGAAGATGCAAAAAATACAGTGCTAGATGCATTAAGTATTTTAGGTCAAGAATATACAGATAAATTAAGAGAAGCATTTGATAATAATTGGCTTGATGTATATGAAAAAGATAATAAGATGGGTGGAGCTTATAGTATGGGAGTTCATACATTACATCCATTTGTACTTTTAAATTATATAAATTCATCAAGAGATGTATCAACAATAGCTCACGAGCTTGGACATTCAATGCATAGTTATTATGCAAGCAAGAATCAAAATATAATTAATGCAAATTATACAATTATGGTTGCAGAAGTTGCTTCAACAGTAAATGAGTTATTACTTGCTAATTATTTAATAAATAAAGAACAAGATACAAATAAAAAAGCAGCTTTAATAAATGAGCAACTTGATATGATAAGGGCTACATTAATAAGACAATCAATGTTTGCTGAATTTGAAAGAGATGTACATTCAAAAATTGAACAAAATGAAAGTTTAACATCAGATACTTTAAATGAAATTTATTATGAACTTGTTAAAAAATATTTTGGTGAATCAACAAATGCAAATGAAGAGATAAAATATGAATGGGCGAGAATACCACATTTTTATAGATGTTTCTATGTATATAAATATGCAACTGGTATAACATCAGCAATAGTTATTGCAAGTAAAATATTAGAAGGTGAACCAGGATATGTTGAAAGATATATTAATATGCTTAGCCAAGGCGGAGCAAAAGATTCTTTAACACTATTAAGAATGGTTGATGTAGATCTAGAAAAACCAGAAACATATGATAAAGCATTTAAATATATTGAAAATAATTTAAATGAACTTAAAAGTTTGATAAATTAGGCTTTTTTTCACACAAAAAACATAATTTTGTTATATATATAATAATGTGATATAAAAAATAATAAAAGAAAGTAGTAAATATAGCTATATTGGAGGTAGTAATATATGGGCGATTTAACAGTATTAGTAGTAGATGATGAATCAAGAATGAGAAAGTTAATTAGAGACTTTTTAATACAAAAGAATTTTAACATCTTAGAAGCAGAAGATGGAGAAAGAGCACTAAAGGTTTATGAAGAAAATAAAGAAAAAATAAATTTAATATTACTAGATGTTATGATGCCTAAATTAGATGGTTGGTCAGTTCTTCGTAATATCCGTCAAGAAAATAAAAAATTACCTATTATCATGTTAACTGCAAGAGCAGAAGAACAAGATGAACTATTTGGATTTGAACTTGGAGTAGATGAATATATAACAAAACCATTTAGTCCTAAAATTTTAGTAGCAAGAGTTGAAGCTTTATTAAAAAGATCAATGCCAGAAGTTAAAGAATTAAAAAGTTACGATGGTATTGTTATTGATAATGAAGGAAGAACTGTTACTGTTGATGGGAAACAAGTAGAATTAAGTTTTAGAGAATATGAATTATTAAAATATTTATTAGATAATGAAAATATTGCATTATCAAGAGATAAAATTTTAAATACAGTATGGAACTATGACTATTATGGAGATTCAAGAACAATTGATAGTCATATCAAAAAGATTAGACATAAATTAGGTAAAAAAGGTAAACATATTCAAACAATTCGTGGTATAGGATATAAATTCGAAATAAAATAATAGGGGATATTTATGAAGTTTAAGAATATATTCAAATCTATTCGTGCAAAATTATTTTTAACTTTGTGTATAGTAATTGTTATGATAATTGCATTCTTTGTAATTATTAGTAATACTGTTCTAGAAACACTTTACTATACGTCAAAAAAAGATGCATTACTTAATGCTTTTGATTATGTACAAAATAACATACCAAAAGAATTTAAAGAAGATGAAGCGAATCATTTGAAATCTGATTTAGAGAAAGTATGTGTTGAATATAGTTTTGAAATTGTAATTGAAGACGGAGAAAATCAAATATATGTAACAAATAAGAATTTCTCTAAAGATTTTGGTACAGTAAATGATATTACATATAATATTGATTATAGTATTTTTAATAAATCGGATATAATGTACGCTAGAAATGATGTTTCTTTAAGAAAAATAATGAGCAAATCAAATGGAATGGATTATGTTTTATTAAAAGGTCATTTAGAAAATGGAAATGAAATATTTATTAGAACACCAATTTCACCAATAGAAGAAAGTGCTGAAATAACTAATAACTTTATCTATGTAATTGGATTTTTGAGTATAGTATTAGGTGGATTTGCTATATTAGTTATTACTGAAAGATTCACTAAACCAATTGAAGAATTAAATGACATTGCAAATGAAATGAGCAATTTGAATTTCAAAAGAAAATATAGAATAAATGATTCTGAAGACGAAATTGATGAACTTGGAAAAAGTATAAATACATTATCAGATAAACTTGAAGAAACAATTCTTCAACTTAAGAAAAATAATTCTGATCTAGAAAAAGACATTGAAGCAAAATCAAAAATTGATGAGATGAGAAAACAATTTATCTCAGACGTATCTCATGAATTAAAAACTCCAATTGCTTTAATTCAAGGATATGCTGAAGGCTTAGTAGAAAATGTAACTACTGATGAAGAAAGTAGAAAGTTCTATACAGAAGTTATTTTAGATGAAGCTAATAAGATGGATAAACTTGTAAAAAGATTATTAGAACTTATGAAGCTTGAATATGAAGATAGAAAATTAAATGATGTTAAGTTTGACTTAGTAGAGTTAATTAATGAAGTAATTAAAAACTCACAAGTAATGCTTAAAGAAAATAAAATTGAAGTAGAATTTAATCAAGATAAACCAGTAATGGTTTTTGCAGATGATTTTTATATTGAACAAGTTGTAACTAATTATTTTACAAACGCTATTAAAAATAATATTGAGGTAGGGGGAGTAAAGAAAATAAAAATCTCTATCAAAAAAGGAAAAGAACAAGGTAAAGTAAGAGTTACAGTATTCAATACTGGTAAAAAGATTGATGAAGAAAATTTAAATAGAATTTGGACAAGATTCTATAAAATTGATGAATCAAGAGATCGTTCTAAAGGTGGTACTGGTATTGGTTTAGCACTTGTAAAAGCTATAATGACAAAATATAAAAGTCAATATGGTGTAACTAATAAAAAAGATGGAGTAGAATTCTATTTTGAAATTACAGAAGCAAAATAAAAGTAAAGTCTTAGGTAGAAATGCCTAAGACTTTTTTGCATAAAAAAAGAGGGAACCACAGCCTTAGCGGCCGCGGAATCCCTTTTTTGTGGTGAGCGGAACAGAAATGTCGACTTTTCTACAGACTCTGAATTCATCGCCTTCTTGGATAACATAAGCCTTAAGCTCAAGATATCTATCTACTTTCCGAAGGTGAGCGAGTCTTTGGTCCGCGTCTTCTTGGGTTTTTTCCATGAATACATTTGTAAATGTCATATGAAAAGCCCTCCGTTTCGATATAATTGTTGATTCGACTCTTTAATTATATCATAATTTACATAAAATTACAAATCTATACCTAAGATTGCTTTAGCAGCTTCAATTTCGGCTTGAGTAGGTGACTTAACACCTTCTAATGCATACTCATCTTGAAATTCTGCCCATTTAAATTTACCTAAGTCATGATAAGGTAATAATTCAATCTTTTCAACATTTTTTAATGAATCAATAAAATCTTTTAATCTTTTTAAATCAAATTTATCATCAGTATATCCTGGAATTAATACTTGTCTAATCCATACTGGAACATTTAGATTGCTTAAATATTGTGCAAATTCAAGAGTGTTTTTATTTGGAGCACTAGTTAAGTTGATGCATTTTTCATTATCTATATGTTTGATATCAAGTAAAACTAAATCTGTATATTTTAATAGCTCTTTAATTTCATAAGATACTGGAATACTTCCAGCAGTATCAATTGCAGTATGAATATTGTGTTTCTTTAATTCTTTGAATAATTCACAAATAAAATCAGTTTGAAGTAGGGGCTCACCACCTGATACAGTTACTCCACCACCAGAACTATCCATATATGATTTGTATTTAATTATTTCTTTTACTAACTCTTCGACTGTAATCATCTTACCTGAGTGAACTGACCAAGTATCTCTATTATGACAATATTTGCATTTTAAACAACATCCTTGCATAAAGATAACAAATCTTATTCCGGGTCCGTCAACAGTACCAAAAGTTTCAAATGAGTGTATTTTTCCTACCATAGGTTTTGCTCCTTAAATCAATTTATGAGTATATTATATTATAAAAAACAAAAAAGGCAAACTATTAATTAGTTTGCCTTAAATATTTTTGATTAAATGTTTTCGTGTATTGTTCTATTGATAACATCTAATTGTTGTTCTCTAGTTAATTTAACAAAGTTAACTGCGTATCCTGAAACCCTGATTGTTAATTGTGGGTATTTTTCTGGATGTTCCATAGCATCTTCAAGAAGTGCTCTATCAAATACGTTAACATTAATGTGATGACTAAATTTTGAGAAGTATCCATCAAGTAATGCTGTTAAGTTGCTAACTCTAGATTTTTCGTCTCTTCCTAATGCTTTAGGAATTATGGCAAACGTATATGAAATTCCATCTTCAGCATATTTATATGGTAATTTAGTCATTGTATTTAATACAGCTAAAGCACCATGTGTATCTCTTCCGTGAATTGGGTTTGCACCAGGACCGAATGGAGAACCAGCTTCTCTACCATCTGGTGTAGTACCAGTAGCTTTACCATATACAACGTTTGATGTGATTGTTAAAATTGACATTGTTGGTTTTGAGTTTCTATATGTTGGTTGTTTTTGAAGTTTTTTCATAAACATTTTAACTATATCAACTGCAATTGAATCAACTCTATCATCATCGTTACCATATTGAGGATAATCACCTTCAACTTTGTAATCAACAGCAAGTCCAGTTGCATCTCTGATTACTTTAACTTTTGCATATTTCATTGCAGAGAATGAATCAGCAACAATTGAAAGACCAGCTATACCACAAGCCATTGTTCTTAAAATTTCTCTATCATGTAAAGCCATTTCTAATTTTTCATAACAATATTTGTCATGCATGTAGTGGATGATGTTTAATGCATTGATGTATACTCTAGCAACCCAATCACACATTTTATCAAATTTTTCCCAAACTTCATCATAATCTAAGTATTCTGAAGTAACAGGAATTGTTTTATCTGTAACTTGTTTTCCAGAGATTTCATCTCTACCACCATTGATAGCATATAATAATGTTTTTGCAAGGTTTGCTCTAGCTCCGAAGAATTGCATTTGTTTACCAATTCTCATTGCAGAAACGCAACATGCTATTCCATAATCGTCACCCCAATATTCTCTCATTAAGTCGTCGTTTTCATATTGGATTGAACTTGTTTTTATTGATAATTTTGAACAATAGTTTTTAAATCCTTTTGGTAATTTTGTAGACCATAAAACTGTTAAGTTTGGTTCTGGAGCTGGGCCTAATGTTTCTAATGTATGAAGAACTCTAAATGAGTTTTTTGTAACTAATGTTCTTCCATCAATACCCATACCACCAATACTTTCAGTTACCCAAACTGGGTCACCACTAAATAGTGCGTCATATTCTGGTGTTCTTAAGAATCTTACCATTCTTAATTTCATAACAAAATGATCTATAATTTCTTGAGCATCAGTTTCAGTTAAAACACCTGAAGCTAAATCTCTTTCAAAATAGATATCTAGGAAAGAGGCAACTCTACCTAAACTCATAGCAGCACCATTTTGTTCTTTAATAGCACCTAAGTATCCAAAGTATGTCCATTGTACAGCTTCTTTAGCGTTTTTTGCTGGTCTTGAGATATCAAAACCATATTTTTTTGCCATAACTTTTAATTCTTCTAAAGCTGAAATTTGGTCAAAATGTTCTTCTCTTGCTCTAACAAGTTCTTCAGTAATAGAAGCGTGGTTTAATTCTTCTAAGTCTTTTTTCTTTTTAGCAACTAAGAAATCAATACCATATAAAGCAACTCTTCTATAGTCACCAATAATTCTTCCACGGCCATAACCATCTGGTAGACCAGTAATTAAGTGAGAGCTTCTAGCTGCTCTGATTTCTGGAGTATATGCTGTGAAAACACCATCATTATGTGTTCTTCTATAGTTGTGATATACATCTGCTAATTTGTCAGAAATTTTTTGGTCATAAGCTTCGCAAGATTTTTCAACGATTCTAATACCACCATTAGGCATAATAGCTCTTTTAAGTGGTTCTTCTGTTTGAAGACCAACGATTTCTTCCAAATTTTTATCTATATAACCAGCTTCATGGCTTGAAATTGTTGATGCAATATCGTTAGAAATTGCTAAAACACCACCAGCTTCTCTTTCTTTTTTATATAATTCTAAAACTTCTTCCCATAATTTTGTTGTTTTTTCTGTAGCGTCAGCAAGGAAAGAAGAATCACCTTCATAAGGTGTATAGTTCTTTTGAATGAAGTCTCTAACATTTACTTCGTTTTCCCAAGAACCTGAATTGAAATTATTCCATTCTTCAAATCTCATAAAATCCTCCTAAATGTATTTATTAAATTATTTTCAACATAAATGTTAAAAATATTCATTGACGTTTTTTCTCGATTATAAATTTTAACATAATCAGACAAAATTTTCAACACTTGCACTAAAGTTTATATATCAAATATGTAACTTTTATGTGAATAAAGTAGGGAGGTTTTGTCAAAAAATCATAATAATCTAATTGACAGTATTTTTTTAAATATATATAATTAATATAGAAAAAATTTGAAAAAAGAGGGATAAGGAAATGAAAATAATATTAGCGTCTCAATCACCAAGAAGAATTGCACTTTTAGATTTAGCAAAAATTGATTTTGAAGTATTACCAAGTGGTTATGATGAGAAAATTGATAAATCAATGAGTATTGAAGAAATATCAAAAGAATTAGCTTATGGTAAAGCTAAAGATGTATTTGATAACACACAAGGAGATAGAACAATTATTGGTGCAGATACAATAGTTGTAAAAGATAATGTGATTTTTGGTAAACCAAAAGATAGAGCAGAAGCTATTAAAATGTTAAAAGAAATACAAGGTGATGTTCATACTGTTTATACAAGTTTAGCAATATTAATAGAAGAACGTGGTGAATATAAAGAATATAAAGAAGTTGTTGAAACAGATATAACAGTAAATCCAATGACTGATGCTGAAATTATTGAATATATAGATCAAGAAGAACCATATGATAAAGCTGGAGCGTACGCAATTCAAAGTACATTTGCTAAATTCATTGATGAGATTGAAGGAAATTACATGAGTGTAATTGGACTTCCAATTGATAAAGTTTATAAGATATTAAAAGAAAACGAAATTATATAGTAAAAATAAAAAACTTCCGAAAGGAAGTTTTTTGTTTTATCTTTTTTAATTCATTTTTGCAAAAACGTTAAATTGTAGAGCTTGTTTTACAGTTTGCCATTCTTCTTCTGGAATAGAAGAAACGATAACTGCATTTGCTCTTTCTTCAACGATTTCTAATATATCTAAATTAGCATATCTGCTATTAGGTTCAAATATATCATCTTTGTTATTTATAGCAACATAGTTTTTTCCATTTGTTTTACATGTAAATGAAAAAAGCAGTTCCATATTTAAAGTTTCTTTTTTAGTATTTATAATTGTTACTGGTTGCATATATACCTCTCAAAAATTTATTTTTATAATGGTCTTAATGTTTGAAAAAATGGATTTGATAGTAAATCACTATCAGAAATTGGTGTATTATTTAAATCAACAGCTGGTGAAGTTGTTGATGTTTCTTTTTCTTCACTTGCAACAGTAGATTGTGCAGGAGAAGTTTCTAAGCCTAATATACCACGCATTTTTTCAATTGTAAGTAGATTTACCTTATGAAGAACCAATACGTTTTTTGGTGGTATATAATTAAAGTTACCAACTTGAACAATTGAATTAGATGTCTTATAGATATCATTCATTTTTGAAGTTATTAATGAAGTATTATAAAATGCTTTCAAAGTGTCTAAATCTTGCTTAAGAAGTACAATTGATCCTGGGCAAGGGAAAACTACTTTCATTTATTTCACCATCCTTAGTAATATACAATATAGATAATATTATCAATAATAGAAAAATATTTCAATAATATTATGTACAAAAAAATAAATTTTTTTCTTAATTATAGAAGAAATATTATTATTGTGTTATAATTACCGAGTATTAAGATAAGTAAGGAGATTTTAACATGAAATTAAACATTGTTTTAGTAGAACCTGAAATACCACAAAATACAGGGAATATTGCAAGAACATGTGCTGCGCTTGGAGCAAAACTTCATTTAGTGTATCCACTTGGATTTTCAGTATCTGAAAGAGAAGTTAAAAGAGCAGGATTAGATTATTGGGATAAATTAGATATAGAGGAACATACAAGTTTTACTAAGTTTTTAGAAAAATATAAACCAGAAGAGAATAATATGTTTTTTGTAACTACAAAAGGAAAAACTGTATATTCAGATGTTGATTATTCAGAAATGGACGAAGTTTTTTGTTTATTTGGGAAAGAAACTAAGGGACTACCAGAAGATATTCTTAAAAAGTATTTAGATAAAACAATTAGAATTCCAATGAGAGAAACATTACGTTCTTTAAATCTTTCAAATTCAGTTGCTATAGTAGCATATGATATATTTAGACAAGCAAAATTTGATAATTTAGAAGAAATTAGTTCATATTTTGGATAAAAGCTATTTATTTTTTTTAGGTTTTATTATAAAATACAAATAAGTTTTTATAAAAAGAGAGGTATTCATATGAAAAAAATAGTTTTAACAATGGTTTTAGTAACATTATTAACAGTTGCAATGTTTGCATTAACAGGATGCACATTACAAATTGAAACAACAGATAATTCAGTATCAGCATCAGTAGATGGAGAAACAACAGAAAGAGTTGATAGTGTTATAGATTGGATTAAAGCAAGAATTGATAGAGTATTTAATTCTTCAGATGAAGGAGCAACATCAGCACCAGAAACAACACCTACAGTTTCTGAAGGACAACCAGCTTAATTTTAAGGAGATAATTAATGAAAAAGACAATAAAAGTACTTGTTTTATTAGTATTAATGCTTGTTATATTGACAGGATGTTCATCAAATGTGGATAATACAGTCTCTACAACAGCAAGCAATTCTAATAGTACAAATAATACCGTGTCAGAAAAGACAGAGACAAAAACAATAGATCAAGTGGATTTTGAAGCAGCAGCAAAGAAACAAATGGCTGCACCAGAAGTGGGAGAAGAGATTGCTATATTTCATATTAAAGGATATGGGGATGTAAAAGTAAAATTCTTTAAAGATGTAGCGCCTAAAGCTGTGGAAAACTTCTTAACTCACGCAAAAAATGGATATTATAATGGAGTGACTTTCCATAGAGTTATAAATGAATTTATGATTCAAGGTGGAGACCCAACAGGAACAGGTACTGGTGGCGAAAGTATTTGGGGAGCAGGGTTTCCAGAAGAACTTGCATATGAATTAGTACCATATAGAGGTTCTTTGTGTATGGCAAGTGCTGGAGTTGGTACATCTAGTTTGGGTAGTCAATTCTTTATTACACAAGCTCATTATAAAGATGATGAAGGAGCATATTTTTCAAAAGTAGGACTTCCAGAAAGTTTAAGAAAACAATATGAAGTTTACGGTGGAAATATTTTAAGTTTATATTGTTCATATACAGTGTTTGGACAAGTATATGAAGGTATGGATATTGTAGATAAAATTGCTGCAGTAGAAACAGGTTCTGTACCAATGGTAATTAATGGTGTTACTTATGGCACTCAAGCAGATAAACCAGTTAAAGATGTAGTAATTGAAAGTATAGAAGTTACAGTTCAAAAATAATAATTTGTTTGGGCATACCTTGTGTTATGCCCAATTTTAAAGTTTAAGGGGTAGGTAAAATGTATAGTGAATTTGGTATTAGTGAAAATATAGTACAAATCGCAAATGAAGTAGAAAAAGAATTAGAACCAATATTTAATGAATATGAGAAGAATTGCTTAAAAATGAGTGCAAAAGTTTTAAAAGCATTCCAAAAAAATAAAGTATCAACAGTTGATTTTAATGAAGTAACTGGATATGGATATTATGATGGTGGTAGAGAAAAACTAGAAAGAATATATGCAGATATATTTGGCGCAGAAGATGCTTTAGTTAGACCACAAATTATGTCTGGAACACACGCTCTTGCATTAGCATTTTTTGGGCTTTTAAAATATGGAGATACTATGATAAGTATTTCAGGTGAACCTTATGATACACTTCAAAGTGTTATCGGTTTAACAGGTGATAGTGAAAACTCATTAATAAAACATGGAATTAAATATGAACAAATTGAACTTGTAGATAATGATTTTGATTATGAGAAAATTGCAGAAAGAGTAAGACAAGGTAATGTTAAATTAATTGAGCTTCAACGTTCAAGAGGATATTCTCAAAGAAAAAGTTTAACTATGGATAAAATCGAAAAAGTTATTAAAGTAATCAAAGATAATAATCCAGAAATTATAGTAATGGTTGATAATTGCTATGGAGAATTTGTAGAAGATAAAGAACCAACAGAAGTTGGAGCTGATATTTTTGTAAGTTCATTAATGAAAAATTTAGGAGCTGGTATTGCAACAAGTGGTGGGTATATTGTAGGTAAACAAAAATATATTCACTCAATAGCAGAAAGATTAACTGCACCTTGTATTGGTAAAGATTTAGGAGCAAACTTTAATCAATTATTATCATATTACAAAGGTATTTTTATGGCTCCATCTGTTGTTAAATCAGTTTTGAAATCAATGACATTTGCTAGTAGAATGCTTGAAAAATTTGGTTTTGATGGAATAAGTCCAAGATACAACGAAAAAAGAACTGATATTATTCAAACTATAGAATTAAAATCTGATGAAAAATTAGTTAAATTCTGTCAAGGTGTGCAAAAAGGATCTCCAATTGAATCTTATGTTACACCAATTCCTGATGATATGCCAGGATATGAACATAAAGAAATTATGGCAGGAGGAAGTTTTACTCCTGGTGCAACAATTGAGTTGAGCTGCGATGGACCAATGTGTGAACCATATACTGCATATATGCAAGGAGGACTTACATATGAATATGGTAAAATTGGTATTATGATGGCAATAGATAATATGCTAAAATAGAAAAGATGAATAGCTGGGGAAATAAGAACTCCAGCTATTTTTTATTGTTTTCAAAAAGTAATAAAAATTTCACAAAATAGTTACATTTTTTGGGCAAATTCGGTTTGACAAATGCAATTATTATGATTAAAATTATAATGAGTAATATTGCAAAAACTTGGCTCAAAAAAATCTACTAAAAAAGTCAAAAAAACTATGAAAAAATTCATAAAAATAGCATTTTTAGGTTGATATTTTTGGGAATATATTGTATTATATTATGTGTATAATATATTAGGGAAATAGCCCAAAGGAGGTTTTTTATAAATTATGAAAAAGAAAACAACATTAATCGTAGTAGCAGCTATAGCATTATTAGTATTACTTTCAATATTTTCAAATGCCTATGCAGTTACAGGAGAAGAAGTTTTAAATTCAACTCAAGCAACAGAGCTAGTTGAAATTAAAGAATCAGCAAAAAATACATTAGCTGAATATATCGATAAATATGGTTCAACACCATTTGGAGTTGCAGCTTATATTTTAAACATGGTTAGAATTTATAGTATTCCATTCTGCTTTGTTGGTATAGCTGTTGGATCAATTTATCAATACGTATTAGGTATTAGAAAATTGGATGTTAGAGACAGAGGATTCATGCTTATTATAACATTCGTAACAATTTTATTAATATGCCAAGTACTACCATTAATTTTTGCTATAGTAGTAAACGGTTGGAGGGGTTAAACAAATGAAAGTTTTATTTGCGGTTAGTAGTGAAAGCATTTCAGATGCTATTATTAAAAAGTATCAAAAAGATTATAAGGAGATTCTATCTTATAAGAATGTTTATTACTTCAACGCAATATTAAAAGAGATACAAAAAGATAAAACTTACGATAGAATCGTAATTAGTGAAGATTTAGAGCCATTCGCAAACAATAATTATGACGCAATAGATAAATTTATCTTTGAGAAACTTGATAATATTAGCGACGAAGCACAAGATATTGATGGAAATGAAACATCAATTATTATGATTTGTACTGATAGACATACACCAGGAAGTTCTTTCCTAGTAAAACTATTTGGTATTGGTATTTACAATGCTCTTTTAGGAAGCGATAGAAAAATTGAAAGTATTTGTAAATTAATCAATAAACCAAGAGTAAAAAAAGAAGCTAAAATGTACTATAAAATTGATGCTGATGATGTTAATTACAGCAACAAAAATGAGAAAGAAGTTAGTGAATTAGAAATTCAAAATATCTTAACTCACTTTAAAAAATTAGGTAGAAATACTGATAAGTATGCTGAAAGTTTTAATAACATTGCTGCTCAATATACAGATGATCAATTAAAAATAATTGTTAACTGCTTACCAATGACAGTAAAAGCTGTTCTTGAAGAAGAATGTCAAAAATATCAAGAGTTGATGGCAGCTGACGGAATGATTGAAAAAGTAAATAGAGAAGCTGTTAAAACAACAAAAGAAGCTCAAAAACAAACTGGAATAAAAATTGATATAATTGAAAATAAATTAAATCAAACAAAAATGACTGGACCAATAGTTATTCCTTCATCAGTTAGAACATCTAAAAATAAAGGACCAGCACCAGTAAGACCAATGGGAAATAATTTAGAAATTCCTGAGTCAAATACTGAAACAACAAAGGTTAAAAAAGTTATAAGTAAAAAAGAAGAACTAACGGATATTCCATCTGTTGTTCCACCAAGACCAACTCAACCTGTTGTAGAAGAATCAGTTATAGAAGAAAAAGTACAAGAACCAGTTGTAGAACCAGTTGCTCCAGCGCCTGAAGTAGCACCTGCTGCACCAGCTCCAGAAACTGCTCCAGTTGAGCAATTTAAAATAAAAAAAGTATTAAAAACAATGCCTGATGGATCAAAGAAAGTAGTTAAGGTAAAAGTAAGAGTTCAACCAGATGAAGTTCAAACTGCAAAACCAGTTGAAACAGTTAAAGTTGAAGAGCCAACAGTTGAGGCTGTTGAAGAAAAAAAGTTACCATTTGATCCAACGGTAAAAGAAAAAGGTAAAAGAGGAAGACCAAGAAAAAATCCTGAAGAAGAAGATACATTTTTACCACAAGTTCCAGATGATGATGACGATTTCATTTTACCAAGTATAGAAGATGGAGATGACACATTACCAGGACTTGATATGTTCGAAGAAGAATTGCCAGGATTAGGTGAATTTGATGCTAATGCTGTTCCAGGTGGACCAAAACAACCAGCTGTTGAAGAAGATGCACTTCCAGGATTAGATGATTTTGAAGAAACATCAGTAGAGACACCAGAAGAAACAGTTGAAGATTCATTACCAGGTCTTGACGATTTTGAAGAAAATGCTCTTCCAGGATTAGATGACTTTGAAGAAGAAACAGTTGAAGAAACAGTTGAAGAAACTGTAGAAGAAACTGTAGAAGAAGTTCCTGCAGTTGAAGATGATTTCGAAGAAGATGCATTACCAGGTCTTGATGATTTTGAAGAAGATACTCTTCCAGAATTAGATGGATTTGATGATGATGGTTTACCAGGACTTGCTGATGATTTTGATGATGTTGATGAATTACCAGCACTTGATGATTTTGAAGAAGAAACAGTTGAAACACCAGTTGTTGAAGATACTGTTGAAGAAATACCAGAAGTTACTGAAGAAGTTGTTGAAACAGTTGAAGAAACAACAGATGTAGCTGAAGAAGTATTTGATGAAATAGAAGAAATAATGCCAGACGTTGTAGAAGGATTTGAAGACGTTGCTAATGAAACAACAGAAACAGTAGAAGAAGTTGTTGAAGAAGCAGAAGAATTTACAGATGAAGTTGTAATTCCTGGCTTAGATGAATTAGATGAAGAAATCTTACCTACAGGTGATGACTTTGAGGATGTTGAAGATGTATTACCAATAGGTGATGACAATGCAGATGATGGTTTATTAGGTGACATAGATGATGATTTTGTTCAACCAACTACAGCACAACCTACACAACCAACAAATGAGATTGAAAGTATCAAACCAAAAGTTGACTATTCTATGTCTAGTTTAAATAGCTTATTAACAAAAGATAAGAAAATAGTTACATTCATAGGAACAACAAAAAATGGTACATCATTCTTAATTAATAACTTAGCTGCATTATTCTCATCAGTAGGTATTAATACAGCAATTTTAGATATGACAAAGAATAGAAATTCTTATTATATCTATACAAATAATGAAGAAGAATTAAGAAATGTTGCTTATAATTCAATTAGCAAATTACAAAAAGGATTTGCAGAAGGAATTAAAGTAAACAAAAACTTAAGTGTTTACACAGCACTTCCAAATGATGGAAAAGATTATTCTGATGCTGAACCAATACTTTCAACATTAGTACAAAACCATTCATTAATATTAATTGATTGTGATTTTGATACAGATCCATCATATTTTGCAAGCTGTCAAGAAATTTATTTAGTACAATCAATGGATATTTTAACAATCCAACCTTTAACAGCATTTTTAAGAGATTTAAAAGCAAAAGGTGTTTTAGAATCTGAAAAAGTAAGAGTTGTAATAAATAAAGAATTAAAAGTAAGAAGTTTAACAACAAAAGCAATTATTGGAGGAATGTCTTTCTACAACGATCCTTCAATGTCATTTATGACAGAATTGTTTAATAAAGATATGGTTAAAGCATGTAGTATCCCATTTGAGGATGCAGTATATGCTAAATACTTAGATGCAATGGTAAATTGTAACGTATCTTTAAATGGATATTCAAAACAATTTATCAATAAATTAAGAAACTTAGGTGATATGGTATATCCACTTGTTAGTAAACCATCAGGAAAAGGTGGCGTTGCTCAAGTAGATTATAGTAAAAACGCATTTTCAAGCAATATGAGTAATACTTTAACTCAAATGAAAAAGAAATTTTAATTAAAAGAAGAAAGTGAAAGAATATATAGGGGTGATATCTTGGTTTTATTAGTAATAGGAATGCTATTAATAGCAATAGTAATATTAGTTGCTTATAATCTTCATATTCAAAAGAAAATAGAAGCTTTCAATAATATCAATCAAAAAATAGGTAATTTATCTGTTTTACAAGATTTTATGAAAGTTGCTGGAGAAGAAGATACAGTTGAAGCAAAATTAAATAAGATTAATGAAATAGTAATCGAAAAATATGATATTAAGTATTCAACAATAGTTGTTTTTGATGGAGCTGAATATGTTATAAAAGCTACAAACGTTGATAAATTACATCATGAAACATTAACAAATCTTCATACAGAAGAAATATTTCAAGATAGCGTTGCAACAGCAACTCCTAAATATATAACAATTGATAATGAAAATGAAAAATTACCATATCAAAAAGTAGAAATGGGTAGAGCAAAATCAGCAATGTTCTTTCCACTATATATAGACAATATCTACATAGGATATTGGATTATGGAAAGTGGAAAGATGCATGCTTTCGATAAAACTGATACAACAATAATAGAAGTTGTTAAAGATAATATTATTTCTGTATTAGCTACAATGTCTTACCAAGATGCTATGGAAAATATTATTAGAATTGATAAATTTACAGGTTTATATTCTGCTGAATATTTATATAGTAAAGCTAAAAAGACATTTGATAAATATCCAACTTCAGCAGTTTGTATGTTTAAAATTACAAATATTGAGAAAATTAATGATGAGGTATCAAGACAAGCTGGTAACGAAGTAATTACAGAAGTTAGTAACATAGTAAAATCAAAAATGCCTTCACAATACGTTTTTGTAAGATATATGGGACCTAAATTCGTAATTGTTTTCTCAGGAGTTGAAGAAGGTAGTGTTGAAGAATTCTTAAAAGAATTAAAACGCGAAATGGAAGAATTAGAAATCGTTGAGGAAGCTGAGGATAATGAAGTAGAAAGAATTATTAACGGCAAACCAATGAAAGTAACAGAACATAAAGATGAAAAAATAGCAACACCAAAGATCAATTTTGTAGTATCAACATATTATAAAGGAACAGGTATTGAACAATTAAATAAAAAACTTGAAGAATATATTGATACTGCAGACAGTAAAGAAAGTCAAATAAATTATATTTAATTTTGGGAGGATAAAAAGATGGCTATGGATAAAACAATGAGCTTTAAAGTAGACAAAGACAAAAGCATGAGAGCAAAAGAAATTTTAAAAGAAGTATACCAAGCATTGGTAGAAAAAGGATATAACCCAATTAATCAAATCGTAGGATATATTTTATCTGGGGATCCTACTTATATTACTAGCCATAATGATGCTAGAAATTTAATCAGATTAATCGAAAGAGATGAATTATTAGAAAAAATGGTTAAATATTATATAGGATTGGAAGACTAATAAATGAGAACATTAGGAATCGACTATGGTGATAGCAGAGTGGGTGTTGCAATAACAGATCCACTAGGCTTTACTGCTCAAGGTCTTGAAACTATTTCACATGGTGGTAGCGACAAAGTATTGCTAAGAAGATTAGATGAAATCTTTGCACAATATGAAATTGATACTATTGTAGTTGGCATGCCATTAAATATGGATGGTACAAAAACTGAAAGAGCAGAAATAACAGAAAAATTTATCCATAAACTAAAATGTAAATATAATAAAGTAAAAATTGAAACTGTAGATGAAAGATTAACTACAGTTGCAGCACATAAAACAATGAATTTTTTAGATGTTAATAAAACAAAGAAAAGAGGCATTGTTGATACTATTTCAGCGGTTTACATACTAGAAATGTATATGAATAAAAATAAGTAAGACTTTTAAGTTTGAAGATATTTTAAATTATTTGCAAAAAACTATTGCAAAAAAAATATCTTTAGTATATTATATTTTTAGATTTGTATGAGAGGTACAAAGGAAGGAGAATTATAATGAACGAAGAAAATAATGAATTAGATGAGAACATCAGCAACATCATAGTATTAAATGATGAAAACGGAAATGAAGTACAATTCGAATTTTTAGATTTAATAGAATATGATTCTGAAGAATACGTAGTATTATTACCAGTATTAGAAGACGGACAAGAAGATGATGGAGAAGTTGTTATTCTTAAAGTTGATGATTCTGATGAAGCTAGTGATGAAGAATCTTATATCAGTGTTGATGACGAAGGAACATTAACAGCTGTATTTGAAATCTTCAAAGAAAAATTCAAAGAAGAATTTAATTTCACAGATGGTGAATAATAAATAAAAAATGCAGGCATAAGCCTGTATTTTTTTTATGTAAAATATCTTTTATTTTTTAAAAATATATGTTAAAATATATATGTTAAAAAGGAGGACATACATATGACAAGTTTGTTTAGTTATTTATTAACATTTTTAGCAATAATATTTTGGGCATTTAGAGCTGTAGTAACAGTTATGTATCAATTAGACAATCCACTTTTTTCAACACCTTCAAATGTTACATTTGAAATAGTGGTTTTATTCTTAACATTACCATGTTTAATAGGTGTTTGTAAAAGAAATATTGTTTTCGCAGCAGCATATTTAGGATTATATGCAACATATTTTGGAAATACATTATTATTAGTTGTTCAAAACGCATCTAGTGTAGGAATAACATTAATTAACAGTGCAGATATGTTATGTACTGTTATAGGAATAATAATTCCATTATTAACATTCTTTGATATTTTATTAAATAAACATAGAACAGTAGGTAAAAACGTTAAAAAAGAAGATTGGTTCTATGCAAACGAAGAATATGATAGAAAATTTGATGAGAGAGCTGATAGAAATCAATATAGACTGTAGTCAATATGATCAATGTTAGAAGCTTTGAAGAATGCGAAATATTCATTGCGTTCTGCAAAGCTTCTTTTGTGTTATAAAACTAAACTTAAGAGGAATAAAAGATGGAGATAAAAAATAGTATAAAAGTTCAATAGCGTTATTTATCAGTATAATTATTTTAATTATTTCTTCAATATATTGTAAATTAAATATGAATCAATTTAATAATACTGATGACTTTGTTAAGTCATTTGCTTGGATTGTTGGAAATGGTTTTTTAATTAATATAGTATGGATAATTATAGTTCAAATAGCGATATTATTTTTAGTATTGATTAATAGAAAGAATAATACATTTATAAATGTGTTAGTATTTTTACTTGCACTTGCACATTTTGCTTATACAAATTTTAGTGCAATTCCATTTATTGCTTTAAATATATTAGAAAAAAGTAAAGTGATAGAAACGGTAGTTATTGTATTATTTGAAATTGTTAATATTTATGCAATAATTAATATTATAAAAAGAATACATTATACAAAAAAGAAAACAAAACGTTCTAAATAGGAGTTTAAATTATGAAAAATAAAAAGATTATCATTGCTATATTTTTAATACTTTTAATTGCAGCTGTAGTGGCTTTAGAACTAGTTTTATATAATAAGAATTATAATGACGTACCTGAAAATTACATTGCTGTTTTTGTTGGAACACCAAATAGTGAAATAACATATAGAACTTATATATACAAGGAAAATAATGAACAAGCCAACTTTGGTTTTACATATATAAATACAACTAGCAATACAATTTCGTGGGGAAGCCCAGAATGGGAGATGAAAGTTACAGGACGTGGAAAAGTTTCATGGACTGATGATGTTTTTAAAGTAGCAAAAGAAAATAATGCATATTCATTTGTTAGATTGCCAAATGATGATAAAATGTATACCATAGAAGAATTTATGACAATGTTTAGTATGGATTAAAAGATATGAATAAAGGAAGTGAAAAAATTGAATGGAGAAAATTTAAATCAATTAAATATTAACTGGTTCCCAGGGCATATGGCAAAAACAAGAAGACAAATAGAAGAAGACTTAAAAATCATTGATGTTGTCATAGAATTACTAGATGCTAGAATACCATTATCTAGTAGAAATCCTGATATAAAATTTTTAACTAAGAATAAAAGAAAAATAATTCTTTTAAATAAAGCGGATCTTGCTGATGATGCTATTAATAAAAAATGGGTAGAAAAACTTTCTAAAGAAGCACCAGTACTTTTAACAGATTCTAATTCAGGAAAAGGAATTGAAAAAGTTACTAAAAAAATAGAAGAATTAATGGCTGAAGAACTTGCAAGACAAGCTGCAAAAGGAAGAATCAATAAAACAATTAGAGTAATGATTTTAGGAATTCCAAATGTTGGTAAATCATCATTTATTAATAGAATTTCTAAAAAGACATCAATGGAAGTTGGAAATAGACCTGGTGTAACAAAATCAAAACAATGGATTAGAATTTCTAAAAACCAAGAATTATTAGATACACCTGGTGTATTATGGCCAAAATTTCAAAGTAATGAAATTGCTCTTAATTTAGCATTTACTGGAACTATTAAAGATGATATTTTAGAAAGAGTTGAAGTTGCTTATGAATTATTAAAAGTTCTTCATAAAGATTATAAAAAGAATCTTCAAGAAAGATATAAAATATCAGACGAAGAAATGAAAGAAATTGAAACACATTCAAATCATATTTATGAATTAATGCAAGTAATCGGTAAAAAAAGAGGAGCATTAGTTTCAGGTGGAAATACTGATGATGAAAAAGTTGCTAGAATTATATTAGATGATTTTAGAAATTGTAAAATAGGAAAAATAAGTTTAGAAAAACCATAAAGGAGATTAATTTGGAATTTATAAAAAGAGAAAAAGATTTGCAAGATGCAAAAATGTTATCACCATTAGTTTGGGCTTATGTTGGAGATAGTGTATATGAATTATTTGTAAGAACAAAATTAACTAATAATTCAAATGCAAAACCACATAAATTACATATTGAATCAATTAAGTATGTTAAAGCAAAAGCGCAAGCGGATATTTTAAAAAGTATTATGGATGAGTTAACAGAGGAAGAAAAAGATATTGTAAGACGTGGAAGAAATACAGAAAATCATCATGTAGCTAAAAATTCTAATGTAGCTGATTATAGTCAATCAACAGCATTTGAAGCTTTAATTGGATACTTATATTTAACAAAACAAGATGAAAGATTAGAAGAAATTTTAAATATGTGTATTAAATAAAGATGAAAAAGATATAACGAAAATGTTATATCTTTTTTCTTGATTTAAAAAATTCTTATATATATAATAAGTCTATATAATTACTATATATGAGGGAGATATGACAAAAGAAAAGAATATAATTGATTTTAAGTTAATAGGAATTATTTTTGGAGTAGTAATGCTGTTCGTTTTATTATTACTACCATATAATTATTGTTCAGATTATTATAATTTAAAAATTGATGGATATACAGATTATGCTAATTATTGGTTTGCTTCATCTGGTAGAACAGTTGGAATGGCAACATTATATCTATTTGATTACTTAAATGTAGAAATAGAATCTTTTGTTATCATTATGAAAATCTTAGCAATATTAATTGCAACGATTACTATTTATACTTTTATAAACATGGTATATAGTAAGTTAGATTCGCGTAATGAAAACATAACTAAAAAGAAGAAAATTTTAGTTGTAGTAGCCTCACTTCTTGTGTTTTTAAATATGGGGGGATATCAATTTTTCTATTATTCTGAATCAGCAATAATGTGGCTTTCTGTTTTACTTACAGTACTTGCTGTAAAACATACAATCGATAAAAATAATAAGTTAAGATTTATAAAAGGTTTTCTTCTATTATTTGTAGCTATGAATTGTTATCAATCAACAATTCTATTATATATTCCAGCAGCTCTTTTATTTGTTGGTATAGATAAAGAAAATAGAAAAGAACTAATAAAAGAAACGATAAAGCTTTGTGTTTTAGTTGCACTTTGTTTTATCTGTGGATATGCAATCATACAAGGTTTAATTTATCTTTTTAATATAGAGCCATTTAGAGATAATACATTAACAGTTAGTTTAGAGTCTTTTATAGATTCTATAGTTCGTTTATTATTTCTTAACTATGAAAAAGATCCTAATTATTTTTATGCAATTATTTATTTGATCTTATTTGTAATATCAAAATCGTTAGATAAAAGATGGTTTAAAAACGACAAGTCTGTTTCAAATTTAATATTATTCTTTTTAATTGCTAGTGCTTTTTTTCAAATAGTATTAGTTGTTGCTTTAGTTCAATTTTATATAGCTGATAGAATAGTTTTTGCATACTTTGCGGTATTGGGATTAATATTTTTATATTATTTAATGTATACTGATATTTTTAAAAATAATAGATTATTAGAAATGGCAATTATATTAGCAACAATTTATTTATGCTATATGATTATTAAAGCTGGAAATATTTCGGTTTTAAATAGATATGCAAGGTATATGGATAGTGTAGAAGGATATTCTATTGTTAGAGAAATTAAAGATTATGAGAATGCAAGTAAATGTAAAGTTACTAAAATAGTATATTGTATGGATGAGAGTACAGAACATGATTGGCCAGGATTGAGAGTTGTTGGTGATCCAACATATAGAATATTTGCTGGAGAATGGGTAATAAAAAGTGCAGTAGAATATTATTCGGGAAATAAAATTGAAAGTTGCATAAAAAATCAATATGCTCATGAACAAATATTTAACTTAAAAAATTGGGATAGTTTTGATGAAGAACAAATAGAATTTGATGGAGATACAATGTATTTCTGTATGTACTAATTATTAATAAAAATAAAAAAGATGGAAATGAAAATTTCCATCTTTTTTTGGTGACCCCTACGGGAATCGAACCCATGATTCCACCTTGAGAGGGTGGCGTCTTAGCCGCTTGACCAAGGGGCCAACATTAGTCAGCTATTTATTTATAACATATTTTTAATTCTTAGTCAATAATTTTATAAGTAAAAGTTTTTTAAACATAAAAAAATGGTTAAAATTAGATTACTTTTACTTTACAAAATCCTGAAATTATTGAGAAAAAATACTCTATATGATATATATGAGATATGGGAAAATAGGATTCATAGGAGATTTTTATGGAAGAACTAATTGATGTATTTTTAGATGAACTTATAGATAAAAAAGAAATATCTCAAAATGAAAGAACAGATATGAAATTGACTCTTTTAGAAGCTATGCCAAATGGCTTAAATGACGAGACAAAGACAAGAGTAATGTCTACATTAAAAAGTAAAATGGAAACACCTTCAGCTAATATTTTTACTGACAAAGGTGTTAATATAGAAGCTGTTAGAACAATTGCAACTGAGACTGTAAAAAATGTTGTTGAAACAGTTGAAAAAGAAACTTCAGCTAGAGAAGAGGCTGAAGCTAAACGTGCTGCAAAAGTAGATGATGCATTAAGTCAAACTATTGCTGAAGCTGATGAAAAAGAAAATATAATTAAAGAACAGGAAAATGTTAATGAAAAAAATGATGATGATCTTTATTATGAAGATCCAATTTATTTTAAAGTTTCACATAAATCTATGCAACAAGCATATAAAGAAATAGAAGAAGAATATGCAGGTCGTGAAATTGATGAAGATTTAAAACTAGAATTTGCATTATCTAAAGCTTCATACTTAGATTATAATAATTTAGTAAAAAAGTATATAGAACAAGGAAAGCCAATTGCAGAGGCTATATCTATTGCATTACTAGAGACGTCAGATGGTAATACTAATATAATAGAAGCAAATAGAGATAGATTACTTGGTGAAGCACTTCAACGTGTATTGGTTTATTTAGATGATGCGATAGAACAAAAATTAAATGTATATGAATATATAAATGTAGTTTTGGAAGAACATGCTGATGAATTTGTAGGAATTGAAAACTTAGATGTTTTAGTAAAAAAAGTTTTTGAGTTTTATCAACACAAATGTGGTTGGGACGAGAAATATTTAATGGGAGAAAAGGATACTTTTGAAATTGTTGAGAAAACGGATAATGCAAAGGAGCCAGATGAACTTGATGATAGTCAAAAAATTGAAATTGTTAAGGCTAGTATTATTAAAGAGTTATATGATGGATATGGTTTTGAAGAGGCATACAAACGAGCAATGCAAAAATATGAAAAATATTTTATCTCATTAGAGAATACTTTTGATTTAGTAAGTAATCTAAGAGATAGTTTATTATCTTGGGGATTTACAGAAGAAGAGTTAGATAATGGTAATATAGATAAAAAGAAGTGGGATTTGTATGTAAAAGATAATGCAGCTCAAATTAAAGAATCTGAATCAGAGCAGGGAGAAATGAGTAGTGCAAGCGAATATACTAATAAAGTTTTATCTGTTACTGGAATAAAGATTGTTGTATTTGACAGAAGTGAAGCGTTTCAACATAGACAAAGTGTTGCAGATATACTTAGAAAGCAAAATATTGAAACATATAAAGATGCAATAAATGAAATTAATAAAAATAAAGATAGAGACGGGTATACTCTTTTAAATAAATTTGCTCAGGAAAAAAGAAAGATAGAGGCGCAGTACTTATTAGTTAAGCAAAATAGAAAACTGGATGACGAAGAAATTGCAAAAGGAGAATTAAGTACTGAAAGAAAAAATTTACTTGAACAAAGAGATTATTATATAAAAAGAGCAACAAAACTTTATATGACAGGTGAAAAATCCGTTTATGAGATTTTAGAAGAACTTGGAGAAAACGCAGTAAAATATGAAATAATACCAAAAGATATTATTAATAGTGCTTCTGAAATTATAAAAAAGAATAATCCTAATGCAATTAGAGTAATTTCATCTAGTGAAACTACTATGATGTATAAACAAATGATGTTAGAAGTGGCTTATAAAGAGTTAGATGGATTGAAAGATAGTGATATTGAAAGGACTGAATTGATTGAAAATATAGCAAAAATAGAGAGAGAAATTACTGAATTAAGAAGAAAAGCTACAGAAATTAAAGTGCAATGTGGAACTTTTGATAAGGATAGAGCTATAGAATTAGAACAAGATTTATTGAATGATATACAAACGTCATATAATCTTACGAATAAATTTGAAAAATTGTTAGAAATGCAAAGCTTGTATTTAGTTATTCAAGATAAATCAAAAGAAAAAGGTATTACGATGGAATCGGCAGCTAAAATAATATTTGCAGAAAAAAAGACATCAAGAGAGTTGTTTGGGATAGAATTAGTAGATGCAATGAATAAATATGATGATGGTGAATCTATAGAAGTTTTTCCTATAGTAAAAGAAAGTTTAAAAAGAGTTAATGATCAATATAAAGAATTGGTTGAACAAAATATAAGTAATATAGATAGGAATATATCGAAATCTATAATGCATGATACAATTGATATTGATTGTACAGCAGCCATACTTGAAAAAGAAAGATATTCTCGTGAAGTGCGTAGAATAGATAAAAGAGATTTAGCACTTACAAAATCAAATCAAGCTTTTGATAGAAAAGAAGTAACTGATATTAAATATGGATATATAAAACAAGCTGTTGCAGCATATTATGAAAAAGGTATTAGTATAGCTGATATTTATGAAACGTTTAAGGCGAATGGTAAAAATATAGAGCCAAATGAAATTATAAAAGGCATACTTATGGTTGCAGAAAAATTTGGAGTTGGTACTAAAGATCAACATAAAGATTTTGCAACAAAAGAGCTGGAATCATTTAATGAACACTTGAAAATTAATGCGTGGAAATCATTAAGAAAAAACGCGCGAATTAGTTCTAATTTACCTGCAGTAGAAACATTTGATGAAGATATTGAACAATCAAAGAGAATAATAGCTCAAAATTTACAAGATAATAGTCTTTTAAGAGCGGCAGTAAGGGAACGAGATGAAGCTTACAAGAATATGTTTGGTGTTGAGCTGTTTGAAAATGAACCACAAAGAAGATTAAAATTAGCAAAAGGCCCTATGATTGTTGGAAAAGGTGCTTTTAAGAGAAAAAATAAACATCAAAAAGAAAGTGAAGCTTATGGAGATGAACAAAAAATTCATAGTGAGCAACCTAGAAGGGTTGGTTTGATGAATGTTGCTAAGGTGTTAGAAACATCAGGAACAACTTCACAAGAAATAGTTGGAGAAGTTACAGATTTAAATAAATTTGCAAGAGCACAAGACGATAGAGTAGTTGATTCATCAGAGCAAAGAGATTCATAAAAAATAAAACCAATAATCTAACAATTAAGTTGGATTATTGGTTTTTTTAAATATTTTAAATGCTAAATTTCTAAATGGAGTAAATAGTTTTTTGTACCATGGAAGAGAATTGTAATCTAAAAGTTGTGTAGTTTCTTCATTTAGTGTTTCTTCTATAGATACAGATTTAATAACAGCTGGTTCTTCAACTTGTTTTGAAGATTCAAAGATTTTATCTGGATGATATTGTTCTTTACGAGTTTCTTCAAGGTTTTTATCATTTTCAGCGATTACTTCTTTTAGAATAGTTATTTCTTCGTCTGTTTCACACCAATATTTTAAAGCAAGTACTGCAATAAGTGCAGCTGTTTTCTTTGAAATATTTTGTTCATGAATTGGAACAGATATATCTAAATGATTTTCATATGTAGTTAAAGCGTTTTTGTTAAAGATATTCATCATTTTTGAAGGAATTTTGTCTATAAATTTTTTATTCAAAAATGAAAGAATTTCTAGTAACTCAGCATAAGCATAAGATTGCTCAGCAGAGATATCTGATGACATATTAAATCCTTCTTTCAATATAAAATAATATAGTATAATTGTATAAATAAGTTTTAAAGACTGCAATAACAAAAATATGTCATTTTTGTTAAAATTGTTGCAAAACAAGAGATGCAACCACTGGTTGTCAAATTTTAAAGTATAATTGGTAGTATTATTTTTAAATTATATGTATAATTAATATATGGATATCCTAAAAAGGGGTGATACAAATGAAATTAAATGAAAAAATATTTGAAAATAGAAAAAAACTTGGTTTATCTCAAGAAGATTTAGCTAATAAACTAGATGTTTCAAGACAAACTGTATCTAAATGGGAAGTAGGAAGTGCTACTCCAGAAGTTGAAAAAATAGTAAAATTATCAGATATATTTAATGTCTCTGTAGATTATTTAGTTAAAGAAAATGAAGAAAAATATATAAAAAAGGGTATTACTATTAATAAAAAATTAATAGTAAATATATTACTTGGATTATTAGTAGTATTATCAATAGTACTTGGTATAAATAAATTGATTGATATTACAAAAACCAATTTAAAAAGCCAATATGCTTTAGAAATGATAAATACATATATGACAAATGGTTATGAAGTTGGGCAGAAGCATTCTGGTAGAATTCTTATAGATAGAGAATTAAGTAAAGGCAATAATGTTACATTAGAAAAAGCTGAGTATTATTACTATATAAATGGTGATGATCGATTATTAAAATATAGACCTTATGATGATGATTTAAAAACAGTATCTAAAGAATATTTTATAAATCTTAATAATGTTGATTGTAACAGATATGAAGAAAATAAAATTGTTTATGATAATGTAGTAGAATTGAATTTAGAAGATTATTCACAAAGAGTGATTAATGATTATGAAATTGAATTTATTTCTTCTACTATAAGTGGAGCAATTTGTCGAAGTTATTCAATAGTTACAACGTTTAGACCAGAATTAACAGCAAAAGCAATTGCTGAAAATGAGTCAGTTGAAATGATAAAATCAGCTTTTGCTGGAAAAACATCGTATCATATGTTATATGGAGATTACGAAAAAGATGAAGATTATTTATGGCTTTCAATCACAGAAGATTTTACTAGAATTATTTCAAAAACATTTGACAATGATATTTTTGATAAAAAAGAATTTCTTAGAATAGACATAATTGAATTGAATTTTTTGGATAAAGCGTTTGTTTTACCACCAGAAGAATAAAATATTAGACTACAAATTTAATTATTTGTAGTCTTTTTAAATAGCTTAAATATATTGAAAAATGAGTGTATATGTGATATAAAAGCAATATAGAGGTGATTTTAAATGGAAAATAAAAATAGTTCAAATTCAAAAAGAGAAGATTATATCTCTTGGGACGAATATTTCATGGGAGTAGCAATGCTTTCAGCGGAAAGAAGTAAAGATCCAAATACAGATGTAGGAGCTTGTATTGTAAGTGATGATAATAGAATATTATCTATGGGATATAATGGAGCACCTAGAGGACTACATGATGATAAAATGCATTGGCAAAGAAATGGTTCTTTTACAGAAACAAAATATGCATATGTATGTCATGCAGAACTTAATGCTATATTAAATTATAGAGGAGATCTATCTGGATCAAAAATATATGTAAAATTATTTCCATGTAACGAATGTGCTAAAGCAATTATTCAGTCTGGTATTAAAGAAGTTATTTATAAAGAAGATAAATATGCTACATCAGATAATGTAATTGTGTCAAAAGCAATGTTTGATTCATGTGGTGTTAAATATACAGAATATAAATCTACAGGTAAAAAAATTACTTTAGAGTTATAAAAATAGTTTAAATAACTAGCAAATTTGATATTTTATGTAAAATGTGGTATAATTAGTATGTAGGTATATTGAAGATTTTACAATATGATGAGGAGGTAATACCTATGTACAAGATTGACACTTTTATGGAATACTGGATGATCGTCGAAGACAGACTCGTTGTTACAAATGATGTAACTCTCAAACAGATCAAGGCTATGGTTAAGGAGATGGAGTCCATCGACGCGGAGTACACTGTTGTTTTCGAAGTTGACGCTTTCGCAAGCTATCGTAAGATGCCTGAGTGCATTGCAAATCACATCAAGAATATGAATGTTGGTGACACCTGTGGTTTCGGCGATGTCGAAATTCGTAAGGTTTCTAACCATCTTTGTGTTGGCGTGATGCTCAATGTTCTCTATCAGTACAACGATCTCAAGCTCGTGGATGCACATGATCAGTTCGATGATGAGCTCACCCAGCTCGTTGAAGCAGCAGAGGAACATCCTCAGACCGCAAAACTTCTGGAACTCCAGCTTTGCGGTTAAGTGAAATCAGTAACACAAGAAGCGGCGCACCACTAACATGGCGCGTCGTTTTCCGTTTTATAAAGGAGAAGAAAATGAAAATTATTTATGGTACAACTAATAAAGCAAAATTGGAAGCAATGCATGGAATTATAAAATCTTATGGATTTGATGCAGAGCTTTATACATTAAAAGATATAGGATTTACAGATGAAATAATAGAAGATGGTGAAAGTTTTGAAGAAAATTCATTAATTAAAGCTAGAGCAATTGAAGCTTTTTGCAAAAAAGAAGGAATAGAAGATAAAATTATTCTTACTGATGATGCAGGATTATGCGTTGATTATTTAGGTGGTGCTCCTGGAATATATACAGGAAGATATGCAGGAGATCATGCACCACAAATCGATAATATAAATAAGCTTTTAACAAATATGAAAGGATGTACAAAACTTGAAGATAGATCTTGTAAGTTAGTTTGTGTATTAACTGCAATATTAACTGATGGAGAAGTATATGTTGCAAGGGGAGAGTGTACAGGGACAATAGCTTTTGAACATGGGAAATTAGGTGGACTAACTTTCGGACCAGTATTTATTCCAAAAGGTTTTGATAAGCCAATGGGCGATATGGAGGAAGAAGAATATATTGCAGTACATAATCACAGAGATTTAGCAATGCAAGAATTAATGGCAAAATTCAAAGCTTTAGGATATTAATTAAAATATTATAATAAATGAAATGCCGCTACAAATAGAGATTTTTGTAGCGGTTTTTTTTTATGTAAAAAATTTTTTAAAAAGGCGAACAAATGTATTGACAAAAATATAAAATAAGATATAATAATCATACGAACATTTATTTGTATTTTGTGATGAGGTGGTATTTGAAATGATTAATACATTGCATATAAAAAATATTGGAATAATTGATGATATAACAATAAATTTAAATGAAGGATTTAACGTTTTAACAGGTGAAACAGGAGCTGGAAAAACGTTAATAATTGGATCACTTCAAATACTTGCAGGTGGTAGATTTTCTAAAGAAATGATAAGAAATGGTGAGAGTCATTCATTTGTAGAAATGTCTATTTATTTACCAAATTATGGATATGAAGAAGATAACGTTATTGTTTCAAGAGAAATTAATATAAAAGGAAAAAATACATGTAAGATTAATGGAAGACTTGTTACTGTAAATGAATTAAAAACATTTATGAATAATGTTATTGATATTCATGGACAAAATGATAATCAATCAATTTTAGATGTAAGTACTCATATTGAATTATTAGATGAATATGCAAACAAAGAATTAAAACTAATAAAAGAAGAATATAAAAATTTATATGAAGAGTATTTAAATATAAAAGCAGAACTTGCAAAAAATTATGGGGACGATAAAGAAAAACAAAGAAAGTTAGATCTTTTAAATTATCAAGTAAATGAAATAGAAGAAGCTAAACTTAAAGTTGGTGAAGAAGATGAATTAGAAGCAAGAAGAAAAAGTATTATGGCAGCAGAAAAAATTGCAAGTAATCTTCAAGAAGCAGAAGGTCAAATAAATACTAATGCAATAGACGCAATGAACATTGCTATAAAAGCTTTAGAAAAAATTGAATCTTATAATGAAGAGTATTCTGAGATTGCGAATAGATTAAAAGGAGCTTATTATGAGGTACAAGAAGCAGCTAGGGATTTAGCTTATTTAGGAGAAGATTTATATTTTGATGAAGATGAACAAACAAAAGTAGAAGAAAGATTAGATTTGATAAATTCATTAAAAAGAAAATACGGAAATGATATATCTGAAATACTAGAATATAAAGAAAAAGTAAATGATGAAATATATGAAATAGAAAACTTAGAAGGTTATATAAAATCATTAAAATCAAAACTATCTAAACAAGAAGAGTTGCTAGCAGATTTAGCTAATAAAATGAATCAAATTAGAAATAAATATGCTAAAGAATTAATTAAGAAAATTAATAAAGAGTTAAAAGAATTAGAAATGAAAAATGCAAGATTTAATGTAAGAATTGATTTTTCTGAAACTAATGATTTTAATAAAAATGGTTTAGATAAAGTTGAATTTTTAATTACAACAAATGTTGGAGAAGAAGAAAAACCATTAATTAAAATCGCATCAGGTGGAGAAATGTCTAGATTTATGCTTGCAATAAAAAATGTTTTAGCAGATGTAGATAAAATACCAGTAATTATTTTTGATGAGATTGATACAGGTATAAGTGGTGTTGCAGCTAATGTAACTGGAGAGAAAATTAAACAAATATCTAAAACACATCAAGTTATTTGTGTAACTCATTTAGCAAGTATTGCTGCTAAAGGTGATTATAATTATTTCATATGTAAAGAGATTGAAAATAATAAAACAAGAACAAAAGTTAAACAACTAAACGAAGAAGAAGTTCTAGAAGAAATTGCAAGAATTTCTACTGGTAATGTATCAGAAATATCAATTAATCATGCAAGAGAATTAAGAAATCTATCATTCAAAGAGATTGCTTAAATGTTAAGTTTATGTTAAATATTAGTTAAATAAATTGAAGCCATAGTGTATTATTGCTATAATATACTTGGCTTCTTTTTTGAAGAAGTTGCAGTTCAAATTAATAACAAATGTTATATTTGTGAGGAAAGAGGTAAAACCAAATGAAAAAGCAGCAGCAGATGTACCGTGATTGTCCCTACGAAGTATACTTTGAGAACACCTTCTGTGGAGACTGTCGGAACTGCCCCAACTACAGTAATTGCGTTCTGATGCGTTATCGCGCAAGTCAAAATGAGAAAAAACGTGCAAAGACCAAGAACGTTGTTCGGAATAGAATCATCGCCTTGTGTGCTGTCATTGCCCTGGTAATGACCAGTATTACCGTCATGGCGAGTAATGCTATTAACACTCCTTCTGAGTATTCAGTAAGTGATGTTAACACAAGAAATAGTGACGTTGTGATTACAACTCTTCGCTATGATGACCCGACAATTGTTGTGACTCCTGAAGTCAACACTGAATCCGTTACGGAGCCTGTTTCTGAGGAAACGCTTCCGATCGTGATTGTGCCTGAAATCTCTGCATATGGCCCTGGCAAACTTTACTATTACGACTTGAACGAAAGTGAAAAGTTGTACTTAGCTAAAATGGTGTACAGGGAAGCTCGTGGTGAATCGTTTGAAGGCAAAGTAGCTGTTGTAGCCGTCGCGCTGAACAGATATTTTTCCAATGATCGCCGTTTTGATCGCCGTTCCATCTACGCAATCGTTACTCAGTCTGGTCAGTTTGCTGACATCTCCGGTGTCACCCAGGGTATGTTGGATAGCATTCCTGAATGCATGGAAGCCGTCGAGGCAGCCTGCAAGGGATGGGATCCTACTCGTGTGACTTTCGAGGACGGTGCTTTGTTCTTCTATTCTCCGAAGAATATGTCTGAGGAGGCATTGTTGAGCAGATCTGGCGTGGAAACTCTTACTATTGGAAACCACAATTTCCATGTAGATTTCAACCCTGATTACGCACCGTAATTCCAAAAAAAGAAAAAAAGTGGTTAAGTCAACTGACTGACCACTTTTTTCTTTTGTGTCCAGGCACGTAGAGATTTTTATAGCATATATTAAGATATAAACTAAAAAATAGTGGAGGTGAAAATGATTACAGCTACTATATCAGAATTGCTAATAGTTTTAAGTGGTTTAATAATTGGTGTTGGATACATACAAAGCAGTAATTTATTTCCAGAACCATTAAGTTCAAAGGAGGAAAAAGAGTATTTAGAACTAATGAAGAATGGAGATGATAATGCTAGAAAAGTTTTGATTGAAAGAAATTTAAGACTAGTAGCTCATATTGCTAAAAAATATTCTTCAACTGGAGTAGAGATTGATGATTTAATTTCTATTGGAAGCATAGGATTAATAAAGGGAATTAATAGTTTTAATCCTGATAAAAGTATAAAAATTGCTACATATGCTGCAAAATGTATCGAAAATGAGATTTTAATGTATTTAAGAAGTAATAAGAAAAGAATGGGTGATGTTTATTTAAATGAACCGATTGGAAAAGATAAAGACGATAATGAAATAACTCTTCAAGAAATTTTAGAAAATGATTCTAAAAATATTGAAGATGAAGTTGATTTAAAGATAAAGACGAAGCTATTAAATGAAAAAATGAAAGTTGTGCTTAAGAAAAGAGAAAAGGAAATTCTAGAATTAAGATTTGGACTTAATGGAAAGAATTCTAAGACGCAAAGTGAAATTGCAAAGATGTATAATATCAGTAGATCATATGTATCTAGAATAGAAACCAAAGCGATTAATAAATTATCTAAAATTATTTTTGAATCATAACTTCTTGTGTAACCCTTGATAATAAAGGTTTGTAAAAGTATAAAATCTGTGTTATAATATTTAGGAGCATTTTGAAAATGACATAGAAAGGAAGTGAATTGTCAATGAATAATTTCAAGGCAAAAAGAATTTTCCGGAGATTGATGAAAATTTTGTCTTTCCTGGCTATTGTTGTTATTTTGCTTGTAATGCTGGTTGTTTTAAGGCTCTATGTAGTATCAAATCAGGATGAAGTCAATCCGCAGTTTACAGATGGAAATCTTGAAATACACATGATTGATGTAGGTCAAGGTGATTCATTTGTGCTTCTGCAAGATGATAAAGTTCTGTTAATTGATGCTGGTACCATGTACAACATGGATGTAACAAATAAAGCTTTAAAAGAACTCGGAGTCAAGAAGATTGATTATGCTATTCTTACGCATTATCATCAAGATCATTCTGCAGGACTTTTCAGCATAATGCTAAACTACAAAATTGATCACATGTATGTGACTGATATGTCGAAGCATAATTTTTTTGATCTTGATGCTTCTCATTTTGCAATCGGAGCACTTACTAAAGTTGCTCACTACTTTTCTGGTAGTAAAATGATTGAAGGTGTAAAAGCAGAAGATGGAACATTTAAGACATTTTGGTTTGCAGACTCATATGTAGAATTCTTAGCGCCAATTGATGATGAATATGAAAAAATCAATAATTATTCATTGGTAGCAAAAGTGACATATGGTGAGAAAACAATCCTTTTTACAGGAGATATTGAAAAAGAAGTAGAACAGCAATTGCTAGATGCAGGAGTCGATCTTTCAGCCGATGTTTACAAAGCTGCTCATCATGGGAGTATGACATCTAATACAGAAGCGTTTATGGATGCTGTAAATCCTGAAGTGGTATTAATATCCTCAGATAATGGAAACCACAACTATTATGGACATCCAGTTAGGCCTTTTATGGACTACTTGGAAGAGAAATTTATTAGAGTGTATCGTACAGATGAATCAGGAACTGTAAAGATAATAATTGATGGGTACAATGTAATTAGTAGTACGAGCAGAGATGACTATAGGTCAGGCACTCAAATCGTAGAGATGGAAGGTGAATCCAACTAAAAGCCTCCCTGAAAAGGGAGGCTAAAGTTTTAAAAAAGTGAGTAGATATGGAATTAGAAAATATATTAAAAGAATGTAGGCTATGCCCACATAATTGTAAAGTAAATAGAATGGATGGAATGATAGGAAGATGTAAAGCTGGAATTAATCCTAAAGTAGCGCTTGCAAATCTTCATTATTTTGAAGAGCCTTGTATAAGTGGTGAAACTGGATCTGGAACAGTTTTCTTTTCAGGTTGTAATTTATCTTGTAAGTTCTGTCAAAATTATAAAATAAGTCAAGAATATTTGGGTAAAGAAATATCAGTAAATGATTTAGCAAATGAGTTTTTGAAACTTCAAGAAATGGGAGCTAATAATATTAATTTAGTAACTGGATTTATGTATATACCACAAATTATTGAGGCTTTAAAAATAGCAAAACAAAAAGGGTTAGTGCTTCCTGTGGTTTATAATTCAAGTGGGTATGAATCTTTAGATGGACTTAAACTGTTAGACGGATATATAGATGTATATTTACCTGATTTTAAGTATTTTGATGATGTTTTAGCAGAGAAGTTATCTGGAATTAAGAATTATAAAGAAAATGCTATAATAGCGATTAAAGAGATGTATAAACAATGTGGAAAACTGGAAGTAAATAATGAAACTGGAATGATAAAAAAAGGATTGATTATTAGACATTTAGTTTTACCAAATTATATTGAAAATAGTAAAAATGTTTTAAAATGGATTAAAGAAAATATGCCAGATGTTTTGGTAAGCATAATGGCACAATATTTTCCAACTCATAAAGCTGTAGGTATGGATGATATTGGAAGAAAGTTAACACAAGAAGAATATGAAGAGATTGAAAATTATGTATTTGAACTTGATTTAGACGGCTTTATGCAAGACTTAGAAGATGATGAAACTAAATATGTACCAGACTTTGAAAATGGATAATTTTTACTATAACAGAGCAAAAAAATAACTCGTGAAAAAACCACGAGATTAATTAATTATACCATATTTTTGATAAAAATTCAAGTTATCAAATTGGGTAAAAAAAGTGGAAAAAAGTGAGATATTTTATAAAAAAAGTAGATATATAGGTATAGTTAAATAATATAGGAAATTTGTGATTTGATGTTATGGTATAAATGTGGTATCATAATTATACAAAGTAAATATTAATTTTCCCTGCGCAGTGCGTATGACGGAATTTTTAGAACCTACAAGTTTTGGATACGGGAGCTGATCTCTATTTATGGCGTGCATGCTTGCATTTATGTAAGAAGCCCAGGAATATTTAGGAAGCGCCCACCTGTGTGAGTACAGGTCCATAAAAATTCTTTTAACAACTTACGGCTAGACGTGGGGGTTTTTTATTGCCTAAAATCACGTTGACATAATGCTAAAATGATGGTATAATATGTATTGTAAGGGAGTAATTACCATATAAATTATGGAACAAAGTCAACAATCGGAAAAAAGCCTGGCTTTGTTTTAAAAGATGAGACTTATTTGCTAGTATCAAATAGGTCGATTTTTAGGAAAAGAATAATAATAGTTAAGAGACATATTTGGTAAGACAGCAAATATGTCTTTGTTTTTAATAAATAACCTTATAAAAAGAATTAAATTTTTGGAGGGAAAAAATGATTACATTACAACACACACTTGTTACACTTTTGGGATTAAGAGGAAACGAAAGAGAATTAGATGAAGAGATTCAATATGTATTGTTACCAGATGCAATTAGAAGATATTGTGGACCAAGACAATATAGTCACTTTGAACAAAGTTATGATGGTAAAGATACATCATGGATGAAATATCCATTAAATTTAAAAGAATTATCTAAAGAAGAAGTTGAAAGATTACCAAAGCATATTGTTAGTGAAATTAAACCTTGTGTACTTGGAGAGACAACAAGTATTGAAACATTTGAGAATCATAATACACATTTACCACCTAAATATTTTGCAGGAGCAAAAAAACATTTAACACAAGATTTTATATTTGATAGATTTATAAGAGAGAAAATAGATTGTTCAAAGATGTATGATGATGAATTTGAATTCAATGGACAAAAATTAGATGGAAAAGGCGTAAGAGGAGCTATCGCTGATATTGAGAATCATGGTTTATATGTTTTAGCATATATGGTTGAAAAAACATATGGTATTAAAGTAAACCAAGAATGGTTTGATAAACATGTTAAAGCAAGACTTGATAGTGAATATTCACAAGACTTAGCTGATGGTACATATAAATATATGAAAATACCAGATGTTATTAACGAAAGAATAACAAATGGTGATTGGTCACATTTAAATGAAGGACCTTTACCACTTAAAGATTATATGGAAATGTATGAAGAAGTTGTTAAAGAAATGCCAAAAATTGATTATGAAAGAAAAACAGCTGAAGCAAGAGTTGCAGCAGGTAAACCAGCATATGATCTTAAAACAGCTAAAGTTGGTCATGAAGAACAGGCTGAATAATAATAAATAATTTTAAAAGTAAGGTAGACTTTGTAAGTCTACCTTATTTTTTGCCTAAAAAGGTTTAAAAAATAAAGAAAATGTGATATATAAAGGATATAAGAAGGAGCTTTAAATTTATGATAATAAAAGAAGTTTTAAAAACTGCAATTGAGAGGCTAAAAAATAAAAATATTGAAGATGCTTCTATGAAAGTAAAAATGATTTTATCAGATACTTTAAATAAAGAAAAAGAGTATTTATTAGTTCATGATCAAGATGAATTAGATGAAGATATATTAAAAGTATTTGATGAAAGATTAAATAAATTAATAAGTGGTAAGCCAATACAATACATATTAAATAAACAAGATTTTATGGGGCTTCATTTTTATGTAGATGAAAATGTTTTAATACCACAACCAGATACAGAAAATTTGGTAGAAGAAGTTATTAAAATATCAAAAACATTAAAAATGAGTAAGGAACAATTAAAAGTTTTAGATATGTGCACAGGAAGTGGAGCAATTGCTGTTTCTTTATCTAAATATGTTGATAAAGCGTTAATATATGCTTCTGATATTAGTATAAATGCATTAGATGTAGCAAAGAAAAATGCAAAAAGTAATTCTTTGGATATAACATTTATACATTCAGATTTGTTTAATGATATCGAGATATCAAATCAGTTTGATATTATAGTATCAAATCCACCATATATCGAAACTGAAGTTATAAAATCTCTTTCAAAAGAAGTTCAAGAAGAACCTATTATAGCTTTAGATGGCGGTAAGGATGGATTAGATTTTTATAGGGAAATAATTAAATGTGCTAAAGAGTATTTAATAAAAGATGGTTATTTAGCATTAGAAATAGGATATGATCAAAAAGATTCTGTTATAAAACTTTTACAAGATAATGATTATAAAAATATTTATTCAAAAAAAGATTTATCAGGAAATGATAGAGTTGTTGTTGGTCAAAAATAAATAAGATAGGAGATAAAACATGTCTTTCTCATCAGAAATAAAAGAAGAATTAAGTAAAGTAAATAATTTAAAAGATAAAAAGCTTTTAGAAGCAGAATTTTTAGGTTATATATTAACAGGTAATACTGTAAATAATAATCAAAGTATAGAGTTTATTACTGAAAATGAATTTAATATAGAAAGATTTTATAAAATATTGTTTAATTTAGGAATAGATTATGAACCAAGTACTAAAGGAAAAGTATTTGTTGCTACTATCAATATTAATGAAAATCTTGAAGAATATATGACGTTAAAGTTAGATGCTGAAGAAGAGGTAAGAAAAGCTATTGTTAAAGGTGCATTTTTAGGTGCAGGATCTGTTAATGATCCAAATAAACAATATCATTTAGAAATTACATTCGGTGAACTAAATAATGCTGAATATATATTAAATCTTTGTAAACAATTTGGTGTTTTCTTAAAAATAATGGAAGTAAAAGAAAGAATTGTTTTATATATAAAAGAAGCTGAAGAAATTTCAAAATTCTTAGCATTAATAGGATCTAATAAAGGTGTATTAGCATTTGAAGATGTTAGAATAACTAAAGAAGTAAAAAATAATGTAAATAGATTAGTTAATTGCGAGACAGCTAATTTAAATAGAATTGTTAATGCGTCAGTAGATCAAATTAATGATATTAAATTATTAAAGAATTTAAATAAGTTTGAAGAGCTTCCAGATTATTTAAAACAAGTGGCTTATTTACGTTTAGAAAATCCAGATGCATCTTTAAAAGCATTAGGAGAGATGCTTGAAAAACCACTTGGTAAATCAGGAGTAAATCATAGATTACAAAAGATACATGAAATAGCTGAAGAATTAAGAAAGCAAGGGTAATTTATGGAAAAATTAGGAATTTATGTTCATATACCTTTTTGTAAAAAGAAATGTAAATATTGTGATTTCATTTCTTTTTCTTGTGATGAGGGAAAATATAAAGAGTATATAGATGCATTAGAAAATGAAATAAAAAATACTAGTAAAAATATTGTGCCTAATATTCATGAAGTTTCTACTATATATATAGGTGGTGGCACACCATCATTAATAGATCCAATATATATAGAAAGAATATTAAAAACTATATATCAAAATATTAAGGTGGCTGGTAATGTAGAAATAACAATCGAAATAAATCCAGGAACTGTTACAAGAGAAAAACTAGAAACGTATAAAAAGCTTGGAATAAATAGATTGAGTATTGGTCTTCAAACAACTGATGACAAACTTTTAAATTTAATTGGAAGAATTCATACATATGGAGAATTTTTAGAAACATATAATACTGCAAGAGAAATTGGATTTACAAATATAAATGTAGATTTAATGCTTGCTTTACCAACACAAACAGAAAAAATATTAGTTGATAGTTTGTTAAAAGTCATAAAGCTTAATCCAAATCATATATCATTATATTCTTTAATTTTAGAAGAAGGTACTGTATTAGAGAAAGAAATTGAAGAAGGAAAATATGAATTAGTAGATGAAGACTTAGAAAGAAAGATGTATCATAAAACGAAGAATATTCTAGAAAAAAATGGATATAATCATTATGAGATTTCTAATTTTGCTAAAAAGGGATATGAATCAAAACACAATTTAGATTGTTGGGAACAAAGAGAATATTTAGGTTTTGGTCTTGCAGCACATTCATATTATAGAAATAAAAGATTTTCTAATACAAATGATTTAGATGAATATATTAGAAATATTAAAGAATTTAAATTTACTAAAAATGTGGAAACTCATGAGATTCAAGATAGAGAATCAAAAGCAAAAGAGTTTATGCTTTTAGGATTAAGAAAAATAAATGGAGTAAGTATATCAGAATTTGAAAGACGATTTAGAGTACATCCTTTATTCTATTTTAGGTTTGAAATTAGTAGGTTAGATGAAGAGGGATTGTTAGAGGTAGATTTAGATAATATTAGATTAACTAAAAAAGGTTTAGACCTTGCAAATCAAGTGTTTGAGGCGTTTATATAAACGCCTTTAAATATGCCTATAAAATGCTTAAAAAATAATAAAATTTCTATTGACAAACGGTAAATAAAGTTATATTATATTAGCAGTCAAACATCAAGTTTGCTAAAAAGAGGTGTGAGATGTCAGAGAAATTGGATAAAAGAAAGAAAAGAATATTGCAAGCTATTGTTGAAGAGTATATTGAGACTGCAGAGCCTGTTAGTTCTGGAAACTTAGTTAAAGAACTTGAAGTAAGTAGTGCTACAATAAGAAACGAAATGGCTGAACTTGAAAAAATTGGTTTTTTAGAGAAACCACATACTTCAGCTGGACGTGTACCTTCACAAAAAGGTTATAGATACTATGTTGATGAGCTTATAAGAGATGATAAGCTAAGCAAAAAGGAAATGGAATTAATCAGAGAAAGATTAGAAACAAAAGTTAATGCTTTAGAAGATTTAACAAAAATTGCTACAACGACATTATCAGAAATAACACATTATACAACAATAACAATTGCACCTGATGTACAAAATCATGCAATTATAGATATAAAATTCGTTTTACTTGGTAGTAGAGTTTTGATGGCAGTAATATTAACTGACTCAGGAATAATAAGAGAATCAATTATAAAGTTTGATGAAGATATTTCTGATGAGCAAGTAAATGACTTAACATTTATATTTAAAAATAAACTAGTGGGAAAACCACTTGAAACAATGAATTCACCATTAGAAGAATTTATAATGGCTGAAATGAAAACAGGAATAAATATTATTAAAAAAGTAATAGAAGAGATTAATAAAATTATAAGAGAATCTCAAGCTGTGTATCTAGATGGAGCAAATAAGGTTATAGATATGCCAGAATTTAAAAAGGTAGATGTTGCAAAAGACTTTTTAAATGTGCTAGATGCAAAAGATTTAGTGGCAGATGTATTAAATACAGGTGTTGCTGATAATATTAATATTTATATAGGCGAGGAAACTGAAAAAGAAGAATTAAAAAACTTTAGTATAGTGACATTCAATCATTTATTAGAAGATAAAGATATCGGTACAATCGGTATTATTGGTCCAACAAGAATGGATTATTCTAAAGTAATTTCAGTTATGAAATACATAAGCAAAAAAATCAACGATGATTTTAAAAAAGGAAAATTCTAAAGAAGGTGGGTATTAATTGTGGAAAACGAAGAAAACGTAGTAAATGAAGAAGTAGAAGTTAAAGAAGAAACAATTTCACTTGCAGAGTATAATGAATTAGATGATAGATTCAAAAGAATGCTTGCTGAATTTGAAAATTATAAAAAAAGAAGCCAAAAAGAAAAAGATGGTATTTATGGAATGATTACTGGAGATGTTGTTGCAACAATGCTTCCAATAATGGATAATTTAGAAAAAGCAGTTGATGCAAAAACAGAAGATACAGCATATCAAGATGGAGTAAGACTTGTAGCAAGACAATTTGCAGATGCCTTAAAAAGATTAGGGCTTGAAGAAATTGAATCTGTTGGAGTTAAATTTGATCCTGAATTCCATGAAGCTGTTAGTCATATAGAAGATCCTGAAAAAGGAGAACAAGAAATTGTTCAAGAATATAGAAAAGGCTACAAAATTGGAAATAAAGTTGTAAGACATTCAATGGTAATAGTAGCTAACTAATATTGTTTTTAAATTTTTAATTTATATATTAACTAAAGAGAAATTAAACAATTTATTTGTTTAAACCGATAAGGAAAATAAATGTGTCAAAGCACATAATCTAATAGAAAGAAATAAGGGAGGAAATTTCAAAATGGGAAAAATAATTGGTATTGACTTAGGAACAACAAACTCATGCGTTTCAGTTATGGAAGGTGGAGAAGCTGTTGTAATTCCTAACGCAGAAGGAAACAGAACAACACCATCAGTTGTAGCATTCTCAAAAAATGGAGAAAGATTAGTAGGACAAATTGCAAAACGTCAAGCAGTAACAAACCCAGACAACACAGTTATATCTATTAAAAGACAAATGGGAACAAACGAGAAAGTAAGAATAGAAGGAGATGAATTCTCTCCACAAGAAATTTCAGCTATGATTTTACAAAAATTAAAAGCAGATGCTGAAAACTATTTAGGAACAACAGTTACACAAGCTGTTATTACAGTTCCTGCATATTTCTCAGACAGCCAAAGACAAGCAACAAAAGATGCTGGTAAAATTGCTGGACTTGAAGTATTAAGAATTATTAACGAACCAACAGCTGCAGCTTTAGCTTATGGTATGGATAAAGAAGAACAAGATCAAAAAATTATGATATACGACTTAGGAGGAGGAACATTTGACGTTTCTATCCTTGATATTGGAGATGGAGTATTCGAAGTATTATCAACAAATGGTAACACAAAATTAGGTGGAGATGACTTCGACGAAGCTATCATCAATTACTTAGTATCTGAATTCAAGAAAACAGATGCTATTGATTTAAAAAATGATAAAATGGCTATGCAAAGATTAAAAGAAGCTGCTGAAAAAGCTAAAATTGAGCTTTCAGGAATGCAACAAACACAAATCAACTTACCATTTATCACAGCTGATGCAACAGGACCAAAACACTTAGATATTACATTAACAAGAGCTAAATTTGAAGAATTAATTGGAAAATTAGTTGAAGAAACAAGAATTCCAGTTGAACAAGCTATGAAAGATGCTGGAATCACAGCTAACGATATTCATAAAGTATTATTAGTTGGTGGATCTACAAGAGTTCCAATGGTTCAAGAAATGGTTAAGAAAATAACAGGAAAAGAACCAGATAGAGGAATTAACCCAGACGAATGTGTTGCTATTGGTGCAGCTATTCAAGGTGGTGTATTATCAGGAGATGTTAAAGACTTAGTATTATTAGACGTAACACCATTATCATTAGGTATTGAAACATACGGTGGAGTATTTACAAAATTAATCGAAAGAAACACAACAATACCAACTAAAAAATCACAAGTATTCTCAACAGCTGGAGATGGTCAAACATCTGTAGAAGTTCACGTATTACAAGGTGAAAGAGAAATGGCAGCTTACAATAAAACATTAGGAAGATTCCAATTAACAGGAATTCCACCAGCACCAAGAGGAGTACCACAAATCGAAGTAACATTTGATATTGACGCTAACGGTATCGTTCACGTATCTGCAAAAGATCAAGCTACAGGAAATGAACAAAAAGTTTCTATTACAGCTAGCACAAATCTTTCAGAAGAAGATATCAATCAAGCTATTAAAGATGCTGAAGCACATGCTGCTGAAGATAAGAAAAGAAAAGAAGAAATTGAAGTTAGAAATAACGCAGAAAGTTTAGTATATAACAGCCAAAAAACTTTAGATGAATTAGGAGATAAAGTTAGTGGTGAAGAAAAAGCTAAAGTAGAATCAGAAATTGAAAACGTTAAAAAATCTTTAGAAGGTGCAAACGTTGAAGCAATCAAAGATGCTACAGAAAAATTAACAAAAGTATTCTATGAATTATCAGAAAAATTATACTCAGCACAAGCTGCAGCTGCTCAAGCTGAAGGTGCTGCTACAGATAGCGATGAAGCTAAAGAAGGAACAGTATATGAAGCTGAAGTTGTAGAAGATGATGACAATAAAGAAGAATAATTTGTAATCAAATGATGGTTATAAGAGAGGTCAGATTATACTCTGGCCTCTATATAGCTATTATATTGAAATTATAGGAGGAAATAGTAGTAATGGCACAAAAACGTGATTATTATGAAGTGCTAGGTGTATCAAAGAGTGCAACAGATGAAGAATTAAAAAAAGCATTTAGAAAACTTGCAAAAAAATATCATCCTGATGCAAACCCAGATAATAAAGAAGAAGCAGAGAAAAAATTTAAAGAAGTAAATGAGGCATATGAAGTTCTTTCAGATAAACAAAAAAGACAAATGTATGATCAATTTGGATTTAATGGACCACAAGGATTTAATGGAGGCCAAGGTGGAGGATATTATTCATATGGTGGATTTGATGGATTTAGCGGTTTCTCAGATTTTGGTGACTTTGGAGATTTAGGAGATATATTCTCATCATTTTTTGGTGGAAGTTCTACAAGAACAAGATCATCAAATGGACCTAGAAAAGGTGCAGATTTAAAAGTAAGTATTGATATATCATTTGAAGAATCATATTTAGGAATTGAAAAAGAAATTAGTATTAGTAGAAATGAAAGATGTACAGAATGTGGTGGAAGTGGTGCAAAACCAGGAACATCACCTGAAAAATGTTCAGTTTGTAATGGTGTTGGTAAAATAAAACAAATAGTTACAACGCCATTTGGACAAATGGCAACACAAAAAATTTGTGGACATTGTAATGGAGAAGGAAAAGTTATTAAAGAACCTTGTTCTGTATGTCATGGTAAAGGATATTCTAAGAAAACAAAGAAAATTAAAGTTAAAATTCCTGAAGGAATTGATGATGGAAGAGCAATAGTATTTAAAGGTGAAGGTGAAGTTGGACCAAATGGTGGACCAAATGGAGACTTGTATGTTGTAGTACATATAAAAAGACATAGTATATATTCAAGACAAGCAGAACATGTTCTTTGCGAAGTACCAATAACATTTACTGGAGCTGCTCTTGGAACAGAACTTGAAATCCCAATGGTTGATGGAACTAAAGAAAAATTTAGAATACCAGAAGGAACACAAACAGGAACAAGATTTACTATTAAAAATAGAGGATTCAAAAGCGTTAATGGAAATTGGAGAGGTGATTTTGTATTTACAGTTATTGTTCAAACACCTAAAAAGCTTACAAAAGAGCAAAGGGATTTGTTTACAGAACTTGCAAAAACAATGAATGAACAACCACCAATTAAAAGAAAAGGTATTTTTGGATAAAACAATTAGAGACTGTAATCAAACAGTCTCTTTTTTGTTACCAAAAAGATATGTTGTAATTTACATAATATCTTGAAAAGAATATTTAAATACGGTATAATAAAAGAGTAATGTTATATTTTGTAAAAGAAGGAAAATATTATGAAAAAAGAAGAAATAACAAGTAAAGAATTAAAACAATGCATTTGTTTAAAAACAGGAAAATTAAATTTTTCTGAAGTAACAGATGAAGATATTGAAAATATCACTGAAATTGATTTAAGAGGCGTTAAATTTAATGGAGAACCAACAGATGTAATTCTATCTGAATTAGATGTTTTTCCAAATTTAAATGGCCTTATGATTTCACATTTTGACTTAAAAGCAGAAGATATCGAATCAATCGCAAAACATGATAAATTAAAAGTTATTCAATTCTCATCTTGTGATTTTGAAAATATTACAACTATTGATTTAAATAATCTTGATATATTAGTATTTGTAGGTTGTACAGATATGACAAAATTAAAAATGCCAAAATCAAGAGTATTAAGAGTAATTGGTAGTGAATTGAATTTTGATGGTGTTGATCCAAGTGTTGTTGAAAAAATGTTAATTCAAAATTCATTAGTAAATAATTTCACAGGTCTAGATTCAAATGATAATTTAGTTGAAGTAAATTTTGATGGAACTACAATTCTTGATAAAGATGGTAAAGAAGTAAAAGATGTAAAAGTAATGCCACATGTATCATTTAGTAGAGAAGATGAGTTCTTACCAGAAGATAGATAGAATAGGGGTTTTTTATAATGAATGTTAATTTAAAAAGTAAAGAATTAATTAGTTTATTTCAAAATAATGGTATCTTAACTCCAAGTATTGCTCAAAAAAGAGCAAATAATATTGAGATTAATTTAACTGGTCCAGTATCAAATGAATTAATAGAAGATATCAAACAAATTGCATATGAATTTCCTAACTTGTTAAGACATATAACTGTAAAGAATAATACAGATAAACCAATTGACATGCAAAAATTAGTTGATGCAATTGGTGAAGAAAAACGTTTTAATTCAAGATTTAAAAAGTTTATATCTTTTAAAGTCGAATCTACTCATAGAGAAGATTTTAATTTAGATTATGGAAATTTAACTCATGTAGATGGAATTGCACTTACAAATACAGATCCAAATGCAATTGCTAGTTTAAATCTAGCTACATATAGACTTCCACAAGGAACTAAAGATTTAACTTTAGATGGATTTGATTTATCAACAATAGATTTAAATTTAGCAAAAATCAAATCACTAACATTATCAGGAAGTAGAAATGTTGGATTTAGCAGGATGATGGGAAAAGATGGCTTAACATCATTATATGCTATGAGAAGACAACTTGATAGTGAAGTAAGAGATATTATTGATTTTGCAAATAATTCAAGAAATTTACATACATTTGGACTATCTGATGTTAATCTTCAAGGAATGAAAATATTAGAAGTATTAAGAAATCCTGGATTAGCAGCAATTGTATTAAATAGAGTTGGATTAAATAGTTTAGATGGTTTAGAATTCTGGAATGGAAAATTAGATAGATTAAGCGTAATAAATAATCAATTAGGAATTTCAGATTTAGAAAGACTAAATGAATTTAGAAGAGTTAATAATGAGACATATGTTTCTTTAGGTGGAAATTCTGGAATAGTAACACATTTTAGAAGTTTATCAACAGAAGACTTTTCTCCACAAACAACAAGAAGCATTGCAGATTCTTTTACAAATGAAGTAAAAGATATGCCTAATAGAACAAATACATTAACATATTTGGCTGGAAATAAATATATGCCTTATTCAATCTATGATGCAGAAAGAGTAAGAGGACAAGCTAAAATAACATTAAATCCAATGTTTATTGAGAGAATGTCAGATTTAGAATCATTTGATTTTAATCAACCGCATTTAGCTGGTGGAACATTATTATTAACAGTAGAACAAGTTGAAAGAATGATTGCTTTAAATAAACAAATTCCAATGAACATTAGTATTGGAATAAAAAATGCATCAGAACTTTCAAGTGAGAAATTACAAGAAATATATCAAAAAGTTAAAATTACAGATATAAGAATGATTGGATCTGATATTAGTGATAATCAAAGAGATCCATATACACCAATAGAATATGTTAGAGCAAGAGAGTTACTAGATGAAGTTGTAAGTGGAATTGATCCAAAAGAATCTGATATTGATAAGTTTACAACTATTTATACAAGACTTGCCAAAACTATGACTTATGATTATAGTGCTATAAAATCTGATACTGCAGCACAAATGAGACATTCAAGTAAAGTTTCAAACACATCAAGAAACTTAATTGGTGGATTATCATCAGGACAATGTGTATGTGCAGGTTATGCTGAAACATTAAGAAATGCATTAGCATTAGTCGGAATTAGAGCAAGATATATTAGAGGCAAATGTTATGATGATCCTGATTATACATCAAGACATGCATGGACTCATGTAGAACTAGCTAATTCAAAAGGTGAGAAAAAATGGTATCTTGCAGACTTAACTTGGGATTCACAAGAAGCAACACGTGCTGGAGATAGAGCTAATTATAGATATATGTTAATTGGTGAACCTGATTTTAGAAAAGATCACCAAGTTACATATACAAAATATATGCATCAATCAAGTGTAGAAGCTTTTGATAGAGATGAATTAAGAAGAGCTATGGATAAAGCAAATGGCAGATTCTTAAATCCTAGAGTTTCACTTAAAAAGAGAATGGAAGAACGTGAAAAAGCAAGAAAACTTGAAGAACAAAAAAGAAAAGAAGCTGAAGAGAAGAAAAGACAAGAAGAATTAAAGAAAAAATCTGAAGAAGAGAGAAAGAAAGAAGAAGAAAAGAGAAAAGCTTTACTTGAAAAAGTATCTTATGAAGGACTTGCAGATTTAAAAGGTAAAAGAGATAAAATAAAAACTGAACTTGATAGTATATATGCTTTATTAAGACAAGTTAAAGATCTTCCACATGAAAAACAAGTTGATTATAGAAATAGAGCTCAAAAAATAGAAGAAGAAATTACAAAAATGAATTCTGATATTGAGACATATAAAGATCAATTATACACAAAAGAGATGAAGGCTCAAAATGAAGATAAAGCAAGACTTGAAGAATTAATGAAACAAAAAGAAGAGCAAGAAAAAGCAGCAGCTAAGAAAGAAACTAAAAAACAAGAACTTCCAAAACCAAGACCAGTTGTTGAAGTTAATAAAGATTTCTTGGATGCAGCAAAAAATGCAAGAATTGCAATGCTTGAATCAATGATAGCCAATAGAGAAGCAGTACTTATTGGATATGGCGATAAAGCTCATCAAAATAGAGAAATAGAACTTGCTGAATGGAAAAAAGAACTATCTGATCTTAAAACTGGAAAAATCTATGATTCATTAGTTGAAACAGCTAAGAAAAATGAGATAGAAGATTTAAAACAAAGAATTGCAAATCGTGAAGCTATGATAGCTGGACGTGGTGATTCATTAAATCCAATAAGATTTACAGAACTTGAAGAATGGAAGAAACGTTTAGGTTTATTAGAAGGTAACGAAACAGTTCAAGGTGAAACTGTTAAAGAAGAACCAAAACCAGAAGCACCAGTTATAGATCCAATGTTATTACAAGAAATTGCAGGGTTAGAAAAACGTATCAAAGAAAGAGAAGCAAGAATGGCAACTCTTACAGAAAGAGAAGTTACTGTATTTGAAAGATTTGAATTAAAATCTGAAGAAGAAATTCAAAAAGCTGCAAAAAAATCTGAAAAAGAAAATCAAAAAGAGATTAAAGAAAGAGAAAAAGAAACTAAGATATACGCTCAAACAAACATGACAAGTGCTTTAAAATTAAAAACAAAAGCTGATTTAATAGCTAATGAAAGAAAAATTAGAGTTGAACATGCAGAAGCTAGTATTCTTAGATTTTCAAATCGATTATTTAATAGAAGCGATGATTCACTTCCAGATTGGATGCTTTCAGTAGTAGATTTTGGAGTAGGAGCTACTATGACAGTTAGAAATGCATTTGATAGATGGATTCATGGTGAAGATAAATACGATGCAGAGTTAGAAGCTGTTAAGAATTCTCAAGTAGTCGTAACAAAAGAAGGGCCAAGAATGGAAGGTAGATCAAATCAATATAGAGTTGAACCAGCTGAAATTTCAGCTAACAAACCAAAAGTAAAAAATAGAAGAGTGAGACCAACAAATAATGATAAAGATCTAGAAGATAGATAAAAAATTAAGCACTTAAATTAAATTTTAAGTGCTTTTTTCTTGCTAAAAATAGATTATAATGATAGAATAAAACAAACATATTTTTGCTATATTAGGAGAGAAAATTTGGAACTAAAAGGACATATAGAAGAGTTTATATATCAAAATGAATCAAATAGTTATTCAATTGCTGTGTTTGTACTAGAAAGTGGATTGGAAATGGTTACAGTAGTAGGATATCTTCCTTTTATTGCAGTTGGGGATACATTAAAATTAACTGGAAAAATGGTTGTTCATCAGGAATATGGTGAGCAATTTAAAATAGAAAGTTTTGAAAAATTAATGCCTGAAACTGTAGATGCTTTAGAGAAATACTTAGCGAGCGGAACTATAAAAGGAATTGGTCCTGCAACTGCAAAAAAAATTATTGAAAAGTTTGGAGAAGAAACTTTAACAGTATTTAAATTTGAACCAATGCGACTTTCTGAAATTAAAGGAATATCAAAAGATAGAGCATATGAAATTGGTGAAGAATTTAATGAAAAATGGGAAGTTTGGCAGATTGTTAGTTTCTTAGAACAATTTGGTATAGGTGCTAATAATAGTAAAAAAGTTTATGATGCACTTGGAGTAAATGCAGTAGAAAAAATACAAGAAAATCCATATATATTAGTAGATATTGTATATGGTGTTAATTTCAATAATATTGATAAAATAGCGATGCAAATTGGAATACCAATGGATAGTGATTATAGAATATCTAGTGGTATAAAATATGCACTTTTAGTTGCAAGTTATAATGGGAATACATGTGTGCAAAAAGAGAATTTGGTGACATATGTAAAAAGCATTTTGGAAGTTGATGAAGCAAGAATTGAAGATTGTATTATCAACTTAAATGTAAAATCTGAGATTCATATTGTAGAAGATGAAAATTCTACATGGGTTTTCTTAGAACCATTATATAGAGCAGAAAAGAAAATTGCGGAAAGATTAGTAGCATTGAGAGATTCTCAAAATACAAAATTTATGAGAAATTTTGAAAGAGAAATAAAGAAAAAAGAAGAAAAATTAGATATTGAATTATCAGAAAAACAATTTGATGCAATTAATCAGATAAATGAGAATAATGTGTGTATAATTACCGGTGGACCTGGTACTGGTAAAACTACAATTATTAAATGTTTAATAGAAATTTATAAAGATCATAGAAGAAAAGTTGTGCTATGTGCTCCAACAGGAAGAGCTGCCAAAAGAATGAGTGAAACAACAGGAGAAGATGCAAAAACTATTCATAGACTTTTGGAAATAGGTAAATTTGAAGAAGATAAATTAGGAAGTATTGATACAGATGTAACACCAGTTGATGCAGATGTTTTGGTAGTAGATGAAATGTCTATGGTAGATGTATTCTTAATGAACTACTTAGTAAAAGCTATATATCTAGGAACGAAAGTAGTTTTTGTTGGAGATCCAAATCAACTTCCATCTGTTGGACCAGGAAGTATACTTAAAGACTTAATTGATTGTGGAGAATTTAAAACTGTTCATTTAGATAAAATTTTTAGACAAGCAGCTAAAAGTAAAATAATAGTAAATGCACATAATGTAAATAATGGTATTAATTTTATTGGTAAGAATAATTATGATGAAGATTCTGAAAATGATTTCTTCTATATTAATGAGTCAAATCAAGAAAAAATGTTATATCAAGTTCTTTCATTATGTAAGGAAAGATTAAAGAATTATGGTGATTATGAATTCTTTAAAAATATACAAGTTTTAACACCTACTAAAAAAGGAAAAATGGGAACTAAAGAATTAAATAAGAGTCTACAAGAAGCTTTAAATCCTAAAGTTGATGAAATAGAAGAAAAAAATTATGGTGAATTTGTATTTAGAGAAGGCGATAGAGTAATGCAAATTAAAAATAATTATGATATCTATTGGGAAAAGGGAAGTAGAAATGATTTAAGAACATATGAAGCAGGTACAGGTGTATTTAATGGTGAAATTGGAAGAATTGAAAAGATAGATACAAATGAAAGACAAGTTAAAGTTGAATATGATGATAAGAAAGTAGCGTGGTATGCATTTTCTGAATTAGATCAACTTGAACATTCTTATGCAATTACAATTCATAAAGCACAAGGTAGTGAATTTGATGTTGTTATTTTAGTAGTGCCACCATCATCTAATATGCTTTTGACAAGAAATCTATTATACACAGGAATTACTAGAGCTAAAAAGTTATTAATAGTAATAGGTAATCGAAATCTAGTAGAATATATGATTAATAATTGTGATACTAAGAAAAGAAATACTGGATTAAAAATAAAATTTGAATCAATATAAGAACTCAAGACTAAATGTTTTGGGTTCTTTTTTTTTGCTCATAAAACGTCGAAAAGCTATTAAAATTCGACAAAACTAGATGAATTTCATCGAAGGAGAAATTAAATGTTTTTAGAATATTATAAAAGTAAAAACAAAAGAGGAGGTTATTATGATAGTTAAACATTTTATTGAGGACAAACTGTTAGTTTTTGAAGTAATAGAAGAAATTGATCATCATCAAGTTGAAAAAATAAGAGATAGAGCAGATTATGAAATTCAAAGATTAATGCCAAAGAAAGTTGTATTTGATTTTAAAGGAGTAAGATTTATGGATAGTGCAGGAATTGGATTTATACTTGGTAGATATAAAACAATAAATGTATATGGCGGAAAAGTAGAAATTATAAATGTTAACGAAAAAATAAAAAGAATATTTAATATGGCTGGTATTTCAAAAATAATAGAAATTAAAGATGATTCATTAAATGATAATTTGAATAGTTTAAAACAAATAAGTTAAAAGGAGAAAATACATATGAAAAATGAAATGAAATTAGAATTTTTAAGTAAGTCAAGTAATGAGGCATTTGCAAGGATTGCAGTAGCAGCTTTTGTTTCACAACTTGATCCTACAATTGAAGAAATCGCAGATATAAAGACAGTTGTTTCTGAAGCTGTAACAAATGCCATAATACATGCTTATCCAAATAGAGATGATGGAATTGTTAAAATAAAGGCATCTATTATAAATGATGAGATTGAAATTGAAATATCTGATACGGGAGCTGGAATTGAAAATGTTGAAGAAGCTAAAAAACCATTATTTACAACTAAATGTAATTTAGAAAGATCGGGAATGGGATTTGCTATTATGGAAAGTTTTATGGATGAATTAAAAGTTGAATCAATTTTAGGATTGGGAACTAAAATTACGATGACTAAGAAAATAAAAAAATAAATAATTAACTAACTAAAGATAAAGTCTAAAGGAGGACAAGATGCGAAAGTATAATGAAGATCTTGTTAGACAAGCTAAGATGGGTGATAACGATAAAATGATGCAAATATTAGAAGAGAATAGACGGTTTAATATGGAATACGGTAAGAAGATTTGCATATAGAGGTTATGATAAAGAAGATTTATATCAAATTGCATGTATTGGATTCATAGAGGCTGTGAAAAGGTTTGATTTTACTTTTAATGTTGAATTGTCTACATACTCAGTTCAATACATGCTAGGTGAAATAAAGAAATTTTTAAGGGATGATGGAATGATAAAAGTTAGTAGAGATGTGAAAGAATTGGGGATAAAGATAAAAGAACTTGAAAGAATTTATTTAGTAAAAACAGGTGAAAGTTTGGATATAAATAGAATATCAAAAATTTTGGAAATGCCTAAAGAAACGATTGTTTATGCAAAAGAAGCGTCCAAAACAGTTGAATCTATTAATGAAAAAGTAGGAGATGAAGGTAGCGAACTTATTGATATGTTAGCCTCTAAAGATGATGAGCAATCCAAAATTGTAGATAGAATAGCGGTTTTTGATTTGATAGAAAAATTAGATTTTAGAGAAAAAGAAATAATAAAGTTAAGATATTTTAAAGATAAGACTCAAACACAAGTTGCGAAAATATTGGGGATTTCTCAAGTTCATGTTTCAAGGATAGAGAAGAAAATATTAAATGATTTTAAAGATAAACTTATTGTTTAAGGAGCTTTTTTATGAAAAAAGTAATGTTTTATATTTTGTTTGTTATTTTTTTAATAATCGTTTTGCCAATTGTTTTTACTAAAAGGTTTGAGACTGAAGAAGTAAGTAAAATTAATCCTTATGATTATGGAGACTATAGTAAAATTAGTCTTTTACATGTTCAAACTGGAGCTATAGAAGAGTTAACCCTTGATGAATATCTTTATGGAGTTGTAGCAAGTGAGATGCCAGCGAGTTTTGAAGTTGAAGCTTTAAAAGCACAAAGTGTAGTAGCTAGAACTTATACAATTTATCAAATGAAAAATAGTGATAAGCATAAAGAAGCAGATTTATGCGATAGTTCGCTTTGCTGTCAAGCATGGATGACAAAAGAAAATAGATTTTCAAGATGGGAAGATGATAAAGAAAACGAGTATTGGAATAAAATTGTGAAAGCTGTAAATGATACTAAAGGTAAAATTATTTTTTATAATGATGAACCAATAAATGCATTATTTCATAGTAATAGTGGTGGAATAACAGAACTTGCAATAAATGTTTGGGGTGGAGATTATCCGTATCTTCAAATTGTAGAAACAGCAGGAGAAGATGCTTATACTTCATTTAAATCAGAAGTGAAGATTTCAAAGGATCAACTTGTTGAAATTATGAATTCAAAATATACAGATTTTTCAATAGATTTTTATAAAGATGATTATATTAAGATTAATAGTTATACGAATTCAAAAAGAGTTTCTAAAATTAAAATAGGAAATAAAGAATTAACAGGAGTAGAAGCGAGAAATCTTTTGGGCTTAAAATCAACGCAATTTGATTTTAAGATTGAAGGAGATGATATATTTTTTTCAGTTATAGGTTATGGTCATGGTGTTGGTTTTAGTCAATGCGGTGGAGATGTGCTTGCAAAGCTGGGAAAATCGTATGAAGAAATAATTAAATATTATTATAAAGATGTAAGTATACATGAATAATTTTGAAAAATATGCAAATACTTATATTAATTTTTAATAATTGGAGGAAATTATGGGAAAACATTTAAGTGATGAAAGAGATTCTAAAAGTTTGATATATGTATTTGGCGGTACACTTTTGATATCGATTGTTTTATTCTTTTCGGTATTTAATATATATGATAGTGAACAAAAGCAAGAAGCTCAAAAAGCGTTGTTAGGTTTACAGATGCAAAATTCTATTGTATCCAATGATGAATTAAAACAAGTAAGTTATTCTGATGATAAGACTGTATCATCAAGTATAAATGTTAATGTGGTAAATAATGCTTCTAAAAATCAAAATAAAGTAAGCAAAATGCCGGTTGAAGCTAAAGTTACTAAAAAGAATATAAGTAATACTATAAAAAATGAAACAAGTAATACTGTACAGAATACTACAGCAAATATTGTTGATAATAATCAACTTGTTGAAACTAAAGAAGAATTAAAATTTATTGCTCCAGTATCAGGAGAAATATCAAAAGATTTTGCTAAAGATACATTAATATTTTCAAATACATTAGAAGAATGGACTACTCATTTAGGAATTGATATTAAAGCAGATAAAACAACGATAGTAGTTGCTTCTGAAAAAGGTGTAGTTGAGAGTATAAAAAATGATCCGAGATTTGGGTTAACAGTAGTAATAAAACATTCAGGTGGATTTAAAACAGTATATTCTAATCTTTTAACTTCAGAATTTGTTAAAGAGGGTGAAAGTGTTGAGAAAGGACAAACTATTGGAACGGTTGGAGAAAGTGCTAGTTTTGAAATTGCAGAAGAAGCACATCTTCATTTCGAAATGTATAAAGACGGAGAGGTTTTAAACCCTACAATATATTTGAAATAAGCACTAAAAAATAGTGCTTTTTCTTTTATATTATATTGAAAAAAAGAATTCTATATGATAAAGTATATATATGATTTTACGGATAAATAAGGAGAATGAACAATGGATAAGAAAAAATTATTTATAAAAATTATGGCAGGATTACTTTTAGCAATGATGATTATTCCAACATTTGGAACATTATTATTTTATGTAATTGCTTTATAATAAAAAATTGAGGTGAAAGTATGCTTGGTAAATCATTTGAAAATTTAAATCAACAATTTATAGCTGAGTTTATACAAAAATTTACAAGTGGAGATGTAGGATTATTTACATACTTAACAACATTTTTAGATTTAGTTATTGTTTTATTTATTTTAATAAAAGCAGTAACAATGTTAAAAAGAACAAGAGCTTGGCAATTATTTAAAGGATTAATTGTTATAATATTAATTACTTTAATAAGTGGTGTACTAAATTTAACAATATTAAATTTTATATTAACATCAGTTATGTCATACGGAGCAATAATGCTTTTAATTGTATTTCAACCTGAACTAAGAAGAGGGCTAGAACAATTAGGAACAACAAATAGAATTAGTAGATTTTTAGGTATAGATCAAGATTTAAATGCTAAGAAGAAAGAAAATATATATAAAGTTGCGATTGCTGCAGTTGAATTATCAAAAAGAAAAATAGGAGCTTTAATTGTTATTGAAAGAGATATTAAAATTCAAGACGTTATTTCAACAGGAATTGTTATGAATTCTGAAATATCACCACAATTATTAGTTAATATTTTTGAACCAAATACACCACTTCATGATGGTGCAGTAATAATTAGTGATAATAAGATTGCTGCTGCATCATGTATGTTACCTTTAGCTGATGATAAAGATATTGCTAGAGAACTTGGAACAAGACATAGAGCTGCAATAGGTATATCAAAAGAAGCAGATGCTTTAGTTGTTGTTGTTTCAGAAGAAACAGGAAGAATATCAATTGCTAAAGATGGTACATTAATTGCTGATGTAAGAGAAGATGTATTAAAGAAAATATTAATTAAGAATTTAATTAATGAACCAATTCATACAACTAAACTTAGAAAAGCAGAAGATGTAATAAAAGAAAAAGAAGAAAGTCAAGATAAATAAAAAAGAAACAGCATCCATGTGGATGCTGCTTTTTTATTTTAAATATATTTATAAATTGCTTCGGCGAAAGCCCCATCTGTAACAGATGCTTTAGTAACATATTTTGCAACTTTTTTTAGTTCATCGTAGGCTTCACTAACTGCAACACCAAATCCAGAATCTCTTACCATTTCCAAATCATTTACATTATCCCCAATTGCCATCATGTCTTTTTTATCAATATTTAAGTATTCTCCTAAGAAGTTTAATGCTTCGTTTTTGTTAATGTGAGTAGGAGAGACGTTTATATATTCATAATCTTTATTTATGATTCTATCTCTATATTTACCACGTTTGTTAATGTATGCATTATCAATGTTACTATTGATAGTTAACAATTGTTGGAAACTTTCAAGAGATGAATCTTCTGTTGTTATAACTGCTGAGAATACATCTGGTTTATTTGTTTCGATATAGTTTATAATATCTTTTACAACTTTAAATTTTATTTCACCAGATGAGTTTTCGTTTCTAATGATAAAATTTCTTAAATCCATATATTTTAATTCTTCAGTAATTATTTCATTATCCGTATATAAATGAATATGATAATGAAATCTTTTTGCTAAGGTAGTAACAAATAATAGATCTTTTTGAGATAGGATGTTTCTTAATAATTCTTTTCCAGTTCTTAAATCTATTATTTGTGTACCATTACCAAATATTCCATATGTTGCATTAAATTGCTCACAAATTTTTTTTGAAACAGAATAAGACTTTCCAGTACATACTGCAAAGGGAATATTCATGTTATGAATTTTAGATATTGCTTCAAAGTTTTTGTGTGCAATTTTGTTGTCTCTATCAATTATTGTGCCATCTAAATCGCTAGCAACTAATTTAATATTCATGTTTTATTGTTTTTCCGTTCTCATCTTATTCTAACCTAATCTACAAGTCTAACTGTGTTGTCTGGGAAGAAGGATGTATTTTTTGCCTTTAGTGAAATTATATTAAATTGTTGATAAGTATAATCTTTGTTGATTTTGAATTCAACTTCAACATCATACACTGTATCAATGTAATCTAAAGTTCTTGTGATTTTTGCTGTAGCTGTATAGCTATCACCATGTTTTTCAGAGAATTTTAGGTCTTTACATTTATATTCTTCTCTATCTAATATTTTAATATCTTTTCCATATAGATATGATTTTGTACTTTGTGCAAAACCAATATAGTTATTATATGATTGAATTGGATTTTTTCCTAAATCTTTACCAGTTAATTCTTTTAAGAATTTGTGCATGTTTTCTACTGATTGTGTATATTTTGTTCCAACTTTTAATCCGTCATTTGAATGAGAATTAAAAAATTCTTTTGTTATAGCAAGTAGAATAGTGTTTGATTCAAGTGTTTCTTCATCATAAGATATTCTATTGATACCTAAACTATACCATTCTAATGTATCTTTAAATGCTTCAACATCAATTTCACCACTATAATCTTTTTCAACTTCAGGAACTTTAGTTACGTTTGCTATAGTAACATTGTTTCTAGGTGGATCCATTACAACTACATTAGTTGATATTTCATTTGTAGTATTTTGATTGGTTATATTTTCATTAACTAAAGTGTTTTCATTTTCAGATGCTGTATTATCTATAGTGTTTGTATTATCTGCAACTTCGTTTTTATTAATTTCAACAACATCGTCAACTTCTGTTTTTGATTCGTTATTTGGTTCATCTTGATCAATAGGAGCTGAAGTTGTTTTATCTGAATTATTAACTGGAAGTTTTATATTTTTAAATATATTAGCTTCTGGATATATAGTTATAAAAATATTATATGATACAGAGATTATTAATAAAACAATTAATATTACAATAACTTTCTTTTGTTTATGAGTGTATTTATCAACTTTAATTTTTGTTTTTTCAAGATATGTTTCGAAACTATCTAAAACAGGTTGACTTACAATTTTATCTTCTTGAAAAACGCTTTTTATAAAGTCATCTTGATCTTTATGTAATTTATCGAAATTATCCATTATAAATCAACCTCCTTATTTTTAATCATTTCATAGATTTTTATTCTGATTGATTTTAATTTGTTATTTACTGCGAATTCTGACATTTTTAAAATCTTGCCAATTTCATCAGTAGTAAGATTTGCGTAGTAGTATAAAAAGGCAATAGGTCTAAAACCTTCTTCGATACTTGTGATATATTCTTCAACTACAGAAGCTCTACGATAAGCTTGATATTCAGCGTTATCAACCATTGATTCAGTTGATGTGATTTTATCACCAATATTTACTGAGAACTCTTTGTTTCTTATTTTTCTATCTACGTCTTTTGAATATTTTTGTTTTAATTCAGAACCGTATACAATAATTGTTCTTAATGTCCAACATAAAAATTCTTTTTCCGTTTTGAAGTTTACTACTTCACGAAATGCTTTGGATAAAGCATGTTCTAAAACAGCGTAAACATCTTTATCACTTATAAAGTAAAGTCTTGCAGCCTTATAGAATATATGATTGTATTTCTCTACTAAGTCAATAAATGCTTGTTTATTTGATTTTTTTACTTCTTGTAATAATTCCATAGACAATACACCTTCCTTTGTATATTTATAGTTATAAAAAGTTTATCACATATATGATATTAAGACAATTAAATTTTGATTAAATTTGTGTTAAATTGCAAGGAATTTGATGTTATTTGTCGAATAATATTATTAGAAGGGTATAATGGAGGTGGTCTTTATGAAAGAAAGAGAATACACTCTAGGGAATATCATTTCAGTATTTATATTTTTTAATGTTGTTGCAATTATAATTGCTGCAATAGGATATCAAGGAACATTATAAAATAAAAAAATTAAGTAAATTTTAAGAGAATTAGCGCAGTGAAAAAGTATTATTCACTGTGGTGGTTCTCTTTTTGAGTTTTTAACGCCTTGAAAAATAAGGTGTTACATAGTATAATAAATAAGTATTAATAATTTTTGGAGAGTATAATGAGAAATATTAAATTAATTATTGAATATGATGGTAAATCTTTTAATGGTTGGCAAAAACAACCAACAAAATTAAATATTCAAGGTGAAATAGAAAAGGCAATAGGAGAGATAACAGGAGAAGAAATAGAATTAATTGCTTCAGGAAGAACTGATGCAGGGGTACATAGCTTAGGACAAACAGCAAATTTTAAAACAGAATCAAATATTCCTGTAGAGAAATTTCCAATTGCTATAAATTCGAAATTAAAGAAAAGTATAGTAATAAAATCAGCAGAAGAAGTAGAAGAAAGATTCCATAGTAGATATTCAGTAATTTCAAAAAGATATAGATATACAATAAATAATTCAAAGTATGGAAGTGCAATATATAGAGATATGGAATATCATTTTCCAATAAAATTAGATGTTGATGAAATGAAAAAAGCAGCAAAACATTTTGAAGGGGAACATGATTTTAAAGGTTTCAAAGCTAGCGGAACAAGTAGTAAAAGTAGTGTAAGAAAGATATTTAAAGCAGAAGTTATTTCTGATGGAGATAGAATCTACATTGAACTTACTGGAAGCGGATTTTTATATAATATGGTAAGAATTATTTCTGGAACCTTACTAGATGTAGGCCAAGGAAAAATTAAAGCTGATGACATTCCAAGTATTATTTTATCAAAAGATAGAATGAAAGCAGGAAAAACACTTCCAGCTCATGGCCTTTGTTTGATGGAAGTTACATATTAACAATTAAGAGATTAATAGAATATCATATATAAATACTAAAAAAGGAGTATTGAGTATGAATATTTTATTAATCTTTTTTGCTATTCCGGTAGCAGTAATAATTCTTTCAATAATTTTGGAAAGATATATGAAGTGTCCACTTTCAGTTGCAGGAATATTCTTTTCTGTTTTCTTAGTTGTAGCATTTAGCTTAGGTGCTATTATAGAATATATTGTTGCAACTTTTGTATATACAATTATTTCATTTTTAACAGCATTTTTATACGAAGCTATTAGTACTAGAAATAATTGTAATATGCAATCATCAAGTTGCACACTTTGCAATAGTTGTAGCCAAAACAGAAATAGATAAAACCTTGAAAAGAAGATATCTAGATGATATAATGAATGTGTAAAATTTAAGAGGTGATAAAAATTAAAATAGCAATTATAGCAGATATACACGGAAATTCAGTTGCACTAAAAGAAATTTTAAAAGATGCAAAAAATAATAATGTAGATGAAATTGTGTATTTAGGAGATTTAGTAAATGATTTTCCTTTTGGTAATGAAACTTTAGAATTAGTAAAAAACTCTAGTAGTAAAGTGTTAAGAGGAAATAAAGAACAATATTTAATAGAATATGATGAAGCAAAATACGAGTGGGATAATATTCAATTTAGAAATACAAAATTTATGTACAATGAACTTTCAAAAGAAAATTTAGAGTATATAAAAACTCTTCCTAAAAGTATCAAAGTAGAGTATGAAGGTGTAAAAATTCTTTTTGCACATGGTTCTCCAGATTCTGTTGAAGTTCAAATTCATCAAGATGATAGAGATTTAATTAATAAGTATACTAAAGATTTAGATGCTGATGCATTAATCTTTGGACATACTCATGATAAAATGTGGAAAGAAGTAGTTAATAATAAATTAGTTATTAATGCAGGATGCGCTGGAGTTTCACCATATTATATAGGTGGAGCAGAGTATGTATTATTAGATATAAATGGAAATGATATTAACGTAGATTTAAAAGTAGTTAATTATGATATAGAAGAATTAAGAAATAAAATAAAAGAATGTGGAATTTTAGATGAAGATAAAGTCTTTATGAGCTTAACATTTTGTGGAATAGACGGTCATGGAAAAGAAAGATATAGCTTTTTTAGAGAAGCTAAATCTAGAATGTTGGAAAGAAACGGTAAATGGTATAGAGATGATGCAAAAGGAATATTCCAATATTTTAAATTGTTTGACGATGATATATGGCTTGATTTAGCGGAAAAATATAAAGAGTATTTTTCATTTAATTAGTAAAGGATGGAATTATGAGACTAGATAAATTTTTAAAAGTAAGTAGAGTTATAAAAAGAAGAACTGTTGCAAATGACGCTGCTGATTCTGGTAGAATCGCAGTAAATGGAAAAATAGTAAAACCAAGTTACGAAGTAAAAGTTGGAGATATTGTAGAAATCAAATTTGGAGATAAAGTTTCTAGATTTGAAATATTAAAAATTCCAACAACACAAGGAAAAGGTTTAGAAGAAATTATTAAAATAATATAAGTTTTAAAAGCATCAAATTATTTGGTGCTTTTTATTTTTCTTTTTAAGTTAATTCGTTGATAATGTGGAAAAAATGTGATATAAAATAAAGTACAATTTTGTTAAAGAAAAAGGAGTTAAATTTATGCCAGACTTCGTTCATTTACATGTCCATAGTGAATTTAGTTTGTTAGATGGAATGTGCAGAATTAAAGATTTACCAAAAAGAGCAAAAGAGTTAGGAATGAAAGCTATTGCCCTTACTGATCATGGGGTTATGTATGGTGCGGTAAATTTTTATAAAGAATGTGTAAAAGAAGGGATTAAGCCTATTATTGGTTGTGAAGTATATGTAGCACCAAGAAGTCGAATGGATAAAGAGGCTGGAATCGATGATAATTATGCACATTTAATTTTGCTTGCCAAAAATAAAACTGGTTATCAAAATTTAATTAAACTTGTTTCTTTAAGTTTTACTGATGGTTATTATTACAAACCAAGAATAGATTTAGAAATTTTAGAAAAATATCATGAAGGTTTGATTTGTTTAAGTGCTTGTTTAGCAGGTACAATAAATCAAGCAATATTAAAAGATGATTTAGAAGAAGCAAAGAAGATTGCTTTATGGCATAAAAATGTATTTGGTGAAGATTATTATTTAGAGATTCAAAATAATGGTCTACCAGAGCAAGTAATGGTTAATCAAAAGTTAATAATGTTATCAAGAGAACTTGATATTCCTTTAGTTGCAACTAATGATGCCCATTATTTAAAACAAGAAGATTGTTATAATCATGAAATTTTACTTTGTATACAAACAGCAAAGAAAATGACTGATGAAGATAGAATGAAATTTGCTACTGATGAATTTTATATTAAATCACCAGAAGAAATGGCAGATTATTTTTCAAGTGTTCCAGAAGCTATTGAAAATACAGTTAAGATTGCAGATAAATGTAATTTTGATTTTGAATTTGGTGTAACAAAACTTCCAAACTATGATGTACCAGAAGAATTTGAAACTCATGAAGATTACTTTAGATATTTAGTATCAAATGGTCTAGAAAAAAGATATGGTAAAGATTATGGGGAAGATGTAAAAACTAGAGCTGAATATGAACTTGGAATAATTTCAAGAATGGGATATATAGATTATTATCTTATTGTTTGGGATTATATTAATTATGCAAAATCTATTGGAATTCCTGTAGGACCAGGACGTGGTTCTGGAGCAGGATCAATTGTTGCATATGCTATAGGAATAACTGATATAGATCCACTTAAATATAACTTGCTTTTTGAAAGATTCTTAAATCCAGATAGAATTAGTATGCCTGACTTTGACGTTGACTTTTCAGATGAAAGAAGACAAGAAGTTATAGACTATGTTGCAAGAAAATATGGAAGAGATCACGTATCTCAAATTATTACTTTTGGTACAATGTCAGCAAAAAGCGTTATAAGAGATGTTGGTAGAGTATTAGATGTTCCATATAGTGATGTAGATAAAATTGCAAAAATGATTCCGTTTGAAGTACATATGACTTTAGATAAAGCGTTGGAACAAAATAGAGAACTTAGAGAACAATATGAAAATGATGAAGTAACTAAAAGAATTATTGACATAGCAAGAGGCTTAGAAGGCATGCCAAGAAATGCTTCAACACATGCTTGTGGTGTTGTTATAACAAAAGATCCAGTAGATACATATGTACCACTTTGTACAAATGATGGTAATGTTGTAGCTCAATATACAATGGTGCTTTTAGAAGAACTTGGACTTTTAAAGATGGACTTTTTAGGTTTAAGAACATTAAGTGTTATTGCAAACTGTTTAGAACTTGTTAAAAAGAATAGGGGAATAGACATTGTATTTGATGAAAAAATGGATGACCCTGAAGTATATAGATTATGGCAAGAAGGAAAGACTTTCGGTATATTCCAATTTGAAAGTACAGGTATTACAAATTTTATGAAAGAATTAAAACCTGACTGCTTTGAAGATATTGTTGCTGGTGTTTCACTTTATCGTCCGGGACCTATGGATCAAATCCCAAGATATATTAAAGGAAAATTAAATCCAGGTCATAATGAATATACACATCAAAGTTTAGAGCCTATACTAAACGTTACATATGGATGTATGGTATATCAAGAACAAGTTATGCAAATTGTTAGAGACTTAGCTGGTTATTCACTTGGTAGAGCTGACCTTGTTAGAAGAGCAATGGGTAAAAAGAAGTTAGATGTAATGGCTAAAGAAAGAGAAATTTTTATTAATGGACAAGTTAATGAAGATGGAACTATCGATGTACCAGGATGTGTAAGAAACGGTATAGATGCTCAATCAGCTGATAAGATATTCGATGAGATGAGCGAATTTGCAAAATATGCATTTAATAAATCACATGCTGCTGCATATGCAGTTGTATCATATAGAACTGCATACTTAAAAGCTTATTATAAAGAAGAATTAATGGCTGCTACTTTAAATAGTTTTTTAGGAAACTTAGATAAAATTCCTGTGTATATTCAAGATTGTAAGGATATGGGAATAGAAATATTAAATCCAAATATTAATGAATCAGAAACTAAATTTACTGTTGTTGATAATAAAATTAGATTTGGTTTGGGTTCTGTTAAAAATGTTGGTGTAGCTGTAATAGATTCAATTGTTGCAGAAAGAGAAAAGAATGGACCGTTTGAAAGTTTTACATCATTCTGCGAAAGAGTTAAAGACGAAGCTGTTAATAAAAAATGTATTGAAAGCTTAATTAAAGCTGGAGCTTTTGATGATTTTGGAAAAACAAGAGCAACACTTCTTGCTTCATTTGAAGGGATTGTTGAAAGTATAAATAACGAGAATAAAAACAAAATTGAAAATCAAGTTTCGATGTTTGATTTAATGGAAGATATTGATGATAATATTGAAGCACAAAAATATACTTTTATTGAAAAAGAAGAGATGGAACAACGTGAACTTTTAAGTTTAGAAAAAGAGATGCTTGGTGTATATATATCAGGACATCCTTTAGATAAATTTAAATCAGCAATTGAGAAACATGCTAATATATCAACTTTAGATATGATAAAGATTGATGAAGAAGTTCAAGAGTTTGGTGAATCAAAAGAATATAAAGATGGACAAAATATAAAATTTGTAGGTATTATTTCAAAAGTAAATAAAAAGTTTACTAGAAAAAATACTACAATGGCATTTGTTAATATTGAAGATTTTTATGGAACTGCAGAATTTGTTGTTTTTGATAGTGTATATACAAAATCAGGCCATATAATTGTTGAAGATAATATTGTGCTTGTAGAGGGTAGACTTAGCATGAGAGAAGATGAACCGGTTAAGGTTGTTGTATCAAATATTAAAGAGTTTACAGAAGATATGCCTATTACAAATAATGTTCAAAAGATTAATCAAGTAAAATCACTTAAGATTAATATTACTGGATTAACAGAAGAACAAAAATCAAGATTAAGAGGTGCTATAAAGTTTTTTTCCGGAGAGAAGTATAATGTAAAATTGTTTGTTGTTGATAGTGGTGAACTAAAACCATGTGGCGCATTATATTTAACAGATAAGGTAAAAGCTGTATTTGAAAGTATTGTTGGAAAAGAAAACGTTAAACTTGACTAACATCTTTTGCTATTGATAATATGACAAAATAAAGGTATAATAACGTAAAACAAAAGAAAATAATTAGAATATGAAGAGGGGAATAAAATGAGAAAGCGTGAAGGCTTATCAGTTGTAATGGTATTATTAATAGGTTTTTTGTTAGCTTTTGGTATTGCTACTGCTGCTAAATTTGTGTGGATTAAAGTTTTAGAGATTAAAGAAGCAGACACAGAATATAACAAAGAAGAAGTTGTTAATAATTTAAACTTTATTATAAAAGAAAAGTATTTCTTTGAATATAAATATGCAACTGAAAATCATGTTAATTTTGAAGAATTATATAATACAGATGCTGTTATAAAATCGTTAATTGATAATGGTCATATAGAACAGCTTAAAGATATAAATGATAATCCTGTTGAGAATCAGTACTATATTCATCCTGAAACATTAAAAAGCGATATTGAGCAAAGTGAGATTAATGAAAACGGATCAAACAGTAATGGTACAAAGGTGTTTAAGATAAAGAAAATAGAAGAAAAGTTCATGATATACTTTGTTGATAAGTATGGAGAAGAAGAGGAACTTGGAGAACTAATTATTTATCCTGATATAAAATAAAAATAAAAGGCTTCCGTTTGGAAGCCTTTTTGTTATTATTTATTTAATCCGTATAAATCTTGTTCAACTAAAAGTTTTGCTCTTTTGGCTGTTTTGCTATTATCTGAATTTAATGATTCTTCTAAGAATTCTGGATGTTCAATTAAGAATTGTCTCATAGAACCCATTTGATCTTTTTTGAAATCTCTTAATATTTGTAATTGTTTATCGTTTATTATTCCTAGTTCTAATGCTTTAACAAATAATTCGTCATTAATTTTTAAAAGTGAAAGAACTTCTACACCACAGTCTGTAAGTACTTGTGTTCCACCATCCATTCTATCGATAACGAAGATTGACCAAAGAATTTTTGAACCTAAGTTTTCAATAGCTGGAATCCAAGCTCTAGTAAAGCTTGCTGATTGATTTAAAAGGTCTGCTACGTGTAAGAAATCTTTTCCTTCGATTTTTTCTACGGGAGCGTTTTCTGTGAATTTATAATCACTAACTACTGTAGATAGATCTTTATAGATTGTTACGTGTGGTTTTTCTAAAATATAAGCAATCATATTAGAGAAGAACCAATCTCTTCTCTCACCACCAGAGATGTAATCGATTTTTGCAATATCTACTGATTCTTTTATATATTCTACCATTGCATCAATTGTTGTTTTATATATTTCATTTGAATTATAATGAGCTAATACTTTTTCAAAAATATGAGCTGGAATATTTTCTTTTGTTTCATTTTCTAGTTCACTATCGATGAATGCTAATAATTCTTTTGAATCAGCATCACTACCATAGAAGAATTCACCATTTACAAAGTATGGTCCAATTTTTCCAGATGTGTACCAGAATGGCTTGTTTTCTTTAGCAATGTTAAATGCGTTTGTTTCAAATAATAAATTTGTTAAATCTTTCATAATTTCCTCCAAATAATAACTTTTGAGCCAAAAAATATACGTTAATATATTTTTTATCATAATATAGTAAAATTTTTTAATTGTCAATTGAAAAAACATCGTAATAGAAAATTATATATGATATAATTATTTTAGTTTTTTAAAGTGGGAGAAAATTATGATTAAAAAATTAACTATTATATTTTTATTAATGGTTTTCTTTGGAATTGCAATTAATTTAACGTATGATTTTTTTATGATAGGTGACAATATAAGTGTTTATGATAATTTCTTTTATAGAAAAACATATGCTAATCGTGAAATATTAGAAGGTAATGTTAATGATGTATCACTTGAGCATAATTGTATGAGGGTTTGGGTAAGATCTAGTTCATATGATAAAGAAACTGGAAATTTAAAAATAGTATTTGAATTTGAAGATGTTAATAAAATTAAAATGAATAATTTGTGTATGAAAGCAAGAGTTCATGACGATTCATACATTTTTTATAACAAAGTAATCGGAGAAGAGTTATATTCTGATGAAATTGACTATTTTGTTTATAACTATGATTTATATCATTTATTATCTACAGAGGGATTTAATACAGAAAAAGAAACTTTAACTGAAAAGTATTATTTTACTGGAGGAGAAAAAGGTGGCAGAATACCTATGGTATTAAATTTAGGTAAAGGTTATGAAATAGATAATTATTTATATGTTGAATTTGTAGATATGCTGTATGATGAGTATTTTGATGTAGGAGTAAAAAAGATTTTTGAAGGTTTAGGTGAATTTAGATTTAAATTTGAGTTTTAAAAAAGCAATGATTCCATTTAAGGAATCATTGCTTTTTCTTTTTTATATTTATAATTTGGATAATCTTCAATGTTGAATGTTTTTATATTATCTGCAGCGTTAAAGTGATACTCGTAGTCTACAGACCTAATAGGCGATGCGCCTTTATCTTCAATTGTTTCAGATCTTATAATTAGATTAGTGCTTAAATCAATATAATAAATGTGTTGTTTATATATATTGTCGTAATCAGTAGTGAATGATACTTTTATACAAGTTTTGCCATTAATCTGTTTTTTTCCATGATATTTGTAATGGTTTTCGTGAGTGTACTTGCCATGATAATAAACACAATTAAAAAAACTGTTGATAGGGGTTAACACTATATATTTTGAATCAGATGATGCTGGAAAATAATCTGTGTATTCTGTTATTGTTTTATTATTATGATCAATTTCAAAAAATTGATGTTCATAACGAATAGTTAGAAAATTAAAATCTATATTATTAAGAGGATCTTTTACTTTTTGAATAGTATTAATCAATCCATCTTTATATAATATTTCGTATGAATTATTGCTGTATTCGTCGTTTACTTTTTTGATGTAATGAAAATTATCTGGAAGTTCCACAGTATTTAGTAGTGCACTAACTTGGTGTAATGGATATTGAGTTTTATAATAAATATAGTATGCACCATATGAAATAAGTGCTATAAAAAATAAACTAAATAAAATAATAAAAAATTTTTTCATTTTCTTCTCCGTAAAATATTTATAAAATAATTTAATCATTAATTATAGTGTTTGTAAATATATTTAAGGGCAAAAAAATAACGCTATGTATAGCGTAAATAAGTTGTCACCGCAGGGCCCGAAGTTGGGCCCCGCAGCTAGAAAGGTAAGTGTTGAACAACTAACGCATTAAATGCGTTTAGGGAAGATCGTTCGGATCCAAATCTTCGGCAGAATTGGCCTCGACACCAGGTCCGTTAGCAGGTCCCTTTTCGGGAGCTACGCCAGTAGTGTCGGTGGCATCATCTTCAGATTCTTCTTCGTCGAGTGCGACGAGAACGCCTTCGGGCAGCTTGATGGTGATGCAGTTGCCTGCGTCTTCCACGATGAAACCATCGTCTTTGAGTTCATCCAGCACATCAACGGGAACGTTGTGGGTAACAGAAAGCTCGAAGGCTTCGGGACCCTTATACTGGTTGAGCAGATCCTGGTAAAGATCGTTCATGGAAGAAGTGATGTTGCTCATGTGGTAATTGTGACGCTTAGTGAAAAGCTTGTCAGCCATGTTTTGTGCATTGAAAGTAGACATTAGTTAAAGTCCTCCTTGTGTCTATAAAATAATGAATGTTGGGATTGGGGGTCTTGGTCTAAAATTGTCATTTGCTAAAACATGTTGAACTTCACTTACCTTTCTGTTTGAAGTGCAAATAAATTATTGCAAAAGCACTTCTTTAGGATAAAATCCTAATTATTATTATATCATAATTTACATAAAATAGCAAATTAGATAAAATGGTTAATTTTAATAAGGCGAAAATGGATGAAAGCGTTGAAAAAAGTGAGTTTGACAAAAAGAATAAAAATGACTATATTACTTGAAAATATTATTGAAAAATAACACTAAAAATGATAAAATGGTGAAAATTATTGAGGAGGTAAAAAATGAATACTTTACTAAAAAACGGAACTGTAATTGACTACGCAAGTAATACTAATCAAAAATTAGATGTATTAATTGAAAACGATATTATTGTTAAAATAGCTGAAAATATTGATGTACAAGCAGACAGAGTTATTGATTGTACTGGTTATTATATTATGCCTGGAATGATTGACGTTCATTGTCATTTAAGAGAACCAGGTGGAGAACACAAAGAAACTATAGAAACAGGTTCAAAAAGCGCTGTAGCTGGCGGATTTACAACTATTTGTCCTATGCCAAATACTAATCCAACTCCAGATAGCGCTATTGTTTTGCAACAAATTATTCAAAGAGCAAAAGAAGTAAATCTTTGTAATATACTTCCATACTCAAGTGTAACAAGAGGAGAAAAAGGACAAGAACTTGTTGATTTTAAATCACAACTTGAAGCTGGTGCTATAGCATTTTCTGATGACGGTATGCCAGTTGAAAATGCAAGAATGATAAGAGAAGCTTTGTTTGAAGCAAATAAACTTGGAACATTTGTAGCAGAACACTGTGAAGAAAAATCAGTTTCAGCAGGAGCAATAAATGCTGGACCAGTAGCTAGAAGATTAGAAGTTGAAGGTGTACTTCCAGAAGCAGAAGAAATTATGGCAGCTAGAGATATAGTTTTAGCTGAAACAAATAATCTACACGCTCATATCTGTCATATTAGCACAAAAACATCAGTTGATATGATAAGAAGTGCAAAACAAAGAGGAGTTAAAGTAACATGTGAAACATGTCCTCATTATTATAGTTTTACAGTTGAAGAAGTTTTAGAGTCAGGTGTAAATGCAAAAATGAATCCTCCATTAAGAGAAGAAAAAGATAGACTTGCAATAATTGAAGGTATAAAAGATGGAACAATTGACTGTGTTATAACAGATCATGCTCCACATGCTGAAGAAGAAAAAGCAAGAGGATTAGCAACAGCTCCAAACGGAATTATTGGATTTGAAACAGCACTTGGTGCAACAATAACAAATTTAGTAGATCCTGGTTTAATAACATACTTAGATATGGTAAGAGTAATGTGCTATAATCCAGCAAAACTTTTAAAAATAGATAGAGGTGAAATTGCAGAAGGTAAAGTTGCAGATATCACAATATTTGATCCAAATAGAGAATATGTATTTTTAAAAGATAGAATAGTTTCAAAATCAAAAAATACTCCATGGATAAATAAAAAATTAAAAGGACAAGTTAGATATACAATCGTATCAGGAAGAGTTGTATATGAAAGAGGAGAGTAGAATAATGAAAAATGCAATTGATATATTAATTGATAAAATAAAAGCAACAAATAATCCAACAGTAATGGGATTAGATCCAAGATATGAGATGCTTCCAGAATGTATTAAAGCAAAATATGGAACTGATGTAAAAAGTGTTTGTGAAGGAATTTTAGAATATAATAAAGCATTAATAGATGCTACATATGATATTGTTCCTGCAGTAAAACCACAAATAGCATTTTATGAAATGTTTGGAATAGAAGGAATGAAATGTTTTAAAGAAACATGTAAATACGCAAAAGAAAAAGGAATGCTTGTTATTGCTGATATTAAACGTGGTGATATTGGAACAACAGCAGCTGGATATTCAAATGCATATTTAGGACAAACTTTAGTTGGAGATAAAGAAGAAAGTTTTTATGATATTGATTGGGTAACAGTAAACCCATACTTAGGAGTTGATGGTGTAAAACCATTTATAGAAGATTGCAAAAAATATAATAAAGGTATATTTGTTTTAGTTAAAACATCAAATAAATCATCTGGAGAATTACAAGATTTAAAATTAGAAGATGGAAAAACAGTTTATGAAAAAGTTGCTGAGCTTGTTAATTCGTGGGGTGAAGATCTAATAGGAGAATATGGATATAGTTCTGTTGCATCAGTTGTTGGTGCTACATATCCTGTTCAAATGGAAAATTTAAGAAAAATTATGCCACATTCATATTTCTTAATCCCTGGATATGGAGCACAAGGTGGAAAAGCAGAAGATTTAGCTGTAGGATTTAAAGATGGTCTTGGTGGAATAGTAAATGCATCAAGAAGTTTAATGTGTGCTTTTAAATCAGATAGATGGAAAGATGAATATAAAGATGAAGAATATGCGATGGCTACAAGAGCAGAAGCTATTCGTATGAGAGATGAATTAAATCAAGCTATAAAATAAGGAGCGCTTATGAAAATACATGCTTTTAGATTAACTAGAGGAATGGATTTAAAAAAATCCATTGAAGATTATGTTGTAGAAAAAAATATTAGATCAGGAGTAATATTATCTGCTGTAGGATGTTTATATAAAGTAAATTTAAGATGTGCAGATGGAGTAACTGTAAAGACTATTGATAAAGATTATGAAATAGTATCCGCAACAGGTACATTATCTGTAGATGGATGTCATATACATGTAAGTTTGTCGGATGAAGACTTAAATACAATTGGTGGACATTTAAAAAATGATTGTCTAGTTAATGTAACAGCTGAAATTGTACTTGGTGAGTTTGATGAATTTGAATTTTCAAGGGAATATGATGAAAATACTGGATACAAAGAACTTGTTATAAAGGAGAGAAAAGATGATTAAGATACAAACAGTAAAAAAAGGGGCAGAACTTGTCTCAATAAAAATGAATGATATAGAAAAAATGCATGATGGAGAATCTTTTTGGAATAGACATAGCCCAGTTTTATTCCCAATAGTTGGAAAATTAAAAGATGGAAAAACAACAATAATGGGAAATGAATATTTCATGGGACAACATGGATTTGCTAGAGATATGGAATTTGAAGAAATAGGAGAACATCAATATGTTTTAAAAGCTAATGATGAAACTCTTTCTAAATTCCCATTTAGATTTGAATTATATATTTCATATGAAGTTGAAGGAAATAAAGTTATAACAAAATATAAAGTTGTTAATAAAGATGATAAAACAATGTATTTTGGTCTTGGTGGGCACCCAGCATTTGCTTGTGAATATTCAAGTGGAAAATATAGATTAGAATTTGAAGATATTGAAACAGATGTTGAAATATATCAATTAGAAGATGGGCTTGTAAAATTAGAGCCAGAAAAAACAAATAAATTTATTAGAGAAAATAGAGTGTTTTTAGATAATCATGTGTTCCAAAAAGATGCGGTTATCATGAAAAATCTAAATTCAAGCAAAGTATATTTAAAGACAGAAACAAAAACAATTTTAGCTTTTGAATTTAAAGAATTTCCTTATCTTGCATTCTGGTCAAAACCAGATGCACCATTTGTATGTATTGAACCTTGGTTTAATACTGCTGACAAAGTTAATTCAAATGGAATATTTGAAGAAAAAGAAGATTTAATAGAGATAGAGCCAAATCAAGAATTTACAGCAGAATATAGTGTAGAATTCTTTTAAAAAGCCCAAGAATAAAGGAGGAAAAAATGGGAGTAAAAGTTAATTGCGAATTAGTAAAAAAAGAAGTAGTAGCTGAAGGTATTTACAAATTTACTGTAAAAGCTCCAGCAATTGCAAGTAAAGCAAAAGCAGGACAATTTTTAGAAATTAAAGTTTCTAAAACAGGAGCACCATTCTTAAGAAGACCAATTAGTATTTATAACATTTGTAAAGAAGAAGGTTTAGTAGAGTTTATTTTCCAAGTTAAAGGAGAAGGAACAAAATTACTAGCAGAAGAAAATGTTGGTGCAGAAATAGATATCATGGGACCATTAGGAAATGGATCATTTGATATAAGTGATTATAAAAAAGTTGCAATTATAGGTGGTGGAATTGGAACATATCCACTTCATGAACTTGCAAAAGAATTAAATGAAAAATCAGATGTTACTGTATATATGGGATTTAGAAATAAAGACTTAGTAACATTAGAAGATGAATTTGCAAAAGTATCTAATAGATTAGTTATTACAACAGATGATGGATCTTATAAAGAAAAAGGATTTGCAATTAATTTCTTAAAAGAAGATTGTAAAAAAGAAAAACCAGATATGATTTATGCTTGTGGACCACTTCCAATGCTAAAAGCAGTTAGAGAATTTGCTTTGGAAGAAAATATCCCATGTCAAGTTTCTTTAGAAGAAAGAATGGGATGTGGTATAGGTGCATGTTTAGGTTGTGCTATAAAAATAATATCAGGTGAAGAACCAAGATTTGGACATGTTTGTAAAGATGGTCCAGTATTTAATGCTAAGGATGTAGAGATTTAGGAGGAAGATTATGAACCAAGAAGAATATAAACTTTTGGGTTTAAGAATTAATAAAGCAAAATTTTCTACATTCATAAAAATATCAGCTTTAATAGGACTTTTATTATTAATATTTGGAAGTATTTTAATTTTAAATCATTCAGTATTATTAAGTCCTGATGATTATAATTACACTTTTGTACCAGCAACAGGTAATTCAAGAAGAGTTGATAGTTTGGAAAATGCGTTAATGTCTGCAAAATTCTTTTATAACAATTGGACAGGACGTGTAATTCCACATGTATTAATAGGAGTCTTTAGAAGTTTAGATCCAAATGTATATACAGTAGTTAATTCACTAATGTTTATGTTTTTAATAATATTAGTTGGAAAAGTTTTAAATAAGAAAACATCATTTTTTGCTATATTATCTGTTTTTGGATATTTAACATTTAGTATGATGTTTGGTGAAAAATTTGCTTGGATAAGTGGTGCATTTAACTACTTATGGCCAGCAACAATGATGACTATACTTGTATATTATTTTTATAAGTATTATACAGGAGAAAAAGAATTAAATATCTTAGGAAAAATTGCTTTAATTTTATTTGCTTTTATAGCAGCATTTATGCATGAAAATACAGCTTTTGTTGGTGGTTCATTCTTGCTTTGCATGTTTATATTTAAATTTAAAGATTATCTAAATTTTGAAAAGAGTAAAAAAATTACGTTAGCAATAATATTTGTAATGTTTTGTTTAGGTGCTGCAGCGACAATATTTGCACCAGGTAATTTAGTAAGAATGGAAGGAGAAGGTGGAAATTTCTCTTGGGCATTTTTAGACAATTACAAAAACAATCAAAAAGTTTTAAAAGCAGTGCTTTTAAGTATGGTTGCTGTATTTGTATTAGAAAATATTAAAGTCTTAAAAGATGATGAAAATGTAAATATAAGTTTTAAAAGAAATTTTAAAAAGCTTAATTACTCATTAGTAAAAGAAGAGTTTTTACATTTTATACTACCAGCGTTAATTGCAACAGTACCAATGGCAGTTATTGCATATTTTCCACCAAGAGCATTCTTGGCATATGAAGTAATGTTTATGATAGTGTTTGCGAAAAACGTATGTTATGTGATAGAATATTTTAGTAACTATGAAAAACTAATAGCGGCATGCTCAATAGTTGCCACACTATTTGTTTTTGCACAGTTCTCACCAAGTACTTTAGCTCAAATAAATTATATAATACCTTATAAACAAAAAGTAACAGCACAATATGAAGAAGCACAAAAAAGAGGCGAAAAAGATGTTATAGTAAGTTTATTTGAATATAGTCCATGGATTCATATTTATGATTGGATTAATATATCAAACTTCTATCCAGAATTTAATTTTAAAATGCCAGTAAATAGATTAATATCAACATATTATGGCTTTGATAGACTAACAGCATTAAGTGAAAATGAATATATAATAGAACTTACTGTTGATACAGAAGGAATAAATCCATATTCAGTATATGATGTTGAAGCAGAGCAATTTACATTAACTTTTGAATATGATAATTTAATCAGATTTAGTATTCCAAAAGATAAATTTAAGGTATGGAAATTAGACTGTAGAGAAAATGATATAGAAAATTTAGTATTAGATTATAAAGTAAGATTTGTGGGTGGAGATTTATCAAAAGATGAATATTCACTAGATGATTTACTATTAACTAAATAAAATATAAGGAGAAAAAATATGAAAACAGAAGTAAATTTATGTGGGATTAAAATGAAAAATCCAGTAACTGTTGCATCAGGAACTTTTGGCTATGGAAGAGAGTATGATGAGTATATTGACTTAAATAAATTAGGTGGAATCATAACAAAAGGTACATCTTTAAAATTAAGACCAGGTAATAAACCACCAAGAATTTGTGAAGTTCCAGGAGGAATGCTTAACAGTATAGGACTTCAAAATCCAGGTGTTGAATATTTTGCAGAAAAGGATTTACCATGGCTAAGAAAATTTGATACAAAGATAATTGTTAATGCTTGTGGAAGTACAATTGAAGAATATGTTGAACTTTGCAAAATATTAAATACTTTAGATATAGATGGTGTAGAATTGAATCTTTCTTGTCCAAACGTTAAAGCTGGATGCTTAGCATTTGGTACAAGTTATGAAGGTGTAAAAGAAGTTACAAGTCAAGTAAGAAAAGTATTAACAGATAAACCATTAATAGTTAAATTAACTCCAAATGTAACAGATATTACAGCTCCAGCCAAAGGTGCTGAAGATGCAGGTGCAGATGGCGTTTCAGGTATTAATACATTACTTGGAATGAAAATTGATATTGATAAGAGAAGACCAGTTTTAGCTAATAATACAGGTGGATATTCAGGACCTGGTATTAGAGCAGTTGGTGTAAGAGCTGTATATCAAATGGCTCAAGCAGTTAATATTCCAGTGCTTGGAATGGGCGGAATAATGAATGGCGATGACGCTATTGAATATATGCTTGCAGGAGCTACAGCAGTATCAATTGGAGCTGGAAACTTTGTTGATCCAGAAACAAGTATAAAAACAATTGAAGGAATCGAAAACTATATGAAAAAACATAATATAGATGATATCAATTCAATTATTGGAACAGTTCAAATGAATTAATTAATAGAAAAGAGGAATAAAAATGTCAGATACAATGTTACAAATTGCAGCAACAACTGCTGAAAGAGAACCATTATTTTCAATTAATCCACTTGCGGTAGTAGGATTTATTGCAATTGTTGCAATATTGTTTATAATTGCTGAATATAATAGATTTGTGCAATTAAGACATAAAATTAAACAAGCGAAATCTGGTATTGATGTTTATTTAACACAAAGATTTGACTTAATACCTAATCTTGTAGAATGTGTAAAAGGATATGCGGCACACGAAGAAAGAGTATTTACAGAAATGGCAAGACTTCGTGGTGAATATGATATGAATAAGAATTTAAAAGCAGGATCTGAATTATACAATAAATGTAATGAAGTTCTTGCTATCGGAGAATCAAATCCATATCTTCAAGCTAGTGAACAATTTTTAAATCTTCAAAAGAATTTAACAAAAATGGAAAGTCAACTACAAGCTGCTAGAAGAATTTATAATGGAGATGTTACACTTTATAATACAACAATATCAACATTTCCAAATTCATTCTTTGCATCATTATTTGGATTTCATGAAGAAGAATTATTTGTTATTGAAGAATATAAGAAAGAAAATGTTAAAATTAACTAACTAAAATTAAAGCATAACGAAGTGGGTGTTGTTTATGAATATGGATCAAGAATTTGAAAGTATATATCAAAAAATATATGATTCTAGCTATTCAAGATTAGCAGAAGTAAAAGATAAGAATAGAAAGTTTTTACTAATATTTGGACTTGCATTATTAGTAATTAATCTTTTTATTTATATAATACCAGCAACTAAGCTATTTTCAGTATTATTTATTTGTATGTCTGTATGTTTGCTAATATTTTTTATAATATTAGGAAATCAAGCATATACTAGTGCATATAAAAAATGTGTAATAGAAGGGTTAGTAAAGTCATATAATCCGTCTATACATTTTGATCCTGCGATTGGTATATCTGAAATGGAATATAGAGCATCAGGATTTGATAATGATTTTAATGAATATAATTCTGAAGATAGAATTTATGGTAGATTTGATAATGGAGATTCATTCCAACTTGCAGAAGTTACTACTTATAGAATTACAAGAAGAGTAAATGATGAAGGCGTTGAAATGGAAGATAGAGTAGAGACATACAGAGGAATGTATGGAGTAGTTTATCTAAATAAGAGTTCAATGTTTAAAGCTGGAATTTATGGAGATTCTATTATGAGAAGATATAGACAAGATAGAATAGAAATGGATTCTTCAGAATTTGAAAAATATTATGATTTAGTAACTGATGATAAAATTAGAGCAATGAGAATATTTACAGCTGACTTGATGGAAAAATATTTAGATATCAGAAGAAATCATAAACATGGTGTTGAACTTATAATTGACTGGGATAAAGTTTACTTTAGATTTAGATGTGGAGAAATTTTTGAACCACCTAAGTTTATGAAGGCCTTAACAAGAGAAGTATTAAGAGGTTTCTATAATCAAATTTATTATCCACTTGAATTGTTAGATAAAACAGTTGAATCAATTAATGAAATACACTAAAATAGATAAAAAGCTTTCTGCATAAAAGTAGAGAGCTTTTTTTGTTTTGAAAAAAGTTCTTGATTTTTAAACTAAATTATGTTAATATAGTTACATATTTAAATACGAAGAAAAAGAGGAGTAAGTAAAAAACTACTAGCAAGAGAAAAGAAGTGATGCGCTGAGAGCTTCTTATAGAAAGATTTACTGAAAGTAGCTTTGGAGTAGATATACCGAAAATAACTTTAAGTATATCCGTCTAAGTAACGTTAAAAACTTAAATGAGATGATTGCTAATAAGCAATTAATTAAGGTGGTACCGTGATTTTGATAAATCGCCCTTATACATTTTAGTGTATAAGGGCTTTTTTGTTTTTATATGCAAAAAAGTCCTTTGGCTAAAAATCTTAAATTTTAAAATTTAAAGGGAGGAAATTTTATGAACGAAAAACACAAATTAAACGATAAGTTTGATCCAAAAGAATTTGAAGACAGATTGTACAGAGATTGGGAAACAAAAGGTTATTTTAGACCATCAGATGATAAAACAAAAGAACCTTACTGTATAATGATGCCACCACCAAATGTAACTGGTAAATTACATATGGGGCATGCACTTGATGATACAATTCAAGATATCCTAATCCGTTATAAAAGAATGAGAGGATATAGAACATTATGGCTTCCAGGAACAGACCATGCAGCTATATCTACAGAAATGAAAGTCGTTCAAAAATTAAAAGCTGAAGGTAAATCAAAAGAAGATTTAGGAAGAGATGGATTCTTAGAAGAAGCTTGGGCATGGACAAAAGAATATGGTGGAATTATTCAAAAACAACAAAGAAAATTAGGATGTTCTTGTGATTGGGAAAGAAATAGATTTACTCTTGATGAAGGAATGTCTGATGCAGTTTTAGAACAATTCATTAAACTTTATGAAAAAGGATTAATTTATAAAGGAAAAAGAATGGTTAACTGGTGTACAAGTTGTAATACATCAATTTCTGATGCTGAAGTAGAATATAAATAAGAACCATCACATTTATGGCATATTAGATATAAAATTACAGGTAGCGATGATAAATATATCGAAGTTGCAACAACAAGACCAGAAACAATGCTTGGAGATACAGCTGTTGCTGTTCATCCAGATGATGAAAGATATAAAGATTTAGTTGGAAAAACATGTATACTTCCAATTATGAATAAAGAGATTCCAATTATAGCAGATGATTTTGTTGAAATGGAATTTGGAACAGGTTGTGTTAAAATAACACCAGCTCATGATATGAATGACTATCAAGCTGGTTTAAGACATAATTTAGAATTTATTGAAGTATTTGATAAAGAATTTAAAATGGGAGATTTAGTTCCTGAATATAAAGGAATGGATCTTAAAGAAGCAAGAATTAAAATTGTTGAAAAATTAGAAGAATTAGGTGCATTAGTAAATACTGAAGACTATACACATAATGTTGCAAAATGTGAAAGATGTAAAAATACTATCGAACCAAAAGTTTCTGAGCAATGGTTTGTAAGTATGAAAGACTTAGCAAAAAGAGCTGCAGATAGTGTAAGAAATGGTGAAACAAGATTTGTACCACAAAGATATGAAAAACAATATTTCCATTGGCTTGATAATATACAAGATTGGTGTATATCAAGACAACTTTGGTGGGGACATAGAATACCTGCATATTATTGTAAAGATTGTGGAGAAATTCATGTTGCAAAAGCAGCACCTGAAAAATGTACAAAATGTGGAAGTACTAATTTAGTTCAAGATCCAGATACATTAGATACATGGTTTAGTTCTGCATTATGGCCATTTAGTACTTTAGGTTGGCCAAATATGACAGAAGATTATAAGGATTTCTACCCAACACAAACATTAGTAACTGGATTTGATATTATAACATTCTGGATTTCAAGAATGATGACACAAGGATTAGAATTTACAGGAGAAGTTCCATTTAAAGATGTTCTTGTTCATGGTATCGTAAGAGATAGCCAAGGAAGAAAAATGTCAAAAACACTTGGAAATGGTATTGATCCATTAGATGTAATCGAAAAAAACGGAACTGATAGCTTAAGATTTTCACTTCTTTCTGGAACAACTATGGGTAATGATATTAGATTTATGCCAGAAAAATTAGATCAAGCTTCTAACTTTGCAAATAAAATTTGGAATGCAGCAAAATTCATTACAATGAACTTAGCTGATGATGAAAAAGTAAGAGAATTCTGCTATGAAGTTTATGAAAAGAATAATGCATATAATCCAGATTTATTAAAAATTGAGGATAAATGGATATTAAATAAATTCGATAAATTAGTTCAAGATGTATCTAAAAACTTAGATAATTATGACTTAGGTATAGCTTTAGATAAAATTTATGGATTTATGTGGAATGAATTCTGTGACTGGTATATAGAAATGGTTAAACCAAGAATATATTCTGAAAGTGAAGAAGAAAGAGTGGCAGTAAGTGACATATTAAATCATGTATTTGGTTCATCACTTAAGCTTTTACATCCATTTATGCCATTTGTTACATCTGAAATTTATTCAAAATTAATATGCTTTGGAACAGAAGATTTAATGGTTTCTAAATGGCCAAAAATTAGAGATGAATTTGTTTTTGATAAAGAAGAAGCAATTATTGAAAAAATGAAAAAATTAATTGTTGAAATTAGAAATATTAGAACAAAAATGAATGTTCATCCAACAAAAAAATCTAAATTATTAATTATTTCAAATTCAATCGAAAAAGAAATAAAAGAAGCAGAAGAATTCTTATTAAAACTTGGATTTGCAAATGAGATAGTAATAGTAAAAGATGAAAAAGAAGTTCCACAAAATGCTGTATCAATTGTAGTAGATGAATTGAAAGTATTTATTCCATTTGAAGAATTAGTAGATATCGAAGAAGAAAGAAAAAGATTAGAAGGAGAAAAAGCAAAACTTGAAGCAGAAGTGCTAAGAGGTGAAAAAATGCTTTCAAATCCAGGATTTGTTAACAAAGCTCCAGAAGCAAAAGTTAATGAAGAAAAAGCTAAACTTGAAAATTATAAACAAATGCTTCAAAATGTGGAAGAAAGATTAAAATCATTATAAAAACTAAGGAAAGCCTTTAAAAATGAGGGCTTTCTTTTTGTTATTTTATAGAGATATTTTGATATATAAAATTGTAATTTTTTTGTAAAAAAGTTGTAAAATTTTTAAATTTATATGATATAATAACTTCGTGATAAATGGACAAAATAAAAAGATTAGGAGGAACAAATGGAAGATTTAGTTGAAAGCATATTAGATTATGTTCGTGCAGACTATACTGATTATGCGATAATGATTAATGGTGAATGGGGTAGTGGTAAAACTTATTTCTGGAATAATAAAATTAGAAATAAAATTGATTCACTAACATTTAACGGTAAAAAATATACAACTATTTATATGTCTTTATATGGTATTTCTAATCTAGAGGATATAAGTAAGAAGATTTATATTGAAACTACACAACTTATGGATAAAAACATGAAAAAATACATGGCAACACATGAGAAAACTGTAGTTCCAGAATATGCAAAAACAGGATTAGATATGGCTCATTCATTTGGCCTAATGCATAATAATGATAAAATTGATTATGATAAATTCTTTTCAACTGATGATAAAGTACTTTGTTTTGATGACTTAGAAAGAGCAAATGTAGATGTTATTGATATTTTAGGTTATATTAATAACTTCGTTGAACATGATCATATCAAAACAATTATTATATGTAATGAAAAAGAACTTGCTACAAAATTAAAAAGCTCTAATCTTGAAATGAAAACATTTATTGCAACATACCTTTTGGACAAAGAAGGAGATCTTTTAAAATCAGATAAACCAATGGTAGAAAAAATTGGTGAAAAGATTGAACATGTTTTTGATAAAGCAAATGATTATGAAAGAATTAAAGAAAAATTAATTGGTGAGACATTTGAATATGCACCACAATTTAGTTATATTATCAATGGTCTTTTGATGAGATATGAATCAAATCCAGATTTAATAAGATTTTTAAGAGAACATACAAACTTGATAACTAATACATTTATTAAATCAGGAACAAGAAATTTAAGAATTTTAAAACATGCATTAAATGACTTCAAAAAAATATTTGAAACAGTTAATAAGTTTTATCCAAATACAAATATTAGAGTATTACAAACGATGCTTATATTTACTATTGCTGTATCATTTGAGATTAAAGCAGGTAAGATAACAAAGGATAAATTTATTAATATTAATTCAAATGAAGAATATAAAGCAATTTTAGTTTCTTCGAGAGTATTAAGTGATAATAGACAATTTTATATTAGAGAATTTGATAATAACTATTACTTTAATTTTAAAGCTGATTATAGATTCTTTAAATTTATTGAAATGTATGTAAGAACAAGAATATTTGATATGAAAGTATTTAAAACAGATATGGAAATGATCATACAAACAATAGATACAGAGAAACTACCAGGATATAAAAGATTATTGACAGAAGAATACTGGAAAATATCAGATGATCAATTCCCAGATGTAATTGAAGAAGTATTAGAAAATGTAAAAAATGGTGATTTAAAATTAATAGAATTAGTTAAATTATTTGCATACTTTAGTTATTTTTCAAGAAGAAAATTAATTGATTATGGAATGGTTGAGATTAAATCTATATTCATGGATGGGATGGAACTTGTTGCTAAGAAATCTGAATATTGTGATAATAAAGATGAAGAGTTATCAAGAATTGGTATAGATGTTGGGGAAGATATGAATGAAATTTTAAAATACTTCCATGCATTAAATAAAGAATTAAAAGCTCAAATGAATAAAAATAGAGCTGAAGAGTTATTTAAATGTATACCAATGAAGATGGAACAATTCTATGAAAAATTCTTAACAGAATATATGAATAAACCAATATTAAATTATTATGATGTTAATTCAATGATGCAAAGAATTACTTGTGCAAGCAATGAAGATATAGTAAAAATAAAAGAAATGCTTTTAGATAGAGCAAAGAAAAATAGACATGCACTAGAACCAGAGTTAAACTTTATTATTACATTAAAATCTGCTTTAGAGATATATTGTAAAGGTAGAGAAACAAGTATAAAGATTGTAATGCTTAAAGAGTTTGCAAGAGATTTAGGTACTGTTGTTGAAATATTAAAGAATTTACCTAAGAAAACAATTTATAAAAGAAAAATTTAATAAAGATTAAGGCACTAAAAATAGTGCCTTTTTTTAATCTTAAGGAAACTTTAAGTTTAATTTAAAGTTAAATTAATATTTGAGCTATATAATAAGTCCATAAACAAAAGAAAAGGGGGAGTGATAAGAAAACAATGATTATCTTTTTAAGAAAAGTACATAACTAAATCCTCAAGATAATAATGAAAAAGATGCTATAAATCCCCGTTATAGCATCTTTTCAAATTTAGAAAATCTTTTTTATAAAAATAAGATTTAGTCCTTTACAATACATATATTGTTTGATAAAATGATAAAAATTCAAAAAGGAGTATTAAAAATGAAGCATTTAATCGATATTAAAGATTTGTCAGTAAAAGAAATTGATGATTTGATAGAAGTAGCTAAAGATATTATCAATCACAGAGATAATTATTCTCATAAATGTGATGGTAAGAAATTAGCTACTTTATTTTTTGAGCCAAGTACAAGAACAAGATTAAGTTTTGAGGCTGCAATGATGGAATTAGGTGGAAATGTGTTAGGATTTTCTGAAGCATCATCTAGTTCTGTATCAAAAGGTGAAACTGTAGCAGATACAATTCAAGTTGTTGGATGTTATGCTGATATAATTGCTATGAGACATCCTAAAGAAGGTGCACCATATGTTGCAAGTGTTAAATCAACTGTTCCTATTATTAATGCTGGTGATGGAGGACATAATCATCCAACACAAACATTAACAGACCTTCTTACAATTAAATGTGAAAAGGGAAGATTAGATAATTTAACAATTGGTTTATGTGGAGACTTAAAATTTGGTAGAACAGTACATTCATTAATAACAGCTATGGCTAGATATAATAATATTAAGATAGTATTAATTTCACCAGATGAATTAAAACTTCCAGAATATGTAAAAAAAGAAGTTTTAGAGAAAAACAATATTGAATATGTAGAAACAAAAGATATAGAAGAATATATGTCAGAACTTGATATTTTATATATGACAAGAGTTCAAAAAGAAAGATTTTTTAACGAAGCAGATTATATTAGATTAAAAGACTATTACATATTAAATAAAGATAAATTAAAAGTTGCTAAGAATGATTTATGTATTATGCATCCACTTCCAAGAGTAAATGAAATATCAACAGATGTTGATGATGATCCAAGAGCATGTTATTTTAAACAAGCAAATTATGGAAAATATATAAGAATGGCATTAATATTAAAATTGTTGGAGGTAAAATAAATGAATATAGATAGTATAAAAAATGGTTATGTAATTGATCATATCAAAGCTGGTAAAGCTATGAGAATATACGATATATTAGGATTAGCTGAACTTGATTGTCAAGTTGCATTAATTACAAACGCTAAAAGTAAAAAACAAGGCAAAAAAGATATTATTAAAATTGACAAAGATATTCCACTTAATTTAGATGCTTTAGGATTTATAGATCACAATATCACAGTTAACGTTGTTAAAGATGATATTATAGTAGAAAAAAGAAAATTAAATTTACCACAAAGAGTTGTTAATGTTGCTAAATGTACAAATCCAAGATGCATAACATCAATTGAAAAAGATTTAGATCAAGTATTCAACTTAACAGATAAAGAAAATGAAGTATATAGATGTTTATATTGCGAATCTAGCTTAAAAAATAAAGAATAGTTAAAAGATATTGACCTTATAAAAAATAAGGTCAATTTTTTTATTTTGGTTAAAATAAATGCATAAATTTTTCCTTATAAGTCATAATAAAATTATAAATACAATATAAGGAGGATTATATGAAAGCAACAGGCGTTGTAAGAAGAATAGATGATTTAGGAAGAGTAGTTATACCTAAAGAAATAAGAAAAGTTCATAGAATAAAAGAAGGCGATCCTTTAGAAATTTATACTGATAAAGAAGGAGAAATTATATTAAAGAAATATTCTCCAATTGGAGAACTTACTGAATTTGCATCAACATATGCTGATACAATCTCTAAAACAACAGGACATATTGCATGTATTACTGATAAAGATACTGTAATAGCTGTTTCTGGTGGATTTAAGAAAGATTTACTAGAAAAGAATTTAAGTAAGGAACTTGAAGAGGTAATCGAAAATAAAGAAGTATTTAAAAGTAAAGAAAATAATGAAATTGCAATTCCAATAACACAAAACGAAGGAAGAGAAAGAATATATAATTCTCAAGTTATATATCCAATAATTACTGATGGAGATGTTGTTGGTACAGTAATACTTTTATCTAAAGAACCATACAAAAAGATGCTAGAATCAGACGATAAAGTTGCACAATCTGCAGCTAGCTTTTTAGGAAATCATTTAGAAATTTAACTTACAAAAGGGACTTAAAATCTTAAGTTCCTTTTTGACTTTTTGTTATCAATTTGTGTTATTAATGTAACAGAAAATTTATAGTAAATTATGGAAAATAATGGTATTATTTTTATACAAAGAAAGAATGGCAAGATTATGTCATTTAAAGGGGGAAAACTTATGGAATCTAAAGATATTAAAGTATTAGAAGAATTAGCTGGAAAAGGTGACGTTGGAGCACTTTGCAAATTAGGAGAAATGTACTTAACAGGTAATGGTGTTGGAGTAAACTTTGAAAAAGCAAAAGGATTATTTGAAGAAGCTTCAGCAAAAGGATCAAATGGAGCTAATTATAATTTAGGAAAAATGTACTACAATGGAACAGGTGTAGGAACAAACCATGTAAAAGCAAAAGAATATTTTGAAAAATCAGCTAGTGCAGATAATGTATTTTCTAAATATTATTTAGGAAAATTATATTATTGGGGAGATGGTGTAGAAAAAGATTACACTAAAGCTAATGAATATAAAGTATCTATTTTAAATAGACCAATTTATTCAAATCAAGAAGCTGGACTTGAAGAATTCTATAGCTTAACAGATTTTGAAAAAGTAACAAAAGATTATGTTGGTGCTTTACAAAATAAAGTTTTAACAGAATACAAAAACCTTTATGGTGAAGAATAATATTTTTAGATGATTTAATATATAGATTATCTAAAAGTAGATAATCAAAAATGTTTTCAAAGAGCTAATTTAATTAGCTCTTTTTTGCGTGTGATACCATAAAATAAAGGAAATATTGCAAAACTTTACATAATATGGTATAATAGTAACGTATGACAAAATTACACTGGCTGTGGAAATTGTCTGCAATAGTACATTGAAAAAACTTTTAATAACAGAAAGGATGATTGCCCAATGATGAAAACGAAAACCCCTGGCAAGACAACAGCGACTCCTGAGAATGTTCTGATGATGAAGAACTATAAGCCTGGCTTCTTCAAGCCTGCTAGAACCATCATCGAATATGAGGGAATTACCCGTACGGATCGCGATGCGATAGTGAAGCTCTATGAAGCTTTGGTACCGAAAGATACGCAGCGCACTATCAATCTTCGGATGATGGTTGAAGAAGCGTTCCCGAAATTTGAAGAGACTATTGGTGAGGCGAACTTCACTAAGGTTAAGAAGTATTTCGGTATCGGTGTCAAAAAGCCCAATAAGGGAGCACTTCGCGAAGGCGAGATCAATGCCATGATTGGCAAACTCAGAACCATTGAGAATGCTCAGTACTACATTACCGGCTTTGCAGAACTCATCGAGAAGATTGCAAATAAGCTTGGTGGTGCGCCTGAAGCAATGACCAGCCTTGAAAAGGCAAAGGTCGTACGTATGTTTATGGTGATTTTCGCTGGTTATTTCTATTTCATTGAAGATTGTAATTACAGAAGAAATGGAGATACCATCGAGACCATCATCAACTATGCCAAGGTGCCGGATCTTAACAGATTCCCGTTCCATCCTGAAGAACTCTTTGTGCTGTATGATTACAAGCTCAAGACCTACAGTGATAACGGAATCATTTACGACATCGTACAGATGGAAGTTATGGATCTGGACAAGAGAACCAGAAATGAACTGCTTACATTCGCAGAACTCAAGCTTGATCCTGAGAAGGAATTTGTTTCTGTGAATGAAACGGTAGCCTGCCAGACTTTTGGCAGCGTAAGAACCCTGAAGAGAAAAGTGCATCAGGAGCCTGGTGTATTCCCGATGGAGATCTTTACATGCAGAGACATGTTCGTCAAGATCGATTTTGACGATCTGTACGCTGTGTATAAAGCACTTAGATCTTTCCCACTCGAGAATTTCCCGACTGTGGACAGAGATGTTCCGGTATATGAGGGATCCAGATTGGTGCATAATAAGCACACATGCTATGAGATTATCAAAGGCATGGAAATCGCAGGACCGGCCGAAGCTAATCGTTTCGTAAGACTCATGGAGTATGCTATTACTGCCAATTACAATATTCCTGTTCGTCATGACAAGGATGGCAAGGAGCTTCCTATTGAGGAAGTTAAGTTCTATAATGCAAGGAATTACCTGGCAGCCATTAAGTTTGCGAACGCAATGGGATATCTGGATGCATACACCGAGGTTGAAAGGGATTACGAAGTTGCAGAAATTCTTATTGAAAGAGATGTGGATGATGGCTTGAAGCGCTATATTCACGGCGAGATCAATGAGATGCAGTTGAAGGAAATCCTGGAGATCGATGATCAGTTTGAAGAAGATGCCTTTGGTATCACTCATGAAGCTCCTCGAGCACCTATCGAAGAAATTGTACTTGCTTTTGCTATTGATAATGGCTATCTCGAGGAAAAGGCTGAGACCACGATGCAGCTGATTACTGAGGTGGTTTTGCCTGGTAATGAAGAGTTCTTTGAGCAGTATGAAAGCGGCGAAATCGACGCTCAGACCCTGGAAGGTAAGATTGGATTTGAAGATGAGTTTGCAGAGATGTATTTTGACGCCGAGAAGATTGACGTTACAGCTATCGAAAGTAAACTCCAGGATATGAAGCGTTCTATGGCCGACAAGAAAAAGATGCAGAAATCTGCATTGGCAATCTCTCTTTACTGTTATGTAGTTGAAGAGCAGATTCCGTGCGGAACGAAGAAGAAGGCTCCTAAGAGAAATAAGGGCCTGAAGCCTTCTAACTTGAAGGCACTTATCGCAAAATCTGCATAAGACAAATCAAAACCACAGCAACCGCCGTCTGGACAATTCCAGATGGCGGTTTTCTTTTTGTTTTACATAATTTGTTTTGCTTAAATACTTGAAAAATATGCTATTTTATAATATAATTACAAATGTTATTTTAGAAGAAATTAAAGGAGAAGAATTATGAAAGCTATAGAAATTAGAAACAAATACTTAAACTTTTTCAAAAATCATGGACATAGTGTGATTCCATCAGCGCCAGTAATTCCAGAAAACGATCCATCTGTTTTATTTACAACAGCTGGAATGCAACCATTAGTACCATATCTTTTAGGACAAAAACACCCAGCTGGAACACGTTTAACAGATTTTCAAAAATGTGTTAGAACTAATGATATAGATGAAGTTGGAGATAATAGACACTTAACATATTTTGAAATGTTAGGAAACTGGTCTTTAGGTGATTATTTTAAAGAAGAATCAATTGCAATGAGTTATGAATTCTTAACAAAAGAATTAGAAATTCCACAAGAAAAATTATCAGTAACATGTTTTGCTGGTGATGAAGATTGTAGTAGAGACGAAGTTGCGTATGCTGCATGGAGAAAAGCTGGTATACCAGATGAAAGAATTTATTTCTTTGGTAAAGATGATAACTGGTGGATAGCAGGAGAAGAAGGACCTTGTGGACCTGATACAGAAATGTTCTATGACACAGGAAAAGAAAAATGTTCTGAAGAATGTAATCCTTCTTGTGGTTGTGGAAAATATGTTGAGATTTGGAATAACGTTTTTATGGAATTCTATAAAGATAAAAATGGATATTCTAAATTATCACAACAAAACGTTGATACAGGTTTAGGACTTGAAAGAATGGCTATGCTTTTACAAGGCAAAGAAACTCCTTTTGAAATAGAATTATTTGCTCCAGTAATGGAAAAATTAGTTGAGTTACAATCAAAAGATTTAATTCAAAGTAGAAGAATTGTTGCTGAACATTTACGTTCAAGCATGATGATTATCAATGATGGTGGAAGACCAAGTAATGTTGATAGAGGATATATTTTAAGAAGATTATTAAGAAGAATGACAAGACATTTAAATAAATTAGAAATTAATTTAGATGAACTTGCTACAATTATTGATATTTCAATTGATAGTTTAAAAGAACTATATCCAGAATTAGATGCTAATAGAAATACAATTAAAGAAGTTATTATTGAAGAAAAAAATAAATTCATGAAAACACTTCAAAATGGTGAAAGAGAATTTGAAAAAGTTGCAAATAGAACAAAAAATGCAGGTAAAACAGTACTTGATACTCAAGCTGTATTTAATCTATATGAAACATATGGATTCCCACCAGAAATGACAGAAGAGTTAGCTCAAGAACAAGGATTAAAAGTTGATATGTCTGATTATCAAAGATTATTTGAAGAACATCAAGCAAAATCAAGACTTGGAAGTGAGCAAAAATTTAAAGGTGGTCTTGCATCAAGTGGTGAAATGGAAACTAAATATCATACAGCAACACATCTTTTAAATGCAGCACTAAAAGTTGTATTAGGTGATCATGTTCACCAAAAAGGAAGTAATATTACTGCTGAGAGAATGAGATTTGATTTTTCTCATGGTGCAAAAATGACTGATGAAGAAAAACAAAAAGCAGAAGATTTAGTAAATGAATATATTGCTAAAGATATTCCAGTTGAAAAAATGGAAATGAAAAAAGAAGAAGCTATTAGTTTGGGAGCTGAAGCTATGTTCTTAGATAAATATGGTGACATAGTTACAGTTTATAAAATAGGTGATTTCTCAATAGAATTATGTGGTGGACCTCATGTTGAAAGAACAGGTGAATTAGGACACTTTAAAATAAAAAAAGAGGAAGCATCATCATCAGGGGTAAGAAGAATTAAAGCAATACTTGAATAAAAATATAGGATAAGAAGTAATTTTTTGTTACTTCTTATTTTTTTTATTAATATTATGTAAAATTACTTGTAAATTATATGAATTATATGTAAAATATAAGTAGTATAATTGAAAAACACCGGTTTTTATGGTATAATATAATTAAGAAAATGTGTGAAAAATAAGGGATAGGAGAGAAAAATTATGTCTAACAAATATGGTAATTTTTTAACAATGTTTTTAGTAGTTTTAATTGTTGCTATTCTAGGTATTTTAGGATATTTTGTGTATGATATGATGCATTCTAAATCAGTAAATGCAAATGCGCAAACAGCTTTAGAACAATTTGAACAAGCAACTTCAGCAGTAAAGAAAGATAATGCAAGTTTATCGACATCTAAAGATGGAAAAGAAGAAACAAATACTGCTGCAACAAATACAACAAATACAGTTACAAATACAGCAACAAATGAAACAGGAAATACAGTTTCAAATACTGCAGCTTTAGATAAGTTAAATCAATTTGATAATTATTTAAATGCTACACAACCAGAAACAACAACACCAGATAATGGTGAAACAGAAAAAGTATATATGGAAGATTATGAAGTTTTAGGTAGAATTGAAATACCAAAAACAAAAGTTGATTATCCAATACTTGAAAATGTTACAAAAAGAAGTTTAGAGATTGCTGTAGGTAAAGCTTATGGACCTGGATTAAACTTACCAGGAAATACAACAATATTTGGACATAATTATAGAAATGGACTATTCTTTTCAAATAATAAAAAATTATCAAATGGAGATAAAATTTATATAACAGATGCTCAAGGAAATAAAGTTACATATGTAATTTATAATATTTATCAAACAACACCATCTGATGCATCATATATGCAAAGAGAAACAAATGGTAGAAGAGAGATATCATTACAAACATGTACAGATGATAGTTCAGCAAGAATTATTATATGGGCAGCAGAGCAAGAATAAAAAAGTAGGACCTTCTAAAGAAGGTCCTTTTGTTATGCAAAAAAAGTGCTATTTTAAAATAGCACTTTTTATTTAATCTCCAAATATTTTAATAATAATATTTTTAATAGTATTTAATACTTTTTTACATACGTCTAAAAATGATCCTTGAAGAACAGGTAAATTATCATTATGAGTGTTACTATCATCACTAGATACATCTATTTTTGTGAATATATTATCTTGTTCTAGTTGTGAATTTAATTGGCTTTGAGTTCTTTTATCCATGATAGCGTAATCCATAATCAATTCTTCTTTAGATTTTTTTCTAGATGACCAATAATTTGAATGAAGAAGTGAAAGAAGAGCTAATGTTTTATCATTTAATTTTTCTTCACCTATAGATTTTGTCATTGTAAATTCGTAATCTAAAGAACAATTATCATAAAAGAACATGATAAGTTTTTTAGGAATTTTGTCTACATATAATTTATCCATATGTCTTAAAACTTCTAATACTTCACTATATACTTGACGTTGTTCTAATGATATAACCATGTTTTTCTCCTTATTAATTATTTCCTCGGCAATTCTGTCCTTTTTTCTTTTGAACATTTTTATCAACCTCATTTGTGCATAAAAAATTATAAATCTAAATCTTGACCATCTATTTCTTCAGTTTCTTTTGTTGGTGTTTCTCCAACATTCATATCTTCAAGTTTAAGTGTAGTCGAAGATGTTTTTTCATCTTTTCCTTTAAGACGATTTTTTAATTCTTCAATTCTTTCGTTAATTACTTGAGAACCATCAACCATTAAAGTTGTTTGTTCATTAACGTTAGCTTCATATGTTGTTGGATCAACAGCATGAGCAGCTTGTTCAACTTGATCAGCAGATGTGTTTTCAGAAACTGCTTTTGTTCTATTTTTTTGATTCATTACAACATTAAGAAAATCACTTCCTGATTTTGCATTTAATGCTTTTTTTAAATCTTCATCTGATAATTTATCTAAATTTTTTTCTCCATCAACAACTGGCATAGGTATAATTCTCCTTATAAATACTTATATATAGAAATTATAGCATTAATAAAAAATTGCTTCAATAATTGTAATCAAAATGAGAAATAAAAAAAGAGATTAATCTTTCGATTAATCTCTTTTGGCTGGGCTGGATAGATTCGAACTATCGAAATGCCAGAGTCAAAGTCTGGTGCCTTACCGCTTGGCTACAGCCCAATGTAATGGGGTGGAAGATGGGACTCGAACCCACGGTCTTCAGTGCCACAAACTGACGCGTTAACCAACTACGCTACATCCACCATGTTGTGTCGATTCTCACAACGCTCTTATATTTTAAAACAAAAATAATCTTTTGTCAATCTATTTTATTAAAAAAGTTAAATAATTTATTAAAATAATAAAAAAGGGAGGAGCACTCCCGATTTTGAGTTAGCCCCAAAAGAGAGTGCCCCAGAGTTCAAGAATGACGGTTAATTCTGGTTAATCAAGCCAATGTAGAATCTCATGAACTTAACGATGCTGACACCACCGACACAAGCTTTGACAGTTTCATAGTATTTCCAGGTCTGGAACTCATTGTAGAGGTCAGCAGGATTTACCAGAATTTTGTGCTCATGGTCAAGGATGCCGATAAGGGTATCGATGTTCAGAAAACCTACAGACTCTTTCGCAGCAAGGCTCTGTGCAAGCCGCACAACGTTCGGAGTGTCGATGGAATCGAACTCGAAGCCGTAGCAGAATGCGTTTGCCTTATCTTTGCGGGTAGGTGCGTCCTTCAACTCATCTAAATAAGCGTTGTACTCCTTGATCTGTTTTGCCATTGCTGCTGAAAGCTTTTCAGATTTGGTGGCGGTCAGGTTAGGAGCGTAAACGGTAGATTCGTTGTATGCCTTGATGATAGCGCGCTGAAGACTGTCGTCGAGAGTGGAAAATTCGATGGTCTTAGGCAGCTTTTCACCAGGGATTTTAAGGACAAGCTTGTCATCCAGAATTGCATAAGTTGTTTGTTTTTTCATAAAGTGATCTCCTTTGCATTGGTATTCTTGAATATATAATCATTACCGGACACATTCATTAGAATGCATTGTCCTAGTAAAAAGATTATCAATATTTTCAATGTGCATTATTTACATAAAATCTACTAAATATTATAACATGTTTTTGTAATAAAGTCAAAAACATACAAAACAAGCCAATATTTTACAGGAAATAGAAAAAATAAATGGGGAACATAAATAAAAGTTAGCAAAAAAGTTTATGAATTTTTAATAAAAATCATGTACAAAATGATTGAGTATTGTTATACTTAATATATTGTGAAAAATGTTGAAAAATGTTTTTTAATAAAAGTGATATTGGTGACAAATATGAATATACTATTAGAGAAAGTAAAGAGTAGTATTATTAATAATTGGCAACGAAAACTTATAATTTTTTCAATATGTTTTGCTGTTATTTTTATGATATTACTAATAAATTTTATTATAGAATATAAAAGAAATAATATAGATACTATGTATGCAATACATGGTGTTGTTATGACTGATGGTGCTGAATATTATAAAAAACCAAAAGAATCAAGATGGTTTTTTAATAGAATATCAAAATTAAAAATAGGTACAGATTCTTATATTGTAGGTTCTGAAACAACAGAAGATGGAAAACAATGGTATAAGATAAAATCTGGTAAAAAAGTAGGATATATATTAAAAGAAAATATTGATTATTATGAAATAGATTTAGAGTCAGAATATGCTTTAATGGCAGATGTTTCGAAATTTAATGTTATTCAAAAAGATTTTGAAACTAAAGAAGAATTTCAAGTATTTTTATTAAAACATAATTTTAATTATGCTTATATAAGAGCTGGAGGTAGAGGTTATGGAAAAGATGGTAACTTCTATATAGATCCAAATTTTAAAATGTTTGTTGAAGCTTGTGAATATTTGGGAATACCTTATGGTTTTTATTATATAGATGAAGCGTTAAATTCTGAAGAAGTAGATGAAGAAGTTGAATTTATGTATGATTTTATCTGCAAAAATTCGACAAGTAAAAATATACTTCCATTAGTAATTGATATTGAAAAATATGATGACAATATTAATTCTAGAACGAAAGATATTTGGGAAGATAGAAAATATTTAGCAACTGAATTGGTAGACAAGTTTTTAGCCAAAGGTATTTCTTCGATAATATATACAAATGCTAATATGGCAAATGAATATTTATCAGAAGTTAATACATGTTTTTGGCTTGCGTATTATGATCGTGAAAACAGAATACCAAAACAATGGTATACAAGTTTAGAGGATCAAGAAGCAACTAAAAATGAAGAATTAATGAATAAAATGATAGCTTGGCAATTTACAGAGTCAGGTGCAGGTAAAGAAATTGATTATAAAGTTGATGTTAATTTAGTAAAAAATGATTTCTTTATCGAATATGTAAAAAAATATACGAAAGATAAGTAATGTAAAATACGGAGGAAAAATGAAATTAAATAGAATATTTATCAAAGTGCTAGCAATTATATTATGCTTAGCGCAAGGACTTTTATTGGGCAATTTTATGCCTAAAGTAAAGGCTAGTCAAGGAGATTTGGTAAATAATACGAAAGATAAAAAGATTGATGTTTATTCTGAAGCAGCAATTTTAATTGAACAAGAAACAGGTAAAATATTATATAAAAAGAATATAGATAATAAGATGTATCCTGCTAGTACAACTAAAATATTAACAGCTATAATAGCAATAGAGAATTGTGATATGTTTGAAAAAGTTGTGGCTAGTAAAGAAGCAATAAGAAGTGTGAAAACTGGATATAGTAATGCAGCGATACAAGTAGGAGAAAGTTTTACTGTAGAAGAACTTTTAAAAGTATTGATGGTTCATTCAGCAAATGAAGCTGGTAATATATTAGCTGAACATATATCAGGTTCAGTAGAAGAGTTTGCAAAATTAATGAATGTGAAAGCAAAACAAATTGGATGTAAAAATTCTAATTTTGTTAATCCGCATGGAGTGCATGATGAAAACCATTATACAACAGCATATGATTTAGCTTTAATTGGAAGATATGCAATGCAAAATGAAAAGTTTAGAGAAATTGTATCATGTATGGAATGTAGTCTTCCAAATACAGAACTATGGACAGAAGAACATTCTGATAGATATGGAGAAAGAAATTTTTATAACACAAATGACTTAATGCTTCAAAATAGCAAATATTATTATCCATATGTAAATGGAATTAAATCTGGATATACAACTCCTGCTAAAAACTGTTTGGTTACAGGAAGTAATAGATATGGCTTTGAATTAATTGCAGTTGTACTTCATGCCGAAACAACAAGTAGCGGTGAGAGTGCAAGAAATATAGATACGATAAATCTTTTAGAATATGGTTATAATAATTTTAATAAAGAGGATATTTTAGAAGAATATGAATATGAAAAAGAAATGGAAAAAGGTTTTATTACAGGAATAGTAGAAAATTCAAATGATGATATCGATAAAACTGGAACATCTGGAAATAAAGAAAGTGTTTTTGTAGCTTTAAAGAAAGTAATAAAACTTGGAACTGTTTTTAGCTTAATTTCATTAGTAGGAATATATATTTATAGAAAGAGAAAAGAACATAGGGAATATGTATACAATGAATATTCAATTGATTTATATCATTTCGAATTGGATACAAATTAAACAAAAAACCAACTAACGCCTGTTAGTTGGTTTTGTTTTTATTATCTTCTTGCTTGTTCTGGAACAGTAAATAAACTAGTTAATTTATTAGAATTATCAAACATGTTATTGAATTGAATGTAATGATAATTTTCAATTAATTTTGTATATTCATTTGTTTCAGAAAAATCATGATATACACCTGTTTTATCTATATAACCATTTCCTGTTATGATTGGTATTTCTGATCTTAATTCGTCTAAGAATTGAAGATAAGGTGTTTTTTGAATGTTAGCTACATCTAATAGTAGTGATGCTAAATAGTTTGCACTAATATCAGTTATATCTTTATATTTGTCTTCATCTATATCGTAGTTTGCCCAGATAATAAATGGAGTCATATATTTTCTTTCAGTAGCTTCTTTTGAATTTATATCATCAAAGCTTTGAGAAAGTAATTCTTGATAAAATTCATCTTCAACATATGGTTGATGATCTCCAAACATTACTATAATTGTTGGTTCTTCTTGTTTTGAAAAATAATCAATTAAGTATTCAAAAGACTCATCTGCAATTTTAATTAAAGAAAGATATTGATTTAATTTTGGATATTGTCCATCTTCAGCAATTACAGTGTTTTCAAAAGATTGATCTGTGTAACTTCCGTGGTTTTGCATTGTAAGAGTAAAGTTGAACATTTTCTTTCCTGGTTCTTTATTTTCATAAATATCTATAATGTTTTTATATGTACTTAAATCATCTGGATATTCTCTAATAAAGTTTAAATCTTTTAGGGTACCCATATATAAGAATCTTTCAAATCCTAATCTTGGATATGCTAAGTTTCTATTGTATCCTTGTGGGTAATAACAATGTATTGCAGATGTTGTATATCCTTGATCTTTTAAAATTGATGCTAATGAATAAGAGTTTCTAAGTACATATTGTTGATATGGAACAGTTCTTTTTGGAACATATGCCATAGAGTTTGATGTTAAAAATTCCCATTCACTGTTGGGTGTTGTTGCACCAAATATTGAAACGTGTAAGTTTCCTTTTATAGTATTTTCTTTTAAACTGTGGTAGAAAGGAAGATACTCTTCATTTGTTTTGAAATCTCCAACTACTTTTAGTTCTGCAAATGATTCGTTCATTATTGCAATAACATTTGGCATTTCTGTATTTTCTTTATGTTCTATTAATGGTACTTGTATTTTATTTGCAAGAGATGTAATAGATACAATGTCATAACCATCTGGTTCTGTGATTATTAAGTTTCTAGATTGTTTAAACAAACTTGCTATTAAACCATTGTTGTGATATTCCTCTTTGGGATCCCAGTTTTCATCTAACCCAAATATTGAAATCATATTTGTTAAATAGAAGTTGAAGATGAATGTTACTGTAAGTATCATTACTGCAACTCTATATGATTTTTTTAGTTTACCATTTCTAAAACTATCTATTTTTACTTTTCTTAAGTATAAAAGTCCGATTACAAATAAAATAACACCAATTACAAATTTCTTAGTAAGTTTAAATTGAAATGTTGGTAATACAGTTAAGGCTACATTTAGTGAAAATATATCCCATGGAACAAATGGTGTTCCTCTGAATTCAGATATGAAATGATTTACAAGTCCGATTAAAAATGTAAGTACCATTGTTATATATAAACTTATTTTGACTTTACCAATTATACAATAGAAGAATCCAATTAAAAGATATATGAATATATAATTTAAAATCATTCTTCCAGGTTCAAAGAATATTTTTCCATTACAAAACATTTGGCAGTAATAGAATATAATTATTGGAATAACTATTAATGTAATGAATTTTTTGTAATGTCTTTTAGTTATCTTTTTACTTTTTTCATATGCTTTATCAAGTTTTAAAAATTTGCAAAGTTGTGGCAGATGTAAAAAGTTTGATAATTTTATTAATTTATCTTTTATAAAGTTTGTGATAGGAGAAAGTTTCTTTCCTATAAACTTAAATATTTTTTTCGACACTTTTTTAATTTTTGATTTGGTACTTTTAAAGATAGTTTTAATTTTATCTTTAAAAGCTATGAACTTTTCTTTCATTTTTTGAGTTCATTCCTTTCTTATATATCTATATATGAATATTTGTTAGCATTAAAATTCACATTTAAATATAACATAAAAAGGAAAAAAAGTGAAGTAAATTGACGAAAATAGATAAATAAGCAAATAATTTGTTGCAAAAAGACAAAAGAACAGAAAAGGCGATGAAATCAATCATAAACAATTGGTTAACCAAACAAACATACTGTACACATAAAAAATGGTAATAATATTGGAAGTTATGGTATCCAAAAAATGGTGTGAATAATATATGTCGAAAAAAGATGAATAAATAGGTTATTCACAAACTTATCCACATTATCCACAATATAAAAAGTGGATAAATTTTGATTAAAAAATGTGGAAAAACTTAACATAACGTAAATAAAGATAAAATTCAAAAATGTATTGAAGTATTTAAAAAAGTGTGATATTAATGTATTTATAAGGAATTCGGAGGTTTGAATATGAAATATTATATTGATTTTGATAATACATTATATGAAACAGCGAAGTTAACTACATGTATGCTTGATGCTATTTGTAAAACTGTTGTGGAAAAATTAGGTAAAGAATATAGTGAAATAGATGAATATGTAAAAGCAAATTTTAATTCTACTACAGATAATATTTTTACATTTGCTAGAGAAACAGGAAGTTATTACGGAATAGATCCGGATTTAGTAGAAAACAATGTTAAAGCTGTAGTAGATAATGGAAATAATATTGTATTTGAGGATGCAGAAAGATTTTTAGCTAGATTAAAAGAAAATGGACATGAAGTTCATATATTAACATATATACCAAAAACAAATCAAGAATATCAAATGAAAAAATTATTAGGTTCTGGATTAATGAAATATTTTGATACAATTACAATTACATCAAAATATAAGTTTTTACTTGATATGGATTATACACAAGGTATATATATAGATGATGATCCAAGAGATTTAAATGGATTATATGAAAAAAATCCAATTAAAGTAATTAGAATAAGAAAACCAAATAATAAACGTTCTAAAATTGATATTGATAACAAAAATATTGAAGAATACGTATCGTTTGATGATATTGAAGTGTAAAAAATTAAAAAATTACGTTATATATAGAAAATTTGTGAAAAATGCTATATATAGCGTATTATTTTTGTGCATAAAAAGAGAAAAACGATAAAAATATAAAATTTAACGAAAAACGTTAAAAAAGTGTTGACAAACATAAAATAGCGTGTTAACATAAGAATGTAAATTTAATTTTTTAAAAATGTAAGGAGATTAAAATGAAAAAAGAAATGAAAGAAAAAACAAAAGATACAAATAATATACAAAAGTTAATTAAATTTTTATCATTTGGTCAAGCTTTTTTAATAGCAGTACCATTAGTAAGATTAATGCTTGTTATAATTGTAACAGTAGGATCAATGATTGCAGGTGAAAATGTAACTATAACTGAAGTTGCATATGAATTCTTTAATTTAGAAAAACCTGTGTTTACAACATTAAAAGCTCAAGTAGTATATTATGCTTTTGTTATTTTTTCTGTTTTAGGATATATTATAAATATTTCATTATTAAATAAAATTGAAAAAATATTAAGAAATACTGAAGAAGCGAAAACACCATTTACAGAAAACAATATTGTTTTACTTGATAAAATAAAAGGTTTAGTTTTTGTAAGTTTTATTACAATGTTTTTAGGAAATAAATTTGGAATGAGTTTAATTCCACTTGTTGTTGTAATAGGATTAATTGGAGTATTTAAACATGGATATAAATTACAACAAGAAGTAGATGAGACATTATAATAAGGAGATGATAAAAATGCCAATTATATTAAGATTAGATAGAATGATGGCTGATAGAAAAATATCATTAAATGAACTTTCAGAAAAAGTTGGAGTAGCAAATGTTAACTTATCAAAGATGAAAAACGGAAAAATAAGTGCTATAAGATTTTCAACATTAGAAGCTATTTGTGAAGTTCTAGATTGTCAGCCAGGAGATATATTAGAATATAAAAAAGAAAATTAATGGTTGACTAAATCTTAAAAGTATTGTAAAATAGATTACATAATATGAATCACGATGAAAAAGAGGAAATATTCAAATAGTGATTTACAGTGAGTTTGTGATAGTGAGAAACAAATAAGAGCTTAGATATTTTGGAACTTTGGAGTGATATTAATTAAGGTGGGTATTTTATACCAATTAGGGTGGAACCGCGCAAGTTGTTAGCTTACGTCCCTAGCTTTATGCTAAGGAAGTAAGCTATTTTTGTTTTTATAAAACTTACTCCTTAGAAAAACTGTGAAAAAGGTTACCATGATTTTCACAGAATTAAATATAAAGGAGGTTTTATTATGGTAGAATCAATGGAAAAAATTGTTAGTTTATGCAAATCAAGAGGATATGTATATCCAGGATCTGAAATTTATGGAGGTCTTGCAAATACATGGGATTATGGACCACTTGGAGTTGAATTAAAAAACAATGTAAAAAAAGCATGGATGAAAAAATTTGTGCAAGAATCAAAATATAATGTTGGACTTGATGCAGCAATTCTTATGAATCCACAAACATGGGTTGCATCTGGACACGTTGGAGGATTCTCAGATCCATTAATCGATTGTAAAGAATGTAAAACAAGACATAGAGCTGATAAACTTATTGAAGAATGGGCTCATGATAATGGAAAAGATATGATTGCTGATGGAATGAGTGATAGCGAAATGATTAAATTCATGGATGATAATAATATTAATTGTCCATCATGCGGAAAACATAATTTTACAGATATTAGAAAATTTAACTTAATGTTTAAAACATTTCAAGGTGTTACAGAAGATGCTAAAGCTGAAATTTATTTAAGACCAGAAACAGCTCAAGGTATATTTGTAAACTTTAAAAATGTATTAAGAACTACAAGAAGAAAAATGCCAATGGGTATTGCTCAAATTGGTAAATCATTTAGAAATGAAATTACACCAGGAAACTTTACTTTTAGAACAAGAGAATTTGAACAAATGGAACTTGAATTCTTCTGCAAACCAGGAACAGATATGGAATGGTTTGAATATTGGAAGAGTTATTGTAAAAAATGGCTTCTTGATTTAGGTATGAAAGAAGAAAATATGAGAATGAGAGATCATTCAAAAGAAGAATTATCTCACTATAGTAAAGGAACAACTGATATAGAAGTTAAATTCCCATTTGGATGGGGAGAATTATGGGGAATTGCCAATAGAACTGATTTTGATTTAACGCAACATCAAAATCATTCTAAAGAAGATATGTCTTACTTAGATCCAGAAACAAACGAAAGATATGTACCATATTGTATCGAACCATCACTTGGTGCTGATAGAGTTACACTTGCTTTCTTATGTAATAGTTATTATGAGGAGGAAGTAGGAGAAGGAGATGTAAGAACTGTATTAAAATTACATCCAGCACTTGCTCCATATAAATTAGCTGTACTTCCACTTTCTAAAAAATTATCAGATAAAGCAGGAGAAGTATATGCAGAACTTTCTAAATACTTTATGTGCGACTATGATGAAGCAGGAAGTATAGGAAAGAGATATAGAAGAGAAGATGAAATTGGTACACCATATTGTGTAACAGTTGATTTTGAAACATTAGAAGATGGATGTGTAACAATAAGAGATAGAGATACAATGGAACAAATTAGAATTAAAATTGAAGATGTTAAAGCATATATTGAAGAAAAAATAATGTTCTAAAATATTGACCGGCAGAAATGTCGGTCTTTTTAATGTAAAAAATTTAAAAAGTTAATATTCAGTTCAAATTGTAATGATATAAAAAGAGTATATTGTAAGAGAAAATTTACAATATAAATCCCCAAGTTTAAAATAAGGTTCAAAACTCTCTCTATTGGACCTTATTTTTTATTTATAATTATAAAATTTTTTTTGAAATATTTAAAAAAAGTGTTGACATCTTAATTTTTAGATAGTATAATAAGTCTTGTCAGTTGGAAAACTGATTTGCCAGTAATATGCAGATGTGGCGGAACTGGCAGACGCACAGGACTTAAAATCCTGCGGGCTTCAAATCCCGTGCCGGTTCGATTCCGGCCATCTGCACCAAAAGACGACTTTGAAAAAAGTCGTCTTTTCTTTTTATATCAGCACTTTCAGCCTTTCTCAACTGCTTTCAACTCTTTTTAGTTGCGGCTCTAAGAGTAAAGCTTTCAAAGCATTGAAATTATTGTTATTTTTTGTTAAATTTACATAAAATTTTATATATACTTATAAATATTTATGGGATGAGCAAGGGATGAGTTTTTTAAAATATAAAAAAATGTGAATTTTGAATATATATGATATAATTAAGATAATACATTATAATTCTATATAATATATGTCATATACAGGAGGATTTTTAATGAAAGAAATACCAATATTAGAAATACCAATATATTCTATGAGCCCCCAAAAATTTAGTGATAAATGGAATAATTTTTTTAAAAATAATTTTCCTCAAAATCATTTACTTAATGATATAAAAAGAACTTATTATCCTTTAAATATTTGGCAATATAATCAAATTATTGGATATATCACTATTAGTTGTTCAAAAAATGATATTTGGTTTGAAGAATATTTATCTTTTAATAAAGAAAAATTTTGGTTTAGAAGTAAAAATAAGGTATTTGTTCAAAAAATGAATTTAAATGGATTTCATTTTAGAATAGAACCAGATGATACAAACGAAACAATAAGAAATCAAATTTTAGAATGGTTAGATTATTTACTTGATGATAAAATATTTAAAAATAGATATATTGATAGAAGTTTATTTGACATTCAATTACATAATCTTGATATTATAAAAATTATAAATGAATTATAATTTTTATAATATCATAAGATGTTGTACGAGGAATAAATTAGCAATATAAAAGCAGAGATTTATAAAAATCTCTGCTTTTAATTAGTTTCCCCTAATTATCTATTTTTAAGTTTTAATAAATGATAGAAAATGTTTAAAAGGATTTAACGAACATCTTCTTTATCATCTAATAAATTATTTCTTTCATAATACGCATTAACTTTGTTGATTTCGTCTAATTTGAAATCATTAAAAATAGATGTATAAGTATTTAAAGTAATCTTAACATCAGAATGTCCCATTAATTTTTGTAATACAACAGCAGGCATACCAGCTTCGATCGAACGAGTTGCATAAGAATGTCTTAAAATATGTGTTGAGATTCCGGGGTCTCATAATATTTAAATTCTTACACATTCTTTTAAGCTGTGAATTCATAGAATGTGGATGAACCAATTTATCTCCATAAGTAAATAAAAGGTTATCTTTATTGTTTTTTGAATATTCTAACTGTTCTATTATATGCTCTTTTAAAAATTGGGGAATTGGTAACAATCTTTTTCCAGTTGCTGTTTTTGTAGATTTTCCCATAATGACAGCTCCAGTTTCATTAGTCGTTAGAGTTCTTGAAATTTGTATTGTGTCATTATCAAGATTTATATCGGTCGATTTTAAAGCTAAAGCTTCGCCAACTCTTAAACCAAGATATAGTTGAAGAAGAAATACATTCTTATATTTTTCTTCGCTTATTTTTGATTTTAGAAGATATTGAGATAATATTTTGTGCTCTGTTAACGATAGTGCCGATAATTCTTTTTTATCTAATCTACTTTTAGGTTTTATTACATCTTCCATTGGATTGTCTTGAATAAATTTGCTTTTAACTGCAAATTTAAAAGATTGAGCAACTTGTTCCCAAACTTTCTTAATTGAAGAATCACTATATTTATGTGAAAGTTCATTAAAGAATTTTTGAAGTTGCATATAAGAAATATCTTGAATATTTAATTTTCCTATAGAACTATTTTCAATAATTCTAATAGTATCTAATGTTCTTCTATAATAGCCAGGAGATATATCATTAGCTTCATATCTTTGTTGAAGATGTTTTCTTATAAGTTCGATTAAAGGTAATCCATGTTTAGTAATAAATTTAAAGTCATTAGATTGAAACATTAATTGTTTATATTTTTTTAAAGCTTCTTCCTTTGTTTTTCCAGATACACATTTTCTAATTCTAGTTCCGTCAATACAATCATAAACATAAAATTTGTATTGCCAAGATTTATATCGTTTATCATAATAATATTGCCCTTCACCATTAGAGTGTGTGGCTTTTTTCTTTAGTTCGTCTAAATTTAGTTCCTTTTTAATTGCTTCGATTAATTCAGGATCTACACTAATTTTTGAATTGGTCATAAATTCTCTCCATTCATATAAATTAGCTCGAACGCCAAATGACTTCGACAGTCAAATATTTTAAAAAGGAGTATTTGATTTATGTGTGTGCCAAAAGAAAAAACACACAACAATATTATATCAAAAATAGAAGAGAAAATCAATATTATGTAAACAAATCATCTATATAGAGAAGTATTTTTTATACTTTAATATGAGAAGTTATCTAATAGATAACTTTTTATATTAAAGTATGCAAAGGGGTTATAAGGGGAAAATCCCCTTATCATACAGAGAACTTTTTTTAAGTTCTCTAGTATGTTATAGCACTTATAATTAAATGCTATTAGATATTCAAGCAATATACCAAGAATTGATAATTCATCATTTTTATGATATTATGAATAAAACTTATAATCGAGGTGATTTTTTGAAAATGCCAAAAAGTGATAATTTCATTTTACATTTTGGAGTGTTATTAGATAGTTCTAAAATAAGAATGAATTTAACAAGAGATAATTACTCAATAATAGATAAAAATAATTATACAAAAAGGCGTGATGAATTATTAATTTTACTTAATTGGGATAAATGGAAAAAGCAAAAAGAAGAATTAGAATTTGATGAGTTTAAAACTATAGTTTGTCCTCCTGGACTTAAGTTTGAAAAAGAAGATGGAAAATTAGTATTATCTAAAGAGTATTGTAATAGATATCATGAATTGTGTTTAAAAAATTATGATTTAAATATGAAATTTTTAAGTAATTTAAATGAAAATGATTTTAATAACACTATTAATAAAATAATAAAAAAATTTAAAATGACAGAAATTAATGATTTAAATAATTATGCTTCTAAGTTTGGTATATATATGTGTGTATTGGATAATTATAAACAGATATATATAGGACAAACCAAAACAAGTTTTAAAGAAAGAATTTTACAGCATTGGAAAAATAAACCAAAATTTGATAAAATATTATTTGGTAATTCAAGAAAATCAGTTATATCATATGATTCTTATGGAGCTTTAGATACAACAAGAATTTTTACTATATGTGAAACTAATCAAGATAAAATTGACACTCTTGAGAAAAGGATTGTAGATGCCATTTCAAAAGATTATCTTTGTAATAGAATTGGTGGCGGAATTCATTTGAATAACATTAATGATCATTATGCTGCTATAAATAGTATGAATTTAAGAAAACTAGAAGATAATTTTTAGATAAATTTAAAAGATAATATAAATGGAGAAATTATGGGAATATTAGATATATTTGATAAGTTTAGAGATGCAATAATTTTAAAAGAAGATTGTGAGTTAGAAAGAAAAGTAAAATATTTAGAAGAATTAAAAAATAAAAATCCTAATAATAAGAATATCACTCAACAATTATATATGGCACAAAAAGGATTAGAAGGCGAAAATGAAATAATATATCAATTAAAAAAATCTAATATTGGTATGTTTATTCTTCATGATGTTAATTTAGTATATGAAGATTTAAAAGCCCAAATTGATTTTATTGTAATAACTCCTTGGTGTTGTTATTTTATAGAATGTAAAAATCTAATTGGAAATATTTCAGTTAATGAAAAAGGAGATTTTATTAGAGAATATTCTTTTAAAGGTCATAAAGTAAAAAAAGGAATGGAATCTCCTTATAGACAAGTTCAAGCACAAAGAGATGTTTATAAAAAAATTTGGTTAAAATTACAAGGAAAATTAAAAGGCTTTCTTTTTGAAAGAAACTTTGAAAGTTTTCATAGAGTATTAGTTGTTGCAGCTAATGGTGAAAATATATTAAATACCAAATATGCTCCTAAAGAAATGAAAAACAATATAATAAAAGCTGATGCTTTAATAAGAAAATTAGAATATGATAGAGATCATAGCGATAGAGATTTATGGGATAATAAAAAATCTATGGAACAATGGGCGAATCATTTTATAAAATTAAATGTAGAAAAAGAAGAAAAATTTGAAATTAAATTTGAAGATTGTGAAGATAAAGTTGAAGCTTCAAATACAGATGTATTAAAAGAAAAATTAATTGAATTTAGAAAACAAAGGTCAAAAGAAAAAAACATACCTGCTTATTATGTTTTTAATAATGACGAATTAGAGAAAATTTTGGAAATATTACCAAAAACATTTGAAGATTTAAAAAATTCTAAAATATTAACAGATGTTAAAATTAATTCTCATGGAAAAGATATTGTTAATATAATTAATGAAATACAATAATTACTAAAAAATCTATCAAAATGGGATGAGCAAAAAATAAAGTGTAGATGTATCAAGGGTTTGAGTATGCCACTTGTTATCATCTGCACCAAGCTTGAGTGAAAACTCAAGCTTTTTTTTATTATTTAACATTATTCAACATTATTTAAAAGTATTGCTACAGGCTAGTTCTGTAGCTTTTTTGATTTTTATCATTATTTGTCGTTATTTAAAATTATTGAACATTATTTGAATTTTACTACCCATTTTACTACCCACTTTTGAAAGAGAATATAATCTATGAAAGTGTTGAAATAAGTTGAATAGAGAAGTTTTATTATTTGTCGATATATAACATTATTCAATTTGATTTACCGACCATTTTACACACAAATTTATAAGTATTATTTTTAAAACTTTATTTTTTGACAAGATGTTGAGAAAAAAGTGTATTTGTGATATATAGTATAAGAAGAAAATAAAAATAATATTATGATTGAATTGGAGAAAAAATCGATATAGATACAACTGAAATAAAATTAGCTACTTTAGATAAATATTCACAAGAATATAGTAAAGAGAAATTATTTAATGAATTAGAAAAAAATAGTACGAAAAAAAATGAGCAGTATATATATTTAGTATATAGCATGTATATGGATTGTATGTGATGAAATATTATTAATTATGAATTTAAAGATAAAAAATAAAACGATTATAAATGCTGCAGTTCTAAATAAATCAATCTTTTTACAGTATTGATTATAAATAATGGAAGACAAAAATAAAAAACTAGCAATTCTTACTTATGTAAGTGTTCGTTAGTTTTTTTGTGGAGGCTCTAGCCATTCTTATTGATTGAAAATGTTGATATATAGTCATTTTATTTTCAAAATGGAGGAATTGGAGACAAATATAATTTTAAATAAAAAGAAATAATAAATAAATTTATAAAAGGATAAAAAATTAAAAACACTATTCGTCATTGAATAGTGTTTTTTTTATGTATTTAAAGATCTTTTGATGGTTTTAAAACATCTTCCTCTGTTACAGTATTGAATTTAAAAATATATGTTTCCTCTAAAAATGGTTCTTCACAAGTAATTTTTTCTAAAGAATAGTTTTCTGAATTATAATATTTTTTGAAAATGTCTTGCATTTTATAAACATAGTTATTGTTTTCTTTCTTTAAAAAAGAAGTATTAGAATTGTCTATACTAACTACGGATTTAATTTTTTCAATTAATGTATCATTAAATGAGTTAGATTCTAGGATTCCTTCATCTAATGTATAAATGTATGATATTTTTTCACCAGTTATAGTATTTTTCCAGTCTGTTGTTTGTAAAATATTGTTTTCATAGTTGTTAATTAAAATAATGTTATCTTTAAAATAAATTTCATTTATAATTATTTTTTCATAATTATGTCTAGTTTCTAATTTTATATACATATTTTTGGCTGTAGTTATTTCAGCCGATTTTTTGTTTATATTATTAGTAATAATTTTTTGTGTTATAAGATTAGTTATTATAATTGAGATTGCAATTATAATAACTAAAATAATTATTTTTGATATTTTTTTCATAGTATAAACCCCTTTCGATGTATATGTGCAATGTATTTCGTTTTTTTATAGTAAACAATATTAAGTGAAATACTATAATAGACTTCATAAAAATAATATTTACTAATATTATATACTATATAATTAGTGTTTGTCTAGAAAAAAGATAGAAATTAATCAAATTTTGAATAAAAACGATATAGTGAGTAAATCTAGTTGTATACTGGGATTGCTCACTATTTTTGTCGATTTTTCAATGAAATTCAAGGTAATTCAATGAAATTTTAAAATAAGCTTTTTTTCGTGCTATTATGAAGTTAGTTCGAACAACAAATGATTTCCGGAAATCAAATATTTTTAAAAGGAGTATTTGATTATGTGTGTGCCAAAAGAAAAACACACATAACTATTATATCAAAAAACAGCAAAAGTGATATTATGTTAACTTTTAAGACTATTTAACATTATTCATTTGTATATATACTTGTCTGAAAAACAGTAAAAATGGGATGAGTTAAAAATAGAGTTTGCTTGTCCCAAGGCTTACAGAGTTCGTGTATTAACCATCTGCACCAAATCCTGAGTTTTTTGACTCAGGATTTTTTTATATTCAAAATTATATAAAGTTATACAACTGTTGAAAATAGTGGTTTTGCGAGTAGTTGTCAAAAATGCTTGCAAATTTTTTTTATTCAAAAATACTTAAAATTACCTAAAAATAACCCCATTTGTTCCCAATTTGTTCCCAGCATTTGTCCCCAAAAATAAAACCGCAAATTCTTGTATAGACAGGGATTGCTAAAACACGTTGTATAAAAATTTGTGCCCCAAATATTTAATATCATACTTAGGATTTGCATAAGCTTAGAAGACTTATACATCAATGGTTTGATTGATTTTGTGATAAATAACAAAATATTTTAAAAAAAATTTGTTATCAAAATAAAAAAATATATTGACACCGACATTTGTATGTGTAATAATATAGACAGACAATTGTCTATTAGGAGGTGTTGAAATGGAAGAAATATTTAAAAGTCTACCAGATTCAGAATTAAAAGTAATGATGGTTATTTGGGAAAACGGAAGTAAAATGTCTACAGGAGAAATTTTAGCAGAATTAAAAGCTGATGTTGATTGGAAATTATCAACTCTACAAGTAATTCTTACAAGATTAACTGAAAAAGGTTTTTTAAAAAATGAAAAGGAAAACAGATTAAATTATTATACTTCAATAGTTGATTGCTCAAAATATACAAAACATGAAACAAAAAATTTTATTAAAAAGATGTATAATAATTCAGCAAAAAAACTTATTGCATCTTTAGTTGAAGGAGATGATTCTTTAACTGATAATGATATTGAGGAGATAAAAAGAATATTAGACAGGAGTAAATAATATATGATTGAAAATATTTTTTATAATGTTGTGTTCTTTGGATCAATTATAAGTTTGTTTATAATCCCATTATTATTATTTTTGTCCAAGAACAAACACAAATACAAATTAAAAAATGTTTATAAAATTTATATGATAATTGTACTATTATTGATGTTGCTTATTACAGGTATTGATTTTTATAGTATAAAAAGAATTATTAATAAAAACGCAACTTTTAGTAATAATGATGTGCATGTAGAAAATATGCAACCTGAAATTATACTTGAAAAACCTGAAATAATAATTGAGGTAAATGAAAGTATTAATATAAAAAATAATTTCTTGTCTGACATTTATCATGTTTTACCTAAATTATGGATTACAATAACTATATTACTTTTGGCGTATAATTTATTTATGTATATGAATTTCTTAAGTCGCGAAAAGAAGTATTTTTGTAAGGTCTATAATAAAGAAATAGATCTTATAATCTCAAATATATGTAATATATTAGGTCTGAATAAGGTTGATTATAAATTTTCTGATAAAGTAACAACACCAATGGTAGTTGGGTTATTCAAAAAAATTATAATACTTCCAAGCAATATTACAAGTATAGATAATTATGATATGGTTTTAAAACATGAAATTGTTCATATAAAAAATAAAGATATAGAATGTAAATTCTTGTTATTATTTTTAAGAATTATTTATTGTTTTAATCCTATAATATATAAATTTGTTGAACAAATAGATGAAGTATTAGAATTAAGATGTGATGAGATTGTTCTAGAAAATCAATCACAAGAATATAAAATAAAATATGCTCAAGTACTATTAAATCAAATTGAATCTAATAGAAAACAAAGATATGTTTTTTCTATGAATTTTGCAAATAAGAGAGGTAATATAATGAGAAGATTTTCTAACATTGTAGATAAGACAAAAAAGAAAAATGTTATTGGAATATCTTGTGTAACTGCTGGAATTATTATTGTTTCTTCAGCAATTATTTTCTCAATACCAAGTGTGAATTTTGCAGTATTTAAAGAAAATGGTTTAGAAGAAGTTGAGAATAATACAGTTTTAGAAACTACAAAAGAAGAAACAGTAGAAAATATTGTAAAAGATAATACTAGTGATAATACAGAAACAGCCAAAAATGTTGTTGTAGAAGAACAAACTAATACAACAATAAGTGAACCTGTATTAGAGAATGAAACAAAAGATGAATCTAATAATGTTGATGATGTAAAGAATAATGATAAAGCAGAAAAAATAGTAGAACCAACTGTGCAAGAAGAACCTAAATTAATAACAACAAAGAAAGTTTCAACGGTAAGTAAAGAGTTTTTTTCACCTGTTAGTGGTGGAATACCAATTACAACTAAATTTAGTGGAGTAGGAAACCATGCAGGAGTAGATTATAAATTAGAACAAGGAAAAACAATTCAAGCAGCAGCTTCCGGTAAAGTTATATATTCAGGATATAAAGGTTCTTATGGTAATTGTATAATTATTGAACATGAAAATGGATTTAGGACTGTATATGCACATTGTAGTGAATTATTAGTAACAGTTGATGAGCAAGTAACTACTGGACAAAAAATAGCAGAATCAGGTGCAACTGGAAATGCAACTGGACCATGTTTACATTTTGAAATTAGAGATGCGGAAGGAAGGTATGTAGATCCAGAAATGTATTTAAATTAAATAATTGAAATATAATAAAAAATAAGCTATAATACAAATAACTTAAGTGATAATCGTATGAAGACACGATTGAAGATTAGAGATATGTTGACCACATATCTCTTTTTTGTTGATTTGATATTGAATAAAATATTATTATATGATTTAATTTTATTAAATAAATATATAAAAGAGGTGTTTATATGAAAGATAATAATGTAAATAATAAGAAGAATAAAATATTATTTGTGGTATTAATAATAATAGCAATTATATTAATTCATTTTGTAAGAAATGCAATTATTATAAAATCTTTAGCTAATAAAGTGGAAGAATTGAAAAGTAGTGAATTAAATAATTATCATATTAAGTGGGTATCGTATTCTTTTGATACTACAACTGTATTTGATATTTATTATAAAGATGGAATGTATAGAAAAGATACATATAAATTAGATTATACTCATCCAACGCTACCGTATACAAAAGTATCTGAATATAAATTAAAAGATGGTTCAAAAGTTGGTATTTTTGAATTAGATCAAAAAGTAAAAACATATGATAAAAATGATGAGCAAACTCAAGATGATTCTTTAATTTCTATAGCAAATTTTTCACATATTGAGATGTATTTGGTTACACCAAGTTCATTTATTAATAATTGTTTATTAAATATAATAACAAAAGATAAAAATAATGGAGAAGATGTTTATAAAGTAACCTCAATATTTGATGATAAAACAGAATATTTTAGTTGTGATACAGGTTTAACTGTAAGATCAGATTCTTGGTATAGTACTAATACTAATTTTTATAATACACGTACAGATATTTTAATAGAGTTTGATTGTGTAACAGATGAAGATATGATAGTACCAGATTTGGAAGGATATACTAATATTGATTAATTTTTAATTGATATACTTATCGATTATGATAAGATAATAAGCAATCTTAGAAGGGAATAATAAATGATGAAAAAAGTATTTATTGTTATTATAGTTTTTGTTTTGATATTATTAAGTTTAGGATTGATATTTAAACAAAATATTGCTGAATTTTACACTGAAAAAATTTTAATGAAAGAATATGAAGAAAAATATTCAAAAGTAAAAAGCATTGATTATGAAATTGAATATAATAAAATTGAAAATAAGGTTTTAGAAAATGAAATAGAATTAGGAAATTTAAAGGCTTCAATAATAAACTTTAATATCTCAGAAGAAAATAAAATGGAGATAGACTTAAAATTTTTTGGTAAAGAGCAATTAAATGCAGTAGGGTATATTTTAAGAGTATATAATGATAAATACCATTTAGGAGATAGATATGATGGTAGTGTTTCAATAACAGGTGCTGATAATGCAATGTATAGTGAAGTTTTTTATTCAAAAGTGTTTGAAGAATATTCTTTTGAAAAAAACTTATTAAATGTTACTAGTTTTTCATCACAAAAAGAATTGTTAGATAGTGGTGAAGTAATATATAAGCTAATTTATGAATTGCCAGAAGAATTTCTTGTGCAAGATAAATTAAATATAAATTTATTTGATATAAATTATCAGTATATAGGAAATAAAGAATTTTATAAAGTTGCAGAACCATTATGTGAATTAAATTATACAATTAATATTAAATAATAAAAAATAGAGAATATGATTCGTTAATTATAGTTGTTTACAAGTATGAATGCAGAAAATAATTATAAAGTTTATGAATAGGATAATTAAGAGGAAATAAAGTACCCCATCTTGTATTTATATTACAAGATGGGGATTTTTATTCATCATATAATAAATATTCTATAAGATTTGAACGATAACCTAGACGACGATCTTGGTATGAATATAAAATGTAATAATTTTAATACTTGTATCAGGAAGTGTTTTGGGTACTTCTGTTATTGCATAATATAAACATAAGTATTCTGTAGATTCATTGTATACTATTTTTTTAATAAAAAACCAAGGTTTTTTATTATGAGATATTAGGTATTGGTTTGTCAGAAATGTAAAAATAAAAAAAAGAATAATAATTATTTCTAATATTATTATAAATAATCGATTTTTTTTATTGCATCTATTCATATAAATGATAGAACCTATAAAACAAAGTAAAATGAAAATATTTAAATATAAATGGCTTTTTGCAACAGCTAATATCCATAAAGAAAAGGTAACAAATAAAAATGACAATATAAAAATTATTGATAAAATATGTATTAAAAATTTTTTCATATTAATAATTCACCCGTTTAAATATATTGAAATAATTATATCATATATTGGATGTTAGTAAATAATATTAAAAAAGATTAATAAAAGATCTTATTATTGAATTTTATTAAATAATAAGAATGATGAAAAGATTTATAAATTATAACATAATTTAAAAGTATTTGGGATTATTGGTTATGAATTCCTAAATTCACACCCTTAAAATGATTGTAAGCCTTAGAAAATAAATGAATAGAGTGTTTTTTTCTGAGCATCTGCACCAAATCTTGAGAGAAATCTCAAGATTTTTTTTATTTAATCAAAAATCTATTTAATTAAATGTATTAATGTGATAATATATATTAAATGCTTTTTTGGCATTTGCATTTAAATTTTATTAGTAAGAACACTAGGAGGTAGTAAATTATGAAATTACTTATTGATGATGCAGATATCGAAAAAATTAGAAAAATTTATGAATTTTATGCAATAGATGGTGTAACAACAAATCCATCAATTTTAGCAAAATCAGGAAGAAAGCCATATGAAGTTTTAAGAGAAATTCGTGATCTTTTAGGTGAAGATGCAGAACTTCATGTACAAGTAGTATCTTCAAAAGCTGATGATATGGTAAAAGAAGGAAAGAAAATAGTAGAGAAATTAGGTAAAAACACATATGTAAAAATTCCTACAGTGCCAGAAGGATTAAAGGCAATGAGAATATTACATAATGAAGGATATAAAATAACAGCTACTGCAATTTATACACCACTTCAAGCATATTTAGCAGCAAAAGCTGGAGCTAATTATGCAGCACCATATGTAAATAGAATTGATAATTTAGGAACAAATGGTATTGAAGTAACAAGAAAAATTCATGATATTTTTGAAAATAATGGATTTAAAACAGAAATTTTAGCAGCAAGTTTTAAAAACTCACTTCAAGTATTAGAACTTTGTGAATATGGAGTTGGAGCTGCTACAGTTGCACCAGATATTATTGAAGGATTTATTAATAATACTACAAATGTTCAAGCAGCTGTACAAGATTTTACAGATGATTTTGAAAAATTATGTGGTGAAGGAAAAACAATGTTAAATTGTGATTAATATGATTATTATAATAAAAAAATACCGCAGTATAAATGCTGCGGTATTTTTGCCTTTATATATTTATTTCATCATCAATATTTTTTGTGTCATTAGATGGTGAATTGTTTTCTATAGTAGTTGGTTGTGCTTTTGGTTTTTCTATAGTAGAGTTTTCACTATATTGAGATAAATCCCAAGCAGGAGCTTCTGACTGTTTTATATTTTCTACATTTGGACTTATATTTATTTCTTCAACCTCAAGAGGTGATTTAACAGGTGTTGATTTATCTTTATGGTTGCCTTTTAATTTGTCTTCAATGGCATTGATTGGTTTGGTAATTGCTTTTGAAGCAATTCTAATTTTTTCCAATCCACTTGCAGTTGTTTCAACAAGATCCAATTTGTGGAAAGCAGCAGTACCAATAGCAGCACCACCAATATCAGCTGCATATTGCCACCATTGAAAAATTCCTGAATTGTTAAATTGAACTGCTTCTGTTCCAAGAGTTCCATAAGCATATGCAATACCAACAGCTGCAGTTGAAAGTAATTTTATAGCATTTTTAACTTTTGGATTTATTTCAAAAGGTTCTTTTTTGTTTTCTGGATGTTTTTTATTATACATATTAATTCCAAAATTTGTAATGTCTTCAATTCCATTTAAAACTACAGATGATGCAAAGGCACCACCAGCTGGAATGGCCATAGCTCCAAAAAGGTGAGCACCAGTTCTTGCTATTTGATTCCAATCAATAAGATATGTATAAAAACCAGTAGCAAAAGTTGCAGCTACAGTTCCAAGCCAAGCGTTTGTTCTGTTTTTTTCTTGTTTTTCTTGTGGAAGAAATTTGGCTATAGTGTCATCAATTTTCTTTTCAAAAGCTTCGGTTTTTGGATCCATAAGATACCTCTTTCTTAATATTGTTTATTTGACATTATTATAGCAATATGAAAAATAAAATTCAACATGTATAAATTGTGAATTTTCACAATTTTCACAAATTATACATAATTTAATAACGGTTATGTAATACAATTCGTTTCACACAGTTTTGAAATGAACTTGATTTTGGATTTCTATAGATGTTTTGAAATGACTAAAGAGGTGAGACAGTATGAGATATAAAGAATTAGACATCGATAGAATGAAAAAGAATGTAAGACCTCCGCATATTAGTACCGGTAAGGAAGAAGAAGCGTGGAGGCATTATGACATTGCAAATTGCTATTCGTATGCACTTGGTGTGTTTGAAGATATTGATTATTTAAGACCAGGTGAAATTGCGAACATGGAATATAAACCAGAATATTCCGACGAAGAGATTTTAGAAAGAGTAATGCGCGATTTGGAAGTGTTGGGACTTGAGACCACACAATCTTCTTTGGAAGAGGTAATTGAAGATGAGTACTCTTGGAAAATTGCTATTATGAATGTAGAAACAGGAGAAGCTCATATTTTTTATGATTATCATTTCTTAAAGCAAGGAAAAAATCAAAAGTGGTATCATAAACAACCTTATGACCAATTTCCGTCCAGATTCGATTCGCGAAATAAAGAGATAGAAAATCCTGAAACAGCAACGTATTCGTTTCACTATCATTTAGTTGGATACTTAGTTGTTCGTCAAGTTCAAACTGCGAGAGCCTAATTGGGCTCTTTTTTTATTAGATTTGAAGCGTTTTTTGTTTTGGTATAAAATGTTATATATTTGTTATAGCAAATGATTTTTTTATTTGATAAAATAGCTTAAAGAAATATATCTATTAGGAGAATTGTTTGTGATAACAGAAGTTGGTATGAAAAGATTTTTAATAAGGTAAAATTATTGTTTTCTAGATTACTTAATAAAGAATAATTATGGAGGTATATATGAAAAATTTAGACATATTAAGAAAAATTTCACAAGGAATGTATGTTTTGACAACACAAAATGGTGGTTGTATTGTAGATGCAGTTAGTCAAGTAAGTGCAGGTGATAATCCACTTATAGCTGTTTCTGTAATGAACAAAAATTATACTAATGAACTAATGAAAGTAAATGATAAATTTGCTCTTTCAATATTAGATGAGAAAGTAAATGGTGAAATAATTAAAACATTTGGTTTTAATTCAGCAAGAGATATAAATAAATTTGAAAAAGTAAAAACAGAAGAAGTAGAAGGCGTTAATATAATTTCTGATTCGATTGGATATATGGTTTGTGAAATTATTGATAGAATTCAAAATGATACACATACTTTATTTATCGGAAAATTAATAGAAGCTGATATGTTTAAAGAATCAAAAGAAATGACATATGCTTATTACCAAGAACATAAAGAAGATATATTAAAAGTTACTACAGAAAATGGAAAAACAGCATGGGTTTGTATGGCGTGCGGATATGTTTATTATGGAGATGAACTTCCAGAAGATTTTGTATGTCCAGTGTGTGGATTAGGAAAAGAAATGTTTAAGAAAAAAGAATAAAAAATAACGGTCATATTTATATATGACCGCTTTTTTATTATAAGTCTAATTCAATTATTTTGTTGTGTTCAATGCATTTTTTTAAATCAAGAATTCTTTGATTATCAGAGCCACGAAATCTGATTTCAGGATTCTTTTTTTCTTCAATAAATCTACCATCGACAAGAACATCAATTTTGTTTAAGGTATCATTTGTTGTAGGATCATTTCTGTTTTTTAATTCTTCTAAAGTATATCCTGTATAACACCAAATGTTAAAGTTTGGTTTTTCTTTTTTTACACTGTCTATAAATTTGTTAACACATGCTATGTTTTCTTTACATAGTGGTTCACCACCACTAATTGTAATTCCTGATAAAATTGAATTATCCTTTATTCTATTGATAATATTTGCTTCATTAAAGTCTTCACCATAGTTATAGTCTTGAGCAATTTTGTTATGACATCCAGGGCAATTATGAGGACAACCACTAACGAATAAAACTGCTCTCCAACCTAAACCATTTGAAATACTTTCATCATAAAAGCCTGCTACTTTCATAAATTATCTCCTAAACTAAATTTTGATCAAAACCTGTATGTGTAACTCTATCACGAAGTTCAGCAAGTTTTGCTTTATTCCAACGAGATGTTGTACCTACTAAATAACCTGTAATTCTTTGGATTGTGTCGATATTTTCACTTCCGCATTTTGGACAAGTAATTAAGTTAGCATCTGCGTTTTCGAATCCACAAGATAAGCATCTTGCTCTTGTATGATTTACACTTCCGTATCCCATATTGTATTTATCCATTAAATCTACTACAGCTTTAATTGAGTCAGGATTGTGTGTTGCATCACCATCAAGTTCTATATAAAAAATATGACCTGCTCTACACATTTCATGATATGGAGCTTCAATTTTTGCTTTATGTTCTGCTGTACATTTATACCATACAGGAACATGGTTACTATTTGTATAATAATCTCTATCTGTAACACCTGGAATTACACCATAAGTTTTTCTATCAAGTTTTGTAAATCTTCCAGATAATCCTTCAGCTGGAGTAGCAATAACAGAATAGTTTAAATTGTATTTTTCAGAAAATTCTTTTGTTAAATCCCACATTTCGTTGATGATTTCAAGACCAAGTTTTTGTGCTTCTTCGTCTTCACCATGATGTTTTCCAACTAATGCGATTAAACATTCTGCAAGACCTATAAATCCAACACTTAATGTACCGTGTTTTAATACTTCTGCTACAGAATCATTTGGTTTTAATTTTTCGCTATCAAGCCACATTCCTTCCATTAATAATGGGAATTGTTTTGCAATAGCTGTAGATTGGAATTGATATCTTTCATATAATTGTTGTGCAGCAATAGATGTATATTTTTCAAGTTCATTCATGAAAATTCTTTTTACTGCTTTTCTATATAAATCTGTCATGTGTTCTGAACTACCGATACCTAAATCGAATTTTTTACCAATTTTTTCTTGCGCTTTTAAAGCAGATTCAATTGCGATTTTTGGTAAGTTAATAGTAGTAAATGAAAGGTTACCTCTACCAATAGATGTTTTTTCACCATGTCTGTTTTCGAACACTCTAGTTCTGCAGCCCATTGTAGCACATTCATAATACCAACGTCTTGGATCTGATTCATCCCATTTGTCGTTGTGATTATATGGTGCATCTAAGTTAATGTAGTTAGGGAAAAATCTTTTTGCAGCAACTTTACAAGAGAATTCATATAAGTCATAGTTTCTATCTTCTGGTAAGTAGTTAAGACCTCTTTTTTTCTTCCAAATTTGAATAGGGAATATAGCAGTCTCATTATTACCAACACCTTCTAATGTAGATTGTAATAACTCTCTGATTACGCATCTTCCTTCAGGAGATGTATCAGTTCCATAGTTAATAGAGCTAAATACAACTTGATTTCCACCTCTAGAGTGGATAGTATTCATGTTATGAATGAATGCTTCCATAGATTGATGTACTCTATCTACAGTTCTATTGATAGCAACTTGAATAATTCTATCTTTTCCTTTAATACCTTTTAAATCTTTTTTAATATAGTCTTTAACAGGAGTGTCTAATAATTTTGTAATATCTTCATTTAGAATTTCACCTTGTTTTTTTATTTCTTCTTCAAATGTTTTTCTAACATATGGAGCTAAGAAGTAATCGAAAGCAGGGATTGCTTGACCACCATGCATTTCGTTTTGAATTGTTTCCATAGAAATACAACCTAAAATACTTGCAGTTTCAATTCTTTTAGCTGGTCTAGATGAACCATGTCCAGCTTTGAAACCATTAGCTAATATTTTATCTAAAGGATGTTGAATACAAGTTAGTGACTTTGTTGGATAGTAATCTTTATCATGAATATGTATATATCCAAGGTTAACAGCTTCTCTAACTTCTTTTGAAAGTAAAAAGTCATCAACAAATGGTTTTGTTGTTTCAGAAGCAAATTTCATCATCATTCCAGCTGGAGTATCTGCGTTCATATTTGCATTTTCTCTTGTAATGTCATTAGCTTTGGCACTGATGATATCTATAAACATTTCTCTAGTTTTTGATTTTCTAGCTACATCTCTGTTGTATCTATATGTGATATAACTTTGAGCAACTTCTTTTCTACTAGAGCCCATTAATTTCTTTTCAACAGCATCTTGAATTTCATAAACACTTACTTGTGTTTGATTTTCAAATTGCTTTTCAACACTCTCAGCAATTTTTGTTGCTAAATCTAAATCTATTCCTTCAATTGTGTGTGACATTGCTTTTGATATCGCATCAACAATTCTTTCTCTTTTGAATTCAACTAATCTTCCATCTCTTTTTATAACTTGCATTTTTGGAACCTCCTTATTGTTTCTTGAGTACATTTTAAAACATAAAAAACAAAAATACTGTTGCTATAGCAACAAAGAGTTTAAAATGTTTTTGTGAATGGGGGAATTGGTTTAGCTAACCGTGTTTGGCGTTTTGTTAAGATTGTGTTACAAATGAATGATGTGTATAAATTGGGCTTTTAAAGCATAAAGAAAAAATAAATTGTTGCCATGGCAACAAAAGTGTGATATATTGATTTTGGTGATGTATTATGAAAAGAAATTTTGATGTAGATAACTTTATTAAAAGACTACAGTCACATTGTAGGTTGTGTGAAACAAAAGAGTTTCAAGAAGGGGAAGTAATAACAACATTCTTACTAAGAAGAAATCAGTTTTGTATATTGCTTGAGGGTGAAGCTCAATTAATAACTTATGATATAGAAGGAAATAAAAAAATTCTGTATTATTATAAAAAGAATGAAATATTTGGAGAGGCTTTGTTTAAAGTGCATATGAATAAAGAATTATTTGTTCTTGCTAAAAAGAAATGTAAAGTGCTTTTTTATCCATATGATACTGCAGAGAATTGTACGGATTCATCATGCTTTTTTCACTTAGAGATATTAAGAAACTTGCCTGATTTAATTCTACACAATATTGCTGAGCAAAATTTTAGAATGATTCTTTTAACTTATAAAGGTGTAAGGGATAAATTATTAACGTATTTTAATTATTTATCATTAGAAAGTTCGAGTAAAACAATTGAAATTCCGTTTTCATTAACAGATCTTGCGGATTACTTAATGATAGAAAGAACAGCAATGATGAGAGAACTTAAGAGATTACAAGATGAAAATATAATTAGGAAGAATAAAAATAAAATAATATTATTATAAAAAGAAAAGACTACAAACCTTGTGGGAATGTAGTCTTTTTGCAGTTTTTCCACTTCAGAAAGCGGAATGGCTTTTGATTTTCTTGCGGTTTTGCTTTTCGAGAGTGCGTCTTGCTTCGAGCTCTGCAAAGAACTTTTCGGTTTTTGTGCGATCGCTCGCTGTGGTGATAGAACGTTTCCGAACATCTTCGAACACCTTGTCAGAGATGATGAGTTCAACACAAGCAAGATACAACACGTAGTCAAGGGGAGTCGTCTTATGGAAAGAAAATACACGAGCGATTTCTGCTTTTGTTTGTTCAGGATGATTAGCAAAATATCTTGCGATATGAGCAATATCCTGTTTGGTAAATGCAGATAAGTGTTTTCTCTTTTCTATAAGCAAGTCATACTTGAGTTGACTCTTGTGACCGTTGTTGCCATGTGCTTTTTGGTTGACCTTGATTTTATCAAGGATCTTCTCTGCAGTTTCAATGCTCACCAAATGATGGGTGATTGCCATTGCGAGTAAGGTGTAGTAGGTACTTTCGGTAACGTTATATTTCTCAGTGAGAGAAGAGCGAGCATAAGTCGCGGACGACTTTGCATAGTCTACAGCAATAGCCCGTGCGAGTTTGTAAACTCCGGCTACAGTATTGCACCGACGAATGTCAAGAATTGTTCTTGCCATAGTAACACCTCCAATTGTAATAGTGTGTGAATTAATAAACTGCATATTAATTATATCACAAAAAAGCGATTAAATCAATGTTTTAAGCGGTTTGATGAAAAGAATGAAATAGTTTAATTAAATTTATGAAAATTATTGATAAAAATTTTAATTTGTTATAAATTAATAATATAAGGAAAATTAATTTTAGGAGGTTACTTATGAATCAAAAATTTTTAAAATGTGAACATTGTGGTAATATGGTTGCAGTAGTTAAAGAAACTGGTGTGCCAGTAATGTGCTGCGGAGAAGCTATGAAAGAAGTTATTCCAGGAACAGTAGATGCATCAAGAGAAAAACATGTACCAACTTATGTTGTTGATGGAAATAAAGTTATTGTTAAAGTAGGAGAAATAGAACATCCAATGCAAGATGAACATTATATTGAATGGGTGTCTCTACAAACAAAAGCAGGAAATCAAAGAAAAGCTTTAAAACCAAATGATAAACCAGAAGTATGTTTTGTTATTTGCGATGGAGATGAAATAGAAGCTGTATATGCATATTGTAATTTACATGGACTATGGAAAGCTTAGAATATAAATACATATAAGAAAAGCACCCTGCCGGTATGGTAGGGTGCTTTTTGTCAGATAAATGCCAAGTAGATGCGTCTGGTTTATGAGTTACTTAAATTTGTTTTTTGGGTTCAATGCAGTATCTTGCAAAAGGTTCTTGTTCCTCAAGTTTGTCATATTCTGCATTGTAATTAAATTCAACAACCTTGAAATCTTCTTCGAAAGACCGAAGAAGTTCAACAGCGTTTTCAAAAGAAAAATTGTTGGTTACGACGATACTCAAAATATTATCAGACTGGATGAACTGGCAGGTATCGGAAGTAATATAAAATTTAGATAAGATGTCTTCAATATCTATAAATGTTTTTTTCCATTCTCTTTTCCGTTTCGCCATAGTTTCATCATGATCTTTTTGCAGTTTATAGATTACATCATTGCCTAACAGGGCAATTACAATTTCTTTCACAGGTGTCATTCTAACCCTCCTATTATAGAAAACGTCTTACACTCTGACTAATGTAAATATTTCAATAAACTTGACATAATATTAGTATAGCATAGAAAGGGCTATAAGTCAAAAATGATAAGGGATAGGAGAAAATAAAAGAACACTTAAGTTTTTACTTAAGTGTTCTTTACTTTAACTAAAAGGTCTATCAATTTCGATTACATAGTAATACATTTCTTTTTCTGGAACTATAGTTTGAGTTAAGTGATTGATAATTAATTCTTCTGTATAATCTTTTTCAAAAGGTACTATACAATCGAAAAGAATATTTGTATGGGTTATTCCTTCTACAATTCTAAAATCATGTATTTTAAGTTCTTGATCTAATTTTTTTATTGATTCGATGACTAATTTATGTAATTTGTCTACTTTTGGATTATTAAGTTCAATAGGGTCCATATGTATTGTAAGTTGAATTCCAAGTTCATCTTTAAAATCTTTTTCAATATTGTCCATCATATCATGTGCCTTCATAATATCAAGTTTTGAATCGATTTCAACATGTACTGTGACGAAGTCATTATGAACTCCATAATTATGTATTACTAAATCATGAATTCCTTGAACATTTTCATAAGATAATAATTTTTTTGATATTTCTTCTACTTGTTCTTCTGTTGGAACGATACCGATAATTGGTTCTAATACCTCTTTAATCATTCCTGTTGCACTATAAATAATTAAACCTGAAACAGCTAGTCCTAAAATACCATCTAAATTAATTTTAAATATTCCCATGATAATCATAGAAATTAAAATTGCAGTTGTTGAAATAATATCATTTCTTGTATCAATAGCATTTGTTTTTAATGTATTTGAATCAATCGCTTTTGCAAAATCTAAATAAACAAACATTTGGATAATTTTTCCGATGATTGCGATTACTAAAATAATGTAAGTAATACTGTTAATAGTTAATTCCTCTGGATTAAATATTTTTGTAAGTGATTCTTTTGCAAATGTAAGTCCCATTATAAGCATTAAAATAGCAATTACAAAACCTGCTACATATTCATAACGAGCATAACCATATGGATGATTTTTATCAGGTTTTTTACTTGAAAGTTTAAAACCAATTATAGTTAAGATTGATGATGCGGTATCTGCAATGTTATTAATTGCATCTGCCATAATACTAACACTATTTGAAATAATACCTATAATGATTTTGATTATTCCAAGTACTAAGTTTGTAACTATTCCAAATGCACCAGCAACTTTTCCATAATTATTTCTTACTTCAGGATCTTGTGTATTTGTATAGTTTTTGATAAATAATTTTTTTAACATACATAACTCCCTTAAACATATTATTTTAATAAAGTTTACTATAAAAAATGGTAAAAATCAAGAAATGTTATGTAGTTGATAATATAGTTAAAAGAATAGAAATTATTTCTTTGGGAGAATTATCTTTTGAAAATGGAAGTGAAGATGCTTTTGATGTAGATATACTATCGATAATTTCTATAACGGATCTTTTGATTGAGTTAGTGATGCTGTTAGTACTTATGTTATATTTTTCGGATATAAATGAATATATGCGATTTATAGATTTATTGTTGATAATTTTTTCACTATGTGTTAACGCATAGTAAAGTGAATCTCTTAGCAGATAAGTTCCTTCTGAAAATGGATTAAATTTGTAAGATATTAAAAGACCATTTATTGCGAGTTTTATAGACATAGAAGTAATTGGGTCTAGTATTAATTGGTTTGAATTGTCTTGTGGGAGACTTGTATAAAAAATCGAATTTTTTATATTAATATATTCAGAGCTAATTAATATAATTCTAGTTGATTTATTAAGTTTTAGAAACTTTAGTTCTAAATTATCTGTAATCAATAAATCAATTTTATACTTCTTTAAATATTTCTTAAGAGTTTTAATATTTGAAATAATTGATAATGTTTTTATGTGTATAAAATTATTTAGTTCTGGCTTTATATATTTGATAAGTTGATTAGTATTTTCTGTATTATTGTTAAAAATTACTACATTCATTTTAAAAATACCTCCAATTTATTATTAATTTTTAAATTTAAAAAAGTGACATAAATATTCTGGTGACTTGGTTATAACTATTTTTTTGGAAATTTAATTTTGTGTATGAAGAAAAAAATTATATATTTTTTTGTGTTTTTGTATTATTTTATTTCTTGTTGAAAAATTTAAAATTAGGGGGTACAAAAATTGAAAAGTTTATTGGTAAAGAATAATAAAGAAGAGGAGGAAAAATCCGGAATAGTACTAGAAAAAATGTATTATATGTTTATAATGTTACTTACATTAACATTTGGATTTGATGTGTATACACAACTTGGAGAATATCATGTTTATAGTGATAAGAATAAATTTGATTTCTGCCTCAAAAATTGCGTTTTATTAATGATGATTATATCATCAATAGTGTATTCATCTTTAATAAGACGCATTATAATAACAGATAAAGCTAAAATAAGTAATCAAGAATGTGTTAATAAAACATTGATGGAAGTGAATGAAGAATTAAAATGTTTTAAACATGATTTTTATAATATTATTCAAGCTATAAATGGTTATTTGTATTTAAATGATTTGATTCGGATTAAAAAAGTATTATAATCGTTTGATAACTGATATAAATGAAGTGGAATTGTTAGAAAGTGTAGGAATAAGGTTAAAAAATAATCCCGCGATTTTAGGAATAGTATTAGATAAATTAAAGAGATGTAAAGATAATGGAGTGGAATTTTATATAGAAATAGATCATGTTGTTGAAGAGTTGGGATGTAAAAACTTTAATGCAGCTAGAGTGTTAGGAATACTAATAGATAATGCAATTGAGGCTTCTTTAGAATGTGAGAAGAAAATGGTGTTTTTGAAATTTACTAAATCAATAGTAAATAGTAATGGAAATGAAAAACAAGAAGAGAGTATTGAAATAAAAAATACTTATATAGATATAGGATTAGATATGGATAAAATGTATGATAAATATTATACGACAAAAAATAATGGAAAAAATCAAGGTCTTGGACTTTGGAAAGTGGGAAAAATTGTTAGAAAAAACGATGATCTTGAAATATATACAACAGTAAATGAAGAGATATTTACTCAAAATTTAAAAATATGTGTATAAATTGTGGAAAAACTTTAAAAAAGTTATTAAAAAGGCTTGCATAAGTAGAAAAAAACTGTTATAATGTCATAGTTATTAGATAACACACATAAATGGAGTTTTAAATTGTGCTAATTACTAAGGAGTAATAGTTGTTTGAGACGTTGAAGTTTATGGAGGAAAAAACAAATTTAAGGAGGAAATTAAAATGGCAGTAGTTGCAATGAAACAATTACTTGAAGCAGGTGTTCATTTCGGACATCAAACAAGAAGATGGGATCCTAAAATGGCTGAATATATTTTCCAAGCTAGAAATGGTATCCACATTATCGATTTACAAAAAACATCAAAAAAATTAGATGAAGCTTACAAATTCATCAAAGAACAAGCTGAAGAAGGAAAAACAGTTCTTTTTGTAGGAACTAAAAAACAAGCACAAGAGTGCGTAAAAGAAGCAGCTCAAAAATGTAACATGTACTATGTTGACCAAAGATGGTTAGGTGGTATGCTTACAAACTTCAAAACAATCGAAGGAAGAATCCAAAGATTAAAAGACTTAGAAGTAATGTCAACAGATGGAACATTCGAAGTTTTACCTAAAAAAGAAGTTGCTGGATTAAAAAATGAAATGGAAAAATTAGAGAAAAACCTTGGTGGAATCAAAGATATGAAAGAAATGCCAGGAGTTATGTTCGTAGTTGATCCTAAAAAAGAAAGAATTGCTATTTTAGAAGCAAGAAAATTAGGTATTCCAGTTGTAGGATTAGTTGATACAAACTGTAACCCAGAAGATGTTGACTATGCTATTCCAGGAAACGATGATGCTATAAGAGCTGTTAAATTAATAGCTGATGTTATGGCTAACGCTGTTATCGAAGGAAGACAAGGAGAAGATGCTGAAGTATCTTCAGAAATGGAAGAAATCGCTAACGCTGAAGAAGCAACAGATATGGAAACAGTTGCTCAAGACGAAGAATAATAAATAGTTAATTATAAAAAGGGCGCATTACTAGATAAAGTATAAACGCCCTAATTTTAAATATTGGGAGGTAACAAAATGATAACTGCTGAATTAGTTAAAGAACTAAGAGAAAAAACAGGTGCAGGAATGATGGACTGCAAAAAAGTTTTAACAGAAACAGATGGAGATATGGAAAAAGCAGCTGAATTATTAAGAGAAAGAGGAATAGCTAAAGCAGCTAAAAAATCTGGAAGAATAGCAGCTGAAGGACTTGTTGCTACATTCGTATCAGCTGATAAAAAAGTTGGATCAGTAGTAGAAGTTAACGCAGAAACAGACTTTGTTGCTAAAAATGAAGAATTTGTTAACTTTGTTAACGACGTAGCTGAAATCGTAGCTACAGAAGCTCCAGCAGACGTTGAAGCATTACTTGCTACAACATATAAAAATGCTGGTAAAACAGTTCAAGAAGTATTAACAGAAAAAATCGCAACAATCGGAGAAAATATGTCAATCAGAAGATTTGATAGATTTGAATCTCAAGGATTAGTTGAAAGTTATATTCACGGAGCAGGAAAAATCGCTGTATTAGTAGATTTCGCTAAAGGTGAAACAGAATTAGCTAAAGACGTTTGTATGCAAATCGCTGCAGCTAAACCAGAATACTTTAACAGAGAAGCTGTTCCACAAGAAAGAGTTGCTAAAGAGATGGAAATCTTAAAAGCACAAGCTATGAATGAAGGAAAACCAGCTGAAATAGCTGAAAAAATGGTTCAAGGAAGAATCGGAAAATTCTATTCAGAAATTTGCTTATTAGACCAAGAATTTGTTAAAGATTCAAGCGTTAAAGTTGGAGATTTAATCAAAAACAAAGGTGCTGAAATGGTAAGATTTGCAAGATTTGAAAAAGGTGAAGGAATCGAGAAAAAAGAAGAAAACTTTGCTGAAGAAGTAATGAAACAATTACAATAATAAATTTAAGACACATCGAAAGATGTGTCTTTTTTTATGTTGATTTATAAGTACTTATATTATATAATTTTATTATGAAACAAATAAGCAGATTAAAAATGAAAAAATATTTAAAGACAGTTACATTATTATTTTTTTTAATAATTGTTATGTTTTCAATAAAAGTAAAGGCTCTTGAATTTGAGCCGATTGATGAATTTTCAATTAATAGCACACCAATTGTAGAATTAATTGTTAATCTAAAACTAAATAAAAAAGACTATTCTAATTATAAAATAAGTTTTTTTGATAAGTTCGATAATAGCATTAAATTACTAGAAAAAGTTGATGAAGATACTTTTAGATTAAGTGATAGTTATTGCGTTGGTTGCCAACCTAATATAGAAGGATATTTTTTAATTGATGATGGAAAAAAAGTTTTGGCATCAAAAGATTATTCATTTGTTACTAAAGGTTTAAAACACGAAGTTAATATTTCTAGCGTTTCATTATTGATTTTTACGGTTTTATCTACGCCTAAGGTACTAGTGCAAAATTTCTTACATTCTAATGGAATGCTTGGAATGTTAATGGTTGAAATATTGAAAATATTATCTATAGTAGTATTACTTGTAATAATAACATTAATTGTTGTTGGGAAAAAAAGGAAAAATAAGTAATGTGTCTTTTTTGTAACTTTAATAAAATTTTCTTGATTTTTAAAAATAAATATAGTAAAATTTTTAAGAATGTAAATAACGAAAGGAATACAAAATGGCAAGATTAGTAAAAACTAACAAAATAAGAACAGATGCGACATTCAAGGCTATGTATTTAGTTTTATTTATATTCTCAATTTTAAATTTAATATTATTTTTTATAAAACACTAATTTTTTTAATTAGTGTTTTTTTTTGAAGCTAAACATAAAATGTTAAATAAAGAAAGGATGAAAAAATGGTAGGCTATTTAGTACTAGAAAATGGTGAAATTTTTGAAGGAGAAAGAATAGGGGTTACTAAAGATACTGTTTGTGAAGTTGTATTTAATACTTCAATGGTTGGGTATATAGAAACCTTTACAGATCCATCTTACTTAGGACAAGGAATTGTTATGACATATCCATTAATTGGTAATTATGGAGTTATGCCAGAAGATTATGAATCAGATAAAATATATGCTAAAGCGATATTTGTTCATGAAGTTGCAGATTTTGAAAGTAATTTTAGATCAAAATCAAATTTAGAGAAATTTTTAAGGGACTATAAAATTCCAGGACTTTCTGGAATAAATACAAGAAAACTTACACGTATGTTAAGAGACGCTGGGACAATGAAAGGTTATTTAACATCAAATATTGATAATATTGATGATATTATGCAAAAGATTAAAGAATATAAAATTGAAAATCCAGTTGAATATGTAACTTGTAGACAAGCTAAAACATATGGAAAGGGAAAGTCAAAAAAGGTAGCTGTTTTAGATTGTGGAGTTAAACATAACTTAATTAATTCATTATTAAAAAGAGATGTTGAAGTTACTGTTTTTCCAGCGACGGCTGAACCAGAACAAATATTAAATTTAAGACCAAATGGAATATTAATATCAAATGGTCCTGGAAACCCAATGGATTATAAAAAACAAATTAAAACAATACAAAAATTATATGATTCAAAAATTCCAATGTTTGGAGTTGCACTTGGTCATCAATTAATAGCGATAGCAAAAGGGGCTAAAACAGAAAAATTAAAATATGGACATAGAGGACCAAATCATCCAGTTAAAGATTTAAAGAAAGATAGAGTACATATCACATCGCAAAATCATGGATATTATGTATCGGAAGATAGTTTAGATAAAAGTGTGGTTGAGATATCACATGTTAGTTTAAATGATAATACAGTAGAAGGATTAAGATATAAAGATAATAAAGTATTTACAATTCAATTTTATCCAGAAGATGCAGATTATATATATGATGAATTTTTAAAAATGATGTAAGGAGAAAAAGATGCCAAAATATAAGAGTATAAAAAAAGTATTAGTTATAGGATCAGGTCCAATAATAATTGGACAAGCAGCAGAGTTTGATTATGCAGGTACACAAGCTTGTAGAGAATTAAAAAAAGAGGGATTAGAAGTTGTTTTGATTAATTCAAATCCAGCAACAATAATGACTGATAAAAATATGGCAGATAAAATATATATTGAGCCATTAACTGTTGAAACTGTAAAGAAAATAATAGAAATTGAAAAACCAGATAGTATACTTCCAAATCTTGGTGGACAAACTGGACTTAATTTAGCTATGGAATTAGAAGAAGCCGGATTTTTAAAACAAATGAATGTAAAACTTCTAGGAACAGGTGTAGATGGAATAAGAAATGCTGAAGATAGACAATGTTTTAAAGATATGATGGAAGCAATAAATGAACCATGTATTGCAAGTAAAGTTGTTCATACTGTAGAAGATGCTGTAGAATTTACGAAAGAAATAGGATTACCAGTAATAATTAGACCAGCTTACACTTTAGGTGGTACAGGTGGTGGTATTGCTTATACAATGGAAGAATTGGAAGAAATTGCTGGTTCTGGAATAAGAATGTCTAGAGTAAATGAAATATTAGTTGAAAAATGTATCACAGGTTGGAAAGAGATTGAATTTGAGGTAATGAGAGATAGAAAAGGAAATGCTATTGCTATCTGTAGTATGGAAAATATAGATCCAGTTGGCGTACATACAGGTGATAGTATAGTTGTTGCACCAGCACAAACTCTTTCAAATGTAGAATATACAATGCTTAAAAATTCAGCAATGAAAATAATAGAAGCATTAAAAATAGAAGGTGGATGTAACGTACAATTTGCACTTCACCCAACAAGTTTTGAATATGCAGTAATAGAAGTAAATCCAAGAGTTAGCCGTTCTTCAGCATTGGCTTCTAAAGCTACAGGTTATCCAATTGCAAAAGTATCTAGTAAAATTGCATTAGGATATACATTAGATGAAATAAAAAATGAAGTTACTGGAAAAACATTTGCATGTTTTGAACCAACTATAGACTATGTTGTTGTTAAAGTTCCAAAATGGCCATTTAAAAAATTTTTAACTGCAAATCGTACTTTAGGAACACAAATGAAAGCAACAGGAGAAGTAATGGCGATAGCTCCAAATTTAGAAGCGGGACTTATGAAAGCTATCAGATCATTAGAAGAAAATGTTGAATATCTAAGATTAGATTCATTAGCAAGATTAGAAAAAAATGATATAGAAGAAAAATTAAGACAAGTTGATAATGAAAGATTATTTGTGATAGCAGAAGCTATAAGAAAAGAAATTTCAGTTGAAAGAATATCAGAACTTACAACAATTGATAGATTCTTTATAGGAGCTATTTATAAATTGATTAAAATGGAAAAAGAATTAGAATTTAATCAAATGAATTCTAAGATGCTTGAGAAAGCTAAAAAACTAGGCTTTACTGATAAAATTATAGCTAAAATTTCAGGTAAAACAGAAGATGAAATTAGGAAATTACGTGAGAAATTTGGAATTAAAGCAAACTTTAAATTAGTAGATACATGTGCAGCTGAGTTTGAAGCGCAAACTCCATATTATTATTCAAGTTATGATGATGAGTGCGAATCTAAACCGTCAAATAAAAAGAAAGTTATGGTTTTAGGTTCAGGACCTATTAGAATTGGACAAGGTATAGAGTTTGATTATTGTAGTGTACATGGAGTGTGGGCACTAAAAAAACAAGGTTATGAAACAATTATAGTTAATAATAATCCAGAAACAGTAAGCACAGACTTTGATATTGCTGATAAATTATATTTTGAACCATTAACACGTGAAGATGTTGAAAATATAGTAAATACAGAAAAACCAGATGGGGCAATAGTACAATTTGGCGGTCAAACAGCTATTAAATTAACAAAAGCTTTAACTGAAATGGGTGTTAAGATTTTAGGAACACAAGAAGTTGATATGGACAGAGCTGAAGATAGAAAAGAATTTGATGAAGCATTAAGTAATTGCGGAATTTTAAGACCAAAGGGTAGTACAATATTTACTGTAGAAGAAGCAAAGATGGTTGCAAATAAACTAGGATATCCAGTTTTGGTTAGACCATCATATGTTCTTGGTGGACAAGGTATGGCTATAGCTTATGATGATAGAGAAATTGAGACATATGTAAATGAAATTAATACAATTGAACAAGAACATCCAATATTAGTAGACAAATATATTTTAGGTAGAGAAGTTGAAGTAGATGCAATTTGTGATGGAGATGATATATTAATTCCAGGTATAATGGAACATTTAGAAAGAGCAGGAGTTCACTCTGGAGATAGTATTTCAGTATATCCTACACAAAATGTAACTTTAGATCAAGAAGAGAAGATTATTGAGTATACAGAAAAAATTGCAAAAGAATTAAATATTATTGGTATATTAAATATTCAATTTATTATAAGCGAAGGAGAAGTATATATAATAGAAGTAAATCCACGTTCAAGTAGAACAGTTCCTTATATAAGTAAAGTTACAAACTTGCCAATGATAGATGTTGCAACAAATGTTATTTTAGGAAAAAAACTAAAAGATTTAGGATATGGTACTGGATTATATAAAAAGAGCGATTATATATGTGTTAAAATGCCAGTATTCTCATTTGAAAAAATAAAAAATGCGGATACATCTTTAGGTCCTGAAATGAAATCTACAGGTGAAGTTTTAGGAGTATCTAAGAAGTTTGAAAATGCTGTATTAAAAGCGTTTATTGGAAGTGGTGCGAATGTATCTAAAAAAGGTGCTATATTAATTACAGTAAGAGATAAAGATAAAGCAGAAGTAGTTCCGATAGCAGAAAGATTTAAAGCAAAAGGGTTTGATATTTATGCAACTTCTGGAACTGCTAAATACTTAAAAGAAAATGGAGTAGAGTCAATAGTAATTGAAAAACTATGGGAAGGAAGAAATAGTATAATTGATCTAATTGAATTTGGAAAAATTAACTTTGTTGTTAATACTCCAACTAAAGGAAAACAATCAAATAGAGATGGTTTTAAAATTAGAAGAATGGCTGTTGAATGTAAAATTCCATGTTTTACATCATTAGATACAGCTTGGGCTTTATATAAAGCAATTGAAACTGGAATAGAGGAGAAGAACTTAAAACCAGTTGATATAACAAAAATATAAAATTTACAAAACTTATAAAATGCGCGATTCATGTGGATTGCGCGTTTTTTATTTATTAATAATATCTTAAGGCTATTGACATATATTATATAAATAAATATAATTGTACTAGTACAAATAGTACAAACAAAAATAAGGAGGTTTGTTATGATTAAAATTACAGACTTGAATAAAACCTTTGGTAATAAAAAGGTTTTAGAAAATCTTAATTGTAATATTCAAACTGGTTCGATATATGGCTTAATAGGAGCAAATGGAGCTGGTAAATCAACACTTTTAAGAATCATAAATGATGTATACAGAAAAGACTCTGGAAGTGTATTAATTGATGGAGAAGAAGTACAAGATAATGAAAAATTAAAACAAAGATTAGCTTTTTTACCGGATGATTTATATTTGATTCAAGGTTATACATTAAAAGATATGGCTAAATTTTATGAAGCTATGTATGAAAAATTTGATATGAAATATGTAGAAGAACTAGCTGGGATATTAAAACTTGATTTAAATACAAAACTTGATAGTTTTTCGAAAGGTATGAAAAGACAATGTGCGTTAATATGTATTTTAGCAACTAATGCGGATTATATGTTTTTTGATGAAACATTTGATGGATTAGATCCTGTTGTAAGAAATCTTATGAAAAAAATACTAGCTAAACATATGGCAAATAAAAATACAACAATTATTATGACAAGTCATAACTTAAGAGAACTTGAAGATATATGTGATAATTTAGGAGTGCTTTATAAAGGTGGAGTTTTATTCGAAAGTGATATAGATACATTAAAGACAAATATGTTTAAAGTTCAAATATCATTTAAAGAAGAATTTAATGAAGAAATTTTTAAAGATTTAAATCCAATTTCATATAAAAAAGTTGGTTCAGTTGCAACTGTAATTTTTAAAGATGAAAAAGAAAAAGTAGAAGAAGCATTAAAGAAAATGAATCCAGTAATACTTGATTTTTTATCATTAACTCTAGAAGAAATATTTATTTATGAAATGGAGGTAATTGGCTATGAATTTAATCAAGTTTTTTAAGAAAAATTATGCACTTCAAAATATGAAAAAATCTAAAGGAATATTAGCAATAATGTTAATAGTTATTCCTGTAATAACAACGTTTTGTTTATACGCACATGATTCATCAAGATATGTAAATCCTTATGAAATATTTGTAGCTGGTGGTGCAAACTTTTTTGGAATGATTATAATTCCATTTATATTATCTAATGTTTTATTTGGATATGTATATAAGAGAAACAGTATTGATTTTATAAATTCAATGCCAATAAATAGGAAAAATTTATATTTTACCAATATTGTCGTTGGTATATTATATATATTAATTTTACAAGTAATAACATTTTTATTTGCATCTATTTATATTGTTTCAGTTGGTGATTCTCTGTTTAGTATAAAATTGATGTTTGATATAGCACTTGCTATGTCACTTGCATATGCGTTTTTATATATTTGTTCGACTTTAGCATTAACTGTATCTGGAAATAGATTCATACAACTTGTTGTATTAATAATTGTGTTATTTACAATACCATTTGTAAGAATGACTAATTTAGGTAGTTTTATACAAAATTCAAAATCAATATTTTTAGTTAATGATAATGGTATTGCAACAGAACATTTTATTGATGAAGAGCATGTGTTTGCAATGCCTCTTACAACATTTATCTCATTTGTTGGTGAGGATCGTGTTTTAGAACCTAAATCAGCATTACTTACACTTGGTTTAGCAGTTTTATATACAATAATTGGATATAAATTATTCGAAAAAAGAAAAATGGAAAATACAGGGAATTCTTTTGAAAGTGAAAAATTACATTTATTAGTAAAGGGAATTACACTTTATCCAGTATGGGTAGTTTTATATCAAATATATGATGAATTAGAGATTCCACAATTATTATTAATTATGTTTGTTGTGTTTGTATATTATTTTGTATACGATTTAATAACAATTAAAAAGATTAAATTTAAAACAACATGTGTAGCATTTGTAGTTACATCAGTAGTGTTATTATTAACAACTATGGGGCTTACAAAAGTAGGTGAATTAACAAATGAACAAAAAGAATACTATTATGCTAATGAAATTAATAGTATGGAAATAAGACTTTCTGAATTGTTTTATGGAAATATGAGTTATGGCGAAATTAAAGATGAAAATTTAAATAAATTAATTTTATCTCAAATAACCAAAAATGATTATACAAGACATGGATATGGAGGGTCTGTTGCTGTTGATGTATCAAAAGTAGATAGCTATGTTAAAAATTACTCTATATCAGTAAAATGTAATTTTAACAATAATGAAGATATAAAAATTTCAGGAACAATTGATAAGGATACGTATATTCAATTATTAAATTATGTTTTAAATGATGAAGAATATATTAATGGATTAGTTGAAGAATGGAAAATTTCTAAAGATGCAATGCTTGAAATTGTAGATGGAACTTCTGATAAAGTGTTTGTTGGAAAAGAAGCTGAAAGAATAAAAGAAGTTATTAATAAAAATTTACATGAACATTTAAAAGAAAAAATATCACAAGAATTGAATTCAATAGAAAATGGTTCAAATTATAAAATGGATTATTACGATTATAATTATTATGCAGTAGACAATATTGAAATATATGAATATGAAGATTTTGAAGTAAAAAATTATAATGTTAGCTTTGATGTACGTTCAGAAGTTGCTCAAGTTATTTATGATGAATTAAATAAAGCTGCTCTTGAAATTAGTGAAGAATATTTAAAAGATATTGATGGTGAAGATGAGTTTGATTATAGATATGAAACAAATGGAAGAATAGCAAGATTTAATAATGATTCATATGTAGAATATGCAAATATTTATGATGCTGATATTAGATTAATAAAAGAATATATCGAAAAAGTAAAAGATATAGAATTTGATGTAACAAAAGAATTTTATCAAATTGATTTGTATAGTATGGATTGTATATTGTTTGTTAACTCTATTGAAGAATTTGAAAGAACAATCCCAGGTGTAACAAAAGACTATAATGATGATACATATAGATATTCAGATATAAATACGGATGTAAATTCATTAAATTATTAAAGAAAGGAGTTTGATGTAATGATTAATTTAGATTACCAAAGTAGAAAACCAATTTATATGCAAATAGTAAATGGTATTGAAAGATATGTAGCTTTGGAAATATTAAAACCAGAACAACAAATTCCATCTATTAGAGACTTAGCTACAGAGCTTGGAGTTAATCCTAATACTGTAAAAAAAGCTTATTCAATTTTAGAACAAAGAGGAGTTATAGTAACATTATCAACAAAAGGAACTTTTATTACTATAAAAACTGATAAAGTTTTTGAAAAAACAGTTGAAGAAAAAATTGAAGAGATAAAAAAACAAATTAATGAACTTGAAAAGTTCGGAATTGATAGAAAAGAAATAATAAAAAGAATATCAAAATAGGTAATTGCCATGCTATTTAGCATGGCAATTTTTTTCATTATATGTAAAAATTGCATTAAAAAATGAGATATGTTATAATTATAAGTGAGATGATATTTATTTCTAAAGAACATTAGGAGGTTACATATGGAAACTTTCAAAATAAACTACAAAGGAGAAAAGATTGATGCTGTTAAAACAGATCATGGAGGATATACTGCTACTTTGCCTGTAAGATTTGGGGATAAAGGAACTGTATATACAGAGACTGTTTCAAGAGTAGAAAATGGATGGAGATTTACATCAACAGAGTCAGAACATGCTGATTATTATTTTGATGTTTATTTATATGATGATGGTACAACTGGATGGACAAATGATATGCAAAATCGTATAGTAAAATCAGATTCAAAATTTAATCCAAGTTTTTATGATAAATCAGATCCAGTTGCAAAAGTTTGTGCAGATATGTATGAAGTTATACAAGGTTTTTATGAACATGAAAAAAGAGGTATAGATGCAGAAAAAGTTATTGGATTAAGACAAGCTTATCTACATACAATGCTTAAAATGCTAGGTTATACAAGTACAGACAGAGTAGGTAAAGAATTAGATCCAAACAAAAGCTTTAAAGCGTTAGGAAAAGTAGCTAGTATGCTTGAAAGATATAAAAACTTAGCGACAATGTTTAAACAAACAAAACCTGGAGTTTATGAAGTTAATGTACCAGAAGGAATGACACAAGATGAATTGAAAGATGTTATTATTGCCGTTGGTACTGATGTTAGAAAATTAAATGAGAGAATGGATGCAGAAGAAGATTTGAATCAAACTAAAAGAGCTGTTCTTCCAAATTTTGGGTTAACAATGACAGACGAAGTTAAACCCGATGAATATGCAGTTTATTCAGAGAATGTTGCTAAAGTAGCGGAATTATTATTAGAACTTAACTATGATATTGTAGCCGAAAATGATAGAAAAACAATAAAAGATGAAAGTGGACTAGATGGATTAGAATTAGGAGATAAAATATCTAGAGTAATAGATACAAAAGAATTTTCAGAAGCTTGTCACACAGAAGATAATTATGTAAAAGCTGAAAATGAAAGATTAGCAGAAGAAATAGATAGATTAATTGATGATTCTGAAAGAGTTATTAATTCTTCTGTTGGAGCAGCATTAGATTTTTTAAAAAGACAAGCGATGATATCAAGAGACGAAAGAAAAGAATTTATCGAAAAATATCAAGAAATTGAAAAATTGTATTACTCAAAATTAGGAATGAAAAAACCAGAAGATCCTGTACAAGACGAAGAAAAAGTTGAAGAGGAAGAAGGTATTGAGCCATATGATGAATAATGATGAATTTGAAAAATTAAGATTAGAATATGAAAAAGGAAAAATTGCAGTAAAAGAACTATCTTACGAAGAAATAAATAAATTGTCAGAATATTATAAAGATGAAATTGAAACTAATAAAAGAGAAATAGAAGAAACGAAACGTAAGATTGAAGAAATGAGAAAGAAAATAGAAAGTATTATATAACTTTAAATAGCTGTCTGGTTATGCTAGATAGCTATTTGTTTTTTGGTCAAAAAATCGAGCTAATTTTGATAAAAAACGCATCTAGTTTTTGATACCAAATTGGCTTGTATCAACAAACTGACCGATTATTCACTTTATATAAATTACTTGCAAATTTGATTTAAAAAATATATAATACATATGTATTTTAAATAGGAATAAAGGTAAGCTTATGAATAAAACAAAAAGAAAGATATTTGAAACATCATTAAAGCTTTTTTCAGAAAAAGGTTATGATGCAACAAGTATTGAAGAAATAACTGCGACAGTAGGCGTTGCTAAAGGGACTTTATATTATCATTTTAATAGCAAAGAAGAAATTTTTAATTTCTTAGTTGAAGAGGGAATGAAACTATTAATTAATAGTATTGAAATTAAAATATCAAAATGTGATAACACATTAGATAAATTAAAAGCTGTTTCACTAATTCAATTAAAAGCTGTTGCAAAATATGAAAATTTATTAACTATTGTATTAAGTCAAACATGGGGGAATGAAGCACGTAATGTTTTCTGTAAAGAAAAGGTTATCGAGTATGTGGATAAAGTACAGGAAATAGTACAAGAAGGTGTGGATAACGGAGATATAGTAAATTGTAATGCTGAAATGTTAGCGTCTGAACTGTTCTCATTAACATGTGCAGCACTTATTTATAAAAGAAAAGCAAATTTAGAACAAATTAGCGTTCAAGATATGTATAAAGAATATGAAAAAACTTTTTTTAATAAATTAGTATCAAGAGGAGAATAAAAATGAAAGAAAGAATTTATAAAGGATGTAAAAGAGAAGTACCTGCAAAAAAATTCAATAATTTAAAAGAAATCCTTGCAAATTGTAAAGAAGAATTTGGAGATAAAGCTGTATATAAATTCAGAAATCCAGAAACAAAAGAACATTATACAATGAGTTATTCTGAACTATATGATGATGTTAATGCTTTGGGAACAGCTTTAATTAGTATAGGTCTTAAAGATAAAAGAATAGGTGTTATTGGAGAAAATAGATACGAATGGCAAGAAGCATATTTAGCAACAACTTGTGGAACTGGTATCGTAGTTCCTTTAGATAAAGCTTTAACAGAAAATGAATTATTAAGTTTAATTGAAAGATCTGAAATAGAAGCTGTATTCTATTCATCAAAATATGATGAAATGATGCAAAGAGCTAGAACTGAAAATATAGGAAATGTTAAGTTCTTTATTTCAATGGATTTAGAAGAGAAAACAGATGATGTTTATTCTCAAAAAGAATTAACTAAACTTGGTAAAGACTTAATAAAAAATGGTGCTAGAAGTTTCTTTGATGCTGAAATAAACAATGATGCTATGGCAATTATGTTATTTACTTCAGGAACAACATCTCAATCAAAAGCAGTAATGCTTTCAAATACAAATATATGTACAAATATATATGATATTTCATCAGTATTTGACCTTAATAAAGATGATACATTACTTTCATTCTTACCACTTCATCATGTGTTTGAATGTACAGTTGGATTTTTATATGCAATAAGTAGAGGGGCAACTATAGTATTTTGTGAAGGAATTAGACATATTGCAGATAATTTAAAAGAATTTGAAGTAACAGTTATGATTGCAGTTCCAGTATTATTTGAAAATATGTACAAAAAAGTAATGCAAGGAATTGATAAAAAAGGTAAAACAAAAACTGTAAAATTTGGTATTAAACTTTGCAAATTCTTAAAACTTTTTGGTATAGATTATAGAAGAAAAATATTTAAAGATATTCATGCAAATTTTGGTGGAAAATTAAGATTATTAGTTGGTGGTGGAGCTGCATTAGATCCAGAAACAGAAAAAGGATTTACAGATTTAGGTGTAGATACATATCAAGGATATGGATTATCAGAAACAGCACCAGTTGTTGCTGCTGAAAACCCATTTAATCATAGACTTGGATCAATTGGAAAAACATTCCCAAGTATAGAAACAAAGATTGTTGAACCAAATGAATTAGGAATAGGTGAACTTGCAGTTAAAGGTCCAACAGTTATGCTTGGTTATTATGGAAATGAAGAAGCAACAAAAGAGTGTATGATAGATGGATGGTTCCACACAGGAGATTTAGCTTATATTGATAAAGATGGATTTATATTTATAACAGGAAGAAAGAAAAGTGTTATCGTATTAAAAAATGGTAAAAATGTATTCCCAGAAGAAACAGAAACATTAATTAATAAAATTCCAGGTGTAAAAGAATCATTTGTGTTTGGAAAACCAGATGAAGAAGATCAAAATGATTTGAAAATGTGTGTAGAAGTTGTTTATGATAAAGATGTTATGAAATCTGAATATAATGTAGAAACAGAAGAAGATATTCATGCAAAATTATGGGAAAAAATTAAAGAAATGAACAAAACAATGCCAAAATATAAATACGTAAAAGAATTGATTATAACAGAAGAACCATTGATTAAAACAACAACATTAAAGATAAAAAGACATGAAGAAATTAAAAAAGTATTAAAATAATTTTTTAAGAGTAGGCTATAAGCTTACTCTTTTTTTATATATTTAACATAAAAATAATTATAAAAATTATAAAATGGAAAAAACATGAACTGTTACGGAAATACGAAAAATGTAACACAAATGTAATCAAAAATCTCTTGTTTTTTTAAATAAAAGTCGATATAATATCAGTAGTATTTAATTAGATTGATACGAAGGAGGTAGTTTACAATGTCATTTTTCGGTAAATCAGGCATAGTAAACGTGAAAATGGTAATCACGGAAGAAAAAATTTTATCAAATATAGATAAAGTTCAAAAATTAATTAATCCAAATAGTAAAAAACAAATAGTACAATTAGAGGATGATTCTTATTTTAAAGATTTAGTAGAATCAATTAAAACATATTTAATTGAATATCCAAAGAAAAAGAATTTTCCATCTAGTGTTTATAAAGCTGCTTATGATTTAGTTGAGTATGCTACAAATCAATTTGAGGAAAATACAAAAAAAGTTGAAGATTTAATTAGACAAAGAGAAAAAAATATTAAACTTGCAACTGTATTAAGAGATGCTACAACAGCAGTAAAAGCAAAAGCTAAAAACTGGAAAGAAATAGTTAAAAAGTTAGAAGCTAAATATCCAGCTGATGTTGCTGAAGCTTTAACAATTATTGGTAAAGCAAAAGATAAAGCATCAGAAGAATACAATGGAGCAGTTAAATTAATAGATGCTAAAATTAATAATTTAGAGTCAAACTTACATATTGAAATAGATATGGAAAGAATTGAAGATAAATCAAAAGCATTAAGCTATATTGGAATAGAAATTGCAGAAGCTTTAAAATATATACCAGCACCAGTTGATGAAGTTCTTGGTGGAACAGAAGTTGGTGGAGGAGTTGAAGAAGCTACAGTTACACCAGCTGCAGTTGTTGAAACAAAAGTTGAACCAGTTGCTGTTGCAGCTCCTGAAACAGGATCTGAAGAAGTTGGAACTACAGAAGGAACAACAGTTGGCGGTGGAGTTGAAGAAACAGCTGGAACACCAGTTGTTGAAGCTACTACAACAGAATCTGAAATGGATACATACTTTGAAGAAACAAGATTTGAAGCAAAACCTTCATTATGGCAAAGAATTAAAAATAGTAAATTCGTTAGAACAATTAGATATATTATGCAAATTAGAGTTGTTCTTGATTACCCAGCTTTACCAGAAGGAAGAGAAGATTTCTAGTAAAAAATATATAAAGCAAGAGTTTAAAGCTCTTGCTTTTTTTGTGTTAAAAAATTTTTTTATTAAGTAATATATTATTGACAGTGTTTTAAAATAGCAATATAATACAAACATATGAACAGATATTCACATGTTCATACAAGGAGGTCATATGGAAACATTTATAAAATGTGATGAAGAAGTTTCAAATATTGAACTTGTAAATAAAGTTAAGAATAATCTATTATCAGATGAAGAGATATTTGATTTGGCAGAGTTGTTTAAGGTATTTGGTGATTCAACAAGAATGAAGATAATAAATGCTTTAATGAAACAAGATTTATGTGTATGTGATATTGCATTAATAACTAATTCTACACCATCAGCAATTTCTCATCAATTAAGGGTTTTAAAACAAGCTAAACTTGTTAAATATAGAAAAGAAGGAAAATCTGTAATATATTCATTAGATGATGAACATGTTAAAGAAATATTTGAGAAAGGTCGTGAACACATTGAAGAAATATGAGTTTATTTTAGAAGGATTAGATTGTGCAAACTGTGCTAATAAAATTCAATATAAGTTTACTGAAAACATTAATTATTATAATGTAGTGGTAAATTTTAATACACTTAAATTATCATTTGAAACAGAAGATGATTTTGAAGTAGATTTAGATGAAGTATCAAGAGTTGTAAAATCATTAGAACCAGATGTAATTGTTCATTATATAGATGAACATTACAAAGAAGTTGTTACACATGATGACGAGAATGAACATGTACATGATGAACATTGTGAACACGAACATGAAATGCATCATGAGCATGAAGATGATAAAGAAGAACATAATCATGATGTAGAAAACAAGACCTCAAAAACTAAAAAGAAAAATAATAATTTATTAAGAATATTGTGTGGATTAATAGTAATGTTAACAATTGCACTTGTTGATATGCCAGAAGAATATTCGTTAGTTCTTTCAATAGTTGCTTATATAATTTTATTATTTAGAACAACAAAAAATGCAATTAAGCTTTTAAAATCAAAAGTAATAGAAGAAAATTTCTTAATAACAGTATCTTGTATAGGAGCTTTTATAATAGGAGAAAGATTTGAAGGATTAATGGTTATCTTTCTTTATGAAATAGGAAAATATTTAGAAGATAAAGCTGTTAATAATACAAGAAAATCAATAGCAGAATTAATGGATATAAGACCAGAATATGCAAATTTATTACATAAAAATCATGAACATAAAGTTGATCCTAGCCAAGTAAATATAGGAGATATAATAGTAGTTAAGCAAGGAGAAAAAATACCTTTAGATGGTATTGTAGTAGAAGGGGAAGCCAGTTTAAATACAGCAAGTTTAACTGGAGAATCTAAACCTGTTGATGTGAAGATAGAAGATAGAGTATTATCTGGAAGTATAAACGTAAATGGTCTTATAAATGTAAGAGTTACAGAAAAATATGAAGATAGTACAGTAGCAAAAATATTACATTTAGTTGAAAATGCAACAGATAAAAAAGCTAAAACGGAAACGTTTGTAAATAGAGCATCTAGAATTTATACACCAGTTGTATTAATATTAGCATTACTTGTGGCAATTGGTCTTCCAGTAGCTCTTGATATTACATATACAGAGAGTATATATAGAGCACTTATATTTTTAGTTGTTTCTTGCCCTTGCGCGATAGTTATTTCAGTTCCGCTTAGCTATTTTTCTGGAATTGGTAAAGCGTCTAAAAAAGGTATATTAATTAAAGGAAGTAATTATATAGATGCTGTAAGAGATATTAAATATATTGCGTTTGATAAAACAGGAACATTAACCAAAGGAAAGTTTGAAGTTGAAAAAGTAAAAGTATATGATAAAGACTTTTCAGAAGATGAAGTGCTAGAATATGCAGCCTATGGTGAAAGTTTTTCTAATCATCCATTAGCAATAGCTATTTTGGATGAATATAGTAAAACTATAAACAAAGATAGAATATCAGGTTATAAAGAAGTTGCAGGTAATGGTATTACATATAAATATGATAATAAAAAGGTTAAAATAGGAAATGCAGAATTTACAGGTGCTAAAGAAGAAAAAACAAATGGTACTTGTATATATATTAAATTAGACGATATTGTAATTGGCTCTATTATATTAAGTGATACAATTAAAGAAGAATCGAAATCTGCAATCACAGCCTTAAATAAACTTGGAATAAAAACAATGATGTTTACTGGCGATAATGTAGAAGTAGCAAAAACAGTAGCAAGTATTATTGGTATAAAAGAAGTAAAAGCAGAAATGCTTCCAAATGATAAATATAATGAAATTGAAAAATTAATAAAGAATAAAACAAAAGGAAATGTTGCATTTGTAGGTGACGGAATTAATGATGCACCAGTTTTAGCTTTAGCTGATGTTGGTATAGCAATGGGAGGAATAGGAGCAAGTTCTGCAATTGAGGCATCAGATGTCGTTATTATGACAGATAACTTAAATAAAGTTGCAGAGACAATAAAACTTTCAAAATTTGTAACAAGAGTAATAAAACAAAATTTAATGTTTGCATTTTTAGTAAAATTAATTGTTTTAGAACTTAGTGTTTTTGGATTAGCACAAATGTGGATGGCTATATTTGCAGATGTTGGTGTTACATTATTAACAATATTAAATACAATGAGAATTTTATGGAAAAGAAAATAGTATAAAAAACAAAAGCTCGTAGCGCATGCTACGAGCTTTTTGCTTGCCCCTTTAGAGGATAAAGAAAAATTCTTTGGGGCAGGGTAATGACTTTCGTTCGGCGTACTTTTCGAGAATAACGTTGAGTTCTTCGCAAGTTACGTCATCTGAAATCCAGGCAAGAACAGGATTGTTCTTCTTGACTTTGCTTTTTGCGGGATTGTCGCTGTTGATGTGTTTGTCGGCAATCACGAGGGCATAGCGTCCATAGTTGATGATGGTTGCAATGTTGCGGATGATATCATCCTTTACCAGCTGATCATATTTTTCATAAAAAGCAGCTTGTGTAGGCATACATTTATCATCACCGATATAGGACAAGGCCCATGCGATTTTTGCACCCCGTGTGGTAGGTAGTTCAGCGCGGCTTAAAAGAGGCGGCTTTTTCTGGCCTTGAGGCACGATGTAAAAAGCTTGGCCTAACTTGGCAGGCTGAGACAGTACCATTTCGCCACAGAGTTTAGTTTGTAGGAACCGTCCGTCGAATTTGCATTCGATGAACTCATTGATTGAGAAGTCTTGCGGCGTTTTCGTGATGAAAATCAGCAATGTCTTTACCTTTCCCTACGGTATAGAAGTCTATACTTTCGTTCCCAGAAATAAATTATTTGTTTGTAAAGTCTGGGCTGCTTTGGTCTATGTCGAGTTTGACTGTTACCGTTAACAAAAAAAGTTAACGGGATAATTATAACATAATTTACATAAAATGTCAAAAAACATTGATTTTTAAGACAAAATACAGTATAATATAGAATGTACTTTTAAGATAAAGAGGTAAAAAGAAATGGGAAATAAAAAAAGAATTTTAACAGGTGATAGACCTACAGGAAGATTACATATTGGACATTATTTTGGTTCTTTGAAAAAAAGAGTTGAAATGCAAAATTCAGGTGAATATGAACCTTATATACTAATTGCGGATGTTCAAGCATTAACAGATAATTTTAATAATCCAGAAAAAGTTAGAAAAAATGTTAGAGAAGTTGCAATGGATTATTTATCAGTTGGTATTGATCCTGAAAAATCAACAATATATATTCAATCAATGATACCAGAAACAGCTGAACTTACAGTATTTTATTCAAACCTAGTTACAATAGCTAGACTTCAAAGAAACCCAACTGTAAAAACAGAAATAGCTCAAAAAAGAGATTTATTTGGAGAAAGTGTAACATATGGTTTCTTAGGATATCCAGTAAGTCAAGCTGCTGATATTACAGCTTTTGAAGGTGAACTTGTACCAGTAGGTGAAGATCAAGCACCTTTAATAGAACAATGTAAAGAAATAGTTAGAAAATTTAATAGCATATATGGAGAAAATATCTTAAAAGAACCTGAGATTGTTTTATCAGAAGGTAAAAGAATAAAAGGTTTAGATGGAAACGAAAAGATGGGTAAATCACTTGGTAATGCAATTTACTTATCTGATTCAGAAGAAGAAATAACTAAAAAAGTAATGTCTGCTGTGACAGATCCAAATAGAATAAAAAAAGATGATTTAGGTAATCCAGATGTATGTATGGTTGCTTATTATCATAATTTATTCTCAAGTAAAGATTCTTGCGAAAAAGCTTGCAATGAATGTAAAGCTGGAGCAAGAGGATGTGTTGCTTGTAAAAGAGAACTTGCTGCAAATGTTATAGAATTCTTAAGACCAATGAGAGAAAAAAGAGCTTATTATGAAGCTCATCCAGAAGAAGTTGATAGAATTTTAAAAGAAGGAACAGAAAGAGCAAGAGCTACAGCAAAAGAGACAATGAAAAAAGTTAAAGAAGCGATGAAATTAAATTATTTTGAAGATTAATTTTAAGGGAGAAATAAAATGTTTGTAGATTATGCCAAAATTATAATTAAATCAGGTAATGGCGGAAATGGAGCTGCAACTTTTAGAAGAGAAAAATATGTAGCAGCTGGTGGTCCTGATGGAGGAGACGGCGGAAGAGGCGGTGACGTTTATTTTGTTGTTGATGCTGATAGTAATACTTTAATAGATTTTAGATTTACTAAAAAGTTTAAAGCTGAAGATGGACAAAACGGAAGTGGAAGTCATAGATTTGGTAAAAGTGGCGAAGATATTTATATAAAAGTTCCTTTAGGAACAATAGTTAAAGATGCAGAATCTGGAAAAGTAATTGTAGACATGTCTAAACCAGGACAAAAAGAATTAATATTAAAAGGTGGTAGAGGAGGAAAAGGAAATTCTCACTTTGCTACATCTACAAGACAAGCTCCAAGATTTGCAATAGATGGTGAAAAAGGAAAAGAAAAAGAAATAATTCTTGAACTTAAACTTTTAGCTGATGTTGGATTACTTGGATTTCCTAATGTCGGAAAATCAACTATTCTTTCAAGAGTAACAAAAGCTACACCTAAAATTGCTGATTATCACTTTACAACAATAGATCCTAATTTAGGGGTTGTAAAAACTGAGTATGGAGATAGTTTTGTTTTAGCTGATATTCCTGGTATTATTGAAGGTGCTAGTGAAGGTGTTGGACTTGGAACACAATTCTTAAGACATGTTGAAAGAACAAGATTATTATTACATGTTATAGATGTTGCTGGTACTGAAGGAAGAGATCCAGTTGATGATTTTAATAAAATTAATGCTGAACTTGAAAAATACAGTGAAAAGTTAGCTTCAAGAAAACAAATTATAGTTGCTAATAAAATTGATAGTATGCAAGATGAAGAAAATTTTAAAGCTTTAGAAAAATTAGCTAAAGAAAAAGATTTAGAAATATTTAAAATATCAGCTGTAACAGGTGAAGGATTAAATGAACTATTTAATCATGTTGCTAAATTAATAAAAACATTACCAAAAGAAGAAGTTGTTGATATTGAAGAAAGAATTGTTTATACACTTGAAGAAGAACAAGATCAATTTGAAATTGAAGTAAAAGGTAATGAGTTTATAGTAACTGGACCAGCTGTTGAAAGACTAATGGGTAGAGTTAATATAGGTGATAATGAATCATATCACTATATGGAAAAAATGCTTAAAAAATTAGGTATCGAACAAGCTTTAAAAGATAAAGGAGTTAAAGAGGGAGATACAGTTAAGATTCTTGAATGGGAATTTGAATGGTATGAATAATAAAAGAAATCCAATTTACTATTTTAGTAAGTTGGATTTTTTGTTCTATATCTTACGAACTTTACATAATATCGAAAAAATGATATAATTATAGTAGTTGGTGATAATACTTACTATATATTTGTTTTGAAGAGGAGAATTATATGGATAAAGTTATTAATGCTGATTTAATGAGAATATTAGACCAATATAAAGGTTTTGGTATAGGTTTACATGGAGTCGGAACAGATAGAACTAAATTAGCTACTGTTGAAGAAACATTAGAAGCTATTATGCAAAATGGACTAAAACTTGGGGCTGGCTATGGAAGTATAAATGGTAATGTTTTTTCGGCAGGTATTGTTGGGAAAGATAATGATGAAATAAGTAGAAAACTAACAGATTACGCATGGGGTAATGGAAAGCAAACTAATGTAATTGTTGCATATCCTGCTGTAATTGAAAATCAATATGGTGAAAAATTATATTTAGGTTTTACTGAATCGCCACATGGGTATGATCAAGATACAAAATGTTCTATGATGGATGTAGCATGTGCGGAACTAGGTTATATTCCAAAAGAGTTTATATTAGGCTATTATATAGATAGTGATAATAGATATGGAAGAATGAATCCTGGTGAAGAAGTTACATATGACTTTGAAGAAAATCCTGATTTTTGTAAAGGTTCATTAGTAAGTGATGAGTTATTTAGAAAGATGGGGGATGCGCTTAGATATTCTAAACAATTATCTACAGCTTGTGCAAAAGCGATAGATACATCAGATGTTACTGAAGTAGCTGGTATAATGGAAAAAGAAATAAGATTTGCAAAATTATTTAATATGCCTGATACGATAGAATTTATGAGAAGGACTTTTAAAGATGTTAGTGATAGAATAATGGATAAAGAAAGAGAAAAAGGCGTTGAATTTACAGATAATAGTGAATTTAGAAATCAATTATTTGAGGATGAAGCACGTTAATAAAATAGATAAGTAAGTATTTACTACTTACTTATTTTTTTGCGAAAAAATAAGTAAAAAAACGAAACTTTTGTTTGACAAAAAATATTTTATATGATAACATTGAAATAGTAAAAATAGAACATAAGTTCTAGAATGAGAAAGTTAAATTTATTTTAAAATAGAAATGAAATGGGGTACTAAGTATGAGAAAAAAAGATCCAAACAGCTTAAATAAAAGAGAGAAAGCAATTTTAAAATTTATTGAAAAACAAATTGGTATTAATGGATATCCACCATCAGTAAGAGAAATTGGTAAAGCTGTAGATTTAAAATCAACAGCAACAGTTCATGGATATATTGCATCATTAGAGAAAAAAGGATATATCAAAAAAGAAAGTCAAAAAGGAAGAACTTTAAAATTATTAAAAGGTGGAGCTATAGAAGGACAACAATCAACATTTGATAAAGAAGTATATTCAAGTAGAGAAATGGTTGATGTTCCAGTAATTGGAAAAATTACAGCTGGTGAACCAATTTTAGCTGTTGAAAACGTAACTGATACATTCCCAATTCCATTAGATTTCGTAGGTTCAGGAGAAAGTTTTATGCTTACAGTTAGAGGAGAATCTATGATTGAAGCTGGTATTTTAGATGGAGACTATATATTAGTTAGAAAACAAAATACAGCTAATAATGGTGAAATTGTTGTAGCATTAATAGGAGATGAAGCAACAGTAAAAACATTCTATAAAGAAAAAGATCATATAAGATTACAACCAGAAAACTGTACATTAGATCCTATAATTGTACCAACATGTGAAATATTAGGAAAAGTATCTGGAGTGTTTAGAAAAATTAAATAGATTACAAAATTAAAAACTAGTCTTTTTGAAAGACTAGTTTTTTTATGTCTAATTATATTGGTTTAACTTTTTGTTAATTTTGTATGATGTAATATTTTGATAAATTATATAAAAAACTCCTTTAAGAACTAATATACCAATTAATATTGTACTGATTTCTTCGCTTATTATATCTTCAATAATAATCAAAGATGATAAAAATAGTTCAATACTTAATAAAACAAAAGCGATTAAAAGAGTTGTCACACATTCTTTAACGTTTTTAGTATCGACTGATTTTACAATTCTATTTACGAAATCAAAAATTATAATTTCTAAAATCATATAGAATATGCCAGATATAACGGCTTGAATAAAAAAGTTCATTCCATTTGTCATTTTTAAAATTTGAGTATTATATGAGTTGATATCATTGACATATACAGCAACTACATAGAAAATGAAGTATGCGAATATCCATGTAATTATTCCAGTTTTAAAACTATTATATAACTTGTTTAATTTTTCCATATTAATAACCTCCTTTAGACGTTTAAATAATCTTTAATCTTTTTTACATATCTTCTAGATACATAAGTTTTATTTCCACTTTTAAAATTAAGGATTATAGTTCCAACTATTTTAAAGTTGATACTTTTTACTTGTTTAAAATTAACTATTTCTGAATTAGAAATTCTAACAAAAGAAAATTCTTCAAGAGCTTCTTCAAGTTCAAATATTCTTTTTTTCAATTGATAAGTTTCATTTTCAGATTTTGCATATACTTTTTTGTTTTCTGTATAAATAGTTTCTATTTTTTTAAGTTCAATAATAAAACCTTGATCATCTTTATAGCCAATTAAAGTATTATCATTATTGTTTTGTAATTTTGAAATTATTTTGTTAATATTATCATTTATATTATTAGTATAAATAATAAGTTTTGGTTTTGTATAATTAGGATCTAATTTTACTTCAATATCGATATTGTTTTGCATATACTATCCTCCTTAATTAAATTATATCAAAAAAAGATTTTTAAAAATATAGAAATATGCTAAGTGGTATAAATATCTAGATAACTGGTATTTATAAAAAAAGATGAAATATTAAACTTAATTTCATCTTTTTAAAATTATTTTATTTCAACTATTGTAACACCATTTTCGCCTTCGCCATAAAGTCCAACTCTAAATGTTTTTACATGAGGGTGAGTTTTTAAGAATTTGTGAATACCTGCTCTTAAAGCACCAGTACCTTTACCATGTACAATTCTAACAGATTCAAGACCATTTAGATAACAATTGTCTAAAAACTTATCAATTTCAAAACAAGCTTCATCAACATTTCTTCCAAGTAGATTGATTTCTGGTGAAATTGCTTTTGCTTTAAATTCTTTTCTGTTTGAATAATCTTTTTTAGTGTTTGATTTTTGATTTGATTTTTCTTTAATTTCAATATCAGAGATATCAAAAAACATTTTGCCAAGGGCTAATTGTACTCCGATCTTTTTGTCTTTTGATATAGAAAGAATTGTTCCTTCTTGATCGATTTTTGATACATAAACATTCATACCAATAGATAAATCATCAGTAGAAAGAGTTTTTTTGTTTTCTTTTTTATCTTTTAAAATAGATAAATCATCAATTTTTTTATTTAAATCATTTCTTAATTTATTTGATTCTTTATTGCTATTTGAATTTTCTAAATTTTTTATAATATCGTTTGCATCTTCTTTTGCTGAAAGAAGAATATCTCTTGCTTCTAATTTTGCTTTATTTATAATTTCTTTTTGTTTATTATTTAGCTCAGAGAAGTCATATTCTAATGATTTCTTTAAATTCTCAATTTCTTTTGAATTCTTTAATGTTTTTTCTTTTTCAAGTTCAATTAAACGCTTATCTTCATAAATGTTTGTAAGAAGTTCTTCTATATTGATTTTATTTGTGTCAATAAACTCTTTAGCTCGATTTATAATTTCTTCTGATATCCCAAGTTTTCTACTGATAGCAAAAGCATTACTTGTACCAGGAACTCCAAGAAGTAATTTATAAGTAGGAGATAATGTTTCTATATTAAATTCAACACTTGCGTTTTCAAAACCATCAGTTACTAATGCAAAATGCTTTATTTCTGGATAGTGTGTTGTTGAAAGAGTAAGCGCTTTCAATGAATTTAGTTTTTCTAAAATACTTATTGCAAGACTTGAACCTTCAACTGGATCAGTACCAGAACCAAGTTCGTCAATTAGTATGAAACTATTTTCTGTCGCATCATTTAAGATATTAGCAATGTTTGTCATGTGAGACGAGAATGTACTTAAAGAATCAGCAATACTTTGATCGTCTCCAATATCGGCATAGATATTATCTGCAACATATATACTGCTTCCTTCTTTTGCCGTAATATGAAGGCCACTCATAGCCATTAACATTAAAAGGCCAGCAGTTTTTAATGTAACAGTTTTACCACCAGTATTTGGTCCTGTAATAATTAAGCAGTTATAGTCTTTTCCTATAGGAATATCATTTTTTACAGCTTGATTCTTATTTAAAAGTGGATGCCAAGCTCTTAATAGGTTAATTACTTTTTCATCATTTATAATTGGTTCTGTTGCGTCTAGTGAGTTAGAATATTTTGCTTTGGCAAATATAAAATCAATTAAACCAATTAAATTAACATTATTTTCCATATTAGGAATGATATTAAAGAAAAGAGATGTTAGTTTTTGAAGTATTTTTTCTATTTCTATTTGTTCTTCATTCTTTAAATTATTTAAATCGTTATTTAAATCAAAGATAGCTATAGGTTCAACAAAAACAGTAGAACCGCTAGAAGAAATGTCATGAATAAATCCTTTAATATCTTGTCTGTGTTCGTTTTTTACAGGAATAACAAATCTTCCTGAACGTACAGTTATAACTGATTCTTGTACATACTTAGAATGTAAAAAAGAATTCAATTTATTTCTAATTTCTTGTTCTTTTGATCTAATAGATTTACGTATAACATTTAATTCTTTTGATGCATCATCTGATAATGTATTTTCGTCAACAATAGATTGACTTATAGTTTTTTCAATAGAAGGATTAATGTATAAGTTATTAAATAAATTTTCTAAATTAATAAATTCAGACATATCAATTTCAGTGCTGAAAAAATAGTCTTTTAAATTTGATGATATTTTTAAAATTTTAGTTAAGTCTAAAAGTTGTTTTATATTTAAAAATAATCCACTATTTAATTTTTTTATATGTGGAGTAATATTTTCGATTTCTCCAACAGGAATAGAACCTTTTCTATATAAAAGAGTAGAAGCTTCAGTTGTTTGTTTTTGAGCTTTTACAATTTCTGCTTTTGTAGAATAAGGTTTCAAATTTTCAGAGTATTCTTTTCCAATATAAGTGATACTATAAGATTTTAATGTATCACAAATTTTATTAAATTCTAGTTTGTTTAATGTTTTTAAATTCATAATAAATCCTCTTATTTTAAATTGTTTTACATAAATCAAATATAATAATAACATAAAATGCTTGAAAAATAAAGACTTTTAAGGGGAAAGATTGTGGATTAAGTTTGTTTTAAAATAGAGTTTTAACAGAAAGGCTAGAGAAAACGGTGAAACCTTGAAATATATGGAAAAATGTGATATAATAATAAATGGCGAAAAAATAAAAACTTGAATCTCGCATTCGAATTTGAAAGGGGGAATCGATATTCTTTTGCCAAATTAGTAACTCGTTGACAATGACTATAAGAAATATGGAGGGAATGGGATGAAATTGACGAGTCGGAAGTCGAGAAGAGTAACTGTAATGGTACTGATTCTGGTTATGGTGAGCTGCATTTTAACTGCATGTAGCACTGAACCTGAGAATAAGAATCCATACAATGTTACCGTCATTGACGCAACATCAGATTTCTATGTTAATGACTTTGCTGGAATTCTGTCGGAAGATCAAAAATCCGATATGATGGCACTTGCTGTTGACTTAGATTCTGAGTATTCAGGAATTCAGGTTGTTGTAACAACAGTTGAATCTTTTGAGAAGACTGTGGTAAGTTACGAAGGTAACACTTCAACCAATGTATATGACATTGAACAATTGTCATATGCAATGTACGACCAATATGGGATCGGTCAAAATGATATGGGTATTCTCATCTTCTTTTCTGTCGGTGATAGAGAAGTTAGAATTGAGACTGGCTATCAGATGCAAACCTATATTACTGACCAAAAGTCCGGTCAGCTTTTGGATAATTACGGAATGGAATATTTCCGGAATGACCAATTTGCTGATGGCCTTGTAGCTGTACAAGCTGCAACAATTAATGAGATCAAAAACGTAGTTCCTGCGAATTGGGCTTCATTTATTGATGCAGAAGAAACAGTAACCGAGCAGGAAACTGCAAATCAAGAAACAAGTAAACCTGCAGACAGCAGCGAAGAGAAAAAAGAGAATGACTCTAATGGTGGAATGCTATTTGGTCTTTTCGGAAGTATCGGAGCAATGTTTGCAGCTGTGGGTGCATTCATCTATAACTTTTTTACTGGTAAGAAAAAGCGGGAAGCTGAGGCGAAAGCTCATGCTGCTGAACTCCAGAGAAAAGATGATGAACATCGAAAAGAACTTGCAGCAGTGCAAGGTGCTCACAAAGCAAAAATCGACCAAGTTGCCAGAAAGTATAATAGTGATATGGCAGCCAAGAAGCAAGAAATTGATTCGCTGAGAGGTCAACTTACAATGGAGAGCAATCGTCATAATGATACAAGACGAGAACTTTCTGCGTTGGAAGAAAAATTCCAGAGAGTGCAGACATTGCATCCGGAATTTGATTTCAATCAAGAAGTAATTGATATGATCGAAGGCGAATTCAAAGCTTCCGCGAAGGAAGTGGACGACAAGCTTTCACAGGTAGTAACCATCGCTGCAGATAAGGACAGGATTGAGTTCTTTACTAGAGCAAAAGAAATGTTCTATGCTGCAAAGCCGGAAGTACGAAAGTATATTACGACTGATGTGAAAACTATCGAAGGATTGCTGAGTGAATCTGTTTCACTTAAGCAGGAATTTGATAGAGTCGAGAAAGAAAAACAAGACAAAGCTGTTGCTTTGGCAATGCACAATAAGATTGAGCAGGCATACAATGAGCATCCTGTTGGAAGCTACAGAAATTATGCGGTTCTTTTGGAAGTGTATTCTTTGTTTAATCGACTCACCCAGGCACAAAGAGGCTATATGCCGGATGTGCTTTTGGTAAGCAAATTCCAAAAAGTTTTCGAGGCAGCTCAAGCTGACCACGATAACTATGAAGCTGCTAAGGAAGCAGAAAAATCTGTAAAGAGTATCATTAGTAGAATTGGTTCTGCTGATGAAGATGATCGTGATGATCTTGCTCGTGCAAAGAAGTTCTATACAGGACTTAGCACAGCAGAAAAAGCATATTTTGATAAAGGACTTTATAATAAGCTCCTGCAACTTATCAGAGATGCTGAACAAGATCATGAAGATCAGGAACGGCGTAGAAGACAAAGGAGGCAGCAGTCTTCCTATTCTTCTAGTCATAGAAGTTCCACGAGTTCTTTCAGTAGTCGTTCCAGTTTCAGCGGCCGAGGAGGCCGTCCTAGTGGAGGTGGAGCATCACGAAGATTTTAAAAGGCGGGTGAAGAGATGAAGTCAAGACTAAAAGCAATACTTTTAACTGGACTTATTCTTCTAGCTTGTTTACTTGGAGGTTGTACTTCTAATGAGAAGACTGCTGAAGAAGAAATGCTTGAATCTGTACTTGTTCCTGAAGTTTTAAAGGATACGTATGTATATGATCAGGGTAACTTCATCAGCGATGATCAAGAAGAAGTAATTAATCACTTGCTGGTACAGCTTGAAGAAAAAACAACAATTGAATTTGCGGTGATAACGATTCCAAGCCTTAACGATTTGACCATTGAACAGTACGCTGTTCGATTAGGAAATAAGTTAGGAATTGGTAAAGCTGGCGAAGACAATGGTATATTGCTTTTGGTTTCCAAAACAGATACCAAAGTCCGGTTAGAAATTGGTCCAGGCTTACAAGGTTTTCTGACTGACTCAAAGTGCGGTCGAATCCTTGATAAGTTTTTCGTACCATCTAGAGAAAAAGATCAATATGATGACGCATGCTTTAACACTGTGAATGCGGTGATAAATGCTATTGCTGATTCAGAAGAATATGAATTCTCTGAGATTGAAGGTTTGAACAAAGAGTTGGCTGTAGAAGCTGACGAATCTGATGAAATCACTGCTAGTGACATACTAGTCATTATCCTTGTAATAATAGGATTGATCATCCTTGAATTTGTAACAGGCTACATGTTTGGATATGGTTTCGGAGACGGAATTGTGTTTATGATTTTAAATGCAGTCTTGGATAGCAAATCAAGTGGAGGATCAAGTGGTGGTAGTTTTGGCGGCGGTCGCTTTAATGGCGGCGGCTCGTCAAGGTGATAGAAGTAATAAAACAATATTGACGAATACAGGAGGATTAATTCTATGACTAATCACGAAAACTACATTCATTACAATCACGGTGGCCCTGAGAAAAGAGGCCTTGGAGTTGGAGCATGGATTGCCATTGGCATCGCTATCGTGTTCTTTATCTCCATCTTCAGTTTTGTGGGCTCCTGCGTGAGTACCTATAACAACCTGATCGATATGGAAGAAGATGTGAACCTGGCGTTTGCAAACGTTCAGAGTGCTATGCAGAGCCGTATCGAAAAGATTCCTGACCTGGTTAAGGTGGCAGATGAAGCTGCTGAACACTTGGAAACTATCTACGCTGACATCGCTGAAGGAAGATCTGCACTGAGTGCTGCTTCTAATCCTGAAGAGCTTGATGCAGCAAACGCACAGATTACCGAAAATATCAATCAGTTCCTCGCTGTTGTGGAAAATTATCCGACCATTACTGCAAGTGAGCAGTATACGGCTCTGATGGATTCCATCGAGGGGGCGGCTAACAGAATCAATGTTGCACGAGAGAATTATAATGCTGCGGTTAGCGATTACAATCGTACCGTACGTCGTTTCCCTGGTTCTCTGCTTGCTGGTTTCTTTGGTTTTGATACCATGGAACCTTTTGAAGCTGATGAAGCTGCAAACAACAACAGCGTTGTTGATTTCGGAGACTAATTAATTGAATATCGAATAAAAGAAACCTGGAGTGGCAATTGCTGCTCCAGGTTTTCTTTATATTGATTTGAAACAAGCTTAATATTATAATTAATTCATAAGATAATTTAGGGGGAAATATGAAAAAAGTTATTATAATAGTAGTGAGTATAATAATATTGGTTCTTTGTTTTGGAGGTAAGGTTATAGATGCTATTAATGCAAAGAAATGTTATGGTGAATATTATAGAGGAGTTCCTGTAACTGGAATGATTAATGTGTCTTGGGTTGATATTCCTAAAGATTATAATGAAAAAATAGAGCTTAGTGAATGTGCATTTATAGGTAAAGTTAAAAAAATTAAAGAAACAATATATAGAAATGGTGTATGGATTAATCCTTTTATAATATCTTATGATCCTTATACAATATATGAAGTTGAAATAATAGAAAATATAAAAGGTAGTAATGAAATAAATTCAAGTGTTGAAATAATGCAAATGGGGGGAATAAATAAGTTTAATAAAAGTGCATCATTGGTTAATGGGATTATAAGATTAGAAGATAGTAAGATTTATAAATTTTTTCCACAAAAAATAGAATTAGATGAAAAAAGTTATCTAGATGTTACGATGCCGTGTTTAATAGAAAATGTTAATTAAATATTAGTCAAGAGGGCAAAAAAATAATAAAAATAGTTGAAAAAATTTTAAAAGTGCAATATAATGCATCTATAAACTCTAAAGATATAATTATATTCTTAGCGTTACCCAATTTTTACAAGGGGTTTATTTTATGAAAGAATTTTTAAAAAATTACAAATCAACAATTATTTTGCTTGCTGCTATAATTGTTGGTGCAATCGTAGGAGTAGTATTCCAAGAAAAAGCAGCAGTACTTAGTCCTTTAGGGGATGTATTTTTAAACTTACTATTAGTAATAATAGTACCACTTATCTTTTTAAACATCACAACAGCCATTACAAAAATGGATAGTCCTAAGAGAATGGGAAAAATTTTAGGAATAATCGTAGTAGTATTTTTGGCAATGTCACTAATTTCAGTATTTGTTGGATTTGGTGCAACATTTAAAACTAACTTAGTTAGTGTAGAAGATGGTGAAGCAATTAGAGCTTCATTAGAAGAAGTAGAAGCTGAACAAGAAGATTTAAATCTTCTAGAAAGAACAGCAACACTTCTTACAGTAAATGATTTCCCAGCATTATTATCAAGAAATAATATAACAGCTTTACTAGTATTTTCAGTGATGTTTGGTGCAGCTGTTAGAATGTCAGCAGAAAAAGGAGAAAAAGTTAAAGAATTTTTAGAATCTGCTAACGTAGTAATAGAAAATTTATTAAAAATAGTTATGTATTATGCACCTATAGGATTAGGTTGTTACATGGCAGCAATGGTTGGAACATTTGGATCAACAATTGCAATGGGATATGTTAAAACATTTGTGTTATATCTAGTTGTAACAGTTGCATATTACTTTATATTCTATACATTATATGCTTTTATAGCAGGAGGAAAGAAAGGTGTTAAAGCTTTCTGGAAAAATGCAGTAGCTCCAACACTTACAGCTTTAGCTACATGTTCAAGTGCAGCAACAATTCCTGTAAATATAACAGCGACTAAAAAAATGGGAGTTCCAGCAGATATTGCTGAAACAACAGTACCACTTGGAACAAGTTTCCACAAAGATGGAACTATTATAGGATCTATGTTTAAAATAATGTTCTTAGTATGTTTATTTGGAACACCAATGACAACAGTTGGAGAAATATTAGGAATGTTAGGTATAGCATTAGTTGCTAACCTTTTAGTTACAGCAGTTCCAATAGGTGGTGGAACAATCTCTGAAATGTTTATTATAACAATGATGGGATTCCCTGTTGCGGCACTTCCAATATTAACAATTATAGCAACAATTATAGATGCTCCAGCAACTGTACTTAATGCAGTTGGTGATGATGCAGCATCAATGCTTGTAGCTAGAATGGTAGATGGAAAAGATTGGTTAAAAGATGAGTAAAATTAAGAGTGGTATAAAACCACTCTTTTTTATTGTCTTTTTTTAGTGTTAGTGATATTATTTTTATAGAAGAAACGGAGGTATAGCCGATGAAAAAGAAAATAGTTATAGGAATATTAATAGTTTTGGTTATAATTATAATAACATTTTTAAATGTAATTAAACAAAATAAAATGGAATCTTATATAGGTTATTGGAAATGCGAGAGAGAAGATGGCAGTGTACTTTGCTTCCAATTTCTTGAAGATGGAAGTGGATTTTATGAATTCCCTGGACAAAATACAAAGATTAATTATTTTGATTGGAGTGTTAAAGATAATAAAGCGGTTTTAAGCGTTGGTGAAGGAGAGGTTAAAATAAATTTTGAATTCGAATTTAATGAAAATGGAGAACTAGATTCTAAAGAAATGCCAGGACCATATAAAAAAATTAAATAATTATAGAAATTGATTGGATAAACAATAAAAAAACCAGTACAAAGTACTGGTTTTTTTGGTGCGCCCTTACGGGCGTTTTTGTTTATATATAAGCTTTTAGTAATCGTTTGGGGTTGAATCTGGTGTTGTAAAATATCACCTATAAAATTACTTTTATTGAATATATTCCCTCTTTGTGATAATATCTAATTGATAAATAGTAATTTATTTAACTAAACTAATGGTTTATAAAAGTAAACTAACTGTCGGTTGAGTTTGATAATTTCAACTTGTAAAATATAATTAACAGCCAAAGGAGGTAATTATATGTCAAACAAAAGTATTGGAGAAATAATTAATTCTTTAAGAAAAGCAAAAGGAATGACACAAAATGAACTTGCAGAAAAAATGAATGTTACAGACAAAGCTGTGTCTAAATGGGAAAGAAACTTATCTTGCCCAGATGTTAATTCTATTCCTAAATTAGCTGAAATTTTAGGGACAACTGTTGATGAATTATTAAATGCACCGACAAAACAAGAAAAAAGCAAATTAAATCTTGAAGCTCTAAAATCAATTTATTCTGGCTGTGCAATTTTGTTTGGAGCTATTGGATTTATTTGGGCATCTACTGCAAATAGATTTCAAGTATATGAATACTTTTTTATTGCAATAGTATTTGCTTTAGCTGGATTTGGTTTTGGCTCTATAATTCACGGAATTATCAAGCTAATAAAGGAAAAGTAAATTAACAAGAATTTTATTGAAAGGAAGATGATTTGTTGAAAATTATCTTCCTTTTGTAACATAATGAATTAAACAAATTACAATTTGTATAACTAATGGCAACAAAGCGTTGCTTGTTGTTTAATTATTCAAACATTATAATATAAATGGAGGGATAATTATATGGAAACAAAAGATATTATATTAGATTTAAGAATAAAAAAAGGATTATCACAAGAAGAACTAGCAGAAAAAGTTTTTGTTACTCGTCAAGCTGTTTCGCGCTGGGAAAATGGTGAAACAATACCAAACATTGAAACTTTAAAACTTTTATCAAAGTTTTTTGATGTATCTATAAATACTCTTTTAGGTTCCCCTCAACAACTTGTATGTAAATGTTGTGGTATGAATCTTGAAGATTGTAATATTAGCAAGGAAACTAATGGTAATTTTAATGAAGAGTATTGTCAATGGTGTTATGCAGATGGAGATTTTACATTAGATTTTTGGAAACAATATATAAAAATTGGTGGTATTGAAAGGTTTGAAGAATTTAAAAAACAGATCATTGATGAATTTAACACACTTTTAGGTATTGAAGGATTACCAAAGATAGAAAATTTGAATGTATTACCAGGTAGTTTTGTAAATCTTGAATATAGACTTCCAAATGGAGATATAGTTAAATTTCTAGATGATAAAGCATCATATCTTGGTAGTCAGCTTGAATGTGAGTTTGGAGGAGATAGATGTTTTGGAATTGTAGCTAATATGGATTTTCTTCTTGTATGTACTTATGAAAAAAATGGTGAAAACCCAGAACTTGTTATGTATAAAAAAAGGTAATCAAATTAAAATTTGCTTATCCAAAAAGACTAGAATAAAATTCTAGTCTTTTTTACACAGAAACTCATGACGAGTTTCTAGTGTGTTAGAAACAGAAATTAGTTTTCGCATCTTCTATAGAAGGTGCTTTTTTATTTTATTAATAATCCTGAGTTTCTATAGAATATGAAATATTACTCTAACAATCGTTCCCCATTTTCGCCTTTGGGGTGGTGATTTGCACAACCAAAATAGGATTTTTTGAAATTTGGTTGTGTAATTGGGGTTAAAATCCTGAAAAAGGCTAAAAATTTTGAGAAAGTTTTAAAAATATTAAAACTAAAAAAGGCTTAAAATCATCATTTCCAAAGTGTTTTATAAAAAAATAAAAACCAGTATCTCTACTGGTTTTTGGTGCGCCCTCAAGGATTCGAACCTTGGACCCACCGGTTATGAGCCGGTTGCTCTGACCAACTGAGCTAAGGGCGCGTTGCCTAACGACAAGACTTATTATAAATCATTAATCTTCAGTTGTCAATAGGAAATATAATTTTTTTAGAAAAAATTATGTTGAGAAAATGCTATATATATGATATAAAAAAGAATAGGAGAAATGCTTATGGGAAAGAAAATTTTAACATTTTTCATTACATTATTTGTTATTATTTCTATAGCAATAACAATTTTTGCGATAAAATATCAAGGAGCTATTGAATATATAGTAAATAATAATGATAGTGTTTCTAAAAAAATATATTATGCAAAAGATTTTGGATTTGAAGATATAAAAAGTAGTATTGATTATGATAACGATGGAATAGATGATTATACTGATATATTAAATGGAGCTAAAATAGAAGCAGAGAACAAACCTGAATATAAGGATGCATATTACCAAGGTGGTTATCCACCAGAAACAGAAGGTGTGTGTTCTGATGTTATATGGAGAGCTTTAAAAAATGCTGGATATTCTTTGAAAGAAATGGTTGATCAAGATATTAAAAATAATTTAGATGCATATCCAAGAGTTAATGGAAAACCAGATCCAAATATAGATTTTAGAAGAGTAAAGAATTTGATTGTATTTTTTGAAAGAAATCATATATCGCTTACGATTGATTTAAACAAAATAGAAGATTGGCAACCGGGAGATATCGTGGTATTTCAATCAGGCGGAAAAGATCATATAGGAATTATTTCCGATAAAAGGAATGAAAAAGGTATTCCATATTTAATTCATAATGGTGGACAAGAAAACAGAGAAGAAGATGGCCTAGAATTTTATAATGAATATGTATGGCCAATAACAAAACATTTTAGATTAAAAGATATAGGTGAAGGAAGTAAAAATGATTAGTTTAAAAGAAGCAGCGGAATTTACAAAAATTAGACATGGAAAACAAAAAAGAATGCAGGGTACACCTTATTTTGAACATCCTTATGCTGTTGCAAGAATATTAAAACAAAAAGGTTTTTCAGAAGAATACCAAATAGCGGGATTATTTCATGATTTAATTGAAGATACAACAACAACTTATGAAGATATTTTAGATTTAACAAATACTAATATTGCAAGAGCAGTTAAGCTTGTATCAAAAGAAGATGGTTATGTTATGAAAGAATATATGGAAAGAATAAAATTAGACGATATGGCAAGAATGATTAAACTTGCAGATAGACTTCATAATTTAACTGACGCTAAAGTGGCTAATAGTAAGTTTCAAAGAAAATATATAAAAGAAACTGAAGAATGGTATTTAGATTTAGCTAAAGGAACTGTGTTTGAAGAAGATATAAATATAGCGTTAAGTAATCTAAGAAAAGAATTAGAACGATCTCATGAAAGATAAAAATATTTAAAATTTTTAAAAAATGGTATTGACAAGTTAAGAAATAACCATTATAATAAAATACGTGCTTGAGAGAACATACCAAACACATGGGTAGGTGGTCGAGTGGTTAATGGCACCAGACTGTAAATCTGGCGACGAGAGTCTACGATGGTTCGAATCCATCCCTACCCACCATTTTTTAAAAAACTAAATAAAAAAGTGTTGACAAACTGTTCGAAGTATAGTAAAATAAATTTCGTCAGTGAGAACACAAAAAATGGTCGCATAGCTCAGCTGGGAGAGCATCTGCCTTACAAGCAGGAGGTCATAGGTTCGATCCCTATTGCGACCACCACTTTTTTGGCCTGGTAGTTCAGTTGGTTAGAATGCCGCCCTGTCACGGCGGAGGTCGACGGTTCGAGCCCGTTCCAGGTCGCCACAAAATATCTAGTTCTCATAGACTAGATATTTTTTATATTCGGCTTCGTAGCTCAGTTGGTAGAGCAGGGGACTGAAAATCCCCGTGTCAGCGGTTCGATTCCACTCGAAGCCACCAAAAAGACCTATAAAATAGGTCTTTTATTTTTTTATTCAAAATTACACAACATTATACAATGGTTGAAAATAGAGAGTTTGCGAGTTTTAATTTAAGAATGATGCAAACTTTTTTTAATTCAAAATTACTCAAAATTATATAAAAATATATCAAAAAGTCCCCAAAATGTCCCCATGATTTGTCCCCAAAACGAAAATATGGTGTATTTGAACGTATTCATTAATATATAAGAAATAAAATTTTTATAGATTAAATTTTACTTTTAATATATTACTTATAATATGTATTGAAAATTTATAAAGTGTATGATATAAAGTTTAATAAGAGTTATTTAAATGTTTTTTATTTTATAATTTTTGCATCAATTAATAATTCAAAATATAAGGAGGAATTAATTATGAAAAATATTTTAACAAAATTATTATTAATTATATTTATTATCATATTTTTAACAATTATATTCATTAATCCAGTAAGAGCTTTTGATAAAAATGAGGTGCTAAGAAAAGAAGATACATTTGAACAATTAGAAAATGCTCCAGAAAATAATATAATTTATAAATTTGATAAGAAAACAAACAAAACTACAATTGTTGATGTAGATGAAATATTAGCATTATATAATCTAAGTAGAACTAATGAGAGTATGGGATTCATGTCTCAAAATCAACAAAAATCAATATGGACTGATAATAAGTTTACAAGAGATACTCCGAATTGGTTTTTTTCACCACATCTTGGTTTAAGACCATACAGTGATACTTGTAAAATAAAAGCGGAAGGTGATATAAGAAATGGTAGTGGATTTTTAGTAGGTTCTAACTTATTATTAACTAATGCACATTGCGTATTTGAAGATAAAAACTTTGAAAATTATTATCCAAATTGGATTTGTTATCCAGCTTATGATAACGGCGCTTATGCTTCAGGGTTATATACTGGTTGGAGTACTGTATATTATTCGTCAGGGTATTCTTCTAATATTGAATCTGTTAGTAATGAAAATGATTGGGCAATATGTGTATTGCAAAGCAATTTAGGGGATACTCAAGGGTGGTTTTCGTGTTCTTCTTATGGTAGTTCATCATATTTAGAAGATAAAGCTATCAAACAAATAGGTTATCCAGATAATGATATATTTAGTGGGAAATATCAGTATTGTTCTACAGGTAATATTACTAATGTTCGTTCTAAATCATTTGATACTAATGCGATAAATTATCGTGGAATGAGTGGTGGACCAATTGTTTTACAATCAAATGAAAATTCTGCAGTGGGGCTTATAAAGGGATTTTATAATGATAATACAACATATGGTGTACGAATAACGTCTGATATTGTAAATCTAATAATTAGTTTACAGCAAAGTAATTAATACAGTTAAAGCTTTAAAGGAGTTTTATATGAAAAAAAGCATAAGGCTTATAATTATAATTGCAATTATTTTATTGATAATAATTTTTTTAAGAATTAAAATTGAAAGATATTTATTGGGTGATTATATTGTTATTATTAGTGATTCAAATTTAATCGCAAAAGATTGGAACGAAAAAAATATAAACGAACAATTTACTGACCTAAATTATAATAATAAAATTTATGTAAGCACAAATAAGTTAATTGATCAAGATGATCTTAATAAACAATTAGATATAACTAATATAATATGCAGTGAAACTCCAGAAAAGATGCATAAACAATTGGTAAGAATATTTTCAATAAAAAATATATCTAAAAATCGCGCTATTGCAATTAAATTCGAAGATAATGATAACTATTATATGTATTCTTATTATACAAATGTGAAAATGAAAAAATTACTATTTTAAAATATGATAAAAATACAACTACAACAAATATTGTAAAAATCAAAAAATAAATATATTATATCATAAAAAGTTTCCATTTGTAATTGAAATGATTAAAAATTAATAAAAAAAGGATGTAGATTCTGTTCGAATTCACGAAAAAGACCTATTTTCATAGGTCTTTTTTTATTCGAAATTATATAAAAATATATCAAAATGTCACTAATATTTATCCCAAATTGAAAATATGGTCGTATTTGAACGTATTCATTATAAAAATTATTGACAAAATTTTTGTTTTATATTTTAATTTAAATTAAGGAGGGAGCAAAAATGAAAAAAAATGTAATATTTTTAATAATTTTAATAATTATTTTGATAACAATTGTTTGTTTTTTCTTTTTTAAAAATCACATATATTCATTTTGGGCTATTAAAAAATACGAAAAAAAATATGAAGATTTGTATTTTTCAAAGAAAGATATTATATTTGATAATATTAATGGGATAGAAAAAAATGAAATTAATATAAATGATTTTTATGTATCGATATCTGATTTTAAATATATAGAAGATGAAAAAAGATTAGAATTGCAATTCAAATTTAAGGGTGAGAATCCATTAAACCGTGTAGATTATGTTTTAAGAGTTTATAATTTAAATTATTGTTTAGGTGATATGTTTAATGGAGATTTATCATTAGATAGTGGAGTTGATTATATTATAAATTATAATAAATTTTATGAAAAAAATTTTGGATATAAGAATTCAATAATCAATTTGACTGATGCACCATATAATCAATTTGATTTATTGGGAGAGTGTAAACTTGAAAATAAGGCAGAACTGCTAGATTCTGGTGAAATTATACATAAAATTTCTTTAAATTTACCAGAAAAATTTATTGTAGAAGATAAATTAAATATAGATTTATTTGACATTAATTATCAATACATAGGAAATAAAGAATTATATAAAGTTGCAGAACCTTTATGTGAATTAAATTATATTATTGATATAAAATAATAAAAGTTATATAATAGATTTGTTTTTATCATTATCAGTAATTATTTGTTAGCATTAAAGATGTGTTGTGGATGTCCTCATGATATATTGAATGGCTTGAAAATGTAAGCGTTTAGGGGATGGCAACTGTCCGAAGCCACCACGTAAAAGATAGCAGTGCTTATAAATGTTTAAGTATTGTTATTTTTTTATTTTGATTAATAAACGCAAGATTTTGTTATCTTGCGTATTTTTTATAAAAAATATAAACATAATAAATTTGTTTGCAAAACAATCATAAAGAAAAAAAGAGAAAAAAAGAGATAAATGGAGATAAAATTGCGTTTTAAAACATAATAAAGTTGTGAAATGTTAAATCAAACTTTTTTAGACAAATATTGACTTTTTTAAACTGATAGGGTATAATATTTGTGTTGAAGATTTACATAAAAATGCAAAAGTGAATGATTAACATATATATGTAAATATTTAGCAAAATTGATTATTGATTTTTGAGTAATCTTTAGTTGTTTTATTTTAAGAATAGGAGGGTGTAAAAATGGATAATAAAGAATTAGAACTATTAGATCAATTAATAGAATTAATTGAATACAAATCAATAAATAAGTTACGTAAATTTTTAGAAAATGTTAATAGTGCTGATTTCCCGAGTATTTTTGAAGAAATAACTGAAGAACAAATAATAATGGTTTATAGATTACTTCCAAAAACAAAAGCAGCTGAGGTGTTTGTTGAATTAGAACCTTCTGCACAAGAAAACTTAATTAATTACTTAACTGATTCAGAAATTAAAAATGTAATGAATGAGATTTATATGGATGACGCGGTTGATTTAATTGAAGAAATGCCTGCAAATGTTGTAAAAAGAATTCTAGCAAATACAAAACCACAAAACAGAAAAATTATTAATGAGTTGTTAAAATATCCAGATGAAACAGCTGGTAGTTTGATGACAACAGAATTTATAGATTTAAAAGAAAATATGACAGTTGAAAAAGCTTTTGAACTTATAAAAGCAAAAGGTTTAAAGAAAGAAACTGTTTATAATTGTTATGTTACAACTATAGATAGAAAATTACTTGGTGTAATTGATATTAAAGAATTATTAGTTGCAGAAAGAGACGAATCAGTAAAAGACATCATGGATGTTAATGTTATAAAAGCATATACATTAGATGATCAAGAAGAAGTTATTAAAATGTTTGACAAATATGATTGTGTTGCTCTTCCGGTAGTAGATAAAGAAGATAGATTAGTTGGTATAATTACAATCGACGATGCTATTGACGTATTACAAGAAGAAACATTAGAAGACTTCGAAAAAATGGCTGCCATCGCACCTAGTGAAGATTCATATTTAAAAACTAGTGTATTAACACATGCTAAAAATAGAATTGTATGGCTTTTAATACTTATGGTTTCATCTATGATTACAGGAGCTATTATTGAAAAATTCGAAGCTGCAATTTCAACATTACCAATATTGGTTGCATTTATTCCAATGATAATGGGAACTGGTGGTAATAGTGGATCACAAAGTTCAACACTTACAATTCGTGGTCTTGCAATGGATGATATTACAACAAAAGATGTATTTAAAGTAATGTGGAAAGAATTTAGAGTTGCATTTATTGTTGGTCTTGGTCTTGCTATTGTAAATAGTTTAAGAATACTTATTCAATATCATGATCCACAAATTGCATTTACAGTATCATTAACATTGATGTCTACAGTAATTTTAGCAAAAGAACTTGGAGGAATACTTCCAATACTAGCTAAAAAATTAAAATTAGATCCAGCGTTGATGGCGTCTCCACTTTTAACAACAGTGGTAGATACAGTTTCTGTATTATTATTCTTAAGTATATCAACAATGGTATTTGGATTATAAAATAATAAATGTTGAGCTGCTATAACTAGTAGCTCAATTTTTTTTTGGAAAATATTACATTTTTAAAAAATATTGATATATGATGAAATTTGAATTATAATGTAGAAGATAAAATATAATTATAAAAGGATAGAGAGATGAAAAAATTATACATAGTGCTTGCACATACAGGGACTATTTTATCAAGAATTATTAGAATGTGGACTGGGGATGAATATACACATGCATCTATTGCATTAGATGAAGATTTAAATGAAATGTATTCATTTGGAAGAAAAAATGCATACATAGCATTTATTGGCGGATTTGTAAGAGAAGGAATTAAATTTGGTACATTTAAAAGATTCTACAAATCAGAAATAGGTGTATATGAACTTGAAGTAACAGAAGAACAATATCAAAAAGTTTGTGATAATATTGCAAATATTAGAGAACATAAAGATGAATATAGATTTAATATATGGGGATTAGTTTTAGTAGCATTTAATAAGAAAAGAAATGTTGAAAAAATTTATTATTGTGCAGAATTCGTTAAAGATGTTCTTAAAAAATCTGATATTGATATTTCTGGACTTCCAGAAGTTATTCAACCAGAACATTTTAAAGGTTTAAAGAATACTAAACTAATATATAAGGGATTGTTTAAAGAATATAAAAAGAAAAATAATTATATGGAACAATTACTTGAATTTATGCTTTCTAAAAAAAGAGCATCATCACATTAAATTTAATGTTAATTTAATATTCATAAGATAAAATTTGAATTACAAAAGATAGATTGATAAAAGGAATGATCACATGAGAGTTTTAATTATTGAAGATGATAAAATTTTATCTAAGACAGTAGAACAATGTTTAAAAGGTAGATATGATATTGATAGTGCATATGATGGTGGTGAAGGACTTTTATATGCAAAACAAGAAATATATGATCTTATTATTTTAGATATAATGATGCCTGTTATGGATGGATATGAAGTATTAACAAGATTAAGAAATGAAAAAATATTTACTCCTGTTTTAATTCTTACTGCAAAAGATAGCATTAACGATAAAGTAAAAGGTTTTAGAATTGGTGCTGATGATTATATAGTGAAGCCATTTAATAGAGAAGAACTTCTAGTAAGAGTAGAAGCTTTAATAAGACGTAGTACAGGAAATTATACTGAAAATGTTATTGAATTTAAAGGATTAGTATTAGATTTGAATTCGAGAAAAATTAAAGCAAATGGTGAAGAAATAGTTCTTCAAGGTAAACAATTTGATGTTTTAGAATATTTAATTAATTCTAAAAATACTATAATTACAAAGGAACAAATATTTGATAAGATTTGGGGATTTAATAGTGAAACAACAACGAATGTAATTGAAGTATATGCAAGTGGATTAAGAAAGGAATTAAAGAAGATTGGATATGATAAATATTTAAAGACTATACGAGGTGTTGGCTATATCTGGTCTGAATAATAAATATGAAAGAAAAAGATGATTTAAAGGATAAATTAATTAAATTAATAATTTCAAATGTTATTGGATTTTCAATAATATTTGTTGTCTGTGGAATCTTTATTTTCTTAATGGTTAGAAACATCACTTATAGTGGTGTTGATACAGAACTATTAAGGAGTAAAGATTTACTTTTATCTATAAATAATACTGTCGATACTGAATTTGGATTTTTTGATATAAATACAAAAAAGGATATTAAAGCAAGTATTTTAAAAGAAAATATAGATAGAGAGATTGGAAGAAGGTTAGTAAATCCTAATGTAATTATAATAAGAAGAGATAATGATGGAAATATTATTAACCAAGATGAATTAGGTAGACTTGAAGAATATGTTGGAGAAATTACATTTAATAATTCAAATTTAGATAAAATTTATGAAATAAGTTTAACAGATGAAGGTTATGCGTATAGAGGAATAAATTTTGAAATAAATACGTTAACAACTAAGTATGGACAATTATTAATAAATATTGATGCACAAAAGTCGTTAGTAAATGCTTATTTTGTAATTATTAGTTTAGCAATTATTGTTGGTATGGTTTTATCTATAATAGTGAGTTATATACTTTCAAAAAGAACAGTAAAACCACTTAAGGAAAATATAGAAAAACAAATAGAATTTGTTCAAAATGCATCACATGAATTAAGAACACCACTTACAATAATTCAAGCAAAACAAGAATTATTACTTCAAGAACCAAATGCAAGAATTATTGACAAATCTGAAGATATAAGTTTAACATTAAATGAAACTAAAAGATTAAGTACATTAATTAAAGATTTAATGATGTTATCTAGAGCAGATAATAATAAGATTTCTATTAATAAAGAAAATGTTAATATAGATGAATATATAAAAAATGTATTAACACCATATATAGAAGTTGCAGAAATAGAAAATAAAACTATAGAATTAGATTTGAATTTTAAAGAAGATATTGATGTTGATACAAATAAGATATATGAACTTTTAATCATTCTTTTAGATAATGCTGTTAAATATACAGAAGAGAATGATTTAATTAAAGTTAAAACTTATGCAAAGGATAATAAGTTTGTTTTAGAAGTTCAAGATACAGGAATCGGAGTTAGTGAAGAAGGTTTAGAAAGAATATTTGAAAGATTTTATAGAGAAGATAAAGCAAGGTCAAGAGAAACAGGTGGAAGTGGACTTGGGCTTTCGATTGCTGATTTTATAGTAACAAAACACGGTGGAACAATTAAAGCAGCTCATAATGAGCCCAAAGGAACAATTTTTATAGTAAGATTACCAAGATAGAAGGAAAGAAAAATTCCTTCTATTTTTACGTTTAAATAAAAAATATTAGGCTATATTGTAAATAACTTAAATTAATCTAGGAGGTTATTTATGGTATATAAATTTACTAAAAGTGCAGAAAAAGTATTAGAAATTGCAAATGAGCTTGCGCTAGATTTTGGACATGATTATATAGGCACAGAACATATTTTATATGGACTTTCATGTGAAGAAAAAGGAGTTGCAGGTAGAGTATTAGAAAATAAGAATGTTTATCCTGAAGATATTTTAGATAAGATAGAAGAGTTAATTGGTGGTAGAATAAATGAAAATGCTAAGATTTTAGGTTTTACACCAAGAACTAAAAAGATATTAGAAAATGCGTATGATGAATCTAGAAAAATTGATGCAAGTTTTATTGGGACAGAACATATATTAATTGGAATGATTAATGAGCCGGAAAGTATTGCTTTAAAAATTCTAAATGAATTAAATATTAAGGCAGAAGATATTGGAAATGAATTAATAAATGTTTTAAATGAATTTGAAAACAAAGTAAATGATTTAAATAAGAAACAAAACAATATGACTGGTTTTCAATTTTTAAATCAATATGGAAATGATTTAACCGAGAAAGCTTTAAATGGTTTTTTAGATCCTGTTCTTGAAAGAGATGAAGAAACTCAAAGACTAATTGAAATATTATCAAGAAGAATGAAAAATAATCCTTGTTTAATTGGTGAGCCAGGAGTTGGAAAAACTGCTGTTGTTGAAGGATTAGCTGAAAGAATTGCTCAAAATAATGTCCCTGATAATTTAAAAAATAAAGTGATAATAACTTTAGATATAGCTTCAATGGTTGCAGGAGCCAAATATAGAGGTGATTTTGAAGAAAGATTAAAGAAGACTTTACAAGAAGTTAAAAAGGCCGAAAATGTAATTTTATTTATTGATGAAATTCATACTATTGTTGGTGCAGGAGCAGCTGAAGGCGCGATTGATGCAGCAAATATTTTAAAACCAATTTTAGCACGAGGTGAACTTCAAATCATAGGTGCGACAACAATAAAAGAATATAGAAAATATATTGAAAAAGATTCTGCTTTAGAAAGAAGATTTCAACCAGTATATATAGAAGAACCATCTATAGATAAATCTAAGTTAATTATAAAAGGTGTAAAAGAAAAATATGAAAAACATCATAATGTAAGAATTACAGATGCAGCAATAGAGTCTGCTGTAGAACTATCAGAAAGATATATATCAGATAGATTCTTGCCAGATAAAGCAATAGATTTAATAGATGAAGCTGCAGCAAAAATAAAATTAAAATATTATTCTGAACCAGATATTATTAGAACAATTGAATTAAAACTTACAACAGTATGTAGAGAAAAGGAAGACGCAATAGATAATCAAGAGTTTGAAAGAGCAGCATCGCTTAGAGATGAAGAAAAAGAATTGGTAGAGAAATTAAATAAAGAGTGTGAAAAATGGAAAAATAAAACAAAGAAGAATATTGTAAATATAGATAGAGAAGATATAGAGAAAGTAATTTCTAAATGGACGGGAATACCTATATATAAAATAACAGAATCAGAAACTGATAAATTAAATCATTTAGGTGAAGCTTTAAGAGAAAAAGTAATTGGACAAGATGATGCAATAGAGAAGATTGTTAAAGCTATAAGGAGAAGTAGAGTTGGATTAAAAGAACCAACAAAACCGGTGGGATCGTTTTTGTTTTTAGGACCAACTGGTGTTGGAAAAACAAAACTTGCAAAATCACTTGCAGAGAATCTGTTTTCAAGTGAAAATGATATTATTAAATTAGATATGTCAGAGTATATGGAAGCATCGTCTGTTAGTAAGATGATAGGCTCTCCTCCTGGTTATGTTGGGTATGAAGACGTAAACGGATTAACTGAACTTATAAAAAGAAAACCATATTCTGTAGTTCTATTTGATGAACTTGAAAAAGCGCATCCTGATGTTTTAAATATTTTACTTCAAGTGTTAGATGAAGGAGTATTAACAGATAGTCATGGTAAAAAAGTAAGCTTTAAAAATGCAATTATTATAATGACATCTAATATTGGAGCAAGAATGATATCGGATAAAAAACAAATTGGTTTTGCGGCTACTAATGAAAATGATAATATTAAAAATCAAGTTTTATCAGAATTAAAAAAAGAGCTTAAACCAGAATTTATAAATAGAATCGATGAGGTTGTTATATTTAATAAATTAGAGAGTGAATCTATTAAACAAATAATTCAAAACATGTTAAATGAGGTTAAGTTAAAATTAGAAAGAGAAGGATATTTAATAAAGTTTGAAAATAATATAATAGAATATATTCAAAACCAATGTAAAGATAATTCTTATGGAGCTAGGCCGATAAAGCGACTAATACAAAATATTATTGAGAATAAAATTGCTGATATGATACTTTTGAAGTGTATTCGAAAAAATGAAGAAATTAATATATATATTGAAGAAGATTTACTTAAAATAAAACAAAACAAGGTAGCTTTATAGCTACCTTGAACTTTTTTTATGTTAAATTTTCTGGATGAACATGTATTACTACTTTATCAATTTTGTCTAATGCTTCAACATCTTTTTCAAGGTGATTTGCAAGCTTATGACTATTATATGTAGACATTTCTCCATCAACTGCGATTGTAAATACTACAAAGTATTTATTACCTATAGGGGTAGAATATAAATTATAACAATTTTTAATTGCTTCATGTTCTTTAACTAAATTCATGATTGTTTCTTTTGTTTTTTCATCAAGTGAAATATCCATTAGAACATTATAACTTTCTGTAAATATACTAATTCCTGTTAGTAATATCCATACAGATATACCAGTACCTACTAAACCATCAACCCAATAAATTCCATATAAACCAAATATAATAGAAATTAAAGTTGAAGTAGTAACAATACAATCATTTCTATGATCTTTATAATTAGATTTCAAAAGAATATTATCATATTTTTTATAAAGTTTTTTTGTATAAATAAATAGTGCAAATTTTATTATTATTGTTAGGATACAAATAATAATTAATGCCCATGAAAATGTAAAGTGAGAATTATTGATTAATGATAATATCGAATCTAAAAAAAGTTTTATAGATACTACAATCATTGTTATACTTATAAATAATGAAAATAGATATTCTGCTTTGCCATGGCCAAAGTTATGATCTTTATCTTTGGGTTCGCTTGATATTTTGTTTCCAATAAAGGTCATTAATGAAGCTAAAATATCTGATGCACTGTTAACACTATCGGCAATCATTGATTGGCTATTTGTTAAAAAACCTATAGTTCCTTTTATAATAAGAAGAAATATATTTCCAACAATACCAAGTAAACCTGCTTTTTTGATATCTTTATATTTTGTGTCCAAAAAAATTCACTCCTTAAAATCTAAATCAAATATAATCATAACATATATAATTAAAAAAACAAGATATTGATTTAAAAAAAGTTATATGTTATAATCGCCTTAGTTTAAACAAAAGAAAGATAGGTGTAATACTTTGATAATTGTAGTACTTATTTGTATAATGGTAACAATGGTATTGTTCTTGGCTTTGCTTGCAGTAGCACAAATTAAGATGGCAGGAATGAATGTTAAAGATTTCTGGTCATTTATTAAAGCAAACGATACTTTAAATAAATTATATGCTTTTTCTGTAAAATATGATCAATTAACACCACAACAACAAGTTTTATTTTTACAGGAAGCGGATACAATTTTTGATGCATTTGAAAAGGTGCCTGATGCACTTTGGGAAGAAGAATATCAAAAATACATGGAAATATTGAACAAGTATAAAGATATAAAAATTAAAAGATGGGAAGAATCATAAAAGATTCTTCTTTTTTTATTTATAAGAATAACTTATTTAATTTTTACTCATATTATATAAGAAGAAATAAATTAAGGAGATTCTTATGGATATAAAATATTTTGATCATTCAGCAACAACGCCTATAGATAAAAGTGTATTACAAGAAATGGTTCCATATTTAAAAGATAGTTTTGGAAATCCATCTTCTAGTTATGATTTGGGAAAGAAAAATAAAGAAGCGATTAATCTTGCAAGAATGAAGATTGCAACATTAATTAATTCTAAAGTAAATGAAATTTATTTTACTAGCGGTGGTTCTGAAAGTGATAATATGATTATAAAAGGTATTGCTATTGCAAATAGAAGAAGAGGAAATCATATAATAACTTCTACAATAGAACATCCAGCTGTTTTGAATAGTATGAAATATTTAGAAAAATGTGGATTTAAAGTAACATATTTAAGACCACGAGAAAATGGCATTATAAATATTGAAGATTTCAAAAAACATCTTACTAAAAGTACAATTTTAGTTTCTATTATGTTTGTTAATAATGAGATTGGAACTATTCAACCGATAAAAGAAATAGGAACTATATGTAGGAAGTATGGTATTTTCTTTCATACAGATGCAGTTCAAGCTATGGGGTATGTTAATGTTGATGTTAAAGAATATAATATTGATGCCTTAAGTATGTCTTCTCATAAATTTTATGGCCCAAAAGGAATCGGGGTAAGTTATATAAAAGAAAATGTTTCATTTGTTAATTTGATTGATGGAGGACATCAAGAAAGAGATAGAAGAGCGGGAACGGAAAATGTTGCAGGAATTGTTGGTACAGCAAAAGCTTTAGAAAATGCATACAAGAATATGAATGAAAATAATAAAAAAATAAAAGCGTTAAGAGATTATTATATAGTAGAGATAAAAAGAAGAATTCCTTATATAAAAATTAATGGAGACCTAAAAGATAGAGTAGTAACCAATGCTAACATTTCGTTTGCTGGAATAGTAGGTGATGAGTTATTAAAAGAATTAAATAAGGATGGAATTTGTGTATCAAGTGGATCGGCTTGTAGCGCAGGTTTTGTTAATCCATCACATGTGCTTTTGTCATTAGGACTTTCGAAAAATTTATCTAAAGCTGCTGTAAGAGTTACTTTTGGAAAAGATAATACAAGGGAAGAAACTGAATTTTTGATTGATAAGGTTGAAGAGGGAGTTAATAAATTAAGAAAAAAAGCAAAATAAAAAAACTGGTATAAAACCAGTTTTTTATTTGTTTTAAATTATTGTTTTTTTGTTGCTTTTTCATCTTTTAATACATCAGATACTGTACCTAATGCTCCTAGAGCTTTTGTAGCTTCAAATGGAATAAAGATTTTGTTTGCTGGTCCAGCAGCAGCTTCTTTTAAAGCTTCTAATGTTTTTAATTGAACTAATTTGTCATCTGGATTTGCATTTTTGATTGCTTCATATACCATTTGAATTTCTTTTGCTTTAGCATCAGCAACTTGTCTAATAGCTTCAGCCTCACCAGTAGCTCTTCTAATTTTTGCTTCTCTATCAGCTTCAGCATCAAGAATAGCAGCTTGTTTTCTACCTTCAGCAAGAGTAATTGCAGATTGTCTTTCTCCTTCTGCTTCAAGGATTAAAGCTCTTTTATTTCTTTCTGCGTTCATTTGTTTTTCCATTGCGTCTCTGATATCAGCTGGTGGTGTAATATCTTTGATTTCAACTCTATCGATTTTACATCCCCAAACGTCAGTAGCTTCATCTAAGATTACTCTTAATTTGTCGTTGATTTGATCTCTTGAACTAAATGTTTGGTCAAGTTCCATTTTACCAACGATATCACGAATTGTTGTGATAGCTAAGTATTCAATACCTTTTTTCAAACTTTGAATTTCATATACAGCTTTTGCTGGATCTGTGATTTTATAGAATACAACAGTATCAATTGTGATTGTTACGTTGTCTGATGTGATAACACCTTGTGGTGGAATATCCATTGTTTGTTGTTTTAAACTAACAACTGAACGTACTTTATCAAGAACTGGTATGATTATTGTAAGACCAGCATCAGCAACTTTATGGAATCTACCTAATCTTTCTATAATATAAACTTCTGATTGTCTAACAATTTTGATTGTTTTGTATGCGATGATACAAACGATTACAAACATTACAAATAAAAATGTTCCCATTAAAATAATCCTCCTTATACTTTATATTAATCTTTTATTAATGGCTTAACAATTGCTTTAACACCGTCGATTTCTAATATTTCAACTTCTGTGTCTTTTGCAATAAATGTGTCGTCAACTGATTTAGCTGACCATGCTTCAGCACCAATTTTTACTTGACCTTTTCCTTCAACAGGTTCAATGTCGATTGTTACTTTAGCGATTTTACCAATGATAGAGAATGAATTTGTTTTTACATCTCCAGGTAAAATTTTCTTAACTAGCGGTTTTGTAGCAAATAGTAATATTGTTGATGATATAACAAATATTGCTGTTTGAGCTATTGTATTTGGAATAAAGAAGCTAGCTACCATAGCTATTAACGCTCCAATACTAAACCAAAATACAAGGAATCCTACGCTAATAATTTCTATAATAAGAAATATACCTGCTAAAATTAACCAAATTTTCCACATATTAGCTTCCTCCATTCATTTGAGTAATATAATAAACTTCAATTAACATTATACAATATAACAAAAAAAAAATAAATATTTTTTTCAAAAAAATGTTGAAAAATGACGAAAAATTAAATATTTATTAAGTTTAAAAAAATATCTTAAAATTATAGCTTTTTTTATACTATTATTATATAATCAAAAATGTGTAAAAAACTAAATATGGAGATATATACCTATGAAAAAACAAAAAAAGTTAAATATGGTAAAAGTAAGAATTTGTGCAATAATAGCTGCAATAATTTTATTTTTGATAATATTAAGCATATGCATAAATGTTTTAAAAAATAATTATAAGTATAAAGAACTTACTATATTGTTTAATAATGAATTAATTGAAACAATGAACGAAGTAACGATAGATGAAGATGAAAATATTTATTTTTCAAAAAGTGACATAGCTTTATTATTTGATGAGAATATTTATTATAATGAAGCGGAAGAAGAATTAATTACAGCATATAACAAACATATAGCTTTATTGAAACTTGATGAAGAATATGGATTAATAAATGACGAAAATATAAAACTTAAAGGACAGTTAAAAGAATATAATGATGAAATATATATTCCGATTACAGATCTACAACTAGTATATGATTTAGAAATTGTATATTCTAAAAAAAGCAATAGAATAATAATGGAAACAACAACTGATAAGAAAGTTGATTCATCAGTCATAAGAAAAACAAAAGTTAAATCAAAAAAAGGTTTATTCTCTAAAGATATAGAAAATTTAATTATAGGTGACAAAGTAGTAATACTAGAAGAATCTGGTAATTATAAGAAGGTTAGAACACCACTTGGAAATATAGGATATGTAAAAACTAAAAAACTTTCAGAAGAAAGAGTTGTTAGAGAACAAGTAAATGTGGACAAGAAGGAACTTGTGGTATTTAGAAATTATTCAAATGTATCTGGAGTTTATGATAACTTAGATGAACCTGTGGATGAGAAAAAATTAAATGTTGTTATACCAACATTTTTCTATGTTGATAAAGATTCAAAAGTACTAAATAAAACAGGAAGTAAAACAGCAGCTTATGCAATTTACGAAGAATGGATGAAAGAAAACAAATTAACATTTATGCCAACCGTAAATAGTAATGTTTTAGTTTCTGAAAGCATGTTAAGTTATTCTGAAAGAAGTCAAATAATTAACTCTTTAGTTAAACTTGTTGAAGAATATGAATATCAAGGAATTAATATAGAATTTGATGCGGTGGATGACGTAAATAGTTTTAATAGATTCATAATAGAACTTATGCCTAAGTGTAAAGAAAAAGATATAAAAGTATGCGTAACACTAAATAGTAATTTAGATAAAAAGAAATTAGAAAAAATTGTTGATTATGTAGTAGAGGAGTAATTAATGAAGAAATTAATAATAGGAATAGTTGCTATAATATTAGTAATAATCATTGGAATTTTTGCATGGTATAATAGTAGTTTAAAACCAGTAAGTAAGCTTCCAGTAGAAGAAAATGAATTAATTAGAGTAGAGATTGAAAAAGGACTTGGTACAAATCAAATTGCAAAAGTTTTAGAGAAAAACAATGTAATAAAAAGTGCAACAGCAATGAAAATATATACATCGCTAAACGATGTAACAGGTCTTCAAGCTGGTATATATGATTTCAATAATAGTGAAGATTTAGAGACAATTTTAAATAGAATTGTAAATGGTGAGGTTGCAATTGATGAAGTAAAAATTACTTTTATTGAAGGAAAAAATATTAGATGGATAGCAAAAACAATTGCAAAAAATACTAATAACACAGAACAAGATGTATTTAATCTTTTAGAAGATGAAGCTTATATTGATGAGCTTATTAATAAATATTGGTTTTTAACAGATGAGATTAAAGATGATAGAATTTATTATCCACTAGAAGGATATTTACTTCCAGATACATATATCTTTGAGAATAAAGATGTTTCGGTAAAAACAATATTTAATGTCATATTAAATTTTACGGATAAATACTTAACAAAATATAAAGATGCATTTGCAAATAACTCAATGAGCATACATCAATTATTAACAATGGCATCACTTTGTGAATTAGAAGGAAAATCACTTGAAGATAGAAAAGAAATTATTGGTGTATTCTATAATAGAATTGTAGAGAAAATGAGTTTAGGAAGCGACGTTACAACATACTATGCTTTTAAAGTAGATATGGGAGATAGAGATCTTACAGTAAAAGAACTTAATTCAGAAAATCCTTATAATACAAGAGGGCCTAATATGGCAGGAAAAATTCCTGTAGGACCAATATGCAATCCTAGTAAAGAAGCTATAGATGCAACTCTTAATTACACACCAACAGATGCATTTTATTTTGTAGCTGATAAAAATGGTGATGTATATTTTACAAAAAATAATAATGAACATGTTAAAATGATACAGAAGTTAAAAAGAGAAGGTAAATGGTTCACATATAATTAAAAATATTATTTGGAAGGATGTAAAAAATGAAGATAAAAGAAAAAAATAATACTGATATTTCAGTATTAGATAAAATCACATTAAAAGGTTTTATAGATTATGTTCAAAATAATGTATTATTAATAATTTTAACAATTATGCTTTTATTAGTAACACATGGATATTTATTATTTAACAATAATATTGGAATTGATACTGATAGCTTCATTACAATTCCAGAAGGAAATCATAATTGGCTACATATTGGTAGATATGGTTTGGTAGTAGAAAAATATATTTTAAATTTAGATTCATATAATATTTTTTATGCAGAAACATTATTTATGGTGTTTTTGGGATTATTTTGCACAGTTACATATTATATGATATATGTATTAAGTGGAAAAGATTTTAAATTATTAAACTTAATTTTACCTTTAATAGGTTTAACAAATCCGTTATTTGTAGAACAATTTATATTTTTGCTTCAAAGTGCGCAAATATCATTTTCATTATTTTTAACTGTACTTGCTACTTTATGTGTATATAAATGGATTATTGATAAAAAATGGGTATATGGAATTATAAATGTTGCATTGCTTGTTTTAATATTAGGAACATATCAATCATTTATCCCTGTTTATATTGCATTTTGCGTATTTGCATTTATTTTATTATGTGAAAATGATGAATTTTCGTTTAAAAATAATAAAGATTTTTGGATTCAAATTATAAAATTGGTTGCAACTTTTGGAATAGCGTTTTTAATATATCAAATTATTTTAAAATGTATGAAAGTTGATATGGGATATTTGAATCAGTCAAATTATTGGTTATGGGATAATCCGATTAATTGTATAAAAAGGACATATTACCATTTATTACAACTATTAAGAGCTGAAGGAAACTACTATAACTTTGGTTTACCAGTTGGATTAGTTGGTGTTATTGTGATAGGTATAATTAATAGTATAAAAATAAAAAAGAATCTAAATAAATTTAATAAATTGGTTTATTTTGCAGTATATGGAGTATTTGTAATAACACCGATACTATTAACATTATATTTAGGAAATCCAGCTGCATTAAGAACTCAATTTTATATTCCATTAATTGAAGCGTTAGCTTTAATTTTACTTGGATATTATTTAACAAAATCAGTGAAATTTAATAAAGTATTAATGTGTGCATTTTTTGTTGTTTTAATGTTAGTATACTCTGATCAAGCAAGTGTTACTTCAAAATTATACTATGGAGATCATTTAACAAGACAAAATGATATACAAGTTGCATATGAATTAATGCATGATATGACAGCTTTTGGTATAACACAAAATGATTTTGTGTATTTTTATGGACATTATGATGATAGAATGAATAAATCAGCAATGTCTGGAGAAGCAATTGGATATTCATTATTTGAAAATGGATGGATGATGAATCCAAAATATTGGTTTAGTACTGAAAGTATTTTAAAAATATTTAGAGCTTTAGGATATGATTATCCATTAATGCCATCAAGTTTAGCTGAAGGGGCTTTAAAAGTTGGAGAAGAAATAGAAGCTTGTTGGCCACAAGAAGGTTGTATGAAGAAAGTTGATGGATACTATGTAATTAAATTATCTGAAGAATAATTAAAAAGAGCTAGAAATAGCTCTTTTTTGTTTACAAAAAAATATAAAGCTGCTATAATAGTAAAGTTCGCAACAATAGAAACCAATAATGAGAATATGTTAAATCTCATTTACAGCCAAATGAAAGGGGAGACTTTTATGGGATGTTTAGGTTACGTTATCTTGGGCCTTGTTGTACTTTGGCTCTTGGAACACTTTACGATTGGACAACTGATTGTGGCTGCTATTGTGGGATGGATTGTATATAATATTTTCTTCGATTAATCCTGCGATGAAAGGTGTTATGGACTAAAAAGTCCATGCACCATTTTTTTATTCCCAGGAATAATATTATGTAAATCTTGACAAAATATAGATAAATAGTGTATAATTATATTTAGTTATATATTTTGCGATGAAGATGAAAGCTATTAGAAAAACATTTTACAGAGAATAAACGCCATAGGCTGAGAGCGTTTTAAATTAAGTTCTTTTAGTGAAACACATTGGAGCAACTTAAAGTGTTGTAAAATTTTGTAATGCAACATTTTATTTTAAAAGTGGAAAATGTTTTTATTCCTTGAAACATTTTCAAATAGGGTGGCACCGCGGAAGTTATAAGCTTTCGTCCCTGTAACAAATAAAGTTACAGTGACGAAGGCTTTTTTGTTATATATAACTTACGTCCCTATAAAAGAAAAGGAGCAAATTATGAAAGGAAACATTTACAGAACATACACATGTTCAGAATTACGTGAAAAACACGTAGGAGAAGAAATTAAACTAGCAGGATGGGTAGACACAATAAGAGATTTAGGAGGAGTTTTATTTATTGATTTAAGAGATCAATATGGAGTGACTCAAGTAGTAGTTTCAGGAGATGAAGAAAAAGTTGATTTTGCTTCAAGAATACCAACTGAATCTACAATAACTGTTTCAGGAAAAGTAAGACTAAGAGATACTGAAACAGTTAACCCAGCATTAGAAACAGGAAGTGTTGAATTATTTGCTGATGAAATTGAGATCTTAGGAAAAAGATCAAAAATGCTTCCATTTGAAATTGAATCATCAAGGGAAGTAAGAGAAGATTTGCGTTTAGAATACAGATTTTTAGATTTAAGAGCTAAAAAGAATTTAGAAAACTTAAAAATGAGAGCTGAACTTATTCAATTTTTAAGAATGCAAATGATTGAACAAGGATTTTTAGAGGTTCAAACACCAATCCTTACAAGTTCGTCACCAGAAGGTGCAAGAGATTATTTAGTGCCAAGTAGAATGTATCCAGGAAAATTCTATGCACTTCCACAAGCACCACAACAATTTAAACAATTATTAATGGTATCTGGAATTGATAAATACTTTCAAATAGCACCATGTTTTAGAGATGAAGATGCTAGAGCAGATCGTTCACCTGGAGAATTTTATCAATTAGATATGGAAATGGCATTTGCTACACAAGAAGATGTGTTTAGTGTAATGGAAGAAGTTATTTATAACACATTTACTAAATTTTCTGATAAAAAAGTGGCTGAATATCCATTCCCAAGAATTCCATATGAAGAAGCAATGCTTAAATATGGATCTGATAAACCAGATTTAAGAAATCCATTAGAAATTAAAGATGTAACAGATATATTTGAAAAAATAGATATAAAAGTATTTAGTGGTAAAATTGTTAGAACAATTACACTTCCAAAAGGAGCATCAGTAGAAAGATCATTCTATGATGGAATGACAGATTTTGCTATAGAAGAATGTAAAGCAAAAGGCTTAGCATGGATTAAAATATTAGAAGATGGAGAATGGCAAGGTCCTATTGCTAAATTTATTGATGAAGAATCAAGAAAAGTATTTATGGAAAGAACTGGAACAAAAGTTGGAGATAGTATTTTCTTTATTGCTGAACATAAAGGTATAGTTGAAAAACTAGCTGGAGAAATTAGAAAAGAAATAGGTAAAAGACAAGGATTAATAGATGATTCTGTATTTAAATTCTGCTGGATAGTAGACTTTCCTATGTATGAAATTGGTGATGATGGAAAAATTGATTTTTGTCATAACCCATTTAGTATGCCACAAGGTGGAATGGAAGCATTACTTACAAAAGATCCACTTGATATTTATGCATATCAATATGATATAGTTTGTAACGGCATTGAACTTTCATCTGGAGCTGTAAGAAACCATGATCCAGAAATTATGATTAAAGCATTTGAAAAAGCTGGATATACAGAGGAAGATATAAAAACTAAATTTGCAGCTTTATTTAAAGCGTTTCATTATGGGGCTCCACCACATGCTGGAATTGCACCTGGTGTAGATAGAATATTAATGCTTTTATCTGAAGAAGATTCTATTAGAGAAGTAATTGCATTCCCAATGAACTCTAAAGCACAAGATTTATTAATGGGAGCTCCTGGAGTTGTAACAGAAAAACAATTAAGAGATGTTCATATTAAATTAGACATAAAAAAATAGAAAAAAGTTTTATAATGAAAAATGCGTGAGAAATCACGCATTTTTACATTTTTAAGAAATAAAAAATGGTAATGTAAAAATAATTTTTAAAAAAATTAGTTGACAATAATCTTTTTGCGTGCTAACATAAATTTATAATAAATATCAAAAAGGAGATTTATTTTTTATGACAAATTTATTTAAAGGTAACAAACATCATCATAAAAAATAGCTTGTGTCTTGGATTTGTAGGCACAGGCTATTGATGATGCTTGTGCCTTTAGTGTTTTTAAGAGCCTTAAAGGTACTATAACCTTTAGGGCTCTTTTTGTATACATAAAATTCTAAGAATGATTTGTTAATAATTTTAAAATTTAAAGCGCGCGAAGAAATTATTAATAGAACTTTTTGAAATTTGTAAAATTTAGGAGGAAATGAAATATGAAAAAATTAATAGGAAAGATTTTAGTAGCAATAATTATATTAGCTGCAGTAATAGGAATTATGGTTTTAAATAAACAAGATACAACAAATGAAGACAATACTTTGGTAGTAGGACTAGACGATAGTTTCCCACCAATGGGATTCAGAAATGAAGAAAACGAAATAGTAGGTTATGATATTGACCTAGCAAAAGCAGTAGCAGAAAAATTAGGAATGGAAGTGAAATTTCAACCAATATCTTGGGCTTCTAAAGAACAAGAATTAAATTCAGGAAATATTGATTGTATTTGGAATGGATTTGCATATAACGAAGAAAGAGCTGAAACAATGACATTAACAGATAGTTATATTAAAGGTGAAAACTATTTTATTTTAAAAAGTGGAAGTACTTTAAAATCACAAGAAGAATTAAAAGGTTTAAAAATTGGAGTTCAATCAGGATCAATTCAAGCACAAGATTTAGAAAAATCTGAATTTGGAAAAAATGTAACAATAATTGAATACGGAGATAACTTATCAGCATTTATGGATTTAGAAATAGGTGGAATTGATGCAATGTTTTGCTCAAATATAATTGGAAATTATTTAATTGTATCTAAAGAAAAAGATTATAATACAGTTCCATCAGAAGGAATTACAATTTCAAAAGGAAGTGTAATAGCTTTCAAAAAAGGAAATACAGAATTAAGAGATAAAGTTCAAAATGCACTTGCAAAAGTAACAGCTGAAGGAACAGCAGAAAAAGTTTCTGAAAAATGGTTTGGGCTAAATATGGCTTTAGATATAAAGGAGAGATAGAAAATGAATATAAATCAAGTAATAAATGTATGCAGTGTATTACTTTCTGGAATAGGAACATTACTTGAGATATTTTTTATAACACTTGTTTTAGCAGTGCCACTTGGATTAATAGTGGCGCTAGCTAGAAACTCAAAATGTAGAATATTATCATGGTTAATAAAAAATTATATTTTACTTATTCGTGGTACACCAATAATGCTTCAGATAATTGTAGTTTATTTTTGTCCATATTATTTGTTTAATGTTACATATGATAGGTTTTTAGCGATAATAATAGCATTTACAATAAATTATGCAGCATATTTTGCAGAAATATTTAGAAGTGGAATTGAATCTATTCCCGAAGGACAAAAAGAAGCTGCATATACTTTAGGGTTTAATAAAGTTCAAACTTTTTTTGAAATTGTTCTTCCACAAGTTATAAAAAATGTTTTACCAGCGATGTCTAATGAAGTAATATCACTTTTAAAAACAACATCACTTGCTCAAATAATTGGAGTAACTGAAATGTTTAGTTTAGCTCAAAAACAAGCAAGTTATAATTTTTCAATTATTCCACTATGTATAGCTGGTGTATATTATTTAATTTTAATATTTGTAGTATCAATAGTATTTAGCTATTTTGAAAAGAAATTGAGCTACTATAGATAGGTAGGTGAAAATAAAGATGAATGTATTAGAAATTAAAAATGTTAAAAAGTCATTTAATGGTCAAGGTGTTATAAAGGATGTTTCTTTAGATGTCAAAGAAGGTGAGACAGTGGTAATAATTGGTCCATCTGGATCTGGTAAGTCAACACTTTTAAGATGTATTAATAATTTAGAAAAAATAGATTCTGGATTAATTAAAGTAGATGGTTTAGAGTTAATTAAGGAAAATAAAAATGGCAGAGCAATATATAATGATAAAAAGATTTTGAAAGAAATTAATTTAAAACTTGGTATGGTATTTCAAGATTTTAATCTTTTTCCACACTTTTCAGTAATGGAAAATATAACTAAAAGTCTAGAACTTGTATTTAATAAAACTGAAAAAGAATCAAAAGAAATTGCAATTAATCTTTTAAAGAAGATGGATTTAGAAAATAAAAAAGATGAATATCCTTGCAATTTATCAGGTGGTCAAAAACAAAGAGTATCTATTGCAAGATGTTTAGCTATTAATCCAAAACTTATTTGTATGGATGAACCAACATCTGCTTTAGATCCAGAACTTGTAGGAGAAGTTTTATCTACAATAAAAAGTTTAGCAAAAGAGAAGAAAACTATGGTAATAGTAACTCACGAAATAAAATTTGCTGAAGAAGTGGCAGATAGAATTGTATTTATGGATGGTGGAAAAATTGTTGAAGAAGGAACACCTGATGAAATAATGAAGAATCCTAAAAAGGAAAGAACAAAAGAGTTTTTGAAAAGATATATAAATTTAGAAGGTGATAATGTGGAATATATAGATGATGAATATTTAGAAAAAAATGAATTACCAGCAAAAGAGGTTATAACATTTTTTAAGAAAATAAGTGATATACCAAGAATGTCTGGGAAAGAAGAGAAAATATGTGAATATTTAGTAGAGTTTGCAAAAGAAAGAAACTTAGAATATGTATATGAGAAAGATGCTAAAAATGTAATTATAAGAAAAGAAACAGAAAAAGGAAAACCATATATAGCATTTCAAGCACACACTGATATGATATGTGAAAAAGAAACTATTTCTAAACATAATTTTTTAAAAGATCCAATTAGACTTATTAAAGATGGAGATTTTATTAAAGCTGATAAAACAACACTTGGTGCTGATAATGGATTAGGTGTAGCATATATGCTTGCACTTTTAGATAGTAAAGAAGCTATGCCAAATATAGAATGTATATTTACATCTGATGAAGAAACAACAATGATAGGTGCTAAATTGTTAAATGCAGATGATGTAAAATCAAAAAGTATTATTTCTTTAGATAATGGAAAAGAAGGAAAAATGACAATAAGTGCTGCAAATTGTATGGAATGGTTTGCTGAAATAAAAGCATCTAAAGCGGAAGAAAATTTAAATGGATTTAAAAAATATACTATAGAATATTCTAACTTTTTGGGTGGACACTCAGGAGGAAATATAGCAGATGTAAAAAGAGGAAATCCTTTAAAATTAGCAGGTGAAGTGTTAGATAATATAGATGGCTTATATATAGAAAGCTTATCAGGCGGTAGTAAGGTTAATGTTATTCCAAGAGAGTTTAAAATTACTTTTTACTCAAAAGAAAATATAGATATGTTATTAAAAGAAAAGATAAATAAGCAAATTAGATTTTTCCAAGAAGATGGTGTAATAAAATTAATTAGAGAAGAAAATTTTGGTAAAGCAAAAGTATATGATGAGCAAATAAGCAAAAATGTTTTAAAATTTATTAATTCATATAAATGTGGTGCACTTAAATTTGATGACGACAATAATGTAATTTTATCAGCTAATTTTGCTGCTATAAGAGAAGAAGAAAATGGAATAAAATTTGAATATTCATTAAGAAGTAATAATTTAAAGTTAAGAGATGAATATATTAAAGACTTAAAAGATAATTTAGTTAAATTTAATGTAGTGGTTACTTGGGAACAAGAATTAAAAGGATTTGAACCTAATTATGAAAGCGATTTGGTAAATAATATTAGCAGAGTATATAAAGAATTATACGGTAAAGAAATAGAAAAACAAATTACTCAAGGTGTACTAGAAGGTGGTTTTTTCAAAAGTAAAATAAATAATTTAGATTATGTGTGTATAGGGGCTAATACATATGATGTTCATAGCCCAAAAGAAAGATTTTCAATTAAATCTGTTCAAAATGTGTGGAAACTAATATGGCAAATTTTAAAATCTTATCAAAATGACCTAGAAAACTAGTTATATAAACGAAAAAAAGGTGAAAAGAATGTTAAAAATTAGTTTACAATAATGAAAAAATGGTATATAATTGTTAAATGAAATAATTAAGTTAAAGGGGCTAGATATTATGAATGAAAATGAAAACAATGAAGTAATTCAAACTGAAGAGGACATTAACAGATTAATGCAAGTTAGAATTGATAAATTAAAAGAACTTCAAGAAGCTGGTAAAGATCCTTTCGAAATCACAAAATATGATAGAACAGAACAATCAATGGATATCAAAAACAATTATGAAACATATGAAGGAAAAGATGTTTCAGTTGCAGGTAGAATTATGGCAAAAAGAATAATGGGTAAAGCTTCTTTTGTTACAATTCAAGATAGCCAAGGTAAAATTCAAAGTTATGTTAGTATCAATGATTTAGGTGAAGAAAGTTATAAAGCATTCAAAACATTTGATATCGGAGATATCATTGGAATTAAAGGATTTGTTTTCAAAACAAAAACTGAAGAAATCTCTATTCATGCTAAAGAAGTTGTTCTTCTTACAAAATCATTAAGAGATTTACCAGAAAAATTTCATGGTCTAAAAGATATAGATTTAAGATATAGACAAAGATATGTTGATTTAATAGTAAATCCAGAAGTAAAAGAAACATTTCTTTTAAGAAGTAAAATATTAAAAGAAGTTAAAAATTACTTAGATAATGAAGGGTATTTAGAAGTTGATACACCAATATTAAACACAATAGCTGGTGGAGCTTCTGCAAGACCATTCATTACACATCATAATACATTAGATTTAGATATGTATTTAAGAATTGCTAATGAACTTTACTTAAAAAGATTAATCGTTGGTGGATTTGATAGAGTATATGAAATGGGAAGAATGTTTAGAAATGAAGGTATGGATATTAAACACAATCCAGAATTTACTAACATTGAATTCTATGCTGCATATCAAGATTATAATGATATGATGGATTTATCAGAAAACATGATTAGAACAGTAGCTGAAAAATGTTTAGGAACAGCAAAAATTAATTACCAAGGTATGGATATTGATTTAGAATCAGCTTGGAGAAGAGTTCCTATGATAGAAGCTATTAAAGAAGTAACAGGTGTTGATTTTAATGAAATTAATACAGATGAAGAAGCTGTTGCTGTAGCTAAAGAAAAACATGTTGAATTAGAAGAATCAAAACAAACAAGAGGATATATTATTAATGCATTCTTTGAGGAATTTGTTGAAGAAACATTAATTCAACCAACATTTATTTGTGATTATCCAGTAGAAGTTTCTCCACTTACAAAAAGAAAGCCATCAGATAAGAGATTAGTAGAAAGATTTGAATTATTTATTGGTGGACGTGAATATGGTAATGCATATTCAGAATTAAATGATCCAATTGATCAAAGAGAAAGATTTGTTGAACAATTAAAACAAAAAGAAGCTGGAGACGAAGAAGCTAACGATATGGATGAAGATTTCTGTATGGCTATTGAATATGGTATGCCTCCAACAGGTGGTATGGGAATTGGTATTGATAGATTAGTTATGTTATTAACAGATTCTGCATCAATTAGAGATGTAATTTTATTCCCAACAATGAAACCATTAAACTAGTAATAAATTAAAAGAGAACCGTTTGGTTCTCTTTTTTGTTATTAAAATGATATTTAAATGAAATGGTTTAATTATTAAGGCTATGCTATGATATAAATGTGAAGCAATATACAGAATTTTGTAATAATTTAACTATATAGAAGGTTATTTAAGGGGATAATACAATAGATGAAAAAGATGAAGTAATTGAACTTGTTATTGTAGCTGATGAATATTATGAAATATATTCACCTTTTAGAACAAATACTAAAGAAAAGGGCGATAATAAAGTAAAAAGAGGAATATTAAAAGCGAGAGGTATGAAAAAAGTTTTATTAAATATTTGGTATTGGTTAAAGATTAATTTATATATTGGAATAGGTCATATTTGGGCTTTAATAGGGATTGCATTTAATGATACTGGAGAACATTATGATACTGTATTTGAAGCAATTCCATATTTAAATAATGGATTAAGTTTTTTAATAATATTATCTATTATTGCGGGAATTTTAAATAGGAAAAATGAAAAATTTAGTCTAATCCAATATATAATTATGCAAGGCTTAATGGTATTAGCTTGGGTAATGTTTTATATATCAAATTTAGTAGGATAGTTTTTAAGAGTCTATTTGTAAGGTAAATAAAAATTGCTTTATAAAAATAGGCTCTTTTTGTTGCAAAAATGGCTAAAATTGTTATAAAAATGATATTTTTTTGAAATTGTTAATAAATATGTCATATGTTATGATATAAATGAGAAAAAAGTGTGCAAAATCCTATAAAAATGCGTGATTTTATTTAAAATATGTGATATAATATTTTGGATTTAAAATAGGTGAAAATTTAATATAAAATTCATAATTATTAGATATATAGATACAAAAGATTTTAAGGAGGATATTTATGTTTGGATATGGAGCTGATAGAAGAGTAATAAATACAGTTTTTGCTATACTTATTATTTGGTCATTATTAAGCATGTCTAGTGCTCAAAAATTAAATTTATTATTAACATTACCTGCGGTAATTATTGCTATTACATTTCATGAATTTGCTCATGCAAATGCTGCTGTTAAATTAGGAGATACAACTCCAAAAAATCAAGGAAGATTAACATTAAATCCGTTAAGTCATATAGATCCTTTTGGATTTTTCTTGTTGCTTTTTGCTAATATTGGTTGGGGACGTCCAGTACAAGTAAATCCAAGTAATTATACATCTAATAAATCAAGAGGTTTTTGTGACTCGATGGTTGCACTTGCTGGACCACTTATGAACTTTACAATAGCACTAGTTGCCTGTGTGGCTTATTTGTTAATATATTATTTAGGTGGAAGTGTAGCTGTATTTTCAACAACAGTAGGAACTATATTAGGATATTTTTTACAAATTTTAGTTGCAATAAATATTGGTCTTGGTGTATTTAATCTAATACCATTGCCACCTCTTGATGGAGAAAAGATATTTAGAAATCTTTTACCAACTAAAGCACAAAGATGGCTACAAGATAATTATGCAACATTAAGTACAGTGTTTATGATTCTTTGGATATTTGGAGTTTTAGAAATAATTGTAAGTCCAATTATTTCAGCATTATCTAATGTAATGTTCTTCATAGTTGAAAAAGTAATTTTGTTTTTTATATAGATTTTTAGGGGTAACTAGGTTATCCCTAAAAATGCGTTATTCACAATAAAAAAATAGGAGATAGAAATTGAAAGATGTTTTAATAATGGGAATTGAATCAAGTTGTGATGAAACTTCTGTTGCAATTGTAAAAAATGGTAGAGAAGTTTTATCAAATGTAATTAATTCTCAAATAAAAATTCATGAAGAATATGGTGGTGTTGTTCCAGAAATTGCTTCTAGATGTCATACTGAAGTTATAAATAAAATTATGAAAGAAGCTTTAGAAGAAGCAAAAGTAACTTTAGATGATATAGATGCTATAGCAGTTACTCATGGACCAGGACTTGTAGGAGCACTTTTAGTGGGTGTGTCTTATGCTAAAGGTTTAAGTTATGTTACAGGAAAACCACTTATTCCAGTAAATCATATAGAAGGTCATATTGCAGGTAATTATTTAACTCATAATGATTTAAAACCACCATTTTTATGTTTAATTATTTCTGGTGGACATACTCATTTGGTTAAAGTAACTGATTATAATGATTTTGAGATATTAGGAAAAACAAGAGATGATGCTGTAGGTGAAGCTTTTGATAAAGTAGCAAGAGTTGTAGGTCTTGGTTATCCGGGTGGACCTAAAGTAGATAACTTAGCAAAAGAAGGAAAACCGAATATTAAATTACCAGTAACTCATTTTGATAATTTAGATTTTAGTTTTAGTGGTATAAAAACTGCTGTAATTAATTTAAATCATAAAGATCCTAATATTAATAAAGCAGATCTTTGCGCAAGTTTTCAAGCAGCAGTTACTGAGATGCTTACATCAAACGTAATAAAAGCAATTAAAGAATTTGATACTGATAAAATTGTGATTGCAGGTGGAGTATCAAGAAACTCTTATATTAGAAAATCATTTGATGATTTAGCTAATGAATTAAATATTAAAGTATATTATCCAGAACCAATATTATGTACTGATAATGCAGCGATGATTGCGGCAATGGGATATTATAATTACATCAATGAAGAAAAAGCAGATTTAAAATTAAATGCAATACCAAATTTAAAAATTGGTGAGTAAGGAGAGAAAAAATATGGTAATGGTAGTAGTAGCACTTTTAGTAGTTTTAATTGGAGTGGTTGTAACAATAGCATATCACAAAAATGTTTTAGAAAAAATGGAAAAAGCAGAAACTGTAGCAAATGATACTGTTAGCGGAGAAGATGAAAACTCAGTTAGAAAAGTTTTCATTCCAGATAATGCTGATGTAAATGATGCAAAAACAGAATCAACACAAAATAAAGATTGTAAAACATTTACAGTTGATACAAATCAAAATGTTGAAAAAACAGTAGTTGGATCTAGCGCAGATGAAGAAAATGATGATGATCCAATTAAAAATTTATAATAAATAAAAGGGGATTTAAATGTCTATTTACGTAATAGGAGATTTACATTTATCTTTTTCGGCAGATAAACCAATGGATATATTTGGTTATAATTGGGAAAAACATGCTGACAAGATAAAAGAATCTTGGCTTGAAAATGTAACTGAATATGATACTGTAATTCTTCCAGGTGATTTTTCTTGGGCTACATATTTAAGTGAAACTTATAAGGACTTTGAATTTTTAAATTCACTTCCAGGAAAGAAGATTTTATCAAAAGGAAATCATGATTATTGGTGGACAACTCTTACAAGTATGAGAAAGTATATAAAAGAATGTGGTTTTGAAAATATAGACTTTTTATTTAATAATTCATATTTGATAGAAGATAGAATTATTACAGGTACTCGTGGATGGATTAATACATGGAAATCTCCAGAGAATTACAAAATACTAAAAAGAGAAAATGATAGATTAAAATTATCTCTTCAAGATGGAGTTAAAAATTTTGGAAATGATAAAGAAATAATAACATTTATTCATTATCCACCATTTTATAGAGAAACAGAAATTCCAGATGAGATAAATTTTTCAAAAACACTTAGAGATTATGGTGTAAAAAAATGTTATTACGCTCATCTTCATGGCGAATCTCATAAAGAAGCTTTAGAAGGATTGGTTGATGACATTGAATATAAATTAGTTAGTTCAGATTATTTAAAATTTAATCTGTTAAAAATAAACTAAGGAGAAAATTATGGATAGTAATTTGGTAAATTACTATAATCCTGGATTACAAAATATATTAGATGAATTAATTACACAAGAAAAATATGGTGAATTTAAACCTATTCTTAATGAAATAATGCAAAGAAGAGCGTTTGAATTTGATATTTCATTAGAACGAATGAGAGAAGAGACAGAAAGATTAGTAAGTAATTTAGAATCTATAAGATTTATGACCGAAGAAGAGATTGCTTCAAAAACAACTAAAGACACAATGGCCGTATTTAAAGGTAAAGAAAAGACAATTTTGATAGATCCAGAGTATTATAAAAAATATGCGGAATATTATTCAAAACATTTTGAACCACAAACAGCAAAATTTTTGCTTGGTAGAGAGATGTATGCACTACTTACTCATGAAGTTTATCATGCTATAAATTTTAGAGAAAATGGTGATTTTGGATTAATACATGAATATAAAAACGGAAGAGTTTCTGGTAGTCATATAAATGAAATTGTTACTGAAAGTGCAGCAACACGTACTACTATGACAAAGAATGATGATGATTATCAAAATGGTTATATGGGGACAACAGGATATCAAACAACAACTTGTATAACAAATCTTTTGGCGTTAGCTGTTGGAGTTTCAGAAAAAGAACTATTAAAACATAGTATGTATGATAGACAAGAATTTGAAGAGTTCTTAAAAGAAGCAATGAGTACAAGTTTCGAAGAATATGAAACAGATGAAAGAATAAGAGAGTTAATATTAGCAACTGTTGCTATTGGTTCATTAGAAGTAAATGCAGATCCAAGAGAAAAAGAAATATATTATTCTCAAATGTATAATGTATTATTCGAACTTGCAGCAGATCATATGCTTGCTGATAAAAGATCACCAACAAGAGAACTTATGGGAGATAAACAATTTAGAACTCAAAAAATGCTTTCAATTGCAGCATCTTCTTTGGAGTTTTTAGAAAGAGAAGGGTTTATTGCGCCAGGTCAATCTGTAATGATTGCTGAAAGAGCTGGATTAATTTCAAGTGTAAGAGTAATGCAAGAATCAACTTTAAGAGATTATGCAACATTTTGTGGAATGAATCCATATAGATTTACATTAGAAAGACTAGATGATCTTATGACAGAAGATGTAAGAGAAAACACCGAAGAATATTCAGATGGTTTTAGAAAATATATTTTAGATGATTATAAACAAAGAACAACTTGGTCAGATGGAGTGTTTATATATACATCAAATTTATTAGATAAAGAAATAACAAAGAAAGTTGATAAAACTTCAAAAGGATTTTTATCAACAGACGGTATAGATATTTCATCACATACTATACCAGATGGGCTTTTTAGAAGAGAAAAGCCAACAAATGATAAAATTAATGATGAGGAAGTTAGATAATAAGATTAAGGAGAATATATGCAAGACAAACAAAAAAATATTAGAAATTTCAGTATTATTGCACATATAGATCATGGTAAGTCAACTTTGGCTGATAGAATTATTGAAATGACTGGTGCACTTACTCAAAGAGAAATGGAATCTCAAGTATTAGACAATATGGACATTGAAAAAGAAAGAGGAATTACAATAAAGTCTCAAGCTGTAAGAATGCAATATAAAGCAAAAGATGGGGAAGAGTATATATTTAATTTAATTGATACTCCTGGACACGTAGATTTTAACTATGAAGTATCAAGAAGCTTAGCAGCTTGCGAAGGAGCAATTTTGGTAGTTGATAGTACACAAGGTGTAGAAGCTCAAACTTTAGCAAATGTATATTTAGCTTTAGATGGTGATTTAGAAGTTGTTCCAGTTATTAATAAAGTAGATCTTCCAAATGCGAGACCTGATGAAGTAAAAAAAGAAATTGAAGATATAATTGGTCTTCCAGCAATGGATGCACCTTGTATTTCAGCAAAAACAGGTTTAAATATTGAAGAAGTATTAGAAAGAATAGTTACTGATATTCCAGCACCAAGTGGAGATCCAAATGGGGAACTTAAAGCTTTAATCTTCGATTCATATTATGATAATTATAAAGGTGCGTTAAGTTATGTAAGAATAAAAGATGGTACAGTAAAAGCTAATGATGAAATATTATTTATGGCTACAGGTAAAGTATTTACTGTTACAGAAGTAGGATACTTTGGCGCAGGTTCATATATTCCAACAACTTCTTTATCAGCAGGTGAAGTTGGATATATTGCAGCCAGTGTAAAAACTGTATCAGACTTAAATGTTGGTGATACAATTACACTTAAACAAGCTCCTGCAAAAGAAGCACTTCCAGGATATAAGAAAGCAAATTCAATGGTATATTGTGGAATGTATCCGTTAGATGGTAGTGAATATGAACCATTAAAAGAAGCTTTAGAAAAATTAAAACTAAATGATGCTGCTTTAAATTATGAACCAGAAACATCAGCAGCATTAGGATTTGGTTTTAGATGTGGTTTCTTAGGATTATTACATTTAGAGATTATTATTGAAAGATTAGAAAGAGAATTTGATATTGGGTTAATTACTACAGCACCATCTGTTATATATCAAGTTCATAGAACAAGTGGGGAAATAATTGAACTATATAATCCAGTAGATCTTCCACCTACTACAGAAATTAGTTATATGGAAGAACCTATAATGAAAGCTGAAATTATGATACCAAAAGAATTCGTAGGAAATGTTATGAAGGTTTGCCAAGAACGTAGAGGTGTTTATATCGATATGAAATACTTAGATGCAAATAGAGTAACGTTAGAATATGAACTTCCGCTTAATGAAATTATTTATGATTTCTTTGATACAATAAAATCTAAAACAAAAGGTTATGCTTCGGTAGATTATGAATTTAAAGAAAATAGAAGAGCTGATTTAGTAAAATTGGATTTACATATAAATAACGAAGCTGTTGATGCATTATCATTTATAGTTCATAAAGATTCAGCCTATGAAAGAGGAAGAAAAATGGCTGAAAAACTAAAGAAAGTTATTCCAAGACAATTATTTGAAATACCAATTCAAGCAGTTGTTGGTGGAAAAATAATTGCAAGAGAAACTTTATCAGCAATGAGAAAAGACGTTTTAGCAAAATGTTATGGTGGAGATATAACAAGAAAGAAAAAACTTCTAGAAAAGCAAAAGAAGGGTAAAAAGAAAATGCGTCAAATAGGTAACGTTGAAGTACCACAAGAGGCATTCTTAGCTGTATTAAAATTAGACGACGAAGAATAATTATATAAGGAGAAAAAGATGAGAGAGAGTTATAGAGATAAAAGAAATAGACAAGCTAGAATTGCAAAAGAAAGAGTTGAAAACGAAGAAAGAAGAAAAGAACAAAGAAGAAAGTCAGATAGAAGAGTAGAAGAAAGAAGACAAGCTGATAGAAGAGTTTCAGAAAGAAGAAAAACAGATAGAAATGAATTGGATAGAAGAATCGGTGAAAGACGTTCTGAAACAGATAGAAGATTTGTTGAAAGAAGAAGTTTTGAAGATAGAAGACAAAATGATGAAGATGGAAACTATGAAGATATCGTAGCAGGAAGAAATGCTGTTATGGAATTATTAAAATCTGAAAAAGATATTAATAAATTATATATTGAACATGGAGAAAGACATGGATCAATAAATGAGATAATAGCAAAAGCAAAAGAAGCTAGAGTTGTATTGGTTGAAGTTGATAAATCAAAATTAGATCAAATGGCAGAAAACCATCAAGGCGTTGTAGCTGTTGTTCCTCCATTTAATTATTCTGAAGTTGAAGATATTTTAGAATGTGCTAATGAAAAAGGAGAAGCTCCATTTATATTAATTCTAGATGGAATTGAAGATCCACATAACTTTGGTTCAATTATTAGAACAGCAGAAACTGCTGGAGTACATGGAATTATAATTCCAAAAAGAAGAAATGTACAAGTAAATTCAACAGTTGTTAAAGTTTCAACTGGAGCAACATCATATGTTAAGATAGCAAGAGTTAATAATTTAAATGATACAATTAGAAAATTAAAAGATGCAGGTCTTTGGGTAATTGGAACTGATGGTGATGCAAATACTATGTATTACAACCAAGATTTAAAAGGACCACTAGCAATAATAATAGGAAGTGAAGGATATGGTATGAGCAAACTTGTAAAAGAAAATGCTGACATATTAATTAAGATTCCTATGAAAGGTCAAATAACATCTCTTAATGCATCTGTATCAGCTGGTATAGTAATTTATGAAGCAGTAAAACAAAGAATGTAATAATAAAAAAAGCAATACTTAAAAAATGAAGTATTGCTTTTTTATTTATATATAATTTTAAATGCATCAAATTTATCTAAAGAATTTGTTTCCAAACACTCAATATATGAATCTAATTCATCAATAGTATTACATGCTTTGATTATAATTGGATCTAATTGAGAATTAAATGAAATTTCAGAAGCAAGAGTAGTAGCTTTTGCGATTGGCATGTTACATTTGTTTTTGGCTAAGTTAAATGCTTCTTTAAATCTTGTTGTTGGCGTGTTCTTTATATCATTTAATTTAATTGTATATTCTTTTTTTATAATATCATCTAATGAAGAATATTTTTCAGGATTAGTAGTAAAAAATGTGTGTAAATCTTCAGTAGAATAAGGAAGTACGATATTATCTGCAGAATATAATAATGTTTTTTCTAAAATTTTTGTATCATCGTTTAAGATAGTTTCTGGAGTAGTATCTTTTTCTAATGTTTCTACTTTGTCAGAAGAAATAGATTTATTATCGATATCTTCTAAATATTCGTTAATTAGAGATGATTCTTCTTCAATATCAAATAATTCTTCAAGAGATACTTCAAACGCATCTGGAACAGAAGTATCAATATCTTCATCTAGATTTATAGCTATTTCTTCTTCTGGAAAATTTTTTAAGGTTTCTTGTTCAATTTCAAGAATTTCATCTATTAAACTAGAAGAATCAAAGTTTTCGCTTGACTCATTTTCTACTCTATCTATTTTTGAAAAGTCAACATGAATGTATTTTGCGAAATTGTTCATGAAAGTAAAATATTCTAAATTGTCTTTAGAAATTTTATTAAATAAATTCATGTAATCATTATTATATTTTTCAAAGTACTCTGAATCATAAGATTCTTGTTTTAGTGAAGTGATTAAATATTGACGTAACTCAATAAGAGCGTCTATGTTAGCTTTGACATTTTCAAAGTTAGCTTTAACGCTTTCTAAAGTTGAAATAAGTACACTAGTGTCTTTATTATCATTTGCATAGCAAATGCTTTCTGAAATTTTTTCAAGATAAGATACTAAAGTTTGCTTTAGTTCTCTTTGTTCTTTTAAAAGACAGTTAAGTGTTCTTAATTCAGAATTTATAATGTTTTTATCAATTATAAATTTTGGTATAAACATAAAAACCTCCACTATAAAAGAAATTATAATATATAACTAAAAATAAATCTATACAAAAAGTAAAAATAATAAATTTTTATAACAAATGTGTAAAAGTTCTTGTAATTTTGTGGATAAAATGTTAAAATAAAAATGTTGAAGAAATGAATCGAAGCAGATTTAAAAAAAAAACCCTTTTTTTAAGTCTGTTTTTTTGTTTTTATGAGCAAAAAAAGTAAGAGGGGTTAATTGGAGGAAAAAATGAAAATCGCTTTTGACAACGAAAAGTACTTAAAAATTCAAAAAGAGAAGATTGAAGAAAGAATAAAAATGTTTGATAACAAACTTTATTTAGAGTTTGGCGGAAAAATATTTGATGACTATAATGCAAGTAGAGTGTTACCTGGATTTAGCCCTGATGCAAAAATAAAACTTTTACAAGAATTTAAGGATGATTTAGAAATTATTTTTTGTATTAATGCTGATAATATTGAGAAAAACAAAATTAGAGCAGATTATGGAATTGGATATGATGTTGAATTATTAAGATTGATTGAAAATATTTCTAAATTAGGAATTTCAATTAATAGTGTAGTTATAACTATGTATACTGGACAAGATATTTCTAAATTAAGAAATAACTTAGAAAGTAGAGATGTTAAAGTTTATATCCATACTCCAACAAAAGGATATCCAGATGATGTTGAAACTATTGTTAGTGATGAAGGATATGGAAAAAATCCATATATTGAAACAACAAAAAAATTAGTAGTGGTAACAGCACCAGGACCAAATAGTGGAAAACTTGGAACATGTCTTTCTCAATTATATCATGAACATAAAAATGGTGTTGATGCTGGATATGCTAAATTTGAAACATTCCCAGTTTGGGATTTACCATTAATGCATCCTGTTAATGTATCGTATGAAGCAGCAACAGCTGATTTAAACGATATAAATATGATAGATTCATTTCACTTAGAAGAATATAATGTTAAAGCGGTTAATTATAATAGAGATATTTCTGCATTTCCGATATTAAAGAATATTTTAAAATCAATTACTGGAAAAGAAGTATATAAATCACCAACAGATATGGGTGTTAATATGATTAGTCAATGTATTGTTGATGATTATGTGGCTCAAGAAGCTGCTAAAATGGAAATTATTAGAAGATATTATTCTGCAGTTTGTGATTTCAAAAAAGGAATTGGAACAGAACAAGCCGTTGAAACAATAAAAAAATTAATGAATAATGTTGGAATAACAATACAAGATAGAGAAATTGTAAAATACGCAATAGAAAAAGCGGAACTTACAAATGCTAATGCGTTAGCAATTAAATTGAATGATGGTAAAATAATTACAGGAAAAGAGTCTGAATTATTAAGTGCTTCAAGTGCACTTTTATTAAATACAATTAAATATATTAGTGGAATACCAGATGATGTATACTTATTATCTCCGTCAGTGTTAAAAGGGATATTAAAATTAAAACAAAAAACATCTTATAAAAGTAAATATAGTTTAAACTTGTCAGAGGTATTAATTGCACTTTCAATTTGTGCAGAAAATAATCCTGTAATTGAAAAAACAATTGAAGCATTAGATTCATTAAGAGGTGCAGATGCTCATAGTTCATATATGGTTTCAGGTACAGAGCAAAAGGTTTTAAAAAGCTTAGGAATTAATTTAACTTGTGAACCAAAAATGCTTGGATATGATGATTAATATATAAAAGAAAACTTTCACTAAATGTGAAAGTTTTTTTGTTTAGAATAAATTAGCAAATATTTAATATAAATATTAAAGAAATATTTTTAATTTATATTGACATTTTATAAAAAAAGGTATAAATTATTAGCAGTCGAATATGACGAGTGCTAAAAATAAACTTTAGGGATTAGAAATTTTTAAAGGAGGTATATATTTATGATTAAACCATTAAACGATAGAGTTTTAATAAAAATGGTAGAAGCAGAAGTTGAAACAAAAAGTGGAATTATACTTACTGCAACATCAAAAGAAAAACCACAAATTGCAGAGGTTGTTGAAATTGGACCTGGTGGTGTAGATGAAAATGGAAAAGAAATAAGAATGCAAGTAAAAAAGGGAGATAGAGTTATTACAAGTAAATATTCAGGAACAGAAGTTAAATATGAGGGAGTAGAATATATAATTGTAAAACATTCTGATATTTTAGCAATTGTTGAATAGACTGAAAGGAGATTATTATGGCAAAAGAAATTAAATATGGCGAAGATGCTAGAAAAAAATTATTAGAAGGTGTTAATAAATTAGCAGATACTGTTAAAGTAACACTTGGCCCAAAAGGAAGAAATGTAGTATTAGATAGAAGTTTTGGTGCACCACTTATTACAAATGATGGTGTTACAATAGCAAAAGAAGTGGAACTTGATGATCCGTTTGAAAATATGGGAGCAAGTTTGGTAAAAGAAGTTTCTACAAAAACAAATGATGTAGCAGGAGATGGAACAACAACAGCTACAGTGTTAGCTCAAGTAATGTTAAAAGAAGGTGTAAAAAACGTAGCAGCTGGTGGTGATGTACTTGGAATAAAAAGAGGTATGGATAAAGCAACTAACAAAGCTATTGAAGAATTAAAAAAGATTAGTTCTCCTATAAAAGGAAAAGAAGATATTGCAAGAGTTGCAAGTATCTCTGCAAACAATGAAGAAATAGGAACTTTAATTGCTGATGCTATGGAAAAAGTATCTAAAGATGGAGTTATAACAATAGAAGAATCAAAAACATCATTTACAGAAGTTGATGTTGTAGAAGGTATGCAATTTGATAAAGGTTACGTATCTCCATATATGGTAACAGATACTGATAAAATGGAAGCTGTAATTGATGATCCTTATATATTAATTACTGATAAAAAAATATCAAATCTTCAAGAAATATTACCGCTATTAGAAGAGTTAACACAAAATGGTGGAAAACTTGTTATTATAGCTGAAGATTTTGAAAATGAAGCTTTATCAGCGCTAATATTAAATAAATTAAGAGGAGTATTAAATGTAGTTGGTGTTAAAGCACCAGGATTTGGAGATAAGAGAAAAGAAATCTTACAAGATTTAGCTGTTTTAACTGGAGGAGAAGTGATAACATCAGAACTTGGTTTAGATTTGAAAGAAACAACTTTATCTCAACTTGGTAGAGCAAGACAAGTAAAATGTACTAAGGAAACAACAATTGTTGTTGATGGTATGGGAAATAAAGAAGCTATTGATGCAAGAATTAGTCAAATTAAGAAAAATATTGAAGAAACAAAATCAAGTTATGAAAAAGAAACTCTTCATGAAAGATTAGCAAAACTTGCAGGTGGTGTAGCTGTAATTCAAGTTGGTGCTGCAACAGAAATTGAAATGAAGGAGAAAAAATTAAGGATTGAAGATGCTTTATCAGCTACAAAAGCAGCCGTTGAAGAAGGTATTTTACCAGGTGGTGGAACAGCATATTTAAATGTAATTCCAGAAATTGAAAAATTATATCAAGAAACATTAAATGACGATGAAAAAATTGGTATAAAAATTATATTAAAAGCATTAGAAGAACCAGCAAGACAAATTGCTACTAATGCAGGACTAGAAGGGGCTGTAATTGTTGAAAAAGTTAGAGCTTCTAAACCAGGAATTGGATTTGATGCAGCAAAAGAAGAATATGTAGATATGAAAAAAGCAGGTATTGTAGATCCAACTAAAGTAACTCGTTCTGCTCTTCAAAATGCAGAAAGTGTTGCATCTATGATTTTAACAACAGAAAGTGTTATTACAGATAAAAAAGAAAAATCTTGTGGATGTGGATCACATCATGCAGAAATGCCAGATATGGGTGGAATGTATTAAAAACGATCATAACAGATATGAAATTTTATCATATCTGTTATTTTTTTGCCTTAAAATGTGAAAAAACTGTGAAAATCCAGTGATTTCATGGATTTTGCTCTAAAAATGTGGTAAAATGTTTGCGTGTTATTCATTTAACTGCTGCTTATACTAGAGCAGTAAATTTATTACAAAAGGAAGTGACTTAAAATGAATGTACACGTAAAACATGCAAAGGCAAACGAATGGATCAATCAGATGATTGAGCTGGCTAATCCGGCAAAAGTTATCTTGATTGACGGGTCAGAGACACAGCGGGAAATGCTGATTAAGGAAGCGGTTACAGCTGGAGAACTGCATGAACTTAATCAGGAAATACTCCCTGGCTGTTATCTGCGCAGAAGCGATCCAAGTGACGTTGCTCGAGTTGAAAATCGGACATTTATCTGCACAGAAGAAAAATCTGAAGCAGGTCCAACCAACAACTGGGCGTATGCTCCTGAAATGTACGACAAACTACATCAGCTCTTTGCTGGTTCTATGACTGGAAAGACTATGTACATTATTCCGTACATGATGGGACCTTATGGATCTCCATTTTCCAAAATCGGCTTCGAACTTACCGACTCTCGGTACGTAGTTCTAAGCATGCTCATTATGGCTCGTTGTGGTCAGAAGGTTTTGGATGAACTTGGAGAAGAAGGGGAGTTTGTAAAAGGACTTCACTCTGTGGGAACTCTTAATCCAGAAGAACGGTATATATGCCATTTCCCGGAAGATAAAGCAATATATAGCTTTAATTCTGAATATGGTGGAAATGTTCTTCAGGGTAAAAAATGCTTCTCACTTCGTATCGCATCCGTTATCGCAAGAGATGAAATGTGGCTCGCAGAGCACATGTTAATTCTCGCAATTAAAAAACCCGATGGACAGAAAACTTATGTTGCAGCAGCGTTTCCGTCGGCATGTGGCAAAACTAATCTGGCTATGCTTGTACCTCCCAAGAAGTTCTTGGATGAAGGGTATGAAGTTACCACTCTTGGTGACGATATAGCATGGCTCAGAAAAGCACCGGATGGCAGATTGTATGCCATTAACCCCGAGTTCGGATTCTTTGGTGTTGCTCCTGGTACTAGCGCTAAATCTAACTTTAATGCGCTTGAATCTACCAAGAAGGGAACAATTTTTACAAACGTAGCCCTTAATACGGATGACAACACTGTATGGTGGGAATCTCTCACAAAAATTCCGCCTGAGAATGCTTTGGATTGGAAGGGTAATCCTTGGACAGACAAAGAGAATGTAAAAGGTGCACATCCTAATTCTCGTTTTACTGCTCCTGCGGAAAACTGCCCTTGCCTGGATGAGGATTTTAATTCTCCGACTGGCGTTCCGATATCAGCAATCATATTTGGTGGAAGAAGAGCAAAGCTTATGCCGCTCGTAATCGAATCTTTTGATTGGAATCATGGTGTGTTTCTTGGTTCTTCTATGGGTTCAGAAACAACAGCGGCAACAACCGGTAAAGTTGGCGTTACCAGACGAGATCCTATGGCTATGCTTCCGTTCTGTGGTTATAACATTTCTGATTATTTTTCGCACTGGATTGACATGGGTGAATTTCTTGGAGACAAGGCACCTAAGATCTATAATGTGAACTGGTTCAGAACTGATGATGACGGTAGCTTTATGTGGCCGGGCTTCGGCGAAAACTTCAGAGTACTTAAGTGGATCCTTGCAAGAACAGAAGGTGAAGCAAGTGGAGTTGAATGCGAAATCGGTATCATCCCCGAAGAAATCGATTTCGATGGCCTCGACATTACTCCAGAAGTGAAAGCAGAACTCTTTGAAGTTAATAGGGAACTGTGGGAAGCTGAAATCGAAGAGATTGAATCTTTCTATGGCAAACTTGATTATGTGCCAGAGGCATTGGCAAAAGAGTTTGAAGCTTTGAAAAAACGTGTTAGAGGATAAGTTATCTTCTAAAAGAGACATATTGTAATGTGTCTTTTCCCCTCAGTATCTTTTGAAAAGAAGGTACTGGGGGTTGTTTTTTTATAAGAAAAAAAGATGCCAATAGTTTTATTGACATCTTTCTTTGTTTAATAGACTAGCAACATCCTCTGCTAGATCCGTTTCCACAGCAACAGAATAAAACGATTAAAAGAATGATTAATAATAAACAATCATTATCTCCACCGAATAATCCGCATCCACAACCTCTGTTTTCTGGCATAATAAAGCCCTCCTTTAAAAATAAAATATGTTAAATCTTTTGTATGTTATATAGTATGAATTTATAAAAAGAGTGTTACAAAATTTAATTGTTTAAAAAAAATTCATATAAATTTTAAAAAAGTATACAAAAAATATTTTTAATGATATAATTCTAAAAAAGTATAATGAGATAATTGGCGCATCAGGTTCAGTCAAAGGAAAGAAAAGGAGAAAAACATGGGAAATATAGTGCTTTTAGACGATTTAACTATAAATAAAATTGCAGCTGGTGAGGTTATTGAAAGACCAGCATCTGTTGTAAAAGAAATGGTTGAAAACTCGATAGATGCAGGTGCTAAAAATATAACTGTAGAAATTAAAAATGGTGGAATTTCCTTAATTAGAATTACAGATGATGGTTGTGGAATTGCAAAAGATGATATGGAAATAGCATTTGAAAGACATGCTACAAGTAAAATAAGAAAAGCTGAAGATTTAGAAGAAGTTAGAACTATGGGGTTCAGAGGTGAAGCTTTAGCAAGTATTGCTGCAATTTCAAAAGTAGAAATGGTTTCTAAAAAAGAAGGAGAAGAAACAGGACATAGATTAGTAGTTGAAGGTGGAAAAACATTAGAATTTACAGAAGCAGGTAGATCTGTTGGTACAACAATAACTGTTCAAAATCTATTCTTTAATACACCTGTAAGATATAAATTTTTAAAGAAAGATTATACAGAAGCTGGTTATATTGAAGATGCTGTTACAAGGATAGCTTTGGTAAATAAAGATGTAGCGATAAAATTAATTAGCAATGGAAAAACAATAGTACAAACTAATGGAAATGGAGATATGAAAACTGTAGTATACAGTATTTATGGAAAAGATATTGCTACTGAAACAGAAGAAATTGATTACCAATATGATGAAATAAGAATTACTGGTGTTGTAGGAAAACCAGTTGTTGCAAGAGCTAATAGAAGTAATCAACAATTTTTCTTAAATGGAAGATATATAAAAGATAAAAATTTAACTGCAGCAGCAGATCAAGCTTATAAAGGAATAATTCCAGTAGGAAGATATGGATTTTTAATATTAAATCTTGAAATGGATCCAAAACTTGCAGATGTTAACGTGCATCCAGCAAAATTAGAAGTAAGATTTGAAGATGAAGGAAAAGTATTTAAAGCAGTATATCATGCTATTAAATCTTGCCTTGCAAAAACAGAACTTGTTGAAAATGTTGAAAGAGAAGCTTTAGAATCTGGAAGAAAATTTAATGAAGCTGCTGAAAAAAGAAGTAATGGTGAATTTGTATTTGATGAAGAGAAAAAATCAGGAATAGCAGGATTATTTTCAAAAATAATAAAAGAATCAGAAGAGACACAAGAAGAATTAAGTAATAATCATTTAGAAGAAATTTTTAAATACAGACAAAGTTTAGAGAAAAACACTGTAGTAGAAGAAAAAGATGAAAAGACAAATACAATTAATGATTCTGAAATATCTAAAAAAGTTGAATTTGGTAATGCATTAATATCAAGTGAAACGAAAGAATTAGATGTAAGTGTTGTTAATGATATGATTAAAGATGCAACAACAGAAATGATATCAACAAAACTTGCTAATAAAGAAATGACACAAGTAATAGATACAGAAGCTGTGAGAACTGTAGAAGATTCTAATATGGAAGAAACACAAAAAATTAATTTGAATGAATCTAAATCAGTATCTCAAGAGACAGTGGTTGCTGCTAACGCTGATTTAAATAATTTACCAGAACACACAATGATTATTGATACAACATCAAATATTAATAAAGAAGATGAAGAAAAAAATGAAACTACAAATGAAGTTGTATTAAGTGAAGATGAAAATGATTTTTCAAAAATTGCAGCTGGATTATTTGCAGCTAAATTAGATATTGATAGTACACAAAGTATAGATACAGCTAAAGTAAGAGAAGCTTTAAAAGAAGAAAAAGAATTTGAAGCCAATCCAGAATTTGATGCGATGTATAAGAAAACATTTGGTGTAGACCCATTTGCTGTAAGACAAGAAAAGGAACAAGAAAAATTAGAACAAGAGAAATTAAATGTAGCAAAAGATTTTGAATATCCAAATGAAAATATGAATGTATTTGAAGATGAAGCAAATGAAGTGAAAGTACCATATAAATTTTTAGGAATTGCTTTTAATACATACATTATTATAGAATTGAAAAATGAGATGTATATTATAGATCAACATGCTGCACATGAAAGAATTCTTTATGAAAAAGTAAAAGAGAATTATTATAGTGGAGAAAATAGAGATGAACAATTCTTATTATTACCAGATGTTATAACTCTTTCACATAAAGAAATGATTATAGCAAGAGAAAATGTAGAAATGTTCTCTAGAGCAGGATTTTCTTTTGAAGAGTTCGGTGACAATACTATAAAATTAATGTCTGTTCCAGGAATGTGTGAAGATTTAAATACTAAACAATTATTCCTAGATATATTAGATGAAATTGATACAGTTGCTGTAACAGCAAAACAAGAAAAAGAAGATAAATTTATAGCTACAGTTGCTTGTAAAGCAGCAGTAAAAGCAAAAATGAAATTGGATGAAAAAGAAGTTGATAGCTTAATGCAAGTTTTATTAGAACTTCCAAATCCATTTACATGTCCACATGGAAGACCAACTGCTATAAAAATGACAAAATATGATTTAGAAAGAAAATTTAGTAGGAGATAAATATGAAACCTAAAGTTGTAGTAATAGTAGGACCAACTGCATCAGGTAAAACTGCTCTTTCAATTGAGCTTGCTAAGAAATTAGATGGAGAAATAATATCATCTGATTCAATGCAAATTTATAAAGATATGGATATTGGTACTGCTAAAGTTACAAAAGAAGAAGCTCAAGGTATAAAACATTATCTAGTAGATTTTGTTTCTCCAGATCAAAGATATACAGTTTCTGACTTTAAAAAGGATGCGGAGACAGCTATAAAAGAAATATTAGAAAAAGGAAAGGTGCCAATCGTTGTTGGTGGCACCGGCCTATATGTTAATTCATTAATTTATGGTATCGAATATCAAGATATGAAAATTGATGAAAATTATAGAAATATGCTTATGGAACGTGCTGAGGATCCACAAGAATTAGAAAAATTATGGGAAGAAGCAAATAGAATTGATCCTGAAGCGATGACTAAAATAAGCAGAAATGATAAGAAAAGAATAATAAGAGTTTTAGAAATATATAAGGCAACAGGTAAGACCAAAACTGAACAAGAGATTTTATCAAGACAAAAGGGAACTGAATATGATTATAAAGTATTTGGTATTTCTATGGATAGAGAAAAGCTTTATGAAAGAATTAATTTAAGAGTTGATTTGATGATTCAAGCTGGACTAGAAGATGAAGTTAAAAATTTATTAAATAAATATTCTGAATTTCCAACTGCAATGCAAGGGTTAGGGTATAAAGAAGTGAAAGAATATTTTGATGGAATCATAACTAGAGAAGAGATGATTGATAAAATCAAACAAGAATCAAGAAGATATGCTAAAAGACAATTAACTTGGTTTAGAAGAAATAATGAAATTATTTGGCTTGATAAAGATGATGGAATGGAAAAGAATCTAAAAACAATTATTAAGGAGTTATAGTGAAGAACGGACAAAATAAGATTAATCATAAAAAAGTTATTTTAACTATTATATGTATGATTTTATTATTAGTAATTGTAACTAATAGTAATAAATTGTTGAAACAAACTTCAGAAAAGACAACTGTTTTTGAGGGTTCTTTGTCATATGAAGAACCAGTTGAGGCGTTTGTTATTAGAGATGAAGTTGTTCTTCAAGGTGAAAATTCTCAAAATGGAATGGTTCAAATATTGGCAGATGGTGAAAGAGCTGCCATGAATCAAGCTGTTTTTAGATACTATTCTAATGTAGAAGATAAAATTATAAAACAAATTTCAGAGGTTGATGAAAAAATAAATCAAGCATTAGATAATCAAACATTACCAAAGCTAAATGCGGATGTTTCAAGTCTAGAACATGAAATTGAAGATACAGTTAATGGAATGTATAAATTAAATGATATACAAAAAATTAATGAGCATAAAAATAAAATTGAGACATATATATCTAAAAAGGTGGACTTAACTGGAAAGAATAGTCCGGAAGGTTCAGAAGTAAGAAATCTAACAGAACAAAGAGATCAACTTGAACAACAATTAGAAAATAGTGTTGAAGTAATAACATCTCCAAAAGCTGGATTAGCTTCTTATAGAGTAGATGGATTAGAAGATAAATTAAGAGTTAATGATTTTAGTTATTTAACAAGTGATTTGTTAAATAGTTTTGAACTAAAAGTTGGAGCGGCTGTTCCTTTAAGTAATGAAAAAGGAAAAGTAGTAGATAATTTTAAATGTTACATTGCAACAATAATTAACACAGAGAAATCTTCAGCAGCTAAAGTTGGAGATATCGTAACACTTCGTCTTTCTACATCAGATGAAATAGAAGCAACAATAGTTCATATTGTTGAAGAAGATAATCAAAGAATTTTAGTTTTTGAAATTAAAGAAAAAGTAGAAGAATTATTAGAGTTTAGATTAATTACAATTGATATAATTTGGTGGAAATATACTGGATTAAAAGTAAGTAATCAAGCTTTAATAGAAGAAGATGATAAAATTTTCGTTGAAAGAAATATGCCTGGATATACAGAAAAATTACTAGTAAAAGTATTAAGACAAAATGATACTTATTCAATAGTAGAATCATATACAGATGAAGAATTAGAGAATATTGGATATTCTGCAGATGAAATAAAAGAGATGAAATCAATCAAGTTATATGATGAAGTTCTGTTACATTAGTGGTTTAAATTCACAATAAAATTACAAAAAAATTACAAAAGAATTATTTTTGTATAACATTGCTAAAAAGCATTGACAATATCTTGAAAATTGTAGATACTATATACATAATTAAGCTACGAATGAAGAGAAAAAATTAGGAGGTCTGTAGAAAAAAATGGCAGGAACATCAATTAAAAAATTTATGGATTTTATATGGGGAGAACAAGACGTACAAGAAGAGTACGATGATGAAGTATATAACGCTGATTATGCTGATGAATATGAAGGCGAAGAAGAAACAGAAAGAGAAGCGTTTAATATTTTCAAACCAAAAAGCAAGGTTGTACAAATGCCACAACCACAACAAATTAAAATGAAAATATCAAAACCAACTAATTTTGATCAAGCTGACGAAATCGTTATGCAATTAAAAGAGAAAAATGCAGTTGTAATTAATTTAGAGTATGTAAGTAAAGACGTTGCAAGAAGAATTGTAGACGTTGTTAGTGGTGCTGTAAAAGCATTAGATGGAAATATAGAAAAAGTTTCTAATTCTATATTTGTTGTTGCTCCTTACAACTATGATATAATTAATGAAATTACAAAGGAAAAAATTGAAAGCAAATTTTCTGCTTCATGGATAAAATAAGTAGACAGTAGGAGGAAAAGTTATGCTAACACCTTTAGATATCGAAAATAAGAGATTTTCGAAAAAAATAAATGGTTATAATGCTGACGAAGTTGATGATTTTTTAGATCAAGTAACTGACGATTATGAAAAAATTTATAGAGAAAATGCAGAATTAAGAGATGCAATAGAAGAATGTAATAAAGAACTAGAGCGTTATAAAAATGTTGAGCAAACTTTACAAAATACTTTAGTTATGGCTCAAACTACAGCTGATGATATAAAAGCTACAGCACAATCACGTGCGGAACAAATTATCAGAGATGCACAAAGCGAAGCTAGAAGATCTTCAGAGGAAATTGCCAAAGAAGAGTTTGAGATCAGAAAAAGAACAGAAGAATTAAAAAGACAATTTGGTGTTTACAAAGCTAAAATGGAGGCTTTACTAATTTCTCAATTAGAATTATTACAAGAAGACAAAGATAGCGAAGAATAATAAATAAAAATAAGAGCGACGTACCTTGTATGTCGCTTTTTTTGCATGTTTTACAATATTACAAAAAAATTAAGTATGTATTACGTTTGTGTTAATCTTATTGACTTATAGCATATTTAGAATAAAATATTAATATATAATATAATAGGTGTATATAGGAGAGGTATGAGAATTATTAGTGGAACTATGAGAGGTACTAAATTATTTACCTTAGAAGGCGAAAACACTAGGCCAACATTAGATAGGGTAAAAGAAGCTCTTTTCAGTAAAATTAATTATGATTTACAAGATGCAGTAGTATTAGATTTATTTGCTGGAAGCGGAGCTTTATCTTTAGAATCTTTAAGTAGAGGCGCTAAACAAGCAGTTCTATGTGATTCTTCTAGAGAAGCTATTAAAATTATAAAGCAAAATATTGAAAAGACACGTACAAACGATAAAACATTGTTACTTACTTGTGATTATAAAAAAGCGTTAGATGAGTTAAAAAACAGAAAGATGAAATTTGATATTGTTTTTTTAGATCCACCTTATTTGACTGATTTTGCAGAAGTAGCAGCTAAGATGATTATCGAAAATGAAATGTTAAATGAAGATGGATTAATTGTTTTAGAGACAGACAATGAGAAAAAAGTAATTGATAATTTAGATACAAATATATTAGAGATAAAAGATATAAAAAAATATGGTAGAGTATTTCTCCTATTTTTGAATCGAAAGGGGTAAAAGATGGAAATCTTTACATTACTAGAAGCTTTAGAAGATATTTTAGAAAGAAGTAAAACAGTGCCTTTTACTGAAAAAAGCATAATTGAAAAAGATCAATTTTTAGATATTATAAAAGAAATCAGATTAAAATTACCTGATGAATTAAAACAAGCTAAATGGATCAAAGAAGAAAGAGAAAGAATTATTGCTGAAGCACAAAAAGATGCAGATGCTATAGTTAAAGAAGCTGAAAATAGAATTATATCTATGATTGATGAACATGAAATTACTAAAAAAGCTTATGATAAGAAAACAGAAATTATTGCTGATGCAAATGAAATGTTCAGAGAGATTACACAAGGTACAAATACATACGTTGATGGAATTTTAGCAAATATTGAAAATAATATGATAGAACTAGGTAAGACATTAAACGGAGTAGAGATGTCTATTCAAAATGCACTTGAGACAATTCAAAATAACAGAAAAGAACTTAAATAATAAAATAAAAGCCAGAATCAAAATCAATTCAACATTGATTCTGATTGTGGCTTTAAATTTAGGAGGATGTAAGTTTTGGGAAGAAGAAAAAAGAAATCAACAGCAAATGGAAAAAATAAAAGAAAAACTGGAATTAATATAGATTTAGCAGTATTAGTAATGTTTGTCGTTACTATATTGTCATTTGTTTTAATATACGGAGAAAATGGAGTAATAGGAGAAATATTAAGCCCTGCCTTAGGTGGTATTATAGGGGCTATTAAATATGTTATTCCTGTTGGCTTTTTAGTTTTAACGGTATGTATAGCTAAAGATGACAGAAATTATATTACTTCAAAATTTATACAATATGGAATTTTACTTGCATGTATTGCAGCAACTTTATCTATTTACCAATTTTCAAATGGTTATATAAGTGAAAATTTGGAGTTTAGTCAAATTATTGAAGCGGCTTATGATTTGGGAGTTCAAAATAATGGTGGTGGAACTGTAGGTGTGGTAATCGCTTATCCACTTATAAAATTATTAGGATTTTTTGGGGCTGCTGTTACAACAATGGGTGTGGTTGCTGTATTATTTGTGTTTACATTTGGTCTTCATCCATCAACAATTATGCTTGATATTATGGATGAAATGAATGCTAGAAGAGAAGAAAGAGAAGAAGAACTTTTAGCAAGACGTGAACAAAGAATGGCAAGAAGAGAAGCTATGCGTGCTAATCCACAAGCTGCAGTACCATTAACTGAGGAACAAAAAAGAGATAAAAGAAGAAAAGATAATATTGCTGATATTCAAACAAGTATTGATGAAGATGAAATTACAATCAATTTACATGGTCAAAGACAAGGTGGAGGAGTTGAAGAAGAAAAGAGTAAATCTGGATTCTTTGGAAAATTCAAAAAAGATGTTGCACCTGAAAACGACCCAGATGTTATAAATTCAAACATTTTTAAAGAAACTGCAAAAGCTAATGAAATCCAAGCACAAAAGGCATCAGCAGTTCCAAATGATAAAGATTTATTTGCAGTAGAAGAAATAGAAAAAGAAGAGAAAACAAAAACAGTTTTAAATTTAACACATACACAAGGTGTTGGAATTGAAGAAGAAAATTATGAATATCCACCAGTAAGTTTACTTGGTAAAAATATGAAAAAAGCTAATAAAGCAGGAGCCAAAGCTTTAACAGAAAAAGCTACACAACTTCAAAGAACACTACATAGTTTTGGTGTATCTGCTAAAGTTGAAAATATTTCAGTTGGACCAGCTATTACAAGGTATGAGCTTAAACCAGCTGAAGGTGTTAGAGTAAGCAAAATCGCTAATTTAGCTGATGATATTGCATTAAACTTAGCGGCAGAAACAATAAGAATTGAAGCTCCAATTCCTGGAAAACAAGCGGTAGGTATTGAGATTCCAAATAAAGAGAAAGAAGCTGTACCATTAAGAGATGTAGTAGAAAGCGAAGAGTTTGAGTCTAATAAATCAAAACTTTCAGTAGCTCTTGGAAAAGACGTTGCAGGTAATATTGTTTTAGCAGATATTGCTAAAATGCCTCACGTATTAATTGCTGGTTCTACAGGTTCTGGTAAATCTGTATGTATTAATACAATTATTACAAGTTTTATATATAATGCAAAACCAAGTGAAGTAAAATTAGTTATGGTTGACCCAAAAGTTGTTGAGTTATCTGTATATAATGGAATTCCACATTTATTAATTCCAGTTGTTACAGATCCAAGAAAAGCTGCTGGAGCATTAGCATGGGCAGTACAAGAAATGGATCATAGATATAACTTATTTGCTGAAAAAGGTGTTAGAGACTTAAAAGGATATAACGCTGCTATAGAAAAAAGTGGTGATGACACAATAGGTAAATTACCACAAATAGTAATTGTAATAGATGAGCTTGCAGATTTAATGATGGTTGCAGCGAAAGAAGTTGAAGATTCTATTTGTAGACTTGCACAAAAAGCAAGAGCTGCTGGAATGCACTTAGTTATTGCTACACAAAGACCATCTGTAGATGTTATTACTGGTTTAATTAAAGCAAATATTCCTTCAAGAATTGCGTTTGCTGTTTCATCACAAATTGACTCTAGAACTATCTTAGATCAAGTAGGAGCGGAAAAATTATTAGGAAAAGGTGATATGCTTTATTATCCAGCAAGTGCTTCTAAACCAATCAGAGTTCAAGGTGCATTTGTTTCTGATGATGAAGTTGAAAAAATTGTTGATTTCGTTAAATCAAACGGAGTTGCAAATTATAATGAAGATATATTAGAAGAAATTGAAAAATCTAATAAATCTGAAGGACAAATAGAACAAGAAAATGAAGATGATGATACAGATCCATTCTTAATGGATGCGATAGAAACTGTAATTGATGTTGGAACAGCATCTACATCATTTATACAAAGAAGATTTAAAGTTGGTTATGCAAGAGCGGGAAGAATTATTGACCAAATGGAAGCTAGAGGTATTATTTCTGGATATGAAGGAAGTAAACCAAGACAAGTATTGATTACTAGAGAAAGATGGCAAGAATTAAATATGGCTCAGCCACCAGCTGGAACTACACAAGAATAAAATGATAAGGAGGAGAAATAATGGGTTTATTTTCTAAATTAAAAGATTATAATTTAGAATTAGATGATGTTTTAGATAAGAAAACGTTTTCTTCAAACATAAAAAATCTCCTTCTTAGTATGACTTATAAAATTGAAACGGCTTACACAGATTTTAAAGAAGTTAAAAGATGTGTAAGAAATAAAGAAGACCTTCTTAATGAAATTGTTGAGACGGTTAGATTATATTGTGAAAATATTAAAGTTGCAGAGCCTGATTCCGATCAGGCTAAAATGCTTATTAAACATAAAGTTGAAGCGTTAACGAATGCAAGTGAAAGAAGCATTTTAACATATCCTACAGAAATGTCACTTTTTTATGCAATTTCAGACATTTCTCCAAAGTATTTTTATATCAATCCAAATATTGTGCTTGGCAATGTCATGCAAAATACTCTTGTAAATGGATACAATTTAAATAATGTAGAAATTTTAAGAGATTTTAATGGTTGGTCTTGGGATTTTTCATATGGAACAAATTTTAATTATATAGATAATTTAATATACCAAAATTTATTGGTAATGTTTGGAGAAAAGTTCTTGTATGAATGGAGAACTTATGGATCTACAAGAAGAGATTTTATAGACGAAGCCAAAAAATATATTAAAATTTTCACTTCGAATGAAAAATATTTTAAAGCTCTATATAAAGTTTTATATACTAAAATTTCTGCTAAAGAACGTGAAAAAATTGATGCTATTTTAGCTGAACAAATGAAAGAATATAAAGCAATGTCTGACAAAGATAAGTATTTTATATCTTGCAGAGAGAAGAAAGAAAAACTAGTAAAAAAATTAGAAAAAATTGATATTGCATTAAGTGATACATCAGTACTTGAAAAAGAATTTAAAAGATATAATGCTAAAGTTGCAGAAGAAAAAAGAATAAAGAGTATTATAACATATAAGAAAAGAATAATTACGGAAAGAGAAAGATTATTTGCTCAAATAAACGAAATTACTTATATTTTAATATCTAGTAATTACCAAAAGAAGAAAAATGTCTTAAAAGAGAATTTGGAGCCTTACAAGACCAAAGATGATGTGCTTACAACATTAATTGAACTTCAAAAAGAGTTTTTATTATTTGTAGAAAAAAGATTATCCAAAATGAAAACTCGTGATGAGATTATAGATTTATTGTATGAACTAAGATATTATAGACAACTTAGAATTGATAAAAACTATATAGTATGTGAAATTGAAGGTTTAGAAAAATTAATAGATAGAATAATGAAAAGTGCTATTACAGCGTTATGCAAAATGGGCGCGATGAAAATAATTAGCATGGATATTAATTTAAATTTTGAAATTATAAAATATGCATTAACAACAAAAATTATTGAACTTGAAAACATAAGAATCTCTATAGATATTGAAGATGATTCAATAATAATTAGAGTTTTTGATAAAGATGTTATTGAAAAACAAGGAAGAAAGCAACTTGAAATTTCGAAAGAAACTTTTGAGATAAAATCAAAACGCAAGATAAAATTATTTAATTAATGGAGGTAATTACAATGAAAATTACATTTTTAGGAGCGGCAAAAACAGTAACTGGATCTAACTTTTTAGTGGAGGCAGCTGGAAAAAAATTCTTAGTTGATTGTGGAATGTACCAAGGAAAAATAACAGAAGAATTAGAGAATTCTGATCCATTTATATATGATGTAAGCCAAATAGACTTTATGCTATTAACACATGCTCATATAGATCATTCTGGAAGAATTCCAAAATTATATAATGACGGATATAGAAATCCTGTTTATGCTACAAAAGCAACATGTGACCTTTGTGAAATAATGCTTCCAGATAGTGGTCATATCCAAGAAGTTGAAATAGAGTGGAAAAATAGAAAGAGAATGAGAGAAGGATTAGATCCACTTCCACCACTTTATACAGCAGAAGATGCATATAAAACATTAGAAATATTTAGACCAGTCCAATATGATGATATAGTTGAAATAGATGATAATATAAGTGTTAGATTTAATGATGCAGGACATATGCTTGGATCTGCTATTATTGAAATATGGGTAACAGAAGATGGAAAAACAACGAAAGCTGTATTTACAGGCGATTTGGGTAATAATGATTTACCACTTCTTGATTCACCAACAATGATTAGTAATGCTGATTATTTAATAATGGAATCAACATATGGAAGCAGACTTCATATGAGAAATGATGATAAAGCAAAAATGTTCTTAGATATAGTTGCTGAAACATTAGATAAAGGTGGAAAAGTTGTAATACCTTCATTTGCTGTTGGTAGAACACAAGAAATTCTTTATGAAATTGATAAATTAAAAGAAGACTTAGGTCAAGATGAAGAATTCTATAAAAAATATGAGAAAATAATGAATGTACCTGTATATGTTGATAGTCCATTAGCAATATCAGCAACAGAAGTATTTAAGAAAAATACAGAATTATTCGAAGAAGAAATTCAAGAAAAAATTAAAAGAGGAGATAATCCACTTGAGTTTAGAGAACTTCATTTTACACAAACAGCTGAAGAATCTAAGGCTTTAAATATGGATACTTCACCAGCAATTATTTTATCAGCTAGTGGTATGTGTGAAGTTGGTAGAATTAAACATCACTTAAAACATAATTTATGGGATCCAAATAATACTATATTATTTGTTGGATATCAAGCACCTGGAACATTAGGTAGAAGTATAGTAGATGGAGCTACAAAAGTTAAAATATTTGGTGAAGAGATTGCTGTTAATGCAAGAGTTGAATATATAGAAGGATATTCAGGACATGCAGATCAAACATGGCTTTTAAACTTTGTATATTCATTTACAAATCCACCTAAACATATTTTCTTAGTACATGGTGAAGAAGAAGGCCAAGAGATATTAAAACAAAAAATAGAAGAAACAAGTGAATGCAAAGTTTCAATACCAAGTTTTGGAGATAGCTTTGAATTAGGTGCTGACGGTCCAACATTACTTGCTGAAACAGAAGAAATTGAAAACTTCAGAAAAGAATTTAAACGTTTAGACTTAATTGAAAGAATTGAAGAATTGAAAGAAAATATTTCTGATATTGAAAATGTTATTATGCAACAAAATATGGATACAAATGACAATGAGCTTAGATCATTAGAAGATAGAGTAAAAGAGATTCAAAAACATATTCAAAGTATGATGAAATAAGAAAGGGATTCTTATGAGAAATAAATACTATAATGAAGCAGTAGTTGGAAATGAAAAGTTAAAAGTAACTTATACAAAAAATGGAGAGCTTTTAAGACTTATTTATGGAACTATAGATTTCAAACAATTTATAGAGACATACCATGTAGGATTAAAAGTAAATGACTCTGCTTTAGTATATTTACATGATGATATTAATAATTCATATAATCAAGAATATATAGAAGATACTAATGTTTTAATTACTAATATATATAATTCATATTTTAAATTAAAAGTGGTACAAAAAGATTTTGTACCACTTAAAGATAATGTTTTAATTAAAGAATACACTTTAATTAATGAAAACAATATAGATTTAAATGTGGATTTATTAGCTTATTCAAAAGCATATGCGAATTTAAATAATGATACTTGTGGTTATGTTAAAAATGATATTTTAATTCAATATAATCACGATTATTCAATTTGTACATTTTCTAAAAACAAGATTTCATCAGTACAAATTAATGGATCAAAAGATAGTTTTCCGACAGGAAAAGTATGGGGTAAAGATTATGTTGGAATGAGCAGTGATTCTGCAATTTCATATAATTTAGATGTAATAAAACCAGGAGAAGAAACAAAAATCATTTTATATGTGTATGTAAATGATAATTCTAAAAAGGGTGTTATTAGAGAATTAGAACAAGAAGTTGATAGAATTAAAAAATTAGATTCTGTAAAACTTGAAGAAGATACAATTAAATACTGGCAAAAATTTGTAAAAGATCATGATAAATTAAAAATAAATAAAACTGATTTAAGTTATAAGATAAAAAATATCTACAATAGAAGTATTTTGTTTTTCCCACTTCTTTCTAATAGTGAAACAGGTGGAATATCTGCTGGTTTTGAAGTAGATGAATTTAAAACTAAATGTGGAAGATATTCTTATTGTTGGCCAAGAGATGCAGCTTTTATTACAGAAGCATTAGATATTGTTGGAATGGAAGAACAAACAGAAAAATTTTATTCAGTTTTTTGCAAAATGACACAAAATAAAAATGGAATGTGGGAACAACGTTTTTATACCGATGGAAGATTAGCTCCATCATGGGGATATCAAATTGATGAAACAGCAAGTGTTGTTTTTGGAGCTTATGCACATTATAAAGTTACTAAAGATAAAAAGTTTTTGAAAGATAATTTGAAAATGTTTGAAAGTGCAATTTCATTTATTCAAAAATATGTAGATGATCTTCTTTCAGAAACACCAAAAATGTCAAAAAGTTATAATCTATGGGAAGAGAATGAGGGAGTTGCTCTTTATTCTATGGCAAGTTGTTATGCAGCGTTTAGTGCAATGCATAGAATTTATACTGCGCTTCAACAAATGATGCTTAATAATAAAGGTACAGTAGATCATATAAATAAACAATTAAAAATGTTAGAAAAATATTCTGGATTAGTTAAAGAATATTCTGAAAATAAATTCTATGATGAAAGCAAAAATTCTTATGTAAGAAATTTAGAAGATGGTAAAATGGATTCAAGTATGATTGGAGCTATAATACCTTGTAAAATGCTAAAAATAGATGATGAAAGAGTAAAAAATACAATTGAAAGAATTAATATGACATTAAGAACATATACTGGTGGATATTTAAGATATGAAGGTGATCACTATATGGAAGGTAAATATCCATGGCCTATTGCAACATTGTGGATGGCGTGGTATTATCTAGAAGTAGGTGAAAATGATAAAGCTTTAGAATGTTTTAATTTTGTAGTTAACTCAGCTACAAATTTAGGATATTTAGGTGAGCAGGTTAATAATGAAACAATGCAACCAGCATGGATTTTTGGTTTAACATGGAGTCATGCAATGTTCTTAATAACACTAAATAAACTAATTGATAGAGATTTATTGTAAAGCTTTAGAAAGAGGATGTTTATGGCAAAGAAAAATTCAACAGTTTTTGTGTGTAATGAATGTGGATATGAGTCACCAAAATGGCTAGGTAAATGCCCTGCATGTGGTGAATGGAATTCGTTCTTTGAAGAAAAAGTTGTAGGAAGCACAAGTTCTTCTTCAAAAGATAAATCTAAACCAAAGGCTGAAATAATAAAACTAAATGAAGTAGAGAAAAAAGAAACTTACAGATTAAAAACAGGAGTGGAAGAATTAGATAGAGTACTTGGAGGAGGTTTCGTTCAAGGCTCTTTAACTCTTCTTGGTGGTGAACCAGGAATTGGTAAATCTACTTTAATTCTTCAAATCTGTGACAATGTTAAAGTTGATGGAAAGATATTATATGTGTCTGGAGAAGAGTCAGCAGAACAAATTAAAATTAGAGCTGATAGATTAGGAATAAAAAATGATAATGTATTATTCTTAGCAGAAACAGATATCGATAATGTTGATATAGCTATTGAAAAAAGTGGTGCAAAATTTGTTATTATAGATTCGGTACAAACTATGTATTCAGAAGATATCACATCGGCACCAGGTAGCGTTAGCCAAGTAAGAGAAATAACAGCTAGAATAATGAAAATGTGTAAACAAACTGGAATTACAACTATTATTATTGGTCATGTTACAAAAGATGGAAATATAGCTGGTCCAAGAGTACTAGAACACATGGTTGATACAGTATTGTATTTAGAAGGTGAAAGATATTTTTCATATAGAATACTTCGTGGAGTAAAGAATAGATTCGGTTCTACAAATGAAATTGGAATGTTTGAAATGCAAAGCGAAGGATTAGTAGAAATCAAGAATCCATCTGAACTTTTAATATCAGAAAGAGATGGAAATCCAGCTGGTTCTGTAATAGTTGTTAGTTTAGAAGGAACAAGAGCTTTGATTCTTGAAATGCAAGCATTAGCAACTCAAACAGTATTTGGAATGCCTAGAAGAAATGCAAATGGAATTGATTATAATAGACTAACATTGCTAATGGCTGTTTTGGAAAAAAGAGCAGGTATGAATTTTTCATCTCAAGATGTTTATATAAATCTAGTTGGTGGTATAAAAGTAAATGAGCCAGCTTTAGATTTGGGAATAATAATTGCAGCAGCTTCAAGTTTTAAAAATGTAAGTATAAAGGAAGATGTTGTAGTAATAGGAGAGGTAGGATTAACTGGAGAAGTTAGATCTGTTAATATGATTGAAAAACGTATTAAAGAAGCAGAAAAGCTAGGCTACAAGACGTGTATTATTCCTGAAAGTAATAAAAAACTATTGAAAGAGAAATTCAAATTAGATATAATAGGTGTGAAAAATATTATAGATGCTATGAAATATTTAGGATTAAAATAGTACATAAGATTAGGAGGAAAAAATGAACAAAAAATTACAATTTGTTATATGGATAATAGTTGCTATTGCAGCAATAGCATTAATAGGAATATATGGTGTTGGTTTTGTTAGATCAAAAGTTGAAGGAACAATTCATCCTGTAGTTACTTTTGAAATTGAAAATCATGGTACAGTAAAAGCTGAGTTATATCCAGAATATGCTCCAAATACTGTAGCAACAATTGTTACTTTAGTTAAAAATGGATTTTATGAGAACAAAGTAATATATGGAAAAGATCAAATTTGCTTATATGTTGGTAGAGATACAGATGGAAATGTTCCGCTAACAAAAGTAAGTAATTTAAATACAAATGTTGCATCAGGGTCTGATGCTGACAAACCTGTTACAATTCCAGGAGAATTTGCAGAAAATGGATATACAAAAAATACATTAAGACATGAAAAAGGTGTACTTTCATTAATTAGAAATGATTATACACAATCTGTATCTGGATTAGTTGAAGAAAGTTATAATTCTGGTGTTTCACAAATTGGAATTATGATGGGAGAAAATACAAGTAATTTAAATGGTGTTTATGCAGCATTTGGTAAAGTTACAGAAGGTTTAGATATACTAGAAAAATTATATACAGAAGCTAAAATTCAAGATCCTGAAGTTGCAGATGATGGAACTGTACAAGAAACTGCTATAGATAAATTTGCTACATTTCCAATTATTAAATCTGCTACAGTTGAAACATATGGTGTAGATTTTGGATTACCTGTATTTATGGAAGCTTTTGATTATGAATCTTATATGTATGATTTGATTCAAACACAATATGGTAGCTAAAAGATAAATAAATGGAGGCAAAATGAAATGTTTTGTCTCCTTTTTTAAAATAATAGAGGGTAAAATAAATGAGAAGTGAAAAAGGTATAACATTAATTAAATTATGTTTTGTTATTGTTCTAATTGGGATTTTATTTGCCATGTTTATATCAGCATTAAAGAGTTCTTTTGAAGCAACAAATTTACAAAAGTTTGTAATAAAAATGGAATTATTACAAGAAAAAGTAAATATTATAAGAAGAGAATATAAAATTTGGGAAGAATATGATCCAAATGAAAGTGGAAATTACTATGAATATTTAAAATCTTTTGGTTTCATTAATGCTGATTCTAAGGAAAATAAATTTACAGATGAATTTAATCAAATAATCAAGATGTTTAATGAATCAGAAACAGAATATTGGAATAAAGATGTTGATTCTATTTTAGCTAATTACTATTATTTTTCACCTGAAGATATTAAAAAATATTTTGAAGTATCAGATTTCGATACTCATATCATAATTAATTTTTATACAGGTAATATAATAGCAAAAGATTCTGTTGAAGATGTAAATACAAATAAAATGATTTATAGACAATATGACGCTGAAATAGGAAATTCGCTAAATATAGTTCCAATTGTAAACGAAGAAACAACAGTAGATATCACTGTGCTTGAAAATTATGGATTAAGACAAAAAATAAAAGTTGCCTTAAAATCTCCAAGTGAGACTATTTTAAAACCAAATATTGATGAGATATTTTTTTATAGATTAGAAGATAAGAATCAAGTAAAAAAGAAATGTACAGAACTTGTAGATTATGTTTATAATTCTAAAGAAAAATATGCAACATTTACAATCGATAGATCTGGAACATATTCGTTCATTGTTAAGGATTCGAATTCAACAGAGTATACCAAAATAGACTATGAAATAATGCTTTGTAATCCTCCTGTTGTAGTAGATGGATTAATAGGTGTTTATTGGGATGAAGATGGTGTTGAATACTCAATAGCTAGTTCATCAGATGGCAATTGGTATAATTATTCAAAGACTAATTTGAAAATGGCCAATGCAAAAGATGAATATGGAAATTATTGGGTGTGGATTCCAAGATATATTTATATGGAGAATAATGAACAAACTAATTTGGACTTTGTGACTGAAACAACTACAACATCAACAGAAAATGTTGCAACAACATATAAACTTCATCCAGCATTTGAAGATGGCGTAAAAGGTCTTTGGGTTGCGAAATATCAATCTAATTTTTCAAAAGGTAAATTATCTATAAAACCTGGAAAAACTTTAACCATTGCTAAAAGTAATATTGCAAAAGAATATTGCACAGATTATGTTTCAAATTTAATTAGACCTTATGTAGATTTAGTATCAACAGAAGAACTTGATTCTGTAAGAATACTTTCTAATTCATATGGTCTAACAATTGCAAATGATTTAGTTCATTATGCTGGTGGTTCACCAAATGAAAAAGAAATTATAAATAACACAAAATATTCTTCAAGTAATAATATTTCGGGTGTTTTTGATACAGAAACTTCAGAAGTTGAAATTACTAGAAATAGTGAAGTAAAAGAAGGCAGATTTAGACCGGTTTTAATAATTAAATAGTTAGTAAAAAGGCATCTTTTAAAAAAAGGTGCCTTTTTTGTGTTAAAAAACTTAAAAAATACTGAAATATTAGGAAAAATTAATAAAAAGTATTGACAAACTAAACAAAAAGGTGTAAAGTATATTAGCATTACAAATTAAGGAGTGGTCAAATGGAGAAAAAAGTTATTATAAGTATCCTTTTAGACATATATGGAAGTATGCTAACAGATAAACAATATAAACTTCTTGATGACTACTACAATAATGATTTATCTTTATCAGAAATTGGAGAAAATGATAGTATAACAAGACAAGCAGTTAGAGATAATCTAAAAAAAGGTGAAAACAAACTTTTTGAATATGAAGAAAAGCTTGGATTCATGAAAAAAGAAGTAAAGCAAGAAGAAATGATTGATGATATTTTATTAAGTATTGAAAAAATAGAAGAAACAATACAAAATAAAGAAACATTAAAATTGTTTAAGGATGTAAAAGAAAAATTAAACAAAATAGTATAAATATTATACTGAGAACAGGGGGCTATAATGGCGTTTGATGGTTTATCATCTAGACTACAAGAAATAACTAGAAAGCTTAGAGGAAAAGCAAGAATAACAGAAGATGATCTTAAAGAAGTTTTAAGAGAAGTTAAACTTGCACTTTTAGAAGCGGATGTTAACTATAGAATTGTAAAAGAGTTTATTAAAGTAATTGAAGAAAAAGCTCTTGGTCAAGATGTATTAAAATCATTAACACCTGGACAACAAGTTGTTAAAATTGTTAAAGATGAACTTGTTAGTTTACTTGGAGGAGAAGAATCAAAAATTAATTTCTCACCAAACCCACCTTCAGTAATTATGCTTGTAGGTCTTCAAGGTTCTGGTAAAACAACAACAGCTGGAAAACTTGCAAATATAATTAGAAAACAAGGAAAGAAACCACTTTTAGTAGCATGTGACGTTTATAGACCAGCAGCTATTAAACAATTACAAGTGGTTGGTAAACAATTAGATATTCCAGTTTATGCTAATGAAACTGAAAAAAATGTAAATCTAATTGCAAAACAAGCTATGTCAGTAGCAATGTCAAAATTAAATGATGTTGTTATTATAGATACTGCAGGACGTCTTCAAATTGATGAAGCCTTAATGCAAGAATTAAAAGATTTAAAATCTGGTGTAAAACCACATGAAATTCTTTTAGTAGTAGACTCGATGACAGGTCAAGATGCTGTAAATATCGCTGATACATTTAATCAAGAATTAGGAATTGATGGAATAGTTCTTACAAAATTAGATGGTGATACAAGAGGTGGTGCGGCATTATCAGTTAAGAAAATAACAGGTAGACCAATTAAGTTTGCTGCAACTGGTGAAAAACTAAGTGATATTGAAGTATTCCATCCAGAAAGAATGGCATCAAGAATTTTAGGAATGGGTGATGTACTTTCAATAATCGAAAAAGCTGAAGAAACATTCGACTTAGAAGAAGCTGCAAAACTTGAAAAGAAATTAAAAAAACAAAGCTTTGACTTAGAAGATTATTTAGCACAATTAAGAAATATGAAAAAAATGGGTTCATTTTCTTCTATTCTTAAATTATTACCAGGTGCTAACAAATTAAAAGACGTTGATATAGATGAAAAAGAATTCGTTAGAATCGAAGCAATTATTTGTTCAATGACAAAAGCAGAAAGACAAAATCCTAAAATATTAAATGGACAAAGAAGATTGAGAATTGCTAAAGGTAGTGGAACAACAGTAGAACAAATCAATAAATTTATGAAATCTTTTGAAATGACTCAAAAAATGATGAAAGAAATGACATCTAATAAAGGTATGATGAGAAAGATGATGAAAAATTTAAATATGAATGATTTAAAAGATTTTTCAAATTTTAATTAGTTATTAACTTTTTTAAGTTTAATATAAATTTTAAAAATTTTCAGGGGGTGAAAATATTATGGTAAAAATAAGATTACAAAGAGTTGGAAAGAAAAAAGCTCCTTTCTACCACGTAGTAGTAGCTGATTCAAGATCTCCAAGAGATGGTAAAATAGTTGAACAAGTAGGAACATACAATCCTATGACAGAGCCAGCTACAATCGTTTTAGATAACGAAAAAGTAGAAAAATGGATCAAAAACGGTGCTAAACCAACAGATACAGTTAAAGCTTTAATTGAAAAAGCAGCTAAATAATTATACGAAAAGAGGTATTAAAGATTTATGAAAGATATACTTGAAGTAGTAATTAAAAATTTAGTAGATAACCCAGATGAGGTTTCTATTAATGAAGTAACAGAAGCAAAATCAATTTGCTATGAAGTTAAGGTTGCTAAAAATGATATGGGCAAAGTTATAGGAAAACAAGGTAAAATGGCAAAAGCTATTAGATCTATAATGAAAGCGGTAGCTGTAAAAGAACATAAAAAAGTAAACGTTGAATTCCTAGACTAGGTGTAAAATATGAATAAATATTTAGAATTAGGTCAAATCGTAAATGTTAAAGGTTTAAAAGGTGAAGTAAAAGTTAATTCTTTTACAGATGATAATACTAAATTTGAAAGAATTCCAAATGTTTTTATAAAACAAAAAGGAAACTTAAAAGAATATAGTATTGAAAAAGTAGGTTATAGCAAAAATCAAGTAATTATAAAATTCAAAGGTGTAGACACAGTAGAAGAAGCAGAAACTTTGAGAAATTCATATATCGTTGTAGATAGAGAAATTTTTGGAGAGCTTCCAGAAGGTGTATATTACATAGCAGATTTATTAGGACTTGATGTTTATACTGAAGATGGTACACTTTTAGGAAAAGTTGATGACATATTTTCAACTGGAGCTAATGATGTGTATGTTGTAAAAGATGAACTTGGAAAACAAAGACTTTTACCTGGTATAGATGAAGTTATTAAGCATATTGATATAGAATCAGGCAAAATAATTGTAAATCTAATAGAAGGGCTTTAATTATGAAATTTGATGTATTAACTCTTTTTCCTGAGATGTTTGAACCAGTTAAACAAAGTGTAATTGGAAGAGCAGCTCAAAAAAATTTGTTAGAAATTAATTTAATAAATATAAGAGATTTTTCTAAAGATAAGCATAAAAAAGTAGATGATACTGTCTATGGTGGAGGAGCAGGAATGCTTATGAAACCAGATGTGGTATATGATGCTTATAATGCAGTTAAGACAGAAAAATCTAAAGTAATCTATTTAACGCCGCAAGGTAATGTGCTTTGCCAAAGTAAAGTTGAAAGCTTAGCTAAAGAAGAACATTTGATATTATTATGTGGTCACTATGAAGGGATAGACCAAAGAGTTATAGATAAAATCGTTGATGAAGAAATTTCGATTGGAGATTATGTATTAACTGGTGGGGAAATACCTGCCATGGTTCTAATTGATAGTGTTGCAAGATATGTTGATGGAGTAATTGATAATGAATCAATTTCAGAAGAAAGTTTTTCTAAAGATGGACTTCTAGAGTATCCACAATATACAAGGCCTGAAACATTTGAAGGTGTAAAAGTTCCAGAAGTGTTACAATCAGGACATCATGAAAATATTAACAAATGGAGAAGAAAAGAAGCTATTCGAGTAACTTACTTAAAAAGACCAGATCTTTTAGAAAAAGCAAACTTAACTGATGAAGAAAAAGAATATATTAAAGAGTTAAAAAAATAAAATTGAGGCAAGAAAGCCTATCCATTATGAAAGAAGGAGGAGAAAAAATGGATATTTTAAAATCTATCGAACATGAACAATTAAAAAATAAAATACCAGAATTAAAAATTGGTAACACAGTTAGAGTTCACGTAAGAATTAAAGAAGGAAATAAAGAAAGAATCCAAGTATTCGAAGGAATTATAATTAAAAAACAAGGTGGAGGAGTTAATGCTACATTTACAGTAAGAAGAATCTCTTACGGTGTAGGTGTTGAAAAAACATTCTTAGTTCACTCACCAATGGTTGAAAAAGTTGAATTAGTTAGAGTAGGTAAAGCTAGAAGAGCTAAATTATACTACTTAAGAGAAAGAGTTGGTAAAGCTGCTAAAACTAAAGAAAAAGTTGGAGCAAGAATCGAAGACAGAGAAATTGTTGTTAAAGAAGAAATCGTTCCAGGTGAATCTGTAGCTGAAGAAGTTGTTACAGAAGAATCAGTAGCAGAAGCAGTAGAAGCTAACAAAGTAGTTGAAGAAGCTAAAGCAGCTGAAGAAGCAAAAAAAGCTGAAACAACAGAAGAATAATTTTTAAAATAAAAAGATATTAGTTTAAATACTAATATCTTTTTTTGTTTTTATTATATTGAAAATAAGTATTACATATGGTTAAATTAATTATATAAATCATATTAGGAGAGAGAATTATGGATAATGAAGAAAATAACCCAATTCAAGAAGAAAACTCAAAATTAAAATCTAAAGGTTTAAAATATCTAATTCCATTATTACTATTTATTGGTGGTTTGATACTTATTAGAACGCAACCTTTTGTTGCACTTGCAGTATTGGGGAGTATGGTTCCTTGGGTATTTATAGGAGGCTTTGTTGTTGGTTATATAATACTACTTGCTAATTCTGATGTTGTTGGAAAAAATGAGAGACTTTATAATCCAGAACGTGGAAATAAACATTTAAAAACTTTAGGTGTGTATATATTAGTATTTATAGTATTAATGGTTGTATCTATAATATCAGTATTTTTACCATTTAGTGCTAAAAGTAGAGGGGAATTTGTAAAAGTTAATGGTGCTGAAATACCTACATTAGAAAAGTATACTCAATATAATGGTGAAATTCTTATGGATACTATAAATTCTGGTGTAGAAAATGGTGTGAAATTAAAAGTTGTTACAATTATATATAAAAACGATATTCCTACAGCGTTTTTAAAAGATTTTACTGATGGATTAAAGGGAGATGGATATGCAGAAGTCACAAAAGGCGAAGGAACAATGTTTGTGAAAAACAATGAAAATGATGGCTTTTCATATGTATATATTACTGGTTCAAATAAAGAGATTGAATATGGAGCATCGAAAAGTGGTACATATGATCTTATATTAGATAGACAAAAACATTAATTTAAAAAGTTTTAAAAAATCTCTTGACAAAATAAATCAAATACATTATAATTTATACTTGTCAGGGGACAACGCAGGTGTAGTTCAATGGTAGAATTCCAGCCTTCCAAGCTGGCTATGCGGGTTCGATTCCCGCTACCTGCTCCAATAAAACTCTGACAAGCTACATGCAGGTGTAGTTCAATGGTAGAATTCCAGCCTTCCAAGCTGGCTATGCGGGTTCGATTCCCGCTACCTGCTCCAGAAGAATTAGTCATTGTATTAGAAATTGATCTAGTATGATGGCTTTTTTGTTGCTAAAAAAGCATAAAAATGCTATAATTAAATAGTAGATACGCAGGCATAATTTAGTGGTAGAATGTCATGCTTCCGACCTGACAGCGCGGGTTCGATTCCCGCTGCCTGCTCCACCCAGAGCTTATAACTCGATACTGTTCAAAATCTTGAAAGTATTGATTTATAAGCTTTTTTAATACGGAGAGGGACTGAAAATACTTATTTTTTGTCACCAAATAGGTCAACAAGAGGTGCTTAGGAAACTCGCTATCTGCTGCGAGAGAAGAAGTACAAAAAGCTTGCTTCTGGTTACCCGCTCCAAATATAAAAATTTGTTGTCATTAATTTGGCAACAAATTTTTTATTAAAATAATTATAAAAATATGTAACCTTTTTATAAATTAAACTACTATATAAATGAAAGATATCTTAAGTTAAGGAGTTATTAATGGGCAAAAAAAATAGTATTAATTTAGATGAAATAATAGATGAATTTACTCCATATGTGAAAAAAGTAATTGATAATATGGTTGGTAATAATTTAAGTTATGAAGATAAAGAAGAAATATTGACAGATACTTTTTTTATATTATGGAAAAATAGAAACAGTGAAATTAAATATTTAGATTCATATATAGCTGGAATTGCTAAAAATTTAGTAAAAGAAAAATTTAAAAAATGTAATATAACTTATAATATTGAAGACTATGAAAATAATATTGGATATTTTGATGAGTTAGAGATGTTTTCTGAAGAAAGAGAAAAAATTAATAATTTGGAAATAGGGTATAAAGCATTAAATGAAATGGAACTTAAATTAATTAGTTTGTTTTATTATTCTTCCAAATCAATAAAAGAAATTGCAAAAGAATTAAAGATGTCTGAAACAAATGTAAAAACAAAACTTTTTAGAATAAGAAAAAAATTAAAAAAAATTTTAATGTAAAGGAGGCGATAATATGGATAATAAAGAATTAAAGGATAAAGTAAAATTTAAAATAATTATGTCTGAAATAGATAATGAAGAAAGAAAAAAATATAAAAAAGTAAGATTTATAAAAAATATTGCTGCTGTTGCATGCTTTGTATTTCTTATTGGTGGAGTTACTCTTTCAGATGCGATATCAGAAAAAATATATGATATATATAATTTTAGAAAACAATACACAATAGAAACAAAACTTCCAGAAGAAGTTGTAAATGATGAACAAAAATTAGAAGAAGTCTTAAATAATAAAAATTCTATTATAAAATGGGATGAAAATGCAGCAGATATTATAGAGAGTAATAATGTAGAAATAGATATAACAGAAGTTGCTATGGATGATTATTACATGAGTTTTTATGCAGATATTAATTTCTCAACAGACGTAACAGATAAAATGAAATTAGAAGATATTTATCTGGTAAGATTTCCAGATCTAGTTATTAAAGACGAAAACGATAATATATTATTCTGCATGGAAGAAAATAAATTAAAAGAAATATTTAAAACAGATAATTTGAATATTATAAGAAATAATCCTAAATATTGTATAAGTGAAGTTACACGTTATGGTTTTGACATGTATAATAAATTAGGAACAAATCCATATAAAACATATTATCATTTAAATACAAGGCAACCTAGTATATACCCAAAATCTAAAAAACTTATTTTTGAATTTACTAAAATTGCATTGGATGCGCCAGAAGCATCTATTGGAATTGATGATAAACATTATCTTCATCAAGATCAAAGATTAACTGTAGTTGGAAATTGGAAAATAGAAGTTGATGTTCCAAGTAAGTATTATAAAAGAGAAAATGTAATTTCTTATAAAGAAATTGAAAAAAATTTGAATTCAAAAAATGAATTGTTATATTGTTATTATGAAGATGGGTTAATGCATGCTTTATTTTATTTAGAATCTGAACAAAGAAGAACAGGTCCTTGGGGAAGTGCAAAGTTAGGCGATATGTTAGCAGGATTTGAAATAGAACCGACAGTTAGAAATTATATTACTTATAAAATTTGTACTTCTGATGAATTTAAAAAAATGGAAGCTTGGCAAGAAGAAATATATTATATTGAAGACTATTATATTGAAAATTCTAAAGGAGAGAAGTCAAAAGAAGCTGGACTTTTAAAATTAATTGAAAATAAAATGGTATCAGTTTCAAAAACAAGATGGTCAGGTGGAACATATGTAAAAAATGGAATATTGAGAGATAGTAATACACCAGGAAAAGATGAGAATGGAAAATGGTATTCTCCACATGGAGTTGAATTTGATATTGATAAAGATAAATTAACAGATGAAATGACTATTAAAATTAGGTATCTTGGAAGAAATATTGAGTTTAAACTAGAAAAGATGAAAGGAGATGAGTAAAATGAATAAAAAATTTAAAAATATATTAAAAATTATTATTATTTTATTTATTCTCCTATTAGTAAATTTCAGTAAGGTATATGCTTTGGAAGAACAAATGATAGAAAAATATTATAAGAAAATTGAAACAGAAGATGGAGTTTTTTACAAAAGGAAATCTTTAAAAGAACTTGATGATCTACATATTTCTATGAATTCATCAGGAATAAGTACGAAGATTTATGACGATTATCTAAAATTAAAAGAAATTATAGAAGAAAAGGTAGATACTTTAATAAAAGAATATATTTCCAAAGATTATACTGAAAATCAAAGAATAAGAGAAGATTATAAAGTTTTTACTGAGCAAATTTATTCAATAAGTGAAGAAAAACCATATGTAGATGGCGATGATATCGTAGCAGTAGTTGAGATTTATGTTCATCCAATAGATGGAAATAATAGTTATTGGAATGAGAATTTTTCAAATAATGAACTATATTATGACAAATACAAAGATGAATACTCAGTGTATATTTATTATTTCATAAGACTTTCAAAAAATTTAGAAACTGGTGAATATGAAATTGTATATATTGATTTAGAACCAGAAAATTATGATCAAGCTATCATAGATTTAAAAGAAAAAGGACTTGATTTAGAAAATTTAGATGTTAAAAAACTTCTAAATACAAATTATGCTGATGAAATAAAAGCTGTTTCTAGTACCAATACAATTGTAGACTCTACAGAAAATAATGAATATAATAGTAAACAAGTACAAGAAATAAAAAACATTTCAAATGTAATTAGATATGTGAGTGTAGCCATTTTAATAATAATTATAATTATATTTATTATTAAATTTAATAAAAATAGAAAGGATGAAAATATTTAATTATTTAATAAATTACGTATAAGTTTTTTCAGTAAATATGATAGCAAAATTAAAAATTCGATTTAGAACTCTTACAGAAGTAAGGGTTCTATTTTGTGTTTTTGGCAATCATTCCAAATGCATATGTTAAATTATAAAAAAGATTATTTGTTAACATAACTATTGTGTGGGAGATTAAAATTTGATATAATTGATTTGTATTAAATTTGTCAAGAAATTTTGGCGGAAATTTTTTTGATATCTTTTAAAAATTAATAGAGAAAGGTATAAAAGAAAATGGAAAAAATTGAAAGTTTTAAAGTAAATCACGAATTATTAAAAAGAGGAATTTATGTATCAAGAAGGGATTATGACAATAAGACTGGTAATGTTATAGCGACAACATTTGATATTAGAATGAAAGAACCTAATAGAGAACCAGTAATTAATATTGCAGAGATACATACAATTGAACATTTAGGAGCAACTTTTTTAAGAAATCATCCTAAATATAAGAATGAAACTATCTATTTTGGACCAATGGGATGTAGAACAGGTTTCTATGTAATCTTTAAAGGTGAATTAGATTCAAAAGATATTGTTGAAATAATTAAAGAAATGTTTAGTTTTATTGCTGAATATGAAGGAGAAGTTCCAGGAGCTGATCCTGTATCATGTGGTAATTATTTAGATATGAATTTACCAAATGCAAAATTTGAGGCAAAAAAATATTTAGACGAGACATTATTAAATATTAAAGAAGAAAATCTAGTTTATCCAGAATAAATTGATTGAAATAAGATCTAGTATATGTTAAAGTGTTAATATAAGTATATACAAAAGGAGAGAAAAAATGACTTTATTAGATGAATTAGAAAGAATAGTTGGCGTTGGTGAACATGTAATTTATAGAGGAAAACCAGATAAAAAATGTTTCATATATGAATCAATTTTTAATCCAATGTTACCGATAGCATTAATATGGGGGATTTTAGATTTTGGATTTATGTTTGGTGCAACTTCTGCAACATCAGGAGCAGGATTTAGTGGAATGCTAATGTTTTTAATACCATTTTTTGCGTTACATTTAATGCCTGTATGGATTTATTTAGGTGGTGTACTTTTATCTGCTGCAAGACATAGAAATACAGCTTACATAGTAACAGATCAAGCAATATATGTTGCAAAAGGTGTTTTTTCACATACAATTACAAGAAAACCATTTGCTGAATTATCATACATAAATATACATAGAGGAGTATTTGATAGAATGTTTGGAGTTGGTGATGTTATAGCAACAACAAATCAAAGAGATTCAAATGGACATCCTATATGTGTAAGAATTGAAAGTATAGTAGAATATCTAGAAGTATATGAAAAAGTTAAAAAATTACAAACTGATATTTATGCAGATACTATGTATCCAAATGATTTAAGACCAGAAGAAAATCATGGATATAATACACAATATAAAGGATTTTAGAATATAGCCCTTACTTATCAAGTAAGGGTGTTTTTTTATCATATTTGACGTTTACATAAATAAGTGGTATAATAGCAAAAGTAACTTTTTGAAACCAAAGGACTTTAGTGTTTGGAGGTTTCATAGCCTCCAAGCATATTGAATGGAGGGAAGACATCATGGATAAGTCAATCAACTTTATGGAATTCGTTACCCAAAATCAGCCGCCATGCGTGCCTGGAACCAAATTGTATTGGTTTGATGAAGAAACTGGAGAACTTCGCTTAGATGATCGTGGAATTGAATCCATTGTGTTAGATAGCGATTGGAAATGGAAGATTATTGATCCAGACAATGGAGAAATTGTAGAACCGAATACCAACCAGTATTTCTGCATCACCAAAGAAGATGCAAAAAAGTTCCGAGATGCTATTGGCGAAGTTAAATATGCAATTTTCGAGCATGATCCGAATGGTGACATTACCTTTGAGGATGAAAATTATACCTATGTTAAGTTGAAAATCTTTAACGCGTGTGATATGGACATTGATCAGTGCTATATTGATTATGTCGTAGATACAGATGAAGAAGTACAACCTGGTATGGCGGTATGGTTCGGAAGGTCTGCATATCAAATTCTCGAAAATGGTGTTCGCACTGGTGGTTGCATTAAAGCAAAAACCAAAGAAACCAAACGAGTTTTGGAAGATGCATTTGAAGAGTAAGATTGATAAACCTAAATGGGCTCCTGGTACTACGCCAGGGGCTTTATCATTTGTAAAAGAAAGGTAACATATATAGAATTTTGCATATTTTATGTAAATGTGGTATAATATATATAACCATTTTTAACAGGTGCTCCATATTAGCGTATGCTTAAAAAACAATGGACATCAATAATTATTTAGGAGGTATAAAAATGGCTAACATGATCAATGCACTCGAAACCCTGAAGAAGGATGGCGCTGTCCGGGTCTACCCTGGTATGATCGCGGTTTGGCCGCAGTTCAAGCAGGAAGAAGCTCTCAACCTCATGGAACTCGCACCGAAGTTCAATGGTCGCTATGCGACGAATAACTCAACGGCTTGCTTTGTCCATGAAAATGAGGTCTTCGTTACCCCGTACACCCGCGCTGTCATCGCAACTCTCCGTAGCTTCGGTTTCACCGACGATTACTTCTACGTTCCTTTCAGCAACGGGGACTACCCGAAGCATGAAGAATCCAAGTGGAAGTATCTCAGACAGCAGGCTGAAGTTGCCTACCAGGAAGAATTCACTGCGGATTGCTACGCTTACTGCGACAAGCACGGCTATGGCACCATCAGCGATGAAACCCTGGCAAACTGCTTCGAAATGCCTGCAACCGGTGTGGCGGTAAAGCACCTCTACTTTGAGGATACCTATTACCCTGCCATTTCCCGTTGTCTGGACTGCGTCGCTATCGATCGCATCGGACGTTTCTGTACCAACAATGGCCGCGTGGTCTTCGTTTACCGCAATGGTAAGACCTATGTTGCCAAGGGCTACAAGATTCTCTCCGAGCTTCGTTCTGCCGGCTACAAGGAGTCTGGTCTCTTCGTTCCGTTCTCTAACGGTGAAGCTATCCAGGATCCTGTTCTGAAGGCGCGTTGGGATGCAATTTCTAAGTAAGTCATTCTCTTAACAAGCACTGCACGTTTTGAGGCAAGGGGGTCAGCTTCGGCTGACCCTTTTTGTTAATTTAAGAGTAACCCCCCGGTATAACCGGGGGTTTACTCTTAAATTAATAATAAACACCAGAAAAATTTTCTGGTGTTTTTGTTTTATATTAAGGATTTTTTTATCATAGAAATTACTTCATGTTTCATAATATCATAATTGATTTCGTCGTGCTTATGATATACGATTTCATGACATAAATTTTCTACTATACCGATAATAAGGTGAATTTTTTCTCTTGCATTTTCTATTATAATATTATTTTTTATTAGTGTTTGTTCAATTTTTGAAGTTAGCTTAAATTCAGATTCCTTAAAGATTGCAGCAACATCTTCATCTAAATGAGTCATAGCCATTAATTCTTCGTGAGCTTTTTTTGAAATAGTGTGATTTTTTATAAATGAATCGATTAAAGTATTTAATATTTCTTCTATAGAAACATTTGATAAATTATTTTCTTCTATTAAATCAAACATAGGAAATAAGATTCCATGAGAATAATTTTTAACACCTTCTATAAAAATATCTTTTTTATCATTAAAGTATTGATAAATGATTCCAGTTGAAACATTAGCAGCTTTTGCGATATCTGGAGTAGATATGTTGTAATATCCTTGCTCACAGATAAGTTCAAAACCTTTTTCAATTATTTTATTTCTTTTCTCAATAGATCTTTTTTGAGTTGGCATTCTTGTTTCTGACATATTTTTCACCTCGCTTTGATTATTATACAACGATATAGAAAAAAAAGCAAATCTAATATGTGAAAAAACATTCATATTTATTATTGACAAATAAAATTTTGAAATATATAATCATAATAGAAATGTGAAATAAGTTTCATAAAAGGAGGCTTGGATGAAAAAAGATAATAACAAAATGATGCTTTCTGATTTAGAAATTGGAGAAAAAGCTAAAATTATAAAATTACATGAAACAAATAAAGAAATAAAAAGACATTTGCTTGATATGGGAATGACTAGAGGGGTTTTGGTGACTGTTAAAAGAAAAGCTCCAATGGGAGATCCTATAGATATTTCTTTAAGAGATTATGAGCTTTGCATTTGTAAAGCTGACTTAAGTAAAATAGAAGTGGAGGTAGTTTAATGAAAATAGGTTTAGTAGGAAATCAAAATAGTGGAAAAACTACACTTTTTAATCTTCTAACAGGAATGAATGCAAAAATAGGAAATTGGCCAGGGGTTACTATAGAAAAAAAGACGGGTAAAATAAAAAACACAGATTTTGAATTAACTGATTTGCCAGGTATTTATTCTCTTAGTCCATATAGTATAGAAGAAGAAATATCAAGAAAATATATTTTTGATGAAAAGCCAGATGTAATAATTAATATTATTGATAGTACTGTATTAGAAAGAAGTTTATATTTAACGACTCAACTTTTAGAAATTGATTCAAAAGTAATTATTGCGTTAAATATGGCAGATATACTAGAGAAAAAAGGTATACAAATAGATGTAAAAAAACTAGAAAATGAACTTGGATGCAAAGTAGTTAAAATATCAGCATTAAAAGAGACTGGTATTGATGAACTTGTTGAAGAAATAAAAAAATTAGATAATAAAAAAGAAATAAAAATATTTGATGATGTATTAGAAAATGCTATTACAAATGTTAAAAAACAATTTTCAAAAGAGGAAATTAATAAAAGATTTGTAGCAATAAAATTATTAGAAGATGATAAGAGATTTATTGATAAAACAAGTATAAAAGTAAAAGAAGTTCAAGTTGAGATTTCTAAGAATTATGATACTGATTTAGAAGAAATAATAGCTACAGAAAGATATAATTTTATAGAAAAGGTAAAAGAAAAAACATTTAAGAAAATAAAAACAGAAGAATCTGTTTCAAGTAAATTAGATAAAATATTTTTAAATAAATGGCTAGCATTTCCAATATTTGTTGTAGTGATGTTTTTAGTTTATTATTTATCAGTAGGTGTGATAGGAAGTTATACAGTTGATTTTGTTGGAGGATTGATGGAGTCTGTTGGAGAATTTGCTGGAACATACTTAGAAGATTTTGGAACATCTGAATGGGTAAATAGTTTAGTAGTTGATGGAATTATTGCTGGAGTTGGAGCTGTCTTAGGATTTGTACCACAACTTATAATATTATTTATTCTTATATCAATACTAGAAACAACAGGATATATGTCTAGAATAGCTTTACTTTTAGATAAATTATTTAGAAAAATTGGTTTAAGTGGAAAAAGTTTAATTCCATTTATTGTAGGGTCAGGATGTAGTGTTCCTGGAATAATGGGGACAAGAATTATAGAAAATCAAGATGAAAGAGAAATGACAACAATCCTTACGCCATTTATTCCATGTAGTGCTAAATTACCAATTATAGCATTATTTGCGGGATACTTTTTTGGAGAAAATTCAGGATTTGTATCAGCATCGTTATACTTTTTCGCTATATTAGTAATAATAATTAGTGCACTTATAATGAAGAAATTCATTTATAAAAATACAAGTAGTACATATATATCAGAACTTCCAGAATATAAATTACCAAGTGTAAAATATGTTGCTAAAGATGTATGGGATAAAATAACAGCTTTTATAAAAAGAGCTGGAAGTGTAATTTTAATTTGTTCAATTATTATTTGGACTTTATCATCATTTTCGTTTAAGTTTGAATATGGTGTAGATATAGAAGAGTCAATGCTTGCACAAATTGGTAATACAATATCATGGATATTTGAACCAATGCTTGGTATAAGATCTTGGGGAGCGACTGTATCTGCAATTCAAGGGTTAGTTGCAAAAGAACAAGTTGTGTCTTCGATGGCTGTAATAAATGGACTAGCCGATGATGTAGATACAGGAAAGGAAATATTTAGTGAATCTGGAGTATTCGGATTCTTTACTGCTGCATCAGCATATAGTTTTATGGTATTTAACTTATTTTCTGCACCATGTTTTGGAGCTATTGGTGCAATGAAACGTGAACTTGGTGGAACAAAGAAAATGTTAAAAGCAGTAGGTTTCCAAACAATATTTGCATGGATTTTAGCAACTATTGTATATCAAGTAGGAAGTAGAATAGAAAGTGGAGTAATTAATATTTCGAATGTAATTGTAATAGGAATAATAGTTATATTAGTAATTGCAATAGTTATTAACAGATCAAAAGAAAGTGAATGTTCTTCTTGTCCATATAGTAAAGATTGTAATAGTAAAAAATAGATTTATAGCGAGATAATTTATCTCGCTATTTTTTTACCAAAAAAAACGCTGTGCTACAGCGCGATTACTATAGCACAGCTAAAAACTCTTACCAAGAAACTCTAAAATAAGGTGCGTCATCTTTCGGAGTGTTGATATATACGGTAAAGCCAAGCTCTTTGAGCTATGTTAATTGGCCACCGTTAATGTACGCTTCGAAGAAATAGGCGCATTTTTCACCTTTTTCAGCTCTGACTTTGATTTTCTTGAAGATTTCTTCGTCAGGTAATGTGGTCCATTTTTTGGACGCTAACTTTTGGGCTTCATCGGCAGAGATGATATATTCTGGATGAGCCTACTGGTTCACATTAATGCTTTCTTGAGTGTTTTTTTGATTGTTTTTAAATTTAAACATAGAGAGACCTCCTTAGTATTGTAATCCGGAGGCTGCACCTCCGAATCGTCTAAAATGTGGATAACGGACGTGCAACATAAAATTTATGTTACTGGACTATTATAGCATGCTAAATTATAAAATGCAACACTTTTTGCGAAATTATGTAAATTAATTTAAGCTACAACGTCTCTAATTAAAAGGAAAAGAATATAGGTGGTATTTTTATGTAAAATAAAAAGAGGAAGATTACTTCCTCTTAAAATGATTATATTATTTAAAATTCAGAAATTACTAGTTTGTTATTTTCTAATATTAAAGTAACTTTTCCTTTATAGTAACAATCTTCTTCAGTAGCTGTACCTGGTTCATTAATGAAATGATCATACATTTCATCATCTCTAAATGTTACGTTAAAAATGTATTCATTATCTTTACTACCAAATAATTCAACTTTACTTATACTTGTTGGAACTAATCCCATAGCTATATATTTATAACCAACATTTCCATCAACGTTTATATAACCAGAAAAGTTATCCTCAAAATATTTTTCACTAACATAATTAAGCATTGCTGATTTAAAATCATCATATTTAACATTTGATTTTATATAAGCGTTGCTTCCAGGATTTTTTAAACATTGTGCATCTAAGTTGTCTTTTGTATCAAGTCCAAGCTCTGCTAATAAATAAGGCATAGGGCCTACATCAGGTGTTTCATAATCAGCTAATTTAACATATTTTTCTAATACAGCTTTAGCTTTTGAAATTGCTTCGTCCTCAGTAAGTGCTGTTTCTGGTGGTGTTAAATCGTCAATTGTATTATTTAAATTAAAAATATAAGAACCCATTATTGCAATTATTACAAGTGCTGCTAGTAATAATAGAAATAATAAAGTTTTTGATTTGTTTTCGTTCATAAGTTCCTCCTTAAGTTTTCTTATAAAATAATTTTATATATAAATTTTAAAGTTTTCAATACATAATTGTGAAAGTTAAATGTATTTTATTGAGAATAAAAAGTTTTTGTGATATAAGTAATTTAACTTATTAAAATATGTGGAGGATTATATGAAAAAATTTTTAAATTATGTAGTTATTATGTTTGTTTTAATTACATCTTTAGTTGTTTTAACTGGTTGTGGAAATAACCAAACACAAGAATTGGTTGATGTAGAAGTAGCTGTTAATGAAAATGAAGAAGTAGTTGAAGAAGGTGTTGTAGAATCAACAGGAGATGGCAATTTTGATGGATTATATGTGGCTCAAAGTAAAGATGATCCTATGGAAGGTCTTGCTATAATTCCTACTTCAGATAGTGGTGCTGATAAAGTTGTATTTATTAAAGATTCATCAGGATCTGGTTGTACAAGAGTTGGAAAAGAAGATATTAATGGCGATAAAATGTCACAAGAACTTGCAAATGAAATATTTACTATAACAGATGTAGGTACAAATGTAAAAATAGAACATCCAATGTTTACATTAGGAGAAGAAGTAGAAATGATTCCAGAAACAGCAGAATTTTGTGGAATATATGAAAAAGAAGAGACTGTACTAGTTGTATTTAAAGATGCTAACGGATATATAACTGTAGCATATATCAATACAAGATATGATACTTCAACATGTTTAACATTTGCGGATTATACAATAACTGGAAATGTTTTAGAGGGTAAAGATGATGTATATTCAGAACCAATTAAATTAACTTTAAATGGAGATACAATATCTGTTGAAATAAAATCTGAAGATGCAAGATGGAATAGCGCAAATACAGATTTTACACTTATGAAATAATAATTAAAAATAGTATAAGAGATTGAAGAAAAAACTTCAATCTTTTTTTATTACAAAATGGTAAAGAATATTGTTTAAAAAAATACTATATGATATGATTTTAATAATATTATACAAAAGGGGAAATAAATATGAGTGATAAAAAACCATTTAAAGTTGATTTAGCAACAGTTACATTAGTTGCAGTATTATTGATTGCATTTATTGTAATATTATTTTGCTTAATTTCAAAATTTTATAATAGAATGCAATTAGCAACAGATAAAGTTGCAACATTGAATGATAAAATAGAAGTAATTTCTTCTGAAAAAAAACCAGTAGTAATAGAACCATTAGATATATATTCTGATGTTGTTAGAAGATTATTTGATATAGTAGAAATGAATAATTTCTCTATGGAAATTGAAAACTTTCATAGAGATGGAACAGTAACAGTTAATGAACTAGATAATACTGCAAGATTACTTACAATTTTTAATGAATGTTTTGTAAGAGGATTAAGTGTTACAAATCCTGATATTCATGGATGGGGAGATATTTATAAAAAAGATATCGAAGAAGTTGCAAAAGAAATATTTGGGGAGAATACTAAATTAGATTATGTCGATATTTTAGATATGGGTTTAGAATTTACATATGATGAAAATGAAGAAAAATATGTAACAGAAATTAATAAAGAAACGGGTGGAGTTCTTCCAAATGTTAAAGATATGTATGAAGTAATATACGCTGAAAAAATTGATAATAAAGTATATGTATATAATAGATATGCAAGAGTATATGGAAGAGCTAATGTAAAAAATGATCCAGTTGGAATATATGGTTCATCAGATAAAAAGATAGTAATTGATGATAAAATTTCAAGAGATAATTTATCAGAAGTGCTTTCTAGATATTTTGCTGAAGGACCACAATATATGTTAGAAGAAGAAATGTTTTCTTTAAGATCACAATATAGAGATAGTGTTCCAACATATAGACATGAATTTGAATTAAATACTGATGGAACAACATATAAATGGTTAAGCAGTTCAAAAGCATATTAAAATAAAAAGGTCTTTAGCTTGTTAAAGGCCTTTAAACAAAAGAAAAGGAGAAATCTATTGTGGAAAGAAAAAAATTAGTATCAATACCTTTGTGGGTAATAATGCTTTTTGTGGTAATGGCAATATCAGTAGGCGTTTTAATCAATGGAATGTTTTTTGCGGAACCAGTTGTAACAAAGAAAGAAACGAACTATGTTGATGATAAATTATTTGGTGCTATAAAAAGTTTTGAAAATGCAATTGTAAATGAAATTGAAAAAAGTGAAGTAGCTGCAGAATCTAATATGTATGTAAATACAATTACTGATCCTGTTATTGCAAAAAATACAGAAGATGAAGCAAGAAATTTATTAACAAAATATATTGGAACATATTCAAGATTTGAGAATAATAATGTTGGAGTATTTCCAGAATTGTTAATATTACTTGGACTTGAAACAGAAGCTAATATTGATGCTTTATATAATAGTTCTAACGCAGCTTATGCTAAGCTAACTACAAACGTAAAGTATGAAGATTTTAAAAGAGAAATGTTAAAAATGATGACAGAAGATTATTTTAATGATGTTTTTTCTAATTATGAAAATAATAATGGCTATGTTGTGGTAGATACTGGTGCAGGTGGATATGCACCACTAGAATTTGATGATTTGGTTTGCGTTGGTTATGATGATGATAATTTAACATATATGTATGATGTTAGAATAAAAGATATTGAAATATTTGATAGTGAACCAGAGAGTGAAGATGCATTTTTTAATGTTGAAGTAACATTAGTAAGAAATGGAGATCTTTTAGTAATAGATAATATTGAATAATTTAAAACCTTAGAGACCAATAATCTCTAAGGTTATTATTTTATGTAAAACTCTTTTAAAAAGTTTATAAATATGTTATACTGTATGTTGTTAAAGAAATGTATAAAGGAAAAAAAGATATGTATATAAAAACAAATTCAGAGAAAGAAACAATTGAATTAGGTAAAAGGATTGCTAAGAATTTACAAAAAGGTACAGTTATTGTTTTAACAGGAGATTTAGGGTCTGGTAAAACAAAATTAACAGAAGGAATTCTTACATATTTTGGACTTCAAGATGAGATATCAAGTCCAACTTTTACAATAGTAAATGAGTATAATACGGAAAAACTAGATATATTCCATTTTGATGTATATAGATTAACTGAAATAGATGAATTTATAGCTATTGGTGGAGAAGAGTATTTTGAAAGAGGTGCTAGTATAATTGAATGGGGAGAAATAATTGAAGAACTTCTTCCTAAAGATTATATTAAAATTACTTTTTCAAGAAATTTAGATGAAGAAAATGTTAGAGATATAAATATTGAATGTTTTGGAAATACAAAAATAGATATATAGTTTGGAGGAATAGGCAAAATGAAAATACTTGCTGTTGATACATCAAGTGCAATATGTAGTGTAGCACTTTTAGAAAATGATATTATAGTAGATGAAATAAATTTAGATAATGGAAGAACACATTCAGAAAATTTAATGCCGCTTGTTGATGAAATAATATCAAGAAATAATATAAAAATAAAAGATATAGAATTTATCGCATGCTGTGTTGGACCAGGATCGTTTACTGGAATTAGAATTGGTGTTTCAAGTATAAAAGCTATCGCAGAAGTGTTAAATGTAAAACTTGCATCTGTTACTTCTTTAGAAACTTTGGCAGCAAATGTAAATGATGCTAAAACAATAGTATCTTTAATTGATGCTAGAAATAATCAAGTATATTGTGGAATATTTGATGAGAATTATGATTTAAAAGAAGAGGCTTTAGCAGATGATATTAATGAAGCAATTTCTCATATTAAAAAATATGAAGATGTTGTAATTACAGGAAATGCTATAGAAGTTCATAAAGATTTATTAATAAATGAAATTGAAAATGTAAGATTTTCAGAAGAAAATAGGCAACTTGCAAAAAACGTTGGAAAAATAGGGCTAAAAAAATTAAATGAAAATAAAATTGAAGATGCAGATACTATTATTCCAATTTACTTAAGAAAATCACAAGCAGAGAGATTAAAAAAATAAAGGATTAGTTATATGATAATTATTGAAAAAATGACTTTATCAGATTATGAATTAATCAAAGATTGTTTGACTGAAGAATTTGATGAGTTTTGGAAACCAAGTATATTAAAAAGTGAACTTGAAAATGAGTTATCAAGATATATTGTTGCAAAAGATGGTGGAGAAATTGTAGGATTTGCTGGAGTAATAATATTACCTGATGATGCTGAAATAACTAATATAGTTACTAAAAAAACTATGAGAAAAAAAGGTATAGGAAAATTACTTTTAGCCAAACTAATAGAGATTACAAAACAAGAAAATAAAGATGAAATTAGTTTAGAAGTAAATGAAATTAATGAACCTGCAATAAGCTTATATTCAAGCTTTGGATTTGAAATTGTAGGTAGAAGAAAAAAATATTATAATCGTTTAAATGATGCAATTATTATGACAAAAAAATTAGTTTAAAAATTGTGTAAATTAATGTAATTTTTTGTAAATAATAATTGCATTATTTTTTTGTTTAGTATACAATTTACTATATAACAAAAGATGCGGAGGAAGGATACTAATGAGAAGAAGAAACGAACTATTACCAAAGGATTTAAAAGACGTTTGTAACCCTAATTTGTTTAAATTTGAGACTACAAAAGAACTTGTTGATACAAGTGATTTAATATATGGTCAAGAAAGAGGAATTAAGGCTTTACAATTTGGTACAGAGATAGATATTAAAGGGTATAATATGTATCTTGAAGGTCCTTCTGGTGTAGGAAAAACAATGTATACTAAAAAGTTTTTGGATAAAAAAGCTGAAAAAGAAAAAGTTCCAAATGATTGGGTATATATTTACAATTTCGAAAATCCAAATGAACCAGTAGCAATCTCTTTCCCTGCAGGACAAGGAAAAGTTTTTGCAACTACAATGGAAAATTTCGTTAAAGATGTTAGAAGAGATATCAAAAAGACATTTAATAACGACGATTTTGAAAAAGAAAAACAATTAATAAAAGCAGAATTTGAAGAAAAAAGAGAAACTCTTTTATCAAAATTAAATCAAAAAACTTTGATTCAAGGATTTCAAGTTAAATCAACAGAAAATGGTGTTTATATGATGCCAGTATTAGATGGTAAAACATTAGCAGAAGATGAGTTCGATGAACTTGATGAATCAATAAAAAAAGAGTTTGAAGAAAGATCTGCATTAGTTCAAGAGCAAATTTTCCAAGCATTAGGTGAAATTAAATTAATTGAAAGAGAAGCTGAAAAAAGAATTGATGAATGGCAATCAAATATTGCATTAATGACAATTAACGTTCATGTAAATTCAATTAAAGCTAATTATAAAAGAAATAAAAAAGTTGGAACATATCTTGATAATGTAAAAAAAGATATATTAAAAAATATAAGTTGCTTCTTAGCACCGGATCCAGATCCAAAATCTACTACTCCAGTGCCAGTACAACAATTACAAAAACCAGAACTAAAAGAACCATGGCTTAACTATAGAGTTAACTTGTTTATTGATAATAGTAAATTAGAAGGTGCACCAGTTATAATGGATACTAATTATTCATACTATAACATTTTTGGTGGACTAGAATACGAAAATCAATATGGATCTTTAAAAACTGATTATATGATGATTAAACCTGGTTTATTGCATCAAGCAAATGGTGGTTATGTAATATTCCAAGCAAAAGATATATTATCAAATCCGCTTTGTTATGAAGCTCTTAAAAAAGCATTAAAAATTAAAGAATTATCTATAGAGAATGCTACAGAACAAAGAGCAGGAATGCTTTTATTAGCATTAAAACCAGAACCTATTCCACTTGATTTAAAAGTAATATTAATTGGTAATTCAAATATATATCATACACTTTTATCAATGGATGATGATTTTAGAAAATTATTTAAAATAAAAGTAGAATTTGAAGAAGATGCACCAAAAACAGAAGAGAATATTGAAAGATTAAGTAACTTCGTTAGAAGTTTCTGTGCACAAGAATGTCTACTAGATTTAGATAAAGACGCTATGGCTAGAATAGTTGAAATAACATCAAAAATAGCTGGGGATAAAGAAAAATTATCAACACAATTTAGTGAAATTGGTGAAATATTAGGCGAAGCTTCAGTTTGGGCGAAAAAAGATAAACAAAAAATAATTACAAGAGATTATATTCAAAAAGCTCTTGATGAACGTATCGAAAGAATTAAAAAATATGATACTAGATATTTACAAATGATTAAAGAAGAAGCTCTTTTAATCGATACAGAAGGGTTTGTTACTGGACAAATTAATGGTTTAACAGTAATTAAAATTGGTGATTACTCATTTGGAAAACCTGCTAGAATAACAGCAAGTACTTATATGGGTAAAGAAGGAATCGTAAATATTGAAAGAGAAATTGAAATGTCTGGTTCATCACATTCAAAAGGTGTGCTTATTTTAACTGGATATTTAGGGGAACAATTTGCTCAAGATATTCCACTTTCATTAACAGCTAATCTATGTTTTGAACAATTATATGGTGGAGTAGATGGAGATAGTGCTTCAAGTACAGAAGCATATGCACTTTTATCTAGTTTATCAGGAATTCCAATAAATCAATCTATTGCAGTTACAGGATCAGTAAACCAAAAAGGATTTATACAACCAATAGGTGGTGTAAATGAAAAAATTGAAGGATTCTATCAAATTTGTAAATTAAGAGGATTTAATGGAGAACAAGGTGTAATTATTCCTAAACAAAATGTTAGAAACTTACATTTAAGTGATGAAATAATTGATGCTGTTAAAAAAGGAAAATTCCATGTATATTCAGTATCTACAATCGATGAAGGTATTGAAATATTAACTGGAGTACCAGCTGGTCAAAAAGATAAGAATGGTAAATTCCCACTTGGAACAATTAATTATTTAGCTCAAGAGAAGTTAAAGAAATTTGCAAAACAAAGTGAAACAAAATAAATATAGAAGCGCTGCACAAATTTTGTGTAGCGTTTTTTTTACAAAACAAAAAACACTAATGTGTAGCCCGCAGTTGCAAGCTTACATTAGTGTTTTTTAGGTTCATATGCGTTCTCAAAACAAAAACTTGGTGTTCTCCTTGATTCTGTCGGAGAGCTTGTCCCAATTTTCTCTAAGAGCACCAATAACATCTTCAAGAGTTTGATGCATCTTTTCGTAATAGGGATGAGTTCGCCAGTTCCAGGACTCGTCAGTGATATTTACTTCCTCGGCGATGAGCTGACGCACATACTGTCTCGGAATATAAATTTTGTCGGTCTGGAGAATCTTCCACCTTTCGGGGTCAGGAGTACGAACTAAGAGATAGGAACTCGCTTTGTAGTCTTTGAGGTCATAAAGCGAAATCTCGTCGAACGTAAAACCAGAGATATCTTCGATGGCTTCAGAAGTCAAAGAAGACGGTGCAACGTGTACGTGGGAATGAACGAGGGAGTCTTTTGCTTTGCCAGCACCAGAAGAGCCACTGCCATTTTCCCAAACAAGGAAGCTTTCAGCTTCAGGATACGCGAGAGTCAAGATTTCGATAACATCAGCTAAGACATCATTGAATTCAGACAAAACCTCGTGATCGAGTTCGCCGTTAGACATTACATGTTTGAACGGGATAATGAGCAAATAACCTTTGATGAACTGGCCTACCGTAGGAATAACGAAAAAGTTTTTACTGCGGTAAAGGGTTCTCTCATTACTTTCTACGCTTTCTGTGTCACCCTGAAGGTACTTGCAGTAAGCGCAGTCACGCACGGATGGGCCCTCAGTTCCTCCTTTGGAAGTATTGGATTTGTGGTCGCCAACGTCAGAATTGGTATCTTTGGCAATTTTTTCAAACTGCTTGATGATATCATCGTGGTCGGTTACACAAATTGTATACTTATAGGGTGAACCTTGAGCGTGGTCGGACACGATGTTAATCGTGTATGCGTCTGTGGGCAAAATACCCGAGTAGTCTGTTGCAGAAAACATGATGCTACGGTTGAACCGAAATGCTTTAGTGATTGCTTCGTCAGTTACGACGTCGCCAAGAGGAATGGTAACCATACCCTTGAACTGAAGCGCTTCGAGAACAACGTTTACATGCTCTGGCAAGCCAGTTACTGCAAACAAGTTCCGTGTCTTTCTCATGCATATCATCCTTTCTAAAATTTTCTAGAATTATAATAATACGATTACTTTGTTTTTGCAAGGGTAAAAATAAAAAAAGTAAAAAATTTGTCAAAAATATTATAATTAAATTGAAGAATGTATAAAAGTGTGATATAAAAAATGTAGATTCTAAAATGAAAGGACAAATGAGATGAAAATTGAATTAATCGGTGGATGCTCTGAGAGCGAATTAGAAGGAAGAATTAAAAAGGTTGCAGCTGCAGGAAAACTTTCAAGATTTCCAGGAAATGTATTTGAGGTTATTGATAGTTGTGATGATTACGAAAGTAATTTAAAATTAGTTAAAAGAATAATAAAAATGGGACATAAATCAATTATAGAACATGATTATTTAGTATTTGCTTTAAATGATGTTACACCAATAGTTGAACAAACAATAATTGGATATAGATTAACTTCATTTACAATTAAATCTAGAAGAGAAGTAGATTTTAGAACAGCAGGATTCTATGTACCAGAATTTAGAAATAAAGATGGAGAAATCCATGAAAATAATGAAGAATTAAAAGAAAAATTTGTTAAACATAGCAAAATGTTATTTAATACATATGGAGATATTGTTGATGGTGGAGTAAATGTTGAAGATGCAAGATTTATACTTCCATATTGTTTCCATAGCAATATTATAATGGGATTAAATGCAAGAGAACTTGAAAAAATGATTGTTGCGTTTAGATTTGGACCATTAAGTAAAATTGCAAAACTTAAAGAATTAGGAAAAAAATTATATGCAATTTGTAAAGAGAGTGTTCCATATTTAGTTTCTACAATTAAAGATGTAGAATTAAATGACGGAAGTCAATTTGAATATTTAGAATCAATGGCTGAAAGACCAGAAATAAAAATTGCCGATAAAGCAAAATTAATTAGTTATACACCAAATGCTGATGATGTTGTTTTAGAAAGTTCAATTATGTATCATTATCAATGCTCTAATGAACAAGCTAAAAAAATATTAAGTGATATGGTTAAAAAAGATAAAGATGCAAAAACAAAGTTAATGCAAAATATTCTTCATAAAGAAGAAGGAAGAGAATTAGAACAAGTATCTTTCAGTTTCCAAATTCCAATTTCTTTATCAATATTAACACACTTAACAAGACATAGAATGCATGCTCTATTAGTTCCAGAATTTACTCCAATGTGGGATTTAAATAATTATGTAACACCAGAAAAAATTAAAGCATCATTTAATGATATATATCAAGCGGCTGTTAAGAAAAATATTGAAGTATATGAAGAATTTAAAGCAGCAGGAGTTATGGAACAAGATTTAATTTACTTCTATATTGGTGCTCAAATGGTTAATGTAATAACAACAATGAATGCAAGAAATACTCAATGGGTATGTAGATTACGTTGTTGTAATAAAGCTCAATGGCAAATTAGATTTATTGCTAAAGAGATGGCTAAACAAGTTAAAGAAGTTGCACCATTAATTGGTGAAGGATTAGGTCCTACATGTATGACAGATAGATATTGTGGTGAAGGAAGAGAATGTTGTGGATTAATAGATTCTCTTATAGAAGCTGATAATAAAAAATAAATTTGAATTAAAAGCAGGATAAGAGATTATTCTGCTTTTTAAGTAGAGAGGTAAAGATATGATAGATTTGCATACACATACAAATCATTCTGATGGAACAGATAGTGTTGAAGAATTATTGTTAAATGCAGAAAAAAAGAAATTAGAAATTATTTCAATTACTGATCACGACTCTGTGGATGCTTATTATGAATTAGAAAATAATCCTAATTTAAGAAAATTATTTTCAGGAAAGATTCTTCCTGGATGTGAAATGAAAACTCATTATAAGAAGGTACCGATAGAAGTACTGGCATATGGAATTGATTATAAGAAACTAAATATTCATAAAGCTGATATAGATAAAATGCAAATAGATGTATTGGAAAAATATAAAGTAATTTGTGATGAATTAGGACTAAAATATGATAAAGAAGAATTATATGTAGATAAGAATAATCCTAAAAAACAATGGGCATCGTTTTCTTTAGCAAATGAATTATTGAAATATGAAGAAAATAAAGAAATTATAAAAGAAATTGGAGATTTTATTCCTACAACGTTTTATAGAGTTCATCAAAGTAATATAAATAGTCCCTTTTATTATGATGAAACAGTTGCGTCAATTGATTTAAACGAAACAATAAAAAGAATTCATGAAGCTGGTGGCTTAGCGTTTTTAGCCCATGGTTTTGTTTATCCATATGAAAATAAGATAGAGGTTCTTGATGAAATATTAAAAACTACGGAAATTGATGGTTTAGAATGTGTGTATACATTATTTTCGAAAGAAGAGACAAAAATTGCGTTTGATTTATGCAAAAAATATAATAAATATTTTTCTGGTGGAAGTGATTATCATGCAAAGAATAAACCAACGGTAGAACTTGGTATAGGAGAGTCAAATATTATAGTAACTAAAGATATAATTAAAGAATGGCTTGATGAATCGAAACTTATGTAACACTACTAAAATGAATGTTTTTAAGGTTATATTGATAAATTGTGGAAAATATAAATAAAAAACAAGGTTGTTTGTGGAAAACTACCTTGTTTTTTGGCTCCTCTTGTTGGACTCGAACCAACGACCTATCGGTTAACAGCCGAGCGCTCTACCAACTGAGCTAAAGAGGAATATTTAAATTCGATAAATGAATTATATATTAACGATATTATAAATGCAATAGTATATATTAAAAAAAATAAAAAAATATATAAAAAAATTTTACAAACTTCATTTTTCTTTAAATTTCTTTAGAAATCTCTTTATTTCTTATATAATCTATGATATAATTTATAATCATTAATTAGGAGAAAAGTTACATTGAGAAAGTTTTTTGTAAATTCAAATCAAATAAATGATAATCAAATAATAATAGTCGGTGAAGATGTTAATCATATAAAAAATGTTTTAAGATTAGCTATCGGAGAAAAAATTAAGATTTGTGATAAAGACTTAAGCAAAAATTATGTAAGTACAATTGATGAAGTTACAAATCAAGAAGTTAGATGTACTATCGTTGAAGAAGTTGAAGGTGAAGCAGAAGGAAATGTAGAACTTCATATATATCAAGGACTTCCAAAGGCTGATAAGATGGAACTAATTCTTCAAAAAGGTACAGAACTTGGTGTAACAAGATTTATCCCAGTTGCATTAAAAAGATGTATTGTTAAACTAGATGGTAAGGATGCTTTAAAAAAGATTGATAGATGGCAAAAGATTACAGAAGTTGCATCAAAACAATCTGGTAGAGATATAGTACCAGAAGTAGCAAATATAGCAACAATTAATGATATATGTTGTAGTATAAAAGATTTTGATTTAGTTATGCTAGCATATGAATTAGAAGAAAATAATTATATAAAATCAGAATTATTAAAAATAAAGGGAACAAAAGAAAACTATAAAATTGCTATTGTTATTGGTCCAGAAGGTGGTATTGATGAAGGCGAAGCTATAAAATTAAAAGAAGCTGGAGCAAAGGTAGTAAGTCTTGGAAAAAGAATTTTAAGAACAGAAACAGTAGCACTTCAAGTTTCTTCTATAGTTATGTATGAATTAGAAAATGGAGGAAATTAGTATTGGAAAAAGCAAGACTAATGCAACTCGAGATAGAAGAAAAAAGAAAACTACCAAAGAATGTAAAAGATGAAATAGTAGTAAAGATTTTTCATACATTGATAGTTGCAATTATAATAGTATTATATTTTTTGACTGTTAACTTATTCTACTATAATTTTGAAGCTGCGCAATTTGAAGTTTTTATGAAGTATTATGCTTTAATAATTATTGTAGCAACAGTGGTTATGTTTGAAGTGGGATATAGAAAAGATAGTATTAAGTTTGCTGTTATTGGCGTTGAATTGTTAGCTTGTGGAATTCTTTCTTTATACATTCCATATATATTCTTACACACAACAAAAGCATTAAGATTATCTATAATGATTTTACCAATTCCAGTTCTTTTATATTATTTGTTTAAGTCATTGTTTATTTATAAGAAAGATAAATTTCATTATCAAAATAATTTAAGTGATATTAAAGAATTAGTAAAAGATACTGAAAAGAAAAGTTATTTAGAAGAAGAAAGTTCTAAATCATATAGAGCGAAAATGCAAGAAGAAGAGGAAATAAGGAAAGTTATTATTAGTGAACAAAAACTAAGAAGAAAGAAAAAGCAAATGGAACTTGAAAAACAAGCACTAGTTCAAAAGAATAAAGGTAAAAATAATAAAAATAAAAACAATAAAAAGAAAAAATAAATTAAAAGGAGAAAAAAGTTTTGATTAAGAGTATGACTGGCTTTGGCCGTGGAGAATATGAGAACGAAGGTAGAACATATACTGTTGATATTAAATCAGTAAATCATAAATATAGTGATATCAGTGTTAGATTACCAAGATTCTTAAATACAGTTGAAGATAAAATAAGAAAAAGAGTATCAAATGTAATATCAAGAGGAAAAGTAGATGTATTTGTTACATTTGAAAATTATTCAAGTCAAGGAACTGCAATTAGAATTAATAGAGAGCTTGCAAAAGAATATATTAAAGAATTAAAACTATTAGCTGATGAAGCTGATTTAAAATTTGATGTTAACGTTATTGATATAACAAAATTTCCAGAGATATTAAAATTAGAAGATGATGAAGATGAAGAATTAATCGCTAACGAATTAATGGTAGCTTTAGATAATGCTTTAGAAAACTTCGTAAAAATGAGAGAAGTAGAAGGAGCAAAATTAATTGAAGATATAGAATCTAGAATTCATGTTATTGAAACAAAAGTAGAGGAAATTACAAAATATTCATCTACACTTGTTGAAGAATATATTCAAAAATTAGAAACAAGAGTTAAAGAATTAATGAAAGATACAGTTGTTGATGAAGCAAGATTAATGCAAGAAATTGTTATATTCTCTGATAAATCATCTATTGAAGAAGAGTTAACAAGACTTGCAAGTCATATTTCTCAATTCTTAACGCTTATTAAAGAAAGTTCGCCAATTGGTAAAAAGATTGATTTCTTAATTCAAGAAATTAATAGAGAAGTAAATACAATTGGGTCTAAAGCAAACTGTTTAGATATTACAAATAGAGTAATTGAAATTAAAACAGAAGTTGAAAATATAAGAGAACAAATTCAAAATATTGAGTAGTCATTCATATTAATTTCATTTAAGAAATTTTAATATATTAGGTTAATAGATTTCCTATAAAATCTAAATTTATAATTAAGAGGTAGATATTATGCAACTTATTAATATTGGTTTTGGAAATATTGTTTCTGCGGAAAGAATTATTTCTATTGTTAGCCCAGAATCAGCTCCAATTAAAAGAATTGTACAAGAAGCTAAAGATTCAAAAATGGCTATTGATGCTACATACGGAAGAAGAACAAGATCAGTTATAATAATGGATTCAGGACATATTATATTATCAGCTGTTCAACCAGAAACAATCGCAGGAAGAGTTGATACAGGTCTTGATGACGATGATGAATAATTTATATTTTATTAGGAGGAGTTTTAAAATGATAGTAAAACCAACTGTAACAGAGTTATTAGAAAAAGTAGGGGGAAATAGATATTCACTTGTAATTATGACAGCTAAAAGAGCTAGACAAATTGCAAATGGAGATCCTGTTAAAACAGAAGAAAAAGATAGATCAGTAGTTACACTAGCAGCTGATGAGATAGCAGAAGGAAAAGTATCAAGATTAGATGAAGAATAATTTAAATTAGTAGGGGTAAAATTTATGTTAGTTATATTATCAGGTGTAGCAGGAGCTGGAAAAGATACAATAAAAAAAGAAATTATTAAAAGAATGGATAATGTAAAATCAATCCCATCTTTTACATCAAGACCACCAAGAGAGGGTGACGTTCCAGGCCAAACATACATCTTCTTAACAAAAGAAGAGTTTGAAGAAAAAATAAAAAATGATGAAATTTACGAATATGATATTCATCATAATAATTACTATGGAACTTCAAAGAAGATATTAAATGAAGAATCTAAATCAGGTATTATTATTAAAGATATCGATGTTAATGGAACAGAAAAATTAAAAGAAACATTAAAAGATATTAAAATTGTAACAATATTTTTAAGAGTTCCAAAAGAAGAATTAAGACATAGATTAGAAAACAGAATTGATAAACCATCAGAAGGTGAAATTATTTTAAGATTAAATAGATTTGACTATGAAGAATCTAAAATTTCACTTTATGATTATGTTCTAAAAAATGATAATCTAGAAAAAACTGTTGGTGTTATTGAAGAAATTATTAGACAAGAATTAAAAGCAGAACAAGAAGGTAAATAAAGTTTAAAAGCAGTGTAATTTATGAAAAATTATACTGCTTTTTTGTGTAAAAAAAGTTACACAAACAAAGATAATCATGATATAATTAGCAAAGAAAAATAAAGATATAGAAAAGGCAGAAAATGTACGCAGAAGTAATAATTAATAATAATGCGAAAGCACTTAATAGAATATTTGATTATTTAGTTCCAAAAGAGTTAGAAAATGATATTAAAGTTGGAGCTAGAGTTTTTGTGCCTTTTGGTAATAGTAAAAAATTAGAAGATGGATTTGTTATTAATTTAAAAGAAGAATCAGAATTTGCAAATAAAGATAATATAAAATTTAAAGAAATAGCAAAAATTGAAAAAGAACAAGTATTAACTGAAAATAATATTACTTTAGCTAAGTTAATGGCTAGAAAGTATTTTTGTAATATATCGGATTGTATTAAACTTATGCTTCCACCTGGAACTGGTGCTAAAATTTTAGAGAATAGAACAAAAGAAAAAACTGGAAATTTTGTTTATTTAAAATTAGATAAAGATGAAATAGAATTTAGAATTGAAGAACAAAAAATTAAAAGTGATAAACAAATTAGGGCATTAAGGTTTTTAGAAGAAAATGATGGTATATATATTGCTGATTTAGAGCTTTTGGCCGATGTTACAAGAGCGGTTTTAAAAACATTAGAAAAAAATGGTTATATAGAAATTGTTGAAAAACAAATAGAGAGAAATCCATTTATTAATAAAAAAGTTGAAAGAGATGAACCTAAACAATTAACACAAGAACAAGAAAAATGTTTTAATGGAATTAATTTTTGTATAGAAAATGATGAGTTTTGTAAAAGTTTAATTCACGGTATAACAGGTTCTGGTAAGACTGAAATCTATCTTCAATTAATTCAAAAAGTATTAGAAAAAGGAAAAGATGCAATAATATTAGTACCAGAAATATCTCTTACTCCTCAAATGGTAGATAGATTCTTAGCAAGATTTGGAGATAACTCGGTAGCAGTACTTCATAGTAAACTTTCAATAGGCGAAAGATATGATGAATGGCAAAAAATTACTAAGGGAGAAAAAAGAATTGTAATTGGTGCTAGATCAGCAATTTTTGCTCCAGTAAGAAATCTTGGAATAATAATTATAGATGAAGAACATGATATGTCGTATAAATCAGATATGGCTCCAAGATATAATGCAAAAGATTTAGCTAAATATATGGCAGAGAAAGCAAATTGTCCTTTGGTATTAGGCAGTGCTACACCAGAAATATCTACAATGTACTTAGCAAAAGAAAATGAATATGCTTTATATACATTAACTAAGAGAGCAAATAATGCTAGTCTTCCAAACGTTGAAATTGTTGATTTGAGAAATGAGCTTGCACTTGGTAATAGATCAATGCTTAGCTTTAAATTGCAAGAAGAAATAAAGAAAAATTTAGAGAATAAAAAACAAACGATTCTATTTTTAAATAGAAGAGGTTACTCAACATTTATTATGTGTAGAGATTGTGGATATGTTGCAAAATGTAAAAATTGTAATATTAGTTTAACTTATCATATGAGTGAAAATAAACTTAAATGTCATTATTGTGGTTTTGAACAATCAACAATTAAAGTTTGTCCAGAATGTAATAGTTCTAAAGTTAAATATTTTGGAACTGGAACTCAAAAGTTGGAAGATGAAGTTCATAAATTATTTCCAGATGCGTCAACTATAAGAATGGATATAGATACTGTTAGTAAGAAGAACTCTCACGAAGAAATATTAAATAAATTTAAAGATGAGAATATTGATATATTAATTGGAACACAAATGGTAGTAAAAGGGCATCATTTTCCAAATGTAACTTTAGTTGGAGTTGTATCGGCTGATAGTAGTCTTAATTTAGAAGATTATAGAGCTGTAGAAAGAACATTTCAGACTTTAGTACAAGTTGCTGGTAGAGCAGGAAGAGAGGAATACGGGAATGTAATTATTCAAACTTATAATCCTGATCATTATGCAATTATAGATAGTCAAAAACAAGATTATAATTTGTTCTATAATCAAGAGGTTTCTTTAAGGAAAATGTTGAAATATCCACCATTTTGCGATATAATAATGATTAGCTTTTCAGGGAAAGATATAAGTGAAATTCAAAAAATATCAAATTTAGTTTATTCAAAATTAAAATCTGTAATTAATGATGATATTTTTGTTTTTAAACCTGTACCATCACCAATAGATAAAATCAAGAATAAATATAGATGGAGAATTATTATTAAATGTAAAGTAACTTCAAATGTATTAAATATGATAAATTATGCTATAGAAGATGAGAAAATAAAAAAATGTAAGGAAACAAGAATAATCGTAGATATTAATCCAAATACGATGAGCTAAAAATGGAGGAAAAAATGGCAATAAGAAATTTAAGATATGAAAATGATGAAATATTAAGCAAACGTTCAAGAGAGATTGAAGTAATAGATGATAAAATAAAAGAACTTGCTCAAGATATGATTGATACAATGCACAAATGGGATGGAGTTGGATTAGCAGGGCCACAAGTTGGTGTGTTAAAAAGAATAATTGTAATTGATTTATATGAAGAAGGAACACAATTTGTTTTAATAAATCCTGTTTTAGTAAGTCAAAAAGGTGAACAAGAAGTAGATGAAGGTTGCTTAAGTTTTCCAAATAAATTTGGTAAAGTAGTTAGACCAAAAGAAGTTGTTGTTGAAGCTTTAGATTTAGATGGATGTAAAGTGACATTAAAAGCTCAAGATTTATTAGCTCAAGCATTATGTCATGAAATAGATCATTTAAATGGAGTAGTATTTGTTGAGAAAGTAAAACCAGGAACTTTAGAAACAGTTACACCTAATAACGAAGGAAAAAAATAATAGGAGGATTTGTATGAGAATTCTTTTTATGGGGACTCCGGATATAGCTAGAGAGTCTTTAGATAAATTATATAATGCGGGATATGAAATATGTGGAGTTGTTACTCCTCCAGATAGACCATCGGGAAGAGGAATGAAATTAATACCATGTCCAGTTAAAGAATATGCATTGGAAAAGGGGTTAAAAGTATTTCAACCTGAGAAAATAACTAATAATACGGAATTTAAAGATGAAATTAAAATGCTAAATCCAGATTTAGTTTGTGTAGTTTCTTATGGAGTAATACTTCCAAAATCATTTTTAAAGATTCCTAAATATGGTTGTATAAATGTTCATCCATCAATGCTACCAAAATATAGAGGAGCAGCTCCAATTCAATGGGCAATTTTAAATGGAGATGAAACAACAGGTGTTACAATTATGTATTTAGATGAAGGTATGGATTCTGGAGATATAATTGTACAAGAAGAAGTTACAATCGATCCTGATGAAACAACAGGAGAATTATGGAATAGATTGAGCTCAATTGGAGCAAAATTATTAAAAGAGAGCGTAGATAAAATAAATAATGGTACTGTAAAATCTGTTCCACAACCAGAAGAATATACATTAGCACCAATGCTTTCTAAAGAAATGGCAAAAATTGAATGGAATGAAAAAAACGCACAAGAAATTAAAAATCTTGTTAGAGGATTAAATCCAATAATGGGAACATATTCATTTTTAAATGGTAAAAAAATAAAATTCTGGAGAGTTCAAACTTTATCAAAAGATGAACTAAAAGATAAAGTTGGAATCAATGAATATCTTAAAGAAGGTAAACCAGGAACTGTTTTATTTGCACATGAAAAAATAGGTCTTTTTGTTGCGGCAAAAGATGAAGTAATATCCGTTCTTGAAATTCAAGGTGAGAATGCCAAAAGAATGAATATAAGTGATTTTTTACGTGGTAATAAAATTCAAAATGGTGAGATTTTTGAATAGCTATAGACGTACATAAGTTGTCAAAAATACTTGTAAAAAGAATGGTATATTGATATACTTATTTAGGGAAATATTTTATACTTAAGGAGGTTTGTTATGGAAGAGAATAACGAACAATTAGAAAACGTAGAGGAAATTTCTGTAGAAGGAAATGATACAATAAAAATTGCTAATGATGCAGTTGCAACATATGCAGGAATTGCTGTGTCTGAAGTTCCAGGAGTATATGGAATGGCAGGAGGATTTGCAGGAATAACAGAAGCTCTTAGTGGTAGAAAAAATTTAGCAAAAGGTATTAAAGTAGAAGTAACTGATAAAAATGCAAGAATTGATGTAAATATAATTGTTGAATATGGTGCAAGAATACCAGAAGTTGCATTTGAAATTCAAACAAGAGTAAAAAAATCAGTTGAAAGTATGACTGGATTAAAAGTATTAGAAGTTAATGTTCATGTTCAAGGTGTTCATACATCAACAACAAAAGAAGAACCAGAAGCATTACCAGAAGGTGAAAATAAATAATAATTGATTGTAATAATAGGAGGAACAAACAATGAAATTTCTAGACAAACTAGCATTAAAAATCTTTTCACTAATTATTTTCGTATTAGGCATTGGAATAATTTTAGTTTTAACTGGAGTTATGCCTTTAGAAGCTATCGTAAATGAATTAGTAGTATTAACAGATGTTGGAGAAGACGTAATTAAAATAGTTATTGGTGTATTAGCAGTATTAATGCTATTAGCACTAAAAGGATTATTTTTTACAAGCAAACCACAAGATAATGGTAAAAATGGAATTATCTTAGAAAATACAAGTGGTAAATTAGTTATATCAAAAGAAAGTTTAGAAAACTTAATTTCTAGTGTAACAAAAGAAATTCCTGGAGCTGATACTGTAGCGAGCAGAACTATATTAGATAAGGATAGAAATTTAATTGTTTATGTAACAGCAGTAGTTAGTAAAGATGTAATGATCAAAGACATCTCTAATGAATTACAAAGAAGAATTAAAGAAGCTATGAAAAGAACAGCTGATTTAGATGTTAAAGAAGTAAATATTAGAATTAAAAATATTACTTCAAAAAGAGTTAAAGGTTTACCATCACCTGAATCTACAAATGAAACAGCAGTAGAAGAAACACCTGCTACTGAAGAAGTTGAAAATAATGGATCAGAGGAGGTATAATATGGACGAAAATAACGAAAACAAAAAAATTGATTTAGCAGATATTTGTGCTAATTATGGTGGAGCAATAATAGGAGGTTTAGTAGCTTTATTATTATGCTTTACAGGATTATATAAATTATTAGTTACTATAGTTGTAGTAATAGCTGGTGTATTTTTAGGAAACTATATTCAAAAAAATAAAACAGCAGTAAAAGAAAAAATAAAAGATTTTATAGACAAGGTTTAGGAGGAAATAATGCAAAGATCTGCAATGAGAGAACTTGCTTTCAAACTAGTATATGAAATAGAAGTTCAAAAAGAAAGCGAAGAAGAACAATTAGAAATATTTATAGAAAATAATGATATAATGGATGAGAAAGTAGTTGAATATTTAAAAGATATCAAAAAAGGTATTAAAGAAAATGAAGACGAAATCAATAGGCTTATAACTTCTAATTTAAAAGATAATTGGAGCTTAAATAGAATATCAAAAATTAATTTAAGCTTAATAAAACTTGCAATTTATGAAATGGTATATCAAAATTTACCTTATAAAGTAGCAATTAATGAAGTTGTTGAACTTGCAAAAAAATATGCTGATGAATCAGCACCAGTATTTATAAATGGAATTTTAGCAAGTGTAGTAAAAGAGAAAAAACTTAATGGAGATAGCTAATGAAAATTAATCCAATTTCAGTAACGGAATTGAATATGTATGTAAAACAAAGAGTAGCTGAGGATGAATATTTAAACAGTGTTTTTGTTAAAGGGGAGATTTCAAATTTCAAACATCATTATACAGGTCATATGTATTTTACTTTGAAAGATGAAAACTCTTTAATAAAGTGCGTTATGTTTAAAACATCAACAGCTACTTTAAATTTTGTTCCAAAAGATGGAATGAAAGTTTTGGTATTAGGTTCTGTAGGTGTATATGAAAGAGATGGAGTTTATCAAATCTATTGTAAAGCAATGCAAGAAGATGGTATGGGAAATTTATATACAGCTTTTGAAGAACTTAAGAAAAAACTATCAGATGAAGGTTTATTTGACGAAGCTCATAAGAAACTAATACCATTTATGCCAAAGATTATTGGTGTATTAACATCTAATACAGGAGCTGTTATAAGAGATATTATTAATGTTTCAACAAGAAGAAATCCAAATGTTTATATTAGATTATTACCAGTTCCAGTACAAGGTGAAGGAGCAGGAATTAAAATAGCTAAAGCAATAAAACTTATGAATGATAAAAAGCTAGCAGATGTTATTATTGTTGCTAGAGGGGGAGGTTCATTAGAAGATTTATGGCCTTTTAATGAAGAAGTTGTTGCAAGAGCTATTTATGAATCAGAGCTACCAGTTATTTCAGCGGTTGGTCATGAGACTGATTTTACAATTGCGGACTTTGTTGCTGATTTAAGAGCACCGACACCATCAGCTGCAGCAGAACTTGCAGTTGCTGATGTTGAAGATTTGGAATATAGTATTAATCTTTGTCAAAGAAGATTAAAAATGGCTTTAAAAAGAAAAACAGAAGTAATGAGATTAAGATACGAAAAATGTATGAGTTCTAGAGTTTATCAAGAACCTTTGGAAAGAATTAATGATTATTATTTAGAAATTGAAAGAATGTTAAAAGTATTAGAAAATAGTAGTATAAAAAAAGTAAAAGATTCAAGAATAGGTGCTACAAAATTAATTGCTAAACTTGATGCGTTAAGTCCATTGAAAACTTTAACAAGAGGTTATACTCTTGCTGAAGTAGATGGAAAAGTAGTGACGAAAGCTGAACAAATGAAAAAAGATACAGAATTTGATTTGAACTTCCAAGATGGAAAAGTTCATGCAAAAGTTTTATAAGATTTTGTAAAGGAGATGAATAAACAAATGAAAGATGGAGTAAAAATTATATTAGGAATAATTATATTAGCAGCAATTATTGGTTTATGTATTTATTCTACTAATAATATAACAACTGATGAAAATCAAGTAGATGTTGAGGTGTCTGTTGATGAATCAGATAAAGTTGTAGAAAAAGATAATAAACTTGCTGTAAAAAATGAAGTTGTAGAAGAAGATGAAGACAGTTCAATTGTAAGTTCTACAAATGAAAATGTTACAACAACAGTATTAGCACAAAATACAGGAACACAAATATATGAAACAAGTTCTGATGTTGGAAGTACTTCAGAAAAAGAAGATGCTATTAATATAGTTAAAAATAAATGGGGAGAAGATGATTCTGTTACATTTGTTTGTGACCATGTGACAGATGATGGAGAGTATATAATTGCTGTTGTTTCAAACAGTTCAGCAGAAGTGCTTAATTATTTTAGAGTAAATATAAAAGATAATTTTGCTACTTTAGAATATTAAAAGGGGTTAGTTATGGCAAAAAAAGAAGAAAATTTTGAAGAATTAATGGTTAAGTTAGAAGAAATTACTAATAAACTAGAAAAAGAACAATTATCATTAGATGAATCTGTGAAACTATTTGAAGAAGGTATGAAAATATCAAAAGAATGTAATTCAAAATTAGAAGAAGCAGAGAGAAAAATTACAATATTAATAAATAATAATGATAATATAACGGAAGAAAACTTTATTCCAGAAGAGTAGGGGATTATGGAAATATTTAATCAAATTATACATAATAAGTGTTTAACGGTACCAATCATATTATGGTGTGTAGTGCAAGTATCAAAATTTCTTTTAGAATTAATAATTAATAAGAAAATCAATTTTAAGAGATTAGTTGGAGCTGGAGGAATGCCTAGTTCTCATTCAGCAATTGTTTGTGCTTTAGCATCATGTATTGGAAAAGCATATGGTTTTGATTCAGGGGTGTTTGCTATATCATTAATATTTGCATTTGTGGTAATGTACGATGCATGTGGCGTAAGAAGAGCGGCAGGAAAACAAGCAGGTATATTAAATAAAATCTTAGATACACCAGGAATGTCTACTGTAGAAGTACAAGAAAAACTTATAGAAGCTTTAGGACATACACCAATACAAGTTTTTGTAGGAGCATTTATAGGATTTGTAGTTGGTTATATTGTATAAGTACAAAAGAATATAATAGAGAGTTAATTAATTAAATAGGAGGGATTATTGTGTCAGATATTGAGATCGCAAGAAGTGTTAAATTAGAACACATAACAAAAATAGCAGCAAAGTATGGGATGACAGAAGATGATATTGAGTTGTATGGAAAGTACAAAGCTAAAGTATCAAATGAATTTATTCAAAAGGTTCAAAAAGAGAAAGATGCAAAATTAGTTTTAGTAACAGCAATTAATCCTACACCACTTGGAGAAGGAAAAACAACAGTTGCCATAGGTCTTTCTGATGGATTAAATAGAATTGGTAAAAAATCTGTGCTTGCTTTAAGAGAACCATCATTAGGACCAGTATTTGGAGTAAAAGGTGGAGCCACAGGTGGAGGACATGCTCAAGTTGCCCCAATGGAAGATATCAATTTGCATTTTACAGGAGATATTCATGCAATAACATCTGCGAATAATCTTCTATCAGCGATGATAGATAACCATATCTATTATGGAAATGCTTTAGGATTTAAAAAAGTAATTTGGAAAAGATGTGTTGATTTAAATGATAGAGCTTTAAGAGAAGTTGAAATAGGTCTATCAAAAGAAAAGAATATGGTACCAAGACCAGATGGGTTTGATATTTCTGTTGCTTCAGAAATTATGGCAATATTCTGTTTATCAAAAGATATAGAAGATTTAGAAAGAAGATTAGGAAATATTATTGTTGGATACAATAATGATGATAAACCAATATTTGCAAAAGACTTAAAAGCTGAAGGAGCATTAACTGTATTATTAAAAGATGCAATTAATCCTAATATTGTTCAAACGTTAGAACACAATTTAGCAGTTGTTCATGGAGGACCATTTGCTAATATTGCTCATGGATGTAATAGTGTTATAGCAACAAAACTTGCATTAAAATTAGGTGATTATGTAATTACTGAAGCTGGATTTGGTGCTGATTTAGGAGCTGAAAAATTTGTGAATGTTAAATGCAGAAAAGCAGGTTTAAAACCAACTGTTGCTGTTTGCGTTGCTACGTTAAAAGCTTTAAAATATCATGGTGGAGTTAAAGCTGATGTTTGTTCAGAAGAAAATATAGAAGCTTTAGCAATTGGTATTGAAAACTTAAAGAGACATGTTGAAAATATTAAAGATAGATATGGTTTAATGCCAATTGTTGCTATTAATAGATATCAAAATGATACAGAAAAAGAATTAAAATTCTTAGAAGAAGAGTTAAAGAAAATAGGAGTAGAACTATCATTAACTGAAGTTTGGGCTAAAGGTGGAGAAGGTGCTATCGATTTAGCTGAAAAAGTTGTAAAACTTGCAGAAGGTGAATCAAAGATTAATTTTGTATATAAAGATGAAGAATCTATCAAAGATAAAATTTTAAAAGTTGCAAAAGAAGTATATGGAGCAGAGGGTGTAGAATATACTGATAATGCAATAGAAGAAATAGAACAAATTGAAAAGTTAGGTTATGGAAATTATCCAGTATGTATTGCAAAAACACAATACTCATTCTCTGATGATGCTAAAAATTTATTATGCGATAAACCATTTAAGATTACTATTAAGGAAGCAATAGTTAAAAATGGAGCAGAGTTTGTTGTTATCAAAACAGGTAAAATATTTACTATGCCAGGATTACCTAGAGTTCCTGCAGCAGAATCAATTAGAATTGATGATAATGGAGATATCGAAGGAATATTCTAAAGTAATAAAAAAACATCTGATGAAAATCAGATGTTTTTTTTTTATTAATTATTATTTATTTTTTTCTTCAAAGAAATCAGCTGATAGCATTTTTGGTAATGTGTTAAATAATTTGTAGAACGCAAGTTTTACTCTCTTTTTAAACATATAGAATTTTCCAAGTGATCTTGCGCTTACTAAAAATGTATCTTCTGGTTGTTTAACTTCGATTAAAGCTGTTGATTCAGCTTCTTTTTTAGAAGCGATTTCTTCTCTTGCTTCTTGAGCTAAAGTTTCAATTAAAGATACTTCGTCATCACTAAAATCTGTTTCATATTCTTCTTCAGTTTCAGAAATAGTTTCAACTGTAACAGGTGATTCTATTTCTTCTGTAGTTTCAATATAATTAACTTCAGTTTTTTCTTGAACTGATTGTTGAATTTCTGTAATAAGATTATCAATCATATCATTTACTTTAGCGTCTTCGGCTGTTTGAAGTGAAGAATATTCTTCACCTAAATCTTCAGTTTCGAATGATGCTGATGTAATGATAGGAGAAAGTATTTCATCAATTAATGAATTCATATTGAATGAAGATTTTTCTTCTTCCTTAACTTCGGCAGCTTCTTGTGGTGTAGCCTTATCTGCTAAGATATCAGAAAGTAAAGATTGTTTTTCAGAAACTTCTTTAACTTCTTCAACTTCGATTTTTTGAATATTTTCTACTACAGTAGTTTCTTCAACTACTGTTTCAGTTTTTTCTTCAACTTCTGGAGCATATATTTCATTAAATAATTGTTCGATATCATTGTTTAATGTAGTAGCATCTGTTGATGTAACTAAAGAATCTTCAATTGAAACAGATTCATTTTTTTCATAAGAAACTTCAAATTCTTCAACAACTGGAGTTTCAATAATTGGTTCAACAGTAGCTTCAACTATAGGAGCAGTAACAACATTTTTTGCTTCAATTTCAGAAATGTTGATTTCAAAAAGGTTTTCTAGGATTTCATTAATTACATTTTCGTTAAGAATAAAGGCACTTTCTACAACTACATCTTCAATTTCAAACACATAGTTTCCACCATAGTTGTTATCCCATTCGTTATTTGAGTTTTTGAAACAACAGTTAAATAGTGCATAATCTAACATATTAACTTCTGCTTGATATCCATTTTCAGTTTTGTCCATTTTTACTTCATTTGTATGTTCCCAGTGAGAACCAAATCCATAAACAATAGATACTGATTCAGAACCTTTTTCAAATAAGTATCCTGAATAAGTAATTTTGGCTGGACGGCCTTTTGTTAAATTGCCTTCGATTTTAATGTAATTAGAAAAATCCATTTTTTGACACTCCTATACCTTTTAATTAAGAGTATTATATTAATAAAATACCTTTTTTTCAAGGCAATTAGTATAATTAATAATTACTTTTGTATTACAATATTACAAAAATGTTACAATAATAAAAGGTATATTTTTGGAAAAATGTATAATACTAGAAACAATGGAGAAAGGGGGATTTTATGAAAATAAAAAAGATTGTAATATTATTTATTTTTTTGATATTGATTTTAAAGCTTATTCCAATTTGTTATGGTTTATCAAAATATGGTTCAAGAGGAGAGGAAGTTAAACAAATTCAAACTAAATTAAAATCATGGGGATATTATTCAGGGAAAGTGGATGGAATATATGGTTCAAAAACTTATGAAGCTGTTAAAAATTTTCAAAAGAAGAATAACTTAGACGTCGATGGAATTGCTGGAGATAAAACATTAAAAGCTTTAGGAATAAATTCTAGTGGAAATAAAGGAGGTAGTACTAATAATTCAGATTTAAATCTATTAACTAGATTAGTATATGGTGAAGCTAGAGGTGAACCGTATAAAGGAATGGTTGCGGTTGCTGCTACGGTATTAAATAGGGTTTCTGATTCAAGATTTCCTAATACAATAGCTGGAGTTATTTATCAATCAGGAGCTTATACTTGTGTATCAGATGGGCAAATTAATTTATCACCAAATGCTCAATCTAAAAAAGCTGCACAGGATGCGATAAATGGATGGGATCCAACGTATGGATGCATCTATTATTTTAATCCTAGTACAGCTACTTCTAAATGGATATGGAGTCGACCACAAGTATTAACTATTGGTAAACACATTTTTTGTAAGTAATTAATTTTCAACTTGTTTTTCGTCGTAATAAATATCTTCTTTAGGATATTCTTCTGGTTTTAAACCAACTCTGCTAGACATATATATTAATAATATAATCATTGCAGTAGTAGAGACTAAACCAAGAATTAAAGTGGTCATTGCATTTGAATAATATCCCATTATCCAAGAACATATTAATGATAAGACTGTTGATGAAATATATTCAATAAATAAATTTGCTGAATATATTTTTAATCTCATATTACTATCGCAAAAACTATTTAAGTATTGTTTTATTAATGTATAGAAAGGACCTTTCATAATGTAGTTTACAGCAAACGCTAAAAGTAATAAATAATACATTATGAATAGTGGTAATTTAAGTAATACTACAGCACCATAAACTATTATTGATAATGTGTAAGATAAACCAATTAATGTTAAGGTTTTATTAGTATAAGTTTTGTGAATACTATAACTTTTGGTAGCAGATATACTTGCTACAATTCCAAAAATTGTAAATATTATTCCAAAGTATTCTGATGATACGCCAACATCGTCTAGTAAGCTACGACGAAATGTATTAGTTAAGAACATTAAACTTGCCATCAAACTGTTATAAAGTATTAATGCACGTAATCTTCTGGATTTTAATATAAATTTAAAGGCAATTCCTAAGTCTTTAAAGTGTTTTATGAATTGTTCTTTTGCAGATTGTTTAGCAACATCTTCGTTATCAGTTGGAATTTCGTGAAGCATAGCTGATAAGAATATAGTAAATAGAGTTACAATTAAACAAATGATTAATGGAATATATGGATTAATAACATATAAGAATCCAGTTCCTAAAGAAGTGATGGCATCTAAGAAGAAATAACCGGCTGCTGATTTGCCTTCATATTTTGTAAATTGTTCTCGCTTATTTGATGTGTCTTCTAAAGAATCATACAAAAGTGTAGATTCAGCCATTGCTTTAATAACAAAAGCAAATGCTAAAAATAAATTAGATATTATCATTGTAAATGTATCGATAAGTCCAATTGTTAATAATACGAATATTGCAACCGCAATGTTTGAAACAATTAAGCTGTTTCGTTTTCCAAATTTTTGAATGAAAATTGTACATGGTAGTTGAAATATAAGTTTAAATAAAGGATAGAAAGAATCAGCAAATACTATTTGTGCAGTACTTAATCCTTTTACATTTACTAAAAATAGATATGAAATTGTGTAATAGAAAATAAGATCGTAAGATAAAATCCTATACATGGTAATTATTTTACGATTTTTTGCTTTATTATTTAAAACTTCTGCATCATTTTGAATTGAAAGTTTCATTTTTTTCTCCTTGGTATAATTCTTTTAATAAATTATATCATAAGCATTTAATTTGTAAATAAAATTGACAAAAACGTAACATATTGGTAATATATATATGAAATTATAAGGGGGAATTATGAAACTTTATCCAAATCATTATTGTGAAAATATAACAACATTAACACCAGAATTTTTAAAAGAAAATAACATTAAGGCATTAATTTTAGATGTTGATAACACACTTTTAGATTTTAATTTAAAAATTGTGGATGGATTAAAACAATGGCATGATAAGATTAGAGAAAATGGCGTAAAATGTATCATTTTATCTAATAGTAATAAATTAACAAAAGTAAAGATGGTAGCAGATTTATTAGATATTCCTTTTATCAAATTTGCAATGAAACCTTTAAAAAGAGGTTTTAAAATGGCTCAAAAACAATTAGATATTCCATTTGAAAATATTGCAGCTGTAGGAGATCAAATTTTTACAGATGTTATTGGAGCAAATGGTGTAAAAATGTTTTCAATTCTAGTTAAACCATTAGACAAAAAAGATTTGTGGATGACTAGATTTAAAAGACCAATAGAAGAATTAGTAATTAAAAGTTATTTAAAAAAGCAGGTAGATAAATAATGTATTTTAACAATATACAAATTTTATATTATGTAGTTATTGGAATTATAGGCTTATTTGTTGGAAAGTTTACTGCGTGGTGTAATATTAGAATTCCTGAAAAAAAGAGTGTTTTTTCTAAAGAATTTTTTAAAGCAAATAAAGATGGTTTACCAGGAAATTATATTTTTATGATTATAACTGCAGCTCTTTATGTAGCACTATTATTTAAGTTTGGAATTGACAAAGTTCATATAGCTAAAAACTTAGATTTATTAAAATTTTTAATATTAATACCAATGCTATTATTAACATTTTCAATTGACATTAAACACAGAATTATTCCAAATAGATTAAATTTAACAATTTTTGAAACTGGTTTAATTTTAAGTTTTATATATGGTATAACTAATGTTAATATGGCTAAAGATTTTATTTTAGGTATGGTAATAGGTGTACTTATATTTGTTGCTATTACTCTTTTAGGTTGGATTGCATCAGGAAAAGAGTCAATGGGATTAGGTGATATTAAGTTTATGGGGGCAATTGGCTTGTTCTTCGGAATGAGCGGAATTGCTGAAGTATCTGTATTATCATTCTTTATTGCTGCAGTAATATGTGTTTTTGTAATTATAATAAGACTGATATTAAAGAAAAAGGATGAGTATGTACCATTTGGACCATTTTTATCAACATCAGCGATTGTATGTATGTTTATACCTAGTGGATATGTATTTAATATCTTTTTAGATTTCTGCAAAATGATGAGTCAAGCAATTTTAAAATAACAAGAAATTATTTTAAATTTTGAGGAGTTGAATTTTATGAATGTAAGAATTAAATGGTTAAGAAATCAACTTATGTCGCTAAATCTTGATGGGATGATTGTCTCAAATCCAATAAATGTTAAATATTTAACAGGGCTTTCTGAAGAGGGAATTTTGATTATAGCTCCAAAAGAAAATATATTTGTAACTGATGGAAGATATATAGAGAGTGTTAATAGAAATTTAACATTAGATGATGAGATAGTTGCTTATGAAACTAAAAATCTAAATAAATATGATTATGAAGCGATTTTTATGCTTTCAGAAAATGTAGGATTTGAAGAAAACTATGTAACTTATGAACAATATAAAAAATATTTGCAAACATATCAAGTTAATTTAGTTGAAACTGAAGGACTAATAGAAAACCAAAGAATTGTAAAAGATGAAGATGAAATAGAAACAATAAGAAAAGCTTGTGAAATAACAGACAAAGCATATGAATATATTATAAGAAATATTAAAAAAGGTATGACAGAAAAAGAAGTAGCGTTTGAAATTGAAAAATTTATGATTTTAAATGGTGCTGATACTAAAGCGTTTGATTTGATAGTAGCTTTTGGAGAAAATACTTCAATGCCACATGCTGTTCCAACAGATAGAGTTGTGCAAAAAGGTGATATTATTCAATTTGATATTGGCTGCAAAGTAAATGGATATTGTTCTGATTTTTCTAGAGTAGTGTTTGTTGAAGAAATGAAAGAAGAATACAAAACAGTATATGATTTTGTATTGGGTGAGCAAAAAAGACTAGAAGCTGCATTGAAGGATGGGGCTAATATAAAAACAGTTATTAAAGACAGAGAAACTGAATATAGATTAAAAAATTATGCAATAATGCATGCTTTTGGACATGGTGTAGGACTTAATATACATGAAGCTCCTATATTAAGATCAACAATTGATTGTACATTAAAAGAAAATTCTGTAATAGCTGTTGAACCAGGAGTATATCTTCCTGGAAAATATGGTATTAGAATTGAAGATACTTATAGAGTAACTAAAACAGGTTGTCAAAATTTGACTACATCTGATAAAGACTATACTATAATAAAGTTGTCATAAATACTTGATTAACTAGTTAAAATATGGTAATATTATATGTAGTTTAAATTAATATAAAAGAGAAAAGGGGAGTAATTAAAATGGCTGATGTATACATGGCAGGTGACTTAAGAAACAACACAACATTTGAATTAGACGGAAACGTATTTAAAGTTGTTGAATTCCAACACGTTAAACCAGGAAAAGGAGCAGCGTTTGTTAGAGTAAAAATGAAAAACGTAATTACAGGTGCTGTAATTGAAAGAACATTTAATCCATCTGAAAAATTACAAGGTGCAGAAATCGAAAAAAGAGAAATGCAATACCTTTATAATGATGAAGGATTATATTATTTAATGGATAATGAAACATATGAACAAATTCCATTAAATGAAGAACAATTAGGAGACGCTTTAAAATACATAAAAGAAAATATGAACGTTACAGTATTATCTTTTAAAGGAAAAGTATTTAACGTTGAACCACCTATGTTTGTTGAATTAGAAGTTACATATACAGAACCAGGATTCAGTGGAAACACAACAACAACATCTGGAAAACCAGCTACACTTGAAAATGGATTAGAAATCTCTGTTCCATTATTCGTAGAAATTGGAGATGTTTTAAGAATTGATACAAGAACTGGTTTATACATGGAAAGAATTTAATTAATGATATAAAAAATGCAGCGAAGAAATTCGCTGCTTTTTTATTACTTTATTTAAATATAAAATTAGAAATTGTTTGAGCCGTTATTGTTATTTGTTCTTTATTAGATATTTTTGCAATACCGTCATTTTTTTGGAATCCATATGTTCCAAAGAAAGCATGGTTACCACCAGGTATTATTAGTTCTTCTAAATTAGAATTTATATTATTTTTATATTTTGAATATTTTTCTTGATTTAGAATTTTATCTTCAGAACCATATATAGAAAGTACAGGTTTATTTTCTAAATTAGCTGTTGAATAAGATCCTAAAAGAATAATGCCGTTTGAATTTTTCAGGTGTATTGCTTGCTTGAATTGCAGCCATACTTCCGCCAAGCGAGTGACCACCAATATACCATTGCTTGATTTCTGGGTATTCTACTATAACGTCTTCGGCAGAGTCTATATCAAAAACTGCAAGGTTAAATGGCATTGTTGCAACTATGGTTGTTATTCCTCGATTTGCACATTGAATACCAAGATAGTCATAAGCATTTTCGTCTACTTTTCCACCTGGATAAAAAATAAATCCGGTAGAAGAATTTGATGATTTAAACACTATGTTGTTGTTTTTATCAATTTGTTTTTTTATAGTGTTGTTAGATGTTAGCTGATTTAAAGTGTTTAAGTCAGCTGGATAATACGTTAAAACATAAATAGAAAATAATGTAATTAAAGACAAAGTGAAAAATATAAAAATAATAGATTTTTTTGACAATTTGTTAATATTTAATTTCATAATATACACCTTTTGTATTAAAATAAAAAACAGCTATCATAAATAGCTGTTTGGCAGGGGTAGTAGGATTCGAACCCACACAAGCGGTTTTGGAGACCGATGTGCTACCATTAACACTATACCCCTATGAAATTGACATTATTTATGATAACATATTAAAAATAAGAATTCAAGTAGAAAATAAAAATATTTATAAAAAGTTTGTTTTTTGGAAAGATAATAAAAAGTAATATTACTAAAATGTATTTTAATTGTAATATAAACTTAATTGTATTAGAAATTACTCAATGTTATACTATTAATATCAATTGAAAAGGGTAATTTGAAAGGGGAAACAAATGAGAAAAATTTCAAAATTATTAACAATGTTATTAGTAATATTAGCTGTAATTACAATAACATTAACTGTAAAAGCTGAAACAAAAGACTTAAGTTCTTATATAAACGAAAGTCATGAAATAAATGGAATGGTATTAGAATTAACTAATGCTGAAAAAACAGCATTAACAGCGTATATTGATCAATATGTTGATAATGCAACTGCTGATGATATTTTAAAAGATATTGCTTCAGTAGAAAAGTTAATTAAGAATACTCAAAAATCTGATGTAAACGACATTGACCCAGCAGTTATTAAAAGTGCTGTTGATATAGCAAAAAGAGCTTGCCAAAAAGCTGGTTTAACATTAGCAGCAAACACAACTGACAAAACATATAAAATTACTAAAAATAGTGATGGAACTTCTGTAATAACAGGAACATATACAAATAAAATTACATCTGGTAAAGTAGAGAACAAAGTTGAAAATAAAGTAGAGAATAAAAAAGAAGATGTAAAAGAAAACACAACAAATACTACAAAAACTGAGACTAAGAAAGAAACAACAAAAGAAGATACAAAATTATTATATACAGGATATAATCCAGTTTTATATGTAGTTGCTGTATTAGTGATAGTTGCCATTGCAGTTGTTGCTAAAAAAAGAGTGTAACTAATAATGACAAAGATTATGAAAATTATAAAAGCAGCTATTAAATCAATAATAGTTGCTTTTTTGTTCGTTGTTGCGATTTGTGCGTGTGTAATTTTTATAGGTAAAGAAGAGATTGCAATGGTATCCTATGTTTTACAACTTATTACTGTTCAAGAAGATAATGTTCAGAAGATAATTCCAACTTTAGAAGATGGAGTGCTTACTAATTATCCAACTTTTGGAACAAAATATGCTACGTTAAAAATTCCAACAATAGGACTAGAACAACCTGTATATTATGGAGCTAATAATACAATTTTAAATAGTGGTATAGCTCATGATGAAAAATCATATTTCCCGGGAGAAGGGGGAAGTATAATCTATGCAGGACATAACTTTTCAACAATTTTAGCTAATCTACCAAAAATGAATGAAGGAGATGCAATAATAGTAGAATCAAATTATGGTACATTTGAATATGTAATGGTTGGTTCAAAGATTATTAAAGAAACAGATGTTGAACAAGTTCCAATTCAAAAAGAAAAAGAGATGTTAATGATATATACATGCTGGCCTATTAATAATATAAGTCATGCCACAGAAAGATTTGTTGTATATGCAAATTTAGTAAAATAAATGAGGTTTAAAATGAATTTTTTAAAGAGGGTTGTTAGTTTAATTTCATCATTTATTTTGGTTTTATCGTTAGGTATAATGCTTGCGAATAATTTAGTAAAAACAAAACTTCTTGATAAAGATTATATTGAAGAAAAAATGAAAGAGTCTGAATTTCATGAACAAATATCTAGAGAAATTCAAAGTTCATTTGATGAATATTCGCTTCAATCAGGTCTTCCTGAAGGAACATTAGATGATTTATTTACTGATTCTATGATAGAAAGAGATGTAAGTAGTATATTAAATTGTGTTTATGACGGAACACAAATATCATTAAGTGATAAAGCTGTAAGAGAAAAATTAGACGAAAAAATAAACAATTATATAGAATCTCAAAATATGCTTTTAACAGCGGAAGGAAAAGCTAATATTGAGACTTTTAAAGAAATAATAGTAGAAGAGTATAAAAACAATATAAATATATCTAGTAAAGGATATGTAAAACTTCATGAAATAGTTATGAAGTTTAAAAGTGTTTCAGATGAGATTGGATTATTACCATGGATGCTAGTTTTTGTTTTTGGCGCGTTAATAATATGGTTGAATTCAAATAATTTATTAAGAGCTATGAAACATATATCTACTTCAATATTATCTTTTGGTATGTTATTAAAAATAAGTGTTATGATAATAATTAAAACAGTAGATTTAGATAACTTAATTTTAATGACGATGTCTATTACAAATTTTGTTATTAATATTGTTAAAGAAGTATTACTAGAATTTTCTGATATAGGTATGTTTTGTATGTTCTGTGGACTTGTTGGCGTAATCGCAGCAGAAACATTAAAGGGTAATTTAGAAGAACAAGTAGAGAAAAAAGAAAAAGAAGTAAAACCATATAGAAGAAAGCTAAAAAGATAGTGAAAAATGGTGTTTTTCTATTTACAAAAAGCAAAAAATAAAATAAAATTATATAGATGGAAAAAGTATAAAAAATAGTTGGAGGGACTGAATTGAAAAGAAACGCAGCTTTAAGTGCAATGCTATTAATTTTTATAGGAATGATGATTGCGTTGCTTGTTTTAACTGAATCAAATAAAGTTGAAGACTATGTTAATAAAATTGAATCATCAGCTACTTCAGAAGGAGAGAATGTAGAGAGAAGTCTAAGAATTATTTCTAGTACAGAGAATAAAGACTTAGAACCAATTATTAAAGAGTTTGAAACAAAACATGAAATGAACATTGAGATAGAGTATGCTGGTACTTTAGAGATGATGGATCTTTTAAATAATGGTGCTGATTATGATGCAGTATGGGCTTCAAATTCAATTTGGTTATATATGCTTGAAGATACTGTAAAATTATCGGAAACAAAATCAACAAGTATTAATCCAATAATATTTGCTGTAAAGAATTCTAAAGCTACTGAATTAAATTTTATAGGTAGAGATATTTTTACTCAAGAAATTGTTGATGCAATTAGAAATAATCAATTAAAATTTAGTATGTCAAATCCAACACAAACAAATTCAGGAGCAACAGCTTATTTAGGTTTATTATCTACATTAGCAGGAAGTCCAGAAGTGTTAAAACTTGAACATATTCAAAATGAAGAAATAAAAAATAATATGCAAGCTATTTTTAATGGTTTACAAAGATCAGCTGGTACTGAAGAATATTTAGAAACAATGTTTTTAAATGGAGAATATGATGCAGTTGTAACTTATGAATCAACAATTATTAATTTAAATAAAAAATTAAGTGCTGTAGGTGATACTTTATATGCACTATATCCAGTTGATGGAGTTTCAATTTCAGATTCACCTTTAGCATATATTGAAAATGAAGAATCAAATAAAAAAGAAATATTTTTAGAGTTTCAAAAATATATTTTAAGCGAAGAAGGACAAGAGAAATTAGCTTCTTGTGGAAGAAGAACATGGTATGGTGGAGTGTCAGATGATGTTGACTTTACTATATTTAATCCTGTTTGGGGAATAGATACAAGAAGATTTATAGTTCCAATTAAATTCCCAAGTAAAACTATTATAGAAGAAGCTTTAAAATTATATCAAGAACAATATAGAAAACCACAATATACAATTTTTGCATTAGATTATTCAGGAAGTATGTCAGGAAATGGATATAAACAATTATGTGATGCTATGGAATACATATTAACTGAAGAAGCAGAAAAAGATTTATTACAATATAATGAAAAAGATAAAATAACAGTTATTCCATTTTCAACAGGAGTTATTGATATATGGAACACTATAAATGGTAAAAATACAAAAGACATTTTAAATAATATATTAACTTTAAAACCATCAGGATCTACAAATATTTATGATACAGGCATAACTGCTTTAAATCAAATAAGAGCAGAAGATTTTGATACATATAATGTTTCTGTAATTATTATGACAGACGGATTATCAAATATGGGAAGTTTTTATGACTTTGAGCAAAGATATAAATTAGAAAATGTTGATGTGCCTTTTTATTCTATTATGTTTGGAAGTGCGTTTGAAGAAGAATTACAAAATATAGCAGATTTAACAAATGCTAAAGTATTTGATGGAAAAACAGATTTATTAAAAGCATTTAAAGAAGTGAGAGGTTATAATTAAAATGAGCGAAGGAAATAACAAATCATACAAGGATATGTTAATATCAGCAGTTGTTGGAGGAGCATTTTTTGCTGTTCCTTATCTTGGATTAGGATTATCTGTATTACCTTCTTTAGGTATAGCTGCAGTTGCATTCGGTGCAGGAAATTTAATGTTATCTGAATCAGCAAAACCTAAGCCAATGATGGAAGTAACAACAGGTTTGGAAGATAATAAAACATTCTTTGAAAAGATTGCGGTAGCTAAAAGACAAAATGCGGAAATATATTCATTACTTCATAGAGTAGAAAATAAAGAATTAATAGCTAATTTAAGAGAATTACATGGAACTGTTGCTAAAATTATTACAACAATTGAAAAAGCACCAGAGAAAGCTGCAAAGGCAAATACTTTTTTTAGCTATTATTTACCAGTAACAGTTAAAATACTAAATAAATATGATCTAATAGAAAATCAAGATTTATCAAGTGAAGAAAGCAAAAAAATGATGCAAACAACAGAGCAAATGGTTGTTAAGATTAAGAATGCTTTTGAAGATCAATTAGCAAAATTGTATCAATCAGATATAGTTGATACAGATGCTGAAATGAAGGTGTTTGAATCAATGCTAAATGCTGAATCATTTGGAAATGAAGATCACTTTAATTTAAAGAAATAAAGGAGGAATTTTCTTTGAGCAAAAGAGTACTGGGTGTAATTTTGTTTATAGTTTTAATTGCACTAATTATAGGAATAAAAGTTTATAATGATAATGAAACAGAAATAGAGAGTGCCATAGAAACAATTAAAGAAGAAACACTAACAGATGTAACTATAGCTGTTGGCGGTGGAAAAGAAGATTTCATTGCTGATGAGAGAGTAGTTGAAATAATGAAAACAAAATATGGTATTAATCCAATATATGATACTTGGAGTAATGGAAAAATAATAAAGGATCCACTAACAAGAGAAAGCGATAAAAGCAGTTATGATTTAATGTTCTGTTCAGATCAAAGATTTTATGATTATTATAAATTACCAGCAGATAGAAGCAAAGGAGAGGCTTCAAGATATACTGTACTTAATGGAGGTTTAACATTAAATACACCGATAGTTATTTATAGCTGGGGAGATGTAACAAATGCTTTAATGAATGAAGGAATTGTTACACAAATTAATGATGTATATTATATAACAGATATGAATAAATTATTAAATTACATATTAGAAGGGAAGAAATGGGCTGATATAGGTCTTCCAATGTTATATGGAAATATTAACATTGCTTCTACAGATCCAGTTACATCTTCTCCTGGAGCTACATATTATGGACTACTTCTATCAATAATGTGTGGTGGATATGTAACAGATAGTGGTGTAAATGAAAATATGCCAAGATTAAAACAATTTTATGAAAAGTCAGGTTATATGAATAATACACCAGCAGACTTGTTTGAAAAATATTTAAAAACAGGAATGGGTGGAGCGCCTATGATTGTTGATTATGAAAAAAGTATAGTTGAATTTGCTACATCAAATCCAAGTGGTTTTGAACAAGTAAAAGATGATATTAGAATATTATATCCAACTCCAACAATTTGGAATTCACATTGTATAGCTACATTTACTCAAGAAGGTAATTTGTATAATAATGTATTTGAAGATCCAGAAATTCAAAAAATAGCTTGGGAAAAATATGGATTCAGAACAGGTGTAAGCGCTGGAAATTATGATGTTAGTTCTTTAGGAATAACTGGAATTCCACAAACAATTACAAGTTTAGTAACAAGTTTAAAAATGGATAGATATGAAAATTTAATTAATTATTTAAGTCATTAAGATATAGATATATCTGAAATATAAACAAGAGAAAAAATAAATTTAGGAGGGTAAAACCAATGAGCGAAAAAGAAGCAGAAGTATTAGAACTTAAAGTAGAACCTAAAAAAGAGGTTGAAAAAATTGAGAAAGAAATTTTAAATGGAGAAGCTGTAACAGAAGAAAAAGTTGAAAGTTCATTAAATTATGATCTTTTAACAGATGAAGAAAAACAAGCTATTGATGAATTTTGTGCTAAAGTAGATGTTAGTGATACAACACAAATATTACAATATGGTGCTGCAGCTCAAAATAAAATTTCAACATTCTCAGATAGTGTTTTACAAAATGTAAAAACAAAAAATACAGGAGATGTAGGAGATTTATTATCAGATTTAGTTGTTCAAGTTAAAGATTTTGATACTGATGTTCCTGAAAGTTTAAATCCAAAAGGATTATATGGCTTATTCTTTAATGCAAAAAAACAAATTGAAAAAATGATAACAAAATTCAATAAAGTAGAAACTAATGTTGCAAAAATTGAAGCAAAATTAGAATCACAAAAAATTAGAATGTTAAAAGATATTACAATATTCGATACAATGTATGAGAAAAACTTAGAATACTTTAAAGAATTATCATTATATATAATTGCTGGTGAGAAAAAATTAGAAGAACTAAGAACTGTTACATTACCAGAATTACAAAAGAAAGCTGAAGAGTCAGGAGAACAAGCTGATATTCAAGCTGTTAATGATATGGTAAATATGATTAATAGATTTGAGAAAAAAATCTATGATTTAAAAACAACAAGAATTATCTCAATTCAAATGGCACCACAAATTAGATTAATTCAAAATAATGATAGTGAATTAGTTGAAAAAATTCAAAGTTCATTAATTAACACAATTCCACTTTGGAAAAACCAAATTGTTATTTCTTTAGGATTAGCTAATTCAAAAGCTGCTTTAGGAGTACAAAAACAAGTTTCTGATACAACAAATGAAATGTTACAAAGAAACAGTGAAATGTTAAAACAAGGAACAATTGAAATTGCAGAAGAATCTGAAAAAGCAATTGTTAATGTAGAAACACTTCAAAAAACAAATAAAGATATTATTGAAACATTAGATAAAGTTCTTGAAATTCATCAAAATGGAAGAATTAAGAGAGTTGAAGCTGAAAAAGAATTATTAACTATCGAAAAAGAATTAAAAGATAAATTATTAGAAATTAAAATAGATAATCAATAATATTTAATTAACAAAAATAAAGGTAAGACAAGCCCTAGGAATGAAAGTAGAAATACAATTATTCCAGCCGGCTTGTTTTTATTTTCTTTAAATTCATATAATCCATAATAAAAGGACTTTGTAAAAAAATATAAAATTAATATTGTTGCTAAAAATCTCATATAAAACCTTTCTTAATCTTTATTAAATAAGTTACTTGAATTAATTTTGCTTGAAGTAATGCTAGCAAAACGCGAATTCTTAAATATAGAATCCCAAGAGGTCTTTTCAAAAATTTCTTCGGTTAGAAATCTTGATTTATATAAATCTTTGTAACCAACTGTATCTACATTAAAAACTTTGGTTGTGTTAATAAAATATTCTTCAGTTAATTTAGATATATGTGAATTACAAAAATCTTCAATCTTTTTAATATTATCAGAATCGCTATAGTTGAATGTACTGTCAGCACTTAATATTCGTCCTTCTGGATGAATCTTAGCAACAATACAAGGAGTGTTATTTAATATTTCAATATCATATGATGTGTCTTTATATAGAGAGATTTCAATATCTATTTTTTCATTTTCGTTAAAAGGATTATCCATGCTTATGATAGCGGTTTCTAAATTGTTTGTTAATATTAAATGAGCAATTGAATCACTAACAGAAATATTACCAACCATTTTATCATCTTTAAAAATAGCAAGACCAGAAGTTTGCATAGTATTGCTTATATTAGATACATATAAACAAACAGGATCAATAGAGTCGTTATGAAGATTTTGGAAAAAATCGCCTAGAGTTGATTTATAGCTAAAACCAGTATAATCAATTGAACTAGTATAATGCTCAAACATTCTAGATGAGAATGTTTCGCCCGAAGAACTTATATTTTTAAGGAAATCGTAACTAGTAGAAGAACTAACTAGTAATAGTGCACTTTGACGTAATTCTATATCGTTACTTAAAGTATTAAAATATTTTTTAATACCATCTTTAGCAAGATCTTCGGAAAATATTACTGCTGAACAATGCGAAAGATTTAATTTTTTACTTAAATAATTATTTAGTATAGTGATTCCTTCGTTAATTGAACGAGCTTCTACAGAATATACTTCTGAAGAGCTTGTTTGAGATGAACCAGAAGAACTTGAAGATTCATCTTTAGTTGTTGATAATTGTACACTAATTTTTAACATATTATTTTCTAGTTTATCAAGTCCTAAACCGATAACAAAATAATAATGTTCTAAACCAGTTTTTTGATATGAGTTTGTAGATATTAACAAAATTATTAATATAAAGAAAATTAGTAAATATAATCTTTTCATTAATTATTTTTTGAAACCTTTCTTTTTTTTATATATGCAAGAAGTAATGTTATAAAACAAATTACAAAAATAAAAATTAGAATTGAGTATTTATAAACTGTACTTTCAATAAAGTGTAGTATAGAAATGTTTATTGGAATTAAGGTTAGTCCTAGTAAGATATTACACAGTGAATATGATAGCATTTTTTCGTCCTCAATATTTAATAATTTTTTTATTATTTTTGTAATCATAAATAAAGTTACACTTAAATAAGAGAATATTGATAATATCCAAATAAAAATAAATATAGCATCAATTCGCTGCAAGAAACTTCCAAATTCAATTTGTCTAGCAAGTAAGAAAAGAGAATTTATAGGTTCTGAATCAGAATTAGATATAAATAATGATTGCATTGATATAGTAGTTAAAAGTAAAAGTACAAATGATATAAGATATCCTTTGATAGAAAGTGTAGTATATTCTTCTTGATTTTTAACGAATGGTTTTAAAAAGAAAATATATACTAGTACATACATTGCAAAACAATTACTTAATCCTGTTATAAATGTGTTTTTTATATTAGTGCCGAATATTGGGGTAAGATGTGTTATTTTAATATTAGTTTGTGTATTTAAAAATGTAATTAATATACTTAGAAGACTAAATCCAACGATAAACATACAAGAATTTATAATGGATTTTAATCCAATTAAATTAGCTATTAAAATACCAATAATAAAAAAGATAACTATATAAATCATATCAAAATTAGAAAAATAAATAGTGTGTAATACGTTAGAAAAGTCAACTATTGTAATGTATGCTGCTAGTAAAAAAAGTAATATTGAAAGGATAGAAATTATTACTTTTAGTAAGGTTCCACCTAAGAAACTAGAAATATCTATTATATCTAAATTAGAGAATGGTTTTAATAATTTTAATACTATAACAAGAAAGATAAAATTTATTAAACCAATATAAAGAACGTTTATAATGCTACCACTTTTAGTGAGTTCTATTATATTGTAGGGAATATTTAATATTAATTTGTTTGTCATTACTACTATTAATAAAGCAATACATTCATATTTTGAAAGTTTATAATTATTATCCATTTTGTCTCCATTTCATACTGATTTTATCTTCGATTGCTGGCTTTTTGGTGTTTAAATATTCGCTTCTTTTTTCTCTTTTCCAAACTGGATTTAAATATAATCCTTGGTTTTTGGAAAGGTTAGATAAAGGAATATATGGTGTAAAAAGAGAAACACCAAATGAACTTTGTTTAGAAATACTTAATATATGAATAAAAAGTCCGAGCGCAATACCAAGAAAACCGGCTAAATATGCAAGTACTATATAAATAAATCTAAAAAGTCTTATAGAAAAACGCAATGAATTGTCGGGGATAGCAAATGCAGCAGTTCCAGCTAATGCAACAATAATAATTAGTATTGGACTTACTATATTGGCAGAAACGGCAGCATCACCGAGTATCAATGCGCCTATTATACCAACTGTTGTACTGAAAGAATGTGGAACTCTAATACTAGCTTCTTGAATTAATTCAAAGGAAATTTCCATTATTAATATTTCGAAAAATATAGGAAACGGTATAGCTTCTCTAGAAGCAATTATTGCATAGAGTAGTTCTGTTGGAATTAATTCATAATGATACATTGTAATTGCTATATATAATCCTGGTACTAGAAGTGCGCATACTAAAGCTAGAGCTCTTAAAAATCTTAAAAAATTTGCATAATGGTAGTTTAAGTTAAAATCTTCTGGGCTAGTAAGAAAGTCTGATAGTAAAGATGGCATAATTATAGAAAATGGAGAACCATTAACTAAAACTACTATTCTACCAAGTAAAAGATAGTTACAAGTTTTATCAGGTCTTTCTGTAGAAATAGTTTCAGGAAAAGGGGAAGAGTAACCATCTTTAATAAAGTGTTCTAATTGACCGCTTGATATTAAATAATCAATATTTAAGTTTTTTAATCTATACTTAACTTCAGATACTAAATCATCATTTGTGATATTCTTTAAATAACAAATAGCAACTTTTGTTTTTGTGAAATTACCAATTTCAGTTTCTTCAATAATTAAACTTTCATTGTTAATTATTCGTCGAATAATAGAAGTATTGGTTCTGAGTGACTCGACAAAACCTTCGTGAGCTCCACGAACTACACTTTCTGTAATTGGCTCGGTAATAGATCTTTCTTTAAAACCTTTTGCTTCTATACAAAAAGCAGAACTTAAAGATTCTACAAATAATACACAAAAACCAGAAGATATTTTTTCAATAATATTAGAAAACTTTGTGTCCTTAGAAATATTGTTTTGCGGTATTAAGCTAGAATACAAGAAATTCTCTAAGTTATATCTTATGCATTTCTTTCCTGAAGCATCTTGAGTGTATACTTTTGATGCGTTCATTTTAATTGAGTTTCTTAAAAATAATGGCTCAAGTACAAAATTATTAATAGAATTTGAATCAACCATTCCATCAATATATATTAAAAAAGCAGGGATATTTTTGGTTTTCAATGGTATATTAAATTTTCTTATTTTAAAATCACTATTAATTAATAAATTTAACTTTACATTTAAATATTCAAGATTCTTTTCCAAGGATTTATATACTTGAGTGGTATCTGTTTTTTTGAATTCGTCAGAACTAATATCATTTGAATTTTTAGGTAATATAAAATTGTAAGAATCTTCTTTTTTGTAAGCAAATGTTTTATTTAAAAAATCTTTTATCATTTTTACCTTCATAAATATATTTTTTGATATTATTTGCATTACTATAAAAAATATTCTTAATCTACTATTGATTTAAAAATAATTTTTATGTAATATTAAATAGTAGAGATTATTTTGAAAAGAGAGAATATGAGCATTAAATTGAATAAAGATAATGGATTTATATCAATATTTGTATTGTTAGTAATGATATTTTTATTAGTATTTGTTCTTGTATGTTATAGTTCTGTAGATGGAAGAGTAAAGGCAGAGAATTTAAAAGATATTGAATTAAAAGAGATTTATTCTGAGAAAAACTATAATGATATAGAGAATTATGTTTATGCAAGTGAAGAAGATGTAATTCCAATATACAATGTAAGTGAATTAAATAGAGTTGGTACTGGTAACAATATACAAATTAAAGATATGATATATCAATGCGGTATTAGTAACCATTATTTATTAAAATCAGACATATGGGTAGATATAGAAGAAGATGTTTTTTTAAATCATGTTGGATTTGCTGATTATAAATTATATAGTTCGCTATATACAATAGATAAAGCAAATAAAAATATTTTCTATTATTATCAAAATGAAGATAGTCAAAGAACTACTTGGAAAGCTGTTGCATATCAAAAGTTTTCTGAAAAAGATAATGAACTTGTTACTAACAAAACCTATTTACAAAATAAATTTTCAATAGTAAATACAATAAATTATAATAAACTTGAAGATTATACTTTTATGATTATCTGGGCTGGTGTTGATGGAGCGTTAAATAATATTGATGTTTTAACCCAAAATACTATACCGACAAGATTAGAAGAGATAAAAGTATTTTCTAATAATTACGAATATATAGATAAAACAGCTGGAGAATTTTACGTATTTGTAAATTTATAAATTTTTAAAGTCATAAATAATAAATATCCTAATATAAATTAGTAAAAGATGTACAAATTTATAGGAGGATATTTTTTTATGGAGAAAAGTGGAGGAATATATCAAGACATAGCTAAAAGAACAGAAGGTGATATTTACATAGGTGTTGTAGGTCCAGTGCGTACAGGTAAATCTACATTTATTAAAAAGTTTATGGAGCTTTTAGTATTGCCTAATATAGAAAATGAATATAAAAGGGAAAGAGCTATAGATGAATTGCCACAAAGTGCAAGTGGAAGAACAATAATGACAACAGAACCTAAATTTATACCAAATGAAGCAATTGAAATAATGTTGGAAAATAATGTTAAAATGAGAACAAGATTAGTGGATTGTGTAGGATATTTAGTAAATAATGCAATTGGTTACTTGGAAGACGATATGCCTAGAATGGTAAAAACACCTTGGCAAGAAGAGGAGATGCCGTTTGAAATTGCTGCAGAAGTTGGAACTAAAAAAGTTATTGTAGAGCATTCTACGGTCGGAATAATAGTAACAACAGATGGAACGATTACAGATATACCAAGAGAAGAATATAGTATTGCTGAAGAAAGAGTTGTTAACGAATTAAAAGAAATTAATAAACCATTTATTATGCTAATGAATACTCAAGATCCAAATAGTAGTTATGCAATTAGTTATGCTGAAGAATTATCACAAAAATATAATGCTACAGTTATTCCAATAAATTGCTTATATTTAAGTTTAGAAGATATTAATTTGATTTTTTCGAAATTGCTATATGAGTTTTATATTGAAAAATTAGAAGTTAAATTTCCAAGATGGATAGAAACATTGTCTCTTGATAATTCAATTAAATTAAATTTATTTAATGGCTTTAAAGATACATTTGATTCATGTAAGAGATTAAAAGATATTAAAGAAGTATATTTAAATTTAGAAAATATTGAAGAGGTAAAAAAAGTAACATTAGATGAAATTAATTTAGGAACAGGGGAAGTAAAGATTGATGTTGAGCTAAATGATGCTTTATTTTATAATGTACTAACAGATATTACAGGAATTAATATACAAAATGAAGGAGAATTATTTTCTTATATATCAGAGTTTTCAAAAATAAAGAAAGAATATGATAAGATGGCTTATGCTATTCATGAAGTTACAGAAAAAGGATATGGAATCGTAACTCCAAGTATAGAAGATTTAATATTAGATGAACCAGAAATAGTTAAACAAGGAAACAAGTATGGTGTTAAATTGAAAGCTAAAGCACCATCAATTCATATGATAAAGATTGATACTGAAACAGAAGTATCACCAATAGTAGGAAGTGAAAAACAATCTGAAGAATTATTAAATTATCTACTTGCTGAATTTGAAAATGATCCTAAAAAGATTTGGAATTCAAATATATTTGGAAAAAATTTACACGAACTTGTTAATGAAGGATTACAAAATAAACTTGCAAAAATGCCAGAAGAGGCTCAAATGAAATTACAAGAAACACTGCAAAGAATCGTAAATGAGGGAAGTGGTGGATTGATTTGTATTATTCTATAAAAAAACAAAAGCTCCGGATTTCCGGAGCTATATTTTTTATAATGGATTTATATCATAATGAATATTAAAGAATTTAAATCCTTTTAAGTTTTTATTATCTAGATAATATAAGTAACTGTTTAATTCATGTTCTGTTTTACAAGCTGCGATAATTGCTGGATTTAAGTTGTGTTTATATATTAATTTTAATCCTGCTGTAACAGCGTGTGTAACAGGTTTTCCTTGACGATTTCTAATTAAATTATATGTTTCAAAGAATCTTGATTTAAATGGGTGTTTCATAAAATAATCAAAAGGAAGTATAAATTCTTGTTCAACAACATCAGCAAGTGAAGAGTATACATTTGGATATGTTTCAACATATCTTAATAACTCAGTAACTTTATATGGTAAATAAATACTATTAGTTCTTTCAGAGATAACTAGAGTTTCATTATCTGATTCTGCTGATTGTATTTTTTTAATTTTTTCTTCAATTGATATTATTGGTTTTTGAACTTCTTCTTTTGGAGTTATTTTAATTGGTTCTGGTTCAACTTTAAAATCTTCTTCTATAATTGATTCAAGAAGTAATTCATCTAATAAATTTTCCTCATCATTATCTGTTATATTAATATCATCTAGTGTTTCGTCAGTAATATCAAAAGATAAAATATCTTCTTCTGTTAGTTCAATATCTTCATTTTCTATTTCTGGTTCTGCATCAATAACTTCACTATTAACAGGAGTATAAGTAGTTGGCGCTATAGATTCTTTTGCTGTAGTTGTACTAACTGAAGAGAATATTTCTTCTGGTTTTGTTACATTTGTTTTTGGTAATGGTTTGAATTTTGTTAATGCTGAAGTATCAAATTGTTCATATTCATCAAATATACTAGCTTCAATAGAAGCTTTTGAATAAGGTGGATGAGTAACTGCTGTTTCAACAACTGGTGTTGAATTTAATTGTTCAGCAACTTCATCTGATATTTCTTCAAGTTCGATCTCAGAAGTAACTTCTTCTAAAACTTCTTCAGTAACAGTAGTTGGTTCTACTGATTCATCTAAAGCTTCTGTTAATTCTTCTTTAACTGAATCTTTAACAAATCCAATAATTTCTGTTAAATCATCTTTACGTGCACCTGTAATTGTTTCTTTAACTTCAATGTTATCGTTAGATAATTTGTTAACATATGAGTTTAAGAAAGAAGTAAGGTCTACATTTGATAAGCTATCAGCTGATAATCCAACAAGTAAGTTTTTAAATTCATTTGTTAATGCATTAATTTTTTTGTTTTTCTCAACATCTTCGGCAGAAACTGTATCAGAAACAACTTCAGGAAGCTTTGAATATTCTGGTCCTGTAACATCGTTATTGATAGAGAATCCTGTGAATTGATAGTTTGTTTTTGTTGATCCATCTAAATTAATTTCAACAGAATCAAATGTATATTTTAAGTTGTTTTCTTTAATAAATGTATTAAACTCTTCAGTATCAACAACTAATTTTGTTTCAATGTTTTTAAATTTATCTGTATATTGAGTAATGCTGTTTTTTAAATTTGAAAATGCCGCAATATAAAATTCTTTACTTTTTGTACTTCTGTTTTTATCTGAAAGAAGATCAGTTAATTCTTTAGTAATGCTAGAAATTTCTAAGTTTAAATGTTCTAGAGTTTTTATATTTGATGAAGCAGTTTGCAATAATTCATTTGCTGATTCTAAAATTAAATCATAATTTTCTTTGCTTTTGCTATTTGAATCATCAGAAATTAGACCAATGTTACTTATAATATCAAGAAGTAATTGTTTATTATTTTCTTGAATTTGTAATTGGTCTTTTAAGTAATTGCAACTCTTTTCAAATTTTAATACTGGCATGTTTAACATTACGAATCCTCCTAAAGTTGCCAAAAAACGACAAATAAACGATATTCGACAACTTATAAATATTAGTACTTATAGTATAACATAAAGAGTATTAAAGAAGTATAACAATATCATTAAAAATGTGTTACATTTTTGTAAAAATAAGTATTTTTTTGTCGAAAAGCAAAACTTGAGAAAATGTTGATATAAATTGAAAAGAGAATGGAAAAACTTTTAAAAGTGTGGTATAATTTTAATGTTAATATTTGTAAGAAAGATGAAATATATGATTGAAAATAGAAATGATAAAAAAGTGGGATTTACAATTGGTAAATTTGCTCCACTTCATAAAGGTCATCAATTTTTAATTGAAACAGCATTAAAGGAAATGGATAAGGTAATTGTAGTTGTTTATGATACTGATGTAATTGATATTCCAACAGAGAAAAGAGCTAGTTGGATAAAAGAACTATATCCAAATGTTGAGATTAAATTTGCTCATAATCCACCATCACAATATGGATTAGATAAAGAGAGCGTTGATATTCAAATGAAGTATTTGGTGAATATTATAGGAGAAGACAAACCTACACATTTTTATAGCAGTGAAAAATATGGGGCAAGTGTTGCTGAATATATGAATTTAGTTGATAGGAGAGTAGATAGTGAAAGAGTAAATGTTCCTATAAGTGCATCTAAAGTAAGAGAGAATATTGAACTTAATAAAAAGTGGATAGAAAATAAAGTATATAATGATATAAAATTTGACTAAAAGTGAATTGTATGTAAATTAATATAAAAAGTAATTTACGACATTCACTTTTTTTGATATAATTCATTAGGTAATTTTTTAATAATTTAAAGAATTATTTATTTAAAAATAAGGAAAAGAAAAATGAATAATTTATTCGGAATAGTAGTATCAATAATTTATATAGGAGTTGTAATTGCATCAGCGAAAGTTTTTGAAAAAGCAGGTAAGGAAGCTAGTAGAAAATTTATACATATTATGCTTTCAAATTGGTGGATTATCGCAATGATTTTCTTTAAAGATGCTATTGTTGCATCAATATTGCCAGCACTTTTTATTGTAATAAATTATCTTTCATATAAAAAAGGTATTATTAGTGTAATGGAAAGAGAAGATGGTGAAGAAAATAAAGAAAGTATGGGGACAGTATTTTATGCTGTATCTTTATGCATACTTACACTATTAACATTCGGACCACTAAATAATCCATTGATTGGTTTATGTGGTATGCTTGTTATGGGATATGGTGATGGATTTGCTGCTGTAATTGGTCAAGCAGTTAAAAGTAGAGTATTTGAAATTAAAGGGAATAAAAAATCACTTGCAGGATCATTAACTATGTTTTGTATAACATTAATGATTATTGCAGGATATCTAACATATGTTGGAGCGGAATATATTGCTATTAAGTCTATTTTAGTAGCAGTTGTTATGACAATTGTAGAAGCCGTTTCAATAAAAGGAACAGATAATTTATCAGTGCCATTATTAACATCTCTTTTAGTATTGTTAATGGCATAGTTTTAGGAGTGACGATATGATATTAGACAAAGTAAATTATCCTGAAGATCTTAAATGTTTAAAAGATGAAGAAAAAATTACTTTAGCTACAGAAATAAGAGAAAAGATTATAGACACAGTATCAGAAACTGGTGGTCATTTGGCATCTAATTTGGGAATAGTTGAATTAACAATTGCAATTCATTCAATTTTTAATACACCTATTGATAAAGTAATTTGGGATGTTGGTCATCAAACTTACGTACATAAGATTTTAACAGGAAGAAAAAATAAAATGGATTCGCTAAGAAAATTAAATGGTATTGCGGGATTTCCAAAAACAACAGAAAGTGTATATGATAATTTTAATACAGGTCATAGTAGCACATCAATTTCAGTTGGATTGGGAATGGCTAGAGCAAGAGATATTAAAGGCGAGAATTATAAAATATTATCAGTTATAGGTGATGGTGCTTTGACTGGTGGTATGGCATTAGAAGCTTTAAATGATGTTGGAAGTAGTAATACTAACATGATAGTAATACTTAATGATAACGAAATGAGTATATCTAAAAATGTTGGTGGCATTTCTATGATGCTTTCAAAATTAAGAACTAAAAGCGTATATGTTAATGCCAGTGTAAAAGGAAAAAGAATTATAAATAAAATACCATTTATTGGAAAAAAAGTAGTAAAATTTGTTCAAAATACAAAAAGAGGAATCAAACAATTAGTTATTCCAAAAATGTATTTTGAAGATATTGGATTTAGATATTTAGGTCCAGTTGATGGTCATAGTATTGAAAAATTGGAAGATATATTTAAAATATGTAAAGAACAAGAAGGGCCAATACTAGTTCATGTATTAACTAAAAAAGGAAAAGGATATAAGCCAGCAGAAGTTAATGCAGATAAGTTTCATAGTACATCAAGATTTAATAAAGAGACTGGTGAAAAGCTAAGCAAAGGTAAAAAAGATTATTCTAAAGTGTTTGGAGATAGTTTAGTTAAACTTGCCAAAGATAATAAAAAGATTATTGCTATAACAGCAGCGATGAAGGATGGAACAGGACTTACTGATTTCGCAAAAAAATACCCAAATAGATTTTTTGATGTTGGAATTGCAGAACAACATGCTGTTGGTATGGCCGCAGGTATGGCAAAATGTGGAATGATTCCCGTAGTTCCACTTTATTCATCATTTATCCAAAGAGCTTATGATCAATTAATACATGATGTTGCAATACAAAATTTACCAGTGATTATTTGTGCAGATAGAGCTGGAATTGTTGGAAATGATGGAGAAACCCATCAGGGATTATTGGATATGGCATTTACAAATACTATACCTAATTTTACTGTTATGGCGCCTAAAGATTTTAATGAATTGGAAAAAATGATGGAGTTTTCTGTCGAATTAAAGAAACCAGTTTTATTAAGATATCCTAGAGGTGGAGAATCAATTTGTTTTGAATCAAATTCTTCTATTGTATATGGAAAAGCAGAAGTTTTAGAAACTGGTAGTGATGTAACAATAATAGCAATTGGAAAAATGGTAGCTAGAGCGAAAGAAGTTGCAGATAAACTAAAAGATGATGGTATAAATGCAACTGTTATAAACTCAAGATTTTTAAAACCATTTGATGAAAAAACGGTTTTAGATAATTTATCAAATGTAATTGTAACTATAGAAGATGGTACTATAATTGGTGGACTTGGAAGTAGAGTAGAAGAACTACTATTTACTAATAGAATTAATAAAAAATTAGAAAAAATAGCTTATCCAGATGAATTTATAAAGCATGGTAGTGTAGATGAAATAGAAGCAAAATATGGATTAGATACAAAATCAATAGTTACAAGAATAAAAGATTCTTTACAAATAAGTAAAATAAAAAATATTGGTGGGCAAATTAGTTAAAATGTTTGAAAAAGCAAGAGAAAAGTACAAAGATACAGAATATAAAATGTTAGTAGCGAAACTTATTGATAAATATGAGATTTGTAAAACAAAAAATAAAATTTCGTATACTGATTTTTTGAATATATCTGAAAGATCTATTGTAGAAAAGATAATTAAAGAAGAGAGAATAAATAACTATGTTTTCTTTGGTGGAAAAGAGGAAACAGATAGAACTGTTTTGATATTTTATCCTGAAAAAATAAATGAAGAAATGTTAGTTAAGAATTATGAAAAAATATTTGATGTAATAAGAATAAAATTACCTAATAATATTAGTTATGAGCACAGAGAATTCTTAAGTGGAGTTATGAAATTTGGCATAAAAAGAGAAAAGATAGGCGATATCATAGTAACTGACTTTGGTGCTGATATAATTTTGTTTTCTGATATATCAAAAATACTTGTTGAAGATTTAAAACAATTAACTAGATTTAGAAAATCAGAAATCACAATTGAGTCTATAAATGATGTAACAAATATGATGACAGAATTTGAAGAAAATAATATAATAGTTACATCGTTAAGATTAGATAACTTTGTTGCTGAACTTGTAAATTGTTCTAGAACAAGGGCGAGTGAAATTATTAATGAAGGTAGAGTTTTTGTAAATTCTATAAATGAATATAAAGATTCCAAAAAAATAGAAATTAATGATATAATTACTGTGCGTGGAAAAGGAAAATTTATTTTTGACGGAATTGAAAAAGAAACAAGAAGTGGTAGATTATTAATAAATATGAGAAAATATAAGTAGGAGGCAAAAGATGATTGATTTAAATGATGATGTTATTTTAGCTAATAATATGAGAAGTAGAGCATATGTTAAATATACTCCTTATACTGTTGGTGCGGTTTTAACAACAAGAAATGGAAAAAAATATACAGGATGTAATATTCAAAATAATGGAATTCAAAGTTATTGTGCTGAAAGAGTGGCATTTTTAAAAGCTATTTCAGAAGGTGAATTTTTATTTGATAGAATTGTAATTATGGGTGGACCTAAAGGAAAACCAGCAGAAAAATGTTTACCATGTGGTTATTGTAGACAATTTATAAGTGAATTTGTTGATAAGGATTTTAAAGTATATACAGTATATGATAATAAAGTAGAAGAATATACATTTGAAGAATTGTTACCATATTCTTTTAAATTAGATTAATTATAGATAAAAGAAAAAGAAACCTTTTAAAAGGTTTCTTTTTTTATATATATAAATATTATCTACCATCATCATCTTTATCTTGATTATGTGTTGTTTCTGGAGTGTCTGGCTCTACACGAGTAGGTGTTCCTGCTTTAAGACTTGGATCTGCTAATAACCAACCATTACTATATGTAAAATCAGTTGCAGCTAAATGTTTTACATCGCCTAATATTGCTTCAAAAGAATCAAGTGAAGCGAAAACATCTTGGTTGTTAGCTACGAAGTTTTGATTTTGATTAACTGTAGCGCTAGGATGTGAATTGTCTAATAAATATTCGTTGTCAAAGCTAACTTCAATTGCATTATTTAAAAGTGAAGTAGCAGAAAAGTCTTGAACAAATACTTTTTGCTCATCACCGTTTTCATCTATGTATGTAATAATAACAGTGTTTTCTTTGGCTGGTTCTGAGTTAGGACTCTTACCTTGGTTAACTGTTTTATCATATCTAGTATCAACAGATGTAACTGTACAATTTGGATTTTCTTCTTCAAATGCTTCTGAAACTAAATCAGTCATTACATCGTCTATTACATTATCTAAATCTTCTCTAATTTGTGATAACTCTTCATATGTTGGTGTAGTAGGTGAAGATTTTGCAGCTTGAATAGCAGCTTCAATAGCGTTAATCTTGGCGATTGTTTCTTCAGATACATTTACTTGATATCCTTGTTCTTGAGCTTGTGAGATATTTAGAGTGTTAAACTCGTGTGCATTTCCTAAATGTTGTGCACCAACAATAATTCCACCAACTATTAAGCAAGATGCAAATACAGCTCTAATTTGTTCTCTATGATTTGTGTGGAATCTTTGAATTGCTTGACCAGCTTTTACTGCTGAAAAATAAGCAACTTCACCAAATAGATTTGGTTCTTCTTTATATTCAGCAACTTCTTGTCTAGTATCCATTCTTTTTGCTTCATTAATTACTTCAAGTCTTGTTCTGCATCCGTTTATATTTGCTCCAAACGCAGCTGGAGTTAATGTTCTATTAACACGGAAGTTTTCAATATGAGTTTCATCGATTGCTTGGATTTTTTGAACGGCAGCTCTTGATCTAGAATAATATTCATGTCCTAAAAATGTAGTTGTGTGTTCGGCAATTGTTTGATCAAAAAGACGAGTGCTTTTTGATGTTTTATCCATATATCTGTGATAATCTCTTATAACATCTTTATCAATAGACACTGAGTTGTCATCATCATATACTAGTGATTTACTTAAAATAGCTGATGCTACTTTAAATTGCCCTAATCTTGAACTAGCAAAAGCATAATCTCTAATTAGATCTTCTTCTCGTTTTGTGAACTTTGGTGTTTTATAGCCTTCACCATATTGGTAATGACCTTCATCAGATTGAGCAAAAACACTTAAATCACCTCTTGCTGCATCGGATAAAACTTCAGCATATCTGCTTTGTAATTTATCAGGTGATATGTGTGGCCCTTGGGTTGCTGCAAGATTTGAATAAATTTCACAAAGTTTTGAATAGTATTCTAATTGTTTTACATATAAAGATTTTTGACAAAGCATAATCTTCTTTTCATTATTAAGTCTCATATTTAATCCTCCATAATATATACATATTAATTATAATATAATTGAATTTGAAAAACTTTAATGTAACAAAAACGTAATTAAAAAATAATTTAAATGTAAAAAGAGAAAGGTGCCTAAAAAATAGTTGTTTAAAAGTGAAAATTATTACATTTTACAATTGACAAAAAAATTATTTTAATAGATAATTAAATGGTATACAAACAAATGAAGATTAAAATTTTATAAATACAAAGGAGGAATATATAATGTATATATTCAACAGAGTTACAGTAGTGCCACAATTACCAAAAAGAATTGGTAAATTATCAGAAATGGCAAATAACTTATGGTGGTCATGGAACACTGAATTTCTAAAATTATTCAAGACTATGGACAGAGATTTATGGGAAGTAAGTGAAAAAAATCCTGTAAAATTCTTAAAAATGATTAGTCAAGAAAAAGTTGAAGAAGTGGTTGGAAACGAAGAGTTTTTAAGAGAATATGACATTGCAGTAGAGCATTATGAATGTTATATGAATAGTAAAGATACTTGGTTTGCAAAAAATTATCCTAATAATAAAGAAGATGTTATAGCATACTTCTCAGCAGAATATGGACTAGATGAAATAGTTCCAATATACTCAGGTGGTCTTGGAATATTATCTGGCGATCATTTAAAATCTGCAAGTGATTTAGGATTACCTTTTGTAGCTGTAGGTCTATTATATAAAAATGGATATTTCCATCAAAAAATAAATTCACGTGGTGAACAATGTTCAGAATATCATAACATTGATTTATACAATTTACCTATTACAACAGTAAAAGATAAAATGGATGATGATGTTATAATTAATATTCCACTTGGAGATAGAACTTTATATTTAAAAATATGGCAAATATGCGTTGGTAGAATTAAATTATATTTAATGGATTCAGATATTGAGAAAAATGATGAAGATTTAAGACCAATCACACTTCGCTTATATGGTGGAGATAAAGAAATGAGAATTCGTCAAGAAATCGTTTTAGGTATGGCTGGTGTTAAATTGTTAAAAACACTTGGATATAATCCAGCTGTATATCATATGAACGAAGGACATTCATCATTCTTAACACTTGAATTAATTAAAAATATTATGGAAGAAAAACAAATTTCTTTTGAACTTGCAAAAGAAATTGCTACTGTTCAAACTGTATTTACAACACACACACCAGTACCAGCTGGAAATGATATATTTGATATTCCTTTAGTTGAGAAATATTTTAATGGTTTCTGGGAAAAATTAGGAATTTCAAAAACTGATTTCTTAAAATTAGGTATGGCTGGAAATGAAATGGAACCAGGATTTAATATGGGTGTATTAGCACTTAAAATTGCTGGTAAGAAAAATGGTGTAAGTAAATTACACGGAGAAGTTTCTAGAGAATTATTTAGTGATGTTTGGCCAAATATTGCAGAAGATGAATCACCAATTACACATGTAACAAATGGTATTCATACATGTACATGGCTTGCTCCTAACTTAAAAGATTTATTTAATGAATACTTACCACCATATTGGCAAGATAAAATTCATTTAGATTCTACTTGGGAAAAAATAGATACAATTCCTGATGAAAGATTATGGGCAGAACACATTAAGAGAAAAGAAAAATTAATTAATTTAATTAAACAAAATGTTACAGCAAGATATGTAAATAGTGGAATTGGATATGATCAAATCGCAGAAGTTGTTAATAAATTAAATCCTAATGCATTAACAATTGGATTTGCAAGAAGATTCGCAACATATAAAAGAGCAACATTATTATTTAAAGATATAGCTAGATTAACACAAATTTTAAATGATGAACAAAGACCAGTTCAAATTGTATTTGCAGGTAAAGCTCACCCAGCAGATAAAGATGGACAAGATTTAATAAAATTCATTCATGAAATTTCATTAATGCCACAATTTAAAGGAAAAATATTCTTACTTGAAAACTACAATATTGGAGTTTCAAGATATTTAATTAGTGGTGTTGATGTATGGTTAAATAATCCAAGAAGACCAATGGAAGCGTCTGGAACATCAGGAGAAAAAGCATCAGTAAATGGTGCAATCAACTTCAGTGTATTAGATGGTTGGTGGTGTGAAGGATATGATGGAACTAATGGATGGACAATTGGAACTAATGCTCATTATGATTCTTATGAAGAACAAGATAAAGCAGATAGCAATAGTTTATATCATACATTAGAAAATAAAATCATTCCTGCATATTATGCTAAAGATAAAAATGGTATTTCAAAAGAGTGGATGACATATATGAAAAATTCTATCAAAACAACTGGTGGAAAATATAGTACAGCTAGAATGGTTTGTGACTATGTAAATGAATTATATATGCCACTTTGCAACTTAAAGAAAGCTCATTTTGAGGATTTATCAAAAGTTGCTGATTTTACAAAATGGAAAAAAGATATTAGAGAAAATTGGCAAAAAATTGAACTTGTTCAAGATAGAAATGTTGATAATGCAAAATTAGTTGCTGGAACACAAATTACAGTAACATGTGAAGTTAAACTTCCAAATATTGCAGAAGAAAATACAGATATTCAAGTATACTTTGGACAATTCTTAGAAAATGGAACAGTAAGAAATGTATATACAGAAACAATGAATAAAATTGGAGAAAATCAAGAAGAAGGAACATTTAAATATGAAGCTGTACTTGATTTGAAAACTGGAGGAAACTTCGGATATACATTTAGAGTAATGCCAAAACATGAAATGTTATTAGATTCAGAAAACTTAGATTTAGTTAAATGGATTACAAAATAATAAAGATTAGCGAGGAGAAAATCCTCGCTTTTTTTGTCATTAAAAATAATATTACTTGAGAAAAAAATGTATAAATGATATAATGCAAACGAAATAAATTTTAGGAGATACAAATGTTATTTGGACATAAAATGAAAACATATGCTTTTGTTGGCCCATCTGGAACAGGAAAGAGTTATCGTGCTCAAATGGTTGCTAATGAAAGAGGAATTAATTACATAATAGATGATGGTCTTTTAATTAGCGGTAATGAAGTGCTTGCGGGGATTTCTGCAAAGAAAGCTCCAACAAAAATTGAAACTGTTAGAAATGCTTTGTTTCAAAATGAAGAAAGAAAAAAAGAAATTCAAAAAGTTATTAAAGCTAAAAAACCTAATAGTATTTTGATTTTAGGAACTTCAGATGAAATGGTTAGAAGAATTGCTGAAAACCTTGGGTTTGAACCAATTTCAGAAACTATTTATATAACAGATGTTGCTACTGAAGAAGAAATGGCAATGGCAAGAAATATAAGAGTTACAGAAGGAAAACATGTTATTCCAGTGCCAACATTTGCAATTAAAAAAGACTTTTCAGGATATTTGCTTGATCCGCTTCAAATATTTAAATCAAAGGGAAAAGGAAAGGCTCCATATATTTCTGAAAAATCAATTATAAGACCTACTTTTAGTTATATGGGAAACTTTGAAATTTCAGATACTGTTTTTAAACAAATAATTGATTATGTTGTTGAAAAAACTGAAGGTGTATATAAAATTCATAGAGCAATCATAAAAAAACATGGTGAGGCTGATGGAGTTTACATTTATATAGAAGTTATTATTGAGTTTGGATATAACATTAATGATACAATGCAAATTTTAAAAAGAAAAATAGTAAAAGAGATAGAAAAATTAACTGCAATGAATGTACTTAGTATGGAAATTGTTGTTAAAGGAGTAAATGTAAGTAAAAAATAGGAGGAAATATGGCTTTTATAGTTGCAATAGATGGTCCAGCAGGAAGTGGTAAAGGAACAATTACTAGTTTAGTTGGAAAAAGGATGAATTTGGTTAATATTGATACAGGAGCAATGTATAGGTGTATTAGCTTATATATGATAAGAAATAATATATCTAAAGATGATAAAGAAGCGATTAAAAAAATGCTTGAAGAAATCAAAATAGATATGAAAAAAATAGATGGTGTAGATAAATTTTATTTAAATGGAGAAGATGTTTCTGGAAAAATTAGAGAAAAAGAAGTAAATGAAATTGTATCTCAAGTATCTCATATAATTGAAGTAAGAGAAGCAATGGTTGATCTTCAAAGAAAAATGGGAGAGAATCTAGATATTATCATGGAAGGTAGAGATATTGGAACAAATGTATTTCCTAATGCTGATGTTAAAATATATTTAGATGCAACTGCAGAAGAAAGAGCAAATAGAAGATTAAAACAAAATATGGAAAAAGGTATTGAATCAAATTATGAAGAAATACTTGAAAATATAAAATTTAGAGATCACAATGATAAAACAAGTGATGTGGCACCATTAAGACAAGCTGAAGATGCAATATATGTTGATAGTACAAATTTGTCTATTGAAGAAGTTGTTGATAAAATTTCAGGGATAATTCAAGAAAAAAGGGGATAAAAAATGAAAGAATTTTTTAAAAAAATTGGAAGAGTAATAGTTAGTTTTTTAATTCTAACATATTGTAGAATTGTATATAGAGTTAAGATAATTGGTAAAGAAAATATACCACAAGAAGGTACATTATTATTTTGCGGAAATCATAGAACATATTTAGATCCACCACTTATTATTGTTACTGCAGGAAGATATATGAGATTTTTAGCAAAAGAAGAATTAAGAAAAAATCCACTATTTGCTTTTTTAGGATTTTTATATGATGGAATTTATGTAAAAAGAGATTCAAAAGATATTACAAGTTTAAAGACTGCTCTTAAAACATTAAAAGATGGAAAATGTGTTGGATTATTCCCTGAAGGAACAAGAAATGGTTTAGAAAAAAATGATGGAAAAATAAAAAATGGAGCTGCTTACATGGCATTAAAAACAAATGCAAAAGTTATACCAATTGGTATAGTTGGACCAGCTAAACCATTTACTAAAAATGCTATTATTTATGGAAAACCATTAGACTTTTCTGAATATGCAGCTAGAATGAAAGAAGATAAAGGTGTAGAAGACCAAGTAAGCGAGATAATAAAAGAAGAAATAGTTAAGTTGGCAAATACTGAAATATAAGTATTTATGTTGACAAAGAAAATGATTTGATATATAATTATATGGTTAAAATTGCGGCGTGCAGTTTTAGCCATTTTTTATTGTAAAATATAAAGTTCTACATAGAGTGTAGAATATAAATATAAAATAAAAGGGGTATTAAAAAAATGAATAACCAAAAAATTAGAAACGTAGCAATCATTGCTCACGTTGATCATGGAAAGACAACATTAGTTGATGCCATGTTAAGACAAAGTGGTATTTTTAGATCAAATGAAAATGTTCAAGATAGAGTAATGGACTCTAATGATCTAGAAAAAGAAAGAGGTATTACAATTCTTTCTAAAAACACAGCAGTACATTATGGAGATATGAAAATTAATATTGTTGATACACCAGGACACGCTGATTTCGGTGGAGAAGTAGAACGTGTTTTAAAAATGGTTGATGGTGTTGTATTATTAGTTGACTCTTTTGAAGGAGCAATGCCACAAACAAGAGAAGTTTTAAAGAAATCATTAGCATTAAATTTAAAACCAATCGTTGTTATCAACAAAATTGATAGACCAGGTGCACAACCTTATAAAGTATTAGATGATGTTTTAGAATTATTTATCGAACTTGGAGCAAATGATGAACAACTTGAATTCCCTGTTGTATATGCTTCAGGAAAACAAGGTACAGCTACACTTGATTTAAATCAAAAAGGTGAAGATTTAAAATGCTTATTTGAAACAATTATTAGTCATATTGGAGCTCCAGAATGTGATATGGACGGAACAATGCAAATGTTAGTTTCTAATATTGATTATGATGATTATATTGGAAGAATTGCTATCGGTAGAGTTGAAAGAGGAGCAATTGATTTAAATATGCCTATCGCTATTTGTAAAGAAGGCGATAAAATTGAAAATGCTAGAGTAACAAAATTATATGTTTATGATGGATTAAAAAGAATTGAAGTTGAACATGCAGATGCTGGTGATATAGTTGCACTTTCTGGTGTTACAAATATAAATATTGGTGATACAATTTGTGATTATAATAATCCAGAAAAAATTCCATTTGTTGATATTGATGAACCAACAGTATCTATGACATTTAGTGTTAATAATGGACCATTTGCAGGAAAAGAAGGTAAATTTATTACTTCAAGACATATTAGAGATAGATTATTTAAAGAATTAGATAGAAACGTATCATTAAGAGTTAAAGAAACAGATTCACCAGATTCTTTTGAAGTATCTGGTAGAGGAGAACTTCACTTATCAGTATTAATCGAAACAATGAGAAGAGAAGGATTTGAATTATTAGTTTCAAGACCTAAAGTAATCATTAAAGAAATTGATGGAGTAAAATGCGAACCAATTGAAAGATTAGTTGTTAATGTTCCAGATGATTGTGTTGGAAACGTAATTGAAAAATTAGGTAGAAGAAAAGCTGAAATGATTAATATGGAACCAGCAGAAGAAGGACATACAAAAATCGAATTTAAAATTCCAGCAAGAGGAATTATTGGTTATAGAACAGAATTCTTAACAGATACAAAAGGTGAAGGAACAATGAATCATATCTTTGATTCTTATGAAGAATTTAAAGGTGAAGTTCAATCAAGAGTTAGAGGAACTATCGTAGCATTTGAAAATGGAAAATCAATTACATATGGTTTATATAATGCTCAAGATAAAGGTGATTTATTTATCGGACCTGGTGTTGAAGTTTATGAAGGCATGATTGTTGGATTAAACTCAAGAGGTGAGGATTTAGCAATTAACGTATGTAAAGAAAAACATTTAACAAATACTAGAGCATCTGGATCAGATGAAGCTTTAAGATTAGTTCCACCAATTCAAATGAGCTTAGAAAAAGCTATTGAATTTATTCAAGATGATGAATTAGTTGAAGTTACACCATTAAGTATTAGATTAAGAAAGAAAATTTTAAATAACAAAGATAGAGAAAGAGCTGCAAGAGCTGCAATGAAAGAATAACGTTTAACCCGCTTTTTTAAAAGAGCGGGTTTTAAATTAACTAAATGTGAGGAAAGAAATATGTTTAATGAAAAAGAATTTGAAATAGTTAAAGAAAGAGCTTTAGAAAATCATGTTCCAATTATTATGGATGATACATTAGAGGTAATAAGAGAAATTTTAGAAAAAGAAAATCCAAAAAGAATATTAGAGATTGGTACTGCAGTAGGATATTCAGCATCATGTTTTGTAAAATATGCTAAAGATGCTATTGTAGATACAATTGAACTTGATGAAGTGAGAGCTCAAGAAGCTATTGAAAACGTTAAGAAGATCGGTGTTGATAATAATATTAATATTATGGTTGGAAATGCAGTGGATATATTACCTACATTAAATGGAGAATATGATTTAGTGTTTATAGATGCTGCTAAAAGTAAATATTCTATTTTCTTATCAGAAGGTATTAGATTAATAAGAAATGGTGGTATTATTTTAGCTGATAATGTGTTGTATAAAGGATATGTTATGAGCGATTATAATAAGCACAAGCAAAGAACGGCTGTAAGACATTTAAGAGAGTATATTAAAGAGGTTACTGAAAATCCAAATTTAGAGACTGAAATCCTTGAAGTAGGCGATGGCTTAGCTATTACAAGAGTTTCAAAATAATTAGTAAAATTGACATAATTTGGGTAAAATGTTATAATTATATAGACAACATATAGGAGGTGCAACACATGAATTTTCGGAAGGTAACTATTTCTGAAGAATGCATGAAGTGGCTGGAGAAATCCAAGACGACCGAGGGAATGATTCCGGAAGATGCTGAGAAGGCGTTTGAGAGAAGATGCACGGAAATCCAAGAGGATGTGCTTCGCGCTCTCATCACCGAATCTACTGAACCGGCTTCTCCTGACGGCAAGGCCGAAGTAGTGATCGAAATCAAGCTTGTCCAAACCGAACTGGAGCAGGTCATGAAGGTCGTAACCAATGTGTACGCTGTAGTGTACATGTCTCACAACCGAAAGTATTATGTGATGCTGGATGAGAATGGTAACCCCAAGAAGGTTTACAACATGGGTAACGATATATTCCCCAATATTTTTAAGAAGGGAGAATATGTTGAAAAACTTACCCCTGTCAAGCATTGCAAGTACTGTATTTCGATGTGAAAAGAGCGAGTCCCGTGCGAACCACGGGGCTTGTTTCTTTTTTGGGGGTGTATTGACTAATTTACAATATTATAATAAAATTAGTACAGTATTTTAAAATAGAGAATACTATATTAGAAACTAGACTTAAGAAATAATTCTTATGACTCAAGGAAAGGTGAAACTTATGATTATAGATGGAGAAGAGAAGAATGTAATAACAGTCATTATGGCTGCTGGTAAAGGTACTAGAATGAAATCTGAAAAATCAAAACTAGTACACAAAATCTATGATAAAGAACTTGTAAAAAGAGTAGCTGATGTTGCAAAAGAAGTGGGCTCTGATGAAGTAGTTGCTGTTGTTGGATATTTAAAAGAACAAGTAATAGATGTTTTAGGAAATTCTGTTGAATATGCATATCAAGAAGAACTATTAGGAACAGGTCATGCAGTAATGCAAGCTACAAAATATTTAGAAGGTAAAAAAGGAAAAGCTATTATTCTTTATGGTGATGTTCCAATTATAAGAAAAGAAACATTAATTAACTTAGTAACAAAAAGTTATAAAAATAAAGAATACGCAACACTTTTAACAGCTATATATGAAAACCCAACAGGATACGGAAGAATTATCCGTGATGAGGGTGGTAATATTAAAGCGATAGTAGAAGAAAAAGATGCTAATATGTATGAAAAAGGTATTAAAGAAATTAATTCTGGTATCTATTGCTTTGATATAGAAGAACTATTAGCAGCACTTAAACTTATTAAACCAGATAATGCACAAGGAGAATATTACTTAACTGACGTTATCAAAATTATGAATGATAAAGGTTTAAAAACTGGAGCTGTTATAGTAGATGATAATACAGAAATATTAGGTGTTAATGATAGAGCTCAACTTGAACTATTAACAAGAGTTTTAAGAATGAGAATTAATGCTGAACATATGAAAAAAGGCGTTACAATAGAAGCTTCAGATGCTACATATATTCATGATAATGTAACTATAGGAGTTGATACTGTAATACACCCAAATACAACAATTAAAAGTGGAGTTGTAATTGGTAAAAATTGTGAAATTGGTCCAAATGCATATATTAGAGAAGGTTGTGTAATTGGAGATAATGTTAAAGTAGGAAGTTTTGTCGAACTTAAAAATGTAAAAGTTGGAGATAGAACAAAAATACCGCATTTAAGTTATCTAGGAGATACAGAAATCGGTTCAGATGGAAACGTAGGATGTGGAACAATTACATGTAATTATGATGGAGTTAATAAAAATAAAACTATAATTGGAGATAGAGCTTTTATTGGGTCAAATGTAAATTTAGTTGCCCCAGTAACACTAGGTGATGATGTTTTAATCGCTGCTGGTTCTACAATTACAGAAGATGTTCCATCAAATAATATGGGTATTGCAAGAGAAAGACAAACAAATAAAGAAAGAAAAAATAAATAATCTTTATAACGCTCTTTTAAATGGACTAAAAATAATATTGATTTTTAAGACTGTTTAAATTTTTAAAAATTTAGCAGTCTTTTTGTAAGTTTAAACACGTAGGAGGAAATGAATGGACAAAGAAGCAGTAGTAGAAGAAAAAGTTCAAAAGAAAAATAAAGAGAACAATAAAACAGTTAAGAAAATGCTTATAGCCAATACTATTATTGCACTTGCTTTTGAAATAATAATGGTATTTGTGAAGAAAACATATTCAAGTTTTTCAGTAGCCAGATTAATAACAGTATATGGAATGTTTAGTTTTGCTGGGCTTCATTATGCCTTGGGAATTCCTAATTTATATAATAAAATCGTTAAAAAAAGATTTGTTATATCTGGAATTATGGTAATAATATCAACTATTATGGGATTCTTTTTGAACAACATGGGACTAATTGAGTGGTTAAAAACCACAGATGTTTCGCTTACATTAGTTTGGAATATTAAGTTTTATTCTATGCTATTAGTTACATATGAAATGTTTAGTATTATTACAAATAGAAAACAGGGGTTATCAGTAATTGGTACAATTGTATTAGTTTTTTCTACACTAGTACAACTGGATTTTAATAAGATAACACCAATAATATTTATGCAATTGATAGTTGTACTGTTTGAAAAAGTTATGACAATAGAACATAAAAAAATTAAGGTATTATCTGCAGTGTTAATGATTATAACAGCTTGCGTTTCTATATTTGTAAGTGTTGAATATACCATAGCGTTTGCTTATATTGCAATTGCATTAGTAATATGGTTACTTATAAAAAATAGAAGTGTGCTAAAAAATAGATTTACTTTAGTTTTATGCATATTAACTTTGGTGCTTGCACTTGTTATTCCAATTGTTTTAAAACAAGCATTAATTGAAAGATATATTTATTATATTGATTATAGTGGGTTATCAGAGTTATTTTATTATTTAAATAATTATTTACTACCATATAGAGAAGTTGAAAATGCATTTAGATATGCTGGAATATATTCATTATTTCCAGTTCCGTTTTTAATAGCGCTTATATATCTTTATAAAAAAGGTGATCATGCATCATTTTTATTACCAGTATCAATAGCAATTCTTATTCAAGTGCTATTTTGTTTGAATGTAATTCCAGGAGATATAAAGAAAGCATTTGGTTTTATGGAATTACAAATGTATCAATTAGTTGCAGGAATATCACTTGCTAACTTATATTTGATGTTTTATTTAATGGGAAATGTAACTGATTTTAAATTTGAAACAAAATATGCAATTAGATTTTCGTTAATTGTAATGTGTATTTTGGTATTTGTTGCAAGACCAGAATCATTTGCATCAATGAAGTATTTATATTTCTTTGCTGCAGAATTATGTACAATGATGTTTTTATTTATTTATTGGACAGACAAGAAATATAAAAATGTATTTTTAGTATTTTTGGTTTTATTATCTTTAATTGGGGGAATAACAGTAAATCCGATTATAAAAGAGAAAAATGAGATTGTAAAACCGCCAGAAGAAGTAGTTTATTATGTGTAAACTATAGAGTTTTGTGAAAGTTTTGTGTAAATTGTGAAATGGCTGTAAAAAGCTTTGACAACGAAAAATGCTGTGATATAATGTGTGCGTAAATAGATAAGGCATACAGGTAAAAGCAAGAAGGGAAAGGTATAGAAATTAGTATGAAGAAAGTATTATTAATCGGAGCAGATGGAATGCTTGGAGGAGAATTAAAAGAAAGATTAGAAAAAATATATGATGTTACAGGAACAACATTAGTTACATTAGATATTTGTGATAGAGAAGCAGTTTTAGCAAAAGCAAGAGAAGTAAAACCTTATTTTATAATTAACTGTGCTGCATATACAAATGTTGATGGATGTGAAGTTAACACAGATTTAGCAATGGCAGTAAATGGAACAGCAGTTGCTAATATTGCTGAAGCAGCAAGAGAAAACGATGCAACATTCATTCATATTAGTACAGATTATGTATTTCCAGGAAACTTACCTGTGGATCAAATATACACAGAAGATATGGAGCCAGCTCCAGTTAGTGCATATGGTAGAACCAAATTAGTTGGAGAAGAAAATGCTGCCAAAGCAGGAAAATATTACATATTAAGAACAGCATGGCTTTATGGTTTAGGTGGAAAAAACTTTGTAAAAACAATGCTAAGATTATCTCAAGATAGAGATGAATTAACAGTTGTTGACGATCAACATGGAAGTCCAACATCTACAACAACATTATGCAAAATTATAGAAGCTATAATGGAAAAAGAACCAGAATATGGTGTATATCATTCAACAAATGAAGGATTTACAACATGGTGCAAGTTTACAAGAAAAATTTTTGAACTTGCTGGTATATCAACAAATGTTAAAGCTATCACATCAAAAGAATACAAAGAAATGTATCCACAATCAAGTGATAGACCTTCAAATAGTAAATTATCAAAAGAAAAATTAAAAGCAGCTGGAATAGTTCCAGTACAATGGGAAGTAGCTTTAGAAGAATACTTAAAAGAAGAACTTAAAGAAAATTAATAGATAGAAGATTAAATTATTTTAGGAGGAACCTTTAGAGATGAAAGGAATTATTTTAGCAGGTGGTAGTGCCACAAGATTATACCCAATAACATTAGCTGTTTCAAAACAAATGTTACCAGTGTATGATAAACCAATGATTTATTATCCACTTTCAACATTAATGATGGCTGGAATTAAAGAAGTATTAATTATTTCTACACCAGTTCATTTGCCAGCTTTTCAAAGTTTATTAGGTGATGGATCAAGATTCGGAATGAAATTCGAATACAAAATTCAAGAAAAACCAGTAGGACTTGCTGATGCATTTATTCTTGGAGAAGAATTTATCGGTGATGATAATGTAGCTTTAATTTTAGGTGATAACATGATCTATGGATCAAGAGTTGAAAGAGTTTTAAAAGCAGCTAGTCACTTAAAAGAGGGTGGAATCATATTTGGTTACCAAGTAGCAGATCCAACATCATATGGTGTTGTTGAAATAGACTCAAAAGGAAAAGCGTTATCAATTGAAGAAAAACCAGAAAATCCAAAATCACATTTTGCAGTACCTGGAATTTACTTCTATGATAATGAAGTTGTAAAAATTGCAAAAAGTATTAAACCATCTCCAAGAGGAGAATTAGAAATTACAGATGTTAACAGAATTTATATGGAAAATGGTAAATTACAAGTTATTCCTTTAGGAAAAGGATATGCTTGGTTTGATACAGGTTCTGCTGATAGATTAGCTGATGCTTCAGATTATGTTAAAGCTATCGAATTAAGACAAGGTGTACAAATTGCTTGCTTAGAAGAAATTGCTTACAAAAATGAATGGATCACTAAAGAACAATTATTAGTTGAAGCTGATAAATATAAGAAAACAGAATATGGTAAATACTTAAAAAGAGTTGCAGAGACAGACTTTAAACAATATAAAGAAATTTATGAAAGTGATTTATTTAACGCAAATTAATCGAATATAAAAATAAAGTAAATTGAGCTGTAAATGAAAATAGATTTTACAGCTCAATTACTGTAAAAAGATACTTGAAAAATATGTATTTTTTTGATATAAAAATGTATGTAGTAAAGATTATTAAATTATTAAGTTGAAAGGAAGAATAAAATGGGTAAATTTACAAGAGTTGACACTTCAATAAAAGGTGTTTATGTTATTGAACCAACAGTATTCGGAGATAACAGAGGATACTTTATGGAGACATACAGCAAAAAGGATTTTGAAGATATTGGAATAACAAATGAATTTGTTCAAGATAATCAATCAAAATCAAAACAAGGTGTATTAAGAGGATTACATTTCCAAAAAGAAAATACACAAGCAAAACTTGTAAGATGTATAAAAGGAGAAGTATTCGACGTTGCAGTTGATTTAAGACCTGGAAGCGAAACATATGGAAAATGGGAAGGAGTAATTCTTTCTGAAGAAAATAAAAAGATGTTTATGATTCCTAGAGGATTTGCTCATGGATTCTTAGTATTATCAGAAGAAGCAGAATTTGCATATAAATGTGATGATGTATATAATCATGCTGGCGAAGGCGGATTAAAATGGGATGATGAAGAAGTTGGTATAGTATGGCCAGAGATTCCAGGAATGACAAAAGAAGATTATTTAACATCTGAAAAAGATGGAAAATGGCCAAGCTTAGCTGAATTAAGAAATACAGATTTATTTCAAAATTTAAAATAAAAAGGGGAAATTTTTAAGATGAAAAATATATTAGTAACAGGTGCAGCAGGATTTATCGGAGCAAATTTTGCTGAATTAATGGTAAAAAAATATGAAGGAAAATACAATATAGTTGTATTTGATAAATTAACATATGCTGGAAATATTCATAACTTAGATGCAATAAAAGATAAAATTACATTTGTTCAAGGAGATATTTGTGATTTTGATTTTGTTATGGATACATATAAAAAATATGATATTGATGCTGTAGTTCACTTCGCAGCTGAATCACATGTTGATAATAGTATTAAAAATCCATTCGTATTTACACAAACAAACGTAATTGGAACACATACATTATTAGAAGCAGCTAAACAATTCTGGGGAGAAGGAAGCGAAAATAAATTTATTCATGTTTCAACAGATGAAGTTTATGGAACATTAGGAGAAGAAGGATATTTTACAGAAACATCTCCAATTCAACCAAACAGCCCATATTCAGCATCTAAAGCATCATCAGATTTAATTGCTTTAGCATATTGTGAAACATATAAAATGAATGTAACAGTAACAAATTGTTCAAATAACTATGGACCATATCAACATCATGAAAAATTAATACCACATATGATTTCAAAAGCATTAAAAGATGAACAATTACCAGTTTATGGACAAGGATTAAATATTAGAGACTGGTTATTTGTTGAAGATCACTGTGAAGCTATTGATATTGTATTACATAAAGGAAGAAAAGGTGAAAGATACAATATTGGTGGACACAATGAAAAAAGAAACATTGAAATTGTTAAATTAATTCTTGAAAGATTAGGAAAACCAGAATCATTAATTTCATATGTTGAAGATAGAAAAGGACATGACTATAGATATGCTATTGATCCAACAAAATTAAAAGAAGAATTTGGTTGGGAACCAAAAACAATGTTTAAAGATGGTATAGTAAAAACTATTGATTGGTACTTAGCTCATCCAGAATATTTAATGAAATAATTATAATATAATAAGCACTTTGCTTGTATGAGCAGAGTGTTTTATTTTTGTGAAAATGGTATAAAATTTATTGAAAAAAATACTATATAATGATAGAATTTGAAGGTAAATACATAAGAAAGGTTTAGGAGATGATAAAAACAATATTATTAACAGGATTATGGCTTGTAATAGTTCCAATAATATTGGGACTTGGAATATTAAAGTTTAATAAGAAAGGTAATAAGAGTGTATTTTTAGCTTGGATAATTGGATTATTAGTTTCTTTTCTAGTTTTTGAGCTATGTTCAACACCACTTATATTTGCAGGGAAATCATTTACAACATTAAAAGATTATTGGTTTATAATTGTTTTGACTCTTACTGCACTTTCTATTATTTTTAATGCAAAAAATATAAAAGATATTGCTAAAAAGAATTGGGAAGAGATTAAGGAGTTTCCCATTATATTAACAATACTTGTAGTACTTGTAGTTGGGGCTCAATGCTATGTCGGTTATACATATATGTATGAGGATTATGACGATTCGAATTTCGTTGCGAAAGCAGTTATTACAAGTGATACTGATACGATGTTTGTTTATAATGATATAGGGATTGAGTACACTGGATATCCTGATAGGCAAGTTTTATCACCATTTCCAGTATTTACGGCTAATATTGCAAATTTAGTTGGAATACATCCAACTATTATGGCACATACTATATTTCCAGTAGTATTTTTGTTATTAGCGTATAATGTATATTATTTGTTGGGTAACGCAGTATTTAAGCATGATAAAAGTAAGACAATGCTATTTTTATTGTTTATTGCGCTGGTATATTCTTTTGGAGATGTTACAAGATATGCTGCATCTAGTAGAATACTATTTAGACCTTGGCAAGGAAAATCTATATTAGCAAGTATAATAATTCCTTTTATAATATATGTTTTTATAGAGCATGTAGGAAAAGAAGATGATAAATTTGCGTGGTTAGTTCTTTTAATTACAATGGCAGGATCAATCCTTTTATCTACAATGGGAGTAATGCTTCCAGCTATTGTTTTGACAATACTAACAATGTTATTTACAATAAAAGATTCTACATTTGGATATTTATATAAGTATTTAATATGTGTAGTTCCAAATTTAGTTTATGCATTTGCGTATTTGTCTTTGAAAGAAGATTTTGTGATTGCAGAAAATATGAAAAATGCAATTTATCTTGCTTATTTTATAATTATAGCTGTATTTTTCATAATTAGAAAATTTAGATTTAATTTAGTATTTAAAGTGATAACAAGTTGTATAATTGTTGCATTTTGTGCTTTTTCATTATGGTCATTTTTAACATTTATTAATCCAAAAGATACAAGTATAGGTGTTAATATAGATGGCGAAAAGTATGAGGAATTTGTTGAGAATGTAGGTAAACAATCGAATATATTTGTAGTAACTGACGGCTATAATAAATTTAATGGAACTGGTGGTTATACAGAGCTTGGATTATTTGCAATACTATTTATAACAATGGTATATTTTAAAAAAGAGCATCCAGATGTTGCTGTTGCATTAGGAATTTTTTCAGTCATAACATTATGCTTACCATTCAATTTTTATTTGAGTAAAATAATTATAAAAGTAATTGGTGGAGAAGTTTATTGGAGAATGTTTTGGCTTGTGCCAACAACAATTGTTATGCCAATTGCATTTACAGAGTTAGTATCTTTAGTTAATAAAAATGTTGAAAAGATAATAATAGCATTAATGATTTGTGGCATTGTAATTATGTCAGGAAAATGGATTTATACTGAGGATAATTTTAAAGTTGTGTCAAATAAATATAAAATACCAGACTGCTTACTAGAGGTAATTCTTGCAGCATCAAATGATGATGAAGAATATAAAAAATTAGCGGGGCCATTAGAATCTTTGGTATATACAAGACAAGTTGATGGTAATATTTTACTTGCATCTGGAAGAAGTTTTAATGATAATTATGGAAAGGGTTCTTTAATAACAAATATTAAAGAAGGTAAAGTTAATAAAATTTGTGCTCAAGCTGAAAAACTTAAAGTAAATTATGTTATAATGAGTACGAACGCAATTAATGAAGGAATTGGTGTGTTAAACGAAAGATTAGAAGATTATGATGGTGTAGAAATTCTTTGTAAAAATGATCTTTATACACTTTATAAACTTGAGTTAGAAGAAGAGACAGAATTAGAAGGAGTAAAAAAATAATGAAAGTATTAGTAACAGGAGGACTAGGATTTATAGGTTCTCATACAGTAGTTGAATTATTAGAGGAGAATAACGATGTTATCATAGTTGATAATCTTTATAATAGTAAAATTGAAGTATTAGGGAAATTAGAAACAATATCAGGAAATAGTATTAAATTCTATCAATATGATCTTTTAGATAAAGAAAAATTAGATGAAATTTTTGCTGAAAATGAAATAGATTCTGTAATACATTTTGCAGGATATAAAGCAGTTGGTGAATCTGTAAGAGAGCCACTAATGTATTATACAAATAATTTAATTTCTACTTTAAATCTTTTAGAAGTAATGAAAAAATATAATGTTAAAAAGATTGTATTTAGTTCTTCTGCAACAGTTTATGGTGAGCAAGAATCTCCAAAATATGTAGAAACAATGAAAAGGGGAGAAACTGCAAGTCCATATGGTACAACAAAAGCTATGATTGAAAAAATGTTAGAAGATTTATATGCTTCTGATAATTCTTGGAATATAACAATTTTAAGATATTTTAATCCTGTTGGAGCTCATAAAAGTGGATTAATTGGTGAAGAACCAAACGGTATTCCAAATAATTTAATGCCATATGTAATGAAAGTTGCAGCTGGAAAACTAGAACAATTAAGTATATTTGGAAATGATTATCCAACACCAGATGGTACTGGAGTAAGAGATTACATTCATGTTGTTGATTTGGCTAAAGGTCATGTTAAAGCACTTCAAAATTCTCCAGATGGATTAAATGTTTATAATTTAGGTTCAGGAAAAGGAGTAAGCGTTCTAGAACTTGTAACAACTTTTGAAAGAGTAAATGAATTAAAAGTAAATTATAAAATAGTTGATAGGAGACCAGGCGATCTTCCAGAATATTATGCTGATCCTACAAAAGCATTGAAAGAATTGGATTGGAAGACAGAAAAAACTTTAGAAGACATTTGTAAAGATACATGGAATTATCAAAAAAATAATATATAGATTTTAAAGGGATAAATTGAAAAAATTTATCTCTTTTTTTATACCCGAAAAGTATTGAAAAATAGCCAAAAAAATTCACGAAATAAACACACAAAAGTGTTGATATAAAAGCTGCTTAATGATATAATTACATGGAAAATTATTGGGTAAAAAAGGAAGAAAAAATGGAATTTATTAAGACACTTTTTAAGAATAGAAAAATGGTTATGAAATTAGGAAAAAATGATTTCAGAAATCGTTTTGCTAATACAAGTTTAGGAACAATTTGGGGGTTTGCACAACCATTTGTGTTTATGCTAACTTACGTAATTGTATTTCAATATATATTAAAAACAGGTAGTAGTGGAAACTACCCATATGTAGTTTGGTTTTTACCAGGTATGTCAATGTGGATGTTCTGCAGTGATGCAATACTAACAGCAAGTAATTCTATAAGAAATTATAGTTACTTAGTAAAAAAAGTTGTATTTCCTGTAGACATTATTCCAATAATATCACTAGCATCATCAAGTTTTATAGGAATATTCTTGATTTGTATTGCAATAGTGGTAGGGTCAATATTTGGATATATACCAAACTTTTTAACTGTAATATACATTGTATTTTGTGCATTTGCATTTATTATTGCATTAACAAGATTTACATCAGCTTTAACAACTGTTGTACCAGACTTTGCACAATTACTTAATATATTAATGCAATTGTTTATGTGGTTTACACCAATAATCTGGAACTTAGATATGCTTTCAGAATCATGGGTAAAATTCTTTAAAGCATTTCCATTTACGTATTTAGTTGAAGGATACAGACAAGCATTTATGGCTAACTCAACAATAATTACAGATTCAAATGGAATGTATACAATTATTTTCTGGGCAATTACATTAATAATGTTTGTTTGGGGTAATGCAGTATTTAAGAAAACAAAGAAAGATTTTGCAGACGTATTATAAAAACAAAAGTATAAAGTTTGAAAGGTAAGAGTATGAAAACAGTTGATATATTATTAGCAACTTATAACGGAGAGCAATTTATCACAGAGCAAATTGAGAGTATATTAAATCAAACATATAAAAATTTTAGACTATTAATATCAGATGATTGTTCAACAGATAATACAAGACAAATTATTAGTGAATATGTAAAAAAAGATAAAAGAATTATAGTATATACTCAAAAAGAAAATATTGGGGTTGTTCAAAACTTTGAGTTTTTGATGAAAAAAGTAGAAAATGAGTATTTTATGTTTTCAGATCAAGATGATATATGGAAGCCAGAAAAGATTGAAAAGACATTAAATAAAATTGAAGAAACAGGAGCAATGCTTGTTTATTCTGATTTAGAAGTTGTTGATTCTGATCTTAATATTACATATGAATCATATTGGAAATTAAAAGGTATTTATCAAAAAATAAAAAAATATAATAGTTTTGAAAGTTTATATTTAAATAATTTTGTTACAGGATGTACAGTAATTGCAAGGAAAGAATTAATAGAAAAAGCATTACCACTTCCAAAAACAAGTAAATATGTTCTTCATGATTATTGGATTTCTTTAATAGCAAGCCAAAATGGAAAAATTGAATATATTGAAGAAGCACTTATAAAATATAGACAACATAAAAATAATAAAGTTGGATCAAAGAAAAGATCTGATACAATAAATTCTTTTAAAGAAATGAGAGATTTATTTATAGATGTTAAGAAACAACATTTCAATGTTTTTATAGCAAATGAAAATTGTTTTAAAGATGAAGAAATAAGAAAGTTAAATAGAAAATCTTTAGAATATTTTGAAAGATTAGAAAAAACAAAATTTATTAATTTAAAAGGTTGGGGATTATTCTTTAAACTTTATAAGTATGAAGAATTTAATTACAAGATGCAAAACTTTTTGATATTAAATATTCCATGCATAACAGCTATGTTATTTAAGATTAAAAAGATGATTAGTAAATAAAAAGAAAAAGAGGAAAAATAATGAGTAAGAATGAAGTTGTTATTAAAATAACTGACTTAGTAAAAGAATATAAAATGTATTCAAGAAAGAAGGATAGATTACTAGAAGCAGTAATTCCTGGGTATCAAAAACATACTAAATTTAGAGCAATGGATAATTTGAATTTAGAAATTAGAAAAGGTGAAGCTTTAGGTATTTTAGGAAAGAATGGTGCTGGTAAATCTACACTTCTAAAAATGATTACAGGAGTTGTTACTCCAACATCAGGAAAACTTGAAGTAAATGGAAAGATAAGTTCTTTATTAGAGCTTGGTGCTGCATTTAATCCAGAGCTTACAGGTCTTGAAAATATATATCAACACGGGCAAGTAATGGGATTAACTGATGAAGAGATAAAAGCAAAAGAAAAAGAGATTATTGAGTTTGCTGATATCGGAGATCATTTAATGCAACCAGTAAAAACTTATTCTTCTGGTATGTTTGCTCGTTTAGCATTTGCTTGTGCAATTAATGTTGATCCAGACATTTTAATTGTTGATGAGGTTTTATCTGTTGGGGATATGGCGTTCCAATTAAAATGTTTTAAAAAATTTGAACAATTTAAAAATAGCGGAAAAACAATTATATTTGTAACACATAATGTTAATGATGTTATGGAGAATTGCACAAGAGCAATTATTCTTGAAAATGGTAAGAAAACTTTTGATGGAAATGTAAAAGATGGTGTAAATCGTTACAAGAAAATTATGGTAGGACTTGCTCAAGAGGAAAAAGTAGAAGAAAAACAAGAAACAGCATTAGAAGAAAATGATATAAAGATAGATCCTACACAAGAGTGGAAATCAAAAATGAATCAAAATTCTAATATGATTGAGTATGGAAATAAAGATGCAGAAGTAATTGATTATGGTGTATTTGATGAAGAAGGAAATTTGATAACAACGTTTGATAACTCAGAAACAATTACAATAAGATCGAAAGTAAAATTCAATACTGAAGTTAAAGATCCTATTTTTACAATGACAGTAAAAGATTTTGCTGGAAAAGATATAGCAGGAACAAATTCAAATATTGAGAAAGTAATGACTGGAAATTATAAAAAAGGAGATATTGTTGTAGCTGAATTTGTACAAAAAATTCCTGTTGCTGTTGGAAAATATACGCTTTCATTTAGTTGTACAAGATTTAATTTAAAAGGTGAACTTGAAGCGTTAAATAGAAAATATGATGCAATATTAGTTGAAGTTACAACTACAAAGAATACTGTAGGTATAACAAGAATTGATTCAAAAATTACTGTTACAAAAGTAAATTAAAATTGTCAAGGAGGATGCTAGTAATCTAGCTAGCTGAATTAAAAATGAAATTAAATTTAGACTTTTATAAAGAAACTGAATTAAATAAATTATCAGAAGAAGAAAAAGATATTATAAATGTATTTTGGAATAAGGAAGAAAAAAGAATTCCTGAACATATTTTAAATATCGAATCTTCTTATGAACAAATATCTATTGGAACAGATAATAGGAAAAATATTATTAGTTTTTATCCAATAGAAAGTGATGCAAGTGTGCTAGAAGTTGGTGCTAATTTTGGAGAAATTACTTTAGAACTTTGTAAAAAAGCTAAAAGAGTAGTTTCTGTTGAAACCAAAAAAGAAAAAGCAGAAGCAATTTCTTTAAGATGTGCAGATATAGAAAATTTAGAAATATTTGCTGGCGAATTAAAAACAATCAAAATAGATGAGAAATTTGATTATGTTGTAGCACTAAACGAAGAATTCAATTCTTTAGAAGAAGTTGATAAATTTTTAAAGGTTGTAAAATCTAAATTAAAATTAGATGGTAAAGCAATTATTGCTATTGACAACAAATTTGGTATTAAGTATTGGTCTGGAATAAAAAAAGAAAATGGTATTCTTGCTTATGAAACATTAACAGGAAGAAAGGATATTGTTGAATTAAGTGATTTTCAAAAGAAATTAGTAGAAAATAATTTTAAATCAAAAATATATTATCCAATGCCAGATGTTAATTTTACAAATGCAATATATACGGATGAGTGGTTACCAAGTATAGAACATATTAATTCAAGATATTGGGACTTTATAAATTATAGAATATCAGATGTGAATTTTTCAGAAAAAGAAGTGTTAAAAGAATTAGTGAAAAAAGATAAAACATTATTTAAACTTTTCTGTAATTCATATTTAGTTGTTGCTAATAATTCAAAAGAAGATATCGGAATTAAAGCTGTTACATATGGTATATTTAGAAAACCAGAATACAGAATAAAAACAATAATAAAATCTAAAGAAGTTATTAAAACAGCTAATACAGAGATTGCGGAAAAGCATATCCAAAGAATTAAAGAGAATATAGAAATATTAAATAAGCTTGAAATTAAGACATTAGATAAGTTTGAAAATGGAAGCATTATAAGTGAATATGTTGATAATGGACAAACACTAGATAAAGTTTTGATGCAATTATTCAAAGATGGAAGAAAAGAAGAAGCTTTTGAAAAAATTGAAGACTTTAAGAAAAAAGTATTAGAAAAATTTCCTTTATCAAATAGCTATACAAACAGCGTTTTTAGAAAATACTCTGTTGAATGTAATCCAAAAGAAATTAAAAAATTAACATTTTTAAAAAATGGTTTATATGACTTGATATTTCAAAATTGCTTTGTTATAAAGAATGATTATTATGCTTATGATCAAGAATGGAGTGAACAAAATGTTCCGCTTGAATTTATAATTTTTAGATCAATTCTAAATCTTCCTGAAATTGATGGTGTAATTACACATAGCGAACTATATGAGAGATTTGGATTAAATAAATTTTTAGATGTATTTAATGAACTTGAAAATAAAATGCAAAATATAATAAGAGATGATGTAATGTGGAATTTGCATGTTAAATCAAATCAAAAATTAATGCAAAATATTGAAAAACAAAAAGGAAACATTGATGAAGTTAATGTTGTTTTAGAAAAAGATAATGAAATAAAAGCACATAAAGAAGAAATCGCTAATTTATCTAAAACAATTAAAGAGAAAGATGCACATATTCAAAATTTAGAAAATCAATTACAAGTAATATCTAATTCATTATCTTGGAAATTGATCAAGCCATTTAGATTTTTAGCGTGGGTATTTAATCCATTCTCAGGAGCTACATTTATTGATAGAATTATGCCTCCTGGAGGAAGAAGAAGACTAAAATATGATGAAAAACTAGCTAAAAAGCTTTGGGAAGAAAAGATTAATGGATATAGAGCAGCTACAGATGAAGAAGGCGTTGAATATTGGAAAGGTATAGAGCATAGAGAAAGACTAAAATTAGAAAGAGATGTAGAAAGACTAGAGGGTGGAAAATTCTTTTCTGATTATGAGTATTGGATGAAAGAAAATGATCCAACTATAGAAGAATTAGATGAACAAAGAAAACATAAATTTAAAAAGAAACCTAAAATAAGTATTGTTATTCCTCTATATAATACACCAGAAGATTTTTTTAGAGAGTTATTATTCAATATGTATAGGCAAACTTATACAAATTGGGAATTATGCTTAGCTGACGGAAGTAATGAAAAATTAGAATATATTGAAAAGATGTGTAAAGACCCAAGAATTCATTATAAATTCTTAGGAGAAAATAAAGGTATATCAGGAAATTCAAATGAAGGGTTAAAAATGGTAACAGGTGATTATGTTGCACTTTTAGATCATGATGATTTGTTAATGCCAAATGCTTTATTTGAAATAGTAAAAGTAATAAATGAAAGAAAAAATGTAAGATTTATTTATACAGATGAGGATAAAATGAAAACAATTGATGAACCAAGATTCGATCCTCATTTTAAACCAGATTTTTCACCAGATTATTTAACTGGAAATAATTATATTTGTCATTTTAGTGTGTTTAAAAAAGAAGTAATGGATAAATTAGGTGGATTTAGAGATGAATATAACGGAGCACAAGATTTAGATATTATATTAAGGATGTCTGAGATAGTTGAACCAAAAGATATTTATCATATTCCAAAAATTTTATATCATTGGAGAATTTCAGATACATCTACAGCTGGAAATCCAGAAACAAAATTATATGCATATATATCTGGAGAAAAAGCAGTACAACACCATATTGATAGATTAAATATTAAAGGTGTTGTTGAAAGAGATGAAAAAATGTATGGAATTTATAAAGTTAAATATGATATTTTGGGTGAACCAAAAGTAAACATTATAATTCCAAACTTTAATAATAAAGATTCATTAAAAGCTTGTATCGATTCAATTATTGAAAATACAACATATCAAAATTATGAAATTGATATAGTTGATTCAGGGAATGCAAATGGAGAACTTAATGAATATTATAAAGAATTAGAGAAGAACAAAAAAATTAAAGTTTTAAGATATAAGATGAGTAATCCTACCTTTGTAAAACTTGTAAACTATGGAGTTAAAAATACAAAAGGTCAAATTATAGTTCAACTTACTTCTACATCAAAAGTAATAACCAAAGGTTGGCTAAAAAATTTACTAGGTTATGTTCAAAGAGATAATACAGGAGCTGTTTCTGGAAAAGTATATTCAGAAGAAGATAGAATTTTACATGCTGGAATAATTGTTGCAGGAGATAATGGTAAAATTTTATTAAATCAAGGTGTTGGAGATGATGTATATGGATACTTTGCTAAAGAATGTCATGTACAAAACTTCTCTTGTGTAGGATTAAATGTTATGGCTTATAAAAAATCTGACTATGAAAAAGTAGGAGGATTTTCAGAAAATTTAACTGGTTATGAAGATGTTGACTTTTGTTTGTCAATGAGAAAATTAGGTTTATTAAACGTTTATATGCCTTATAGTAAAGTATATGATTCAAATGAATCGTTTTACGAGATAGATAATCAAAATGTAAGTTTAATGAAAGAAAAATGGAATGAGATTTTTGAAAAAGGTGATATTTACTTTAATAAAAATTTTGATACAACATCAAATAGATATGATATAAAAAAGACAAAAGTATAAAATGGTATTGCGCTGAGCTAAATACTCAGTGCAATATAGATTAATTAAAGTTGAAAGGAAACAAAATGAACATTATAAAACATAGAATTAATCAAATAAAATTTTATATTGGAAAATACGGTTTTATTAAAACGGTTAAGAAATGTATAAAAACTGTACTTAGAAAAATTATAAGATTTTTAAAAGGTGAAAAAGATTTACAATATGGTGACTATGGTGGATGGATTAAATATAATGAACCAAAAGATGCAGACCTTAAAGTTCAAATGAAAAAGAAATTCACTATAGAACCAAAAATAAGTGTAATTGTACCAATGTATAATACTAAAGAAAAATTCTTTAGAGATTTAGTAAATTGTATGATAGCACAAACATACACAAATTGGGAATTATGCTTGGCTGATGGTAGTCCAGAAGAGAATGCTAATCTTAAAAAATATATAGAAAAAGATTCAAGAATTAAATATAACTTTTTAGGTGAGAATAAAGGAATTGCTGGAAATACTAATGCAGCTATAGAAATGGCTACAGGAGATTATATTGCTCTTTTAGACCATGATGATGTATTAGCAGAGTATGCTTTATATGAAGTTGTATATGCAATCAATAAATATCCAAATTCGGAATTTTTATATTCTGATGAAGATAAAATTGATGAGAATGATAATAGATATGATGCATATTTTAAACCAGATTTTGCGCCAGATACATTAAGATGTCAAAACTATATTTGTCATTTCAGTATTTTCAAAAAAGAGTTAATGAAAAAATTAAATGGATTCCAAGTAGGATATGATGGAGCTCAAGATTATGATATTTTCTTAAGAATGTCAGAAGTGACAGATCCAAAAAATATTACTCATATTCCAAAGATTCTTTATCATTGGAGAGTACATAGTGAATCAACAGCAAAATTAAACAGTAATGCTAAAAATTATGCATTTGAAGCTGGTAAAAAAGCTATTAGTGATCATTTAAAAAGAGTTGGTTTAGATGGAACTGTTTCAGAAGGATGCATAGAAGGCATTTATAGAGTGGATTATAAAGTAAAAGGTAATCCAAAAGTATCTATTGTTATACCAAATAAAGATGGACAAGACATTTTAAAAGTTTGTATTGATTCAGTTTTAGAAAAAACAACTTATGATAATTACGAGATTGTAATTGTTGAAAATAATAGTGTTTCAAACGAAATATTTGATTATTATAAAGAATTAATAAAAAATGAAAAAATTAGAGTTGTAAATTATAATACTGGTAAAGAAATATTAAGTGAAGAGGAATCTTCAGTTGAATATACTAATAAAAATAGAATAAAAGTTAGACCGGGATTTAATTATTCTGCAGTAATAAATTGTGGAGTAAGAAACACAACAGGAGATTATGTAATACAACTTAACAACGATACAGAATTAATAACACCAAATTGGCTTGAATTAATGCTGGGGTTCTGTCAAAGAGATGATGTTGGAGCAGTTGGAGTAAAATTATATTTCCCAGATGAAACAATTCAACACGCTGGTATTATTGTTGGTATTGGTGGTATAGCTGGAAATAGATTTAAGAGTATTCCAAAAGATGGACATGGTTACTTTGCTAAAGAATCTATGATTGAGAATTTAAGTGCTGTAACAGCAGCTTGTATAATGACAAAAAAATCAGCTTATGAAGAAACTGGTTGGATGGATGAAGAGTTAGCAGTAGCATTTAATGATGTTGATTTTTGTTTAAAAATAAGAGAAAAAGGATACTTAGTAGTATATAACCCATTTGTTGAATTTTGGCATTATGAATCAAAATCAAGAGGACAAGAAAATACACCAGAAAAGATTAGAAGATTTCAAGGTGAAATATCAAGATTTGAACAAAAATGGGGAGAAATTCTTGATGTAGGAGACCCATATTATAATATTAACTTGAGTCTTGATACAGAAGTATATCATATGAAAAATATTAAAGTTAATTATTATGGAGAAGAGGCAATAATTAAGAAAAAAAGAAAAGTTTAATTATTTATTTAGGAGCAATAAGATGGATTTAGAGTTGTTATGTTTTGTGGGAACTGTAGCAATAATGCTTATGATAATTTTTATAGGAAAACCAGAAAAGAGATTTTTAAGATTAGCTATTTGTACAGTGATTATTCCGTTATGCTTTATGGCATTACATACAAGTTGTTTTTTTAATTCAGTGCCACACTGTTTAGGATGTTTACTTGTAGGTGAAGGAGAAGTCAAACCACCTTATGATGCAAATGATTTGAAGTCGACTTGTTTTAGTGCATATTTAGCCGTTATGATGGTGTTTGCTCCTATGATAATCAAGGAAAATGTAACAAAAGGATATAAAGGAATTTGCGCAATATTAATTATTGCGGGAGTTGTTTTTATAGGATTTCCACTAGGAATAATGCAATATATGTAGAATAAAAATGAAATTGTAAGGTGAAAGTTAATGGATAGAATTGCAATAATTTCAGATATACATGGTAATCTTGAGGCACTAAAAACAGTGCTTCAAGATATTAAATTAAGAGGAATAGAAAAGATCTATTGCTTAGGTGATATTGTAGCAAAAGGTTGTAATAGCGAAGAATGTGTTAAATTAATAAGAGAAAACTGCGAAATTGTAATAAGAGGTAATTGCGATAGAAACATGTCTCATGTAAGAGATTTGTCAAACGAAACGGAACTTGAAAGAACAAGAATTAATTGGAATCAAAATAGACTATCAAAAGAATCAATGGATTATTTACAAAACTTACCGTTTTGTCATGAGTTCTATATGAGTGGAAGTTTAGTTAGAATGTTTCATGCATCACCAGTTAAAGATAATGAAGTTGTAATTAATAGAGATGTGTGTTCGAAATTGTATGAGATGTTTTTACCATCTGATAAAACAGAAACAAAAAATATTGCAGATATTGTTATTTTTGGTCATTTACATCATGGTTTTCTAGAAAAAATATATAATAAAACTTTAATTAATGTTGGAAGTGTAGGAAATTCATTTGATCCAATTAGAGATGATAAGAGAGATTCAAGTGAAATGGAAGTAACTCAAGCATTCTATGTTGTAATTGAAGGTGAAATTGGATCAAAAGAATATAAGCCATTTTCTTATCAATTTGTTAGAGTGCCTTATGATATTGATAAAGAACTTGAAAGCAATTATGATAATTTAGAAATCGAGAATTATACATTTGAATTAAAACATGGAAGATATAGAGATATGAAAAAAATCAATGATAATTTTGAAAGATTAGGAATTGATTTAAATAAATAATGAAAGAGAAGAAATATGGGGTTAAAAAATAATTTTGAAAAGTTTTCATATTACTTAAAAAGATATGGACTGGCAACAACTTCAAAAAAAGTAATAAAAAGAGCGTTGCATATTAAGGAAAATAGAAAAACTAATCAAGAGCAATATGAGATATGGATGGAAAACAATAAACTTACTGAAGAAAAAATTGAAGCTCAGAGAAATATGAAATTTAAGTATGAACCTAAAATTAGTGTTGTTGTTCCAATGTATAATACAGAAAAAGTGTTTTTTAAAGAACTTGTTGAATCATTAAAGAATCAAACTTATGCTAAATGGGAATTGTGTTTAGCAGATGGTAGTGAAGTTCCAAACGAACTACTAAAAGATTATATGGATGATGAAAGAATTAAATATAATTTTCTAAATAGTAATTTAGGTATTTCAGAAAATACAAATAGAGCTATAGAAATGGCTACAGGTGATTTTATAGGATTTCTAGATCATGATGATTTATTATCTCAAGACGCACTGTATGAAGTTGTAACAGCTATAAATAGTCAAAATTATGTAGATTTTATTTATACAGATGAAGATAAAATTGATGAAAATAAAGAGAGATTTGAACCTTATTTTAAACCAGATTTTTCTCCTGAAACATTGGAATGTAATAATTATATAACTCACTTTGTTGTTGTAAAGAAAACTTTAATAAAAGAAGTTGGAATGCTTAATTCAGAGTTCAATGGTGCTCAAGATTTTGACTTTGTTTTAAGATGTACAGAAAAAGCTGAAAATATAATTCATATTCCAAAAATATTATATCATTGGAGAGTTCATAGAAATTCAACAGCGAATGTCGCAGATGCAAAGCCATATGCATTTGAAGCTGGTGTTAAAGTTGTTGAAGAACATTTAAAAAGAACCAATAAACTTGGAAAAGTTCAAAATGGACGAGATATTCCAGGAATTTATAGAATTGATTATGAAGTTATTGGTAACCCAAAAGTTTCAATAATTATTCCTAATAAAGATAATGTAAAATTATTAAAAGAGGCTATTAATTCTATATTAGAAAATACAACATATCAAAACTATGAAATTGTTGTTGTTGAAAATAATAGCACAGATAAAGAAACATTTAAATATTATGATGAAATAAAAGATAATTCAAAGGTTAAGATTTTGAAAATTGATGAAGCAAATGGTGAATTTAATTATTCAAGATTGATTAATCTTGGGGTAAAAAATGTAGATGGTGATTTTATATTACAGCTAAATAATGATATAAAGATTATTTCTAAAGATTGGCTTGAATTAATGATTGGATATAGCCAACAAAAAGAAATTGGAGCTGTTGGAGGAAGATTATATTATGAGGATAAAACAATCCAACATGCTGGTATCATAGTAGGGTTATCAGGAATTGCTGGTAATATGCTTGTGAATTTACCTTATGGTGAAAAAGCTTACTTTGGAAGAGAGGCTGCTACAAGAAATGTTGCTGCCGTAACTGGAGCATGTTTGTTATGCAGAAGAGAGCTTTATGAAGAAGTTGGATATATGGATGAAGAAAATTTCAAAGTAGCATTTAATGATGTGGATTTTTGTTTAAAATTATTAAGTAAAGGTTATAGAAATGTTTATATTCCTTATGTTGAACTATATCATTATGAATCAAAGACAAGAGGATATGAATATTCAAAAGAAAAAGAAAAAAGATTTAATCGTGAGTCAGAAAACTTTAAACATAAATGGAATGAGATTTTAGAGAAAGGAGATCCATATTATAATATTAACTTTACAAGAGAGACTTGTAATTTTGATATAAGGACAAGTTAAAAGAGGTACAAAAATGAAAGAAGAAAATGAAGAAAATAAAGACAGCAAAAATTTAACACTAAAAGTGTTTGAAATGGTAGAAAAATTTGGACTTTGGATTTTAGAAAAATTGCATTTAAAATTCTTAGCAAAATTCTATACAGACCATTTAGAAGGAATGAGATATTTGGTTTGTGGAGCTTTATCAACTGTAGTAAATATTGCTTCATATGCGCTTGTTGCATATACAATATTTGCTGGAATTCAACCAGAAACATTGAGAGTTACAATAAGTGATTGTGTTGCTTTTGTGATTGCTTTAATATTTGCATATTGGGTTAATAAAACTGTTGTGTTTGAAACAAAATGTGAAAATTTTAGAACATTATTGAAAGAAATTACATCTTTTACAGTATGTAGATTATTTACACAATTTGTTAGTTTAGGAATGATGAATTTAGCAGTAATTATTCATATGAATGATATTTTAATGAAAGTTATTGCTAATATAGTAGTTATTATTTTAAACTTTGTTTTTAGTAAATTAATAATATTTAAAAAAGATAAAAAAACAGATGAAAAAGAATAAAAAATTTTAGAAAAAATGGGGATGAAAAAATACTCAAAATATGTAGTATTTTGTTAAAAATTAGTTTGAAAATATACTATTATATGGTATAATATACGAGTAAAAAAATAGGTTTTGAAAGGAATAAAAATTATGGATAAAGTAGCTGTTTTAATACCTTGCTATAATGAAGCAAAAACAGTAAAAAAAGTAGTAGAAGATTTTAAGAGAGAATTACCAGAAGCTAAAATCTATGTGTACGACAATAATTCAAAAGATGGAACAGATAAAATTGCAAGAGATGCTGGAGCAATTGTAAGATATGAAACAAGACAAGGAAAAGGAAACGTTATAAGAACAATGTTTAGAGAAATCGATGCAGAAGTTTATATAATGGTTGACGGAGATGATACATATCCAGCTGAAAGCGCTAAAGAAATGGTTAAGGCTGTTTTAGAAGAAAATGTAGATATGGTTATTGGAGATAGATTATCATCTACTTATTTTAAAGAAAATAAAAGACCATTCCATAATGTTGGAAACGTAACTGTAAGAGGATTAATCAATAGAATATATAAAAGTGATATAAGAGATGTTATGACAGGATTAAGAGCATTTAGCTATAGATTTGTTAAAACATTTCCTGTAATGTCAAAAGGTTTTGAACTTGAAACAGAAATGACAATTCATTGTTTAGATAAAAACATGAAAACAAAAAATATAATTGTTGAATATAGAGATAGACCTGCTGATAGTCCTTCAAAATTAAATACAATTCCTGATGGTATAAAAGTATTAAAAACAATCGCAGGATTCTATAAAAATTATAAACCAATGGCGTTCTTTACATTGCTTGCATTTTTATTAGTTGTTATTGGAATGTTTTTCTTTGTACCAATATTTGTTGATTTCTTACAAAGAGGGGTTGTTAAAATCCCTACATTAGTTGTATCAGTGCTATTTTTCTTGTGTGCTGTACAAGCATTCTTTGCAGGAATGATATTAGATAATATAATTAGAGATTCAAGACAATCATTTGAAATGAGATTGATTGATTGTGAAAGAGAGTTAAAAGATAGAAGAAAGGATGACTAAGATGAACCAACCAAAAGTTTCAATAGTAGTTCCAATATATAATCTAGAACAATATGTACCAAGATGTTTAGATGCTTTAGTAAATCAAACATTAGAAGATATTGAAATACTATGTGTAAATGATGGATCAAAAGATTCTGCACCACAAATTATTGAGGATTATAAAAAAAGATATCCAAATAAAGTAAAAACATTTCATAAAGAAAATGGCGGAGAGTGGTCTGCAAGAACATATGGACTAAAACAAGCTACAGGAGAGTATGTAGGTTTTATAGATAGTGATGATGTTCCAGAAATAACTTGGGCTGAAAAATTATATACTGCAGCAAAAGAAAATGATGCTGATATTGCATTTTCAGGATATGATAGAGTTGATTTAGATACTGGGAATGTTGTGTCAACAGAAATGACACAACATGGCACAATGAATAAAGAAGTTGATTGGAATGATGACTTTATCGTTTATGCAAACCCATCATTATGGAACAAATTATATCGTAGAGAATTAGTTAAAGATTTAGAATTTTTACCTTTTAGGGGATGTAATGATACATTATTTTTAATTCATTCATATATGAATGGAGTTAAAAAATTAACATTTATACCAGATGTGTTATATCACTACTATTTACGCTCAAGTTCTCAAATTCATAATATGCATGAAAAAGATATTGAGAATTTAAAGAAATATTTGGTTGTAACTAAAGAAAATGCAAAAAAGTTAGGTAAATATGAAGAATACAAAGATACTTTAGCAGCGATGGCATTTACTCATTTAGCAATATCTTGGGCATTTATGGTTTCTTATAATAAAGAAGTAAATATTCATAAAGTATTAAAAGGTATTATTAAATATTTGGATACAGAATTCCCTGAGTGGAGAAAATGTAAACATTATAGATTATTTAAATCTTTGAAAAAAGGATTTAAATCAACTTTAATATGGGGAGTACATTTATTTTATAGAATGAATTTACCAATAGTGTATATTTGGGTAAATAGATTTTTATTGGATGTATTAAAAAAAGAAGTTAAATGGTAAAAATTAAATTTTAAGGATTAATACTATGATTGAAAAAATAAAATCAATGTTAAATAAAGTAGTAGATAAAGTTAAATTCTTTTTTAATAAAGATAACTTTACAAAAACAAAAATCGTATTAGTTGCTATAGCAGCATTAGCCGCTGCTGTAGTTGCAGAATACACAATAATGAGAATATATCATCCACAATTCATTTCAAAAAATAGAATAATGGTTGTAGCAATGTTCTTTATGTTTGTTGGAATACATTTTGTATTTAAACTAAAAGAAATGTATGAGTGGATACACAATAATAGGTACAAAATTGCTTGTGCCTTTTTGTTGTTTACTACGATCTTTAGATATTCAGGTTCTTCAATGACTTGTTATCATGAGTTTAAAGGTATTCAACCACACTTTGATGATTCTAGATATCATACATTACTTGGTAAAGTGAGAACAATAAGAACTGATGAATGGTCAACTTCAACACCTTATATAATGTCTCAAGGTGAAGGTCAAAATCAACATGAATACTTTTCAGATAAATTAAGAAGTACAGAAACAGATATGTTTACAATATCAAATGGACCAGTAAAAGATATATTGATGCTTGGAAGACCATTTCAATTGGGATTCTTACTATTAGGAAATGATTATGGTTGGAGTTTTTATTGGAATGTAAGATTAATTGCAATGATGCTTGGTGCATATGAATTATGCTTAATACTTACTAAACAAAATAAGAAGATGTCTTTACTAGGAATGATAATGATTTCATTCTCAGCGGCAGTACAATGGTGGTACTGTATGGATACATTAATTTGGGGACAAATTGCATTTGTACTTGTTGATAAATTTATGAATGTAGATAAGAACTGGAAAAAATACTTATGTGCATTTGGAATTTTAGTATCTGGATTATCATATGTGTTTGTGTTCTATCCAGCATGGCAATTACCGTTTGGTTATGTATTTTTAGCGTTAATCATTTGGGCGTTAATTAAAAATATTAAATATGGAAATTATAAATTTACAAAACATGATATTGCAGTAATTGTTATAACGCTAGTATGTTTAATATCATTGCTTGTAAGATGGTATATGTTATCAGGAGATACATTAAAATCAATGATGTCTACTGATTATCCAGGAGATAGAGCTGAAGTTGGTGGAGGTGCATTAAATAATTACTCATACTTCTATGATATTTATTTCCCATTTGAAGATTTCTTAAATCCATGTGAATTTGCGGGAATGTTATCACTTTATCCTGTACCATTAATTTTAGGTCTTGTTTATGTAATAAGAAATAAAAAAGACTTACATTTTTGGATCCCTACGTTAGTTGTAGGTGGATTCTTAAGTGTATGGTGTGTATATGGTTTCCCAGAGTGGCTTGCAAACTTAACAAAAATGTCAATGTCAACTGCTGGTAGAGCAACAATACCACTTGGAACAATAAGTATTTATGCATTAATTTATTTAATGGCATCAATTAAAAAAGAAGATAAACTTATTGAAAACAAAAAAATAACATATGCATTAGCTTTTGCTTTCATATGTTTAATAGCTTATCAAGCTTATACAACAATTGGACATAAAGAAATATTTAGATATTTAGATAAATTTAAAATGTTAGTATCTGCTGAAATTTTCGGAGCAATCATATTTGGGGTATTAAATATGAAAGACGAGAAAATTAAAGGATATACAATGTATGGATTAATGGCAGTTGCTTTTATTTCAGGAGCTACAGTTAATCCAATTATTCGAACAACTGATGTTTTATATACTAAGCCGGTAGCTAAAAAGATACAAGAAATTAGAAATCAAGAACCAAATGCAGTTTGGGTTGTTGATGATGAAGAAGATTGGCATATTAATAATTATGCATTAGCAAATGGTGTTAGGGTTTTAAATTCAACTAATATTTATCCAAATTTTGAATTATTTGAAAAAATATTAGGTAAAGAAAAAGCAGCAGAAAGCAAAGAAAAATTTAATAGATATGCACATGTTAATTTTAAAATAGTTGAAGATGAAGAGACAAAAATTGATTTATTGTATGCAGATAATATTTCAATAACAATGAACGCTGAAGAACTAGATGATAATGGCATTAATTATATACTTTCAAGAAAAAGTTTATATGGTGAAAGATCTTTAGAAGAGTATGTTGAAGAGATATATAATGAAGATGACATGTACATTTATAAAGTAATTAAGACAGAATAATGGAAGGAAATAGAGAATGAAAGAGAAAAAAGTTGCAGTTATAATGTCGACATATAATGGCGAAAAGTTTATAAGAGAACAACTTGATTCTATATTAAATCAATCATATAAGAATATTGAATTAATAGTTAGAGATGATGGTTCAAAAGATAAGACTGTAGAAATCGTAAAAGAATATCAAGCAAAGCATAAAAATATTAAATTATTTGAAGGACAAAATTTAGGGTTTGTAAAAAGCTTTTTTGAACTTTTAAAATTAGCAGAAGCTGATTATTATGCTTATGCAGATCAAGATGATATATGGATTGAAAATAAAATTGAACTAGCTGTAAATTCATTAAATAAATTAGATGACCAAAAGCCTAATATGGCTTTTGGAAATTCTGATTACTATGATGAAAATATGGAATTCATGGGATATGGTGAAAAAAATAAAGAATATTCATTTTTAAGTTCTTTATTTGCATGTGTTGGCCAAGGTATGACAATGACTGTAAATAAAAAAACTAGAGATATGATTATTGAAAATATGCCTAAAAGTTGTTTTTTCCATGATTGGTGGACATATATTCTTTGTGTTGGACTTGGAAATGTAGCATATGATAATGTTACAACAGTTAAGTATAGAAGAAGAAAAGAAAATGCGACTTCAGAAGGACAAGGATATTTAAGATTATTAATTTGGAGAGTAAAAAATCTTTTATTTAAAGATGGAATGAAAGATATAAAACAACAAATGGTTAATTTTAGAGACATTTATTATAACGATCTTCAAGATGACCAAAAAGCAATTTTAGATTTATTTTCAAATGAAAAATATAATTTCTTTACTGCTTTGAAAAAAGCATTTTATCCAAAGAAAATTAGAAGAAGTCTAATGGATGATATAATGTTAAGAATAATATTTATATTAGGAGTTTTATAAAATAATGGATTCAGAAAAGAAAGCGTTTTTAAAGAATTTCATATGGAATAGTTTAGGTACAGGAATAAACTCTTTTAACTCTTTATTTTTCTTGATAATAGTAACTAGAGTAAATGATATACAAACTGCTGGAATATTCTCAATAGGATATGCAACGGCAACAATTCTTTATACTTTAGCAATGTACTCTGGAAGACTTTGTCAAGTAACTGATATAGAAGGAAAAATAAAAGATAAAGATTACATAGCTCAAAGAGCTTTTACTTGTATAATAATGTTAATAGGAGCTGCAGTATTTTTAGGAATACAACAATACACTGGTTTTAAAACAATGGTGTTTGCACTTCTAGCTATATTTAAAGGAATAGAAGCATTTTCGGATATACTATATGGTGTAATGCAAAAAAATGATATTTTATACAAGTCAGGTCAATCATTAACAATAAAAGGTTTTGTAGGAATTGCGTTATTTTTAATTGTTGATTTAATAACAAAAGATATTAGATGGGCTTGTTTTGCAGTTATATTAATAAATCTTTTAGTTTTAGTAGTATATGATTACTTTATAGTTACAAGAAAATTAATAGATCATAAAAGTAAAATTAGTAAAGCTAACATAGTTAAAATATTAAAGAGTGAATTTTTTGTATTTGTAAATTCATTTGCAGGAATATATATTTTAAATGCGCCTAAATATGCAATTGATAGTTATTTAACTGATGATATTCAAGCAATATATGGTTATATAATGATGCCAGCAACAGTAATGACTTTATTTACACAATTTATAGTAATGCCATTTTTAGGTAAATTAAAAGATATGTATGAAAGAAAAGAACTTAAAGCGATTGATTCTGTGACATTTAAAATTAAATTAATCGTAGTTGCATTTGGAGCATTTGCTGTTCTAGCTGCATTTTTACTTGGCCCTGAATTCTTAGGATTAATTTATGGTTTAGATTTAACAATGTATAGAATGAATTTATGTGTAATAATTGGATCATATATATTCTATGCAATTTCATATATTAATTTAGTAACATTAACAACGATAAGACATACATTCATTCAATTTGTAATATATGTAGCGTCTATGGTAATAGCATTTATAGGATCAAACACATTAGTAGGATTCTTAAATTTAGGAATAAACGGTGCAACATTCTCTTGCACAACAACTCTTGCAATACAATTTGTTTTGTATACAATTGCAACAAGAATAATAATGTATAAGGAAAACAAAAAATTAGCAAATAGTTAATCAAATATAAGTACTAAAAGGAGAGGAAAATGGAAGTACTATACATATTCTCAGTGATTCTTTTAGGTATCGCATTTATGATATTTAAAAAATCAGAAGAAAAATTAAACTTTATTAAATGGTTAATAATTTTTATAGTATCAATGCTTGCTTATAATGTAGCAGTAGGAATGATTCTAGGATTATTAAAAATTACATCACACATTTGGCTTTTAGCGATAATAAATGTTTTAGTAGCTTTTGGATTATCATTTAAAGCAATTAAAACAAAAGATTATCAAAAGTATACTGTAACAAAATTTGATGTAGTTGGAATATTACTTGTTTTAGTAATATTCGCAGTAATGTTTGTAAAAGACTTATATATCTTTAGCGGAGATATTACTCATGCTGCTATAGACTCAGCAATTCATTATAGAGCAGCAAAACATTATGCAGAAAATTTAATCATATTTATAAATGTTGAAGATCCAACATTCTTTAATTTTAATGTAATGCAAACTGGAGCATATATTAATGATGGTATATTTATGAATATTGCTCATAACTTAACAGGAGTTGAATATGAATATTTATATAAATTCTTTGAAAGTTCAGTTTTATTATTAAACGGATTAGCATTTTATGCGATAGTAATGGATAAAATTAAAACAAAAAGAGGATTTGTTGGAAGTTTTGTTTTATTTGTACTTTACATGTATGGATATCCATATAACAACTGGATATTTGGATTCTCTTATTTATCTGTAGGAGTAGCGTTAATTGCTTTAATGGTTTCAATTGTTGAACTATTATTTTCAAAAGATAATATCAAGAGATGGTTTGCTTATACACTTCTTGGAGTAGTAGCTTTTGGAATTATATTCTCATATTGTCTATTTGTCCCAATAGTATTTGCAGCAATATGTATATATTGTTTCTTAAAAGGACTAGCAAATAAAGATGAGAAAAAATTCTTAAAAATATTTTCAAAAACGACATTAATTGTTTTTGGAATTCTAATAGTAATAACATTAGTAGGAATAGCATATTTATTTATTCCAACATTCTTTATAGAAGGACAAACTGATTTAGTTAGTGCTTTAAAAATTAATGGTGGATTTTATGGCGAAAAATATAGAAACTTTGTTGTTTATATTCCTTTTGCTATAATTTATTTCGGAGATATATTAAGAAAGATTAAAAATAGAAACTTGAAATTCTTTGATGTATTTTCAGTTTTAGTAGTAGGTTTCTTAGCTCTAATGTATTTAGGAATGTTGTTTAAAGTAGTTTCACCATATTATATGATAAAATTATATTCATTATTATGGATTGTAATTATGGGAATAACAACTAATATAGTAAATGAGCATGTAGATAAAAAATACTTTAGATTAGATTTTATAATCTTAATTGCATTATTTGCTGTATTTGCATTTAAATTTATAGGATTAGAGACAATTGTTAAGTTCTATTTATTAGTTGCATTAGTATTCTATATGGTTCTACCAGAATTATTAAAAGAAGTAGATTTTGCAAAGATTAAAGAATTTATTGCAAAAAGATTTAAATCAGAAAAAGTTCAAAGCTTTATTAAGAACTTTAAAGTAACAATGAAAGTATCAGCTGTTACATATGTTGTATGCTGGGGAGCTTTTGTTGGAATTTGGGTATGGATTAAAGCTGGACATGTGATAGGAGAAGTTGAAAAACACTCTCTTCCAGAATTTGTATCAATGTATTATGATCAAAACTGTGAATATAGAAAATTATTAGATTTAGAACATAATATTAACACAGATAATTTAAAAATATTAACATATGCAAGAGAAGAAATTAACGATTTAGATGCGGTTAATGTAGCACTTCTTGCTGATGGTATATTTAATAGAACATGGGCTACAGCATTATTAGATGTTGATAGCGATGAAATTACATATAATAGCTTTATTGAAGATTGCCATCCATATCCAATGGAAGATTTAATCAAAGATGAGGAACATAAATATTTAATTAAAATAGTTAAAAGAGATCAAACAAGAGTTGATGAAATGAAATCTGAAATGGATAGATTCGTAAATGATGGAAATATTAAAGTTCTTTTATCAAATGAACATGGTTTTGTAGCAGAAATTATAAATAGAGATATAAAAGAAATAGAAGAAGTTGATGAAGTAACAAATATAGTAGAAAACGTTGTTGAAAATCAATAATACAAAGTGAGGAAAAAGAGTATGGGAATATTCTATTGTATAACAGTAATTGCAATGCTTGCAGTTTTCGTGTTATTTAAAAAATCAGAAGAAAAAATCAATTTAGTAAATTGGTGTGTAATATCAATAGTTGCTTACTTAGCATTCAATATTTTAGTATGCATGATATTTGGATGTATGAATATAAGAACAGATTTATTGTTCTTATCAATAACAAACTTGGTTGTAACAGCAGGACTTGGGTTTAAAATTTTTAAAGATAAACAAATTCAAAAATTTGAAATAAGAAAACAAGATATACTTGGAGTTATCATTTGTGTATGTGTGATCTGCCATATGGCAGTTTCACAATATGCACCACTTGCAAAATCAGTAGCTAATGCTTCTGTAGATGCGTGTATGCATTATAGTGCATCAGTAAACTTTGCTGATGAAATGATAGTTTTATCAAAAATTGAAAATAATACAGGCTATAATTTTAAAACAATGCAAACTGGTGCATATATAAATACTGGTATATTTATTAATATAATTAGAGGAATTATACCAGCATTTGAAGACCATGTAGCATTTAAATTATTTGAAACTGGTGTTATGACAATGATGGTATTATCATTCTATATTTTAATATCAGATAGATTAACAACAAAAAAATCATTTGTATTCGGAATGATATTATTACTTTTATATGCTTATGCTTATCCATATACAAGTTTATTACATGGATTCTGTTATTTAAGTTTAGCAATAGTATTTATAACAACATTATTCTATTTTGCAAAACATTATACAGAAAAAGAAGTAAGCTTTTGGGTATTACTTCCATTAATTGTATTAATGGGTGTAGGAATTATATTCTCATATTGCTTATTTGTACCTGCAATATTTGCTTTTATATGCTTATATGTATTTGTAAAAGATTTTGCGAAAAAAGAAGAAAAATCATATTTAAAAATATTCAAAAAATCAACATTATTAGTAACAGGCCTTTTACTTGTAGTAACAATTCTTTCAATTTTCTATTTAGTAATTCCTACATTTACTGATAGTGATCAAAATAAATTAACAGATGCTATAGGATTTGAAGGTGGAATTTATAAATCATTATATCAAGACTTTTTATTCTATATTCCATTTGTTGCATTATTTGTATATAGAACAATAAAAGAAAAGAAAATGAACTTCCAAACAATGGCACTTTTATTAATAGGTGGACAAACATTATTAATGTTTACAGGTGTTGTGTTTGGTATAGTATCACCATACTATTATTATAAAATGAATTTCATTTTATGGATTCTAATGGTTGAAATTGCAGTTGAAGTAATAACTGATACAAAAGAGAATAAAGAGTTATCATTTATATTTACAACTGGTTTAATAATTTGGGTTGCAATTATAATGTTAGCTATTACAAAAGTAGAACATAATTTATTAATTAAACGTCCAACATTTTTTGATCAACCAAGAAGTCATAGCTTATCAGGAATATACTTTGATACAAACGTATTTGGAATAACAAATATTAATGCTTCTTGTATAGTAGATCCAAATAGAGTTAAACTTGCTGAAGCTTTACGTGATGTTGAAGGTGTAACACTAAAAAATATGTTAGTAGGCGGAATGAATTCAAACTGTAAATCATGGACATATGTTATTGCAAGAGGTGTTTCTGGTGGAGCATCAATAAATGATCTTCATAATGCAATAGTAGAAACAAATGTAGAAGACTTCTTAGCAGATGATGAAAAAGAATTCTTCGTATTATATACTGGCGATAAATATGAAACAACAGAAGATTATGAACTAGTATTCCAAAACGAAGCTGGTGTAATTTTAAAGAAAATTCATAATGCTGAATAGGAGAAAACAGTGAAAGTAGCAATTATAATAGTTAATTATAACGATGTAGATGATACAATAAAATATGTAGAGACTATTTCAAATTATAATGTAATAAATAGAATCGTAGTAGTAGATAATTTATCTACTACTATTGGTGCTTTCGAAAATCTTAAAAAATTAGAGAATGAAAAAGTAAAAGTTATTCAATCTGAAAAAAATGGTGGGTACGACTACGGTAACAATGTTGGTGTTAAATATTTAGATTCATTAGGAGAGAAATATGATTATATTATAGTTTCTAATCCTGATATATCTGTGTCTGAAGAGGCAATAAATAAATGCTTAAATATTCTTGAAAGTGATGAGAAAATTGCTGTTGTAGCACCAAGAATGTTCAATAAAGAGAATAAACCAATTAGAAGAAGTAGTTGGAAAATGAGAACTTTTTGGCTTGATGTAGTACATTCAACAAGAATCTTAGAATTGTTGTTTTATAAAGTTTTAAGAGGTGGAGAGTATTTAGAAAAAGATTATCAAAATGAATTATTAGAAGTAGAGGCAATATCAGGAGCATTTTTTATCATTAGAAATAAGACACTTCGTGAGATTGGCCTTTTAGATGAAAATGTATTCTTATTTTATGAAGAAGATATATTGGCTAAACAACTTGCTGAAAAAGGATATAAGACAATTAGTTTAAACTCTGAAAAATTTATTCATTTTGAAAGTCAAACAATTGGTAAAACATTTAATTATTACAAAAAAATGAGACAACTATTTATCAGCAAAATGTATTATCATAAAACATACAATAAAATTAATGTTGTGCAAGTACTAGTATTTCATATATTAAACATTTGTAGAAAACTTGAATTATTAATAGAAATTCCGGCTAGAAAAATACTTGGAAAATAAGAGAGGGCGTTTATGAAAATAAACGCCTTTTTTGTGCAAAATAATCTTTGAAATATGCTATTTTAAGCCAAAAGCTTGAAAAAGAGTAATAATTATGTTAATATATATAAGTATTTCACAACAAAGGGGGCGCATTAAGATGGGTGATTATCCTATGGTAGAACTAAAGAATGTTGCAGTTGTTAACATTACGTTTCGAAAACCGGGATCACTTTATAATGAAGGTCGGATTGTGATTGATGTGAAGACGTACGACTTTGCTGGACACATTACAGATGATGTAGTTGTAGGATTTTATAGAGATGGGTGTTTCAACATTCAATATTTCTATAAGGAATATGAAACTGCACCGTCGCCTGTACCCGGCATGCCTGAAGTAATATTAGGTTGGAAAGAGTATGCGGTTGAGCTCAGTGTTGAATTTGAAAAAACGACTGTTGAGCAAGATTTTACTGGCCGTAAATTGTTTTTTGGACGAAACTCTGATGATCAATATGAGCTTACGTTCGAAGGATTTGAAGCAAATCCCCAAACTATATACAGAACGCTTCACTGTACGGAAGACTTAATGAAATTAAGTGACTAATCCCAAGTGTTGAGAAAACAAAATGTGGAAGCCGGCGGAGAATTCCAATGGCTTCTAACACTTTAAATATAGCATTACGATTGTGTTAAATCTTTATTAAATATATTGTAAAAAAAACTGGAATATGATATAACAACGATATAGAATTGGGGGCAATTTTGAAGAAAAATATTAAGAATTATGATTTAGATAATTTAAAAGAAGAATTAAAAAGTCTAGGAGAGAAACCATTTAGAGCAGAACAAATTTTTAAATGGCTTTATCAAGATAAGGTAACAAGTTTTGATGAGATGACAAATCTTTCTTTAGATTTGAGAAAAAAATTAGATGAAAATTATTCAATGGGACTTTTCAAAATTGTTAGAAAATTAGAATCAGTTGATGGAACAAAAAAATATTTATTTGATGTTCAAGATGATGATGGCAATTTGATTGAAAGTGTATTAATGCAATATCATCATGGGTATACTATATGTGTATCTAGTCAAATCGGATGTAAAATGGGATGTAAATTTTGTGCATCAACAGGAATACCATTTTCTAGAAATCTAGAAGCTGGAGAAATCGTAGAGCAGCTTTTAGCAATTGAAAGAGATACAGGTGTTAGAATTTCTAATATAGTATTTATGGGAATTGGCGAACCTTTAGATAATTATGAAAATGTAATGGATTCAATTAAAGTATTGAATCATCCAAAAGGTTTAGCAATAGGTGCAAGACACATAAGTATTTCAACAAGTGGTATTGTTCCAAAAATATACGAGCTTGCTGATAAACAAATGCAATGTACATTATCAATTTCACTTCATAGTAGTAATAATAAAACAAGAAGTGAAATGATGCCAGTTAATAATGCATACCCAATTGAAGAATTAATTAAAGCTTGCAAATATTATATTGCAAAAACAAATAAAAGAATATCATTTGAATACGCTCTTGCAAAAGACAATAATGATAATTTAGAAGATGCAGATAAATTAGTAAAATTATTAAAAGGTATGATTGCACATGTTAATTTAATACCTATTAATAAAATTGAAGATGGTAAATATACAAAAAGCTCTAATGAAAATATTATTAGATTTAGAGATTACCTTAATGACCATGGCATTGTTGCTACAATTAGAAGAGAACTTGGTTCTGACATTTCAGCAGCATGTGGTCAGCTTAGAAAACAAAATTTAAACTAGAATTAGAGGTGAGGCAAAGTGAGAATTTTAGCAAAATCTGATATTGGTAAAGCCAGAGACATGAATCAAGATTGCTTCTATGTATCAGATTTGAACAAAGATGAAATTAAGCTTTATATCGTTGCAGATGGAATGGGAGGATATAAAGGTGGAGAGATAGCTAGTTCATTAGCTGTTAAAAGTGTAAAAAATTTCGTTTTTAATAATTTCAAAAAATCAAGAAAAGATAGAGAATCTATTTTACAATTATTAAAAGCAGCAATTGAATATGCAAATATGATAGTGTATGAAAAATCAAAAGAAGATCCAGAACTTCAAGATATGGGGACAACATTAGATGCATGTTTAATTTATAATAATAAAGTTTTTATAGGACATGTTGGAGATAGTAGAGTTTATAGAATTAGAAAAAACTTTATGAGAAAACTTACAAGTGATCATAGTTATGTGGAGAAATTAGTAAAAGAAGGAACTATAACAAAAGAAGAGGCCTATAATCATCCTAAAAAGAATATGCTAATGAAAGCACTAGGATGCAACTCACTTGTTCAACCAGATTTAATATGTAAAGGTTTTTTAAAAGATGATATCTTACTGATGTGCTCTGATGGATTAACAAATATGTTAAGAGATAATGAAATATATAACATATTATTAAAAAATCCAGATAAACCAGTAGAAGCATTAATAAGAAACGCAAACAACTTAGGTGGACACGATAATATAACAGTAGTAATCGTTGATAACATTGATATCGGTGAGGAAACTAAGGAGAGATAGTTATGAATCTTATAGGAAAAATGTTAAATAATAGATATGAAGTATTAGAAAAAATTGGAAACGGTGGTATGGCTACTGTATATAAAGCCAAGTGCCATGTGCTAAATAGATATGTTGCAATTAAAATTCTAAAAGACGAATTTACAACAGATAGTGAATTTATTAGAAAGTTTAATACAGAAGCTCAATCTGCAGCAGCATTAGCTCATCCTAATATAGTTCAAATATACGACGTATGTTCAGAAGATAATTTATATTATATCGTAATGGAATTAATCCAAGGAAAAACATTAAAGGAAATAATTACTGAAGATGGAATTCTTTCTTGGAAATGGTCTGTAAATATAGCAATTCAAATTGCTTCAGCGCTTGAGATTGCTCATAAAAACAGTATTATACATAGAGATATAAAACCACACAATATTATAATTACAGAAGATGGTATGGCAAAAGTAACAGACTTTGGTATTGCGAAAGCAGTCTCAAATTCTACAATAACAGCTTTTGGAACAACAATAGGGTCTGTACATTACTTTTCACCAGAACATGCTAGAGGTGGTTTTACAGATGCAAAATCTGACTTATACTCATTAGGTATAGTTATGTATGAAATGTTAACAGCAAGAGTACCTTTTGATGCAGATACACCAGTATCAGTTGCATTAAAACAAGTGCAAGAAGAACCAACAGATCCAATGAAATATAATGAGAATATACCAATTAGTATTAATAGAATAATTTTAAAAGCAATGCAAAAAGATCCAAATTTAAGATATCAAAGTGCAACTGAGATGATTAAAGATTTAACAATTGCTTTAAAAAGACCAAACGAAGATTTTGTTGTACTTGCTACAAGATCTGATGATTCACCTACACAAAAAATTCCTACAATTTATGAAATTGAAATGGAAAAGAATAATGATAGAAAAGCACCAAAAGTTGGAGAATCTTCTAGAAGAGCAAAAGATACTAATAAAGTTAAAGTGTTCTTTGATAAGAATCCATGGGCTAAATATATATTAATAGTAATTGTTGCAATAGGATTATTTATTGGAGCGATGTATACAACTATTAATGTTTTAACAAAAAGACCTGAACAATTAGAAATACCAAATGTATCTGGAGTTAATGATGAACAAAGATTAACAAAAGACGAGGCGTTAAAACAATTAAATGAATTAGGATTTAAAAACGTTAATATTAAAGAAGAATATAATGATGAAGTAGAAGCTGGATTTGTAATTAAACAAACACCAGAATATAGAAAAGATTATAACTATAATATATCTCAAGAAATAACATTAACAATTTCTAAAGGACAAAAAATTGTTACACTTCCAAAGAAAATTATAGGAAAGAAAATTGAAGATGTTAGAACTGAACTTGAATCTTTAGATATAACATTCAATGAAACAGAAGAACATAATGAAGAAATACAAGCAGGAATAGTTGTTTCTGTTGATCCTGAAGAAGGAGAAGAAATGACAGCAGCAACAGTTGTTAACATTGTGGTAAGTAAAGGTAGTCAATATAAAGATGTTGAAATGCCAAATGTATTAAACGAAACAGAAGCTAGTGCAGTAGATACACTTAAAAAATTGAACTTATCAGTAAATGTAACATATGAAGAACATTTGTCAAAATCAGATGGAGTTGTTATTTCTCAAAGTGTTCAAGGGGGTAAAACAATTAAAGAAGGTGAAACAGTAGATATTGTTGTTAATAAACAACCAGTTAAATCGACTGTTACAATTAATGTTAATTTAAAATCTTTAATGAATTATGCAGAGCCAGAAAAACCAGAATCTACAGATACAAACGATGTAACACCACCAACAACTACAGAAGTAGAAAAAGCTACTGTAGTTATTGAAGTAGGTGACGATATAATATTAAGTGAATCATATCCATTAACTAAAACAGATATTAAAAAGACATGGACAGCATCTGGTGTTAGTGAATTAAAAGTTAAAGTAAATGGAGTAACAGAATTTACTCAAAGAGTTGACTTTAATAAAGGAAATCAAGTTGTTAACGTAGATTAATAATAGTTAATAAAAGAGGCATGCTTTATAAACACATGCCTCTATTTAAAATTTAGGGGGTAAATATGACAGAAGTATCAGCATCAATACTAACGGTAGAAAAAGATAATGCTACTCAAATGTTTTATGATTTAGAAGTAGCAAAAATAAATTATTTCCATATAGATGTAATGGATGGAAAATTTGTTGAAAGAGATACAACAAGTACAATGAAAGACTATGCTTTAACAATATCTCATATTTCTAATTTAGGATTAGATGTTCATTTAATGGTTGAAAATGTTGAGGAGTTTATGGATGAATATCTAATGCTAGAGCCAGAAATATTAACATTTCATATTGAAGCTACAAAAACAGAAGAAAGAACTAAAAATATTATTGAACAAATTAAAGATAATGGAACAAGAGTTGGAATATCAATTAGCCCAGACACAGATTTAGAGAAAATAAAACCTTATTTATCACAAATACATATGGTTTTAGTAATGACTGTTGTACCTGGAAAAGGTGGTCAAAAATTAATTCCAGAAACATTAGATAAAGTAAGAGAATTAAAAAACTATATTGATGAAAATGGATTGGATATTGATATAGAAGTTGATGGTGGAATTAATAAAGAAACAGCAGAGCTTGCCAAAGAAGCTGGAGCAAATATATTAGTTGCAGGAAATTATTTAATAACAGCTGAAAATTTAAAAGAAGCTGTTCAAAGTTTAAAATAAAGGAGAAAACGTAAGATGAAAAAAACATTAAAAATTTTTGTATGTTTAGTAGCAATTATGTTCGCACTTACAACAATAGTAAGAGCAGAATCATTAAAAGAACTACTACAACAATTTAATGCTTCTGATATTACAAGTGCATCAGAAGGAAGAAAAAATGTTGTTAAAGGACAAGTAATTGTAGACGGAAGTGCAACAGTTGATGAAGATGGAAAAATGACAGTTAATCCATATGAAGAATTAGACACTGGGTATACTCAAGGTGATCAATACATATGTGAAGATAATGTTGTTTTCCAAGAATCAGTTGATGGAAACGTATTTGTATGTGGTGAAAATGTCGAATTAAAAGATGGTGCAGTAATTCTAGGAAATGCATTTATACTTGGTAATAATATTGATATTGAATCAAATATTAACGGTTCTTTATTTGTACTTGGTGAAAATATTAATTTTAATGGAGAAGCAAGTTATATTTATGCTGCTGGTACAAATATTACTATTTCAGAAAATGCTTATATTGAAAAAGACGTAAAAGCGGCTGGAACAAATTTTGTAAATAAAGGTATTATTTCTAGAGATTTAGTATCTGCATGTGAAACTACAACAATTGGTGGTGGATTATTTGCAAAAGTAAATGGTAAATTACAATATACAGGAGAACTTTCAGCTGATGATTCTGCTGTATCAAAAGTAGAAAGAATTGAGAATGAATTTGAAGTTCCAACAGCAGAATTAGAAGCTTTTGGAAATACATTTGCTAAAACAGTTAAATCATTTATGACTGCAGCAGAAATTGCTACTGCAATATTATTTGTAATATTATTAGCATTTGTATTTAAAAATAGAAAAGAAGAAAATGAAAACTATGTAAAAGGTTTATTATCTGGATTTGGATATGTAGTATTAATTCCAGTTGCAATGCTATTTTTGATGATAACAGTAATAGGAATTCCACTAGCACTAATTTTATTAATGCTTTATATAGTTGCTTTATCACTTGCAACACCAACAGCTGCTGTAGCGCTTGCTCAAAAAGCTTTTGATAAAGAAGGTAGCATTTTTAAAGTAATTGTAGTAGCAGCTATATTAGTAGTTGTATTCAAAGGTATTGCTTTAGTTCCTGCAGTTGGTGGAATATTAATGTTCTTAGTTCGTTTATATGGTGTTTATAAACTAGCTACTTTATTTAAAACAAATAACACAAAAAAAGAATCTGAAGTAATAACAGGTGTTGTTACTGAATAGGAGTAAAATGAAAACTAAAAAAGAGGCGCAAGAAATTATTAAAATATTAAAAGATTATTATCCTGATGCAGTATGCAGCTTGGATTTTACTTCACCATTTGAAATGATGGTTTCAGTAATGCTAGCTGCACAATGCACTGATGAAAGGGTTAATAAAACTACGCCAAATCTTTTTGATAAATATAATACTCCAGAAAAAATGGTAATGATTTCTCAAGAAGAATTAGAAAATATAATTCATCCTTGTGGTTTTTATAAAACTAAAGCTAAAAATATTATTGCTACTAGTAAAATCTTGATAGAAAAATATGGTGGTAAAGTTCCAGAAAATATGAAAGATTTGCAAAGTCTTCCTGGAGTTGGTAGAAAGTCAGCTAATGTTATTATGCTAGAAGCTTTTCACAATCCACAAGGAATTGCTGTAGATACACATGCAAAAAGAATTTCAAATAGAATTGGATTTTCAAATGAAACAGATCCAGAAAAAGTAGAACAAGATTTATTAAAACAGATTCCTAAAGAATTATACTATGATGTAAATCATCTACTTGTATGGCATGGAAGAAAAATCTGTGATGCAAGAAAACCTAAATGTGATGTGTGTCCAGTAAGTAATTATTGTAAAGAATATAGAAAGAAAAAATAGTTTTTAGTAGGAAGAGTATGAGTGAAAAATACTCTTCTTTTTTTGCTAAAAATACCTTTAAAAATGCTATAGTAGATTGACTTTAAGTGAAGATTTTTATATAATAACTACGTGAGAATTACACATTTATAGGAGGAAAATTAAAATGGATTTTATTAGTTCAATTAAAGAAAGAGCAAGAAAAGATATTAAAAAAGTAGTATTACCAGAAGCATCAGATGTAAGAATTCTTAAAGCTGCTGAAATTGCTTTAAGTGAAGCTTATGCTGAAATAGTATTAGTAGGTAATGAAGCATCTATTAAAGCTATGGCTGCTGAAAATAATATAGATATTACAAAAGCAACAATAGTTGATCCATTAAATTCTGAAAAAACAAAAGAATATGCAGAAGGATTATATGAATTAAGAAAAGCAAAAGGCATGACACTAGAACAAGCTGAAGAGTTAGTTAAAGATGAAGTTTATTATGGTATGATGATGGTTAAAATGAATGAAGCTGACGGATTAGTATCAGGAGCAATTCATTCAACATCAGATACATTAAGACCAGCACTTCAAATTTTAAAAACAGCTCCAGGAACAAAACTAGTATCAGCCTTTTTTATAATGGTTGTACCAGATTGTGAATATGGAGATGATGGAGTATTTGTATTTGGAGATTGTGGATTAAACGAAAATCCAGATGCTGAACAATTAGCAGAAATAGCTGCTTCATCAAGCAAGAGTTTTGAACAATTAGTTGGAAAAGAATCAAGAGTAGCAATGCTTTCATATTCAACAATGGGAAGTGCAAAATCTGAATTAACACAAAAAGTAATTGATGCAACAAATATAGTTAAAACAAATTATCCTGAAATTAAAGTAGATGGAGAAATGCAACTTGATGCAGCAATTGTTCCATCTGTTGGAAAATCAAAAGCACCAAATAGTGAAATTGCTGGTAGAGCAAATACATTAATATTCCCAGACTTAAATGCTGGAAATATTGGATACAAATTAACTCAAAGATTAGCAAAAGCAGAAGCATACGGACCACTTTGCCAAGGTATTGCAAGACCAGTTAATGACTTATCAAGAGGATGTTCAGCAGAAGATGTTGCTGGTGTTGTAGCTATAACTGCAGTTCAAGCGCAAATGTAATTATATAATGTTAGAATTGTTATACTTGGAGGTATTAACATGGAAGAAAACAAAAGAAGAGGCGTTGCCTTAATTGATGTATTGTTATTTGTATTTATTTTTATTGAAATAGTATTAAGCGTTTTGGGAGAAGATTTTGTGGATCCAGCTAATGCAATTCATTTGCTTTTAGGATTTGTATGTATAGCAATTCTTGCTTTTATATCGTTGGTAACAAGAAATACAATTGAAAAAAGAAAAATTCAATTAGTATTAATGCTAGTTGTACAAATATGTATAATAATGATATCATCAACTATAGTGAAATGCTTTTGCCATGAAGTTTATCCAGATGGATATGTAAAAGATGTATGGCACTATCTAAGTCAAGGTAGATCTTTTCTTCCAATTACAGCTTATCTTATAGCTTTAATGTTTATATATAATAGAAAACTAAAACCAGTTATAGAAAGCGAAGTAATGTCAACAAGTAAGATGATAAAAATATTTTTTATAAATGTTGTGTTGGGAATAGTTGTAGGTTTTTCTAGAACACTTTTCTCGGCATTAACAGGAATACATTAATAGTTAATTATAAATTAGGAGGATATAAATGAAAGTATTAGTAGTTAATTGCGGTAGTTCATCACTTAAATATCAATTAATAGATATGAATGATGAAAAAGTAATGGCAAAAGGAAATTTTGAAAGAATAGGAGAACAAGAAGCATTTGTTACTCATAAAGTTAATGGGGAAAAATATGTAACAAAATTCCCAGCTATGAATCATGAAGAAGCTTTAAAAATTGTTTTAGAGCAATTAGTTCATGAACAATATGGAGTAATAAAAGATTTATCTGAAATATCAGCTGTAGGACATAGAATTGTTCATGGTGGAGAATTATTTGATAAATCAGTATTAATTGATGAAGATGTAATTGGAAAAATTGATGATTGTGCAGCGTTAGCTCCACTTCATAATCCAGCAGCTATATTAGGAATTAAAGCTTGCCAAAGTGCTATGCCTGGTATTCCAATGGTAGCAACATTTGATACAGCATTCCATCAAACAATGCCTAAAGAAAATTTCTTATATCCAATTCCATATGAATTCTATGAAAAATATAGAATAAGAAAATATGGATTCCATGGAACAAGCCATTTATATGTTTCAAGAAGATGCGCTGAGATAATTGGAAAACCAGTTGAAGATTTAAAAATTGTTACTTGTCACTTAGGCCAAGGAGCTTCAATTTGTGCTGTTGATGGAGGAAAATCAATTGATACATCAATGGGACTTTCACCACTAGGTGGAATTGCAATGGTTACTCGTTCTGGAGATTTAGATCCATCTGTAGTAACAGAAATTATGGATAGAGAAGGATTAACAGCTAAAGAAGTTAATACATTATTAAATAAAAAATCAGGTTTATATGGTATAACAGGTTTAAATCCAGATTTTAGAGAAATTGAACTTGCTTCATATGAAGAAGATAAACCAAAAGCAAAAATTGCTATTGAATTATTTACAAAAACAATTGCTCAATTTGTTGCTAAATATGCAGTATCATTAAAAGGTGTTGATGCTATAGTATTTACAGGAGGAATTGGAGAAAATCAAATTAATATTAGAAAGAAAATTTGTGAAAACTTAGCTTGGATGGGATTAGACTTAGATTTAGCTAAAAATGATGTAAGATCAGAAGAAGTTAAAATTTCTACAGATAATTCTAAAGTATTAGCATACATTATACCAACAGATGAAGAAATGGTTATTGCAAGAGACACAAAAGCTATTGTAGAATCAATGTAATAGATATTAGTCAACGTGGTACAGTCAAAACTTGTACCACGTTTTTGTTTAAAACTTAAGTTCACATAGAATTTACAAAAAAGACAATTTTTGGTACGTTTTACTTTATATAGTATGAGTACATATTAATTCTATGTAAGTTAATTCACAATAAACTAATTTACATAGAATTATTTATATTTTGGAAGACCAATTCCAATACCTAAGAAGTTTTATTTATAATTTTAGCAGGACTAAATATAATATAATTTCTAAGCGCTAGATAGTAGCTAAGCAGCGAATGAGTTGCCCAAAAAAGAGAAAATATTAAGGAGGTATAACTAATGAAAGTATTAGTTTTAAACTGCGGAAGTTCATCATTAAAATGTCAATTAATTGATATGGAAAAAAATGAAAGAATTATGAAAGGACATTATGACAGAATTGGAGGATCTAGATCTTCGCTACGTTTCAATGTAAGAGGGAATAAAGAAAACATTGAACATCCAGCTAGAAATTTTGAAGAAGCAATTTCTTATATTTTAAGATTATTAACTAGAGAAGAAAATAAAGTTATTGAATCTTTAGATGAGATTGGAGCTGTTGGACATAGAATTGTTCATGGTGGAGAAAAGTTTAAAAATTCAGTTATTATTGACGATGAAGTAATTAATGCTATAAAAGATAATATTAAATTAGCACCACTTCATAACCCAGCTGGACTTGCTGGTATAACAGCTTGTAGAAAATTATTACCAAAAGTTCCAATGGTAGCAGTATTTGATACAGCATTCCATCAAACAATGGAAGAAAAAGCATTTATTTATCAATTACCATATAAATATTATGAAGATCATAAAATAAGAAAATATGGATTCCATGGAATATCACATAGATATGTTGCTGGAAGACTTGCTGAAATTACAGGAAAATCAAATTTAAAAATTATTAACTGTCATTTAGGACAAGGTGCTTCACTTTGTGCTATTAATGCAGGAAAATCAATTGATACAACAATGGGATTAACACCACTTGCTGGTGTACCTATGGGGACAAGATGTGGTGACGTTGACCCATCAATCATTCCAACTGTTATGAAATTATATGATATTAAGCCAGACGAAATGTTAAAGATATTAAATAAAGAATCAGGAGCGTGGGGAGTATCTGGAGTATCAACAGACTTTAGAGATATTGAAAGAGAAGCTGCTAGAGGAGATGAAAGATCAATTCTTGCTTTAGAAAGTAGAGCATATATAATTGCTCAATACATAGCTAAATTTATAGTAACATTAAATGGTGTAGATGTTATCACATTTGCAGGCGGTATCGGTGAAAATGGAATGGAAGAAAGAGAAAGAATTTGTAATTATTTAGAGTGCTTTGGTATTAAATTAGATAAGCAAAAGAATCTAGTTAGAGGAGAAGAAACATGTATCTCTACTGAAGATTCAAAAGCATTAATTTATATAGTTCCAACAAATGAAGAAATAATAATTGCAAGAGATGCTTATGAATTAACAAAATAAAGAAAATACCTTGGATAATATCCAAGGTATTTTTTTGAATAAAAGTAATATAAAAGTAATTGATTGCAATAATAAATAATGTTAAAATTAGTAAGGAAAATTTAATAGATTTTTTAAAAATCTAGAAAGGATGTAATATGAAAATATTAGTTTTAAATTGCGGAAGTTCATCTTTGAAATTTCAACTAATCAACATGGATAACAATGAAGTTATGGCTAAAGGAAATTTTCAAAGAATAGGAGGAATGAAAACAACTCTTATATTAAATGTAAGAGGTAAAAAAGAAGAATTATTACACATCGCGAGAGATTACGATGAAGCTATAGAATTTGTTTTAGAGGTTTTATTAAAACCAGAGTATGATGTTATTAAGTCACTTGATGAAATTGGTGCAATTGGCCATAGAATCGTTCATGGTGGAGAAATGTTTAGTGAGTCTGTACTAATTGATGATGAAGTTATTTCTGAAATTGAAAAATGTATAGATTTAGCACCACTTCATAATCCAGCTGGTGTAGCTGGAATTAGAGCGGCTAGAAATGTGCTTCCAGAAATACCAATGGTAGCTGTATTTGATACAGCATTTCATCAAACAATGCCAGCAAAAGCATATGTATATCAAATACCATATAGATATTATACAAGCTATAAAATTAGAAAATATGGATTTCATGGTACAAGTCATAGATATGTATCACAAAGAATTTCTGAAATATTAAATAATAAAGAATTAAAAGTAATTAACTGTCATTTAGGACAAGGAGCATCAATTTGTGCAATTGATGCAGGAAAGTCAGTTGATACATCAATGGGATTAACACCACTTGCCGGTATTCCAATGGCAACAAGATGTGGAGATATAGATCCAGCTATTATTCCTTATATAATGAAAAGAGATAACTTAGGTCCAGAAGATATGGAAGAGATTTTAAATAAACAATCAGGAGCATGGGGAGTATCTGGTGTTTCATCAGATTTTAAAGACGTAGAAGATGGATATAACATGGGAGACCAAAGATCAATTTTAACATTAGAGTCACAAGCATATAAGATTGCTCAATATATTGGTGAATATATAATTTCACTAGGTGGATTAGATGTAATTACATTTGCTGGTGGAGTAGGAGAAAATGGTATAGATGCAAGGGTTAGAATTTGTAAGTATTTAGAACCATTTGGAGTAAAAGTTGATCCAATTAAAAATAATGTAAGAGGAAAAGAAACTTGTATTTCTACAGATGATTCAAAAGTTAAGTTATATGTAATACCAACAAACGAAGAATTAATGATAGCAAAAGATACATTTGATATAGTAACAAAGTAGATATAAAAAAGCACTTCATTTTTGAAGTGCTTTTTGTTATTTAACAATGATTGTTTTAAAGTTATTATAAATTACCATACCTGGTCTTGAACCAGAAGCTTTTTTTACAAATTTTGCATAGCAGTAATCAACTGAAACATTTAAACTTGTTGATGCTTTGCTATTTTCCTTTGCTAGTTTTGCACAATTAAATAATACATTTTCAGGAATTTCATCTATTTCTAAATTCTCAGAATTTCTTAGTAGAACATGGCTACCATGAATTTTTTGTGTATGGAACCAAATATCATTTGGATTAGAAAGTCTTAAACTAATATAATCATTTTGCATGTTATTTTTTCCAATATAAACAGTAAAGCCATCTATTGTTTGAGTTTCAAATTCAATAACTTCGCTAGAAGATTTCTTTTTGATATTTTTATTCTTTTCTTGTTTTGCAATTGCTTTTTTAGTCGAAACATTTTCTGCAATTTCTTCATAAACACCACTAATATCATTTATAGTTTTAGCATTACTTAAGTTAAATACTATACTTTCAATATAATCTAATTCTTTTTCAGCTTCTTTCTTTTGTTCAGAAACAATTGATAGCGCGTTTTTTAATTTATTATATTTTTTAAAATATTTCTCAATATTTTTTTGCACAGATAAACTAATATCCATAGGAATTGTTATAGGTGAGTTGTTATCATAATAATTATCAACGGTAACTTCTTTGACATTAGCATTAGAATCAAATTTATAAAGATTTGCTGTTAGAAGCTCACCGTATAATCTGTATGTGTCCATTCCATCACATTCTTTAAGTTTTTGATTAATATTTTCTAATTTTTTGTATGTTTTCTTTAAAGAAGAAGAAACTATTTTTAACAGATTATTTCTAGAATTTATAAAAAGAGAATTTTGCTCTTTATTAAAATAGAAGTCATCTATAAATGCATTAATAGACTTTGATTCTTCTGTAATTTTATTAGTAATAATAGTATAATCTTTTGTTCCGATTTCTTTACATGTAACTTTATTAGTTCCCATGAAAGAAATAAGTTCTTTTATATGATTATATGTTTTTTCTAAATCAGCTTTAGAGAATTCTAAATCAGACACGTTTAATATTGATAAATTTTCTTTGATAAATGGTTTACTAAAACCAATAAAGGTATTTGTAAAGAATTTTGATAAAGAAACACCTTCTAATGATGCAGTTTCTTCTTCGAAAATTTTATAAAATTCTTCAAATGAATTAAGTCTTAAAAAACTCTCTTTAGTGATAGGCATAAATGTATATTCATGAGCTGGAAGTAAATCTCTAGAACTATCACAATGTTTTAGAGTATCAATTATGATATTGTTTTCGTTAGTAAGAATTACGTTAGAATGTCTGCTCATTATTTCAATATATAATTTTCGTTTAACCAAATCATTTAAATCATTATAACATTCAAATTGAATTTCAACAGTTCTTTCTAAATCAAAATTAGAGATGTTTATAATTCTTCCACCAACTAAATATTTTCTAAGAAGCATACAAAAATTATATGCATTTTGTGGATTTTGTTTTGTGTAATATGTTAAATGTATTCTACAAAACTCAGGATTAGCACAAAGATTAAGTAAATAGTTTTCTCCATTATTATAAAGACTAAGAACGACTTCGTTTTTAGTTGGTTCATATACTTTATTTACTTTAGCTCCTATAATAAGTCCTTTTAATTCTGAGATAATGCTTTTTGTAATAAATCCGTCAAATGCCATAAAATTAATACTCCTTTTAGCTTTAAATAATCTATATCTATATTAACCTAAAAAATAAATAAAATCAATTGGAATGGATGATAATTTCGTGAAAAAAACATTGCTTTTTAGACATAATTCAGCTTTAAAAAATTCACATAAAAAACATATGAAATTTGATTTCCTTATGATATAATCAATCTTGTAAATTTAATAAATAAAATCTATATAGATTTTTAGGAGGTTTAAAGTGGTAAAATTTAATTTTGAAAACTCAAGTATTGAAGAAAAAGTAATTAACACATATTGCGATAAGGTTATGGCAATTCATAAAGAATTACATGAAAAAGCAAATGATGAAAAAGAATTTTTAGGATGGATTGAACTTCCTACAAATTATGATAAAGAAGAATTTGCTAGAATAAAAAAAGCTGCTAAAAAAATACAAAAAGATTCTGATGTATTAGTAGTAATCGGAATAGGTGGTTCTTACTTAGGTGCAAGAGCTGTTATAGATGCGTTAACACATAGCTTTTATAATAGCATGCCAGAAGGAAAGAGAAAAACACCACAAATAGTATATGCAGGAAATAATTTAAGTCCAGTATATATGAATGATTTATTAGAATTTGTTGCTGATAAAGATATTTCTATTAATGTTATTTCAAAATCAGGAACAACAACAGAACCAGCTATAGCTTTTAGAGTATTTAGAGAAGTATTAGAAACAAAATATGGTGTTGCAGAAGCTAGAAAAAGAATTTATGTAACAACAGATAAACAAAGAGGGGCTTTAAAAACATTAGCAAATGAAGAAAAATATGAAACATTCGTAATTCCAGATAATATTGGTGGAAGATTTTCTGTTTTAACAGCTGTTGGATTATTACCAATTGCTGCTGCAGGAATTGATATAGATAAATTGATGAAAGGTGCTAAAATTGCACAAGATAAATATGCAGATCCTGATTTACAATATAATGAATGCTATAAATATGCTGTTGCAAGAAATCTTTTATATGATTCAGGAAAGACAATTGAAATTTTAGCAAACTATGAACCAAAACTTCATTATATGACAGAATGGTGGAAACAATTATATGGAGAAAGTGAAGGGAAAGATCTTAAAGGAATATTCCCAGCAGGTGTTGATTTAACAACAGATTTACACTCAATGGGGCAATATATACAAGATGGTAGAAGAGATTTAATGGAAACAGTTCTTAAAGTTGGTGAAAACTCTTCAGAACTTACAATCCAACCAGATGATCAAAATTTAGATGGACTAAATTATTTAGCTGGAAAAACAGTAGGATATGTTAATTCTAAAGCTATGGAAGGAACAATACTTGCTCACGTTACAGGAAATGTTCCAAACTTTGTAATAGAAATTGATAGATTAGATGAAGAAAATCTTGGTGAATTAATTTACTTCTTTGAAAAAGCATGTGCTATTTCAGGAAATATATTAGGAGTAAATCCATTTAATCAACCAGGTGTTGAAGAATATAAAAAGAATATGTTTAAATTACTTGAAAAACCAGGTTACTAAAATAAAAAATGCGGATTATATAATCCGCATTTTTTATTTTAGTAACCTGGTTTTTCAAGTAATTTAAACATATTCTTTTTATATTCTTCA
>JAFWYK010000011.1 GCA_017517685.1 Clostridia bacterium
ATTACTACCGCTTGGTCTCTTAAAGGATATTTATTGTTTACTTTTCAATGTACTTTTTATTTTTGTTCACAACCTGTGAACGAATTTTATTTTAACACAAGAATCAACTATTGTCAACATATTTTTTAAACTTTTTTTAAAAAAAATTAAAATGTTTTTTCTAGTTAATTTTGTATTAAATTTTTAATGTACTTTCGCTTGCATCAAGCAGCGAACTGTTAACTATTCTAACACTTTCAAAATAACTTGTCAACACTTTTTTCAAACTTTTTTTAATTTTTTTTCAAATTATTTTTTGTGTCGAATTTTAACATATTTTGTTGTTGTTTTTTGTTCAACAACGTTCCCTATTTTAACACCTTTATTTTGCAAAGTCAACACCTTTTTTTAAAAAATTTTAAAATTTTAAAAAATTCTTATTTTTTACCTATTTTTAGATACTTTTATACACATTTTATATACTTTTTATAACTTTCTTCTTATATATATAGGAAAGAAATAAAAAAAGAACTTGCTTTTGCAAGCAAGTCCTTCTTATATATATTGATTATCTATTTAATCCTTTTCTTCCAGCATATACTGCTAAGTCTTCTAATTGATCTTCAATATTTAATAATCTGTTATATTTTGCAACTCTATCTGTTCTGCATGGAGCACCTGTTTTGATTTGTCCAGCATTTGTAGCTACAGCTACGTCAGCTAATGTTGTATCTTCTGTTTCACCACTTCTGTGAGAAACTACAGCTGTGTATCCATTTTTCTTAGCTAGTTCGATAGCGTCTAATGTTTCTGTTAATGTACCGATTTGGTTTAATTTGATTAATATTGAGTTTGATGTATTTAAATCAATACCTTTTTGTAATCTTTTTGGATTTGTAACAAATAAATCGTCACCAACTAATTGGATTTTATCTCCTAATCTATCTGTTAATTGTTTCCATCCATCCCAGTCTTCTTCTGATAAACCATCTTCGATAGAGATGATTGGGTATCTGTTTACTAAATCTTCATAGAAAGCGATCATTTCTTCGCATGTTTTTGTAACACCGATTTTCCAGAAATGATATTTTCCTTCTTCACCGATTTTTTTAGCTTCATCATACATTTCTGTAGCAGCTACGTCTAATGCTAAGCATACTTCTTCTCCTGGTTTGTATCCAGCAGCAACGATAGCATCCATAATTAATGCTAAAGCTTCATCTTCGTCTTTAACGTTTGGTGCAAATCCACCTTCGTCTCCAACACCTGTAGCTAATCCTTTAGCTTTTAATACTTTCTTTAAGTTGTGATAAATTTCACAGCACATTCTTAAACATTCTGTAAATGATTTTGCTCCAACTGGCATAATCATGAATTCTTGTACTGATAATGTTGAATCAGCGTGTTTACCACCGTTCATTATGTTCATCATTGGAGTTGGTAATACTTTAGCATTTGTTCCTCCAATGTATTGATATAATTCCATTCCTAATGTAGCAGCAGCACATCTAGCAACAGCTAATGATACACCAAGTGTTGCGTTTGCTCCTAATACACCTTTGTTTTCTGTTCCGTCTAATTCGATTAATGTTTTATCTAATTTAGCTTGGTCATAAACGTTCATTCCAACGATTTTTTCTCTAATTGTTGTATTTACGTTTTCAACAGCTTTTAATACACCTTTTCCTAAATATCTTGATTTGTCACCGTCTCTTAATTCAACAGCTTCAAAACTTCCTGTTGATGCTCCTGATGGAACCATAGCAACTCCGCTAACTCCTCCAGCAACTACTTCAACTTGTACAGTTGGGTTTCCTCTTGAATCCAAGATTTCTAAAGCTTTTACGCTTTCAATTTCTAAATAATCTTTCATAAAGACCTCCTATTTTATTTTTTATAATGTTATTATCATTTTATGTTTGGCTGCTCACAGCCATAAAAGATTTTATCATAAAGACAATCCATTTTCAAGTACTTAGTCAAAAGTTCTTACCAATTTACTACTTATATATTCTTTATTGTATATTTCGGTTGATTTTTGACGATATTTTTCTTATAATAACATTATGAGAAAGATAATTGTAAATGAAAAATATAATAATAAGAAATTAAATAGTTTTATCCTAGATTCTTTTCCAAACTTAAATAAAAACGCTTTATACAAAGCTTTAAGAAAAAAAGATATTAGAGTTAATGGAAAAAGAGTATCTGATGATGTTACAATATACGCTGGAGATGAGATCACAATTTTTATAATTGATGATTTTCTTTTTGGTACTTCAAATATAAATATTGAAGTTGTGTTTGAAGATGATAACATAATGGTAATCAATAAACCTGATAATATGTCAGTAACTGATGATAATATTCAATCTAAAACTCTAACAACAATTGTTAAAGAAAAATTTGGAAACAATTTAGAACCTTGTCATAGATTAGATAGAAATACAAAAGGTTTAATTATCTATGCAAAAAACAAAGAATCATTAGATATCCTATTTGATAAATTTAAAAATAAAGAAATAGAAAAACATTACTATACTAAAGTATATGGCAATCCAAAAAAAGATCATGATTTATTAAAAGCTTACCTATTTAAAGATAGTAAAAAAAGTTTAGTATACATTTCTGATATTCCAAAGAATGATTATTTAGAAATAATTACTGAATATACTGTTTTAAATAAAGATATAAAAAATAATGTAACTTATCTTGATATAAATTTACACACTGGTAGAACACATCAAATTAGAGCTCATTTATCACATATTGGTTTGCCTGTAATTGGTGACGGAAAATACGGTATAAATGAAATTAATAAAAAATTCGGACTTAAGAATCAATTCTTATACAGCTATAAATTAAAATTCAATTTTAAAAATAATAATGGCATTTTAGATTATTTAAATGGAAAAGAAATAGTTCTTAAAAACTTGCCAAAATAAAATATACATATATATAAGAAAAAAGATGAAGCTTAGCTTCATCTTTTAGTTTTATTATTTAAAAAATTCTTCAAATTCTTCTTGAGTAATTTTTTCTTTTTCAAGTAACGCTTGAGCAACTGCATCTAATAAATCCATATTATCTGCTAATATTCTTTGTGCTGTTTTATAAGCGTCCTCAATCAATTTTTGGACTTGATTTCCAACTTCGTCAATAACTTTATCACCAAAGATTTGTAATTCGTAAGGATCGTCAACCTTAAGTGAAATAGGACCAATTTTATCGTCCATACCATATACTGTTAGCATATCTTTTGCAATACCAGTAGCAACTTCTATATCGTTACTTGCTCCTGTTGATATTTCATTTAATGCTAATTTTTCAGCAGCTCTACCACCCATTAAAGCAACCATTTTCTCTAATAATTCAGTTTTAGATACATAGTATTTATCTTCATTTGTTTTATACATTGTGTATCCACCAGCTAAACCTCTTGGAATAATAGATACTTCTTTAACTTCTGTTTGAGTTGGTAAGAATTTACTAACTACAGCGTGTCCTGCTTCATGATAAGCTGTTAATTTTTTATCTTTATCAGATATAACTCTATTTGTTTTTTCTAAACCTACAGTTATTTTCTTAACTGCATTTTCAATATCTTCATTTGATATTTCTTTATGTTTATTTCTTGTAGCTATAATTGCAGCTTCATTTAATACGTTAGCAAGTTCTGCACCAGTAAATCCTGCTGTATCTCCTGCTATTGATTTTAAATCTACATCTGAGGCAAACTTTTTATTTTTACTATGAAGTTTTAATATAGCTTCTCTTCCGTTTAAGTCTGGAGCTGGAATTGTTACTTGTCTATCAAATCTTCCTGGTCTCAATAATGCTTTATCAAGCATTTCAGGTCTATTTGTAGCAGCTAAAACAATAATTGTTTCTTCTGTATCAAATCCGTCCATTTCAACTAATAATTGGTTTAATGTTTGATTGTTTTCTGTTTCTGATCCTGAATTACTTGTTCTTCTTGATCCTATCGCATCGATTTCATCGATGAATATAATACAAGGAGCCATTTTCTTAGCTTTTTCAAATAATTTTCTAACTCTTGATGCACCAAGACCTGCAAACATTTCGATAAATTCAGAACCACTCATTGATATAAATGGTACTCCTGCTTCACCAGCAATTGCTTTTGCAATTAATGTTTTACCTGTACCTGGTTTACCATATAAAAGAATTCCTTTTGGGATTTTAGCACCCATTTCATAATATGCTTCTGGTTTCTTTAAGAAATCAACAATTTCAATTAATTCATTTTTTTCTTCATCAAGACCTGCAATATCATCAAATCTTACATCTGATTTTTTGCTACCATCTTCTCCACCGTATACTTTTCCACTATCTCCGCCAAGACCTTGCATTTTAAAGATCATAAACATTAATACAACTAATAATATAGTTGGTAAGAAAGAGAATAAAGCATCAGTAACTCTTAAGAATATATTTACTGGTTCTTGTTTTAAATTAATTTCAACATTATCTTTATCAACTTTTTCTTGAACTAATTCTGTAAAGGCTTGAACACTTGGTACCATAACAGTTTTTTGTCTATCTTTTTCTTCACCTTCACCCTTTAAAGTAACTGTTACTACATTACTTCCAGTTGTCATTTCTAATTTTTCAACTTCACCTTTATTAATTGTAGTAATAAGTTCTGTATATGCTAATTCTTTTTCTTTAGCTTCTGGTGTTTGAGTATTAAAATAATAAATAACACCTGCACCTACTAAACAAAGAATTATTAAAGCTATTAACACTACAGTTTTTAATAGTTCAATTTTCTCTTCTTTAGATTTTTTCTCTTTTGAATTCTTTTCATTTGGTTTCTTTTTTTCTTTTCCCATAATTCTACATTCCTTTATAATTTATATTTCTGAATCGTCTGGCTCTTTTTCTTCTGGTTTTTCTTTATTATTTTCAGTTTCAGAAACTTCATTTTCTTGTTTTTCAACTGGAGATTCTTCTTCAGTTTTTTCTTCTGGTTTTACTTCTTTATTTTCTTCTTCAAGTTCTTTTTTTACTTTTTCTTGAACTTCTAATATTTTTTGAAGTTCTTCTTTTTGTTTAATTAAATCATATTTTATCATGAATATTGCTGCTATGATATAAATATAACCTATCACTAAGTATACTACATCAAAATATTCAATATATAATCCTGTTGCTATATTAGCAGTTGAATATGCACCTTTAAGTACAAATGAAAGTGATAATGAATATATTGCAAGTGCTAACATTGGTGATAATTTAAATCTAACCCCTAAGAACATAGCTGCAACATAACCAATTAATGCAACAACACATACATCTCCAAACATTTGTAAGAATTCACTTACATATACTGCACAAGCTACTGGAAAGAATGTACTTGCTGTTACTGCCGGTATAACATCTTCTTCAACTATTGTTTCAAATTCTTCTTTACCTGAAAACTTAAATTCTGGATATGATCCAAGAAGTACTTTATATTCCATCTCTTGTTTAGAGAATTCATATAATTCATCTTCAGATATTGATGTATCCATTAAATTAACATCATCTTTTAATGCATAAGCGCATACATACGCTTTATCTTTTAAGAATATTACCGCAATTTCTGTTGAGCCAACTTTTGCTTCATATTCTTTCATTGTTTCTTCAGATACAGTTTCATCTGTATTTACAAACATTCTAAAATTATATTTTTCATCATAAGCATCAACTTTTTGCTCTGATTTTAACACGCCATCTGTAAATGACATTTCTGGCATTTCATTTCTAATATAAGAAAGTATAGTATTAGATAAACTATAGTGATAAGCAAAAGTCATACATAATACTATTAATAGCATAAGTATCGCAAAAAATTTAAAAGCTTTCCAAAAACTTTCTGCTAAAAACATTCCATATTCTTCTAAATTAAATATTGCAATTTTTAGTCTTTTAAAAAATCCTATTTTCTTTTCTTTTTTCATTGGGTCCATCTATATATACTCCCTTCTAATCTTTTCATTTGTTAAAAAAGGTTTTATTGTTGGTATCTCAACTATTGTACCTTCTTTTATATTTTCGCTTCCTGTTATATCAACAATCGCGTGATACATGCCAAGTCTACCAAGCACTTTATATTCTTTCCCATTAATGTTAACTTTTAACGAGTTATCTTTAAAAATTCTTTTTATTTCTCTTAGTACTGATATAATATTATTTTTAAATGAATAATCATCTCTATCTTTATTTAAATTAAAGCCATCCATATATCCTACTGGAATAACAGCAACTTTAGTTTCCTTTTTTGTAGTATACGAATTACCATAGCTTACATTATAACCTTTTGGTAAGTCTTTTACTTCAACTACTGCTGTTGTAAATACACCAGTCTTTTTAATGTTTTCACATTTAACAACAGATCTTCCTTGTATAATAGATCCTACTCTAATAGCATCTAAAACCATATTTGGATATTTTAAAAATGTAGTTGTAGCAGCACAGTGTCTTATTCCGCATTCAAATCCTGCTTCTTTAATTTTTTCTGTAACTTTTATAAATCTTGAATACTGACAATTTGTCCACTTTTGATCTACAGCATTTGAAAAATGGGTATAAATTCCTTTAATATTTAAGAAATTATAATCTTTATAAACATTAATTATCTCTTCAATATTAGTATATAGGAAACCAAATCTTGCAAAACCTGTATCAACTTTAACATGAACATCTACTTTATCTTTTCCTAGTTTATCTAAAATTTTCTTAATTAAATCAATTTCATATAAACTTCCAACAGTTAATGTAACATCATTTTTTATCAAAGCTTCTAATTCATCTTCTTCAACGACAGGAGATAGCATTAACACTTCAGTTTTTATATCATTTTCTTTTAATGTTAACGCTTCTTCTGTTACAGCAACGGCAAGGATATCAACACTGTTTTCATCTAAAAATTTAGATATTTGAACAAGATCCATTCCTACACCGTTATCTTTAACAACTACAATAATTTTTGCTTCTTTATTTTCTTTATATAGTTTTTCTTTTATTACTTCAAGATTACTCTTTAATATATCTTTACTAATTACTACCTTTTTCATTTCTACCTTTTATCTACTTTTATTTTTTTGAAAATTTCTTTTTAATAGTTCTTAATGTTCTAAATGATTTTTCTGCAAATTTATATGCTTTATATACCAAAGGTTTATATGGAAGATAAATCTCTCCAATAAATTCTGTAAATTCTGCATTAAATCCTTTTTTAAATCTATATAATCCGTATTGAGGATGTGATTCATCAACAACTCCAGAAACTCCTCTAAAGTCATACATATCTGCACCTCTTTGAATTGCTTCTTGAATCATTGTCCATTGTAGTAAATAATTAGGCATTAGATTTCTATGTTTATTACTACTTGCTCCATATAAATACCATACTTTATTTCCATACATAATTGGAATAATTCCGGCTATTGGTTCATTTTCATGATAAGCCATTAATAATTTCATATGTCCTAGTGGAACAAGTTCATCATACATTTTTTCGAAATAAGAAAGTGATCTAATAATAAAATTATCTCTTTCTCCTGTTACAACCATGATATTATGAAAATCTTTTAAATCTTCTTTAGTACCTTCTTTAACAACAACACCTTTTTTTGTTGCTAAACGTACATTATATCTTGTTTTTTGATGGAAATCAGCAAACACTTGATCTTCTGTTTTTCCTTTTAAATCTAATCTAAAAACAAATCTTGGTTGTATTTCATCTTTGAAATCTTTACCATCATCTTTTATTTTAAAACCATTTCTAGAAACAATACTTCTAAATTCTTCATCTGATTTTAAAATATCTGGTTCTACTCTAAGTACAAACGCTTTATATTTTTTAGCTAGAGCATTTGCTCCTTCAACTAAATCTTTAATAACTTCCTCATCATGTATGTCACAAACTGGACCTCTTGCTGAATACATTATATTTCCAAATATTGGTATTTTTCTTATCCAAACACAAAGACTTCCTCTTATATTTCCATCTTTATCTTCTGATAATATAACTTCTTTTATCCAACTTGTTTTTACTTTACCCCATTCTAAAGATTGTTGAAAATTACATCTATCATGTGATTCTAAAAAACTTTTATAACGCTCGATATCTTTTTCTTCTAATAACTTCACAATGTCCTCCAAAATTATTTTTCTACTATTGTACCTTCTTTACTATCTTTTACAGTATATCCTTTTTCTATTAAAAGATCTCTAATTCTATCAGATTCTGCCCAATTTTTATTAGCTCTAGCTTCATTTCTTTCAGCAACTAATTTTTGAATTTCTTCTGGTAAAACATTTTCTTCTTTTTGATAATCTTTTAAATTTAAACCTAAAACTTCATCAAATTTTAGTAATAAATTTTGTAATTTTTTAGATTTATTTGGATTTTTAATAACATCCCAAACTACACTCATTGCAACTGGCATATTTAAATCATCATTAATTGCTTCTAAGAATCTTTCTTCATAAGATTTAATTTCTTCATCAGAAACATCTTCTGTTCCTTCTTGATGTTTTAAATAACCTTCTCTTAATCTACTTAAAGCAACTTTTGCTGCTTCCATAGCTTCAAATGTAAAGTTAATTTGAGCTCTATAGTTTGATGTATAGTTAAACATTCTATATACTAGTGGTTCAAAACCTTTTTCTTCTAAATCAGCTAATGTATATAGATTATTTAAACTCTTAGACATTTTTCCACCATTAATTTGTAAAAATTCTACGTGCATCCAGAAGTTTGCTGGTATTTTACCGCAGAAACCTTTACTTTGTGCAATTTCATTTTCATGGTGAATTGGAATATGATCAACTCCACCTGTGTGAATATCGAAATGATCTCCTAAGTATTTATATCCCATAGCTGAGCACTCTAAGTGCCATCCTGGATATGATTTTCCAAAGAATGAATCCCATTTCATAATATGATTTTCTGGAGCTTTAATCCATAAAGCAAAGTCTGATATATTTTTCTTATTTTGATCAAACTCAACTCTTGCTCCAGCTTTTTGATCATCAACATTTCTATTTGATAATACGCCATACTTATCTAATTTTGCAGTATCAAAATATACTGTATCTTCTGTTTGATATGTGTATCCGTTATCTATAATCTTCTTTACGTATTCTTCCATAACATCGATATGTTCTGTTGCTCTAGCAATTATTTCTGGTCTATCAACATTTAATTTATCAATGTCAGCTAAGAATGCGTTCATATAAAATTCTGCAATTTCAAATGGATTTTTATTTTCTCTTTTTGCCGCTTTCATCATTTTATCTTCGCCTTCATCAGCATCTGATACTAAATGACCTACGTCAGTAATATTCATAACATGTTTTAAATTATATCCATTATATTTTAAAACTCTTCTTAAATTATCCATAAACAAATATGCTCTTAGATTTCCTATATGAGCAAAATAATAAACAGTAGGACCACATGAATACATTCTAATCTCTTTGCTATCTATTGGTGTAAATTCTTCTTTTTTTCTACTTAACGTGTTGTAAAATTTTATACTCATGTTTATCTCTCCTTTTTATATTAATTTTCATGGGCGGTATTTAAACCGCCCTTATATTTATTCTTTAATTTGTAGCATCTTCAGGCTTTGGATCCGGTGTAGGTGTTGGCGTTGGTGTTGGATCCGGTTTTGGCTCTGGTTCTGGCTCTGGTTGTGGATCAGCTGGTTTTGTTAACTTACAATCACCTGTATATGTGTGTTTTTGTGTAGCAGGTAATGTTACAGTATCTACAGCATTACATCCAGAATTTGTACATTTCTTTTGAGCAGTTCCTGCTGTACAACATGTTGCAGCTTTAGTTGTTGTTTGTTCTCCAAATTTATGTCCAGTAGCTTTTGCTACTACAGTTTCTTTTATTACCTTTTTACAATCTGTACAAGTTGTAATTTCTTTACCATCAGCAGTACATGTTGCTGTTGTTGTAGTTTTCTTTGTATTACTATGTTTACATTCTGTACTTACTGGTTTTTTATTTTCTTCTGGTTTCTTTTCTGGTTCTGGTGTTGGTTCTGGAGCTGGTGCTGGTGCTGGTTGACCACCAATTGGAGCTCCTCCACCATGAAGTGGACATGTCATTGTAACATCAGATTGTACCATTCTATCTGTTACCCAAATTGCATTTTTTTCATATTCTGGAATATATCCAGTTACTGCAACTTGATCTGGACAGTGTGGTGTAGCCATTTGTTTTGACTCATTACATATTGTAATTCCACCATGGCCTTCACATGTTTCCTTAGGAACATTATCCTCAGTATATACTTCCATATATGCTGTATTTGGTCCACAGTTTGGTCCAGATAATTTTCCAGAAATCACACATGTAGATCTTCTAATTATTCCTTCAGGCTCTTCAAATTTAGTTGGTTCTAATTCTAAATCTTTATGAATTCTTGTCATAATTTCGTCCCATAAGTAACCTGCTGGGTTTCCTGAGAATCTAACTTTAGCATTATCTTTATATCCATACCAACATGCACCTGTATAATATGGTGTAAATCCACAAAGCCATCTATCATAATCTTCATTTGTTGTACCAGTTTTTGCTGCAACATCCATGTTTGCTATTTTACAATATGTTGCTGTTCCAGAAATTACTGGTTGTTTTAATATATCTTTAACAATATATGCATTTTGTTCAGTCATTACTTGTGTTTCTTCTTGTGAAGCTTCAAAAACAACTTCACCTTTTGAATTTTCTACTTTTGTATAGTAGATTGGAGTTTTATATACACCATCGTTAGCAATCATTGCATAAGCTCCTGCCATATCTGCTGGTGCAACACCATTTTGTAATCCACCAAGAGCTAAAGCTAAACCTTCTGCTGAAAAATCAGGGAATCCTAATTTCTTACAGAACTCAATTGAAACTTCGGTTCCAAGTGTTGATAAAGCTTTTGCATTTGGAATATTGTGTGATTTTTCAATTGCTGTACGTAAATTTGAAAATTCACTATATCCTGTTGAATTTTTTGGTCTCCATGGTTTCGCACTTTTTGGTCCCCATGTTGTTAATTGGTTATAATAAACAGTTCCTCCAGTTAACACTCCAGCTTCAACACCTGGTGCAATAACTGCAATTGGTTTCATTGAAGAACCTGTTTGTTTCTTGATTTTTGTTGGATAGTTAAAGTATCCAAGTTTTGTTGTAGCTGTTCTATTTTCTTTATCTCCTGTTGCTGTTGCTGCAGCTACTACTTGACCTGTTGTATGATCCATAATTACAATTGTTGGATTTGAATATTGTGTTATTGTTTCTGTTTCACCAGTTTCTTCATTTTTTACTTTTTCAGTTACTGATGTAAACCATCTTTCTTTTACAATCTCTTCTTCAACTATTGCTTGAATATCAGATTTTTGAGTTGTATATATTTTATATCCATTACTGTATAATTGCATTTCAGCCATTTTTCTATCCATGTCTTCATTTTCTGCCATTAATCTATTTAAGATTTGGTCAATAGCTTCTTCTACAACATATGATACATCAACTGTAGTATCTGCTCTTTCTCCACGTTTAAAGTTTAATCCTTTATCAACGTCTGAACAAGCTGTATCATACTCTTCTTTATTAATATATCCTAACTCTTCCATTTTCATTAAAACAGTTTTTGTTCTTGTTTTAATTTTATTATCCATTTCAGTTTTCTTTGCATCACCATCTTCTTCTTTTGAATAATCTTTAAATGGTTTATATGCATTTGGTGAATGGTTTATACCAGCCATGTATGCACATTCTGCAATAGATAAATCTTTAGCACTTTTATCAAAATAGTAAATTGAACCAAGTTCAACACCGTTGATGTCATCTCCACCAACAAATATTAAATTTAGATATAACTCTAATATTTGATCTTTTGATAAATATTGTTCTACTTGAATAGCTTTTGAAATTTCTTTAACTTTTCTCATTACACCAGCTAAAGCTGTTCTTTCTTTATCTTGAGTAATGTTTTTAATAACTTGTTGTGTTATTGTACTACCACCAAAGCTTGAGTTACCACCATTTAACACATAAGTTATTGTAGCATATGCTGTTCTTGAAAGGTCTATACCATTATGTTCATAGAATCCTTCATCTTCGATTGCTACATAAGCTTTTGGTAAATAACTAGACATTTGGTCTAAGCTAATACTCTTTCTTTTTGAACCAACACTTAGTTCGGCTATTTGATTTCCATCAGCATCATAAGCAGTTGAGTTTTCGTATCCTACAACTAAGTCCTCTGGTTTTATTTTTAGTTCTTCACCAAATATTCCAAAGAACGCACCTACTAGAACACCACAACCAATAATAGCAAGTAGAATAAATACTATAATACCTATTCTTAACCACTTAGCTGCTTTAGGATGTTTATCTTTAAATTTTACTTTCTTTCCTTTTTCTGATTTTGAGCTTGTAGATTTTCTAACTTTTTTAGTTTTGCCAGTTGTTCTTACTCTTTTTGTTTCATTACTTCTATCGTTACTCATAAATCCTCCTTCTTTAGGTTATTATTCCTTTGTTATTAATTTTAATAAAATCGCAAAATTTTTAAACCCATTTATGCATATTTTATCAAACCTAATTATATTACAAAATGCTAAAAAGATAAAGCTTTTTTGATGAATTTTTTCTTAATTTTTCAATATTTTTTAAACTTTTTTCATATTATTTTTTAGTCAAAAAAATAGTGCATATTTTAAGCAAATATGCACCACTTTTTTACAAATTATTTTCCAATTTTTGCTGCTTTTACAACATTGTTTAAAAGCATTGCTATAGTCATAGGACCAACACCACCTGGAACTGGTGTTATGAAACTTGCTTTTGGAGCAACGTTTTCATAATCAACATCTCCTGTTATTGTTCCATCTTCTAATCTATTAATTCCAACATCAATAACAACCGCACCATCTTTAACCATATCTGCTTTAACAAAGTTTGGTTTTCCTATAGCTGCAATTACTATATCTGCTTCTTTAATAACTTCTCCAATATTTTGAGTTCTTGAATGACATACTGTAACTGTAGAATTTTTATTAAGCATACATTGAATCATTGGTTTTCCAACAATATTACTTCTTCCTAATATAACTGCTCTTTTTCCTTCTGTCTCAATATTGTATTCTTCAAACATTTTAACAACACCATATGGTGTACATGAAATAAATGCATCTTCACCAATTGTTAAATTACCAACATTAATTGGATTAAATCCATCAACATCTTTATTTGGTGAAATTCTTCTAAATGCCTTGTTTACATCAATGTGTTTTGGAACTGGACATTGAAGTAAAATTCCATGAATTGAATCATCAGCATTTAATTTATCAATTAAATCTAATAATTCTGCTTCTTCTGTTTTTTCATCAAACAAGAATTCTTCAAATTCAATTCCTACTTTTTCACAAGCTTTTGATTTATTTCTAACATATACAGTAGAACCTGGATCATTACCAACCATGATTACTGCAAGTTTTGGATTAATTCCTTTTGCTTTTAATGCTTCAACATCTTTTTTTAGTTCTTTTCTTACCTTTTTTGCTAGTTCTTTTCCATCAATTATTTCTGCCATTTTTTTACATCCTCATCATTATTTTTTATTAATATAATATAAACTTCCTGATACAGCTGCTACTGCAATTGCTGTAATTACAAAATAAACACTTACTGCAACATTGTTACCAACTTCTGGTAATACACCTACTTGTTTTTGAATGTCTGCAAGTTCATCATCAACTTCGTTAGTAACTTCATTAGTTACTTCATTTGTTGGATCTTCTGGTTCTTCTGTTGTTAATAAGCTTGTTGCAACATAAGCAACTTCACCATTATATAATACTCTTGACCATTCTGTTGATACACCTGTTCTTGTTAATTGTTCACCTTCTTCTAAGCTACCAATTTTATTATTGTTAGTTTTTGTTGAACAACTACTTCTTACATTGCAAGATTTTTTAGCATAAACTTTTTCGTCAACATCTTTAAATTTAGGCATTTGTTCTTCATTATCTTTAGCTGTATTTGTTGAGTTAGTTGTATTGGTTTTATTTGCAACGCTTGCAGTATTGTTTGAAGGTTTTTGTTTTTTACAATCACCTGTATATGTATGATTTCCTGTAGCATTTAATGTTATAGTTTCTTTTGCACCGCAACCTGATGCTGTACATACTTTTTCTGCACTACCATTTTCACAGCATGTAGCTGCTTTTATAGTTTTTTGTTCTCCCCAAGTATGTCCTTTAGCTTTTTCAGTTGTTTTTCTTTCTAGTTCTTTATTACAACTACTACATTTTGTAACTTCAATTTTATCTTTTGTACAAGATAAATTTTGAACTACTTCTGTCTTTTTATTTTCATGAGTACATGGAACATTTATAACTATATTTTGAGTAAATGTTTTGTTTCCATCTGCACCCTCAAATATATCTCCATTATGATTTGTAATTACTATATTAGACATAGTGATTGTTGCTGTACCACCAACTTTTGCATTAAATGTTGCCTTAGTAATACTACCACTATTGGTTTCATCATACATTATTTTTTGCACTTCTGATGTTGTTCCATCACTATATTTAACTTGAACACTATAAGAATAAATTGTACATCCTGCTGGTACATTTTTTAATGATACTGTAAAATCTTTTCCTTTATCAATTGAACCAACACAATTAATACCAGCGGCAGCATATGCTTTATTTAATGCTGAAAATGTTGTTCCTATTATCATTATTAATAAAATTATTGAAATTTGTTTTATAATCTTTTTCATACTTCACCGCCTCTATTACATATTATCGTCTACAATTTCTGCTTTAACTATTAGTCTTGTTGTAGCTCCATTTTGACATGTAATTAAAGTGATTTCTTTTTTACTTTCATCTGAACGCAAACATTCTAAATCATTTGCTTCAACAGTAGTAATATCTGTTATTTTATATGTTGTTTCTTTCAATTTTTTATCAATAACAACAAATTTATCGCCTTTATCAAGCTCTTCTAGATCTCTAAATTTACCATCTTCATTATGTCCAGCAATAGAAAGGTTTCCACTACCATTTAGTACACCACCATATAGTTTTCCAACACCAATTTCTAATGCTTTATCACTTGTTGAATCTAAAATATATTGTTCTACATTTAAAGATTCAATTTTTATTTTTCCTAATACTTTAAATCCTTCGTATGTATCTTCTAGTTTTTTCTCTTCTACTACATTCATTGATACTTCATTTGTAACTGGTTTTTCTTTAGCTACTTTTCCATTTTTAAGTCCCATAACAAATAATGTTATAAAACCTGCTATTACTATAACTATAGTTACAATAATAAATATTAATGTAGGATCAACTTTTGGTCCTCCTGGTTCCTTTGGTTCTCTTGGAACTTTAGGACTTCTCTCTGGATTTCTTTCTGCATATTCTCTATTTTCTCTTCTTCTAGATCTTCTTTCTCCAGAATACTCTGTTTCTCCAAAATTTTCGTTTCTTGATGCGACTCTTCTTCCGCCAGACATAAATTCACCTCCAAATTTTATCTTTTGATTATCTTATAAAAATTACTCCGAATATTAATATACCTAAAATAACTCTATAAATTGCAAATATTTTAAAACTACCTTTTTTCAAATAATCCATTAAAAATTTTACTACTATTAATCCAACTATAAAACTTGAAAATACACCAATCCAAAATGGAATAGATGTTAATGCAAATTCAGCCAAATCAACTAAAACCGCTGCTGCAACTATTGGTGTAGATAACAAGAATGAAAACTTAGCAGCTGATTCTCTATCAATTTTTAAACTTCTTGCAACAGTCATTGTTATTCCTGAACGTGATACTCCAGGAAACGCTGCTGCTATCGCTTGAGAAATACCAATTAAAACTGATTGTTTTAAATTAATATCCTCATATTTATGTTTATTTTCTGCTTTTTTATCAACAATAGCTAAAATAATTCCCATTACTATAAGGGCAAAAGCTATTAATCCCATTTCTAATTTGAAATTATCTCCTATTATTGATTCTGATATTTTATCTAATACAAGTGCAAGTACTCCTGCTGGTATTGTTGCAAGCACAATATACCAAAACATTTTTCCTTCCACAGTATCTTCTTTTTTTACAACTTTATTAAATCCTGCTTTAATTAAAACGATCCAATCCTTAAAGAAAAACATCGCTATAGCAATTAATGTTCCAAAATGTAATGCAACATCAAATGAACCACTAAATTCTGCCATAAATTCTGGGTTTTCTGTCCAATTTAAAAGCCATGGTACTACATTTAAATGCGCAGAACTTGAAACAGGTAATAATTCAGTTAAACCTTGAATTACACCTAATATTAACGCTTGTATTATTGTCATTTTATCCTCCGTCTTTTAGCAATTTTTCTATTGTTAAATTTTATAATTCTTTTAATACGTGATAAAGAGTTTCTTTTATAAATTCAGCTGATGTTAATGGAGCAACTTTAGCTGGTAATGAAAGAGCCCAAATAACTTTTAACCCTTTTTCTCTTGCAGCTTTTCTATCAACTCCACCTGGATTTGATGCTAAATCTATAATAACAGCTTCTGGTTTTACTAAATCTAATTTTTCCGCACTTAATAATTGGAATGGAATTGTGTTAATAATAATATCGAATTTTCCTAAATTTTCATCTAAGTCATTTAAATGAATTGGATTATAACCATAAGCTTTAATCCATGAAATATCTTCATTTTTTCTAGCTTCGCAATAAACTTTAGCTCCAATACCATCAAGCATTTTTGCTAAAACTTTTCCTATTCTACCAAATCCCATGATAAGCACATTTGTACCATGTACTGTTCTTTGTGTTTCTTCCATAGCAATTTGAATAGTTCCTTCTGCAGTTGCTATTGTATTTAAAACTGAAAATTCTTCTCTTTTTAAAAGATCTATTGATTGAACTCCCATTTCTTCTAATTTATCTGTAATATTAATATTTCCAGCAATTAAATATTTTCCTTTTAATGCTGTAATGAAATCTTCTAGTTCAACAACATTTCTTCCAAATGGTGATGAAATTCTTCTTCTATCACTTGATAGTGGTACAGGACCAACTACTACTTTAGAATAGCTAACCGCTTCTTCTAATGTAGGACACATTTCAACTCCATCTAAACTTAATAATTCTTCTGAATTTTCTAATGCATAAGTATAAACTTTATACCCATCATTATTTAACATTTCGATAAGTTTTACTATACGTAAATCTCCACCAACAACTGTTATAGCTTTTTCCATATTATTCACACTTTTCCTCTCTATAATTTTTCTACTTTGATTGTAGATTACAAAACTTTATATTTTGTAATTAATAATATGCTTTTTAAATATACATATTACCAACTTTTAATACCAAAATTATATCTTTTCTTTAGCCTATTAATTTGTTCCTAATTCTTTTTGTCTTTGTTCTTTGCTTAATTCTTTCTCTTTATCTTTGTCTTTTTCTAAATCTTTATTCTTTTCTTCTAGTTCTTTTTTGTTCTTTTCTTTATTAAAAATATAATTAACTTTTTCTTCTACTTTTTGTTTAGAGAACGCTTCACTCATATCTTCAACAAGTCTTAATGTATCTTCAAGATAAGCTCTTGCTTTCTTTTCTTGTTCTTCCATGATTTCACTTTTCTTCTCTTCGTCTTCTTCATCAGCAATCTCTTTTTCTTCGACTTCTTTTTCATCCATTTTTACAGATACTGTAATATACTCTTTGATTTTTTCAAATGTTTTTTCTTTCTCTGCAACTTTTAATAAACTTGGATCAAGTTCAATTGCTTTATTTAAAAATGTAATAGCTTTATCTTTTTCACCCTTGTAAATATAAATTTTAGCAAGTTGATAATAAGACATTGCTTCTAATTCTCCATATAACGATTCTTCGAAATATTTTTCCGCAATATCGTAATCTTTTTGAATGAATGCAATTAAACCTAAGTTGTAATTTGCACCATACATTCTATGATTAATTTCAGCAGCTCTTTCATACATTTCTTTAGCCATTTGGAAATCACTAAGTCTTGTATATACAATACCTAGATTGTAATATAAATCAAAGTCAGCTGGTTTGTATTTTAAAGCTTCATGATAAACGTTAGCAGCTTCTTTAAATCTTTCTTGTTCACACAATAATTCTCCAAGTAAACAAGAAGCTTCGTAACAATCTGGTTTTGTTTTTACTAAGTGATCTAGCATTTGAATCGCTTCATCTTTTTTACCTAAATCTCTTAATAAATCTGCTATTTTAAAATATGATTTATAATCATTTTTCTTAATATCAACCGCTGTTACATATTCATCAATGGCTCTTCTCATTCCGCCTTCTTTTTCATAACATTCAGCTAAATATTTATGTCCATAATAACTTTCTGGATATTTGCTAACTAACTTAACTAAAATAGCTTTTGCCATTTTAGTATCTCCCATCATCATAAAAAACTTGGCAGCTAATACACTTAATATCTCTGAAAAGTTTAATCCTTTTAATTCCATTACTACTATTACAAACGGAATTATTATTGAAAAGATATATCTTATAGCAGCAACTGTAAAATTACTGATATCGATACCTAATCTTATTTCAATAAAACTAATTGTAATTCCAACAGCTTGTAGTACTAATAAAATTATGTAATTAGCATCATCTCTTCTGATGATTTTAAAGAATATTATTATAAACAAGGAACATGCTAATAAATTAAATACTAGCTTTTCAAGCATAAAATATCTTCCCTTCTACATCCTTTTTTATCTCGATAATTATATCATATACCATATCTTTTAACAAGAATTTTATAAGAATTTTACCAAGCAATAAATAACTAGCGCAACCTCTGAAATTAGTATGGTTGGCAAGCCTACAGAAAACTTTAATTTCTTAGTTTTATGTCTAAAACATTTCATTCCTATAATAGCACCAATACTACCGCCAATTAAAGCGATAGTAATTAGTGTTCCTTCTGGTATTCTCCATAAATCTTTTTGTGCTTTATACTTATCGATTCCCATTGCTAAGAATCCAACTAAATTAATTATAAAAAAGTATAAAACAATATATCTTAAATCAAAAACTTCTAATATACCCATAATTTTCTTCTTTCAAAATTATATAAATAAACTTAATTGGTTTGACTTTGTCATACCTTTTAAACATCCAAATTTTTCTAATAGTTCTGTTACTGACTTACCAATTTTTGAACGCGCTTGCATATCTTCAATACATTCAAATGGTTCTTCACATCTTGCTTGATAAATACTTTCAGCAGCAACATTTCCAAGACCAGCAATACTATTAAGCGGTGGTCTAATTTTTCCATCTTCTATTTGGAATTTTGTACTATGAGATTTATATAAATCTATTGGTAAAAATTCAAAACCTCTTTCATACATCTCATGTACAAGCTCTAAATCATCATACATATCTTTATCTTTTGGTGCAGCATTATTTCCAAGAGCTGTAATTTCATCCATCTTAGCTTTTACTTTTGCTTTACCATTAATCATAAACTCAGCATCAAATGCTTTAGCTCTGATTGTAAAATATGCAGCATAATATGCAAGTGGCATATGTACTTTAAACCAAGCAATTCTAAATGCATTAGTAACATATGCAGCAGCATGGGCTTTAGGGAACATGTACTTAATTTTTTCACAAGATTTAATATACCAATCTGGTATATCAAATTCTTTCATTACAGCTTTAAATCCTTCCCACTTTTCTGGATCCTTTAATGCTTTTCCTTTACGTACTGTTTCCATTATTTTAAACGCTTTATCTGGTGGTAATCCTCTTTTCATTAAATAAACCATAATATCATCACGACAACAAATAGCTTCTTTTAGAGTAACAACTCCTTCTTCAATTAATGTTTGAGCATTACCTAGCCATACGTCAGTACCATGTGATAAACCAGACAAACGAATCAATTCATCAAATGTTGTAGGACGTGTGTCCACAAGCATCCCTCGAGCAAATTTAGTACCATACTCAGGAATACCATATGTTCCAACTTCAGAACCAATTTGTTCTGGAGTTACTCCAAGTGCATCTGTTGAATTAAAAATTGACATTGTTTCTTTATCATCTAGTGGTATATCAGTTGGTGCTACACCACTTAAGTCTTGTAGCATACGAATAACTGTCGGATCGTCATGACCCAGAATATCAAGTTTTAATAGGTTTGCATCAATTGAGTGATAGTCAAAGTGAGTTGTAATAATATCAGAACCAGCATCATCTGCAGGGTGCTGTACTGGTGTAAACTCAAAAATCTCTCTACCTTTAGGAACAACTATAATACCACCAGGGTGTTGTCCAGTTGTTCTTTTTACTCCAACGCAACCAGTTGAAACTCTAGCAACTTCAGCATTTGGTTTAATTATATTTCTTTCTTCAAAGTAATTTTTAGCATAACCAAAGGCTGTTTTATCAGCAACTGTACCTACAGTACCCGCTTTAAATGTAGTACCTTTACCAAAAATTACTTCTGTATATTTATGTGCTTTTGCTTGATATTCACCTGAAAAGTTTAAGTCAATATCAGGCTCTTTATCTCCATTAAATCCAAGGAATGTCTCAAATGGAATATCCATTCCATCTTTAGCAAGTTTAGTTCCACATTTTGGACAATCTTTATCTGGAAGATCAAATCCATTTCCAATTCCATAATCAGTAAAATCTGAATACTTACATTTTGGACATCTATAATGCGGTTGAAGTGAATTAACTTCAGTTATACCTGTCATATAAGCAACCAAACTAGAACCTACAGATCCTCTTGAACCTACTATATAACCATCTTCATTTGATTTCCAAACCAGTTTTTGAGCTATGATATACATAACCGAATATCCATTATTAATAATAGAATTAAGCTCTTTTTCAAGTCTTGTTTGTATTATCTCTGGAAGTGGATCTCCATACAATTCATGTGCTTTAGTATATGTAATTGTCTTAATATCTTCTTCGCATCCTGGAATATGAGGAGGACATTTTTCAGGTGAAATTGGTCTAATTCTTTCGCACATATCAGCTACTAAATTAGTATTAGTAATAACTACTTCACGAGCTTTTTCTTCACCTAAATAACTAAATTCTTCAAGCATTTCTTCTGTTGTTCTTAAATAAAGTGGCGCTTGATTATCAGCATCATCATATTTTTGACCAGCTTGAAGTATTCTTCTATAAACTTCATCTTGTGGATCCATAAAGTGAACATCACATGTAGCAACTACAGGTTTATTCATCTTTTCACCAAGAGCAACTATCTTTTTATTAAATTCTCTTAATGTTTCCCAACCTTCAACTTGTCCTTCACGAATCATATATTCATTATTTGCCAAAGGTTGAATTTCTAAATAATCATAATAATCTGCTATTTCTTCAAGCTCTTCGTCAGTTTTACCTGCTACTATCGCTCTATATAATTCTCCAGCTTCGCAGGCACTACCAATAATCAATCCCTCCCTATATTGGTTAAGCATTGATTTTAAGATTCTTGGTTTTTTATAAAAATAATCTAAATGTGAATATGAAACTAATTTATATAAATTTTTAAGACCAACATAATCTTTTGCTAAAATTATCATGTGATAAGTTGGTAATTTCTTGAAGTCTGTTTCAAATTTATTATCAAAGTCATCGATAGTTTTTCCATCTCTATCTTTTGCTTTTTCAATCATTTCTTTAAAAACAGCAACTAATGTTTTAACATCGTCTAAAGCACGGTGTGCTACTTCAACTTTTATTCCTAATTTATCCGCAATAAAGCCTAATTTATATCTTGAAAATTCAGGATAAATTGCTTTTGCAAGACGAAGTGTATCTATATGAGTAAAATCAAAATCTAATCCTAATTGTTCACAGTTGTACTTCATATAACCAATATCAAAGTCAGCATTATGAGCAACTAAAACAGATCCTTTCATAAACTCTAATACTTTTGGCATAATCTTATCTATTGTTGGAGCATCTTTAACCATATCATCAGTAATATGTGTTACTTCAACAACTTCTGCTGGTATTGGTTTTTCTGGATTAACAAATGTTTCAAAAGTATCAATTACTTCACCATTTTTAATCTTAATAATACCAATTTCAGTAATCTTTTCTGTTAAATGTGATATACCTGTAGTTTCTAAGTCAAACACGCAATAAGTAGTATCCAAATCTTGACCTTGTGAATTTACAACAGCAGGGTCTTTATCTGGACAGAAATATGCCTCTACTCCATAGATAACTTTTATTACATCACCTGTTTTTCCAAGTAACTTATGAGCGTCCGGAAAACTTTGAACAACACCATGATCTGTAATTGCAATTGAATTCCATCCCCATGATATAGCTCTTTTTATTAAATCTGCACATGGAGTAATAGCGTCCATTTGACTCATTTGAGTATGCATGTGAAGCTCAACTCTTTTTTCTTCACTATTATCCATTCTTTTTTCTTTTTTGAATCCAGTTGATTCTATAATAGTGTTAGCCATAATCTCAACTTCTTTAGAATATGGACTATATTTAGCAACACCTTCAATTCTTAAACCTTTAGCTCCAGATATTCTACCTTTTACATCTTTTAATTTTTCTTTTGATAAAAACGCCTTACATCCAATAGTACTTGTACCATCAAATAGGTTAAACATAAGAATTGCTTTTTCATCTTTTATATCTCTTGAATCAAGTGATCCTTCTAATACTTCACCATCAACACAAACTTTTAATTCTGCATCTTCAGTCATAGGTATATTCTCAATTTTTATAAGTTCTGTTCTAATCATTAAGCTTCTGCCTAAGATAAGTGGTGATGCTTCATCTTTTACTTCTGGATCTTTATTTTGATGTGCTTCAATTTTAGCTGCAAGCTCTGGATTTTGTTGTCTTAATTCTTCTTTTAGTCTTTCATCTTCTTGTCTTTTTCTTTCCTTTTCTTGCTCTTGTTCTATTTTCTTACGCTCTTTAGCTTGTTCAATTTCTACTTTTGCTTGTTTTTCAAGTTCAAGAAGAGCTTCTTTTTCTTCTTGTTTTTGTTTTTCTATTAACATTTTTTCATAATCTGCAGAAATATTTTCTACAAATTCAACAACATAATTTTTATTATAAAGATTAGCAAGTAAATGTTCTAATCCTTTATCAAATTTTTTCGCAACTAAAAAAGCAGCACCTTTCAATGCCAAATTTACAATTACTTTTTCACCATCAACAATTATCTGACTATTAGTAAGCATAGCTTTACTAACTGGTTCTTTTTTAGCAATATACGCCAAAATATTGCTCCAATTCTCTTGTATATTCTGATCTATTTCTAGATCAGAATATGCAATGTCAATTGAAACTTTTTCAACCACAAAAGTCTTTATTAGATAACTCTCGAAACTTTGAATATCTTGTAAACTAATTGGCTTTGAAGATACTACCTTCACTTGTAATTTATTAAGCTTTTTATATAAATTAATATTCTCAACTTCTGCTTCTATTAAATTATTATCATCGTTAAAATCATTGAATATTTCTTTTATACGTTTTCTTTGCATTAACTTTTTGCCTCTTATTCATTATTCTTTATCTTGAATAAATGGACGTACTATTTCTCCTATTTTATCAAGCGTTCCTTCAACATCTTCAACGTTTTTGATTTGGAATCCGTTTAATAATGTTGTACCAGGAATTGGTCCTCTTGCATAGAAGCAAAGATCACCAAATCCATGTTTCTTTTGTCTATATTTTTGATAATATGTTACGTCTTTAATATCCGCATATTTTACAACTTTTTCTGTATGGATAAATAAAAAGTCAAAATTATATACTACTTTTTTCTCATAAAAAGTTGCTTTTGTTGCCATCGCAATTCTTTTATCCCAGAACATACAAATTCCTAATACTATAAACATTAATAGTAAGCATAAGAATCCTTCTGCAACATTTTCAAATGCCCAACATCCCATAGCTGAAATTATAAAAATAACATATAATTCTGTGTATTTTACAACTTCATAAGGTATTGAATATTTTCTCTTAATTTTGAATAGTTCCTTTTTGTCTTTTTTTAAGTCTTCTTCTTCTTGATATGCTTTGTAACAAGTTGTACAAATATCTCCTGCTTTCTTTAATTTTGCACCACAAATACTACATCTCATAACATTTTACCCCTTTATATAAATTATCTTTTGTCTAGTTTATATTAATGTCTTTACTAATCTTATTAAATCGTTTATTGAAACAAAGATTGCAAGTCCTATAAGTAGTAAAAATCCTATTGATTGAATAGATTCTTCTACTTTTTCATCAATTGGTTTTCTTCTAATTCCTTCTACTGCAAGAAGTACCATTTTACCACCATCTAAAGCTGGTATTGGTAAGAAATTAGTAAGTCCAAGTGAAACTGAAATAAACGCTAGTAAGTATGTGAAATCATACCAACTATTTGATTCAGCAATTACATTTGATATTCCAATTGGTCCAGCAAGTTTATCTATTCCTAATTTTCCTGTAAATAATTGTTTAATATTATAGAACATATCACCAATAAAAGCGATTGTCTCCCAGAAAGAATAATAAAGTCTTTCTTGAAGTGTTCCATCTTCTGCCATCGCAACTTGAACACCTAATATGTAATTCTCATCCATATATTGAACTGGTTTAATACTAAATGTTTTTATTTCTCCGTCTCTATCAACAACAACATCTATGTATTCGCCATTACAATCTTCTAAAGCTTTTGTTAAATCGTTTTTTATTCTAATCTTTCTTTCACCAACTTGAATAATTTTATCTCCTACTTCTACATTTGAAGATAAACTAACATCTGCTTCTGGTAAAATAACAGATACGTTAGTAGACATGTTATAACCTGTTGAAAAAGATAAAATAAAATATAGTAAAAGTCCAAATATAACATTTACTGTTGCACCTGCTGCAACAATAAAGAATCTTTGAAGAACTGTTTTCGAATTAAAAGCTCCTTCACCAGAATCTTTTCCTTCTTCTCCATACATTTTTAGAAATCCACCAAATGGAATAGCCGCTAAAATATACTTTGTTTCTTTACCTTTTTTCTCCCATAATTTAGGTCCAAAACCTATAGCAAACTCTTCAACTTTAACTTTGCAAAGTCTAGCTGCTATAAAATGTCCACCTTCATGAATAAAAATTAAAAATCCTAATATAAAAACGATTTTTATAAAATCAATAATGAAATCCAATTCGTCTTTCCTCCTAAGTATAAAAACACTCTATTTTATACAAATAGCATAAGTAATAGATATGCATATGGTGCAATAAACATTACACTATCAATTCTATCTAACATTCCCCCATGTCCTGGGAACATATTGCTATAATCTTTAATTTCAAAATGTCTTTTAATTACTGATGCTGCAAAATCTCCAACTTGTCCTATTACACTTAATACTGCAGAAATAACTGTAATTGTTAAATATGAAATAGAAAGTCCCATAAAATAATTAATTGCAAAAGTATAAACTAAAGCTGCAAAAATAGCTCCAAATACACCAGCAACACATCCTTCTACAGATTTTTTAGGACTAACTTTACTGAATTTTGTTTTTCCAAATTTCATACCAGCAAGATATGCACATGTATCTGTACCCCATGAAGCACAGAATATATACCATACTAAAACTTTACCTGATATATCTCCTTCAATTCCATATGTTAAAGCAACAAATGCAATTAATGGAACTACATATAAAATTCCCATTAAAGTATATACCATGTCAGCAAATGTTATTTTCATATCAGTTACTATAACATGTAAAAAAAGTACAAGTAATAATACTGGAATAGAAAATACAGCCGCTATCGATAAAGTTTGAAGTGGTATGAAATGTAAAACCGCAATTAACGCTGCCATAATATATCCAACCCATTTTATAGGTTTGATATCTTTATGAGCTACACATTTCATATATTCATTCATACTGATAATAGCAACTATTGCTAATAAAACATCCATTAAGTATTTGTTTCCAAAAGCAAATACTAATACAACAATCGGTAATCCTACTACCGCCGTTAAAAGTCTTTTAATCATTTTTAATCTTGTCCTTCGCTATATTATTTTGCTCCAAATTTTCTATTTCTTTTATTAAATTGTTCAATAGCTTGATCTAAATCTTCTTCTGTAAAATCAGGCCATAACTTATCTAAAAATAAAAATTCAGAATAAACTAATTGCCATGGTAAAAAGCCACTTAGTCTTATTTCACCACTAGTTCTTATTAATAAATCTGGATCTGGAATTGTTCCAGTATATAAATATTCAGAAAATTTAGCTTCATCTAAATCTTCTACACTTAATTTTCCATTTTTTACATCTTCTATAATGCCTTTTGTAGCATTTACAATTTCATTTCTTCCACCATAATTTAAACCGATATTAAAAACAATACCAGTATTATTTTTTGTTCTTTCAATTGCTGAATGTATACTTGATTGTAAAGCTGGTGAAAGTGGAGTTAAATCTCCAAGTACTCTAATAATAATGTTTTCAGAATCTGCGTCTTCTGTAAAGTCTGCAAGATAAGACTCTAATAATTTCATTAAAGCGCTTACTTCTTCTTCACTTCTTTTCCAGTTTTCTGTTGAAAATGCATATACAGTTAAATATTTAACACCTATATTATTAGCATGTCTAACAATTTTCTTTAATGTTTCTGCACCTTGTTTATGGCCTAGTTTGACAGGCAAATTTCTTTGTTTTGCCCATCTTCTATTACCATCCATTATTATCGCTATATGTTTTAGATTATTTTCTTCCATTGTTACTCCAATTAAATGTTCATAATTTCTTTTTCTTTGTTTTCTAATATTTTATCAATTTCTGCAACATATTTATCTGTTAATTTTTGAATTTTATCTTCTAAATCAGCTTTCTCATCTTCTGTGATTTCTGATCTTTTTTGTTCATCTTTAACAGTATCCATTCCATCTCTTCTGATTGAACGAACGCTTACTTTAGCTTCTTCAGCAATTTTTCTTACTTCTTTAGCTAATTCTTTTCTTCTTTCCTCTGTTAAATCAGGGAAGTTTAATCTAATTACTTTTCCATCATTATTTGGATTTAATCCTATATCTGATGCTAAAATAGCTTTTTCAATTGCTTTTAATACACTAGCATCCCATGGTTGAATAACTATCATTCTAGCTTCTGGAACTGAAATACCAGCAACTTGGTTAATTGGTGTATCAACTCCATAGTATTCAACTGAAATTTTATTTAATATTGCTGGGTTTGCTCTTCCAGCTCTGATTTCTGATAAATTTCCTTCATATACTTCGATTGTCTTTTGCATTCTTAACTCTAAGTCTAATAATTCCATATTTATATTTCCTTTCTTATTTAACGATTGTTCCTATTTTTTCACCTTTAATTGCTCTTACGATATTTTCTGGATCACTTATCGCAAATACAAGTAATGGTATATTGTTATCTTTGCATAATGCAGTAGCTGTTGAATCCATAACTTTTAAATCTTGTGCAAGCACATCTTTATAAGATATTTCATCATATTTTGTAGCTGTTGGATCTATTTTTGGATCTGCTGAATATACTCCATCTATTGTTTTAGCTAAAAGTATAATTTCTGATTCTGTTTCAGCAGCTCTTAATGCTGCAGCTGTATCTGTTGAGAAGAATGGGTGTCCTGTTCCACAAGAGAATATAACAACTCTTCCTCTTTCTAAATGTTTTGCAGCTTTTCTTTTTATATATGGTTCTGCTACTTCTCTCATTTCAATAGCAGTTTGTAATCTTGTGTAAATTCCTCTTGCTTCTAACGCATCTTGTAGTGCTAATCCGTTCATAGCTGTTGCAAGCATTCCCATGTAGTCAGCTGTTGATCTATCCATAGAGTGACCGTTTCTAGCCCCTCTCCAGAAGTTACCTCCACCAACAACAATTGATACTTGAACTCCCATTTCTACGATTTCTTTAATCTTGTCTGAAATTCTCCCTAATACTTGTGGATCGATTCCATGACGTTCTTCTCCAGCTAAAGCTTCTCCGCTTAGTTTTAATAACACTCTTTTATAGGCTATCATTTTCTTGCTCCTTTATTTAATTTTCTTGGGCACATAAGTGCCCAATTTATATTTTTTATCATTCTATCACAAAATATATTTTTTGACACTAGTTTTTTATGTTTTTTTTATATTTTTTCTTCTTTTTATTCTAAATCAAAATCTTTTAAAAGTTTTACTCTAAACTCTTCTGGTAATAATCTAATTTCTTTCATTTTTTCTTTTGGTACTATTGTTGGAATATATAGCCCTCTATCTGCATATTTTGGATCACCAGAAAACTCTGGACCTGTTCCAGTTCCTAATGTTCCGTTTTTGTATACACAACGGAATAAATATTCATCTAAATCTTCTTTAATATTTCTAAAGTAAAGTTGTTCTTTAACTTCTACTTCGATTCCAAATTCCTCTAGGACTTCTCTTGCTACACCTGCTTCTAAAGAAGCGTCATCTTCTTCTAAGCCACCGCCTGGAAATACGTAATATTCTCCATGTGGTTTGTTTGGATTATCAGATGGTTTAACATTCATTCTATGCATTAAAGCATATCCACCTTCCATTTCAATTAATCCTGCTACTCTGATTCTTTTCATAACAAATACCTCCTAAATTATTTTTTTACTACAAAAATAGGATATATGTTTTTGCCATATATCCTACTAAAGCCACTTTTATTAAATTATTTTTTGATTGATAATATTTTAAGTTTAATAATTCCAACTGGAGCTTGAACTTCTACTATGTTATTTCTTTTTTTACCAAGTAAAGCTTGCCCGATTGGTGATTCGTTTGAGATTTTATTAGCTACTACATCAACTTCTGTAGAACCAACTATTGTATACTCAATTGTTTCGTCAAATTCAACATCTAAAACTTTAACGATGTTTCCTACTTGAACAACTTCTGTGTCAATTTCAGATTCATCTATAATTTTTGCATATTTGATTTTTTCTTCTAATTCAGCGATTTTTATTTCGTTTTGTGCTTGAGCATTTTTAGCTTCATCATATTCTGAATTTTCTGATAAATCTCCGAATCCTAAAGCTACTTTGATTCTATCTGCAATTTCATATCTCACTTCTGTTTTTAATTTTTCAAGTTCTCTCTCTAAATTATCATATCCTTCTTGTGTTAGTAAGTATTCTTTTTCTCCCATAACTTAAGGACCTCCTTTTTGTTCTTTAACGTTCCCCAATATAATAAAATTAATTTTCTGTTTTGTCAAGTGAATTTACCATTTTTTTCATATTTTTTAGGTATTCTATTCTTTTAATTTCCCCTTTTATTCCACATAAGTTTAATACATCTATTTTATCTTCACTTATTCTTTTTAAAATATTCTCTGGAAGGGTGTTTTTATATATATAGCTTTCATATAATAGATTCTTATCAAAGCCTTGCAACTCTTTAAAAACATCTATTACTTTTTCACTAAAATTTAAGTTATATCCATTTACATTTATCCCATTAAATGATTTTGATTTTATTTTAATGTCATCTTTAAAGTTTATTAATATACATTTTCTAGGAAATATATATTTATTTATTTCTTTTTCATTAAAATCATAGTTTAAAACTATATCCGATTTTAGAAGTGCTTTTTGACCATATCCAAAATTTAAAACAATTCCATATTCTTTAAATAACTTTTCTTTTATTTTAATAAACGGTCTTTCATCTTCTGTAATTATATTTACAAGTTTAACTTTTTGAGCTATAGAAGAAATTAAATATACAATGTTTTTATCTACACTATTTACTACAAAAGATACCTCTAATTCATCAAATTTTTCTCTTTTTAAATAAACGATATACTCTAATATCTTTTCAGTAAGCATTTTATAAAGCCATTTACCATCATAGTAAAAAAGTTTTTTCTTTTCTACAAAACTCATAAATTTTTCGTTATGCAGAAGCTCATTCGAAATGCAAAGACTATTTATACAGTTTTCATTTAGATATTTATTTAACTTTTCTAGTACTTTATCAGATACATTTTTTATTTCAATCAACTTTCTATCTAATGAATCTATATTTTTAATATTAAAACCTTTAACATTAATTCTCATTTTTTCGAAAAAACTTTTTCTAGTCATATCTATATTATCTTTAATATAAATCAAAAAAATCACCTCATATTTATATATGAAGTGATTTTTATTTTATTACTATTATTTTTACATAGCTTCTCTATATAATCTTATGAAGTCTTCTTTTGTTACTTCTCTTGGATTTCCTGGTTTACATGGATCTTCCATTGCTTTATCAGCAAGCATTTCTATATCTTCTTCTTTGCATCCTGTATCTTTAACAGTTTGTGTTACACCAACTGATTTTGATAATTCTTCAATCATCCATACGAAAGTATTGATAACATCTTGATCATTCATATCATATGCATCTGTTCTTCCTAAATGAGTAATAATTTCTCTAAATCTATCAGCACAAACAACACCATTAAATCTCATAACTGTTGGAAGTAAAATTGCGTTTGCAATTCCATGTGGTGTGTCATATACAGCACCTAATTGGTGAGCCATTGAGTGAACTATTCCAAGTCCAACATTACTGAATCCCATACCAGCCATATATTGAGCTAAAGCCATATTTTCAATAGCTTTTTGATCTTTTTCATTTACTGCTTTTGCAAGGTTAGCAAATATAAGTTCAATAGCTCTCATATGGAACATGTCTGACATTGTGTTATGAGCTTTTGTAATATATCCTTCAACAGCATGTGTTAAAGCATCTAATCCTGTAGCTGCAGCTGTTCCTTTTGGAAGTGTTTCCATTAATTCTGAGTCTACAATTGCAAGAACTGGAATATCATTTGGATCAACACAAACCATTTTGATTTGTCTTGATTCATCTGTTATAACATAGTTAATTGTTACTTCAGCAGCTGTTCCATGTGTTGTTGGAAGAGCAATCATTGGCATTCCTTTTGCTTTTGTGTTTGATAGTCCGTTTAATGATACAACATCATATCTATCTGGGTTTGTCATTATAATAGAGATACCTTTAGCTGTATCCATTACTGATCCACCACCAACAGCAACTATAACGTCTGCTCCATATTCTCTACAAGCATCAACACCTTGTTGAACATTTGTAACTGTTGGGTTTGGTTTTATATCTGAATATATAGAGTATTCAATTTCTGCAGTAGTTAATACTTCTGTTACTTTTGAAGCTACTCCACACTCTAATAATGATTTGTCTGTTACAAATAATACTTTTTTAAATCCTCTTGTTTTTATTTCATTAGCAAGTTCTACTCTAGAACCTCTTCCGAAATAAGATGTTTCATTTAAAATAAATCTTTCTGACATTTTAAATTTTCCTCCTTTGAATTTTTATATATTCATACGTTAATTATCACATATAGCATTTTTTTATGCAAGTACAATTTTATTATTTCCAAAAAGAAAAAAAGTATCTGCTTTTTGCAGATACTTCCTTTTTTATCTAAACTTTAATGTTGTTTCTTTATTACCTTTATCAAACTCTTTAAAAATATTTTTATATGATCTATATTTAATTACAGTTCTTTTTACTTCATCTCTACTTAGTTTAACTCTACATACATCTCTTTTAAATCTTGTTTTGTGTGAATTTTTTATACAGAATTCTTCATCATTTACTAATAAAAACTTTGTTGTTCCCATTGTTTTTGTCCATGTTAAATCAACATTAAACCATTTACCATCTATTTTTACTTGGTTCCATGCATGATTAAACATTGCTGCAGAATTCTCTTCTTGATTTCCAAATGCAAATCCTTTAACTACATTACATTCAATATTTAATCTATCTAAACATTTCCAAAGTGCAATTGAATAATCAAGGCATACACCGTTTCTTAATATTAATGAATTTACTAAACAAGAATTCATTATTTTTGAATTAAGTGTATTTACGTATTTCATATAATCCATAAGTGATACAATTGTAAATACAACTTTCTCATAATCTGTTTGACAATATTTATTACAAATTTCTTCAAAGAAATCTAATTTTTCCATTATTAAAACATATGAAGTCATATCGGTATATAATACTTGATTTTGAGCTATTGCTTTGCTAGGCTCCATATATCTTTGATCTATATGTATATCTCTTCCAAGAGCTGCGAATTCTTTTAAATCATTATCATCAAAAGCTCTAACCTCTTCAATCAAAATCACTTTTTTATTTTGAGAGATAAGTCTTTTAACAATAAGCTTTAATACTTCTCTTTCTTTAGCTAAGTTTGTATTAATAGATATTGCAACTTCATTTACATACTCTGCTGCATAAAGCTCTGAAAAACTTTTTATTAATACACTTTGTTGTGTGTCTGGTATATACACATATCTTTTTTGAAGCATCTTATTTAATTTAGATTTGAAAATTATTCCAAAATACTTTAATTTTATTCCTATTCCCATATATATCTTTTTAAGATCTCCTTTAAATTACCTTTTTAAAAAACGCAATCTATTAGATATTATATCACACCGTTAACATAATTTCAATCATATTGACTAATATTTACCGCTTTTTACGTAATTTTGACTAGTTTAAAACATTATTTAAATTATTTTTTATATCTATAGACTTTTTTTTATTTTTTGTATATTATATTTATATCGTATTTAATTCATGGAGGTTCATATGAACAGATTAGTTAAAATATTATTAGTTTTTACTGCAATATTAACACTTTTTATAGCTATCAGTTTTGTACATGCTACAGAAGATGCACAAACAGTATCAGAAGAAGTTATAGATGGAACTCAAGCAAGTACACTATCATCACTTAGCCCATCAACAATAACTAGTGTTAATCAACTTAATAACTATTCACAAGCAAATCTTGAATTAAATAATATTCTAAATGTTATATTAATATCATTATGTGTATTACTTATATTGCTTGCAATTGCTATTTTAGTTAAATTAAAAAAATAAAATTATAAATAAATTAAGAGATGTATAAATAGATATACATCTCTTTTCTTTTAGTCATTTATTTGTGTTACATAGTACCATATAGCAGCAATTATTATTGTTGTTGCAGCTATTAATGTAATCCACATCCAAGTTGTCATTGTGTCTTTATCTATACCAGATCTTGAAACTTCTGTTGTTGTTCTTACTGCATTATAATTTCCAGCATCTTTTACATACTCTGCATCTTTGTTTATCATATTACCAGCACTCATAGCACCATCTTTAACCATATTACCAGCATTCATAGCACCATCTTTAACCATATTGCCAGTATCCATTACTACATTTTCGACAGTCTTTATTCCACCTTCTACAACATTTTTAGTTCCACCTACGACATTACCAGAAACAACCTTGTTTATACTATCTGATGTTTTATCTATAGATCTACTAATTTCATTCCCAAGATTAACATCTTTTTTCTCACCTTCTGCAAAGCAAAATGAAAAACTTGATATCAGGATCATTAATATAGCGGCAACAAAAAGTGTTTTACTTTTCATATTATAGCCTCCTAAAAATTATATGATTTTTCTCATATACATTTATTATTTGGCTAAAACTTATTTTTATTCACTGAAAATTTTTCTATTATTATTTTCTAGTAATACTAATATTTTGCACATCTACATTTAAGTGTCTTTCAATAATATTTTGTATTTGTGAAACTTCTTCCTTTTTTAAATAAGATGATTTTACAACAACATTTATTATTCCATTATTTTCTAATATTACGACATCATCTATTCCTTTATTCTTTATCAAGTTCTCACAAACTAGAATACCATTTTTCATATTAGTAAGTTTTGTAATCTCATTTGTAGCTATTAATTTTTGATCTTCTTTAAGTTCTGAATTTTTTAATATATTTTGGTAAATCTCTATTGATTCAGAATACATTCTATTTCTTTCAAGTTTCGTTTCTTCAAAGTAATTATCATCTTCAGATTTTATTTCTTCTATCTTTTCTTCATCACTAGTAGTAGAATCCAAACTTTCATTTTCAACTATAGCTGAGCTACTTACAAGTTCTACATCTCCTAAATTTTCTTCTAATACATTTCTTGATGCAACTTCTAACATCCCTTCAGCAAATTCTTCATTTTTTACATTAGAATTTAAATTTATAGTTCCTAAAACAATAAACGTTATAGCAATCACACATAATAAAATTTGTTTTTGATTTTCTTTACTTTTCAAAAAATTCATCATATTAATCTCCTGTTTCAAAAACTTGAATTTCATGAGTCATAAGTCCCGTAACAGCTTCAACTGCAGATATTACATTTCCTTTTACGGTTGGATCTGAAACACCTTTTGCAGTTATAATTGCACCTTCTATTTTAGGATTTACTATTTTTTCAGTAATAATTTTAGATTCAGAATCAACTATCACTTCTTTTTCTAAACTTATGCTTTCATCTTTATCTGTTTTTGTTGTAGATTCATTTATATTATAAATTGGAACTATAGAACTTGATTCATTATATGTAAGCATAACTGAAACGTTACTTACTCCTTTTAGAGTATCTAATATATTTTCAAGTCTTGTTTCAATATCATCTTCTTTTATAGTTTCTTCACAAGTAGTTGCAAGATATGCCTCTTTTTCTATATCTTCTTTTGACTCAACATTTGGAGTTTGTAATATTTTATTTATAATAATAAGAGTAATAACTAAAATAATAAGAAATGTTATCATATTCTCTTTTTTCTTTTCTTTATTATTAAAAATATCTTTTATTTTATCAAACATATAAACTCCTATTCATAAGTAATAACTAATACATCTTCTGTAATATCAAGTTCTTCTTTTATTAGATTTTTTACTTTTTCTTCACTAACAAAGTCTTCACTTTCTTTTGCCATATCTTTTTTAATTATTACTTCTATTTTTTCTAAATTTTCTTTAGATTCATCTAATTTAAAATCTAGATCTAATACATTTAAATTATAACTATCTAATACATTTTTTATTCTTTCCAAAGTATAATCTATATATACATTTTCAAATAGTTCATTTTCTTCATATGGCTTTGCTGATACTTTTTCAAATTTTAAAAAATCAGTATCAAAATCATTATTATTTAAAAGCTCAATAAATGGATTTAATGTAACAAACATTATAAAAATACCAGTTATAACTTGAATATATTTTTTATTTTTATTGTTTTCTACTAATAATTCTATTAGTAGTACTAGAATCACAGATATAATTAAACTTTCACACCAATTATTTAAATTTTCCATTTTTTCCTATCTATACATCAAACTCATATTAGTTGTTTTAAGTACAATAGTAATACCTATTATAAACATTATAGTAACTGAAAATAGTATTCCAAGTAAAATCTTATAATTTTCAGAAATCACTTCAAACAAGTTTACTATTGCACTATCAGCACAAGGTTCTGATAACGCTGCAAGAATTTTAAAACTAAACCAATAGCAAATAATCTTTATGCTTGGAGATAAGGTAATAGCAAAAATAATAAGTGTACCAATAACACCAACAGAGTTTTTCAAAATATTAACGCTTCCTATAACTGCATCAACCGAGTCTCCCATAATTTTTCCAACTACTGGTATAAATCCAGAAACAGCTGCTTTTGTTGTTTTACCAGCAAGTCCATCTACGCTACTTGTTATATTAGACTCTAAGCTTAAAAGAGCTGTAAATACTGTTAAAAGAATCCCTAAAGTCCAAACAATAACATTTCTTAATATTTTAGATATTTTTTCTAATTTTATTTTTCCTAATAAATTCGATATTACCGAAATTACAAAAGATATTAAACAAAAAGGAACTACAAAACTATTAATAAAATTTGCAATAAAATTCATTGAAATAACTAAAACTGGTTCCATCATACTTGTTGTCACAATATTTCCAGTAGACAGTATTAAAGTTATTAAAAGCGGAATAAGCATATTCATAAAACTTATAATTCTATTAATAGCTTCAACCGTAAACTTTAAAATTGGAACAAAAGCATTTACTATCAATATAACCAATACAAAATACTGAACAAAATAAACATTCTTACCTGCATTTGATACTTTTAAAGAATCTAAAATATTCTTTAAAACACTACAAATAATTATTACTTCTAACATCAGCACTATAAGTTTTATTGCTTCAGATATTTGGCTAAAAATAATCCCTTTAAAATCAATTGTTTCAAAACACTTTAGAATATCACCATTTATAATATTTTCATACAAACTATCTAAATTATTAGAGCCAAAAGCATCTTTTGAAAATTGCTTTGCTTCGTCTAAAAAATCATTAATTCCTAATATTTCCTTTTGATTAATAAGCAAATCTTCCAAGGCTAATATCCTCCAAAATTTAAGGCATTATTTCAAGAAGTGTATTCAAGCTTTGTGAAATTATAGGAATTGTTAAAGATATAATTATTATCTTCCCACCAAAATCGATTTTACTCGCAAGCATTTCTTCACCCAAGTCTTTACATATTGAAACAGAATATTCAACTAAAATTGCTATTCCTGTCGTTTTTAAAAGTATTTCTACAAATGGGATGTTAGCCACATTTATATTTTGAAATCTTTTTATAAATCTAACTATACTTTCTATCGTATCTAAACTTAATAAAAGAATTATTATACATCCACCTATAGCAATTAATGATGCATATTCTTTTTTATATTCTTTTAAAACATTAGCACTAATGGCAGCAACAAATCCTATTCCTACAATCTTAAAAATATCCATTATAAATTAAACACCGTCCTTACAGTTTCAAAAAGATTACTTATTTCTTTTACTATAACTGTAAGAACTATTACAACGCCAGCAAGTGTTATCATCATGGCTTGATCTTCTCTTCCTGCTTTTGAAAGTACTTGATTTAGTACTGCTATTAATATTCCTATACCAGCAATTTTTAATAACAAATCTATATCCATATTTAATCTCCTATACAAAAATAATACATAACGCGAGTCCTGAAACTACACCAATAGTTTTATATAACTTTTCATTTTTTACATAATAGTTTTCAGCATCTTCAATTTGTTTTTCTATTAAACAAAGAGCAAGTTCTATCTCGCTTATTTGTCCATTTTTATCTGTTTTACCAAGCATTTTTCCAAAGTTTTTAATTATTTCTAAATCATCTTGTTTTAAATCTTTTAAGGTTTTATCTACAGCTTTAGTCCAATTATTATAAAAAGTAATTTCATTTTCGCTATTACAAGCATTAAAAACATTATCTTTATTTTCATATATAACACTTGATATATCTTCAAATATTCTTTTTATTGGTTCATATGTAAATTCAATTTTTGTTTTCATAAAAAGAAGTGATCTCTTAAACAGATTTAAAGCATTTTGTCTTTCTTTAAAACTCTTTACTTTCTGCATTCCAAGGCTTGTTGTTGTAAGAACAATTAAAATAAGTATTATAAATTTAATTAATATCATCACTTACTCCTAAATTTAAATTTGAAAAACTATATTCTTCTTCATCTTGTTTTTCATATTGATTAGTCTTTTTATTAAACTTATATACTTCTAAAATTTCACCTCTATGTTTTGGATTCAAAAACATTATCACTTTAAAAATATGTGAGCTTATTAACTCTTTTAATACTGGATTTACATATATATCGTCAAACGATGCACCATGAGCTGTAAATATACCTTTACATCCTGAACAGATTGCATACTTTATAATTTCTATATCATTTTGTCCACCAATTTCATCTGCTACAATTACTTTCGGTGCCATAGACCTTATTAACATTTTCATACCAATTGATTTTGATACATTTTCTATTACATCTGTTTTAGAACCAATTTCATTTTGTGCTTCACCTTTATATAATGATGCTATTTCTCCTCTTTCATCAACAATACCAACTGTTTGTCCTTTAAATTTTAAAGTCTTAATTCCACTTGATATTTGCCTTACAATATCTCTTAAAATTGTTGTCTTTCCAGTTCCTGGTGGTGATACAATTAAAGTATTTTTTACTTCATTTTTATTTTGGTCTAATATATATTTTAGCGCATCTTTACTACATCCTATTATTTGTCTTGAAATTCTAAAATTAAAACTATTTATATAAGATATATTAATTACCTTTCCATTTTCAACAACACACGAACCTGAAAGGCCTACTCTATGTCCACCTTTTAAAGTTACAAAACCTTCTGCAATTTGTTTTTGATAAGTATAAATAGAATTTTCACATATTAATTGAAGTATCGTCATCATTTCATCTGAATTCGGATAATATCTTATTGTTTTTTCTTGAGTAGACGCTTTTAATATTATCGGTTTATTATTTCTAATCCTAATTTCTTCTACATTTAAATCTTCTACATTTTCTTCTATTACACTTTTGATTTTATCAGGAAAATATTTTAGTATTTCTTTATTCATAATAACCTCTTAAAATTTTTCTTAAAATATATATATTCGAAATTTTCTTATTTAGAACAAAAAAATAAAGCTTACCAATAATTTAGTAAGCTTTACTCTTTATTATTTTTTATTCATATTTAATATTTGATTATTATAAACAATCTCTTCTTCGTCTTCTATTACATCATCTATTTTATTTCTTTTTGCAAATAAGCCTTTTTTCTTTTTTTCTTTTACATTAGTTGTATCTTTTGATTGAGCTATTGCTTCATCAACTGATAATGTTTTTTCGAAATCTATAATATTTTTCACTGGAAGTTTATATATGCCTTCAACATATATATCTTTCTTTAAAGGTACATCCATTTGATTATCATTTAAGTATGTTTTAATAATTTTCTTATCTTTTCTACTTAAGAAATCAGCACCCTCTTTTAAGTAATTATATCTCCATATTACATGACGTTCATATGAATCAAATTGAGAATTTTTTAAGTCCTCATAATCATATTCTACTTTAAATTGATTATTTTGAATCGTAATTGTAATGTTACTCCAAAGTTTTCTTTTTGAATTAACAAACTTCTCTCTCAACATTTTAATTTTATTATAAACATCTGTAATTAACTTAGAATATTGTTCTTCATCAATGTTAAAAAGATTCGGGATTTCATAACCATTAACATACTTCTTCTTTATAAATCCTTTCGGAAGATAATAAAAATACATTTCTCCAACTGGTTTTTGATTAGGCATGTCAATTACAGAGGCATATAGATATATGCTATCCCATTTTTCAGGTATAATATAAAATAACTTTTTTTGTATCTCTGAATACAATATTTTTTCTTCTGGTGAACTAACCATAAATTTCTCCTAATAACTAAATTAAAAGTAATTTAAAAACTTATTTTAATATATAACAATTTTACGTCAAACAATTGCTAAAATCAAGTAACATTGACGAATTATACTATTAAACTTTCACCTGTCATTTCATCTGGTTTTTCAAGTCCCATTATATCAAGCATTGTTGGAGCAAGATCTGCTAAACGACCTTCTCTAACTTTTTTGTTTCCTGGTAATCCAACAACAGCAAGTGGAACTGGATTTGTTGTATGTGCAGTATGAGGTTCTCCTGTTTTATAGTCAATCATTTGCTCTGCATTTCCATGATCAGCTGTAATTAATAAAACACCATCTACTGATTTAACAGCTTCAACAACTTTTGCTACGCAATCATTAATTGTTTCTAATGCTTTAACAGCTGCATCTATACTTCCTGTATGTCCAACCATATCTGGGTTAGCATAGTTTAATATAATTGAATCATATTTTTCTGATTTGATTGCTTCAATTACTTTATCTGTAACTTCATAAGCACTCATTTCTGGTTTTAAGTCATATGTTTCAACTTTTGGTGATGGAACTAATATTCTATCTTCACCTTCATATTGTTTTTCTTCTCCACCATTAAAGAAGAATGTAACGTGAGCATATTTTTCTGTTTCAGCAATTCTTAATTGTTTTAATCCTTTTTTACTGATGTATTCTCCAAATGTATTTCTAATTTCTTCTTTTCTGAATGCAACTTCAACATTTGGCATTGTTTCATCATATGGAGTCATACATACGAAATATGTGTCTAATTTTTCTGTTTCGAATCCATCGAATTCTTTATCAACTATACTTCTTGTAATTTCTCTTGCTCTATCTGGTCTAAAGTTAAAGAATATTACTGAATCTCCATTTTCTATTTTAGCTAAAGGTTCTCCTGCTTTATTTGTTATAACTGTTGGTTTAACAAATTCATCAAAAATTTCTTTTTGATAAGATTCTTCAATTGCAGCTACTGCATCTAATGCTTTTTCACCTTCTCCATGAACTAATGCATCATATGCTTGGCTAACTCTTTCCCATCTCTTATCTCTATCCATTGCATAAAATCTTCCTGATAATGAAGCGATTTGTCCTACACCTTTTTCTTTTAATTTTTCTTCTAGTTTAATTAAATAACCTTCTCCAGAAGCTGGTGGTGTATCTCTTCCATCCATAAAGCAATGTACATATACATCTTCAAAATCTTTTCTTTTAGCAAGCTCTAATAATCCATATAAATGACGATTATGGCTATGAACTCCACCGTCAGATAATAATCCCATAATATGTAATTTAGAATTATTTGCTTTACAGTTTTCAATAGCTTTTACAAATTCTGGTTTGCTGAAGAAATCTCCATCTTCAATTGATTTAGTAATTTTAGCTAAATCTTGATATACAATTCTTCCTGCCCCAATATTTGTATGTCCTACTTCTGAATTTCCCATTTGTCCTTCAGGTAATCCAACTTCTAAACCACTTGTATGAATCATTGTATTTGGATTTTTTGTTAATATTTCTGTTAATGCTGGGATTTGAGCTATTTTAACTGCATTTCCTTCTGCTTTTTCATTCATTCCAAATCCATCTAATATCATTAACATTGTTAATTTTTTTGTACTCATATATTTTGTCACACTTCCTTCTTATTAGATATCATAATTTACGATTTTGCTGAATTCGTCTGGTTTTAAACTTGCTCCACCAACTAATCCACCATCAATATCTGATGTTGAGAATAATTCTTTGGCATTTGAAGATTTTACACTTCCACCATATTGAATAATAACAGCTTCAGAAACATCTTCACCATAAATTCTTTTGATTTCTTCTCTAATAGAGATAATTGAATTATTAGCATCTTCTGATGTTGCTGTTTTTCCTGTTCCAATAGCCCAGATTGGTTCATAAGCAATTATTGTATTTTTAACTTGCTCATTTGTTAATCCTTCTAAAGCTAATCTTGTTTGGTTTGTAATTATATCAGCTGTTTTTCCAGCTTCTCTTTCTTCTAATGTTTCACCAACGCAAACGATTGGTTTTAATTCATTTTCAAAAGCTGCTTTGATTTTTTTGTTTACAGATTCATCTGTTTCATTATAATATTGTCTTCTTTCAGAGTGTCCTATAATAACATATTCAACACCGATTGATTTTAACATTTTTCCTGAAACTTCTCCTGTATAAGCTCCTGTTTCAGCAAAGTGCATATTTTGAGCACCTATTTTAATGTTTGTTCCTTGAACGTTCATTAAACAATAGAATAAATCTGTGTATGGAACACATAAAATAACTTCTGCTTTTGCATCTTTTACTAATGGTTCAAAAGCTTGAATATAATCAATTGCTTCATTTGGAAGCATATTCATTTTCCAGTTTCCTGCAATTACTTTTCTTCTCATAAAAAATTCCTTTCTGCTTCACTAGTTCTTCTTACTTGAACTCTTTTTTTGTGAAACATATAACTATTTAGTTTTTCAAATATTGCACCATATTGTGGAGCTAAAGTACTATCATACGGAAGTCTTGTCATACTGTTAGAAATAAATCCAACTGAATCGTCAAAATTTAACCATCCCTTTTGAATAACTTCTCTCCCATCTATCTGAATACTACTTATATCCTTCATTTTTAGTGCATATATACTTACAAAACATTTTAAAGATTTTCGATTTGTTTCATCTTCTAAATTAGTATAATCAAGTTTTATATTTCCTAAGTGATGCAAATTTCTTGAGTCAGCTTCACCTATAGATAGTTCTTCATCAAGTTCTCTTACCATTGATTGAAGTGGTATTTCTCCTGATTGAACATGACCTGAACATAAATCTAATTTACCTGGATCTAAAAATCTTTTACCTCTTTTTTCAAATAATATTTTTTTATTTACGTCATCAATAACAAAACATGTACAACAATTTATCCATGGAAGGGTCTCAGGATCCTCCCATGAATAATAATCTTTTTTAGAAATTGTACCTATCTTTTGTCCTTGCTCTGTGTAAATGTCCAACATTTCTGCCATAATAAATCTTTCCTGTCATAAATCTTCTAGTATATTATCTTTAGTTTATTATTTATCTTGTAATGCTTCGATTCCTGGTAATTTTTTACCTTCTAAGAATTCAAGTGAAGCTCCACCACCTGTAGAGATGTGTGTGAATTTTTCTGCAAGTCCTGCTTTTTCAACAGCTGCAGCTGAGTCTCCACCACCAATTATTTTAACAGCATCGATATCAGCTAAAGTTCTAGCTATGCTATTTGTTCCAATTGCGAATTGATCAAATTCAAATAATCCAACTGGTCCGTTCCAGATAACTGTTTTAGCATTTTTAAGTTCATTTGCATATAAATCGATAGTTTCTTGACCAATGTCATATCCTTCCCATCCATCTGGAATTTCTGTATATTTAACTGTCATACTTTCTGTATTTGGATCAAATTCTTTACCAACTTTTGTATCAACTGGTAACATTAATTTAACACCTTTAGCTTCAGCTTTTTTCATTAATTCTTGAGCTAAATCTAATTTATCTAATTCACAAATTGAATTTCCTACATTGTATCCCATTGATTTAAAGAATGTGTAAGCCATAGCTCCACCAATCATTAATACATCAACTTTTTCAATTAAAGCTTCGATAACACCGATTTTATCAGAAACTTTTTTACCACCTAAAATAGCCATAAATGGTCTTTCTGGGTTTTCTAAAGCTGTTCCTAAGAAGTTTAATTCTTTTTCAATTAAGAATCCAGAAACTGCTGGTAAATAGCTTGCAACACCTGTTGTTGAGCTATGTGCTCTATGAGCTGTTCCAAAAGCATCGTTTACGAATACTTCTGCTAAGCTAGCAAATGCTTTTGATAATTCTTCATCATTTTTTTCTTCTCCAGCTTCATATCTTACGTTTTCAAGAAGCATAACTTCTCCTGCTTGTAAATTAGCAGCTAATGCTTTAGCATCTTCTCCAACAACATCTTTTGCAAGTTTAACTTCTTGTCCTAATAATTTTGAAAGTTCAGCTGCAACAATATTTAATGAATATTCTGGTTTAACTTCTCCCTTTGGTCTTCCTAAGTGAGAACATAAAATTACTTTACATTCATTTTCAATTAAATATTTGATAGTAGGTAATGCAGCTACTATTCTTCTGTTATCTGTGATAACTCTTTCATCATTGTAAGGTACATTAAAGTCACATCTTACTAAAACTTTTTTTCCTTTTAAATCAATATCTCTTACTGTTTTTTTATTCATTTTAACTTTCCTTTCTTTTTAAAGTTTAATAAACTTAAATTTATATAAATAACTAAAGCTGATGATAAAGGACCGACCTCCACCACCAGCTCTCGTTTTATATTCTAGTTATATATTAGCCTAATTCAGCAAAATATTTGATTGTTCTTACCATTTGGCTTGTATATGAATTTTCATTATCATACCAAGCAACAACTTGAACTTGATATAATCCTTCTTCAACTTGAGCAACCATTGTTTGTGTAGCGTCAAATAAAGATCCGTTTGTGATACCAATGATATCTGAAGAAACTAATGGTTCTTCTGTGTATCCATAAGAAGCATTTGAAGCTGCTTTCATAGCTGCGTTGATTGAATCAACTGTAATGTCATTTCCTCTTACTGTTGCGATTAATATTGTAGAAGATCCTGTTGGAACTGGAACTCTTTGTGCAGATCCTATTAATTTTCCATTTAATTCTGGAATAACTAAACCGATAGCTTTAGCTGCTCCTGTTGAGTTAGGAACGATATTAACAGCTGCTGCTCTAGCTCTTCTTAAATCTCCTTTTCTATGTGGTCCATCTAGTACCATTTGGTCACCAGTGTAAGCATGAACTGTTGTCATGATACCTGATTGAATTGGTGCATAATCATTTAATGCTTTAGCCATAGGTGCTAAGCAGTTTGTTGTACATGATGCTGCAGAGATAATGTTATCTTCTGGTGTTAATGTACCTTCGTTTACTCCGAAAACGATTGTTGGTAAATCTTTACCAGCTGGTGCTGAAATAACAACTTTTTTAGCTCCTGCTGTGATGTGAGCTGATGCTTTTTCTTTAGATGTATAGAAACCTGTACATTCTAATACAACATCTACTCCTAATTCACCCCATGGTAAATTAACTGCGTCTTTCTCTGCATATATTCTAATTGTTTTTCCATCAACTGTGATTGAGTTTTCGCCAGCTACAACTGTATCTGCTTTATCATATCTTTTTTGTGCAGAATCATATTTTAATAAGTGAGCTAACATATCAGGGCTTGTTAAGTCGTTGATTGCAACGATTTCATACCCTTCTGCTCCAAACATTTGTCTAAATGCTAGACGTCCAATACGTCCAAATCCATTTATAGCTACTTTTACTGACATAATATAAATTCCTCCAATTCTGATACTGTATTATTGTTTAAGTATCTTCATATATTTTAGTCTTTTTAGACCAAGAATATTCTATAACAATTCAGAACAATTTTCAAGTACTTTTTATAATTTTGTCTCGGCGTCAATTTTGGTTTATTAAAGTTGTATATTTTTAAAATAATAAATACTTATAGCCACTGCAGCCGTTAAACAAATCAACCCTATCGCAGCTTGATTGTTTCTAGTTTTTAGATCAAGCTTATCTTCCATTATTTTTGTTTTTATTATCTTTATTACCCCATAAATTACAAGAACTCCTTGTAATATTATCATACCCAAATCCAAAAATGCTTTTGCTGGAAGATTCTTTTGACTAGCTTTTGCTTCTTTTGATGCTACATAAGTTCCTGATTGAGTTCCTTGATATTGAAACTCACCTGGAGTTGCATAAACATTATTAATAAACAACACACATATTAAAATAAATACACTAAAAACAGTTAAACATTTTTTCATAATTTTCCTCCTAAAAAACAAAAAAGCTATGCTTAAAATAGATTATACTTTAAGCATAACTTCATTTTTTATTAATTTAATTTTTATTTATCTTTTTTCTTAAACCAACTGAATATATTAATTTCTTGGAAAAAGAAATCATGTAATTCTGGAAATTTAATTTCTTGGAATAAGAAATCATGAACTTCTGTTAAAACTTTTTCTTCTTTTGCAGTCATTTCAAGAACGATTGGTTTAGAAAAATCAATCTCTCTGCATAAAAAGTTTTTTACTTTTGTCCAAGTATTAACTACCATTGGTAAATTACCAGCTTCAGCTGTTTCAACTAATTTATATTCTTTCATTATTAATGATATCCTCCTTAGTATAAGTACTACTACTTCTATTATAATATTTATACTATATAAATACCTAATTATCAATAATTTTAGAATTAAGTTTAGATTAAGTTTTCATTACTATTTTGTAACATTTATTCAGCTATTAAGCAAAGTTCATCTCTTTTTCTCACAACTACATTAACTATTTTATTAGATAAGTCTTCTTCTGATTTTACTTTGACCATAATATAATTTGCAGTATGACCTTTATAGTATCCTTGTTCATCACATTCTTCAAACAATACTTCTACTGTTTTTCCAATATATGAATCTAAAAATCTAGTTTCATTATCATCAGATAATTCTAATAATCTTTTACTTCTTATTTCTTTAATATCACCTGGAATTTGCTCAGGCATTTCTGAGGCTTTTGTTCCTTTTCTAGGTGAATATTTAAATACATGCATTTTATAAAAGTTAATTTTCTTTAAATACTCGTATGTACATTCAAATTCTTCTTCTGATTCATTTGGAAAACCAACAATAATATCCGTTGTCAAAATTACATCTTGATAATATTTTCTTAGTCTTTCTACAATAACTTCAAATTCTTCAGCTGTATATCTTCTATTCATTCTTTTTAAAGTTTCTGTACATCCACTTTGTAAAGATAAATGGAAATGATGACATACTTTTTCAAGTTTAATTAATCTTTCCATAAAATCTTCTGTAATCAACAATGGTTCTATTGATCCAAGTCTTATTCTTTCTATACCATCAATTCTATTAATTTCTTCTAATAAATCTATTAATCTATAATCTTCTTTAAAATCTCTTCCATATGAAGCTACATGAATACCAGTAACCACAACTTCTTTTATACCACTTTTTGCAATCTCTTTTATTTCTTGAATTACACTTTCTGGTTTTCTACTTCTAACTTTTCCTCTTGCAAAAGGAATAATACAATAAGAACAAAATCTATCACAACCATCTTGTACTTTAATAACAGCTCTTGTTTTTTCTGTATATGTAACTGAACCAAAATCTTCAAAATTTGCATCATATAAAATATTATCTAGTTCTTCTTTTTTATTTTTTTCATCAATATACTTTTCAACAAATTCTACTATTTGTGTCTTATCATTTGTCCCTAAACATAAATTTATTTCAGGAATTTGTTCAAGCTCATCTTTTGACACTTGAACGTAGCAACCAACAGCTACTACAACAGAATCTGGATTATTCTTTTTAGCTTGTCTTAAAAATTGTCTTGATTTTCTATCAGACATATTTGTAACTGTACAAGTATTTATAATATAAATATCAGCTTTATCATCAAATTCAACTATATCATAACCATGTTCTTTAAAACGTTGTATCATACCATTAGTTTCATATTGATTTACTTTACAACCAAGTGTTAAAAAACCAACTTTCATCTATCATTAATTCCTTTCTTAAAATTTACCTTATTATTATATCACACAAATTCTTTATGTCAACTTTAATTTGCTATGCAAAAATAAAGAAACACCTATATGTTAATATAAGTGTTTCTTTAGAAAATGTATAAGTATAAGGATTTTATTATCTTCTCATTTTATCCATGATATCTAGATTATCTAATGCTTTTCCTGTACCTTTAGCAACGCATGAAATTGCATCTTCGGCAATCATAACATTGATTCCAGTTTTTTCTTGTAAAAGTCTATCTAGACCATCAATTAAACATCCTCCACCAGTCATATAAATTCCTTTGTCGCTTATATCAGCAGCAAGTTCAGGTGGTGTTTTTTCTAAAACTGAATGAACAGCATCTACAATTAACATTGCAGGCTCTTCTAAAGCTTCCATCATTTCACTTGAATATATAGTAATAGTTTTTGGAAGACCTGTTATTAAGTCTCTTCCTCTAACATCCATTTCCATATCTTGAATTTTTGGAAATACACAACCAATTTGTTGTTTTAACTCTTCAGCTGTTCTTTCACCAATCATAACATTATGTCTTTTCTTAATATATTTTACAATATATTCATCAAACTTATCTCCAGCAACTTTAATTGATGAGCTAACAACAGATCCACCAAGTGAAATAACAGCTATATCAGTAGTTCCACCACCGATATCAACAATCATATTTCCGCATGGTTTTGATATATCTATACCAGCTCCAATTGCTGCTGCGATTGGTTCTTCTATTAAATAAACTTTTCTAGCTCCTGCATTTGATGCAGCATCTATAACAGCTTTTTTCTCAACTTCTGTTATTTGAGATGGAATACAAATCATAATTCTTGGTGCAAATAAAAATCTTCCACCAATTTTTCCAATAAAATATTTAAGCATTTTTTCTGTAACTGTATAATCTGAAATAACACCATCTCTAAGAGGTCTTGTTGCTACTATATTACCTGGTGTTCTACCAAGCATACGTCTAGCTTCATGTCCGACAGCAAGCACTTCACCTGTTATGTTATTAACAGCAACAACAGATGGTTCTCTAAGAACAATTCCTTTGCCTTTAATGTATGCAATTACTGTGGCTGTACCTAAATCGATACCAATATCTTGTCCGAACATTAACATTCTCCCCTTTTGTATTTTTTCAAAGTTTTGTATATTACATTTGCGTTACGATTATATTACATTACAAAAGAAATATCAACCCTTTTTATAATTAAAATTTGAAAAATATTTTTCACTATATAATATTTTCCAATTATTTTCTTTTTTATTCTTTATTTTTCATTTTTGTTTGTATTAATCCCATAGTTGTGCTATAATTACATTGTTATTTATTATTGTTTAGGAGCGAAAATAACTATGGAAAAAATTTCAATTATTGTACCATGCTATAATGAAGAAAAAGCAATTCCGCTATTTTATGAAGAATTATTAAAAAACTTAAAAGAATTCCCAAAAACAGTTGAATTTGAAATTTTATTCATTAACGATGGTTCAAAAGACGATACTTTAAAAATAGTAAAAGATTTAGCAAAAAAAGATTCAAAAGTAAAATATATTTCTTTTTCAAGAAACTTTGGAAAAGAAGCTGCAATATTTGCAGGTCTTGAAAATGCTACTGGTGACTATGTTACATTAATGGATGCAGACCTTCAAGATCCACCTTCACTTTTAAAAGAAATGTATCAAGCGGTTACTAAAGAAGGTTATGATGCAGTTGGAACAAGACGTTCTACAAGAAAAGGTGAACCAATAATTAGAAGTTTCTTTGCTAGACTTTTCTATAAATTAATTAATAAAATGACAAGTATAGAAATGGTTGATGGAGCTAGAGATTATGTATTTATGAAAAGAATCGTAGCAGATGCAATTATTTCATTAAAAGAATACAATAGATATACAAAAGGATTATTTAGTTTCGTAGGTTTTAACGTAAAATGGATTGAATATAAAAATGTTCAAAGAGTTGCTGGTGAAACAAAATGGTCTTTCTGGAAATTAACAAAATATGCTTTAGAAGCAATTACAGCATTTTCAACAACACCACTAATCCTTGCTTCATTTATTGGAATTTTATTTTGTATAATTTCATTTTTACTAATTTTAGTAATTATTGGTAAAACTATCATCTTTGGTGATCCAACTAGTGGTTGGCCATCACTTGTATGTATAATATTCATGTTAAGTGGTATCCAATTATTCTTCTTAGGTATAATCGGACAATATTTAGCCAAAACATATTTAGAAGTTAAACAAAGACCAATTTATATTATTAAAGATACAAATATGTAATTATAAATTATAGAAGTGCTAATTTTAGCACTTCTTTCTTTTTTTAGCCTGACAATAAAACGAATTATCTCCATTTATTGTAACCACTAATGCTTCTTCAGGTTTTATTCCAAATTCTTTAGTTTGTTTTTCAAGCCATCTATAATCTTTTCCAATTAATTTTAAGTTTTCACTCATTACTTTCCCATCTAAAACAAGATCAAACGCTAAACCTTCATATTCAGATTTAATATTTAAATCTTCTATTTTTAAAGCTCTCTTTTCCGGTTTTGGTACAACGCTAATTTGTCCTGACGTTTCTAAAATTACATATTCAACATCACCTAAGTTAAATACATCTTTTTCCCTTAATCTTTCTTGAAGTTCATTAATAGTAATAGATTCTTTTTTTAGTGCTTCTTCTTCAATTCTACCTTTATTAATCAATATTCTTGGCTTACCACAAAAAATTTCTCTTCCCTTTACACTTCTCATATTAATAAAGGAAATTATCATATGCATTAAAAATAAAATCGAAACTGAGACAAGAGCATTTAAAAGAGAAGCCTTTTCATCATATATTGGAACTGCTGCAGTATCAGCAATAATCATCGATATTACAAGTTCAAAAGTTTGAATTTGACCTAGTTCTCTTTTTCCCATTAATCTCATTATTAATAATAAGAAAACATATATAATTACAGTTTTTACTATAACCATTAACATTTTTAAACCTCAATATACAAATTTTATATGAATATTTTTTGCAAAAAATATCAAAATATACTTATATTATTAATTTAAATTTAAAAATTTAAATCAATATTTATATATACTTTTAAAGCAAGGAGGTAAAAATAAATGGAAAACAATAATTCAAGCACACAATCTTCACGTGCAACCATGGGCGCCTTTGGGCAAATAGTTGGAAGATTTATTGTAGCAGCAATTATTTTAGGAATAACAGCTTTCTTTACACCTGGTTTTTCTATTAATAATATATGGTCACTTGCAATGTCTGCCTTAGTATTAACTGTTATGGATTATCTTATTGTAAAGTTTACTGGACTTCATGCAATGGCTTTTGGTAAAGGATTTGTTGGATTCATGCTAGCTGTTATTACACTTTATGCAACACAATTCTTTGTTGCTGGATATTCAATATCTTGGATGGCTGCAATCGTTGGTGCTTTAATATATGGTATAATCGATTATATTATGCCTGGCGAACAAAGTATGTAACAAAAAAAGAGGATTTAAAAGTAGTTTCTTACTTTTAAGCCCTCTTAATTTTTTAAACTATATTAAGTTATCTCTACATCTTTCACATAGTGTTGGGTGTTCTGCACTTTCACCTACTGTTGTTGAATACATCCAGCATCTTTCACATTTTTCGCCTTCTGCTCTTTCAACTTTAACTCCGATTGCAACTTCTGCATCTTCATTTCTTCTATTTTCTTTAACACTAGCTGCAGATACCATTAAAATTTCTTTTAATAAGTTTTCTTTATCTTTTAAGAATTCGTATTCATCACCTTCAGCAAATAATGTTACTTGAGCTTCTTGTGATAAACCAATTTCTTTATTAGCTCTTGCTACTTCTAATTTTTTAGCAACTTCTTCTTTAACTTTAATTAATTTAGCCCATTTTAATGATAATTCTTCATTTTCATAAAGTGGATTTACTTCTGGATAACTTTCAAGCATTACACTTTCAGTGTTTTCTCCGTCTTTATGAGCCATGTAAGACCAAATTTCTTCTGCTGTAAAACATGTCATTGGAGCTAATATTCTTACTAAGCTAGATAAAATTTCATGCATAACAGTTTGAGCTGCTCTTCTTTCAACAGAATCTGGTTTTGAAGTATATAGTCTATCTTTGATTATATCTAAATAGAATTGACTCATATCAACAACACAGAATTGATTGATTGCTTGATATGCTTCATGGAATTCATATGTATCATATGCTTTTGTACATGTAGCAATTAATCTATTTAATCTTGTTAATGCCCATTTATCAATTTCTTGTAAATCTTCATAAGCAACTGGACTATTTACATCAAAGTCAGATGTATTTCCTAAAATATATCTAGCTGTATTTCTTATTTTTCTGTATACTTCAGTTACTTGTTTAATAATGTTTTTAGAAACACTTACGTCTGATTTATAATCAGATGCTAAAACCCAAAGTCTTAATACGTCAGCTCCTGATTCTTTAATAATTTCTTGTGGAGCAACAACGTTTCCTATAGATTTAGACATTTTTCTTCCTTGCTCATCAACTGTATAACCATGAGTTAAAACTTCTTTATATGGAGCTTTACCTTTTACAGCAACTGATGTTAAAAGTGAAGATTGGAACCAACCTCTATATTGATCACTTCCTTCTAAGTACATATCTGCTTCTGGAAGACCACGTTCTGCAAGAACTGATTCATGTGTTGAACCAGAATCAAACCAAACGTCCATAATATCTGTTCCTTTTTTGAAACTTGTGCATCCGCATTCACATTTTGCTCCTGCTGGCATTAATTCTTCTTCAGATAATCCAAACCATGCATTTGTTCCTTGTTCTTTAACAATTCCTTGAACTTTATCTAAACTTTCTGGTGTAACATATTCTTTTTCACAATCTTTACAATAGAATACTGGTATTGGAACTCCCCATGTTCTTTGACGAGAAATACACCAATCATTTCTATCTTCGATCATTTTTGAAATTCTTTCTTCACCCCAAGCTGGATACCATTTAACTGATTTAATAGCATCTAAAGATTCTTTTCTGAATCCATCAACAGATGCAAACCATTGACTTGTAGCTCTAAATATAACTGGTTTTTTACATCTCCAGCAATGTGGATATGAATGGTTAACAACTTCACTAGCAAGAAGTAAGTTATTTTCTTCTAACCATTTGATTATTTCTTTATCAGATTTAGCATAGTACATATCTTTGAATGGACCAGCACCTTCTCCTCTTTGTACACCTTTTGAGTCAACTGTTACTATAATTTCACTATTATGTTTTAATCCTAGTAAATAGTCTTCTTTACCATAACTTGGTGCAACGTGTACACAACCAGAACCTGTTCCAAGTTCTACATTTACAGAATCTTCTGTTCCTGTAACAACTGTTGAAGTTCTATCTAAGAATGGATGTTTACATACTATTCCCGCTAATGCTTTTCCTTTAAATTCTTGTTCAACTTCGTATTCTTCTATCTTAGCAATTTTCATTACTTGTTCAACTAAGTCTTTAGCAAAGATTAATCTTTCTGTTCCAACTTTTACTAGCGCATAATCAATATCTTCACCAACAGCAATTAATGTATTACCTGGTAATGTCCATGGTGTTGTTGTCCAAATTACTACTGATGTTTCATCTCTTTGGATTAATCCTTTTCCATCAACAACAGGGAATTTAACATATGCTGTATTTGAGTTAATATCTTTATATTCAATTTCAGCTTCAGCTAAAGCTGTTTCGCAATCTGTACACCAGTATACTGGTTTTAATCCTTTATAGATATATCCTTTTTTATACATATCAGCAAATACACCAACTTGTTTTGCTTCCATTTGTGGTTGATATGTGATATATGGATTTTCCCAATCACCTAAAACACCTAAACGTTTAAATCCTTCTGTTTGTTTATCTTTATAATCCATTGTAAATTGTTTACATGTATCTCTAAATGTATTTACTGGGATTTCATCTCTATTTAATCCTAATTTTTCAATAGCTTTTTTCTCTGTTGGCATACCATGAGTATCATATCCTGGTATAAATGGTGTATAAAAACCTTTTAAGTTTTTATATCTTACTATTGTGTCTTTTAATACTTTATTTAATGCGTGTCCAATATGGATTTCTCCGTTTGCATATGGTGGTCCATCATGTAAAACAAATGGTGTTTTTCCTTCATTTTTCTTTAACATTTTTTCATATAAACCATTATTAAATACTCTTGCTTGTATTTTTGGTTCATTTTCTGGAAGACTTGCTCTCATTGGGAAGTCTGTTTTAGGTAAATTTAATGTTTTACCATAATCTTTTTTCTCTTCGCACATATTAATTCTCCTTTTTTATATATAAATTTTAATTATTTTTAAACATTAATATATTTGATTTTATTACCAGCTTCAGTAATATATCTTTCAAGTTCTTGTGGTTTAATTAAAACTGTTGCAGTATTTACACAAGGATGTACTCCTAAAAGCTCTTCATTTTTTAATGATTCATCCATTACTACTTCTACTTCATTTGCTTCATCATTAATTACAGCAAGTGGTGTAACAGCACCTGGTGTTAATTTTAAGTACTTCATTAATCTTTCTTCTGAAGCAAAACTTAATTTTGTACTTCCTATTTTTGTTGTTACTTCTGCTAGTGGTACTCTTTTTTCTTCGGGAACTACAATTAAAAAATGTCTCTTTCCTTTTTGATCTCTTACAAATAAGTTTTTACAAATTTTAGCTCCTTCGAATATATTTCCAAGATTATCCATCTCTTCAATTGTATAAACGGGGGTATGTGTAACTTCCTTATATGTAATTTTTAATTCTTCAAGTTTATTAATAACTGTTTCTCTCATATATACCTCCTATTTTCTTTATAAAAAAACAAAAAATCGTCTCATCCTAAAAGGACGAAACGATCTATTTCGCGGTACCACCTAATATTAACTAATTTTATTTAGTCATCTTTAATCCTTTTAACGCACGGAATGCGGATTACTCTACTTTTATTTTCAAATAATCAACTCTAAGGTGATAATAAATAACTTATTATCCTACTAACTTTCACCATTTGTTAGCTCTCTGTAAGGTTTTACATTATTTACCGTATCCTTGTCTTTGTTTTTCCATATCAATTTTAACAATATTATAATACCATCATTTACATAAATTTGTCAATATTTTACAAATAAAATATATATTAATTATTTTTTCATTCCCTTTATACTCTCCTATTTCAAGCATTTTTATAGATTTTTATCCTTTTTTGTGATATACTTATGTTAACTATATCTTTTGTAGTCAAAAAAGTAAAACTTTACATTGGCGAAAAAAGCTATAGAGATGCACATTGATAATTAAATAGAATTTTAGGAAGGAGATGTAAAAATGAAGAAACTCTATGAGTTACTTTATTCCCACGACGTGGCTCAAATGCCTGACGACATGCGTCGCAAAAAAAATGTCATCTTAGCAACTACAATCATCAGTACCCTCATCTTAGACATTTTGAGTTTTTCCATCAAGGGAGCTCAAGCCGCACTTGCGAGTGGTTTCAATTATGTAGCACTTGTGCTCATGATTTGTTACTTCATTCGCCAGGTACTCAGAAGCACTGTACAAACTTTCATCGACACCTTAAAGAACCAGTTTAACACGCAAAGTGATGCCTATATTACCACTAGCATTAGTGAAATCTCCAATATGGTTAGAGGAAAAGTCTTTCGGGAAAAATCCGATCACTCCCTCATCATGACGAATGCTGAAGTTATCTTTAACTTAAAAGAATTCGTTAACTATATTTGGACATTTTGGCAGAACTTCCCGCTTGTTATCGCAAACTCCATCACAGCACTTATCTTATCTATTGCGATTCTTGTTACCGAATTTTTGCAAACCGGAGACATTAAGCTTACGCTTGGTCTTTCGGCAGTCTTAATCACTTGCATTGTTCTTTTCGGTATCCTTTACAGAGTTCGCCTTAGAGTAAGACGTAAGTTCCGCGAAAATCACAGAAAGCTCAGAAAAGAAAATGAAGTTTTGATGAACGATGTCAAAAACATCGAACCACTCATCAAAAACGAATTCACTTACAGAGTTAATCTCGTGATTGATAACCAGAAATCTAAACGTAGCTTAGAGAAGAAAGAGATTTTCAAACTCAATACTCTCCAAGTTTGTAGAACGCTTGTCCTTGCAATCTTTATGATGTCTATCATCATTTTCAAGCTTCTTCATGCTGGTGGTATTGATAACCTCACCATCATTGTCTTAACAGACATCATTGCTATCTCGACTGTTTATTCAAACATCTTAGATAAAGTCGCATCTATTCTTGATAATTTCGAAACACTTCAAAACACAATTGAAGATGCCGAAAGAGTTAAGACTGATGTTGATAACATCATGGAAGTTTATAACTTCGAGAAAAATGCAAAGTTTGCAAACAAAGCAAGTATCTCTAAGATTACTGTTGAACCTTTTGAGTTCTCATATTCTGGAGCTATGACTTTGTACACTCTCAGAAACACTGCCCCGTTCACACTTGAACATGGTAGAGCCTATCTTGTACACGGTCACACTGGTTGTGGTAAGTCCACCTTCATGCACCTTTTGATTGGCAAAATCCGTATGGATACTGCACCAATCTCTTATGGTGGTAGTCAGGAAGCATATCTTGCATCCATCATGCATGAAAGTAATGGTAGACTTGGTGCTAACCCTGTACTTCAAGAACTTATCTTCAATGGAGACACTTCTAAGTTCGATAAAAAACGTATGATTAACATTCTTCACGGTACTCATATCTACGAAGATGTAATGCGTAATATCGGTCTTACTATTCCAAATGATGAAAAAGTTCTCAAGTATCTCAATGAAACTACACTTGAACAATACTCTTCTGGTCAGAAGCAGCGTCTTACTATCGTTAAGGTTTTGTATAATCTCGATAGTTCTCATCAGATCGTAGTCTTCGATGAAGCAACTAATGCTCTTGATGATAAGACTGCACTCTCCGTCCTTAAATTCATGGCAGACTTCTGCCAAAAGGATAAAGAGAGAATTGTTCTTTTTGTTTCTCACCAAGTTGATCTTACCAAAGAAATCACAAGCGGAAACATCACATTTGAGTCTCAGCAATTCCCTATTTACGACATCAAGGTAGAAGTCTAATCAAAACGCATCTCCCACACTTTGCCACTTGGCAGAGTGTGGGCTTTCTTTTTTACTTTTAATCTATTCTAAATTCTAAATAAATCTCTTTACCATTAAATTCTTTTACAATTCTATATGTTCCATCTGCAAGATCTCCATATATTTCATTCAAAAACAAACTATATGTTCCGTATTTATGCAATCCCTCTATACCAGCTGGTTCTTGCTGAAATACCACTGGTCTTTCATTCTTATCTTCTACTTTTAACCATTTATCATTTTCATAAACCTCTAACCAATGATGATAATCATTGATCGTACACATTATTCCAGTTTCATTTTTTATCACTAGTTTTACCCTTTTATCAACATAATTTTCATCATACTCAAACGACATTTCTAGTAATTTCATAGTATCACCATATTGTTTTACTAATTCTTTACTATATGTAGTTTTTAATGGATAAACTTTTCTCATTGTACTTCCATCAACAGAACTAATTTCAAATACTTCATTTCCACTATATACTACTTCAACATTTTGATTAAATTGATATAAAAAATATATTACTCCTATTATTAATATAAAAACTATTAATACCATATTTTTTTTCATACAAATTCTCCTAATAATTTCTTATAATAAAATCACACCAATAGTAAACTAAATCATCTACTCTTTTTCCATAATTTACCGTATTTCCAGAAAAATTATGTACTCCCACAATATAATTATTTAATTCATATACTGGAGAACCGCTTTGTCCACCAGAAGTATCGATAGTATATGAAATCGCCTCATCTGTTACTCCTGCAATATTACCAGTAGATTCATATTGATTAAACATTGTAAGACTTGTATTATTATTTATATTTGTAGGATATCCTGTAATTCGTACGTTTTTATTTCTCAACTCTAAATAATCAGAATAATAATTCACACCCATATATCCAACATCATTTCCAATATTTCTATCTAAAACAATAATTCCCCAATCATAACCTGCTGCATCAATAGTTTCAGTAGATAAATCCACATTATCTCTAAATTCTTGATAATAATAATTAATTCCAGTAGCAAAACCATACGGTTTCATTCCAGTTCCCATATTAGACCACCTACCCGGATAAAAAACAACTGATAATGCAGGTTCATTATTTACTATATCATATATATTATGCCCTGCTGTTAATACAATATTATCACCAATCAAAACTCCTGTTCCACGCGATGGTTCTTTATTTTCCCATTCTATATCAAGATATCCAATTGAAGTATATGGAAATCGATATCTATTAATTTCACTTACTGCAGTACGTTCATCTGTAGAACCTATTATTTTAAGCATATCATAAGAACCATTGTTATTAACATTGCTATTATAAAACGTTGGTGTATAATTTCTAGTTTGACAAACGCTATTTTTATTATTTCTTTTACTATACATTTCAATTATTTCTTGATCAGTAGGACTTTCAATAACTTGTGGTTTTACGTCTAATATCATATTACCGTAAGAAACTGTTGTAAATAATATTATCATCAACACAATATATTGTATTATGCTTCTTTTTTTTACTTTTTTCATATAAAACTCCTAATTAAATATTTTTAATTATCCCTTTTGCAGCTTTTTTACCTGCAGCTAAAGCTCTACAAACTGTTGCTTTACTTTCAGTTACATCTCCACCTGCATAAACATTATCTATATTTGTTCTTCCATCTTCATATAATTTGATATATCCCCAATCATCAAGTTCAATACCTTCTGCTTCTAATAAAGATTTATTTGGTTTTAAACCAATAGCAAAAACAACTGTGTTTGCATCTACAGTAAATTTTTCTTCTGGTTCTTTATCTACAGCTTTACCATCAACAATTTCTGTTCTTACACAATTTACAGATACCATCTTATCAGCTTCATAATTTGCACTTGATACTCTTGTTAATTCTTCAAAGATTACTCCATCTTCTAAAGCTTCATCAAGTTCAACTTCTCTTGCTGGCATATGAGCTCTATCTCTACGATAAAGAATTTTTACTTCTTTAGCTCCCATTTTAACAGCAGCTCTTGCAGAATCCATTGCAACATTTCCACCACCTATTACTACTACAGAACCTAAAGCTTTAATAAATTCTTTTTCATTATATGCTTTTAAGAAATCATCTGATTTATATACTCCACTTGTATTATTTTCAGCTAAAGGATACATTGTTGATTTTTGTGCACCAATTCCTAAAAATACTGCATCATATTCTTTTGATAAATCTTTAACAAATATATCTTTTCCTAATTCTTTTCCTGTAATAAAATTTGCTCCAAGTGATTTTAATTTATCAAAAATTACATCTACTTTATCTTTAGATAATCTAAAATCTGGAATACCATAAACTAATATTCCACCTAAAATAGACTCTTTTTCATATATATCTACTTGATAACCTTCTTTTAATAATTCATATGCAACAGTTATTCCAGCAGGACCTGAGCCTATAACTGAAACTCTTTTACCATTTGATGGCTTTACTTTTATTTCATATTCATAATTATTTTCAATAGCCCATTCATTAACAAACTTTTCAAGTTCTCCAATATGTGTCGCTTCTGATTTTATCGCTCTTACGCAACTTCCTTCACATTGTTCTTCTTGTGGACATACTAAACTGCATATATATGAACATATATTATTTTCTTGTAAAATATCATATGCTTTTTTATAATTTTCATTTTTAATTTCTGTTATAAATTCTGGTATTTCTGTTTGAATAGGACAACCTTTTATTGAACAAGGTTTTGTTTTACAATTTAAACAATATACTGCTTTTTCTTTTATTTGTTCCATTTTAACTTCCTTCTATTAGTCTACTTCTTTAACTTCTACTACTTCTTTAACTGGTTCTAATGACATTATTCTAGACATTATATAGTTAATTTCAATTTTCTCTCTATATTTACCTTCTAGTTTAATATAGCTAACCCCTTTTTCGTCATAAACTTTCATTTTAACAATTTCAACTTCATTTCCTGTTAAAATATTTTTAACTTCATCAATTATTGTCTTTGGATTATCAACAATAATTTCTAAATCTAAAAAGTTAAATCTTTCTAATTTATCAGATAATACATGTGAATATGAAAGAACACAATAAATTACAAATGTAGCAAGAATTGCAGATAAATAATAACCAGCTCCAACAATTAATCCAACGCATGTTACAGCAAGAAGCGCTGCTGCTGTTGTTAATCCTTTTACATTAAACCCATCTCTTAATATAGTACCAGCACCTAAAAATCCGATACCAGATAAAAGTTGAGCTGGAATTCTTGTTGGATCAGCTCCTATATCAGAATACAATCTATTACCACATTCCATTACTAAAACTGAACTTATTGCTACTAAAATATATGTTCTAAATCCAGCAGGTTTTTTCCATGATTCTCTTTCATAGCCAATAATACCTGCTAAAATTGTAATTAAAACTAATTTGAAAAGTGTTTGAAATTCACTTACTTCCATTAAATTAAGGAAGCCATCTACTATTACATCCATATTCTACCTCCATTTTTTACTTTTGTATCTATATGAATTCTATCACTTTTCAAATACTTTCTCAAGGAAAATTTATAATTTATACCAACTAGTCAAATACTTTTTACTTCTTTTTCTTTGATTTTTTATTTGTAATTTTGGCAAGTTTTTCAGCTTTTTCTTTTTGCTTTTCTGGCGGAATCCAACCAAAGCTTGTACACACTTCTTCCCCATATTTAGTAACTTCTTCTTTAAATTTTTCCATAAACACCAATCCTTTCTAGATTTAGTATTATTTTAAACAAGAAATTTATTCAAAAAAATAAAGCACTAAAAAGTGCTTTATCAAATATTATAATGCATTTACTTCTTTTTCAATATTATCTTCTTGAGCTTTCATAGCTTCTAATGTTTTTTCTAATAATTCTGTAAGTTCCCATCCTAAAATTTCAGCACCTTTTGTTATTACATCTCTTGAACAACCTGCTGCGAATTTTTTATCTTTAAATTTTTTCTTTAAGCTAGATACTTCCATATCTTTTGTGCTTTTTGATGGTCTCATTTTTGCTGCAGCCCAAATCAACCCTGTTAATTCGTCTACTGCATAAAGAATTTTTTCCATTTCTTTTACTGGTTCTACATCAGAACAACTTCCATAAGCATGGCTACAAATTGCATGAACCATATCTTCAGATGCATCTATTTCTTTCAATAATTCTGGTGCTTTTTTACAATGTTCATCAGGATATTTTTCATAATCAACATCATGTAATAATCCAACTAATCCCCAGAATTTTTCATCTTCTCCATTTTGTTTTGCAAATTCCATCATAACATGTTCAACAGTAATTGCATGTCTTAAATGAAATTCTTCTTCATTATATTTTTTTAATAAATCAATAGCAAGTTCTCTTTCCATATGTAATCCTCCTAAATTGTATTTTGATTTTTATAGTCTATCATATATATAGTTAATTATCAAGAAAAAAAGAAGCCCAACACCGAAGTGTTGGACCCCTCTTTTGCTAGCATAATCATGCTGCAGGCACCAGAAACTTATTCATCAGGATGGATGGTCTCCCGAACATGCAGTCCTTTGATACCCTTAATCGCTTCAGCGATGTACCAGGCTGCGCTGTCGATGATCTTCCAATATTCATCAGATCCATCGTCCAGCTTCCAAAGCTCGAGAAATGCGTTCCGCAAATAATCGTGCTTGGTCATGTTGAAGTGATCTTTGGGCACCTTCAGAATAGCCAAAACGTGCAGATAACGAGCATAATGATCCACGTCCATCTTGTCTTCATAAGGTTTTCTGTTTTCACCGTTGATTTTTTCGGTGATACTAGAGATCATAACCTCGCGGATAGAGCGCAGCTCGCTCTTAGACCGCCATCCGGATCCCCATGTTTCATAGCATCCGCCATTGTCGTAGAAAAAGTCCTGAGAGACAGCGCCCTTTTTATCGATTGCCATCTGCAAAACTTTCATATCTTCGAAATAGTGGCCACTGCCTAACATTCGGAGAATCCGATCCATGTCCTTCTGAGAAATGATTTTTTCTTCCATTTAGTTTTAAACCTCCGTATTCTGGTATATTTTTTTGGAATCTCTTATATTATACCATATTATGTTAAGTTGGTCAATTTATAAAAGGGATAGCTTCTTGCTATCCCTACTTACAATCATCTAACCTATTCTTTTTTCTTGGCAATACCACTCCATATCTAACGCTTCAGTAGTACCGCATATTCTATATCCTAACTTTTCATAAAGTCTTAATGCTTTTTGATTTGTTTTTCCAGCTGTTAAAACCATATAATCAACATTCTTTGATTTTAGATCCTTTTCAATATATTCAATCAAGGTTTTAGCAAGTCCTTGTTTTTGATATTCTTTTCTTACAGCAACTCTTGCTAAATCTCTTGGATTTTTCATATCTTTTGAAAATCCTTCAAACTTAAAAAGTTCTTCATCAATTCCTGCATGAGCAACTGCAACTATTAAATTATTTATTTCGATTAAATAAAGCGAATCATTTTTTATATCATTTTCTACAACATCTATAGAAGGATAATAATCATCCCATAGACATCCTTCATATCCAATCAAAGATTTATAAATTGTTAATATTTCTTGTGCTTCATCTAATTTTGCTTTTCTTATTTCCACTTTACTCACCTCTTTATTGAATGTTATTTTTGATCAGCAAAATAAGTTTTGCTTGCCTTTACAAATTCTTCTTCAAATTTCATAATTGCAACTTTACTTGTTTCTTTAAATGGCATTAGCATATCAAATGCATGTACACAATTAGAATAAACATCTACACTTGCTTCTACTCCAGCCTCATTTAATTTTTTAGCAAATGTTAAAGTTTCTTCTAAAAACGGTTCTAAATCTCCAACAAAAGTATACATTGGTGGAAGATTTTTATAATCTTCTTGTCTTGCAGGTGCTGCATATGGTGGTACATTTTGACTACCGTATAAGTCACCTAAATATAATTTCCATGCTCTATGATTCTTTTTAGTATTCCATATTGGAGCTGTATTATTTTTAGATGTTTCTGTATCAATATTATCAAGCATTGGATAAAGAGGCATTTGAAATGCAATATTAACTTCACCTTTATCCCTTGCATACATACATAGTCCTGCAGTTAATCCTCCTCCAGCACTTTCTCCACCTACAAATATTTGGCTTGGATTATAATCAAGTTCAAGACTATGTTCTTTTAAATATTTTAAAGCTGAATATGCATCTTCTAAAGCTGCTGGATAAGGTGCTTCTTTAGATAATCTATATTCTGGTGATACAACAACTGCACCATATTTTTTTACTAAATCAATAGCTCTTGTAATAAAAAACATTCTTGCTGTGCCTTGCATGTACCCACCACCATGTAGCCATAATACACCTTGAGTCTCTTCTTTAGGTTTTGCATTTTTTATAGGTCTTGCAATCAATATTTCAATATCTCTTCCAGTTGATTCAATCCATTCTGATTCAAGAATTAAATATTGATCTTTATAAATTACCTTTGGTTCTTTCTTTTGTTTCATATAATCACCTCATTTATCTTTAGCCTAATTTATCTCCAATTTCTACATCTATATCAGGCTTAATTAAAACAACACCTGATTTTGAATAAGTTCCAAGTACTAATACTTCAGACATAAAATCAGCAATTTGTCTTGGCGGGAAATTTACTACTGCTAGCACTTGCCTACCAATCAAATCTTCTATTTTGTAATTTTCGGTAATTTGAGCAGAACTTTTCTTTATTCCAAGTTCTGATCCAAAATCTAACTTTAATTTATATGCTGGTTTTTTAGCATTTTTAAATTCTTCTGCTTCTATAATTTTTCCAACTCTAATATCTAACTTTAAAAAATCATCAAATGTTGCCAAAATTAAATCACTTCTTTCTTTATGCTTTTTTTAATTTTCTTTTTCTTTGTACATATGCTTTTAACAATGCCTTTGTAATCTCATTTCTTCTTTTTTCATATGCAATTATATTGCTTATAATTGTAATTGCTCTCATTATTAATACTATATAAAGTCCTGTAGCAATATTATATACTGCCCAAGCAGTATTAGCTAAAATGTTACCTACTCTTAATTTTTGTGTATCATTATAAAACCACAAATACCAACATGAATAACAAGGAATTATAATTGAAAGTATTTGCATCTTATTTTCAATTGTTGCAAAACCTATACCAAGTTGAAGAGCTATTGCAAGATATGGTATAAAATCTGTTTTAAATTTATCTTTATATATGTATATAAACGATCTTACAGTTATAATTATATAAATAAGTGTAGTTGTAATATCATTATTAAAATAATACATAAATAACTGCGACAAATTAAGTAAAAATGTTGCTACATAAATTCTTTTTTTCTTTTCTGTAAATGAAATATATATATTAACAAGTACTGTAATTACTTGCATTAAATCTACCATTTTATTTTCTCCTATGTATTAAACAATTTCATAGCTCCATCCAGGTTGCCATGCTTTTGTCTTTCTCCAATCTGTTTTTATTGCTTCATCCCAACTTTTTCCTTTTGTAATTACTTCTAAGGCAAGCTGTGGTGCTTTATGAGCAACTATTGCAATATGTTTTCCATCAAACTCTGTTAAAGCATATATACAAAAATCTCTAATTCTTTTTTCTACATCAATCATCGATTCTCCATTTGGAAATTTTTCTTCTATATGTTCTTCATATATTACTGAAGAGTTTGTATGACCATCTAAATCTCCATAATTACATTCTCTTAATCTAGAATCAATAATAACTTTCTTTTTATTTTCAAACACAATCTCTGTAGAATCTATTGCTCTTTTTAAATCAGAACAAAATACCACATCAATTGAATCTCTATCTATTAAATCTCTTAAAGCTCTAGCTTGCATTTTCCCTTTTTCTGAAAGCTCTCCTGGTTTCCATCCAGATGCAAGTTTTGCTTCATTATCAGTTGTTGTGCCATGAACAAAATAAGTTACTTTTACTGACATATTCATTATTCCTTTCACAAGCAATTATTTATGAGTTAATTATAATATTCATAGTAAATATTAGTCAATAACAACCTATAAATATTTAAAATAATAAAATTTTTCTATTGACAACTAAGTCTATTTTGTGCTAATATAAATATTGTCAGTGATGACATGCGGCAGTGGCGGAACTGGCAGACGCGCTAGACTTAGGATCTAGTGGGAGACCGTGGGGGTTCAAGTCCTCTCTGCCGCACCAAAAGACGAGTTAATAAAAACTCGTCTTTTTCTTTTGTTTGTGAGATTTGCAGGTTTTTAACACATTTTCTTGTCCGGCATAACCTAGAGGTATTGATATTTTACGATAATTAAAAACTTTTTTTATATAAAATTTCCCCTTTAAAATAAAAATAATAAAGCTATATATGATAAATGAACTATATAATAATTATTTAAAAACACATAAAATAATTTATTAATTTTAAGGAAAGCTTTGATAATTTTCCTTTTTATTTTGTTACCATTTGACTTTTTATGTAAATTCTGATACAATATCATTGTAATTTCCCCTATGTGGGAATTTTGCACATTCAAAAAGAAATGAAGATATATCGGCTCATCATTATTAATTGTGAGTGTCTCTTTATATATATTTTATTAATAAAGGAGAGATGCTTATGCCAAATAATGAAAATAGAAAAATTAAATTATTAATCAAAAATTTCAAAGGAATGAAAGAACGTTTCAAGGACACAAGTCCTACCCAATTCAAAGCAGCAGCTGAATTATTTATTGACAATCTATGCTCAGCATATGATTTAAATGATATTAAGTTAAACGAAGCAGCAATCAAAGCATACCATGAGGTGTGCGAATTATTGGATGAACGCCTAAACAACAAATCTGAAAGAAATTTAACCATGATATGGCACTTTCAAATGGTGCTTAAACCATTCATGGAACACTTCTTGCTTCAAGCAGGAAGAAATTATGATTAAAAACTTAAATTAGAAAATTCTTAGAGCCGATATAACAGTTGGCTCTATTTTTATTTAAAAGAGACACATTCACAAACTTACTGAAGATTGTGTCTTCATTTCTTCTTTTAAAAAATAATTAATATTCACATATAAAAAAGCACTACTTTGCAGTAGTGCTTTTTATGATTAAAAACATATCAAATCATCTTTTTTTCAAAAGAGAATTGCTTATGCTTTATTATTATACAACTTATTTAGCTTAAAATCAACGGTTATTTAAATATCTCGTAAAAGTTTTTAAAAATATATCCTTCATCTTTTAATATTTTTATAATCTCTGGAAGAGCTTCAACAGTTTGTGGTTTGTCGTTAGAATCATGCATTAAAACAATTAAACTATTTTGTTCACCTTTTGTATCAATAAACTCTTGAATACATTCTTCTTTTGTATTCTTTCCTTCTGCATCTCCAGTTAAACAATTCCAATTTGTAAATGCAAATCCATAAGAGTTTAATAACTCTCTTGCCTCTGATTTTACTTTTTTATAATATCCTCCACTTGATCCACCTGGAAATCTAAATAAAAATGAACTATAATTATCATTATTTAAAGCTCTTTTTATTGAATTCTCACAATCTATATATTCAGCAAATACTGTATCTTTATTTTGATATATCTCTGAATATATATGTGAATAACCATGATTTGCAATATAATGTCCTTCATTATAAGCTCTTTGAAGAACTTCTGGATATAATTCTACCCTCGCTCCTAAAACAAAGAATGTTGCTGGAACTTGTTCTTGTTTTAAAATATCTAAAACTTGTCCAGTTATTTCTTTTGATGGTCCATCATCAAAAGTTAAATAAACTTGTTTTTCTTCTGATTTATAAATATTTTTTATAAGCTCTGCTCCACGCTCATTAAATACTGGAAGTATATTATCACTTAATTTTACAACATCATGCTCTGGAAGCGCAGAATGTCTTCCTTTATATAAATTATCATTTTCTATGTCATTTAGTTGTTCACTTTGTTGAACATTTTCTTGAATAACTGTATTCTCTGCTATTTCATTAACAGGAGCTACTGCTAAATCACTATTTGTTTTTCGATCTGGATCTAAGAAAAACGACATAAAGAAACTAGCAACGACAATTGCAATTGCAGCAATTACTACTAAGACTGCAAATACAACTTTTTTTGTGTTTAGCTTTTGTCTTCTTAGTATTCCAAATTCATCATAATCGTATTCTTCAATACCATACAACATTGCTTGCCAATCTCCTTCCTACCGTTTTCATTTACATTATATAATATTTTGTCAAAATTTCAAGTAGTTTATACAAAAAGCGCCATGCTTATCGCACAGCGCTTAAAAATTTTATCAAAATATATTATTGTTCATTTTTAGTTCCATTTATTTTTAATAACTTAAATATTTCAACAATTAGTAATGGTGAGAATACTAAAGCAACTACTTCAATTAGTTTCTCTGGATAATCAAATAAGTTTGTAATGCTGAATATTGATTGCATTTGTGGTACTAATAATACTACAAGCATTAATGCAGCAGATACACCAATAGCTAATATTAATTTACTATTATTAAATGGATTTGAACTAAATATTGATTTTTTGTTATCTCTAACATTGAATACATGGATAAGTTCTGATAATGCTAATGTAGCAAATGCCATTGTTTGACCAATGTGAATTTTTTCTTCAGGTGTAACACCTTCTGTAGCAAGACCTAAGATGAATGCAGCTAATGTTAAACATCCAACCATAACACCTTGATATAAAACTCTCCATGTCATTCCTTTTGTAAATATTCCTTTTGTTTTTAAAGGTTTTCTTTTCATTATTCCTTTTTGTGCAGGGTCTACAGCTAATGCTAAAGCTGGTAGTGAGTCTGTTACTAAGTTAATCCATAAGATTTGAACTGGAAGTAATGGCTCTAAAGCACTAATTAATGAATCTGGAATACCAAATTGACTCATTAATAATGGTGTAATTAAAATTGCTGTAAATAATACAACGATTTCACCAATGTTACTTGAAAGTAAGAATTGGATAGCTTTTAATATATTATCATATATTCTTCTACCTTCTTCTACTGCAGATACTATTGTTGCGAAGTTATCATCTGTTAATATAACATCTGCTGCTTCTTTTGATACGTCTGTACCTACAATACCCATTGCACATCCGATATCAGCTGTTTTAAGTGCTGGTGCATCATTAACACCGTCACCTGTCATAGCAACTATCTCTCCGTTAGCTTGCCATGCTTTTACTATACGAACTTTATGCTCTGGAGAAACCCTAGCATAAACTGAAATTTTTCTAACTCTCTTAATTAATTCTTCGTCTGACATATTTTCAAGTTCAGAACCTGTAATAGCTTCGTCACCTTCAACAAGAATTCCTAATTCTTTTGCTATAGCTGTAGCTGTAATTTTGTGATCACCTGTAATCATAACTGTTTTTATACCAGCTGATACACATTTTTCAACAGCAGCTTTAACTTCTATTCTTGGTGGATCTATCATAGCTACCATACCAACAAATATTAAGTCTGATTCTAGATTTTTAACTTCTTCTTGTGTTGGAGCATGATCTAATACTTTATATCCAACAGCTAATACTCTTAAAGCATCTTCAGCTAAATGAGCATTACATTCTTGAATTGTTGGACCGTATTCAGCAAAATCATTTTTTACTTCTCCATTGATTCTATATCCTTTACAGCATCTTAATAATTCGTCTACACCACCTTTTGTGTAAACCATATATTTATCATCTGCATATTTATTTACAGTAGTCATTAATTTTCTGTCTGAATCAAATGGTAATTCAGCAACTCTTTTATATTCTATAACTGGATTATATGTTCCATCACTTGAAATTCCTGCTTCATTTGCTAAACGAGTATAATCCATATTTTTAGCCATATCTATTAATGCTGTTTCAGTTGGATCTCCGGCTAAAGAACCATCCTCTGCAACTTTTGTATCATTACAAAGCATTAAAGCTTCAACAACTAATCTTCCTTCTTCATCAATTTTATTTATTTTTTCTAAATCTTGAAGATTAGAATTATAGAATAATTTCATAACAGTCATTTTGTTTTGTGTTAATGTTCCTGTTTTATCAGAACAAATAACTGTAGCACATCCTAATGTTTCAACTGCTGGTAATTTTTTAACAATAGCATTTTTCTTAACCATTCTTTGAACACCAATAGCAAGAACTATTGTTGATACTGCAGCTAATCCTTCTGGGATAGCAGCAACAGCTAAAGATACTGCAGACATAAACATATGAACTGGTTCTTTACCATAAGCTAAACCTACAACAAATATAATTGCGCAGATAACTAATGCTGCAACACCTAATATTTTTCCTAAACTATTAAGTTTTGCTTGAAGTGGTGTAACACCATCTTCAGTTTCATTGATCATTGTAGCTATTTTTCCTACTTCAGTATTCATACCTGTTTCAACTACAATACCTTTTCCTCTACCATATGTTATTAAGCTTGAAGAGAATAATAGATTTATTCTATCACCAACTCCAACTTCTTTTTCATCAATTTTTTCTGTTTGTTTTTCAACTGCTAAAGATTCACCTGTTAATGCTGCTTCTTGTGATTTTAAGTTAACAGCTTCTGTGATTCTTAAATCAGCTGGTATAAAGTCACCCGTGTCTAAAATAACAACATCACCAGGAACAAGTTCAGCAGATTGAACTACTACTAATTTTCCATTTCTCATTACTTTAGCAACATGGCTACTCATTTTTTGTAGTGCTTCTAAAGATTTTTCAGCTTTGCTTTCTTGAGCAACACCGATGATAGCATTAACAACAACTACTATTAAAATAATAATTGAATCTGTAAAGCCTTCTCCTTCTTGAACACCTACAATTCCTGAAACTATAGCAGCAACTATAAGAATTATAATCATGAAATCTTTAAATTGCTCTATGAATTTTTCGATAAGAGTTTTCTTTCTCTTAGCTTTTAATTCATTAGTTCCATACTTCTCTCTTCTTGCAGTAACTTCTGCATCAGAAAGACCTTTTTTCAAATCAGTTTCTAATTTTTTTACAGTTTCATCTGTAGTCAAATTATACCAATTCTCTTTTTCCATTTTCCTTTCCTCCTTAAATGTTATATAAATTTAAAATTTTGTTAACATCATCTAAGGTTCCTTGATTTGTTAAAACAATATCAAAACCTTCATTAAAATATTTTAGATTCTCATCAATCTTTTCTTCTAGAAATCCAACTGTAATTGCAGATTCCATCATATCATCAGAAATCATTTTTAAATCTGGAAGTCCATCTCCTAATAATAGAATATTATTTCTTCCTTTTAATAACTCTTTTGATTTATCATCTAAGCTAACAATATTTTTATTTAATGCATGTATTATTTCACCTTTGATTTGTTTATAATTTCCATTTTCAAATTCAATAAAGTTACTTACGATTTTTATATTATCATAATAATCATTTTCAAATTTTAAAAATTCTTCAATTACATTTCCTATTCCAGCTGAAATAATTATCACCGGAATATTTAATTCATGCATTTTCTTTAAGAATTGTTTAGCTCCAACTCTATATCTTAATCCGCCATCAATAATTGATTTTTTTATATCGTCTTGTTTAAGATTATACTCTTTAAATAAACTAATATGAGCTTTCCACCATTCAGTCATGGCACATGATTTTTCTTCATCAGAAAGAGTCATATCAATTTCAATAGGTCTATATTTTTCATATAGAGCATTCCTTTTTTTACTGTATTCTTCACCAAGTTGATTTGAATTTGCCATTACAGCCCACGTGCTATTTGAATTTCCTTCTGTTAAAGTCTTATCAAAATCAGCAACTACATAAAAATTATCTTTTTCAAATTTTATCTTTTTTACTTTTTCTTCATTATTAATATAAATCATTTTTGCCTCATTTCTATCTAGCATATATCTTATAATATATTAAGTAAAAAATCTACAATTTCTTTTGCTAAAATTTGTTCTTTTTCAGAATAACCATGATCTGCACCATCAATATAATTTATATCTTTAAACTTATTATTAACTTTTTTATTTAAAAGATCAATTAAATCATCAGCATTTTGTTCTATCATTTCATTGTTATTTCCCCATCTCATAAATAATGGAACCTCAATATTATTTAACATTTCAAAGTTATAATTATTATCATGATATCTTGCAAAATCAATTTCTTCAGAATTAACTGTATATTCTAAAAAACCTTTTACTGAAATCGGATGAATAAACGAACCTGCTGGCATAAACTCTAAAGCTTTTCCTTCTTTTTGTTTATTTACAGCATATTCTACGATTTCATCATATTTCTCTTTCAAAAATATTTTTAATACTCTAGGAATATCCACTAATGAAAGTAGTACTATACCTTTAACATATTTTAAAAGATTTGAACTTTCTTTTTTTAGTTTATTATATGTATAAACAACTTTTGTAGATCCAAGACTATGTCCTTGAAGATATATCTCTTCATATCCTAGTTCAATCATTTTTTCTATAGCACCAGTTATATCAAAATATCCTTCTTTTGGGTCTTCATAACTTGTTCCACCAAGGAATTTTTCTTCTTTTTGACCATCTTGTCTTTTTACATATTTAACAAGTTCACTTCCTCTATTATTATATACGAAAAAGTCTATACCATTTTGAGATAATTTTTCACCAATTATTTTTTCTCTTTCCTTAAAACAATTACTTGTCATTCCATGAGTTGCAATTAATATTTTTTTAGAATTAGATTTTACTAAATAACCATTATTTAAAACACCATCTTTAGCTTTAAAATCAATTATTTCTACATTCACAACCTTCTCTACTCCTCTCCCGATTTATTTTTAAGTTTAGCAAACTAAAAAAAAGACCCTTAAAGAAACAAGCTTCCAAGTTTGCTTCTTTAAAAGTCTCACTCCTTTTATGCTAGGTTGCTAACCAGATTGATATCGAGGTTGTTGATTAACAATTTTCAAGCTACTCCCTTTTAAATACAAATTATCGACAAGAAAATTATACTAAATCTTAAGATGTTTTTCAAGTATTTTTTTATTGATATTTAGATTTTTTTATAATAAAATTTAATTATTAATTTGGAGGTTTTTTATGGAATATATTTATAATAAAACAAAGCTAAATGAAAAATTAATAAGCTATATTGAAAATAATATCTTTCCAATCTATGATAAAAACGAAAAAGCTCATGATATAAATCATATTTTAACAGTTATAAATCATGCTTTCTCTATTTCAAAAAACTATGATGTAAATAAAGATATGATTTTTACTATTGCAGCTTATCATGATATTGGGCATCACATAGATAAAGAAAAACATGAAATTATATCAGCAGATATTATGATTAAAGATGAAAAGCTAAAAGAATTCTTTACCGAAGATAAGCTAAAAATAATAAAAGAAGCTATCGAAGATCATAGAGCTTCTTCATCACATATTCCAAGAACTATTTATGGGAAAATCGTGTCTGCTGCTGATAAAAATTTAACAGTTGAAACTGCAATCACAAGAACATATTTTTACAACAGAAAATACTATCCAAATTTAAATGAATCAGAATTATATGAAGAAATTTATAATCATTTAAATGAAAAGTTTGGAAAAAATGGTTATGCAAAAATATATGTTAAAGATGAAGAGTATGAAAAATTCAAATCAGAACTTATTCATCTTCTTGAAAACAAACGAGAATTTTTTAATGAAATAACTAAAATAAGAAAAAAGCTTCAAGAATAAATCTTGAAGCTTTCATTTTTATAAATCTTTTATATATCTTACATCACAAGCAAAATGTTCTGTTTGAACTATCGGCTCATAAATTCTTACGAAGCCATGCCTCTCATAAAATTTTTGTGCTCTTGTCATATTATCCAATGTTTCTAAATAACATTTTTTATAATAATCTTTAGCATATTCAAATGCTATTTTTATTAATTCATGTGCTATTCCAGTCCCTCTTGCTTCTTTTAAACAATACATTTTTTGAAGCTCACAAACTTCTTCAGCACCAGGTAATGTTCCAATACCAACACCACCTACTATAGTTCCGTTTTCATCTTCTGCAACCCAGTATTTTTTTCCTGGCTCATTATATATTTCTGAAAATCTTCCTAGATTTGGGTCAGCCCAAGCTGTCCCTTCATGATTTGCACCAAATTCTATCAAGCATGTTCTTATAACATTTTCTACTGCTTTATTATCTCTTGCTTCTATTTCTCTTATTGTATAATTCACTTTTAGTTTATCTCCTCTAAGTAATTTACTTTTTTGCCAGTTTTATTAGCATACTCTATTTCGGATTTTGTGCTATCTCCAATATATCCATTAACATTAATAACAAAAATCTCATCTGCCATATCAATTTTTCTTTTATGCATATCATCTAGCATTTCCTTTGTTTTTGTTAATGTTCCTTCATCCATATTTTCCCATACTTCTTGATCACCTGAATGTCCAAAAAGTCCTACTGAAATAACAATATATCCTTTAAGTGTTAAATCTTTTTGTGCTTTCATAAATTCATCTTTGAATCTTGTTGATCCACATAAAGTTATTACTTTGTATTTTCCAACCATAATTTTCTCCTATCAGAACTTTTTAAAACCATTACTTTAGGATGGCAAGTTTTGTTATAATCTTCACAAACTTTGCAATTCCCATCAATCATGTCATCCATATTTTTAACAAATTTAAAATTATGTTTTAAATAAAAGCCATGTTCTTTAGAAATTGTATATACACTTCCTGATGTTTTTCCTATTGCATATCTTAAAAGTTCTTTTCCAAAGCCTTGTCCTCTCATTTCTTTATTTACTGCAATTGCTTCTAAAAAGCTTTTATCTCCATATTTTGAAATTGTTACTGCACCTTGAACAATTTCATTTTCTACAATCGCATATGACTTTACATTTGTTCCAAAATATCCATGTTTTTCATCAATTTCTAAATCATTTCCACTATAGAATTTAAATAATTTTGCACTGTCAATTTCTTCAATAAACATATAAAAGCACCTCCTATTTTACTTTTATAAATGCTATATTAGCAAAAATACTAATACCAATTAACATCCCTTCACATATAGCAATAAACCAATTGCTTGACATACATCCAATCAAAAAGCTTAATACCATACCAATTAAACATCCTAATATTATATATTTTCTTAATACTTTTATTTCAATTTCTTTTTGGATATCAATTGAAGAATATAATAATGCCACTGACATTATTGAAAGCACAGATATCGCTCCAGCCATCCCGATAATTGCATTTGTTATTAATAGTACTGTTACTATTGATTTTATCTTTTTGTTTAATTCTTTTTTTGATAATGCATATATGTACATATTAAGAAGTAAAGAAAGAATATATAATAAAACCATTAAATTCGCATTTATTGGCACTTCAAAACCACTAAATGTCACAAAACTCATACCATTTATTGCTACAACAATCATATATATTGCGTTTATTATAAGCATTATTGTAGCATTCATTATAAGCATATCTTTCTTCGTCTTAAGTAACATAACAAACACCTTCTATTTCTTTTTATTTATAATATCATCAACTTTATTTACTTTAACTCTTAAATCACTTGGATCTTTTTCTTCAACTTTTTTAGCTTCTTTTTCACGTTCCATTTCTAAAACTTTAAGTAATCTTGGTCTATTATATCTTTGAATTACAATAAATTGTGCATCAAAAATCATAGCAGCTAACGCTGTTATTACAAATATCCATGTTTGTCCCCATAATAATCCAAAAAACATTGTTGAAATTGATACTAATTCATTTATCCAGTGATCCACCTCTGATTTAGCTGTTGTTTGTAATATTTTTTCTATTGAATTTTCTTTTAAATCAAATTGTTCTGGATTATATGTAAGTGCATTCTTTTTCCATTTTTTTACTTTTAACTTTTCATATAGACCTTTTTCAAAATCTCTCTCTCTAAACCACCATGATTTATAGTTTATAAACTTTCTAAATATTTTAGATACATTACCTAAAATAATTCTTCCCCAAAAATGATATAAAATTGTAAATGATGTAATTCCTATCCATAATACAATTTCACTTACAAATATTGATCCATAATACACATAAAAACATACAACAGCTGCTATTAATGTACACGCAATAACTGTATACATAAATAAAGCTGGTCCACTAGTTTGAAATAATTTCATATTATCCTCCAAGTCATTTTTTCTCATTATATCACAATTTTACTTTTAGTAAATATTTTTATCTTGTAGTAAGTAATTTTATTTCTTCTTCAGTTAGTTCTCTACTGTCTCCTACTTCTAAATCGTTTGGTAAAACTAATTTTCCCATTCTAGTTCTATGAAGTTTTACTACTTTTGCGCCAAAACATCCAAACATTCTCTTTATTTGGTGATATCTTCCTTCTGTTAAAGTAACATTTGCAGTATAGTCACCTGTTATTTCTAATATTGCAGTTTTACATACTCCATCGTTTAAATCAACGCCTTCTAAAAATCCTTGTTTCATTTCTTCTGTTACCTTTATATCAACAGTAACTTCATATTCTTTTTCAACATGTTTTTTAGGTGCTAATATATTATGAGCAAATTCTCCATCATCAGACAAAATCATAAGCCCTGTTGTATCCTTATCAAGTCTTCCTACAGGAAATACATCTCTACATTTAAACTCTTCTGGAATTAATTCTAAAACTGTTGCTTGGCTTTTATCTTCAGTTGCAGAAATATATCCTTCTGGTTTATTTAGTATTAAATAAACATATTTTTTTACAAGCATTGGTTTACCATTAATTGCAATTTCATCTTTTTCTGGATCAACTTTTATATCTGATCTACGAACAATTTCACCATTAACAGTTAACTTTTTATTTAATGCTAAATATTTTACATCTTTCCTTGAATATTCTGTTTGGCTAGCAATTATCTTATCTAATCTCTCCACACGCTTTTTCTCCAATTAATTTTCTTTATTTTTTAAATAATCTACTAAATGTTTATATGAATCCATATTCCAATAACTAAATCTAACGGAATCATCAAAACATCCAAGTGTTTTTGTTTCACCTTCTGGAATAAATATAAAATCCCAACTCCATCCATATGTTCCAGATTTTTCTTTTGCTATTGTTCCATTTGTTATTGATTTAAATATCACTGGTTCTTTCCCATATTCACAATATGCTAAAACCTCTTCAAAATGCGCCTTTCTATTTTCAACACCTTCTAAAAGTTTTAATACCCCATCTTCTTTTAATGTATCATCAACATAGTGTGTATATGGACCTGGAAAACCATTTAAGGCATCTATACATAATCCGCTATCATTTTTAAGTACCGCACATTTTAATTCGTCACTTGCCCATTTGGCAGAGTATTTTGCAACATCTTCTATTTTGTCTTTTTGAAGTTCTGGAACATCCATCTTTATTTGTTTAACTTCAAATCCAAGTGGTTCTAAAATTTGTCTAGCACTCATTATTTTAGCCCAATTTCCTGTTACATATGTTATTTGCTTCTCCATAACGCAACTCTCCTTATTTTTATACCTCTACTTTTTTATCCTCTTCTATTTCATCTTCTTTAAAATTCAAATGCAATAATGTTGGTGATATAAATGTTGCAAAGCATAATGTTATCAGCACTATCGTAAATACTTCTTCATTAATTATCATTGCATTTTTAGCTTCATGAAGCATAATAAAAGCAATATCCCCTCTTGTCACCATTCCTATGCCAATTCTTAAAGCATTTTTTGATTTATACTTACATAATTTTGCGCCTAATCCGCATCCTAATACTTTACTTATTATTGCAACAACTGTAAATAATAGTATAAATAACCAAGTATCAATTGGAAGTACCAGTGTACTTATTTTAAGACCAATCCCAGCAAAAGCAATTGGTGAAAACAGCATATGCACTATCACTTCAATTTTATTTCTAATAAATCTTCCTTCCGTTGTTCTACCAACAACAAGTCCAGCAATATAAGCACCTATTATTCCACTTATTCCAAATAATTCTGCAACATATGATAATATTAAAGCAAATGCAATTGAAAACATCGGTAATTCTTCTTGATGTGACATCTTTTTTTCTAACCATTCAAAAACTTTAAACATTATTATAGCTATTGTTAAAGCAATTATAAAAAATGTTATTGTCTTTAAAAATATAATTCCCATTGAACCAATTGTATTATTTTGATTCATAATAAAACTCAAACACATAATGCCTATAACATCATCTATTACTCCTGCACCAAGTATTGCATTTCCAAGTGTCGTGTTTAATTTCTTTTCTTCCATTAAGTACTCTGCTGTAAGCCCTACAGATGTTACTGTTAATATAATACCAAAAAATACATTTAATTCAAATTTTACTTGATAAATTAAGCTAGCAAAATATCCCATAACAAGTGGAACTATAATTCCCCCTAAAGCTATTACAAAATATTTCTTAGTTCCTTTTACTAAACTTTTTAATCTTGTTTCAATACCAACTAAAAATATAATAAATATAAAACCAAGACCTTCTAAAAATTCTAAACTTGGAGTTATTTCTATTACATTTAATACTGCGGGTCCTAATACAATACCTGCAATTAGTCCCCCAAGCATTTTAGGCATTTCAATTTTACTAGTTAAAATCCCAAATAATTTAACAAATAAAATTATAATTCCAATATCTAATAAAAACGAATAATCCATATTAAAATCCCTTCTATTTCTCTCTATCTCTTATGTATATTGTAAGTCCTCTTAAAAATTCAGCTTTATCTCCATATTCATTTAATAATTCAAGTGCTTCATTTATAATCTTAGTTAGCTCTTTTTTTGCACCATCTAAACCATAAAATGATACATAAGTGCATTTATTAAGTTCCCTATCATTTCCAACTGGTTTTCCGGTTATCTTTTCATCTCCCTCTTCAGACAAAATATCATCTTTAATTTGAAAAGCAAGACCAATTTTATCTGCAAAGCAAGATAACTTTTCTAAATCTTCTTCACTTGCTCCAGCAAGTATTGCTCCCATTCTAACACTTAATTTTAAAAGTGCCCCAGTTTTATTTTCATGAATATATTTTAATAATTCTTTTTCAATTTGTTTGTTTTCAAGTTCTGTATCTAAATATTCACCAGCAATCATTCTATCTACAGCTTTAGAAAATTCATTAAATGATCTTATTTTTCTTACTAACAATTCTTGAACAGGCTCTTTTTTTAAATCTTCACTAAGTACAATATATGCTTGATTGAAAAGTGCATCACCTGCAAGAAGTGCTGTAGCATGATTAAATTTTTTATGATTTGTCGGTACGCCATGTCTAAAATCATCATTATCTATTTCTGGTAAATCATCATGTATTAACGAAAAATTATGTACCATCTCAAGAGCTATAGCATATGGAATTACATTTTCATAATCATCTTTAAATAATTTATATGTATCTAAAACTAATATAGGTCTTAATCTTTTACCACCAGCCATTAAGCTATATTCTACTGATTCATTTAATATTTTTTCATAGCAATTTTTATCTTTTATATATTTTTCAAGTTCTTTATTTACTATTTCTTGGTATTCTTTTAGTTTTATTTTAAAATCCATCATAAGTATCCCTTCTTGTTTAATATATTTAGCACAATCATATTATCATAATATTACAATATTTTCTATAAATTCACATAAAAAAACAAAAGCAGACTCATCTTTTAGTCTGCCATTACTTATTTAAAATTCTGATTTTATTTTTTGAGTTAATTCAAGTAACTCATCTATATTCTTTTGATACTTATCAATCAATTTATTTACAGTCAAATATGCTTCATCATAATCTTCTTTAGTAATAATATCTTTATCAAGCGCATCTTTTAATTCATCTTCATCGAGTAATTCAACCGTTCCATCTGGCTTTATTACTAAATCCAAATACATATCATCTTCATATGGTATTCCATTTTTTATTCCAAGACTTTTGGCAATATCAAAATACCATTCTATTAAATTAAACTTATTATCGTACATAATTGTTAATGCATATTTTTCATTATCTGGATATGCCATATACCATACATAATCATCATCTAATAAAACAAGTTCTTCACCTTTAGAATTTACAACTATCGGTTTTGTTACTTTATTTACAGTTACCTTACAAACATATCCTTTAAAATAATCTTCTACAACTCTTCTTTGTATAAATTTATTTTTTCCTTTGTTTACTGAATTTGCAAATCTTCTTTTCATAAAATCACCCTTTAATCACATATTATTTCATCTAATCTTATGTCATATGTATCATGTGGTAAAATATCTTTTGTAATTTGCTCTTTAAAACATATACCAATTTTATATATGCTATTACTGTTTTCTAAATATCTGTCATAATATCCTTTTCCAAAACCTATTCTATTTAAATTTTTGTCAAAGCATACTCCTGGTAAAATCATCAAGTCTATTTCTTCACTACTACATAGTTTATCAAAATCTTCTTTTGGTTCTTCAACTCCAAACTTACTTTTTATTAATTGTTCATTTTTTTCGATTTTAAAAAAGTTCATTTCATTTTCGTAAGTTTTTGGTAGTAAAACAATTTTACCTATACTTAAAGAATAATTAATTAATCGATTCGTATCAACCTCATCTTTTAAACTTTTATAAAGTGCTATAACTTTTGAATTTATATATTTTTCACTGTTTATTATTTTTTCATAAATAATATTAGATTTTTCTAATTTATTCTTAATATTTTTTCTTTTTATTAAATATTCTTTTCTTAGATTTTCTTTACTACCCACCTTTAGACTCCATTTTGACAACCCTTTTTGTATCTTTATTTTATTTTACTTTTTTAAAAATATCAACCTTATTTCTAAATAATTTCTACATAAATTATATCTGCAAAATTTATTCTGATATCTCCTTCTAAAATTAACTTTTTTTGAATTACTTTTATATCTATAACTTTCCCTTCAATAGTTATATATTTCTTTTGATGATAATAAGTTAGCCTTACATTATCTCCACGTTCTATTAATTGAAGTCTAGTTGATAATTCTTCTATTGATTCTTCAGATAATTCTTTTCTTTCATCAAGTTCAATCTCTTTTTCTCTTAATGCTTCTTGAAGACCTTTTAATGCATCAAATGGTAAAAACTGTCTTGCTCTATTTTCTCTACTAATTCCCATTATGACCTCCTATTAATGTATTTCTTACTCTTGCAGTTGCACCTTCTTGAAAATTCATTCCTCTTAAAACTGCATTTTTACCCATTTTATTTTTTACTGTGCATATAGCTTTTTCTAATTTTCTTTCTTTTTCTACTTTTTCTTGATTAACGAATAAGTCTAGTTGTTCATATTCTCTATTCGAAAGATGACCAAATGAAATTCCAATTCTTCTTATTGGTACATTTTTATGTGTCGTTCTATAATACACTTTCATAAAAGCTTCATCAAGTTCCGAAAATATATTAGTTGATTTAGAAAGTCTTTCCATTCCTCCTGTTGCTCTTGCTAAGTCCTTACTATAGCCTATATATAAACTAATACTTCCAGCTACCAAATCTTTTTCAACAAGTTCTAATGATTTAATTTCAACCATTTCTTTTAATACAATTTCCGCTTTTTTAAAATCATAATCTTCAAACAGAATTTGACTATTAGATACTGATGTTTGCTTTGGTTTATAACTTTTAATATCTGCTATCGTGCAGCTTTCTCTTCCCCAAGCATGATCAATTAAAAATTCAGCATTTACACCAAACTCTTTATAAAGTACTTTCGGTTCAGTATGAGCTATGTCGTATTGATCAAATATTCTTAATTTACTAAGTCTTCTTTCTATTCCAGAACCTATTTGCCAAAAATCAGAAAGTGGTTTATGATGCCATAATTCTTTTTGATATTTTTCTTCTGTAAGCCATCCAATATTAGTAGCAGAATGTTTTGACATTATATCTAACGCTATTTTAGCAAGATATAAATTAGTCCCAATTCCACAAGTAGATGTTATTCCATAAGTGTCATATACATCTTTCATTATTGTTCTTGCTAAATCTATAGCTTTCATTTTATATGCTTTTAAGTAATGAGTTACATCTAAAAATGATTCATCTATTGAATACACATGTATATCTTCTTTTGCAATATATTTTAAATAAATCGCATAGATATTAGCGGCATATTCTATATACTTTTCCATTCGTGGTTTAGCAATAATGTATTTTACGTTTTTAGGAATTTCAAAAAGTCTACACCTATTTTTAATTCCTAGCATCTTCATTCTTGGAGATATTGCTAAACAAATTGTTCCATTACCTCTTGATTCATCTGCCACAACAAGATTTGTAGAAAATGGATCTAATCCTCTTTCTACGCATTCTACTGAAGCAAAAAAAGTTTTAAAATCAATACACAAATAAACACTATTCATTTTTGCACCTTCAAAATACAAACTTTTGTTCTTTTTTGATTATATCACTTTAATTTTATTTTGTAAACATTTGTTTGTATCTTTTTGAAAAATAAAAGCACCACCGGCATCCCGGCAGTGCATTTTGGAGTATTATTCAATTGTGTTATGAGTTTAAATTTGCGGTCAAAGGATATTTTATTTCGCCGGATGCGATTCCATCATATACACCGAGCATCGCTCTTACTGTACTTGCAGCATATGTCTCAATGATCCACAAATTCTCTAAATTAAACCTAGTATCGAGAAGTGTTTTTGCGTTAGCTACTATATCATTTTCACTAACTTTTTCTTTTTGATACTTCATCAAAACTTCGGTAAGCATAGTTTTACAGGTAGATTTTACCATATAGATGTAAAGAGATTTTGGAAAATAGAAGTCTTTTGTTTTTCTTCTTCTAAGTTCTTCCTGTTTTTCGACAGGCCATGTTTTCACTCTCTCATCCATTCCGGATTCTAAATTTTCATACTCTTTCTGTAAAACTTCTTGTACTTCGGGCAAGTTCAGAAAGTCATCTAAGACTTTATTCAAACCGTTCTTTTCAAAAAATTCATCTGAAGTCTCTACCCGAATCTGTGCTGCTTTTAATTCTTCACTCATTGTTCATCTCCTATATTCTATTGTGCGTGGTTAACGAGTTACATGAATTATTATAGCACTTTTGTAAAATTATGTCAACCAAACGTTGTTGATACTATCTTCTACTTCTTTTAATTCATCTACTTCTATAAAACAAAAAGCGTGCAATCTAAAAGCAGGACTTACGTCTCTTTCAGACTACACGCTAATTATTTATTATTATTTCTAATAATATTTTATCACATTTTTCAAGTTTTCATAACACATAAATTTTATTTTTTCTCAACATTTTCCCAAACAAGTACAGAATAGTATCCATTAATTCTAGTATATATGTTAGCTATTTCATCATCACTTTCATATACACCAATAGAACCCATTCTTCTTTCTTCTATTTCTTTCCAACCTTCATCTGATAAGTATTTAGAAGCATATTCAGGCTTTAATAATACTACTTTATTGGGATTATTTTGAATAACAACGTATTCCTTTTCAGTAAATAATATTTGAATCATTCCAAAACATGATGAAATTGGATTATAAGTTTTAAATTTTAATATTGAAAATATACTAGCTCCTATTAATACTAATACAAGTACTACTAGTGAAACTATTAGAATTGTTTTCTTATTCATATTAAATTACCTCCCATATAAAAATCTATTTTAAATCAAATCCATCTTTAAATGCTTTACCAACAACTGGTCCAAGTACTCTATAAGTATTACTTGTCATATCATAAGTAATTATTTCCATTTTATCTACATCAATTTTTCCGTTTTCATCAATATATCTTTCATCAACAGAACAATTTACAATTTTACCAATTAAATCACCATCTTCGAACGATTCAACTGTACATTCAAGTGTTAATGGATATTCTTCAATAATTGGAGCATCAACAAAATTTGATTTTATAACATGTACTCCAGATTTTTCAATTTTATCTTGATCTCTTCCTGATACAACACCAAAGTAATCTGATATTACTTCTGTATCTTTTGTAGCAAATCCAACTGTAAATGCATTTTTAATTTTTAAATTATCAGTTGTCTTATGATTAGAAAGTGAAATATAAATCTTTCCATGATCATATATTCCTCCCCAAGCAGCATTCATAACATTTGCTTTTCCCTCTTCATCATAAGTACCAATCATTAAAACTGGAAGTGGTAAAAAATTCATTTTGTTACCTAAATCTTTTCTCATAAAAATTCCTCCTATAAAAATAATACTTAACTTACTTTTTATTTATCTACATTTTTGGCAATATTGAGTACAAAGTTTATCTGTACATTCTGAACATTTTAACGCTGCATTTGTCATCTCTGAAAATCTTTCTGGGTACATCATAACACATAATTCCCAAACAAGCCATGCTAAAATTGACATTATAACAAGTGATGTTGAATAAAAACCACCAACAAATATAAGTGGTGTAAACATCATAAGATGATCCCAATTGAAGATTCTACATGTTGTACAACATTTATTCTTCATAAGTAATCTAAATGGACACCACACTAAGACACATATTAAATCACATACATAGAAAAAGACAGATATCATAAATAGCCAAATTTTATTTATAACATTTGTATAATATAATATACCTAAAACTATATTAACAACTGTCCAAATAATAAATACTTTGTATGCTGCTTTAGTAGTCGTTACAACATAATTTTTTAAAGCTTCGTAATTAATTTTTTCTAAAATTGGTTTAAATCTGTTAGCAAATAATTTTTGTGATCCAAGCGCTACTTTATTTTTTATTGGTAATATTTGATAAATCATATCACATACCCAAACGCCCCATAATAAATGTAATATATCAAATTCTTTGAAAAAATTATTTCCTTCTAAAATTTCAAAATTTTGTGCATCTTTACACATAAATAAACCTGTAATAAAAATTATAATACGTGCAATTAAACGTATCATATATCTCCTTCTTGTTGCTGACACTTTTTACTCCTTTTTATTATTTATCTAGTAAATAATCATAAATTCTATTATTAAAATCTTTTGCTTGTTCATACACTCCATGACTGTATCCTTCATAAATAAAAAGACTACTATTTTCTATTTTTTCTGATAATTCTTTTGAACCTGTTATTCCTAAAACTTTATCTTCTTTAGCTCCAATAACCAATGTTGGACATTTTATTTTATCAAGCCTATCATATGCATCATGATTAATACATGATTTTGCTTCAATTATAAATCTCTCATATGTAGCATTCTTTCCAAATAGACCAAGCATTCCATATACTTTTCTATTCTTTTCTAAATACTTACCAGTATATGATTTTTCTGCATTATCGACCATTATACCTTTATAGTCTTTATTTTCTGCTTTTTTAATCCAGTCTGTTATAACCTCTTCAAGGACATCATTTTTTCTTGCTGTTGTAACTGCTAAAACTAGTTTATTTACTCTTTCTGGTGCGTTAATTGCAACATATTCTGCAATCATTCCACCTTGAGATACACCAACGATATCTGCCTTATCAATATTTAGTTTTTTCATATGGTCTATCATATCATTTGCCATATCCTCTGTAGAAAAACCTTCTTTAATATTATTTCTTCTACTAAATACATAAACTTTAAAATCTTTAGCAAATAATTTATACATAAACGCGAAAGGAATAGCTAGTCCTTTTACAAGTTTAAATCCATCTCCAACTCCAGGAATTATAATTAAGTTTCTTTTTCCTGTACCAAATGAAATATAATTTGCAGTTGTATCTCCAACTTTTATTTCTCCATTTTTTGCATTATAAAACATACTTTACCTCAATAAAATTATTTTATTTTTTCATTTATAAACTTTGAAAATTCTTCTTGAGTACCTTTAACAAATCCATCTTTTAAAACTAATATTGCTGAATTCTCACTTAATCTTAATACTATAAAACTCTTTGTCTCTACAATTTTTGTTATTTGATTATATTCAAATTCTAAATGTACTTTTCCTTCATCCATAACAATATTATCTGAAAATATTACTTTTATTTTTTCAATTTTTCCATTATTTAATCTTTTTTCTGTATCTTCTAATTGTTTTATTGTTACTACAGGAGTTAATATTGAAGCGATTCCTGCAATTATTGCAGCAGTAAGTACTATTTTTGCATCTTCTAATCCTACAAAAACAGTAAATATAAGTCCAAATATCATAACTAATAATCCTGTTATAATAATCTTTTTACACAAAACATTAAGAACATATTCTTTATAATATTTTCTTTCCATTAAATATTCATTTTCAAATAAATTTTCCATATATTTTCTCCATTATAACAATTTTCAAGTAAATTATATCACATATATTGTTTTATAGATTATTTTTTAATAAAAAAAGATGCAACTTTCGTTACATCTTCCTATCTTATATTTTAGATTTTAATATTACTGATATTCTGCTCATGATGCCCATAATAAATTTTCGATATATTATGACTTAAAATTTTATTCCAACTATTATTTATCTTCTCATCATTAAACGCAATTGCTGAATTTAAATCATATAAATCTCCAACTAACGCAATTCCCTCATCCAATATTAAAGAAATACTATCATCAGTATGTCCTGGAGTGTATATTATTTCTCCATCAATTCCTAAACCTTTTAAAAATTCCCTACTATCTTTACATGATATTATCAATGGTTCTACAGTTATAGAATTAAATCTTATATTATTATTCTTTTCAAATATTTGATCTGAACAATGTATATAATCTTTTTGCACATCTACTACTAATAATTTTACATTCATATTATCAATTATGTCTTGTGCTATTCCCATATGATCTGGATGGTAATGAGTTATTAAAAGATAATCAATATTTGATATATTTAATTCTTTAACTTTTTTATAAAAAGCTTGTAGAGTTCCTGCCCAATCTGTATCAATTAATATGCTCCCTTTTTCGCCTTTTATATAATAACAATTGGTATTTCCATAATTTAATAATTGTATCATATACTATCCTTTCAAATTCTAATTTGATTACCTTTTTTTATACATAACAAGTTCTGGATTTTCACCATTTTTTTCATAAGTACATACAAGAAGAAAATCCATATTAGCTACAATTCCAAAACATCTATCTCCACCAAATTCACATTCAAGCTGACTACCAAGATAAGATGCTTTATCATCTAGAAATTTAACCATATCTCCATTTGGAAGTCTATATTCAAGGTTTACAAAACTACCAGATAATACATTCAGTTTTTCTACCTTAGGTAATCCTTCAATACCCATGATTGTGTTAAATTCATCAATAAGCTGCTCTTTAAATTCTTCAAACTTATCAATACCACCAATTTTTATATATTGTTTCCAAAAATCTAATGTAAAATCTCCATCTGCATAACACCACTGGCAATACTCTTCATTAAAACTACCATTAATTTCTTTACTAATATTACAATCTTCAAGATTCATACCACAACACTTACATACAAGTTGTTGAGGCGAACCTAAAAGAGTATTTATAGATACGTCAAAAAACTTTGATAAAAGTTTTAATGTTTCAATATTTGGTGTTGTTTCGCCATTTTCCCAGCGTGAAACAGCTTGACGAGTAACAAAAATTTTTTCTGCAAGTTCTTCTTGTGACAATCCTTTTTTAGTTCTTAAATCTAATATAATATCTTTCGTTTCCATATAATTATCCCTCCATTTATATTATAATGTTTGAATAATTAATCAACAAGCAACGCTTTGTTGCTATTAGTTATACAAATTGTAATTTGTCTTTCTTCTGAAGTTTTCTCAGATTTATTCATTTTATCTTTTTTTTGAGATTTATTATTTTCAAAATTGTTTTCGGCATTTATTATTATTTTATCATTTAATGCTTTGTTTTTTATCACTAACAATTTTATTAAGCATATCAACATATTCTTGTGGGTGATTTATACTAAAATCTCCATGATAATAATTTGGTAAAGTTAAAAACTCACTACCACTTATAGTTTGATGAATTCTTTGAGCTGATTTTTTCATTATCGTTCTTTCTTTATCTCCAACAACAACTACTACTTTTGCGTCTGTATCTTGTAAAGAACTTTTTATTTCATATTTTGAATTTGCTTTCATAAAAGCAATCATATCTTTTTTACCTATTTTACAAGTATCTCTATAATATTCATCAAATAACTCTTTTTTTATCCTTAAAGAATTAAATTGTAATTTAGAAAACCATTTTTTTGATATTAATCCATAACTCATAGAAAATGCCGGTTTAATCAATTTATGTGTTGTATTCATTGGAATCGTCAATGCACTTTCAATAATAGCATAATTGCAAATATCTTTTTTTCTAGATAGAATTTCTAAAAGGATTTGTGCTCCTAATGATAATCCACCTATTAAATAAATATGTCCGCCATAATTATTATTTATATAATCTATAATCTCTTGTGCATTATCTTCGATACTCGTGAAATTTTTATCACTATCTGAATGACCATCTAATATTGGAAGAATAATATGGTACTTATTTTGTAGTCTTTCGGCTACTTCTCTATAATTCCACCAAGATAATCCACCACCATGCAGTAACATTATAGTATTGTTGTTTTTATTTCCATATTCTTTAATTTTCATTTAATTCTCCTTAATAAATTGTAATTTACTAATTACCTTTTACTTTATTTTCTATAAATTTTACTATTTCTGACAAATTTCCACAAGTTTTAAATGAATCACTAATTTTCTTTGCGTTCTCACCAATACTTTTATCATTTAAAACTTCTAAAATAGTATTTTTTATATCTTCAGAGTTTTTTATTTTTTCCAAAAATTTTCCAGCACCAAGTTCATTAACTCTATTTGCAACACCCTTTTGTTCTGTTGTTTGTGGAAATAACACTAAAGGAATACCATAATATAAAGCTTCACTTACACTATTCATACCACAATGTGTAACAAACACATCTGTTATTTCTAAAACAGCAATTTGATCTACATGTTTTTTTACAATAAAGTTATTTGGTATTTCACCTAATTTTTCAAAATCTATATCTTCACCGACTGACATTATCACTCTTAAATTTTCATCTTTTAAAGCTTTAATACATTTTTGATAAAAATCTTTATTATTGTTATTTACTGTACCAAGAGAAATATATACTGTTGGAATTCCTGCTTTTTCTATTTTTTCAATGCTTTCTCTTAACACAGGTCCTACAAATGCAAAATTGTCATTAAATGTCTCTGAATATGGTTGAAAATATTTAGATGTATATACTATTGTTGAAGTGTTCTCATCATTGGCAATAATATCTAACATGCTTTTTACTTCATAACCTTTTTCACGTAATCTATTAAGACTTTTATTTATTTGAGGAATACTTTTAATTAATTGAAATAATCCTGGTCCTTCTTGTTTCATAACTCTAGCTGAATATTTATTAAAAGCAAAAGTTGTGGTTGATGATATAAAAGGAATATTTAGTTTTTTTGCAATTAATTTTCCCCAAAATGCCATTGAATCTGCAATAATAACATCTGGTTTTAATTCTTGCATTTCTTTTAATATTTCATCATCTAATCTCAATGTCATATCTACAATTAAATTAGTAGAAAATACTAAATCTTTTGCAATTTTTTCTTTATCTTCATTAGATAGTTTGGTTTGAGAATCAAATTTATCACAAGGAATAAAATGTGCTCCAGAACTTTCTATTTTTTCTCTCATAATTTCATAAGAATAATAATAAACATCATGATTATTATTTATTAATTCTTTTACAACACCTAATGTTGGATTTGTATGTCCATGCGCAGGTATATTAAAAAATACAATTTTCATATTATTAACTCACTTTCAACTTAAAATATTTATTTTGAAAATACTTTATCTGCTAAGTCTTCTATTGCATCAGCTTTTAATAGTCCTATTCCTCTTGATTTATCACAAAATACAATAATAGAATCTCCTTGTTTTATATCAAACATATCTCTTGCTTCTTTAGGAATTACTATTTGTCCTTTTTCTCCAACTTTACTTATTCCTATAAATTTTCCTTTTTCCATATTATCCCCCTTAAAACATATCAGTTATACTTTTCATACTTATTATACTTTCAAAAAAATAAAAAAGCAATAGATTTAATTAATAAATCTATTACCTTTAACTTAATATACAAATTGTAATTTGTTGTTTACTTATTTCTCTAATTTTATTGTTTTAGTTGCAATTTTTTCAATAAATCTTTCATCATGTTCTACAAAAATAATAGTAGGATTATACTTTAAAATTGTATCTTCTATTTGTTCTCTTGTTATAATATCTATATAATTTAAAGGTTCATCCCATATATAAATATTTGCTTGTTCTGAAATACTTTTGGCTATTAAAACTTTTTTCTTTTGACCTTCACTCATATCTTGAATATTAGTATCAAAATCATTTTGTGATAATCCCATTTTAATTAACATTGCTTTAAAAATACTTTCATCAACATTGTTCTCTTTAGCAAATAACTTTAATTTTCCTTTTAAGTTATCTGTGCTTTGAGATACATAAGATATTTTTAAATCATTAATAATTTTGAAATTACCATTATATTGTAATTGTTCTCCTAATAGTAATTTTAATATACTTGATTTCCCAATTCCGTTTTTACCTGTTATTGCAATTCTATCTCCGTCGTTTACTTCAAAAGAGATAGGATTAAATATTTCTTTATCATTATATTTTATTTGTAAATTATTCAACCAAATTAATGGATTTCTATTAGTTGTTAAAGGGATTAATTTTAAATTATCACTTCTATCTATATTCTTTAACAAATTACTTTTTTCAGCTATTGATTTTTCGATTTTTTGCTCCATAACTTTAGAAGTTTTCATTACTTTAGCAGCCTTATGCCCAATATATCCTTTATCTATATGTGTTTCAGAATTATATTTTTTACTTTTAGTTTTTTCAGCTTCATTAGACCATTTTGCAGTATTTTTTGAAGCTATTTCAAGCCTACTAATATCTTTTTGTATTTTTTCGTTTTGCATTATTTCAAAATTGTCTTGTCTATCTTTATTTTCTTTCCAAGATGAAAAATTGCCTTGTTGAATTTCTATGTTAGTATTATTTATTGCAATTATATGATCTATAACTTTATCTAAAAAGATTCTATCGTGCGATACTAATATAAATCCTTTTTTCTTTTTCAAATAATTAACTAAATTATTTCGAGTTTCAATATCTAAATGATTTGTAGGTTCATCTATAAGCAAGAAATTATTTCCCTTTAAAAATAAGCTTATTAAAAGAATTTTTACTTGTTCACCACCACTTAATTGATTAAAACTTCTATATAATATTTCTGGATTAGTATTAAGCAAGTTTAATTCTTTTATAATTTCCCAATCTTCACTATTAGGCGAAATATCATTAACAATTTCTATTGCTATTTTATTTTTATTTGAAACTTCAAATGGAAAATAATCAACATCAACATTTTTTGATATTGTTCCTTTATATTCATAAATTCCTTGTAATATTTTTAAAAATGTTGTTTTGCCTTTTCCATTTCTTCCTATTAAACCTAATTTCCAATCAGTATCTATATTAAATGAAACATTTTCAAAAATATTATTATAACTACCCTCATAACTAAATGATAAATTATTTACACTTATTAAAGACATTGTTTCTCCAATCTATTCTACAAATTATAATTTATTTCTTTCTATTATGCTTATTGATTTTTGATATTTCTTTAAATTTATCTTTCTTTTCTTGTAAATATTGATTCGAATCAGTATTATATCTTGATTCCTTTTGTAATTTTAAATATTGTTCATATCTTTCTTGATCTATTTCTCCATTAACTATTGCTTCAATTATTTTACAACCAGGTTCATTAGTATGAGTACAATCAGAAAACTTACACATTCCTATATACTTCTCTATATCTTGAAATGTTTTATTTATTCCATTTTCTGCATCCCACATTCCAAGTTCTCTCATTCCTGGAGTATCAATAATCATTGCTCCATTAGGTAGCATTATAAGATTTCTTGAAGTTGTTGTATGTCTCCCCCTTGAATCTTCTTCTCTAATATCCGAAGTTTTCATTACTTCCTTGCCATATAAGGTATTAACTAATGTTGATTTTCCCACTCCTGAAGAACCAAGAAAAACAATAGTATTACCTTTAGAAAAATATTTTTTAATACTTTCTAAACCATCTCCAGTTATACAACTTACAGCATAAACATCAACACCAAATGCAATGTTTTCTACTTGATTAATATAGTCTTGTATATTTTCTACTAAATCACTTTTCGTTAGAATTATTACTGGAATAGCTCCAGATTCCCAAGATAAACTTAAATATCTCTCTAATCTATGTAAATTAAAATTATTATTTAACGACTGCATAATAAATACATAATCAAAGTTTGCTGCAATTAATTGTTCATGTTGATTGTGAAGTTCATGATTTCTATCACTTGAAGACGCTGTTCTTGAAAATGAACTTTCTCTTTTTAAAGTTTCACAAATCATGCTATCTCCAGTTTGATTCCATTCAATAATAACAAAATCACCAGTTGTTGGATAAATACTATTTATATTATCATAATAGCAACCTCTTTTTATTTTCGCAAAACTATGCCCCTTATCACATACAATTTCATATCTATCTTTATGTGTAGCAACAATCCTAGCAATTATCTTATTTTCTTCTATATTCCTTATTAAATTTTCCTTTAATCCATAATCTTTTATATTCATTTTAATCCTTATTTACTTATTACTTTTTTTTGCCAACTTTTTTCATTACATTTTGGACATTTCATATATCTTGTTCTTCCCATGTGCAAAGCCCAAAACACACTTGAATATTCTGGTACATACTTATAATGACATTTATCACATTCATAGTATCCTGCTGTTTGTTCTATTTTTATTGCCTTACCAACTCCCACTGCAAATACTATAGAACCAAATACTATTAAAACAAGTCTAATCCAAGATTGCATTTCTACAAAAGATGCTACGAATATTAGAATTAAAAATGTTAATGATGAGAAATAACCTATAACAATCTCCAAATTTAATAATTGTTTATCTTTTTCTTCTCTTTCTTTTTCCATTTTTAATAGATTTTCTTCGGCTTGTTTTTTATAATCCTCCATTTTAATTACCTCCCCACTTAATAATTCATTTACACTTATTTTAAGTTCATTGCATAAATCAAGCATTATTGATGAATCAGGCATTGCTTTTCCATTTTCCCATTTTGATATTGCTCTATCAGTTATATTTAATCTTTCTGCAAGTTGCATTTGTGTTAAATTATTCTTTTTTCTTTGCTCTGCAATAAACTTTCCAATTTTAATCTGATCCATTTCCTTTTCCTCCTTCAATTCAAGTGTAAATTATTATTTTGAAAAAATACACATACCATTAGTTGAGTGGGGTGTTTTTTATTATATCAACTAGCGGTTGAGTAATTAAAACTTTCCTTATAACTTGTAATTTATTTGTCAGCTTTCCTCATAACTTTTAATATTACAAAACAAATTATAGTTATTAATAACGATATAATTCCTATTAACCACATATTTAAAGTATTAGTTAAAACTAAAATTGCACTTAATAAAAAAAGTATAAAAAATGCTATACACAATATATATAATAATTTTTGTAAATTCATAGTTATTCCTCTCTTTCAAATATAATATGCTAATCTATTAATTTCTTAAAAGAATTTGCATTTAATATTGTATTAGATATAAATTCACCTTTATAAAAGTTAGCCCAATTATTAAATATGCAAGGTGCATTTTTTGCTTTTTCTAATGAATCTATTTTTATAAAGTTAATTTTTATATTGTTTTCTTTTGCATATTCAGAAAGTTCTGTTACTTCATATTCTACATAAGGACATTCATTACTATAATAAATTGTAAAGTCTTGATTATCAATCTTCATAGTTCTTGCATTATCATTGAATTTTGGAGTTTCACTTTCTTCAAATTGTAAAGCTAATAATTCATAATCTCCAATATTATCTACAACTTTAAATCCATAATGTTCAAAAAATTTCTTTTCTCCTAAAAATGGCTTTTTCTTTTTCGAAACTAAAGTACATATACCACTTTTACCATTTTCTTTTGAGTCGTTTATTGCATATTCTAATAGTTCTTTTGCAATTCCTTTTCCTTTAAAACTACCAGCAACCCATAAACAATAAATATAATTATAATTTTTACCACTAATTGGAACCCAAGCTGTCTCTATTGGTTCATATTCAATAAATATTTTTCCTCTTGCATTTAATTTTCTAAAAACATGTCCATCTTTTAATTTACTTTTAATCCATTCTTTTTTACAATCAACACCTTTTTGATGTTTAGGATCTCCAATAGCACAACAAATATGTTCATCATCAATATTTTCTAAATTTAAATTAATGTATTCGTTCATATCTTATCTCCTTTATAAATTGGATTTTTTTAACTATTAACTTTATAATTTATATTAGCTAATTTTGCTTGTTTTGTTAAATCTTTTGTTTGAATTTTATATTGTTTTCCATCTTTTATAGTATAAGTTCCACATTGTCTAAATTCAAAATCAACATTTTTTCTAATACATTGTTCCCTAATACTCAAAGCCCAATCATAATTAAATGGTCTAGCATTAACGTCAGATTCTCCACCAACTACTACAAGTTCTACATCAGCTAAATACTTCTCAATATCTATTTTTTCAAGTAATGGTTGAGCAGTTATACACTTATGTTTTATTGGTAACTTACTAAAAATTGATAATTTGTAATCAGCATTTTTTTGATTTTCAATAGTACAACAAATAACTACATTATCATAACCATCATTCCAATCGTCAGGAATACATTTTTCAAATCTATCAATTCTTTTGGTTAAAAATAAAAAAGTACAATCTTGTCTTTCTTTAATCATTTTCCAACATTCTTTTCGCCACTCATCAGCTTCTTCAATAAAAAAGTCTGTTGAAAAACATAAATATACAATTCCTGATTTCATTTTATAATTTCCGTTTTTTAATTTTTCTATAGGTTTTTCAAAATCTTTTGTCTTAAAAATATTACTTGTGTCAACATTTCTTTTAAAATCTCCTTTATGAATATAGCAATGTAGACAACCATCACTACACTTTTTACAACCTCGCCAAGGATTCCACATTGCCATAATATCATCTCACTTTCAAATTACTATTTATCTAACAAATCACAAAATTTGTTAATTTAATTTATATGTCGCAGTTAAATTTTTTTCATTATCAACATTTTCTTCTACATATAAACTTCTTTCAAAATTTATATTATTTTTATTTAAACATATTTCTAAAAAACACAAGAAAATCCCAATATCAATTTGATTATAATGTTTAACCATATCTATTGGCATAATTCCTCTTTTTCCTGGTTTTCTATATCTATGAACTTTAAGTTCATTTTCTGAAGAATCAACAATCCATGGTTGAGTATTACAAGCACTTGGAGTAAATCTTACAATATTTGCTATATCTAAATAATAATCTCCATTCCAAATTTCAGCTAATTCTTTTCGTTTGCTTTTATACATATCTTTTCTAAACTTAGTTTCATCGTCTACTTTTGCTATTGCAATCATTATTACAAAATCAAGTCCATCTAATTGTTTTTCTTTTACTTTACCAATACCAAACCATAAAGTTCCAATATTTTTAGATACTAAATATAAATCTAATTGTTCTCCAATATAACCTATATTTTGAAGATAATTATCTTTCTTTTCCGAATAAAGTAATATGCAATATTCTTGACCTCTTTTGCATGTAGTTGAATCTTTTACTATCTTCATTTTTACTTTAATATCTTCAACTAATGGTTTAAAATTATCAAACTCATTTTCAATTTCTTTTAGTTCATCTTCTGTAATATGTTCATTTCCGATATTTCTAAATAAATGAAAAGACTTTCTTTTAAAAATCATTTCATATAAATTATCATTCATTTTATCACCTCAACAAATTACTATTTATCTAACAAATCACAAAATTGTAATTTATTTTTCCCAAACTTCTTTTAGTTTTTAGTTTGCAATATTTTATTCACACATTTTACAAATTCTTTTGACTTTTCGCTATGTATACCATGTCCACAATTAAAGTATTCTACTTTAATATTTTTAATTAAGCTGGTTACTTGCTTTAAATCTTCATCTGTTAATGCTCCTTGAACAAGTCCGTCATCAGCAATAGTTGTATTTGCTTTCATAAATAATGTATTACATTTTATATTTGATAATAATTCGTTATAATTAATATCTTCATTAAAAGAATCGTTGTAAAAAGCTTCTCCAAAATATGGGTCATAATTGTTTAATCCTTTAAATCCCTCTAAGAACTTTTTAGGCCAAAAAGGTACTTTTAAGTTCTTATCAGGGTGTTTCTCTCTATATTTTAATGCGAATTCCCCTAATTTATTTCTAATTTTTTCTCTTGAATCTTCAGGAAAGAAATTCCAACAATATTGATTTGTAAAATAATAATATACAAAATCATTTTCTTTATCTTGATTTATATATTTATGACATACTGTTGATAAATCTTTATAATTGTAATAATTAAATCTCTTTTCTCCATTACTTGAAAACAATGGAGCATCTTCTAATATCAAATTACTACAACAATTAGAATTTGAAGCAATATAACAAGCAATCAGTCCTCCAGAAGAATGTCCCAATACTGTTACATTATCTTTAATTACTTCTTCTACAAATTTAATAATATCATTACCAATATCTATTAAATTATATTTCTTTCTATTATTAGAACTTTTTCCATGTCCATAATAATCAACTAAATAAATATGAAAATATTTAGATAACTTACCAATAACATTCATAAAGCTTAATGAATCAGTTCCTTGTGCATGAAGTAATAATAATTTAGGTTTATCATTTTTAATTTCATAATAATTAAGGACACTATTATCATCAATTTTATATTGTGTATTATTAACTTTCATTTACTTAAACTCCTCTACAACTTACTATTTTATAATACAAAATAATATATTAAATATATCGCCAACATATGGACTGGATAAAAGCAATAAAAAGTATATTGAATTAACTTATTTTTCTTTCCTTTTTTTCCATTGTATAACCATATTGGTATTAAAGATAAAATACCTATACTTTGTAACGGTAAAAAGTATTCAAAATCAAAGATATTTATTACAATAGATTGTCCTTTAAAAAATACTATATAAAGGAATATTAATGAAATCAATTGTCCTAGCCAAGCATATTTAAAATCTTTAAATATATAAAATACTATTATTGTTAATACTCCAGTTATTCCATAATCAACAAAACCAATTATACTAATTAATAAATATAAAACTAATTTAAGAATTGATTTTATTCTAGATTTTATCTCTTTATTATTTTTTACTTTGTCTATTTCACTAATACATAACAATCCTAGTAATAAAGTAAACATTACGTTTTGATGAAATGGAAATATCCAAGAACCAGTATATATCAAATTAAATGGAATTTCAGAGATTAAAGCAAATATGAATAATCTTTTTATATATTTATTTAAATCCGAAGTATGTGTAAATCCTTCAACTATTAAAAACGCAAAAATTGGAAAAGCCAATCTTCCAACATTTGTCATCCATTGGTTACCTGGAATTATTGTTGCCCACAAATGATCGAGTAGCATAAAAATTATCGCAAGAATTTTAAGTAAATTAGAATTTATAAATTTTATTTTATTCATATTCAATCTCACTTTCAAATAACTAATTCTCGATTAAATTATATCATATTTTCATAATAAATTTTATATTTTGTTACATTAATACTATATAAATAAAAAACTGCAACTTTATATTTCAAAAGTTACAGTTTTTATGATGGAGGTGACAACGCGGTACACACCTCAAACCATTGATATAACTCAACTTTAAAATTAGTTGTGGGCTAAATTGGGGGCTGAAATTATAATGTTCAATATTTATGAATAATTTTGAATAGCATTTTAAAGATTATTCATCTGTTTGTTAAATTGTAATTTATCGCTATGATTATAGCATAAAAGTAAGTAATTTCCAAAACTTTAATTACTTACTCATATTTTTGTTTATATTTTTTAATTTTCTTCATTTAAAGTTATATCTCCAGCTTTTATTAAACATTGTTTTGTTAAATATGGTCCAACGAGTTCATAAATTAAAACAGCAAATAATACTATATTTTTTATTAAATTTCCTGTTTCTCCAAGTTCTTGTGCTTTTATACACATGCCTAAAGCAACACCTGCTTGTGGCAAAAGAGTTATTCCTAAGTATTTTATAACGTTTTTATCGCACTTCATTGCTTTTGCACTAAAATATGCTCCCAAATATTTTCCTATTGAACGTGTTATTATAAATGCC
>JAFWYK010000012.1 GCA_017517685.1 Clostridia bacterium
CATTATTATTTTTATTATTTTTATTATTCTTATCTTCATTATTATCATTTTTGTTATCATTATTATTGTTATTATTTGATGTATCTTCTTCTTTTTGAAGTTTATCATCTTTATAGACAACTATTTTATTTGTTGTAACAACGTCTAATGGATCAACAACTAATTCTTTTGAACTATCATCTCTTTTTGCAACTTCTTTTATATACAAATATAATTTATTAGCCTTTGATACTTCTGCATAATTTTTTATATCTCTTGTATCTACATCAAATTCTAATTTATCTTCATCATATTGAATTTCTGAAACTTTAACCCAATCTGTAATATTCTTCTCTGAAGCTACTCCAGATAAATAATAGTAATATTCAAATTTATCGTTTGTTATAAGATCTCTTTCAATATCTTTTACAGTTAAATCTAGAATTATATATTCTTTTTTAGCTTTATCTGTATAATAGTATGCTTTAGCTGAATTTACAACAACTTTTGCTTTATCAAAATCTGAATTTACTGGATCAACAGTAGTTGGTTTATCAGCTTCTTTAGCTTTAACTTTAATTTTTTGTATAGCTTTTTGTCCCATATATTTAATTGTAACTTCTGTTTGACCAACTTGAAGATCATCACCATTTTCTATAGTGTAATCTGTTATTTCTTTTCTAGTTTCATTTGAGTATATAGCTTCAACTATCATACCTGTTTTATCAAAATCTTGTCCCTCAACATATTCTGTTTTAGTTGGTGGTGTTTTTATTTCAATTGATTCTAAAATCTCTTCTTCAGCCTCTTTAATTGTATAAGCTTTCAATACAAAATCAGCATCTGAAATTTTTCCTTGAGTTAATGATGATAATTTAGATAAATCTACCCATTCATTTTTCTCAAAACTTCCCTCAACTGTCCAAAATGTTTTTCCATTTGATAAAACTACTGAATCATATATTGTATTAGCAAATTTTGTTTCGATTGGAACGTTAATTGCATCTTGTCTTGTACTTGTAATTTTAACAACTATTGCAAATTCATCACCTGTTATTTTTAGTGGTTCTGCAAATTCTACTGTATGATAACCTGTTGTAAATGTTTCTTTATCACCTTCAGCTAATTTAACTTTTGTTAAATCTCCTTGAGCAACACTTTTATTATTTTCATTAGCATATACTGTTACAGAATATGTTTCTGGAGCATATAATGAAACTCCTGTAATATATTCTGTATCATTTGATTGTTTCTCAAATATACTTGCTGCATAACATGTACTTACTGATAATGGTAATATTCCAGTAGTTCCCATTTCATCATATTGATATACATAGTCATAATCCTTTTTATCAGATGCTTTTAAAACACCAGATAAAGTTTGATGAATGTTTACATCTTCATATGAAACATACATAAATCCTTCTTTACCTACGTTTAAATAACACCCTTCACTTGTTAATATATATCCAAGTTGAACGAAGACATTATTAGCTACAGAATCAGGAATCATTGAAGCTTCTGTCCAACCTTTATTAATGCATTCATCTTTTAATGCTTTAAATATAGTGGCTTTCATTTCTGCCATAGTAACATCTTGTCTTGTTCCCCATGAATTTCTTACAACCCATGCACCATTTTCTTTTGGTCTATGTGATTCATTAAAATTTTCTTTTGAAAAATTATCATCCCATCCTACAATTATAACGTCATGATTTGTAGGACATTCTGTTTCATTATCACAATACAAAGCACCCGTTTCATTATTATAGTAATCAGATAATATTTCGGCTCCATGAATACCTGCTTCAACAGCTCCATATTTTTTTACATGTTGTTTTATTTTAGATTTAATACTTGTTAAATCATCTGTTGCTTTATATTTTGGAAAATTGATTGTATCATATAAAGTTGTAACAACTTCTTTATTTTGAATTTCACTTAAATCAATTTTTTCTAAACCATTAACAAATGGCATGCTTTTTTCTTCAACTGCACCTAAACCATTTGTTAAATATCCCATTGATATTAAATAATTTCCACCTTGTCCAAGCTCTCTATCTAATCCATATTTATTTATTTCATTATTATTAAATACTCTAGTTACACCATATTCCATGTGTCTTTCAGATAAATCATATACTTTAGCTTCTTTATCATTGTAATAATTTGTTAAAGCTAAATGAGATTCTAAAGATCCTAAAGATGCAAATGCCCAACATGAATTAGTATTCTTTTGGTTTCTAACAACCATATTCTCTGGAATTATATCTTGAAGAGTAAATTTTGATTCAAGAGTATTTCCAACAGATTGTACAATGTTTATTGGGTTATTTGATTTATAATTAGATTCTATTAAATCAAATGTCATTGGCATTTTTAAGCCAGATCTTTGATTTGTATCTAATTCTAACCATTCCTCAAAATCTTCTGAATATTGTGGTTCTTTAACTAATTTTATTAAATCATTTGTTGATGCAAAAACAGCTGTATTCATTGCTACAGTAATAATTGCCAATAAAGTAACTACTAAGACTTTTCTAAGTTTTTTCAATTTGTCTTCCTCCTCATATGATTAATCATTTTTATTATATATTTACTGAAATAAAAAGTAAATTGTTTTTTTAAAATTATTTCTATGTATTTTTTACCAAAAAACAAAAGAGCCATAATCTCAACGATTACGACTCTTTTTGATTATTTATTATTCAGCTTTTTTTGTAGATTTTTTTGTTGTTGTTTTTTTCTCAGCTTTTTCTTCTCCACCTTCAGCTTTCTTTGCTGTAGATTTTTTTGTTGTTTTCTTTTCTTCTTTTGCTTCTGGAGCTGCAACAACTTTAACTTTTGCATTATCAACAATTAATTTAATACCTTTTTCAGATACTACATTTTGTTTAATATGTCCTAATAATTCTTCATTATTTTTTAATTCTTCTACTTTTCTTCCATAGCTTTCAGCTAATTCTGTAAGTTTTGCTTCAACTTCTGCATCTGTAGCTTCTAATTTAGCATCTTTACAAACAGCTTCTAATACTAATCTCATTTTAATAGAATCTCTAGCTGGTTCTTCTGATTCTCTTCTAAAGTCAGCTTTTGTTCTTCCTAACATTTGTAAATATTGATCAAAGTTAATTCCTTGGTAAGATAATCTTCTGTTCATATCTTCTTCCATGTTATCTAATTCAACTTCAACCATTCCTTGTGGAATTTCAACTTCTGATGCATTAGCAATTTCTCTAACAGCTTTTTCTTCCATTTCAGCTTGTGCTTGATCGGCTAATTGTTTTTCTTTTTTAGCTTTTAAATCAGCTTTTAATTCTGCTAATGTATCAAATTCGCTAACATCTTTAGCAAATTCATCATCTATTTTTGGTAATTCTTTTTTCTTAATTTCATGTAATGTTACTTTAAAGATAGCATCTTTTCCTGCTAAATCTTTTGAGAAGTAATCTTCAGGGAATTTAACATTAACATCTTTAACTTCTTCAGCTTTCATTCCTACAACTTGATCTTCAAATCCTGGAATAAACGTATTGCTTCCTAATTCTAATTCATGGTTTTCAGCTTTTCCACCTTCAAATTCAACTCCGTCTACTGTTCCTACGAAATCGATAACTGCAACATCACCTTTTTTTGCTGCTCTATCAGATACTGTTACCATTCTGCTGTTTCTTTCAGCCATTCCTTTAATTTGATTATCAACATCTTCATCAGTTACTTTGTAATCAACTTTTTCTACAGAAATTCCTTTATATTTTCCTAATTTAACTTCTGGTTTTAAAGCAACAACTGCTGTGAAAACTAAATCTTTTCCTTTTCCGATTTGTACTATATTTATTTCTGGTTTGCTAACTACTTCTAATTTTTCGTTTTTGATTGCTTCATCATAAGCAGCTGGTGCTACTTCATTGAAAGCATCCTCATAAAAGATTTCATCTCCATAATATTTTTCAACAATATTCATTGGAGCTTTTCCTTTTCTAAATCCTGGAATATTAAAATATTTAGCATTTTTATTAAATACTGTTTTAATTCCTGCATCGAACACTTTAGCTTCGATTGTAATTTCTAATTTAACTTCATTTTTATTTTCTGTCTTTTCTACTTTAACACTCATTTTAATTCCTCCACTTTCTTTCTATTAAACAATAGCCTTTATATTATATCACAAACAAAATAAAATGCAAGCTTTTTCTTTATTTTTCACAGTCTATATAAGTTTTTTTGTCTCAAAAGAATAAAATTAAAGAGGCTACCATGAAATTGATAGCCCCTTTTGCTATGATTTTTGCAGGAATTACTCCCAGTATCCACCATCGACATTAATCTCATAGAGATCATTGATGTCAATGATACCATCCGTTCCATCAACAGAAATACCAGAGTAAAAAGCTTTAACAGTACCATCTGTCATCAGGAAAAGCGGCTGAGAACATTCTGCCCATCCCATGCTATAATCAGTTTCAATCACGAGTTTCACATCTTGAGCAATACGCCTAGTCTTCCAACCACCATCATTGAAACATCCATAATCACGTACTGCATACACATCAGTACCAGAACGGAAAATGTATCCCTCGTTAGTGGAAAGACCAGCATAGATTGATTCAACCGGAACCTCATGTTCTCTGATCAGCAGTCCATACAGCCAAACTTTAACACTGCCAGTTTGATCATTGTAAGTTACAGCAAAATAGGCGTTACTATTAATAAGCCTTTCTCCATCTGCCATGTCACAATGAACATTATAGTCAGTGAAAGTGTATTTGACACTGCGCCAATCGTCACGCCTAAGCGTTACAATACAAAGCGAACCAGTATCATCGGTATACCAGAGTTGCTTAACATCACCAGTATTGAAAAGTACCGGACATTCGTAACCTGTCATGAAAGCCGCATAGCCTTCATCAGCATATACGCACCGATTTTCGTAATCAATGTACAAACCATACTGCTCATAGACTTCAGCTTCCACATTGGGAATCAGATAGCCACAGATTGCAGGATGATTATCACGAAGACGAACTTCAAGACGGTAACGTTGAAGAGCATCATACTCATCACGAGGCAACTCGATAAGTTCAGATTGTTCTAGAGGGTCAATGTAAGTCTTGGTAGAAGATTCTTCAGTAGTCGGAGTCGGGCATGCCAAAGCAGTTGCCATAGTCGTAGTAGTAAAAGAAATCACCAGGGTCAGTACCAGAACGAAAACCAGACTAATCTTCTTCATTGTTTTTACCTCTTTCTTATTTTGCTGGGATAGTTATGAATGCAAAGCATAATTCCAAATTGAAAAGAACTCCTTCCAATATCTTTTCTAATAATTATATTTAGAAAACTATGCAAAACATCATACTTATATTATACTACAATTTACATAAAAACGCAAAAAAGCTACTAGTCTTATAAACTAGTAGCCTTTATTTCTTAATTAATCACCTAAGCACATTCCTAAATCTCTAGCAATTCTAATTAGATCATCATCCATTTGAACTTTTCTAATATTACTTTCTTTAGTATTTCCAGAAGCAGCTCCAACAACTTTATTATTTCCAACTACTTCTTCTAAAGAAACATGTTCCATTCTTCCATTTTTATATGTTACTAATACATTAAAGATTCCTTGCATTGCAAGTTCCATAGCTTTACAACCATATTTTGTTGATAAAACTCTATCAAATGCTGATGGTGTTCCTCCTCTTTGAACATATCCAAGTGTTGTATTTCTAGCTGCCATACCAGTTAGCTCTTCAAGTTCAGCTGCTATTTTTTCTCCAACTCCACCCAATCTAATATTATCAAGTCCAGCACCGTCATTTAATGTTTTCTTAACTGTAATTGTTCCATCTTTAGGCATTGCTCCTTCTGATGCAACTACTATAGTAAATTCTTTTCCTCTTGCTCTTCTTTCATTTACTTTTTCAACAACTTTATTAATATCATAAGGTATTTCTGGTATTAAAGCTACGTCAGCTCCACCAGCTATAGCTGATTCTAAAGCTAACCATCCAGCATATCTACCCATAACTTCAAGTACCATTATTCTATGATGTGACTCAGCTGTTGTGTGTAATCTATCTAGTGCTTCTGTTGCTACAGATACAGCTGTATTGTATCCAAATGTCATATCTGTTGATGCAACGTCATTATCTATTGTTTTAGGAACTCCAATACAATTAACTCCTTTTAATGAGAAATCTCTGCTTGATTTTTGAGTTCCATCTCCTCCTAAAGTAAATATACAATCAAATCCTGCATTTTTGATGTTTTCAACACAAACATCTGATAAATCTTTATATTCAACTGTACCATCTTCATTTACAACTTTGTAATTAAATACATTTGTTGCATTTGAAGTACCAATTATTGTACCTCCTTTTGTTAATAGTCCAGATGCATTTCCTTGTAAATCAAGTTTTACGTAGTTGTTATATAATAACCCTTTGTATCCTTCTATAAACCCATAGCACTCTACTCCATAAGTTCTAGCTGTTTTTACTATTGCTCTAATAACAGCATTTAATCCTGGTGCATCTCCACCATTTGTTAGAATTGCGACTTTCTTTACTTTTGATTCCATATTACTTAATTCCTCCTGTATATTTGTTAAAATATTTTTTCACGCTATGAACATATTATATACAACTTATTTTCATAATACAAGATATTTTTTTATTTTTTCGATGCTTGTAATAAATTGTTTTTTCATTAATACATTTAAATATAAAAAATAATTCGGAGGTTGTTATGAATAATAAAATCGTCTCTTTATTTATATTATTTACAATAACATTAAACACTATTTGTTATGGTTACATTTCTCTTCCAATTTGGGATGAAACAACCTATACAAATTCTGAGGCAAACTTTTTAAACTTAGAATCAGAAAGTGCTATATTAATAGAAGCAAAAACCGGCAAAATCCTTTATGAAAAAAATCCTAATATTCCTTTAAGACCTGCAAGTGTTACAAAAATTATGAGTATTCTACTAATTATGGAAGCAATTAAAAATAATGAAATTACTTTAGAAACAAAAATATCATGTTCAGAAAATGCTTCTTCTATGGGTGGTTCTCAAATATGGCTTAGTGAAACAGAAAACCTTACAGTACACGAAATGTTAAAAGCAATTTGTATTGCAAGTGCAAATGATTGTACATATGCAATGGCAGAGTTTCTATGTGGTTCAGAAGAAGTATTCGTTCAAAAAATGAATGATAAAGCTAAAGAATTAGGAATGAAAAATACAGTCTTTAAAAACTGTCATGGATTAGATGAAGATGGTCATGTATCTTCTAGCTATGATATTGCTTTGATGTCTAAAGAATTGCTTACAAATTATCCTGAAATAACTGAATACACAACTACTTGGATGGATTCTTTACGTGATGGAAAATCAGAGCTTGTTAATACAAACAAATTAATCAGAACTTATGAAGGAGCTACTGGACTAAAAACTGGATCTACTTCTCTAGCTTTATACAACCTATCAGCTAGTGCAACAAGAAATGATTTATCTTTAATAGCTGTTGTTATGAGAGCCCCAACTCCTAAAACAAGATTTAACGAAGCAAAATTACTTCTTGATTATGGATTTAATACTTATATTTATAAAACTTTAAATAATAAAAATGATTTTTATCAAACAGTTAATATATCTAAAGGAAACAAAAACGATGTCAATTTAATATATGAAGAATCGTCAGGCGTCTTACTAAAAAAATCTAATAAAGATAATATTTCTCAAAATGTAATTATTAACCAAAATAAATTAGTAGCACCTATATATAAAGGTGATGTATTAGGTAAAATAGAATATTTAATCAATGGTAATATAGAATGCTCTGTAAATTTAATCGCAGACGATGATGTTTCTAGGAAAAGCGCAACTAGCACCTTTTCATACATCTTTTCAAAATGGTACAATTTTCTACGTTAAAAAACACGCATCCCTTGAAAAAAGCCAACATAGCTTGCTTTTTATTCCTAAATATGGTATAATAAAATTGGTACATTGATAAAATAATCATCTTTAAGAAAGGATAGGTGTTACAATATGAAGATTAACCTTATGAAAACTCGGACACTTTTTGTCTTGACAGGCAACCCTGTCGACGTCTCTGCAGTTCTTAGTGAACTCCAGTTCAAGGGTCTCATCACGGCGCCTTACGGCATCGTAACTGACTCTAAGGACGTCCAGAACGCTTTCAGATACAACAAGTGCTATGTTTGCGCAGCAGATGACTATCCGGAGCAGATTCCTGATTCCGCCATCATGGTCACTGTTTACCGCACCGGCATTACCAACGGCATCGCAGCCGACATCCACGTTCCTAGGATCGCAGCCAACCTTCCTGATATCGCCAAGCAGTTTGAGAGCCTTGCTCACAATCTCGGTGTTGATATCGGCGACCACAAGTCTAACAGCTCTGGTCTTTCTGGCTCTCCTGACGGTCATGAGAAACCGCACTGCTTCTGTTGCGACCATCGCGACGGCAAGCGCTCTGACAACGAACCTCCTCTTTACAAGTCGAAGAACTTCTTCGTCTTCCCTGGTTCTGGTCAGTTTGCACTCGGTTATCTCCAGATTTGTCCTAATCAGCACGTGATGTCCCTCGGTGAACTCCCTTACGAAGTGATTCAGGAATTCAACAATGTCCTTGCGGACGTTGAATACATCCTCAAGCTTACATTCAATTGTAAGAGCACTTTGATTTGGGAAAATGGTAGTGGCGCTTCCGGTATCGGTAAGGCCAAGGATTCCATTGTGCACTCCCATGTGCACATCATTCCTTCCAACCTCACTAGTGATGATGTCAAAGAAGTTTCCGGTTTCGATTTTGAGACCATTACTCTCGATCAGCTTTCTAACTTCAAGCAGTATTCTTACTTGCTTGTCAGAACGCCCGACGAAGAGCATTGGATTATCAACAATGACCCGAAACTCTACATTCCTCGTCAGTACGTTCGTCAGATCGTAGCTGCGGAATACAACATCCCTGGTGATCTCTGGAATTGGCGTAAGTATCCGTTCCCTGAGAACATGCGCAACACTTCCGTCAGAATCATCGATGCACTCAAGCGTAATTGGGACATGCTCCCTGACCGCATCAAAGTGAACAGCTACAGCTGTATCTTCTAAATTCTGATTAGAAGTCACCTAAGTACCAAAAGGACCCATGAAATGCCCGTAAATACGGCGCGCCCATGGGTCCTTCTTCTTTTTATTTTTAATTTGTTTCAGAAACAGTAGTTAATTCAATATATTGATCAATTAGTACAGCTGCTGCTATTACTAGATTAATATTTGTTTTATCATTAACTTCTATTCTATATTCTTTTTTAATTTGTGGATCTAAACAATCTATAGCTCCAATCACAATATCACTTAATTCTATTGTATAATGATTATCTGTATAATCTGCTGATATTTTGATTTTTCTATCATTTCCAAGTGAAATAAATCTTGTTTTAACAGAAGATTTATCTAATTTAATATCTGTAATTCTAAATGGTTTTTCTTGAATAGTAATAATGTCATTATCTATCTTTTCGTAGCTAACGCTAACAACTTCCATCTTATTACTTGTGTTTTTTATTGAATAAAGCTTATTTAGTGGTTTATCTACCGCTTCGTATACAACTTTATTATTAATATCTTTAAATTCAAAATATGAACCTGCAGAAAATATTTTGGCAATTTTCTTTTCTTTTTGCTCCATTTTTAAAGTCATTTTAGATGAAGTAATATGTTCTTTAATTTTTCCATTTTTCATATAATCTTGTAATAGTTCTGAAATTTGATCAATCATACGATCTGCTTGAGCCATTTCTATATTCTTGCCTTCTTCAACTGATGGAGCTTTATCTGCAATCATTCCTTCTTCTAAAAATCTTTCAATTATTATTTGTTTTCCTTGTATTTTAATTTCAGCATCATATTTACCACTTAATTTAACAATAATTGTTTTAACACCTAAATTAGAATTAATTTTCATTTCTCCCATATCTTTTTGATATTGTTCTAATAATTCATAAATTCCTTCAATTGTTAAATTGTTGTTATTTTTTATTCTTTTAAATCCTTCAAAATCATTAAACATATATTCATCCTCACTTTTTGAATATTTACTTTAATTATTTTATCATTAAGACTAATATTTAACAATACTTTTAAAAACAAAAAATCCTAGGTTAATACCTAGGAATTTTTTATTGCGCAATAAATTTTTATATATTCGATATGAATTAAGCCATACCGTATTTTTTCTTAAATTTATCTGCTCTACCACCTGTAGTGTTTTGTTTTAAGCTTCCTGTCCAGTATGGATGACATTTAGAGCAAACATCAACTTTCATTTCTGGTTTAGTTGAATTTGTTTCCATTACATTTCCACATGCACAAATAATTTTAGAAGCTGTATAATTTGGTTGTATTTCTGCTTTCATGCAATTCACCTCTTTCCTGAATTTTTAAAACAATCTTTTATATAATAACATAATATTTTTTACAATGCAAGCTTTTTTTATGTTTTTTATTTCTTTTGTAATCCCATGAAGTCTAATACTTTATTAAATAAACCTTCACTATATGAAACTACTGTTGAACCATCTTTATTTTCTGTAGTTGTTTCATTTGTTACTTCATTTACTACAGCCGAATCTGTAGTTGTATTTGTATCAGCAACTACTGTGTTTTCTACAGCAGTATTTGTTACTGGTTCTATAGTAACAGATGAATCAACATTATTTGTATTTTGAGTAACTTCTTGATTTACAACACCTTCAATAATATCTGGATTTGTGGCCTTCTCATCATCTTTTGAAAAATCAAAAACTACACTTCCATCATTAACGCTCTCTAAATTTACTTCTAACGAATGTCTATTAACTATTTTGCTCATTATATTAAACAAACAAGCTACGATACATACAGCTAATAATACTTTTTTCCACATTTTAGCTAACATACATTTCCTCCTTCATCATCTCTTACTACAACTATTATTATACTGGTTTTTTTCTTAAAAGTCAATACAGTCATTTACATTTATGTAAACGACTGTATCATTTTTTGTTTTAATTAATTGTGTTAGTTGTATTTTGATAAACTGTAGTGTTATCAACCAAATCACTATCATCTATATTATCTGCGATAGTATTATCAATTACAATATCATCTTCTACAGTATTATTTGATATAGTATTAGTAACAGAGTTAGTTATAGTATTAGTAACTGAATTTGTATAATCATCTACTACCGGCTCTTCATCTAAAACTTCATCTGAGCCACCTTCTATTTCAGGTTCATACTCTTCACCTTGAACAACCATTGTTACATCATTATTTTGATCAAAATACAAATCAAAATATTCATATTCTAATTTACTTTCATCAAAATTTGGTTCTTCATATGAATCTGTTGATGAATCTATATATCTTAGAATATAATCTTTATTTTCTTCAAAAAATGTTTTTGGCATAGTTCTAATATAACCAGATCCATGTTCCCATCTATCTTCATAATCAACATAGAAAGAACAAATATAAACTATACTTGGATCAGCTTGTCTTATTAAATAATTCTTTACCTTTTCAACTCTTTGACTAACAATATCTTCATACCCTGGTCCAGCATTTGAACTAATTTGTACTAAAACATTAGGGCTAATTTCATCAAATTCAAATTGTGCCATATATTCATCATCAATTGCATATCTAAACACATATGTTCTTTCTTCTAAATCGCCATCAGTATATAGACTTTCATTCTTTAAAAATCTAGTATAGATAGCAATATAATCTACGAAATCATACATATCTATAGAAAAATAATCTACATCCATATATTTACTTTTATCGGGGAAATATATAGTGATATATCTCTCAGAAATAGAAAATTTTAGGCTGTCAAAGTTTCTTTTAAATCTATTAACCATTCTTACAACATCATTTTCTATTAAACCATAATCGACATTATCCATATCAAAATCCCATGAATACTCATCGTTTTCAGTATCAACATATTTCATTGACTTTATTACATGTTCATATGCTGTTTGAGCAATAATAAAATTCAGATCAGCATCATTAGTAAATACTTCTTCAAAAGTTATCTCTTCGCCTGTATCTAATCTTATATTAAATGCGCCCATCTCAGATTTTAATAATTCTTCACTCGAATAATATTCTTCACCTGTATTAGCATATGCGGCAGCAGATACATCAATACTAATAACATTTCCAAATCCAGGTGAATATGTACTAACTGTTATATTAATTTTACCTGTATGCTCATCAATTATATATTCTTTTTTTAAACTATTAACTTTATCTAATATTTTTTTATTAATCTTATCTTCGACATATGAATTTTTTAATCCATCAATTTTAGCATAAGTAATTGATATTCTATTTATTATCTCATCAGCAATACCATCAGCATCATAATCAAAATAATCGTATTGTTCACCTATTTCTTCATTTACTTCTTCTATAATAAGATTGTTTAATGCATATTTATCTTTAAGTGTAACCTTTCTTACATCAGCAAGTTCTTTCTTTTTTACTTTCTCAAAGACTTCATTTGTATTTGCATTTTCTGATAAGTTTTTGTTAGAGTTTTTAAAAATAATTAAACCTGTAGTAATTGAAGTTGCAATTATAAAATAAATTAAAATTAGAACCCATACTTTTACTTTAAAAGTTTTCTTATTTTCATTATTTAACTCCGACATAACCTGCCTCCTCAGCTACTTTTTGTCCTTCTTCTGAAAGCATAGCATTAACTAATTTTTGTGCATCCGCACTTGTATCACCTTTACGAGTTACAATATAATATGCTGTATTTAAAGTATATTCACCATTTTTAATAGTTTCATTTGTTGGTTTAACTCCATCAACCGCTAATAACTTTATTTTGTTTGAAATCTCTTCATCAATTGTTTCGAATATTGTTGTCGCATAATAATAGTAAGAATATCCAATTGCATTTTCACCATTATCATAATCAGCAACTAAATTAATGATTGATTCCATTGTTTCTACTAAATTTTCTTTTAAAGGTGTCATAAGTTTTGTATCTTTCATAACTAAAGATAACATACCTGTTTGACTTCCTGAGTTAGCTGGTCTTTGAAAAGGTCTAATAACACCAGCATTTCCACCAACTTCATTCCAATTAACTGTTTTTCCAGAATAAATCTTTTTAATTTGTGAAAGTGAAAGATTATTAACTGGATTGTTTGAATTTACATAGAATACAAATCCTTCTCTAACAACAGGTGTTACTTCTAACTCTACACCTTTATCTTTAGCATATTGTAATTCATCTGCAGAAGGTTCTGTTACAACTATAACATCAACTTCTTTATCAATTAATCTTAAATATGCAGGATGTGTATTTGTATAATCATACCAAGATTCAGATATATTATTTTCTCCAGTAAATGCAGCTGCAAAAGCATCTGTTAAAGGTTGTGTTGCAAGTGAAGCATCTACTTTAGGATAATTTTCAAGTGTAAATAATGCTTGTTTTTCATTTTGAACTACTACTTCATTTTCAGACTCACCTGTGAAATGAAAATATGCAAAAACGCATCCAACAGTAATTAAAACAAACACTAATAATGTAATTAAAATTGTTTTATTTTTCATAAGTTTATCCCTCCTTAAAATTAAGTATTATAATCGTATCATAAATCCAATAATATTAATAGTTATTTTTAGTTTTTAATAACTTTTTTCACTTTTTTACAAAAATCACTTGTTTTTTTAAAAAGATTATGTTAGACTATTATTTAGTCAGTTTATTAATTTATATGGAGGTGCTTTAGATATGGCAAAATGCGCATTTTGTGGAAAAGAAACAAGCTTTGGAAAACAACTTAGTATAACACGTTCTCATATCAGTAAAAGAACTACTAGAACTGTAAAACCTAACTTAAGAACAGTAAAAGCTGTAGTTGATGGAAACGTAAAAAGAGTTTCTGTATGTTCTAAATGTTTACGTTCTGGAAAAGTTCAAAGAGCTGTTTAATCTTAGAAACATATTTAATTTATATAAAAAAGAGTAATTTTGAAAATTACTCTTTTTTTATTTTCTTTAAAAACTATGTAGTTTTTATTCCAAATATAAACTTTACTATTCTTCTTAATCCCTTAGGGACTTTTTTAACTACAATTGTCATACTTATTCCCCCTTACTTACCAAATAAATATTTAATACCACCAATAAACATTCCTATTCCAATCAAGAACATCCAGGCAACTGTCGGAAGAAATAAAAATAGAAGAATTCCTATACCAAAACCAATTAAAATCCCTGCAATTACTTTTTTAAACTTACAAAAAAACATAATTATCTCCTCCTTTTTTATATAATATTTAAGAAGCTATTTTTTAGTTACAAAATTAAATGACATAAAAGAAAAAGAAGAGATAAATAATTACCTCTTCTTCTTATTAGTTTAGTGCTTAAAATTTATTAATTTAGATTATTCTTCGTCATCATTTTCTTCTTGATCATGATTGTCATCATCATCTTCTTCATCATCATCAAATTCTTCTGTATACTCGCCACAATGATGTGTACAATGTGCACAGCTTTCTTCTGAACATGATGAATATTCTTCTGAAATAACAGCTCCACCTACATAAGCAATATCTTCTAGTAAATCTAAAACTTCATCTTCATTTAATTCGTCTTCATTTACTAAAACTTTATCAATTTCAAATTCTTCTACATTAGAATCAATTTTAAATCTAATTAATATTGTGCAAGGTTCATCATCGCAGAAAGCATCACCTGTAAAATCTACATATACCTCTCCATTTTCTTTAACAACATTATAATTAATGTTATCAAAAAAAGATTCGAATAATTCACCAATTTTAAAATCTGGAACAGCATTAAATTCACCGTTACAAATTAATTCTATATATTTTTCCTCTGGTACGTTTTCCATAATAACTAACTCCTTTATAAATAAGTTCGGTAAATATAATAACACAATTTTTAATAGTTTACAACATCTTTAAATTTATTTTTTCTTATTTTTCTTGATTAATTGAACATTTGGAAAAGCGTTTAATAATCTCTTATTAAATATGTTTTTGCTTTTAAATATTTCTTTTGCTTTTTTAAACTCATCATCTAAGGTAGAGATTTTTTCTTGAATTAAATTAATTCTATCTTGAGATTTTTTCTTCTCTATCTCTAATCTATCAGATAATTCTTTAAGTTCTTTTATTACTGCACTTTTAATTCTATTTCTTCTATATCTTACTTTTCTTAAAGTCTTTAGTTTAAGTTTTCTTGAACGATGCCTAACTTCTGATTCAAGTTTCATAAAAGCATATTCTGCTATTTCTTGATTTCTTTTGCTTATTTCTTCTGTGTTATCTTCTTTTTTATTATAAGTTACATTCTTAAAAGCATTCATTATTATAAGAGAAAATATTGTATCTATGATAATTATAAAGAATAAAACCCAAGTTATAATATGTATTAAAATATCAGGTGCAGATACAAATAAATTAATCAAAATAGGATTAATTACATAAAGAAATAATGTTCCCATAATTGAAAATGGAACCAATGTTTCTAAACATACTCTACCATTAATATTAAATCTATTATCAGAATAATCCCACCATCTTGCTTTAAAAATTTTTTCCATTAAATATCCAGTTAAATATTCAAGTACACCACAAATTACCATTACATTTATAAATAAACTAATACAATTATCAGTAGAATTGTTTAACAGTAAAGTTATTAATACAACTCCAGTTCCATATACTGGACAATATGGTCCAATTAAAAAACCTCTATTTACATATTTCTTAACAACAAATATTCCTCCTATTGATTCCATGAACCATCCCAAGAAAGAATATACAAAGAATAACAATATGTAAAGTTCTACATTTTGTAAAATACTTAAATCACTAACAAGCATACTTAACCTCTCTTATTTTCTTTTTAATGATCTTAATAATTCCTTTTGCTTATCATCAATTCTATAAGATTCGATCATCTTTTGTAATGTTTTATTATGAGTAAATTTATCTAGTTTGTTATCATTAGATATAATAAAACTTAACAATTCATTATTATATTTAATACCAACTTCTGCTAAAGTCCAAGCAATCCCCATTTTAACGTAATAACCTTCATGTTTAATTGTATTTAAAATCTTAATTACTTTATCTACATATTCATCCGTTATATAATAATCAAGCATAGAAATTATTGCAAATCTTACTTCAAACTCTTTATCAGAATTAATATATTTCATAATAAAATCCCAATACATCACTAAATTACTATTTTTAATTTTTAAAGTTGGAACTATAGTATCTGTCATCGCCCAACTATCTAATCTTGGAATTACATATTTTAATAATTCTATTTTTTCTTCAATTAATAATTTACTGTATCCAATTAACAATCCTTGTATAAGAACTTCTTCAAAATATTCTACACTATCATCTTTTACATATTCTTCCCAACCTATTGTATCTTTTAGTATTTCTTTTGCTAAAGCTCTAATTTGTGGAATTCTAATGCCTAAAATCTTTTTATTAGTATCTGGACACAACTTTTCATTAAATTTCTTATAATCTTCATCAACTAAATTTAATAATCTATTTCTTATTCCAAACTTCATTAATAGTCTCCTTTATTATAATTATAATATATTAACTTAATATGAATTTATAATAGAAATACTAACACATTTAAATATAATCGTCAAACAGTCATTATTTACAATTTACATAATATATGTTATAATAATCTAGTAAAAATCATAGAAAGGCTGGCGAATAGTTGAAATGAAAAATTTCTACAACTTCTTACGGCACATACAACGCTTAAATTTCTGCATTATGAAATATGCATTTAAAGAGCTTGTATGTATTTTTAAGGGTGATCATCTCGCCCCAAGTTTCAACCCCGAAACAATGTCAACTTACCTTAATAACTTAAAAGAAGGAAAAACTCTCGCTCCTCTTCCTATGGGGGCGTACGAATATGACTGCTGCGTTGAATATTTAAAAAAACTTCGCACAAAACTCGTTTCTTCCCGGAAGGATTTTTCTCAAATTGTAGTTACGTTCGATGAAATTGACACTTGTCAAAGTGTTATCCCTCCTCTTGAAAGGTGCTTAGCAATGGTCTATAAAGAAGTTGGATTCAAACTCATTGACGAAAGTATCGAAACATTTTCTTGCGTTTACACATTTGAGAGTCTCTTTTATCAAAAGAAGGAGTGACATTTACGTTTCGAAAACAAAAGCACAAACGGAGACAAAGCATATACTGCCTGTCTCCGTTTGTGTTTTATATCTTAATATTCCATTAATGAACTAAATGGGTTTCCTGTATCTACTGACATGTTTCCAAAAGTAGACATATCTATTGAAGCATCATTTGAATTTGAAGAAATACCTTCATATGTTCCATCTTCAGAATAATTTATTTCTGTACTTTCAAGCATAAATGTTGTTCCATTAATTACAAACTTAACAAAATATACATTTCCATTTTTTGTACATTTTAATGTTTCACCATCATAAAACTCTACAGTTAAATCTTCAGAACATTTTGATTGAATATTATCTACAGTTAGATAATCAGCAATATTCTCTTCTGTATTTCCTTTTGAAGCAAATCTATATGCAAGTAAAATATTATTAATTGCATCTTCTACTTCTTTTTGTACTGCATCTTGTTCTTCTGTATCAGTAACTGTTGGTAAATCTATAAAAAGTGCAGCTAGAGAATATAAACTTCCAACCAATGATTCTGGTCTTTCTTTTGCTGTATTAGCAGCGTTTGTAATTAATTCTGAACCTAGACCTAAATAGTCAAATGGTGAAAATTTATTAATTACTAGTGTATTTTCATCAGTAAATTCATCAAATTTTACAGTTTGATTTAATTTTATAGTAGATGAAATATTCATATCTTTTGCTGATTCAAATCCATCTCCTGATAAATTTATTGTAGATTTAATAGAATTATTATCAAGTTTATTTGTTCTAATTAACACTTTAGAACTTGTGTCTTTATACATTTGTGCATAATATTCATCATCATAAAATAAAGAATCTTCTGATGAATCAGTTTCTGTTTTTAAAGCTGTAATATCATCTTGATTATATGTTGCTTTTGTTTCAACACTTAAATTTGATACATTGTTTTGAACTTCATTTGTTATTATAACGTTTTCAGTCATACCTACTTTAACTGTATCATTTTTTTGCATTACAAGTGAAAATACAATCTTACTTGTAATATCAGAATTTATAACATAAAACTCAAAAGAACCAACATTAGATAATGATAATTCTGTCTTTCTTGTTATCATGTCTGATTCGTATACAGCTAAAGTAATTGCTGTATCTTGTTTTAATTTATTTATTTCTGTAATAACTTTTTCATTACTTGCTTTTAATTCTGCATATTTAATATTAGGGAAACATTCTAACAAAAGAGTTTCAACTTCTGGATCATTAAACATTTCTGTTGATAATGTTGTATATATTGAAGCAAGTTGTTGCATTGTTAAAGATAACGCATATTTATTAGCTTCGTATGTTGTTTCTTCAACAGTAATTGTTTGAACTGTCTCGTTTATAAAAATTTGTTCACCAAGAAGCTCTAATATTCTATTTCCATATCTTTCAAGTAAAACATTTAATTTATCTTTTTGTTCTTCATTCATAGGTTTTATTGAAGAAAACAAGTTAATTTGATCTGGTATATTAGCTGCTACATCTTCTTCTAAGCTAAAAGTATTTTTTGCAAAATCTCTTAACCCAACTGTATCAAGTGCAATATACTTTTCATGTAAATCTGGTACTTTTAAACCAATTCTTGTATCTGTTAAAGCCATTGTCATGTCAAAAATTTCAACATTTGATGTTTTAGCATTTATATCTACTTGTTCTTGTCCTGCAACTGGATCCAATAATGTTTTCACTGTAATAACATTATCTGTACCTTCAGTTATACCTTCTTGAGTATTCTTTTGTTTAATTACAGTCTCAGATATAGATGACTCAGTAGCCATTCTTTCTGTAAATTCATCATATGGAGCTGCATTAAATTCAGAAAGTTGCATATAATTTCCTAATAGATATTTAGCAAATTTTTGCTCCGGTGATAAAAATGTATCAGTCTTTAAATATGCATAACCTAAAAGTGCTACAGCTGCTACAACTAATAATAATACGATAAAAATTATAATTCCTTTACTTCTCTTCATGTTTATCCCCTTTCATAATATACCCTATTATTATATCTATTATTAGGATTTTTTTCAACCTTTGTTTATGAATTCTACTTTACTTTACAATAATTAAGTTATTTGATATGCTTATAGTGTAATTTTTAGCGAAAAGGATAGAAAAAATTTGAAAAGAGATAAAAACAAAAATCCTGAACTGAATAATAATGATGAGAAATTTGTTAAAGTAAAAGTTAAACACGATCATACAAAGTTAAAAGTTGTTATTTCCCTACTTTTATTTATAACTGTATTTCTAGCTATATATATAGGAATAATTATTTCTAGATGGCAAAATCTCGCTTTAGATATTATAGAAAACACACCTTCTCAAATAATAGATAACCAAGGGAAACTAATTACTGAAATTGGCAGCACAAAAATTAGTAAAAATATTCCCCTATCTACTATACCTGAGAATTTAAAAGATGCATATATATCAATCGAAGATCAGAGATTTTATTCTCACTCTGGTGTTGATATTCCAAGAACCGCAGCAGCAATTATAAATTATGTAAAAAATCTTGGTAAATCTTCATTTGGTGGCAGCAGCATTACTCAACAATTAGTAAAAAATATCACTGGCGAAAACACTTCTTCTATCACTAGAAAAATTAAAGAATGGTGCCGCGCTATTACTTTAGAATATGTCTTAGAAAAAGACGAAATTTTAGAAGCTTACTTTAATATTATTTATGTAGGTCCAAATATCTATGGTGTTGAAATGGGATCAAAATATTATTTCAACAAAGAATGTAAAAATTTAAGTTTAGAAGAATGTGCCTTTCTTGCTGGAATAAATAACGCTCCTAATTCATATAGCCCATTTGACGAAAAAGATAATTCTGAAAAGATTAAAACAAGAACTAAAGCTGTTCTATATAAAATGAATGAACTTGGATATATTACAAAAGAAGAATATGAAACAGCAAAATCTAATGTAGATAAAGGTCTTGCTTTTTCAAAAGGAAATATTTCAAGTAATGCAAGAAACAATAATTATTCATATCACACAGATGCACTTTTAACTGAAGTTATAAATGATATATCTAATAAAAAAAGCATTTCAAAAGAATTTGCAACAAATTATATTGAAATGGCTGGTCTTACAATATATAGTGCTCAAGATACAAAAATACAAAATCATATTGAAAATGAATTTAAGAAAAGTACTTATTCAATAAAATCAAAAAATGATCCTAACGTTTCAGCACAAGCTGCAATGGTAATAATTGATCATACTACTGGACAAGTTAAAGGTTGTGTTGGTGGAATTGGAAACAAAGTTGCTAGAGGTTTTAATAGAGCTACTCAAGCATATAGACAAACCGGCTCAGCAAGCAAACCAATAGCAGTTTTACTTCCTGCAATTGATAAAAAGATTATTACAGGATCAAGTATTTATAAAGATGAAATCGCAATTTTTGAAGACGGAACTGACGAAGGTTATTCTCCAGAAAACTATAATAATTATTTAGGTGATATAACAATTAGACGAGCTGTTGAATCTTCGCAAAATATACCATTTGTTAAAGTAATGGAACAAATTACTCCAAGAATTTCTATAAATTATATGAAAAAACTTGGTATATCTTCCCTTACTGATGTTGATAATAACATCAACTTAGCTTTAGGTGGTCTTGATAAAGGTATAACCCCTTTAGAATTAGCTGCCGCCTATAGTACAATCGCAAATGATGGAAATTATATAGAACCTTCATTTTATATAAAAGTTGAAAATAGACTTGCTAAAACTGTAGTAAAACCTAATCAAAAAAAATATAAAGCATTTTCAAAAGAAGTAGCTTTTATTATTCAAGATTTATTACGAGAACCAGTTATTGGATCTCACGGAACTGCTACATATTGTAAAATAAAAAATATAGATGTAGCAGCGAAAACAGGAACTACAAACAACGAATATGATAGATGGCTTTGTGGTTTTACACCTTATTACACCGCAGTAACATGGTTTGGATTTGATGTAAATGAAACAATAGATTTTAATAAAAAGAATCCTTCCGGACTAATTTGGTCAAATGTCATGAAATCTATTCACACTGGATTAGATGGAAAAATTTTTGATAAGCCCTACCGAGTTGAAACAGCTCAGGTTTGTAAGCACTCTGGTCTTCTTGCAAGCACAGAATGTAACGAAACTTATACAGAATACTATTTAAGAAATACTGTGCCAAAGCAAACATGTGTTAATCATAAAGCAATCGTTGTAGATACCCCTATAACTCGTGAGGATGGATTTGAACAATAAAAAATAGCAGCAGACAAATAATTTGTCTACTGCTTTTTTTATGTCTTTAAATTACATTTTTGTTGGTTCTGGATATTCTACACCATATGTTTCAACAGTAACTTTTTTCATTACTGGTGGTTCTACTGGTCTATCTTTTCCTCCACCAAATGGGCTTCTTGTAATGACTCTAGATTTTACTATTTTATCAACAACATCCATACCTTCTAATACGTTACCAAATGCTGCATACTGTCCATCTAAAAATGTAGAATCATCTGTTACTATAAAGAATTGTGATCCAGCACTATTTGGCATACTACTTCTAGCCATTGAAATAACCCCTCTTACATGAGAAATTGGATTGTTTACCCCATTATCAGCAAACTCTCCTTTTATTCCATATCCTGGGCCACCCATGCCTGTTCCTTCTGGATCTCCACCTTGTGCCATAAATCCTGGTATTGTTCTATGGAAAAATAATCCATCATAGAATCCTTTATTTATTAAACTAATAAAATTATTAACTGTTTCCGGAGCTTTACTTGGATATAACTCTATTGTTATAATTCCTCCATCTTCCATTTCAATTGTTACTAATGGTTTTTTAGCTACTACTTTTTCTTCCATCTTCATTCCTCTTTCTTTTTTTGAAACATTAGTCATTCGACTTAATCATTTTACTACTATTATATATTTTTTTCAATACCTTTAAGAATCCTTCTTACTTGTAATAAATTTCTATTTATGGTATATTATATTTATTGATTAAGAAAGGAACTTACATGATGGAAAAATTAATTGCAAAAAATCCAACTGCATACCATAACTATTCTATTGAAAGTACTCTTGAAGCCGGTATAGTTTTATCAGGTACTGAAATTAAATCAATTAGAAATGGTAAAATAAATCTTAAAGACACATATGTTAATATCAAAGATGGTGAAATATTTGTTTACGGTATGCATATTAGTCCTTATGAATTTGGTAATATTTATAATAAAGATCCTCTTCGTACAAGAAAACTACTTTTAAACAGAAGAGAAATTGATAGATTATATGGAATGATAAAACAAAAAGGAGTATCTTTAGTACCTACAAAAATGTATTTCAAAGGAAATCTTGTAAAACTTGAAATTGGTATTGGTAAAGGCAAAAAGTTATATGACAAGCGTGAAGATATGGCCAAAAAAGATGCTCAAATGAAAATTCAAAGAGCTTTAAAAAATCAATAATATAAAATACAAAAAATCCTACCTCTATATAGAAGTAGGATTTTTATTTTATCTATCTTCATGATCCCCATGATTTTCAGAATCTCCTTGAGAATCATCTATAAGTTTTTTATTTCTTCTAATAGTTTTTCTAAGTGCTTTAAAATCATGCACTTTATCTGTTACCGTATCTTTTACTTTTAAAACCTTATCACCTATTTTTTCTTTTCTTAACTTTTCTACTAAATTTCTATCATAATTAACTTCACAAACACTTAATACTTTTGCATGCATTTTTCCGAACAAGAAATCATAATATTCTCTTTCTTCTTGAGTTAATTCTAGTCCTGTTCTTCTAGTCATATCAGAAACTGCCTTATCTAAATCAAATGTTACAACTTTCGTTGCAATCCATTCTTTAAACCAAGGATATTTTGAAAAATGAACCATAAATGTTTCAATATCTTCTCTTCTTCCTTGCACAGCTCTTCCATAAGATTTATTTAGTGGTTCTACACCAGCTGAATAATCATAACTAAAAATTGGAGCTAATCTTAATCTCTTATCTTTACCTTGAACTAACCCCCATTTTTGATGAGACTCATTTTGATTAAAAACAAATTTATTATATATAGTTTGCTTTATTAATCCACGCTTAATCTCTTCTCTAGCAACATCTAATTCTTCTTGTGGTAATTTATGTTTCTTGTAGTGTTTTTTAACAAATTTATCAACTGTTTCTAATTGTGCTTCAAAATTTATTCTTCTTTTTTTCGGGTTATCTTTAATAATAGAATTTCCTTGTATTAAAGTTTCATCATCATTCAAAAAATTTTTTGTTAAATGATGGGTAGAAAGCGTACCGTACTGATCAGTATAAACTCCCATATAATATACTGTTGCATCTAAGCCCATTTGTTTTGCTATTTGTGGAAGTAAAAAGTTATTAACTTTTGAAATTGGTATGAATTTATTGCGTATGTCTGTTTGTTTACTTGGTATATCTGTGATTAAATATGCTTCAAGATTAGAACTAACGATCCAATTACTTCCAATTTTACTTTTATCAAGTCTTCTTTTAGAAACTTCAAAAGCATAATCATCTAAATTAATAATTCCTTTTTCATCAGGATCTATTGGTTCATTATATTCTTTACTTACATAAATATCATACAAATCAAATAAAAATTGACATCTTCTAACTATAAATTCATTTGGCATTTTTCCACTTAAATGGTCTCTTAGAGCTCCGATTTCAACCTCTCCTAAGCCATATAATTTAGCCGCTTTGATTATATATTCTTGCTTGCTTAATTTTGACAATAAATACTATCCTTAAGCTTTATTTGCTGAACAGAACACGTCATTAATTTTTTGTGCTACTGTTTCTTTTATTGAATCTCTAGCTGCGCCTAAATATTTTCTTGGGTCAAATACAGATGGGTCTTCGTTGAAAACTCTTCTTATATTAGCTGTCATAGCTAGTCTTAAATCAGTATCTACGTTTATTTTTGAAACTCCATTCTCTCCAGCTTGTTTTAACATTTCATCTGGACATCCTTTTGCTCCTGGTATGTTTCCACCATTACTGTTACACATATCTACTAGTGATGGTATTACAGAAGATGCTCCGTGTAATACGATTGGTGTATTAGGTAATTTTTCTTTTATCTTTTGTAAGATATCAAATCTTAATTTTGCATCACCTTTGAATTTGTATGCACCATGGCTTGTTCCAATAGCTATAGCTAAAGAATCACACCTTGTTCTTGTTACAAATTCATATGCTTGGTCTGGGTCTGTATATCTTGCATCATCAGCAGCAACGTTAACTTCGTCTTCTACTCCTGCTAATTTTCCTAATTCTGCTTCTACTACAACTCCTTTTGAATGAGCATATTCAACTACTTGTTTTGTTAATGCAACGTTTTCTTCAAAATCATATTTTGAACCATCAATCATTACAGATGTAAATCCAGCATCAATACATTTTTTACATGTTTCAAAATCTGGACCATGATCTAAGTGAAGAGCGATTGGAATAGTTGTTGTTTCTACTGCTGCCTCCACCATTTTAATTAAATAATTCATTCTTGCATATTTTATTGCACTTGAAGAAACTTGTAAAATCACTGGTGATTTTGCTTCTTCTGCTGCATCAGTTATAGCTTGTATAAACTCCATATTGTTTATATTAAAAGCTCCTATTGCGAAATGTTCTTTCATTGATCTTTCGAACATTTCTTTTGTTGTTACTAATGGCATTATTCTTTCCCCCTTTAATTTATTTTTTTACTTTCTACATTATATAATCTTAGTAGTACTATTGTCAAATGAATTTTATGTGTATTTTTCTTAAAAACTATGTAATCTAGGGCATTTTCAGCCACTAGATTTTTTAATTAATTACATTTACATTTATAACTTCCACACATAGACTCATCACTAGCTATTCCTGATGAATTATTAGCACATGCTTTTACTTCAATTTGCTTTAATTTGCATAACTCATTTGAGCAATTATTAAATTCACAACTTGAAACATTACATTTAATATTTTTATTATCCATAATTTTTCCTCCAATAAAAAAAGATAGAGTTATTTACTCTACCTTTATTATTATCATTTTTATTTATTATATTCTTTATAAAACTTATCCCCAACAAATTCATATTTTAAATCTTTTAGTTCTTCTTCAAATTTTGCATATATCTCTTTATTTCTTACATTTTCGATCAAATAATGTTGATCATAAATTTGTTCAATATTTTCTAGTATTACATTACCATCATAACCAATTAACTTCCAATTCATTTCCGCATAATTGTAATCATTTGTCTGAACATTTTGTGTTGAATCTAATGTTAAATATAAACCACTTTTTACAAGTCTTGGATTTACAGCAGCAAATCTATTCTCAAAAGCAAGTGCATATTCATCATTTATTATTTTAAAGAATCCATCTTTATCTTTAACTATATATCTTCCATCACCACATACAAATATATCTTTATAAACATCAGATAAAACTTTTCCATCACCATCTATAAAATATACTGTATCATTATTATAATTTCTTAATAATAATCTTTCTCCAAAAAAATCTAATATTTGTGCTTTACCTGTCATTGGATTCTTTTTACCATATGTAGTAAACCAACCTTGAGTTCTTTTAGATACTTCATAAAATGGTATTGTTCCATTTGAAAATAAATATAAAGCGTTTTCATCATAATCTAAGTTATTAGTTTCTAATTGTATTCTTATTGCTAAATCATTCTTTTTAGCAAGTTCATATTTATCTCCTAAACCTAAACTAGATTGCGTAACAATTAAGTCATATTCATAATTATAATCATATCTATATGTATAATCATTTGATTCTTCTTGATATCTATATACTAAATTCTTATTACTATTACTAAATTCAATCTCATACTTCATTTCTCCTTCTTGAGAAAGTGTATTCTTGAAAATCGATTCTAGTTCTTCAATTTTTGCTTTATAATTTTGATTATCTGACTCACTTCTATAAGTCATTACTTTTCTACCATTCTTTAATATAACTAAAGATTGTCCATCTAAACAAACTAGAGCTATATAGAATTTTTTATCATAAGATGTTATTTCAATAAATGGACTAGCATAATCATACATAAATTTAAGTACTACTGTTCCATCAGGCGTTATATAACCCCATTTTCCATCTTTTTTTACATTTATATATGGTGCTTGATAAGCTTCACCAAGCTCAGTTACGTATTTAAAATAATCTGTTTTATAGGCTAATTCATTTTTATTCTCTCTGTTTTTAATGCTTTCACCAATTGATTGATAACTTAAAGCTAGTATTGTTAAAATTGCAGAAACCACAAGTAAAACAAGTGAAACAGAAATACCTGTAGTACTATCAATTTCAACCAAATTTTCTTTGAAGCTTTTTACAACAATTATAACACCAGAGATTAAATTAAATGCAGCAATTATAGGTTCTTTAATAAAAATAAAGCTCAAACAAAAGATTCCTATAATATAAGCCATATTAAATACTGTATCACTTCTATGATTATAACTTTGTATAGCATTAATGCCAGCAACTATGATTAATACTAAGTAAATTGCATTTACTATGTAACCTACAACCGTGTTTTCTTGAACAGTCATTAATGTTTTATCTTGTGGTACATTTATCATATATACCAATAGTAAGACCGCAATAGCTATATTCATAAAACCAATGCATAAATTTACAATTTTTCCTCTCATACTATTTACCTCATGAGTCTAACTATTTCTTTTGTATTTCTTCTGAAACGATTTTATATATTTCTTCATGAATATCTTCTCTAGTTCTTATAACATCATCTTTAACACATTTGATTTCATTCCACTCATAGTCTTTAACTAAACTACAAGCAGCATTATATGATTCTTCTAAATGTTTTTGATCTCTTTCATGAATATCTTTTTTATCACTGTGTGTAAATTTATTTTCTCTATTTTTAATTAATTCTTTTACTTTTTCAGGTGGCATATTTAAGAAAAATACTTTTGATGGTACAGGCAAACCATATAGATTGAATTCCAAATCAAAAAGCCAATCTAAAAATTTCTTTCTTTCATCTTTATCTGAAATTTTTCCAGCTTGATGCACCATATTTGCTGTAGTATATCTATCAGCTAAAATAATTCCACCTTCATCATAATATTTTTTATATTCTTTTTGAAATGTAGCATATCTATCAGCTGCATAAAATGTTGATGCAATATATGGACTAACATCTTTAGCATTTTCACCAAATTCGCCTGACAAATACATTTTTACAAGCGAAGACGATGGGCTATCATAATTTGGAAAGCTTACAGTTTTGTAAGCAATCCCTTCTTCATCTAAACGTTTTTTTAATAAATCAAATTGTGTTTGTTTTCCGCTTCCGTCTGTTCCATCGATTACAAATAATTTTCCCATATTCTTGTCCCTCATAATATTATTTTTTATCTATTCTATTAAATAATGGTTCAATATTATCTAATTTTAATCCTTTTTCTACTGTTGTAAATTCCCATTTTGCTTCATCTAAGTTAAGATATTTTCTTATTTTAGCACAAGCTGTTGGCATAACCATATCAAATAAATTTGATAAGTTTGCTATTACAACACTACATGTATAAATAATATTATTAAATTCTTCAATATTTTCTTTTTTAGCTACCCATGGTTGTTTTTCATCATAGAATTTATTTCCAATTTCAACTAATTGCATAATTCTTCTAATAGCTTCTCTAAATTCTAAACCTTCTACTAATGTTGCAACTTCAGTATATGTTTTCTCAATTTCTTCTTTGATTCCATTATCTAATTCACCATTTGGTACTTCTTCTAAACCTTTGAATCTTAATGTTCTATTAACTAGGTTTCCGAACTTATTTAAAATTTCACCATTATGTGTATTTTCAAAATCTTCAATAGTAAAGTTTGTATCTTTTTTCTCTGGACCATTTGATAATAAATGGAATCTTAAAGAATCTGATTCATATAAATCTAATGCTTCTAAAGCTGTCATACCTATACCTTTACTTTTAGAAAATTTTTGATCATTAAAGTTTAAGTATTCAGCAGAAACTATTGTATCAACTAAATGATAATTTTCTTTTTGTCCTAATAATAATGCATTTAAAATTATGCTATGGAACATGATATTATCTTTTCCATGGCACATATAAATTTTATTATTATGTCCTTCTTTCCAAAAATCTTCCCATGTACAGTCTGTTCTGTTTTCGCAGATTTTCATTGTATCTGTAATATATCCCATAACAGCTTCTATCCATACATACATCTTTTTATCTTCATATCCAGCTAATGGTATATCAACACCCCAAGTTAAATCTCTTGTTACAGCTCTATCTAATAATCCTTGTTTTAAATATTTCAAAGTTTCGTTTTGAGCGTTAATTCTCCATTCGTGTTTAACTTTTTCTGTATGTTCTTCAATTTCTTTTTGGAATTTTGAAAGAGCTAAATATAATACTTTATTATCTCTTTCAACTACTTTTGAACCGCAATCAATACAATTTCCTGCTAATAATTCAGTTCCTGTTGGAACATGAAGACAAGCATCACATTGATCACCTTTTGTTTCTTGACCACATTCAGGACAAGTTAAAACAATTTCTCTATCTGATAAGAACTTACCACAGTGTTCACAATAAGGTTGTGGTTCTTCTTTTTCATATATATATCCATTATCATATAATTTTTTAAATAATTCTTGTACTTTTGTTTTATGATAATCATCATATGTCCTTGAATATAAGTCATAAGAGAATTGATATCCATCAAACATTCTATTAAACTCTTCATCATATTTTTTAGCTATTTCTACTGGAGTAATACCTTCTTTTTTAGCTCTTTCTGTAATTGGTGTTCCGTGGCAATCAGAACCTGATACATAAAGAACGTTATCTCCTCTTAATCTATAGTATCTTGCTAACAAGTCTCCAGAAATAAGACCTGCAATATGTCCTAAGTGTAATGAGCTATTAGCATATGGCCAAGCTCCTCCAATAAGTATGTTTCTTTTCATAATAATTCTCCTGTCTATTTATTCTAATGTGGTAATCCAAATCTAGGTCCACCATGATTTTCTCTTGGATCACGTCCATTTTCTTCATCATCCATTAAATCTCTATTACCACTAAATGCACCTAATACAGCTTTTCCTGCATCTAGGAAACCTTCTTTTATTCTTGCTTCTTCTGAAGCAGCAAAAGCGTCATTTGCTCTATCAATATGATCATCAACAGCAGTTCTTTCTACAACACCATAAGCTGTTTGTAAATCTTCTATTTGTTGTGATGCAGCAAATAATACTTCACCTTTCATATTTAATCTTTCTGATTCTGGACCACTGAAGTTTTCTAACATTTTTAATTGTTCTTCAACTTTTGCAACTACTAATTGTAAATCACTTTCATATCCAGAAACTTCTTTTTCACTACCTTTTTCAGCAAATCCTACTTCAGTAGTTCCTGTAATAGCATTTGTGTATTCAATTTTTTTGCTATTTACATCATTTGCTTTAATAGCATCATCTATACTTTCAATATTATCTCCATTAGAGCCATCTCTTACTAGTTCTGTCACTAATGTTGTATCAGCATTGTCTGGTGATAATACTTCTGAACCGTCTTTATTAAGAATAAAACCTTGATCTTTTCCAGTTGGTCCAGCTACTTTTAATAAAACAACTTCAGATCCTGTTCCAGATAATTCTATTCCCATTTGGTTTGATAATGTATCAACGTCACCAGTTGTTTTAATACCAAGTATTTTACCATTCTTATCAACAAAATTATTTAAAACTTCAGCACTTATACCTGTTATAGTAGCAGCTTCTTCTACAGTAACACCTTCTCTATCATCACCGTTTTCTTGCCCTTCTGCTTGACGTTCAATCTCATCAGCATTTTTAGCATTTGAACTTGAAACTAATTCTTTAACTGCTGTAGTTTTAACTTCAGCTTTATTTAACATTTTATCTATTTGTTTTTCGAATCCGCCACCTTTTGCACTCATATAAACAATATCTTCATAAGTTTTAAGTCCCATAATGTTTAAAATTGTTTCATCACTAGCTTCATCAATAACAACATCAATATTTTTAACGTCTTTTAATTGTTCTTTTAAAACGCCTCTACAATACTCAATAAATTCTGGATCAAATTCTGTGCCGTTTTCTTTACCTTCTTTATCTGGATCTATTGTAAGAATATCTCCATGTTTTAAATTTCCGTTTTCGCTTATATTAACAAATTGAAATACTGAATGTCCTCTTCTTCTATCCATTACTTCAGCAACTATTAATTGTTCAGTATCAACAGTTCCATCTCTAAATAATTCTAAGTTTTGAATTTTAAGTGGATCATTAAAGGCTAAGAAATCTTGACTTTCATAAACTCTTGTGATGTCATTAATATCTGTAACTCCCATATCACGTAATTTATTTGATTTTTCTAATACTTGTTGTTTAATTTCAATATTTCCATTTAAAGCATTAAAGCTATCACTGAATTTTCCTTTTTCTCTCATAGTAACCTCCAAAATTTTTATCTATTGTATCATATAATATTATATAGATATGTTCTAATTAATTCAAGGTTTTTATGCGTTTTTTTGATTATATTTTGATTACAAAAACGTAGCATTATTTTAAGATAATACTACGTTTATAATACCTAAATATTTTTATTGTTTTTAGTTTTTGGATATAAATTATCATCCATCAATTCTTCTTCAATTCTTGACTCGTATTTTTGTTTTTCTCTTTCAAGTCTTTTATTTTTTCTTAACTCTTCTTTTTTAAATCTTTTAGCTTCTTGCTTGATTTTTTTAGCTTCGATCTTTTCTCTTTTTTTGAACTCTTGCTTTTCTTTTTTTATTTTCCTTAAAACTTCAAGTTCTTTTTTTCTTTCTTCTTTTTGTCTTTCATATTCTGCTTTTAAATTTTTTGAAAATTCTTCATCGCTTACAATATTTTGAGAATACTCTATATCCGTTAGATCATATTGTCCTTCAATTTCTTTTTTGTTCTCTTGATCAACTTCGTTTTCTAATTCTTCAATAGACTTTACCTTTACTTGTTCAACTTTTAACTTTCCTAAAGCATTTTTTATATCATCTACTCTATTATTTGCAAATTCTTTAACTCCATCAATTAAAGATGTTTTTTCACCATTTTTTTCTTTTAATATTTCTTCTTCAAGTTCTTTATTATTGAATTTATCAGCATATTTTTTCATAATCATTTTATCTGTAAAATTCATTTTTCTTGAAGAATATATGTCATCTACTTTATATTCGATTTCAATCTCAGCATCACTTAATGCCGCTTGTCTCATAAGTTGACATCTTAATAAATACTCTTTACGACTTTCTCCACGTTCTTTTTCTATTTTTTCTGACATACATCTTACATAGATTTCAGATTTATTTGATGTCATCTTCTTTTCAAGCCACATGCATTCATCATAATCTTGTAAAGTTGCAAATACTAATGGATCTATATTTTTAACTTGTTTAGCTGTTAAATCATAGTTTTCCATTATATAATTTGTTCTAGCTTTGATTAACGATACTGAGTAATTACCTTTATAAATTCCATCAGTTTTATCAACACCTCTTACAAGTTTTTCTGTAAAACAGTGTTTACTAAACACTCTACAAAAACCATTTTCAGAATCTACAATTACTAACACATCTGTTTCTTCGTTTCTACTTGTTTTTTTCTTTCTTGATTTTTTTGGTTGTTCATCTTCTTGTTCGATTATAACTTGTTCATCTTCGATTTGTTGTAATTCTTCATTAATTTCTTGGTTTTCAACAACATTTTGTTCTTCATCTCTATTTGATATTTGTTTAAATTTATCTGTAAAAAATGATTTTGTTTTATCAAATTTTTCTATTGCTGAATCTTTTCCTGAATTCACAAATTGAAATGCTTTTTCTTTATATTTATTTGCAAACTCAGATATATCAAATCCGTTTTTTTCTTCTTGAATATCTTGGTTTTCTTCTATTTTTTCCTCAACAGCTTCTTCTATTGTCTCTACTGTTTCTTCTACTATTTCTATTATTTCTTCTTTTTCTGTTTGCTCTAAATCTTCTTTAACTTCTTCAGTTTTTTCTTCAGCACTTTTATTTATAAATTTATTTTTAATTTTTATAACAAAATTTTTAGCTCTATCTTGCAAAGATTCAAATGTATCTTCAACTTTATCTTCAAACTCTTCTAATTTTTCATCAATCTTGTCATCAAGTTGTTCTATTTTTTCAATATACGTGTTATCATCATCTTTATTTTCTATCTCTTGAACTTCATTTTTTTCATTTAATAGTTTTTGTTCATATGTTTTTTCTTTAATATATTTCTTTACTTTTTCAAGACTATCTTTTAATTTATTCTTTATTTTTCCAAGGTTTTCTTTTATATCAGATTTTTTACCAACTATTCTAATATTCTTAACATTGTTAATTACAACACCAATTATTCTTCCACCAACATTTTGAATATCTTTTTTGGCTCTAATCAAATCATCAATTTTTGTATTTTTATAATTAACAACAACTACTGTTGAACTAGCAACTCTTGTTAAAATTAATGAATCTGTTGTTGTAAGAATTGGTGTACTATCGATAATTATTACATCATAAAACACACTTAAATCTTTTATCATATCAACTAGTTTGTTTGATGTTAAAAGTTCATTTGAATTTGGTGGTACTGTTCCAGATGTAATTAAATTCAAGTTTTTAATTGCTGTTTCATTAATATATTTATTAACTAATTCATTAATTTCAACGCCATTTCCATCTAAATTAGATAAGAAATTTGAAAGTCCAATGTTATTTGGAATATTAAACAATTTTCCTAATCTTCCTGATTTCATATCAGCATCTATTAATACAACTTTTTTACCAACTTCAGCATAACTTATCGCTAAATTTGCAGCAACAAAACTTTTACCGTCATTTTTATTTGGACTTGTTACTAATATAATATTTTTATTTTCATTATTTACATTAACAAATTGAATATTTGATCTTAAGTTTTTAAATGCTTTTGATAAATCAGATTTTTCATTTTCATAAGCAATAAGTTCAAGTTTTGATTCTTTTTTCTTCTTATTATCCTTATAAGGAATTGTCATTAATGTTTTTAATGATACTTGAGTTTCAAGAGACAATCCTGTTTTAGAATTTTTATCTAGAATAACTAAAGCCACAACATATAAAGTATCAATTATTAAAGAAATAACCAAACCTTGAATAGCATATGTAACAACAACACTATTATATGTTGTACCAATAATATGCGGATTATCAATTATATATATCTTTGTGAAACTATTAACATTTTTTAAATCTTCAGAAAAATTATTCAAAATTTCTTTTGATATACTTAATGCAATATTTTCATCTACATTTCTTACCTTAATTTTAAATGTATCTGAATTAGCAACTTTTTCAACATCGATTTGTTTATTTAATTGACTGTTAGTACTATTAATATTTAACTTAGATTTAATTTCGTTTAAATTAGAATCACTTTTAATTAATTCCTCATATGTTGAAACTAAACTTTTTGAAAGTTCAAGTGTTCCACCATTTAATCCATTATAGTCTTGTGTATTATCTTTTTTTATAAGCATTACTGAAGTAGAAGCTATTTTCTCTTTTTCAGCGAAACCTAATCCATATGCTACACCAACTAAAATGCATATAATCAACACAGCAATTAAGTACATTCTTTTTTGTTCTATTTTTTCTAAAAATAACATTTTAATCCCTCACAAAAATAAAATAAAAAAGATACAAATAACCCATAATTACTTGTATCTTTTGTGCGCCTTTAAATTTTTTCTTATTATATCAAACATTCGCTAAAAATTCAACACTTTTATTAATATTTTTACACTTTTTTAAACAACAAAAAAGCACACTTTTCGTGTGCTTTAATTTATATCATTAGTTTTTAAATTAGATATTGTAGTCAGATACTTTTTTGTAAGCATAAATAGCTGATGCTGCTAATGCTATAACAACTACAACTACTGAAGAATTTGTTCCAGCATATGGTAATTTAGCTGTTTTATTTGTATTTGTATTTGCTGCTTTATTTGTGTTTGTATTTGTATTTTTTGCAGCGTTATTTGTAGCTCCTACTGTAGCTGAAATTGAACCAGCGTTTGTATTTGCTTTATTTGCATTTGTATTTGCATTATTTGCATTTGTGTTTCCTGCTGTGATTGTTACTCCAACATTATTTCCTGTATTAATTGTTAATGTTGGTTCTGTTGCTAAAGAAACTACGTTTCCTATTACCATAGCAACTAATACTACTAATACTAAACTAACTAAAACTTTTACTTCTAATTTTAACATTTTTCCCATCTCCCTATTACTTAACATCTGTTCATATTATAACATATAAATTTTTTATAATGCAACCTTTTTTTCTATAAAATAAAAATTTAACACAATTGTAATATTTAAACATTAAATCTAAATAAAACAATGTCTCCATCACGCATTATATATTCTTTTCCTTCTGATCTTACTAGACCTTTTTCCTTCGCTTGAACCATTGATCCTCCAGCACTCATTAAATCATCAAAAGAAATAACTTCTGCTTTAATAAATCCTCTTTCAATATCTGAATGAATTTTACCAGCAGCTTGTGGTGCTTTTGTACCAATCTTAATTGTCCATGCTCTAACTTCTGGTTCGCCAGCAGTTAAAAATGACATTAATCCTAGAAGTTTATAACTTGCTTTGATTAATTTATCTAGTCCTGATTCTTCTAAGCCAAGTGCTCCAAGCATTTCTTCTTTATCCTCTTTGTCTAAAACACTAAGTTCTTCTTCTATTTTTACACATAGTGGAATTACATCCGCATTTTCTGTTTGAGCATATTCTTTTACTCTTTTTACATTTTCATTAATATCAGGATTTTCAATTTCATTTTCTGAAACATTTGCAACATATAATACTGGTTTCATTGTTAATAAGAAACTCTCTCTTAAAACATCTCTTTCTTCATCAGTATAAGATAATGTTCTTGCGCATTTTCCTGCATCTAATGCTTCTTTAACTTTTTCTAATGTATCAATTTCAAATTGATATTTTTTGTCTGCTTTTAGTAATTTTCTTGCTCTATCAAGTCTCTTTTCTATTGTTTCCATATCAGCAAAAATTAATTCAAGATTTATTGTTTCAATATCTCTGATTGGATCAATACTTCCATCAACATGAACTATATTAGTATTATCAAAACATCTTACAACTTGTAAAATGCTATCAACTTCACGAATATGTGATAAGAATTTATTTCCTAATCCTTCACCTTTACTAGCTCCTCTTACAAGTCCAGCTATATCAACAAATTCAACAACAGCGTTCGTCACTTTTTGAGGATTGTAAATTTCTGCTAATTTTTCAACTCTTTCATCAGGTACAGCAACAACACCAACATTTGGCTCAATTGTACAAAAAGGATAATTTGCACATTCAGCACCAGCTTTTGTTATACTGTTAAATAAAGTACTTTTTCCAACATTTGGAAGACCTACTATTCCTATCTTCATATTATATTTCCTTTCAAATTTTATATACTTTATAATTATTATTTTTTAAAAAAATTCAACCTTAAATATTATATACGAAATCTACATAAATTTCAATGGAAGTTTACAATAATTTTCATTTTAAAACAAAAAAATAAACTTACCTATAGCAAGTTTTATTAAATGGAGCCCACTACCAGAATTGAACTGGCGACCTCTTCCTTACCAAGGAAGTGCTCTACCAACTGAGCTAAGAGGGCACTATAAAAAATCAAAACAATGAAGACTAATACTTTCTATTAATCTTCATCTTCAATACATTTTATTGCTTTTTTTCTAATTCTTTGAATAGCATTATCAATAGACTTTACAGGTGAATCTAATTTTTGTGCTATATCTACATAGCTTTCACCTTGAACATACCTATCTAATACTTGTTTTTCAAATTTACTTAATGTTTGTCCTATTTTAGTTTCAATAGATTCAAAATATTCTCTTTTAGTAATTGTATCTAAAGGATCTTCAACAAAATTTGTATCTAATACTTCCATTACTGTTGTATCATCATTTTCATCATAAGCAGAAGTATTTAAAGAAAAAGATGAATTTAGTGGTATATGTTTTTGTCTATTTGAAGTTTTAATTGCAGAAATCAATTGTCTTTCAACGCATAAATTTGCAAATGTTTTAAAAGAATTATTTTTATCTTTATCAAATGATTGAATTGCTTTAAATAGACCAATCATACCTTCTTGAAGTATGTCATCATCTTCACCACCAATTAAGAAAAATCTATTGGCTTTCATATATACAAGATTTTTATACTTCTCTAATAAATAATTTTGCGCTCCAGAATCTCCTAATCGGATTTGCCCAATTAGTTCTTCATCAGATATATTTTCATATTTGCTATTAAAGTAGTATAATTTTTTGTTAGCCATTATATCTTTTGATCCTCCATTTTGCGCTTTTCTAGCTGTATTATATGTTCTAAACCTTAGAATGTCAATACTTTCAAACAAAAAAGACAGATAAAAAATTTATCTGTCTTCTTTTTTTATTTAGCATAATCAATTACTCTAGATTCCCTGATAACATTAACTTTGATTTGTCCTGGATATTCCATTTCATTTTCTACTTTCTTAGCAACATCTCTTGCCATAATAACCATATCAGCGTCAGATACTTTTTCTGGTTTTACAATAAGTCTAACTTCACGTCCAGCTTGAATTGCAAATGATTTTTCAACACCTTCAAATGAATTTGCAATTTCTTCAAGTTTCTCTAATCTCTTGATATAAGTTTCTAATGTTTCTCTTCTTGCTCCAGGTCTTGAAGCTGAGATAGCATCAGCAGCTTGTACTAAGATTGCTTCTAATGTTAGAGGTTCTACGTCACCATGATGAGCTTCAACAGCATTGATAATTGTATCATTCTCTTTATATTTTTTAAGAACTTCAACTCCAAGTTCAACGTGTGTTCCTTCCATATCATGGTCTAATGCTTTTCCTAAGTCATGTAACAATCCAGCACGTCTTGCAATCTTTGAATTAATTCCTAATTCTTCAGCCATTATTCTAGCTAAGTTAGAAACTTCGATTGAGTGATTTAATACATTTTGTCCATAACTTGTTCTGTATTTTAATTTACCAATTAATTTAATTATGTCTGGATGAAGATTGTTTACTCCTGTTTCAAGAGCAGCTCTTTCTCCTTCTTCTTTAATAATAGCAGCAACTTCTTCTTTAGCCTTTTCAACCATTTCTTCAATTTTTGCTGGATGAATTCTTCCATCATCAATTAATTTTTCAATAGCAAGTCTTGCTACTTCTCTTCTTAATGGGTCAAAACCAGAGATAATTACAGCTTCTGGTGTATCATCGATAATCAAATCGATACCAGTTAAAGTTTCTAGAGTTTTAATGTTTCTACCTTCTCTACCAATAATTCTTCCTTTCATTTCATCGTTTGGAAGTGAAACAACTGATACTGTTGTTTCTGATGTATGATCAGCAGCACATTTTTGGATTGCAAAGCTTACGATTTCCCTTGCGTTTTTAACTGCATCTTCTTTCGCTTTAGCTTCTAAATCTTTAATCATTGCAGCCTTTTCTTGAGTGATTTCTTTGTTTAATTCATCAAGCAAATGTTGTTTTGCTTGTTCTTGTGTTAAACCAGAAATTCTTTGTAATTCTTCTAACTCTTGGCTATATAATTTTTCAAGCTCTTGTTTTTTAGCTTCATTATCAGCAAATTTTCTTTCTAATTCTTTTTCTTTGCTGTCAAATAATGCAACTTTCTTTTCTAAATTCTCTTCTTTTTGAATCAATCTTCTTTCTTGCGCTTGAACGTCGCCTCTTCTCTCTTTAATCTCTTGATCTAAATCATTTCTTATTTTTAGTACTTCTTCTTTAGCTTTAATCAATTCTTCTTTTTTCAAACTTTCGGCTTCTATCTTTACGTTTTCGATTAATCTTTTAGCTTCACTTTCTGCACTTTGAATTTTAGACTCTGCAATTCTTTTTCTTATTAATACCCCAACAGGTATAAAAATTACAGCTGAGATTAGAACAGTGGCAACGATAATTAAAATTGTTTCCATAATTACATTTACCTCTTTCTATTAAATTTTCAATGTACAACAAAATTATTTCATAAATTCACGTAAGTAGTATTTATATAATTTATATTGTATTTTTTGCTACGCTATTATTTTATATGTATTATTGTAAACTGTCAAGGCATTTAAGACAAAAAATAAAAAGAAACTAGCTTATTATTCAATAAACTAGCCCCTTTTATTGTTTATTATTCAAACATCTTATCTACAGCTTTTGCATATATGTTTTTAGCAATTTCATATCCACCAGGAACTATTTCTGAAAACTTGTTCATACACACACTAGCGTTAATTTCCATCACTAATACTTTCTTATCCGATGTAACAGCTACATCTATCGTTGCAAATTTTATATTAACAGCATTACCTGCCTTTTTAGCAACTTCTTTAACCTCATGTAAAAATTCATCAGAATCGTCAATCATAATAGGTTCAGCACCATTGTTTAAATTGTGTTTCCATGAAATTGTTACATCTTCTCCATTTTGTGGAATTAAATCTAAATCAACTGATTTGCTCACATCTACTTTAATCATATCTTTAAATTTTAAATCTATTAACCTTTTAATTGTATTTACTCCATCTCCTGTTACATATGGTTTTCTTTTCTTATATACAAATAAAATGTTTCCATCTAAATATACTACCCTATATTCAAAATCAATATCAAGATATGGACAAGCACTTAATGTATCATTCTTTTCTTCAAAAAGTCTAGTTACTGTACTCTCTATTTCATATTGATTTGTACAAACAAACACATCTTTTCCTTGACAAGAATTATTAGCTTTAATAACAACTTTATTATTGTTTTTTAATAACAAATCTTTAGCTTCTTCTATAAATTTATTTTCATAATAGCCACTTCTTGTTTCTGGACTAAATATCATTCTATGTTCTATTGTTGGAATATTATTTGATTTTAAAACTTCATATGTTGCAAATTTATCTCCAGCAATATTATAAGCAATCTCACTGTTTAAATCAAATTGATATCTCATTATATAATGAGCTTCTTCACCTTTTCGAAGTTCTCTTATCCAACCATATGATATCTCTTTTTGCTCTATTTGTTTTTCTTTACAAATTTCATTAAGTATTTTATAAAAAGGTTTTATTGATTCCACAAATTTCTCCTTCTAATCTATTCTTGAATATAATTTTTTTGCGTTATTTTTAATATATACTTTCAATAATAACAATAGTGCTATATATGTTATAGTAACGATTATAGCAATTTTATTTAAATTTTGCAATTTATAACCTAAATAAATAATCGCGCCTATTTGAATTGATAATAATCCCATTTGAACAAACATATTTAAATTTTGTTTAACAACCGCTTGTTCACTAGTCCAATTTAACTTAGGATTTTTCAAATCTAATAGAATACCTAAATAATTATTGAATATATTAATAAGTGTACCTATAAAAGCCAATATTAATAGATTTACTATAGACAATGTTGGCACTAATATTTTTATTCCTATTAAAACAATAATCATTAAAACTAAATTAATATAGAAACCAAGTAATGTTTTATACTTAATTTGTTTATCAAAGCTTACCGGTAAATATTTTAAAACTTTTGCATTTTGTCCATCTCTTGAATACGCTGTAATAGAAATAAAATTAAATGTATATAACACCCCTATGATTCCAATCATTATAGCTAAAGGGTATCCTTCATTAATATATCCTTTTATAAATTCAATATCTTGAAGTGGAATATCTTTTATGCTCATTGCAACAGAACTAGCGATAACGCTTGTCATTAAAAATGGCATTATTAAACATTGTAATAAAAAGTTTGGATTTCTATATATAATTTTAAAATCTCTTTTTAAAAATGTCTTTCTTACAGTATCTTTTTTATATTCTATGGCTCCAGACTTTTTCTTCTTTGAAGTTTTATTTAAAGAAGTTACAACTTTTAAATAAATATTTGAAATAATATTAGAGCCAATCAAATATATAACACTTGATACGAGCGTTATCATACCTAAATTATATATACCGTTTATATTATTATGATTAATTATCATTTCATAAATTGGTTTAACTGGTATATAAAGTACTGAATATTCATTAAACACTGAATTTATACTTGTAACACTATTTGCAATATCTTGACTACTAACATTTTCATTTGTCGAACCACTAAGCATTTCAATTGCAAAAACTAAAATCAATGTTAATAATATACTTAAATATTGTACAATATTTTTATTTCTTATGATATTAGTCATCTTCATTATTGCAGATACAACAAATGACATTATTATTACTGGTATAATTGGAAGCAATAAGAATGCACAAATTGCTAATATATAATAACTAATTCCCAACTTTAATGTATATCCATATACAACAAGTGCAGGAGCTAGAATCATTAATCCTGTTAAATACTCAGAAATAATTAATGTGTTCATTTTTGCCATTACAATTTTATTGGGTTTAATTGGAAGTGGCAATAGTGTTTCTATATCTTTTGAAAAGAATAGTACATTTAAACTGGCAATTATTGTTTGCATTATAAAAAATGTAAACATTCCCATAAGCATTAATTTTATAAACAAATATTCAATTTTAAATGTTACTAAAGCATTAATTGTTTCATAACTTGTATATCCCATAAATCCCATTAAATATGCAAAAGCAAATAATATCAAAAAATACTTTTTAAATTTACTTCCTTTACTATCATTTTGAGCTTTGGAACTTTTCATTAATACTTTAGTAAGTAAAAATACATCTTTCATAGTTTAAAATTCCTTTATTCTGTAATTTCTAAGAATAACTCTTCTAAAGTTCCGTCTTTAAATTCTTTCTTAATTTGATCAAGAGTTCCAACAAATACAAGCTTTCCTTTATTAATTATAGCAACTCTATCACATAGTTTTTCAGCAACTTCAAGAACGTGTGTAGAAAAGAAAACAGTATTTCCATTTTTTGCGTGTTCTTTCATGAGTTCCTTTAAGTCATGTGATGATTTTGGATCTAATCCAGTCATTGGTTCATCTAATATCCAATTTTTAGGTTCATGCATTAATGCACCAATTACAATTAGTTTTTGTCTCATTCCATGCGAATAACTTTCAATTTTATCGTTCAATGCATCAAATATATCAAATCTTTTTGCTAAGTCTTCTATTTTTGATTTTCGTGCATTTTTAGATAATTTAAAAACATCTCCTAAGAAATTTAGATACTCAATACCTTTTAATTTTAAAAATAAATCTGGTGAATCAGGAACAAAGCCAAAATTCTTTTTAGCTTCCATTGGATTATCTGTTATGCTAGTTCCATCTATTAAGATATCTCCTTCATCAATATCAACAATACCTGTTATCATTTTTATTGTTGTTGTTTTTCCTGCTCCATTTGGACCTAAAAAACCAAATATTTCTCCATCATTAATTTTTAAATCTAACGAATCTATTGCTTTTTTGTCTTTTGAATAAGCTTTACTTACGTTTTTAATTTCAATCATTATTAGTCTCCTTAAAAATAAAAATGCCCAAACGTTATATTTGGGCACATATATTCATTATTTTAATTTTGAAACAATTTTTAATACTTCTGATACACTCCAACCTTGTGAAAAAGTTCCACCTGGCTCAAATGGTGCTTGAGAATCATATACTTCCGAAATTGTTCCAAGCCCTTCTGGACTATTAACTTCTGCTTTAAAAGTAGTAAACACATTTTTAACTAATTTTTCATATTCTACTTTTAATTTTTCTTTTTCTAGTCTATCCTTTTCATCGTCTATAATATTTTTTAATGCATCAGCATATAAACCAATCAACCATACCCATACTATACCTTGATGATATGCCATATCTCTTTTAACTGGATCACCTTCATAAAATGGTATATATCCGTCTTCACCCTTTGCTAAAGTACGAAGTCCATATTTAGTTAATAATTTACTTGTCACAGTCTTAAATATTGTTTTACCAATTTCTGATGATGGTTTAATTACTGGATATGTTGTTGATAAACTAAACAATTGATTAGGTCTTATTTTATCATCACCTAGTACATCATATAGTGATTTTTTCTTTTTATTAAAGAATTTTTCTTCAAAAACCTTTTGATGTTTCATTGCTTGTTTTCTATAAACATCTGCAACTTCTTTTGTTTCAAATCTATTTGCTAAATTTTCAACTGTTTTTAATGCGTTATACCAAAGTGCATTTAATTCAACAACTTTTCCATTTCTTGGAGTAACCGCATAGTTTCCAATTTTAGCATCCATCCATGTATTTTGAGTTGTTTCTGTACCAGAAGATAATAATCCATCTTCATCTATATAAATGTTATTATTATCTAAATCTATTCCTTTTTGATAATTAGCTATTATATCTTTTAATTTTTCATATAAATTCTCTTTTACAAAATCATAATCTTTAGTGTATTGTAAGAATTTATTAACTTGATCAAATAATAAAAGTGATGCATCAGCACTATTATATAAAGGTCTATTATCAAATCCTGAGTATCCATTTGGAACTAATCCAAATTTAATATCTCTTGTAAATGTTAATAATATTTCTCTTGCCAAATCAAATCTTTTTGTTATTAATAATAATCCTTCAAAAGCAATTAATGTATCTCTACCCCAATCTAAAAACCATGGAAAACCAGCTATTATAGAATGTGTTCCAAATGTTGGTCTTTTTATTACAAAAGAATCTGCTGCTATTAGTAAGTCTTTTACTAAATCATTATATTCTTTATCTTGTTTTGTCAGTTTAGATTTTTTTATTAATAACTCACTTTCATCTATAACAGTTTGCATTCTTTTTATTTCTGTTTCAAATACTTTTTCAGCATCAATTTGTTCTGTATTATCTTCTAAAGAAGCAACAAACGTTATTTCTTTTGATTCTTTAGCTTTTAGATAAACTTCATATCTACCTGGTACAGCTAAATCTTCCTCTGGATAAAAACCTCTTTCTTCTTCTTTTAGATAATACATATTTTTAAATGTATCATTTTCATGCATGAAATAGTCACCATCATTTAAATAGATATAAAGTGGTGTACTTGCATTTCCATCAATTTCTATTCTAATCTTATTTTTATAGTCTTGTCTTTGTTTGATATCAAAATTATGATTTGTAGTCATATGATGGAAATCTCTAAAATTAACAACTGGTGCTAAAACAAGTTTTGCATCTTTTTTTCCATTTTTAATTTTATATTGAACTACAACAGTGTTACGACCATATACCATTGATATAGTTTTAACAACTTTAATATCGTCTACTTTAAATGTAAATTCTGGTAAGTATTCTTTTTCAAATGATTCTAAACATTTATAACCATCTGATATATATTGAGCGCATATGTTAGTAAACAAATCATATTTTTGATTATCTACAATAATACTTTCATCTAATTTTGATAACAATAAATGTCTTTGTGCTGGTGGAATTAATGGTGCTATTAATAATCCATGGTATCTTCTTGTATTAGCGCCAACAACAGTGCTTGAACAAAAACCACCAAGACCATTTGTTATTATCCATTCTTTTTCTAAACTATCTTTTAACTCAATTTTTTTCTTACTAATTTTCATTTGTATTCTTCCTTTTTATTTTCTTCTTTTTGGAGCTTTAGGCATTTCTTGTCTTGCTGTTCTTGGAGCATCTTTTCTTTTTGATGAAGCAGCCATTTTTGCCTTTTCCATCTTTTCAATTTCTTCTGCAATTCTTCTATTTTCTTTTATCTTTGCTTCAGTGTTTTGAATTGATTCAACTCTATCTCTGTATTTCTCTTTAAATTTACTATTTCTCTTTATATCTGTTTCTTTTTTTGGTAATTTGCCAGATTCTAGTAATTTCTTTTTACGTTTTTCTTCTTTTAAAATCAATTTCTTTTGATCTTTTAATACAGATTGTAATAATAAGTATTCTGTATTGTTTTGCATATCATGGAATTTAAGATCATTACAAATCATTTCTATGATTGTTGATGCTATAACATCAGATTTATGTCTAATTCTCTCATTTTTGATACAAGACATATTTCTTTGAATAACTCTAACATTATATTCATTGATTTTCTTGCTATCAATTTCAACTAAATCAGAACCATCTTTATTATATTTTCTAATATATTCAGGAACAACTTCTCCTGTATCAGCTAAGCAATAATCAATTATATCTGTTCCAACATGTTCGTTAATTGCTTTTAAATGATCTGATAATGTATAATTATCAGTTTGTCCTGGTTCAGTCATTATATTTGAAATATAGAATTTCATTGCTTTACTATCTCTAATAGCTCTTGATACGTTCTTAACTAAAAGATTTGGTAAAACATTTGTATATAAACTTCCTGGTCCAATTATAATAACATCGGCATCTTCAATTGCATCTAACACACCTGGTGATGGTCTACAATTTGATGGCGAAATATATACTCTATTAATTGATTCAACTTTTTCTGCAACAATTTGTGGAATTCTATCTTTTTGTTTAACTGTTGTTCCATCTGAAAGTTCAGCACAAATAGTAAGCTCATCTAATGTTACTGGCATAACTCTACCTGTAATATTTAATACCTCTGTACTTTTTAAAATAGCTTCTGAAATATTGTTATATATTTCATTCATAGCCGTTAAATAGATATCACCAAAATTTAATCCTCTTAATCTCTCGTTTTGGAAATTAAAATACATAAGCTTTCTCATAATATCTTCTTTGTCAGACATAGCTATAATACTATCTTTAATATCTTTAAGTGGTAAAGTATCTAAAGCTTTTCTTGATGCAGTTGGAACATTTCCATAATCAGACATTGTTACTATTGCTGTAATGTTATTTGTATATTTTTTAAATCCCTCTAATACAATGTTTAATCCTGTTCCACCACCAATTACTACTACTTTTGGTCCTTCTTCATATACTTTTTTATTAAATATTAATGATTTAATATTTAATTGTGCTTGTTTTCCTTTTTCTGTACTAGTATTATTAGCTTCAATTATAATTTCTAAGCTTCTTTTTTGTATGAATACAACACTTATTACTATAGCCATAAAACCTAGAACAAATATCAATATTGTTTTTCCAAGTTCGAAGAATGTAATTTCTTCTGATACTAGTATTTTTGTAAATGCATAACATGTTAAAGCAACACCAACTAATATTAAAAGTATCCATCTTTTAACTTTTGTACTTGCTTTAAACCATTCCATAAAAGATTTCATTATTTTTCTTCTCCTAATACAATAATTTCTAGTTCAATATCTAGATTGTTTTTTTCTCTAATAGTTTCCTTAATATGTTCTACTAAATCTAACACATCTTTTGCTGTAGCTTTACCTTTATTAATTATAAAACCAGCATGTTTTGTTGATACTTCCGCATCTCCAACACTATATCCTTTTAAACCAGCTTGATCTATTAATTGAGCTGTAATCACACCTTCTTTTCTTTTAAATGTACTTCCAGCATTTGGATATTCTAGTGGTTGTTTTTCTTTTCTTGATGCTGCAAATTCTTTCATTTTAGCATCTATTTCTTTTTTATTTCCTTTTGAAAGTCTTATTGTCGTATCTAAAATAATAACATTCATTTTTGAAAATACACTGTTTCTATATTCAAATCTATGTTCTGGTAAAGTCATTGTTTTAACTTTTCCATCATATGTCATATATCTTGTCTTAACAACGATATCTTTCATTTCTCCGCCATAAGCTCCAGCATTCATACGAAGTGCTCCACCTATAGTACCAGGTATTCCAGATAAAAATTCTAACCCTGTAATTTCTTCTTTTAAAGCAACATTAGCAAGAGCAGCTAATGTCATTCCTGATTCTACTGTAATTTCAACATACTTTGTTGTTCTTTTGATTTTAAAATTGTTCATATCAATTTTAATAACAAATCCTCTGATACCACCATCTTTTACTAAAAGATTTGTACCATTACCAACAAGTGTAATTGGCATATTGTGTTTTTTAGATATTTTAAATAAATCTTTTAACTCTTCTATTGAAGTAATTTTTATAAAATAATCTGCATTTCCACCAATTTTAAATGAAGTATGTTTAGACATTGGCTCATCTTTAAATATATTCTTTTTATTAATAACTTCTTGTAACTCTTTTTCTATATCCATATTGTATACCCCTTTTGAAGTTTATTTTGGGCGCAATAGCCCCATTAAAATTATCTAGTCATATACTATCATTTTTTTCTTTTTTTTACAAGTAAAAAAGGGTAGAAATTTAAACTTTCTACCCTTCATTTTTATTATTATTTTTATTCTAATTAGTTAGTTGATACTTCTTTAATATTAATATCTCTAACGTGTTCAATTTTTTCCCATTTTGTATTTGGTTTAATTAAACATTTAATATTAATTACAATCCATGATCCCATAAATACTGGATACATTAAAATTCCTGTTAACATTGGTTTAATTGGTTTTTTCTCTAAAGCCATAATTCCAACACCAGTTAAAATTGGTAATATAAATGTTGCAATTAAGTATCTAGCGTAGTTACCAAGTAAATCTGCAAATGTCATTTCTGCACCTAAGTAAAGTAATGTATTTACTCCTAATAATGCAAATGTAAGAATCATCATTGGAATACCAAATAAATATAATGCTCCGTCAAAGTTCATCAATGTTTTATGATCTTTTACACCTTTGATTAAATCTTTAGTGTATTCTTTCATACATTGTAAATGTCCTACAGTCCATCTAGAACGTTGAGACCAACTTGCTTTGAAAGTAACTGGTTGTTCGTCATAAACGATAGCGTCAACAGCCCAACCTAGTTTTCTTCCTTGAGCTATATTAATTAATGAATATTCAATGTCTTCTGTTAATGTAATTGTTTGCCATCCATGTGGTTTTAATAAGTCAAATTTAACCATAAATCCTGTACCATTTAATAATGGTGATAACCCTAAGTTATATCTAGCTAAATGGTAAAATCTATGCATCATCCAATAGAAAATTGCATATCCTGAAGCGATCCATGAATCTGTTGGATTCTTAATATCTCTATATCCTTGAACTACTTCTTCACCTTGGCAAAGTTTTTTATTCATATTTTTTAAGAAGTTTTTATCAACTATATTATCAGCATCAAAAACGCACATTGCATCATAATCAGCATTTTCTTCAATTTTTTGTTTAATAAACCAATTTAATGCGTGACCTTTTGTTTTATTAGCTTCATCAAATCTTTTTAAAACTTTAGCACCTGCTTCTTTAGCAATTTCTGCTGTAGCATCTGTACAGTTATCCGCAATAACATAAATATCATATAATTCTTTTGGATACTCTTGAGCAACTAAACTTTCTACAAGATTTCTAATAACAGTTTCTTCATTGTGAGCTGGCACAACTGCCATAAATTTATGTTCTTTTTCGATTAATAGCTTTTTGTCTTTTAATTTGATTAATGAACAAAAACTAACAACTATTTGGTAAGCCCAATAAATAGTAATTATCCATATCAATGCTTGTTGTAAAAGATACAAATATTCCATTAATTTACCCTCTTTTCATGTGTTTTTATAGCTCTTTTCGCGCTATACCATTCTCTATTATACCATTTATGGAAACCCATTTCAAGTTATTTCCAATAATTTTGACATTTTTTTACATTTTTTATGGTTTTTTGCGCATTTTAAGCTAAGTATAGCCTGTTTCAAGGTTATACTATTTATCATATTGTATTTTATCATATAGTAAATATTTTTTCAATTTTTGCCAATAAATTTTAAAGAAAAATTAATAATTTATTATTATTATTTTATGTCCATTTTTTAAAAAGTTTACAAACAAAAAAGAGTAGCTTATTTTGCTACTCTTTCTTTAATATAATTAGTTATTATTTTCTTCTGAATCTGTATATAAATCTTTTCTTGTTAAGTTAATTCTTCCTTGATCATCAATCTCGTAAACTTTAACAGTAACTTCATCATTTAATTTTAATACATCTTCTACTTTATTGATTCTTTCTTTAGCGATTTTAGAAATATGAAGTAATCCTTCTTTTCCTCCACCTAAATCAACAAATGCACCAAATGTTGCTATTCTAGAAACTTTACCTGTATAAATCCCACCAAGTTCAATTTCTCTTGTAATTTCTTCAATAATTCTTTGTGCTTTTCTAGCTCCATCAATATCATCAGAATAAATAAATACTGATCCATCTTCTTCGATATCAATTTTAACACCTGTTTCTTCGATGATTTTATTAATAACTTTTCCACCAGATCCAATAACATCTTTGATTTTATCTGGATTAATTTTTAAGCTAATAATTTTTGGAGCATATTTAGAAATTTCTTTTCTTGGTTCTGCAATTTGTGGAGCCATTATTTCATCTAAAATATATTGTCTAGCTTTTGCTGTTCTATCAAATGCTTCTGCAATTATTTCATAGCTTAATCCATCAACTTTGATGTCAACTTGGATTGCTGTAATACCATCTCTTGTTCCACCAACTTTAAAGTCCATATCTCCAAAGAAATCTTCGATTCCTTGAATATCTGTTATAACAACATATCTTGAAGGATCATTTTCATCAGTAATTAATCCTGTTGAAATACCAGCAACTGGTTTCTTAATAGGAACACCAGCATCCATTAATGCAAGTGTAGATGCACAAATACTTCCTTGAGAAGTAGATCCATTTGAAGAAAGAATTTCAGATACAACTCTAATTGCATATGGGAATTCTTCAACACTTGGAAGAACTGGAACTAAAGCTTTTTCAGCTAATGCTCCGTGTCCTATTTCTCTTCTTCCCGGTCCACGAGAAGCTTTTGCTTCACCTACTGAATATCCAGGGAAATTATATTGATGCATATATCTTTTTGATTCTTCTGAATCTAATCCATCTAACATTTGTTCTTCAGATTTCATTCCAAGTGTTGCGATAGACATAACTTGTGTTCTACCTCTATTAAATAATCCACTTCCATGAACTCTTGGAATTAATCCAACTTCACATGATAAAGGTCTAATATCATAGATTCCTCTACCATCAACTCTCTTACCTTCTTCTAAGATAAGTTTTCTAACTGTTTTCTTTTGAAGTTTATATAAAGCTTCTCCAATGTTAGCTTTATCTTCTTCAGCTTTTTCTTCACCAAATTTTTCTACATACCAAGCTTTAACATCTTCAGCTAATTTATCAATTTTAATGTCTCTTTCTGGTTTATCTGGTGTTTGAACATCTTGTTTCATTCTTTCACCAAATTCTGCAGCTATAACATCATAGATTTCTTCATTAACTGCAAATGATTTGTATTCAAATTTTGGTTTTCCAATTTCATCTTTCATTGTTTGAATGAATTCACAAACTTTTTTGATTTCAACATGAGCTGTTTTAATTGCTGTTAACATTTCTTCATTTGTTAACTCATAAGCACCAGCTTCAATCATTGCTATTTTATCAGCTGTTCCAGCTAAAGTTAAGTTTAATCTTGATACTTCTCTTTGAGCTTCTGTTGGATTGATGATAACTTGTCCATCAATAAATCCTACTGATACAGCTGCTGTAGGTCCACCAAATGGAATATCTGAAATTGAAAGTACAGCAGATGCACCAATCATTGCACATACTTCTGGTGAACAATCTTGTTCTACTGATAATACTAAACAATCAACTACTACGTCATTTCTTAAATCTTTTGGGAATAAAGGTCTTAAAGGTCTATCAATTGCACGTGATGTTAAGATTGCTTTATCTGAAGGTTTTCCTTCTCTTTTTGTGTAACCACCTGGAATTTTTCCAACTGCATATAGTCTTTCACTATACTCTACTGAAAGTGGAAAGAAATCAATTCCATCTTTTGGTTCTTTTGATGCTGTAACGTTAACCAATACTGTTGTTTCTCCGTATTTAACTAAAACGCTACCATTGGCAAGTCCTGCCATTTTTCCTGTTTCTATAGTAAGAGTTCTTCCTGCTAAATCCATACTATAAGTTTTAAACATTTTTACATTCCTCCTTAAATTTTTGATGTATTTATTTGAAATGTAACCTCTACAATATACTTAAATAACTAAATACATTGTACAAGCTACTATCCAAATAAATATCCTTTATCATTTTACTATAACTAAAAAAAAATTGCAATAGAAAGAAATTATTTATGTACATTATAATTCACCTTTTTTCTTATAACTGCTACGTTTTTTTATTTTGTTTCAAAAATATGATATAATTATTATGTAAATCTTTGTATTTACATTTACCCTGCAAATTTACGTTTCATATTGAAATAAAATTTTAGAGGGTAATACCTCCAAAACATTAGACTGGAGGAAACAACATGCGGAATACTACAATGATTATTATTTTGGCTCTCATCGCAGCTCTTATGCTAACTGCTTGCGCAGAATATTCTTATGAGGAAAAGACCATCGAAGCTACTGTGATTGCTTGCGAAGAAGGAACATTCTTCCCTGAAGAAAACTACTTGGCTCAAGCTAATATTTGTCTTGCTTTCGACAAACTCGAAGCTTATGCTTATTATATGGCTCTTGCCAATGAGCACGGACACTATGATTACCACATCACCATTTCTTATAATGGTGTTGAAGCAGTCATAGTTAGACTTGACCAGTATGAAAATGGTTCTACTATCTCGCTTAACGCAACTCTCGAGTATGCTGATGGTGTCCTCGTTCAGATCGATTGTGAATAACCAAAACAAGAAACACTACCGGAATTCATTTCGGTAGTGCTTTCTTTTATATAATGAAAAAGAGCTTACAAAATGTAAGCTCTTAATAATTATTTTCTTAAAGATAACTTTTTAACTATTTCTCTATATCTATTAACATCTTTTTCTGCTAAGTAGTTTAATAAGTTTCTTCTTTTACCAATCATTTTTAATAATCCTCTTCTTGAGTGATTATCTTTTTGGTGAACTTTTAAATGTTCTGTAAGTTCTGTAATTCTCTCTGTTAAAAGAGCAATTTGAACTTCTGGAGAACCTGTATCATTTTCTTCTCTTTTATGAGTGTTAATGATTTCTTGTTTTCTCTCTTTAGTCATGTTAATATACCTCCCATAATTATTTTAATTTGCCATAAACCGAGAATAAAGTAGGTTTTCCTTTAAACTAAGTATATGGTAGCTTTACAGCATTATAATTGTACTACATTATTTTATAAAAATCAAGTAGTTTACAAAATATTTATTTTTTATACCATTTCAGAATATTTATTTTCTAATTTTCCTATATATACTACTAATTCAGCAACCGCTACTAATACCATTAGGTTTATTATAGTAGCTGAAAGTGGAATTCTTGTAATTGAAATAATGCTTGCAATTACTGCTTCTGTTAAAAGAATTAAAGCTGCAGCATTTCCTAAAACTTTCCACGCATTCATTTTTCTAAATCTTACAACTAAATAAGCAACTATTAATACAGCAGCTATTATGAATGGTTTTACATATGGTTTAATTATATCTCTCATTCTAACATTAGAATTTGAGTGAACTGAAATTCCTGTACCAGTAAATGTAGTTCCATATTTTTCATTTAATGATTTAGCAATTTTGTCTTTCTCTTCATTAGTAATTGATTCAACTCTAATATTTATAGCATCACTAAATCTATCTACAGTTTTAACAACAAATTTTTTATTTCCAAAAGCATCTTTACATATTTTTTCAATATCATCTAAAACTACTTCTTTTCCAATTATCAAACTAATTGATTCATGTTTTTGTAATATTAAAGATACTTTAAATCCTTTTAACGCAACAACAATAATACCTGCAACAATTAAAAGAACCATACCTAATAATAATATCTTTTTATTTCCTTTTAATTCCATTATTCTTTTTCTCCTTACCATTAAATTACATTAAATGCACGAATCACCAATGCATTATATAAAGCTTGTACTAATAATCCCCAGAATAAAACAACTCCTATACTGTTAATTACTACACCACTCATAAATGTAAATATTATTGCAAGTATAATTACTGGAACTATTGTTAGATAATAATGTTTGCTTACATCTTTATAAACAACTTTTGTAAGTGTATTATCTTTATATCCAGCTAAAATTTTAAACATATATACGTAGTTCATTACAATTAGTGCTATAGTAGCAATTGCTGAATTAATTGTAACTGTTATATTCATGTATCTTATTACTAAATCCATTACTGCTACAAATCCAAGTGATACAATTGATAAAATAAATCCTTTTAATTTATGTTTAACAATCATGACAATTGAAGCAACTACAATTGCTACCGTCAATATAACTTTAACAATAACTAATACTTCATCTGTAATTGATGAATTAACGAAACTATCTTGATGTAATAAATATGTTAATGGTAATCTTTCTCCATTAATAATTGAATTTAATCTTGTTAATTGATTAACTATATTGTTATAAGTAGCTTCTTCTGTTGCTGGTTCTCCCATTGGAACATTAAGTTCTCCATTAACAATTTCTTCTCCAAAATATGTTGATATTAAATTTTGTCCATCTAATCTAACTGATATATATTTAATATTTTCTTGTCCAGCGCCATCTACTGTTGCTACATATTTATTACTAACATCTTTTAATATTTTTGTACCTTCTTCATTAAGCTTAATATTCATATAAACTTGTACACCAGATAAATCTTCTGTTTCTGAAGATATTACTGATACTTCTTCAATATATGAATTATCTAATAAAACAACACCAGTTTGATGATCTATAACTTCAAGTAATCCTTTTGTTAAAATTAAAGATTGTTCTAGTTCAATATTTTCATTATCTGGAAGTTCAATAACCATTTCTCCAGTAATGTTATCCATTCTTATGTTATATTCATAATTTGGAATTGTTTCTAATCTTTCTTGAATAATTCTTTTTGTTTTATCAAAATTTTCTTTTGTTATTGAAGAGTCTTCATTAACTTTAATAACTCTTTTTTCTAAAGCATACCCAGTGTTTTCTCTAGCTGTTTTTACAGCTGGATCAACATCTTCTTTAGCTTTATCATCTTTAACTTCTGGTAAAGCTAACTCTGGTTTCTCGTCTTCAACAACTTCAGTAACTGTTGTAGATGTAACACTTGTTTCTGTTCCATCGTTTGGATCTCCCATATACTTACCGTTATCATCGACATAAACATCTTTTTCTTCTTGAGATTCATCAAGAACAAAACGAAATTCTCTATATCCATCGAATTCCATTCCATAGCTATAATCAGCTACTTTATTAACCCATACGCCTAATAATCTAGCATTTATTCCAGCAAATGCTATTACACATACTAAAACAATTACTAATAATACAGCTATAGTTCTAACTACATTTAACTTCTTTTCCAAAATAATTACCTCCTATAATAAGTTTGTATCATTGATTACAAGTTCAAACCATAATCCTAAATATTTTGCTGCCTTTTTACTCATTTGAGTTCTGTCCATAAATATTTCAAAATAATCAATAACTGGGCAAATTTTTGTATCAATTTTTAGATTCAAAGTAACTTTTCTTTCCTCTGTATCTATTTTTAATTCAGAATGCGTAACAGCATAATTTACTTCATCATGTTTATCAAATAAACTTCTATCTTTTTTAGATACTCTACTTCTATGGGCATCAGATTTATCTGCAAGGATTAATGCTGCAGAAATATCACTTACAGGTGTCCCTGTTGACTCATCGTGATTTCCAATAGCCATCATGATTTCAGTTCTATCCGAAGCTTCCATCTCCATATCTTTCAAAATATTATATGCAAGTATTGCACCTGTATGAGCATGATCAACTCTATTAACAGAATTTCCTATATCATGCATATATCCGGCTATTCTTGCTAGTTCTACTCTATGCTCATCATAACCTAAAGTTTTAAGAATATCTGCTGCTCTTTCTGCAACTAATGATACGTGTCTAGCTGAATGTTCAGTGTATCCAAGTACATCTAGTTGTTTTTGAGCATTTTTAATTAATTCTCTAACTTCAATGTTATTTACAACATCATCATAAGTAACCATATGTCCTCCTTCGTACTTTATGTAAACATTATTGTATATAAAACTATTCTTTAAAATTGTATATTAAAAGATAAAAAATATCAATAATTTTTAATTAATTATTTTAAAAAATTAACTCCTAAAATTCCCCCTATTCCTCCTGCAATTATTCCAAGAATAATCATAATTATAGAATTAAATGAAAGTGAAAAATCCATGTTACATAAACTTGAAATTATATATAAAATTACCATATAAATTAGACCTAGTACACTACCATATACTATACCTTTTTCTTTTTTACTTTTTGCAAATCTAAATCCTGAAACAAATAAACTAAAGCTTACAATTCCTATTATAAATGTATCCATCAAACTATCACTTAAATTTGTTGTACTTAAAACGACTGAAAGAATAAAAAACAGTAATAATGTTAAAGCAATAGATATTAAAAGTTCTTTTAAAATAATTTTCATAAACTAACCCCCCAAATAAAAAAAGATTTCTATAAATTATATTTATAGAAATCTCTTTTATTCATTTATTTAATTTTATTCAGCTGGTTGTTCATTTGTTGTATTTGTTGCATCTGGCATTTCTGTATTTTCAACTGTTTTTTCTTCTTCTGGTTTAACGTTTGCTAGATTATTATCTAATAAATATTGTTTTAAATCAAATGTTACTCCATTATAGTCAAAATAGTAAATTGTCTCTCCAGATTTTGTTATAGCGTATACGCTTTCACATGCTGGTGGAATAACTGGTTTCTCTTCATTTACATCATATATACCATAATATCCATTAAAGTTATATACAATTCCATTAATACCAACTTCTGATGGAATTATTAAAACGTTTTGTTTATTTCCTGATGTTTGAGCTCCTTGATTTGATACACATCCTAATGCATCATTAACAATATTTAATAACACTTCACCTTCTAGATTATATAAACCATATTTTCCATCTTTTTCAACTGGAATACATTTTTTGAATAACAATGCTGGATTATCAATATCTTCAACTGTAAAGTCTTTAATATCATATCCAATTTTATCATTCTCTGCATGGATTATAACTTTTCCTAATCTATCTAAAACACCGTATTCTCCGTCTTTTTCAACCAAATACACTTTGTTTTCTTCATCTAATAATTTAATATCTTTATATTCTGATTGTTTAATTACTGTACTTCCATCTGCAGCTAATATACCTTTAGTTCCATTAGCAACTGTAATATAGAATTCTTTTGTATTTTGAACAAATTCTATTTGATCATATTTTGGACCAATAACTTCTTTTAAATCACTTAATGAAATAACTCCGTATAATCCTTCATCTGGATTCTTTTCATTAGTTCCAACAACAGCTAGTCCATAAATAACTGATCTTAAATTTTCATAGTATCCACTTACAGTTGTATATTGAGATTTTTCTACTCTAGCTTTAGCAGCTTCTAATATTGCTTCAAATGAATAAAATCTAATTCTAAATTCTTGCCAATCTACTTGCATATTAAACATTTCTGGCAAATAATCTTTACATACGTATAACTTTTCATCTACAAATTTTACAGGTGCATCAGCTATTAAAAAGCTTTCAGAATATCCATTTGGTTCCATAGAAACAACTGGAATTCCAGCAATTACAGCTTCTTTACCCTCATTTGCAAATTGAATATATTTTTTATATTTTTCTTCTCCTGCTGTTATAGCAACAAGTTCAAAATCATTTTCTAAATAACAACTATCTGGATTTTCATTATACTCACCATATTCACCTTTAGTATATGAATATCCTAATAATTTTGCAATTTCTTTTAAATCAACATATGTTTTACCATCGATTTCTCTATAAAAACCTGTTGGTATTTTTACTTGTTTATCGTTCAAGAACATTTTTAAAGTAATTGAGTCTTGATATTTTAAGATCATTATCATAACAAATAATAATGCTGCAACCATTGCACAGATTACTATTGATAACATTACTGATCTTCTTTGTCTAATATTTTTCTCAATCTCGTCTTTGAATGAATCACTTTCTTCTAAATTCATTATTAAATCCTCCTACTCTTTCGTATAACCATAGCTTTTATAGAATTCATCTCTAAATGTCAACAAGTTATCGTTCTCTATTTCTATTCTAACTCTATCCATTAATTTAGTCAAGAATCTTAAATTATGAATTGATAATAATCTTACACCTAATATTTCTTTTGTATTAATTAAGTGTCTAATATAAGCTCTTGTATAATTTTTACAAGCATAGCAATCACATTCTGGATCAATTGGTGAGAAATCTCTTTCATAAGCAGCATTTCTTACAACTAATTTTCCTTTACTTGTCATTGCTGTTCCATGTCTTGCAATTCTTGTTGGTAAAACGCAATCGCACATATCAATACCAGCAATTGCAGCTTCTATTAAATAATCTGGTGAGCCAACTCCCATTAAATATCTTGGTTTATTTTCAGGCATAAGTGGTGTTGTATGTCTTAAAATATCCAAGAATTCTTCTTTTGGTTCTCCAACACTAATTCCACCTATAGCATATCCTGGAAAATCCATCGCTATCAAGTCTTTTGCAGATTGTTCTCTTAAATCTTTAAAGAAACCACCTTGAATAATTCCAAATAAACCTTGTTTATCAGTTGTTGTATGAGCTTCTTTACATCTAGCAGCCCATCTTGTTGTTCTTTCCATTGATTTTTTGGTATATTCATATGTAGATGGATATGGACAGCATTCATCAAATGCCATCATAATATCTGCACCTAAAGCTTCTTCTATTTCCATAGCTTTTTCTGGCGAGATAAATTGTTTACTTCCATCTATATGTGATCTAAACTCTACACCTTCTTCTGTTATTTTTCTTAATGCACCTAAACTAAATACTTGGAATCCACCACTATCTGTAAGTATTGGTCTATCCCAATTCATAAATCCATGTAATCCACCTGCTTCTTTAACCAGTTCATGTCCTGGTCTTAAAAACAAATGATATGTATTAGATAATATAATTTGTGCATGCACCATTTCTTTCAATTCATCTGGTGTCATTGATTTTACTGTTGCTTGAGTTCCTACTGGCATAAATATTGGTGTTTGAATATCACCATGTGGAGTATGAATTACTCCTCTTCTAGCTCCAGATTGTTTACAAACATGTAATAATTCATAAGTAATTGCTGGTTTGTTTTCCATTTTTCCTCCCTTTAATCTATTCTGTCTTCACCTTCAATAATATTTTCATTTTCTATTAATTTTTCTTCATTATGTGTTTCCTTTGTTGGAACTACAGGTTGAGTAACGCCTTCTTTTAATGATTCATTAAACATTTCTTGTTGTTGTTCTATTTGTTCTTTTGCAACATCTTTACTAACAACAGCAATTTCATTTGACTTTCTTTTTTTATCTATTTCTTTCTTTAAAGTCTTTACTTTATGTTTAACTTTATTAGCAACTAATTTTAAATTCTCAACTCTTGATGGATATTTTAATGTTTTCCTTCCTGTTCTATCTTCAACAACTTGTACATTTCTGTTTTCTAAAATTCTTGGCATACTACTTAATAACCTAATAGCTTTATATGTTTCACTTGGCAAACTCTTATATTCAGGATTTCGTTTTGCTGCCTTTATTTCTTCAATATCTATTGGCTTATCTGTAAGTCTAAATGTAGCAAGTTCCATAACTTTAGAATTATCTTTTTTCCTCTCTGGATCTCTAGAAATCCATGCAGCAATTGCTTTGCCAGCATCTTTATAATTACCAAAGCCTAATCTTTCACCTATTAATAAAGATCTTTTACATCCATCTTCATCTTTTTTCAAAAGCTTTTCTTCAAAAGTTCTACCTTCAAAATCTTGTTTAATACTTTCTAATTCTATATATCCTAAAGCGTCTAAAGCTTTTAATACATTTAAATTTATCCCATGTGTTACAGTAGAAAATTTTTGATTATAAACTTTTTGTCCCTTTTCATTAATTTTAAAATCTTTAGAATCTCTTAATGCATTCTTATATCTATCAAGTCCCACTAGCGATTGCATTCCCATCATTGCCATTCTGTCGCCTTTTTCATATCCTAGCATTCTTGTCATTACTCCCGCATTTAAACCATCTTGATAAATACTTATTTCATCATTTACTTTTTTTGCTCCAAAAAGCAAATTAGGTTCTAATTTTAAAAACAAATTTTGTCCTAATCTTGCTGTACCACCCATAATTATACCAAGACCTACTAAAGATATCGGTGTAACTGGAGATGCAAAAACAACAAAACCTGCTGTTGTTACAAGAACTGATCCTGCAATTTTTCCAGCTCTTTTCATTGCATCTAAAGTTTTAAATACTTTGGGATTCGAAAGTATTCCCTTATCTTTTACTTCTACTGGTAAATTTGATTCTTCACCTTTTTCTTCCATAGAATTCTCTCCTTAGTATATTAATTAATAATCATTGCGTCTCCAAACGAAAAGAATTTGTATCTTTCATTTACAGCTTCTTTGTAAGCCCTCATTACAAAATCTTTACCTGCTAAACTAGATACAAGCATTATTAACGTAGATTCTGGTAAATGAAAATTAGTAATTAAACTGTCAATACATTTAAATTTATAGCCTGGATAAATAAATATACTTGTATCTCCTTCTATTTCTTTTACCTCACCATTTTCATCAGCAACTGATTCCAATACTCTGCATGATGTTGTACCTACAGCTATTACTCTATTTCCATTTTTCTTTGCTTTATTAATTTTTTCTGCATCTTCTTTTTTAATATAATAATGTTCTGAATGCATTTCATGCTCTTCTACTGTTTCTACTTTTACTGGTCTGAATGTACCTATTCCAACATGAAGAGTTACATTGGCAATCTCGACTCCCTTTGCTTTAATTTTTTCAAGTAATTCTTCTGTAAAATGTAGGCCAGCAGTTGGAGCTGCAGCAGATCCATCATGTCTTGCATATACTGTTTGATACTTTTCGTTATCTTCTCTAGTAGCTTCTGTTATATATGGTGGAAGTGGCATTAAACCTATTTGGTCTAATATCTCATTAAAAATTCCATCATATTCAAATTCTACTTTTCTATTTCCATTATCTAAAACTTCAAGAACTGTAGCTTTTAAAAGGCCTTCTCCAAATATTACTTTAGCACCGGCTTTTAATTTACTTCCTGGTCTAACAATTGATTCCCATGTATCTCCTTCTATTCTTTTTAATAACAAAAATTCAACATTAGCTCCAGTGTCTTTTTTACCATATAGTCTTGCTGGTATTACTTTTGTATTGTTAATTACTAAGCAGTCTCCTGGATTTAAATAGTCTATTACATCTTTAAAAACTTTATTTTCTATTGTTTCATCTTTTCTATTTAATACCATTAATCTTGCTTCATCTCTTTTGTCATATGGGTGCTGAGAAATTAATTCTTCAGGTAACTCATAATTAAAGTCTGAAACTTTCATTTATATCTCCTTTAATACTTTTTCTATTTCATTTTTTAAATCACAATTTTTGCTGTTAACAATGACAAAATCCGCTTTATCAGTATAGAACTTATCATCATTTTGAATATTAAGTCTACTTTCAGCTGTTTTTTCATCTATGTTATCTCTTTGGCAAATTCTTTTTATTTTTAATTCTTTGTCTGCAACTAATGCAACAACATAATCACATACTTTATCTAGTCCAGCTTCTAATAAAAGTGGAGCATCAATTACCACAATTTTTATATTTGTTTCATTTAATGTAATTTGTTTTATTCTAAATAGCATTTCATCTACAACATATTTAAATGTCAATTTGTTTAATTCTTCACGTGCAGAGTTCTCACTATATATCTTGCTTGCTAAAGCTTTTCTATTTAAATTTCCATCTTCAAAGAATACTTCTGTTCCGAATTTATCTTTAATAGCATTTAAATATTCTGTACCTGGAACACTCATTTCTTTAACTATTTTATCTGCATCAATTACTTTAACATCTTCACGTTCATTTAAAATCTTACTTAATGTTGTTTTACCTGAACCAGAAGAACCTGTAATACCTATAATATTCAAGTTTACATCCTCCATTTTAAAGTGTATTTATAGCACTAGTTGCTAAAAAATCACATCTATTATTATATTCATTGTCACTATGACCTTTTACTTTAATAAATTCAACTTTATGTTTTTGAGTAAGTGCATATAACTCTTCCCATAACGGTTGATTTTTTACTGGATCTTTTCCTGCCGTTCTCCAATTATTTTTTCTCCAATTCTCAATCCAACCTAGATTAAATGCATTTACAACATAAGCACTATCACTATAAACTTGTACTTCACATTCTTCTTTTAATAATTTCAATGCTTCTAAAACTGCTGTAATTTCCATTATATTATTTGTAGTGTCTTTCTCAGCACCAGAAATTTCTTTAGAAGTTCCATTATACATTAATATTGCTCCCCATCCTCCAGGTCCTGGATTTCCTGAACAAGCACCATCTGTATAAATTGTTACTTTCTTCATAATAGGCTCCTTTTATAATTATTTCAATAAATTTATAGTTTATTGTAATTTCTTTAAATCTATGATATTATATCAATAAATTAAGAATATTACAATATAGGCGGTGATTAATTTTGAATGGAATTTTAGGAATTGTATCTGAATATAACCCATTTCATAATGGACATTTACACCACTTAGAAGTTTCTAAACAATTAACTAACACAGACTTTACTGTTGCAGTTATGAGTGGTAACTTTGTGCAACGTGGTGATACATCTATTGTTGATAAATGGACTAAAGCTGAAATGGCTATTAAATCTGGAGTTGATCTTGTTATCGAACTTCCAACAGTATACGCTATCTCAAGTGCAGAAAATTTCGCAGATGGTGCTGTAAAAATATTAAATAGTCTTGGAGTTGTTGACTACATTTCTTTCGGTAGTGAAATTGGTGAAATATCTCCACTAAATGATGTTGCAAGCATTCTATATAGAGAACCAAAAGAATTTCAATCACTTATACTTGCTCAATTAAAATCTGGTCTATCTTATCCAAAAGCTCGTGAAATCGCCTTATCTCAATTCTTTGGAAATTCTAAAAAATATTCAGAAGTATTAAATAATCCTAATAACATTCTTGCAGTAGAATACTTAAAAGCATTAAAACGCCATAGAAGTCAAATAAAACCATTAACTATAAAACGCGATTATAGTGATTATAATAGTACAAAAGTAAAAAACGGAATCGCAAGCGCTACTGCAATTCGTGAAATGATAAAAAATAAAAAAAACGTACACTATGTTGTGCCTTATGAAACATATGAATTACTTGATGAATGTATTCAAAACGGAAATGTAATTCCTGATTTATCAGTATTTGAAAAAGAAATCATTTATACTCTTAGAAAATTAACTCTAAGTGAAATCGCTAATCTTCCTGATGTATCAGAAGGACTTGAAAACAAAATTAAAATGGCAGCTAACAGCTGTAACACATTACCAGAACTTGTTGAAAATATAAAATCAAAAAGATATACACAAACAAGAATACAAAGAATATTACTTTATGCATTACTTAATATTTCACAAAAAGACATTAATGCATCAAAAAGAGTTACTCCATATATAAGGGTACTTGGATTTAACAAACATGGTAAAAGAATTATCTCTGCCATTGCTGCCGCAAACCCAAAATTAAAAATTATAGTTTCAGTAAAAAAATTTATGGAAGATTGTAATAACTCTACTTTAAGAAATATGATGTCCAAAGATATTTTTGCAACTAATGTTTATAGTCTAGGATTTAAGAAAAATCCAGTTGCAAACCTTGATTATACTCATAAAGTAGTAGAAACTGAAAAAGGTTTATAAAAAAATAAAACAGCTCAAAAAGCTGTTTTTTTATTGCATTATTTCATTTAATACATTAGCTAAATATTTCATACTTCCTGCACACTCTTCAAGTGTATTTCCTGTTGCACCTACCTCAATAATAAATGCAGCATTTGATACATGTTGATTATATCTTGAATTCCTTACAATCATCGGTTTAAACAAGCCTGGATAAAGATCCTCTGCTTTTTCTTGTATTGCTATTGCTACTTTTAAATTATTTAACCAATCCGGATGAGTTAGTCCACCACCATCTGTACCAATTACAAACATTAGTTGTGCTACTTTTTCTTCTCCTATCATCACACATGGACCATAACTTGAACTACTTCCAAGTGCATCTCTATGCAAATCAATAATCATTTCACAGCTTGGATTTTGACTTAGTAAATTATTAATTGTTGATAAAGATCTTGTATAAGAACCAGTATAAGCCGGATAATCATGCAATGTATTATTATGAATTACATTAATACCCTTTTCTTTTAAGTTATTACTTAATACTTCACCTACTTTAGCTACAGTAAAATTCAAATCAGTTGTTCTAAAATTACCACTAGATATATAACTGTTTTGTTCACTTGGAGTATAACTTTCACATGTATGCGTATGATAAATAATAAGATCTTTTTTATTTAACATTAAATAATTTGGCGTAAGCATTTCTTGTGTTAACTCATATTTAGATTCATTTTTAATCTTTACATTTTTATATACATGAGTAAAAGTATCTTTTTTATTATTTTCCTTCAAAACCTTAGTAGATACATTTCTCAATATAGATTCATCTGTAACTTCTTTATTTTCTTTATCTATAACTTCATTATTTATTTGAACATTCTCTACTCCTACTATTTCTATCACTTCTTCTTGATTTTCTTTTTCCATTAGTTCTTTCTCAAACTCTGTTAATATTGCAAACTCTTCTGACAAAATATTCTTAAAAACATTTGCATTATCATAATTCTTTTCTTCATTTGAATAACTAGCTAATATAAGTTCATCATTTATTATTTTTTCTGCCTTAAAATCGATTTTAGAAAGTCCTATTTTTTCTATTCTAATTGTTGCTAAAGTTTTTAGAAGAATTATTAACGAGACAACTATGATTAAAAATAGTTTTAAAAATTTTAATATATCTCTTAAATTTATTACCGCTAAATTAATCATTTCAATTCTCCTTTAATCAATTATATTTATTATGAGAATTTTTATAACAAAAAAACACGTTACAAAAAGTAACGTGTTTTAATAATTATAATAAATTTTTAATTTCATCAGCATTTAAAGAAACTTCTTTTTCTTCTCCAGTTGCCATATTTTTTATCTTTGCAGAATTTGTTTTTAATTCTTCTTCTCCAATAACTAATAAATTTCTAGCGCCAATTTTATCTGCATATTTCATTTGAGCTTTAAAACTTCTTTCAAAAATATCTCTTTCAATCTTTAAGTTTTGACTTCTTAATTTTTCAGAAATTTCAAAAGCTTTTTTAGATTCTTCGTTTCCTAAAGATAAAATATAAAGATCAACTTTTTTCTCTTCAGCATCTGGATTATTTACATTATACATTTCCATTAGTCTTTCAACTCCAGTAGCAAATCCAACAGCTGGTGTTGGTTGTCCTCCAAATTCTTGAACTAAACCATCATATCTTCCTCCACCAAGAACTGTTAACCCTGAATCTCCATCGATAAATTCAAATACTGTTTTTGTATAATAATCTAATCCTCTAACGATACCACTATCAATTTCAAATTTTACATTTAAAGCAGTTAAAGATTCTTTTACTTTTTCAAAATGTTCTTTACATTCATCACATAAATAATCAATCATCATTGGAGCACCAACATTGAATTCTTTACATCTTTTTTCTTTGCAATCTAGAATTCTCATTGGATTTTTTTCAAATCTTGTTTTACATGTATCACAATAACTATCTAAGTTTTTACCAATAAATTCTCTTAATTTCTTTTGATATTCACTTCTACATTTTGGACAACCAATACTGTTAATATTTAATTGAATATTTGGAATATTTAAAGCTTTAAATATTTGATTTGCCATTAATATTACATCAACATCCGCAAGATACGAACTTGAACCAATTAACTCAGCACCAATTTGGTGGAATTCTCTTAGTCTTCCTTTTTGAACATTTTCATATCTGTACATTCCCATGTTATACCATAACTTAACTGGACTTGGCATACTTCCCATACCATTTTCTAGATATGCTCTAACAACACCTGCAGTTCCTTCTGGTCTTAATGTTATACTTCTTCCACCTTTATCATCAAAAGTATACATTTCTTTTTGAACTACATCTGTTGTCTCACCAACACCTCTTTGAAATAGTTCTGTATATTCAAATACTGGAACTCTAATTTCTTTAAAATTATAACTCTCTAATACTTCTTTTACTTTTCTTTCAGCTTCTTGCCATCTATAACTTTCTGTAGGCAACAAGTCTCTTGTTCCTTTTGGTTTTTGTATCATTTTAACTTCCCCTCTTATTTTTTAAATATAGCTTTTATTTTTTCTAATATATCCATTATAATTTGTGAAATACCAGATTTTTTTGTATCTGTAATTTGTTTTTCAACTTCATTAGGTTCTAATTCTTTATATACTTTTTCTGGGAATAATTCATTTAAAACAATCTTGTTCTTTTCTTTATTTTCTTCATCAATCTTTTTAATTTGATCCATATATTGATTCTTTTCTTCAATTGTTGACCAATAATTAATATAAAGAATTGTTAATATTGTTTTTGTTTCTTCAAGTAATTTGCCTGAAGAAAAATCATTAATTGTAAGTTCTGGAGAATAAGATTTATCCTCAGCTTTGTCAAACAATTCTTTCATCTTTTTAGGAACTTTATCCTTATAAGTATCACCTAATAAATCAAGTATTTCATTTACTTCTTTATAACTTCTACCAATATTTTCGTTCATTTGTATACCTCTTTAAATTTTATCTTCCACTTTCGTGATCATCGTTTGGTCCTAATGTTCTATCCTCTTCTTCTTTTTTCAAAGTTTCTTCCGCTTGTCTTGTTGATCCATTTAATTGAATTTCATGATCTTTAGCATCTCTTACTAATTGACTCTTCATATTTTCAACTCTACTTCCAAACTTTTTATCATTAATTGTCTCTGTTACAGTAGACATTAATGCAACTTTTGCATTGGGATCAACTTCCATAGTTGAAGCAACTTCTTCTACTTCAGTTGGAGTAAATTCACCAGTTGTCATTCCATCATTTATTAAATCAGCTTCTTGCATTTTTGTAGCTTCTGCCGCTCTATTAACACTTGTTTTTGAATTTTGTTGTTTTAATAATTGTTGTAAAAGATCTTGTTGTGAATTTGTTTGAGTTGCAGCTTCTTCTACTCTAGTTTCTCCACCTAATGGATCTTGTTGTTTTAAAACTTCTTGTTTTGTAAGTTTCGCTGCCCCTTCTACAGCAGCTCTTCCATCTTTTTCATATTTTATACTTTCAGCTGTTTTTAACATTTCATCAACTGATTCAAATTCTTTAACTTTTAATTCTACACCATCGATTAATACAACTAAATCTACATTTTTTGCTGTTGCATATCTTTTGGCCATAGATAAATAAGTATTAGTATCTACACCTTCTTTTGCAACTACAACATGATGTTTAGTTCCTGGATTATTCTTATTATATTCTTGTGTTGCTTCTTTATTAACTTCAAACACATCACTTGGTTTTAAGGCAGTTGGTTTAGCTTCATGTTCTGTTTGATTAACAGCAGTATCTTTATCATTTTTAGTTACTTCTCCAGATCCAGCTGCTGATGTTGAATTTCTATCATCATCAACTTCTTCTCTTTCATCTTGTTCTATATCTTTAGTTGTCTCTTTATTAGGTGTGGCAACACCTATCGCAAACTCCATTTCTTTTTGCATCAATTTATCATATTCACTCGCCTCAATTCTTGTAAGTGGGAACGCTTGAAAACTTCCATCTTCTATTGGTGGAAATGAATAAATTTTGCATTTTTCAACATTGTATTTAACCATTCCTGGTATATCACATCTTGAAACTAAATCAATGTATTCATCCATTTTAGATTCTGGTAATTCTTGAAATCCAGGTCTTGATGGTGTTTCTTCTAATAAATTAACTGCATATGCTCTACCTTGTTCTTCAATAATAGCAATTGCCAAATATTTTCTTGCAGTTTCTTGAAGAGACATGCTTTTATCTTCTTCAACTAACCCTACTCCTGTAATTAATGGATCCATTTGTGCAATTATAGTTTCTTTTGTTGCTTTAGGATCTCTCATTTTAAATAGTTTAATTATCTCTGGAGTAATATTCTTGCTTATTTCATCAACTAAATCTTCATAAACAATCTCTTCTTCTACATTATTTTCATCCATATCTCTGTATCTCCTTACCTTATCCTTAGAAATCTTTTTCTCTTAATTCTAAATATATATTTCTTTCATCTTGTATCATAGTTATTTTTCCATGTCCTGGATAAACAATCGTATCATCAGGAAGTGGCATCAATTTATTTGTTATTGAAGTAATTATATCCACAAAACTACCTGTTGGCAAATCAGTTCTTCCCCATGTTCCAGAGAATAATGTATCTCCTGTAAACACCATGCCTTCTTTTTCTGAATATAAACACAAACCACCTTTTGTATGTCCTGGAGTTGCTATTACTTTAAATTCAATATCACCTACATGAATTAAATCTTCATCATCTAATCTTGAATCAGCTTCAAGTTCAGGCTTTTCCATATTAATTATATATGCTAAATTTATTTCTTCATTAAATAATCCTTCAGCATCATCTCTACTAACTAAAATTTTTCCACCTTTAAGTTTCTTTAATTCAGTTATGCCACCAATATGGTCTGCATGACAATGTGTAACAAAAATATATTTTAAATTCGCTCCTAGTATATCTAATACTTCAGCTATCTTTTCAGGTTGTCCACCTGGATCTACAACCATTGCCTCTTTTGTTCTTTCATCACACACAATATATGAATTTGTTTTTAATCCAACTTGTGGTGTGGTGACTTGAATTCTTTTTAATATCATTTGTAACTCCTTTTATCCTCTTTTTCTATTTACATCATATACACTTTCAACATTTCTAAATGAAGATAATACTTTATTTAATATACTTGTATTTTCAACTTCTAAAGATATATCTATAATTGCAATACCTTCTCTAGTTGTTCTAGTATTCATACCTGTTAGTTTTATCTTAGAATTTTCTACTTGTTTAATAATATCCTTTAATAAACCATTTCTATCATTTGCTAAAATTTCAATTTCAACTTTATATGATCCATTAACATCATCAAACCAGTAAACATCTATCATTCTATTTTCTTCGCTAAATAAATCGTTAATATTTACACAATCTCTACGATGGACAGAAACTCCTCTTCCTTTTGTTATGTATCCAACAATCTCATCACCTGGAAGTGGATTACAACATTTTGAAAGTTTTACTAAACAGTTATCTATACCTTTAACAACAACACCTGTTTTAGATGGTTTACTTCTTGTTGGCTTAGCATGAGCAAGTTCTTCAATTTTATCTTCAAAATCTTCTTCCTCATGTTCTTTTCTATACTCGTCTAAAAGTCTTGCCATTAATTTATTAACTGAAATACCACCAAAACCTATACTTGCGTATAAATCGTCTTGTGTAGCAAATTTATATCTATCCATAGCTAGTTGTAACCATTCTGGTCTTACTAGATCAGAATATTTGATACCAATCTTTTTAACTTCTCTTTCAATTGCTTCTTTTCCTTTTTCGATGTTCTCTGATCTTTGAGCTCTTTTAAACCATTGATTAATTCTTGTTTTTGCAGATGAACTCTTTACAAATTTTAACCAATCTCTACTTGGTCCTTTTGATTGTTCTGAAGTAATAATTTCAACTATGTCACCATTTCTTAATTCAGTAATAATTGGCATCATTTTACTATTTATCTTACAACCAACCATTTTATGACCAATTTGTTCATGTACGCTATACGCAAAATCAATTGGTGTTGCACCTTTTGGTAATACTTTAATCATTCCTTTTGGTGTAAATATATAAACTTCATCTTCAAACAATTCTGTTTTCAATGTATTTAAAAATTCATCTGGATTTTCAGTATTTTTTTGCCATTCTAAAGTTTCACGAAGCCAAGCTAATTTATCATCTTTAACTGCTACTTCTTTTTTAGTTCCTTGATTGCTTGCTTCTTTATAAGCCCAGTGAGCAGCGATACCAAATTCAGCCGTTCTATGCATGTCCCATGTACGAACTTGAACTTCAAATGGAGTTCCTTTAGGTCCAAGTAAAGTAGTATGTATTGATTGATACATGTTCTTCTTAGGTACAGCAATATAATCTTTAAATCTACCAGGCATTGGTGTATACATCTCATGTACTATACCAAGTACTGCATAACAATCTTTAACATTATCAACTAAAATTCTTAATGCAAATAAATCATAAATTTGATCTAAAGTTTTATTATCTCTTTGCATTTTTCTATAGATACTGTATAAGTGTTTTGCTCTTCCTGTTACATCTGCTTTTATTCCTTCATCTTTAATTTGACGATCTAAATCTTCTTGAATTTTTTCAATAAATTTTAATCTTTCTTCTCTCTTTTTATCAAGTCCAGTTACTATTTCATGATATTCTTCTGGGTGTAAATACTTAAATGATAAATCTTCAAGTTCCCATTTTAAAGAATAAATACCAAGTCTATTAGCAAGTGGTGCATATAAATCTTTAGTCTCTTTAGCATTTGCTATTTGTCTATCCCTTGATAAAAATTTTAATGTTCTCATATTATGAAGTCTATCAGCTAATTTTATAAGAATTACTCTTATATCTTTACCCATTGCTAAAAACATTTTTCTATAATTTTCAACTTGTTGTTCCTCTTGAGTAGTATATCTTAATGTACCAAGTTTAGTAACACCAGCTACCATTTCTGCTATAGCAATACCAAATTCTCTAATAATATCTTCATGAGTTACAGGAGTATCTTCAACAACATCATGTAATAAAGCCGCACAAAGTGTTTCATCATCAAGTTCAAGTTGTGCTAATATATATGCAACATTAACAGGGTGAATCATATATGGTTCGCCTGATTTTCTGCATTGATCACCATGATTTGTATTAGCAAATTCATATGCTCTCCTTATTAAATTTTCATCACAATTTGGATAGTTTTCTTTTTGTTTAGCAATAATATCCTCAATTGTTACTTGATTTACATCTGTCATAAATATTACCCCTTTTCTTATCTAATATGACTTTCTTATATCTTTCATATTAATTTGTACACTTTCAACACCATTAAATACATTTGTTTCTAATACACCAATTATATCAACTCTATCTCCAATCAAATATTCTTCTGAACATTTTCCCATATTAAATCCAATAGCATTTATAATTGTATTTCCATCTTTTAATGTAAGTTTTAGATGTTTTCCTTCAGATAAAGCTCTTATTGAATCAATTCTTAAATTCTTATAGATAAATATTGGTGTTTTATTTGATTCACCAAATGGCTCTAATAATTTTAAACTCTTAACACTTTCAAGCGTTATATCTTTTAAATTGATTTCTTTATCTATTTTTATTACCGGAACAATTTCTTCTGTATTTGCTTCTTTAGCTATTTCTTCAAATACTTTCTTGAAATCATCAAATTTGTCTTTTTTCAAACTTAAACCAACAGCCATTTCGTGGCCACCATATTTTTCTAAATATTTACTTGAAGAGCAAAGTGCTGCATGTAGGTCAAATCCTGGTATACTTCTTCCAGAACCTTTACCATCTTCTCCTTCAAAACAAATCAATATACTTGGTTTAAAATATAACTCTGTTATTTTTGAAGCAACTATACCAATTACTCCATGATGCCAATCTTCAGCACCAACAACTAAAGCATTGTTTTCTTTTAAATTTTCTTTTTCAATTTTATCAATTGCTTCTTCAAATATTTTCTTTTCAATATCTTGTCTTTTTTTATTATATTCATTTAATTTTTCTGTAATTTTGTTTGCTTCTACAATATTTTCTGTTAAAAATAAATCTAATGCATCTCTCTCATGTCCCATTCTTCCACATGCGTTTATTCTTGGTGCAATTCCAAATGAAACTGTATTTGAATTAACCTCTTTATATGCTGCCGCATTAAGTAAAGCTCTAACACCTGGTGAACGAGTTTGTTCAACTAATTTTAATCCAAGTTTTGCTATTACTCTATTCTCATCTACTAATGGAACTATATCTGATATTGTTCCAATGCAAACTATATCTAAAAATTTTAAATATTCTTTTTCGTCTAACTTAAGTTCAATTCCAAGTGCTTGAATTAACTTAAATGCAACTCCAACTCCTGCCAAGCTATTAAATGGATATTTATTATCTTTTCTTTTGCAATCAATTATTGCAAGTGCATTTGGTAATTCATCTAATGGTTCATGATGGTCAGTAATAATAACTTCCATTCCTAGTTCATATGCATATGCTACTTCTTCTGTTCCTGAAATACCACAATCTACTGTAATAATTAATTTATAACCTTCATCAGCAATTTGCTTTATTGCTTCTTTATTCAAACCATAACCTTCATCTAAACGATTTGGTATATAAGCTCCTACTTCTAAACCTCTTTCTTTAAAGAATCTAGATAAAACAGTAATACTTGTAATTCCATCTACATCATAATCACCATATATCATTGTTTTTTCTTTATTTTCAATCGCTTTTACTATTCTATCTACTGCTTGTCTCATATCAGGCATTAAATATGGATCATGAAAATCATTTCTTGTTGGGTTTAAAAATAATTCAACTTCTTTTTCGCCAACAATATTTCTATTTACTAAAACAGTAGCAAGTAATTCTGATATTCCAAATTTTTCAGTAATTTCTTGAACTTTTACCTGATTATGAGAAAAAAATTCCCATTTCTTATTCATTCCTTTACTCCTAAAATAAATTATTTCCATAATATTATATACCAAAACAAAATTTATGGCAACAAAAAAATCATTAAAAGTGTATATTTTTTGCTACTTTTACGTATATTTTGTGTTACATTTTAAAACAAAAAAACAGAGATATTTCTATCTCTGTCAAAAAACTAATTTTCTATTATATTTTTACTTTTAATTTTTTTAATAATTAAATATGCAATTAGCATAAATCCTGTAAATAGCGAAATAATATATGATACTTTTTGAATTCTTGTTCCGTTATACCATACTGAAACTTTACCTTCTTTTCCTTCTGTTAAAACTTTTACCAAACCATTATCAGCCTTCTCTATTTTAAGAGATTCTACTTTACCTTCATTATCAACAATATTGCCTACATAGCCATAATAATAAACACTTGGAATTACAATATAATCATAATCTTTTTGTGTTTCAAATTCAGTGTGCAAATTTCTTTTAGTAACTTCTACCTCTTCATCAATATTAGATTTTGCCTGATTCTCTATCTTAATATTATTATAATTAACTTCAATCGGTAAATATTCTTGTCCAACACCTATTGATGTATTAGCATAATAAACAGCATCTAAATCTTCTGCACTTCTCAATCTAGCTGATGTCTTAAAATCAGATATATTAAATTGTAAAGTAAAAAATATAGATAGCACTAAAATACTCATCATTACACTTTCAAGTTTGATCTCTAAAATTTGAGAATACTCTTTTATAACTAAAGTTAATGATATCGAACTAAGGATAGTTAATAATCCAAGAAGTCTCCATTTAAATTGAATTATCCCCAATACATCTTTTGTCAAGTCCCAAAACTTAGGTGTAACCGTCAATATCATAATAACAAATAATAATAATATAAATTTTTTACTTTTATTTGAAATTCTTTTATCAAACAACGCATAAATTAACATCGGCATCAAAATTGTTATTAATAAACCTATGCTAAATTTTTGATTTGACAATAAATCATATAAATAGTATTCTTCACTCTCAATATGAACCCATCGATCAGTCAATTTATATTCTTGTATAGACAATTGTTCTATCATTGGCATCCAAAAGCTCGAAGTAATCATTATTACTAATATAGCAACTGCAAACAATTTAGCTACATTTCTAAATTTAATCAGCCTTAAATGAATAATAAAATAGACTACACAATAAATTATAGCAATTATAGTACTTATTATATGTGAATTTACAATTCCAAAAAATCCAATGAATAATAAATATGGTTTTTTAAAATCCTTATATATAAAATCATACATTCCTGAAACGATTGGTACAAGGAAAATTAAGCCTAAAAATTCACCAACAGCAAATCTCAAATATAGATTTATACACATAACTTTGGATAAAATCACTAAGATTGTTCCAATCAAAGCAGAATTTGTTTCATCTGTAATATTTTTTATTGAATCATATGTTAATACAAACATAAAAAAAATCATAATTAATAAAAAAATGTTATATGCCTGTACAATATTTAATCCTATCAAATATAAAACCGCAGGTATATACATAAACATATTAGGATAAAAAATTCCAGACGCATACCCATGATTTCTAGCAAATAATGGATGTATTTTCACAGGGAACTCTCCATTTTCAAGTCCCTTAGCTAAAGTAATTATTCTACTTAGATGAAATTCATAATCATCACCAATGACTAAGTTTTTTTGAAATGTTGGCAATAATATTACAACAATTGTAACAAACATTATAAACAGCCATTTTCTTCTTTCAACAAAAAAATCTTTTATTTTTTCCATAAAACACCTTCTATTAATTTATCTTTAATTATTTATATAAAATCGCATACGTACCTACATAATCACATTTGAAGCCATAATTTGTAGTTAATGTATAAATGTAATCGCCATTATCTTTAATTATATATATCCAATCTTCATGTATCTCTTCTTTATTGAATACATATCTTCCCCACGATCTATCTTCTTGTCTAGTTTCAAAAAAATCATATGGTGATGGTTGATTAACAAGCAATGTATATACATACGACTCCACAAGCCATGTCATTATATTTACTTTTTTACTATTAAGTTCAGGCTTGCTGTTAACAATAGCTATCGCATTTGTTAAATCATCTTCAAAATAATTTTGATACTTAAATTCTACGCTATAAATATTAAAGTAATAATTTACAAAACTAGCAAAATTTACTCCATATAATATAATTATTAAAGTCAATATTATATAAAAAAGCTTTTTATTAACCTTTTCTTGCAAAAATCTTATTGTGCTTATAACTAAAAAGATCAATGGAAAATACATCGCATTTACCTTATTAATACATGGTGATGAAGTCATTAAAAATCCAATAAAAGTAGCTATTAAAAATATAAATATTCCAGAATTCACAGCAAATTTTTTAGCTTTTATATTCTTAATTAAATTAATAATTTCTATAACTAATCCAACTATAATAAATGGAATACTAATATAATATACAGTTCCATATTTTCCTATAGAATTATATGATAAACCGTCTTCTGAAAAAATCATAGGAATTTTAGAAATATTATCTAATACGTTTCCTATCCCAACTTCAGACCCTCTATAAAATCCTAATTTAGGAATTGTAACTAAAAAGCTTATTTCCGGCAAATCAAATGTATTAATAATTACCATCAGAATCAATGGTAAAGCTAATATTAAAATTGGTAATCCCAATATAATTGTATTTTTAAAAGTAATTCTTTTAGTATACAGCATATATAAAATAATTAATACCAAAAAAACCGGCATTATTATATAAGAAATTGCATATGTATATAAAACCAATCCAATACCAATTCCGGCAACAATATAGTCATACCATTTATTCGCTCTAAATAACAGCCAAAGCGAAATAATTGACACAGGCCCCAACAAGTTACAATCCAATCCCCATCTTGATGCCATAATATTCCATGGGTTGATTACCCACAAAAACATCAAAATCATTGCTATCTTTTTACCAAATGGTTTTCTAGCAATAAAATAAACAGCTATAATTGAAAATGCACTGCATAATAAAGCTGGTAATCTAATTGCAATAGTAGTAATCCCTAAAAACTTAATTATTATAGCAGCTAAATAAGCATATAATGCACTTTGACCACCACCAAAATTAATTAAATATACAGGTAAATGTTTTAAATGTCTGTCTACTTTAAAATTTGCTAAAGAAAAGGCATCATAAGCCATTCCAGCTTCATCAACATGTAATCCTCTTGGTACTTCTCCAAAGTTATAACACCTAACCCCAATTCCTATAGACAAAACTATTACAAACAAAATTATTTCCAGCACTAATGCTTTTGTTATTTTTTTCATATTTTCTCCAAGTTATTTTTATTTCTAATTATTTTTATAACACCTAATCCTAAAACTAACACTGCTGCTATAGCAGTCACTAAATAAGAAATCTTTTGTATTTTTGTTCCATTATACCAAATTCTAACATGTCCTGTTTTTCCTTCTGTAACAAGTTCAACAAGTCCATTTTCATTTTTTCTTAATTCTACTGGTTCTACAGTACCATCTTCTTTAGTTATATCAGCTACATATCCATAGTAATAAATTAATTGTGGATTCATTATATTTTGTTCTGAATTTGTTTTCTCAAATTCAAATCTACCATAGTTACTTAATCTCGGAAGTTCAGTTCCATCATCAGCAACAATTCTCTCTGGTTTATTCAAGACACCTACATCAGTTTCAAGTGGTAAGTATTCTCTTCCTCCACCAAGTGAATTCCAAAAACTATACAATTTAGCTGTAACCATATCTTCTCTATAAAATTCTAGTTCTGAATTTTGATAAAAGAAGCAAATAACAGCAAACATTGTTATTATAACTGTTGCAGCTTTTAAATTTATTTCATACTTATAACAATATTCCCTTAAAATATTTGCAAGTCCAATACAAATCACTACAGAAGCTATTCCCAAAAGTCTCCATTTAAATTGAATCATTCCTGTGACTGGTTTAGTAATTTCCCAAAACCATTGTGAACACATAATAACTATTAATACTATAAATTCGATAATATATCTTTTTGTTTTTTTAGAAATATTTTTATCAAATAGTGCTAATATAATCAATGGTAAACAAAGTGTTATTAATAAACCTACACTATTTTCATGTTTTGTAAACAAATCATAAAGTCCAAATACATTCATATCCGCACTTGTCCAAGGCTCATTAAACCTATATTTTGCAAGCGACATTTGTTCAAACATTGGTGCCCAAAAACTCATTGTTAACATTGCAACTAACACAGCTGTTATAATTAATCTTATAAATTTTTTACCATCCTTTATTGTCGATTTTATATTAATTAATAATACTATAATCGCATAAATAGCACATAACAAAGTTGTAATCAAATGCGAACTAATTGCTCCAAAAAAACCTAAAGCCAATAACCATGGATTCTTAAAATCTTTATGTGTATAATCATACATTCCAGCTACTACAGCTGGGATAAAAATTAATCCCAAAAATTCACCTAATGCTGCTCTTTCATATAGTTGTAATGTTATACAATTTGAAAACATATATAATATTGTAGCTATCAAAGAAGTATTCTTATCATCCAAAACTGTCTTAAATGATTTATATGATATTGCAAACATAAGTACAAGCATTATTGCAATAAATATTTTATAAGAAATATAAAAATCTACTCCCATCATACATATAAAAGCTGGTATATACAAAAAGAAATTTGGATAAAAGAACCCTGTTCCATATCCATATTCATTAGCCATATTCATATGTATTTTAACCGGAAATACTCCTTCTTGTAATGTTTCTTGAATGCTTTTTATTCTTGTAAAGTGATATTCATAATCCGTGCCAATCAACATATCTTCATCAAAAAAAGGCAGCATTAATATAAAAACAATTGATAAACATATTAATATTAATTCTTTTTTATCTAATATTTTTTCTTTTACTTTATTCATATAATCCTCTCAAAATATATTCATTAAACGTATCAAAGACAACAATTACTTGTTGTCTTTTGTATTATAATACATCTTTAATTGCTTCACCAATTATTTTATTTACATCAGCAATCATAACATTAAATCTAACTTCTTTTTCAAAGTATTCTTTAATATTTGGATTTTGAACTAGTATTTCATATAATTCTTGAAGTTTTTTCATTTTTTCTGCACTTTGTTGTTCACCTTGCATAGCTAATAATTGTTCTTCATAACGAATTTTTTCAAATTCATCTACTTTAGCTTTTAACTCTGGTGTTTTCATTAATTCATCTTTAATTGTTTTGTATTCTTTATATTCTTTTGAATCTTTAATAGCTTTTGCTAAATTGTTTACTTCATCATAAACTGTCATTTTACTTTCCTCCTTATATATCAAAATAGCCTTCTACTGTAAGGTAAAAGGCTATCTTTGTTCATTTTAATAATAAATCATATAATCAATTTCTGGGAAGATATCATCTTTATCAAAAACATCTAGAAGATATCTTGCATCTATCTTATCATTTTTTATTTGATAATATAATTTTGTAAATCTACCAATATGATCTTTTATTGATTTATGAGCATATTCAACCATTGTACCATTTGTTATAATAAATAACCAACAACTAGTTTGCGCCATAAGCAATTCTCTTGCGCATTGATTTAATGCTTGTCTTCTTAACGTATCTCCTTCATTTGGGAACATTTGAGCAAGCTCACACATTCTATCTGCTGCTTTATGCAAATGTCTATGCGCATAATCATTTGTAGGATTCAACCATACTTCACTATATCCATTAGCCCCCCAACTTGAACGACAAGGTGTTGAAACTTGAATTTCTGGATACATATCTATATATTCACCTGGTGTAATTAATTTGAAATTACATTGATCAAAATGAATTTTCTTAAATAAAATATATAACCAGTATGGACCTTCATACCACCAATGGCCATATAACTCAGCGTCATAAGGACATGTAATAATTGGAGGTACTCCCATATAGCTTGATAATTGATCGATTTGTTTTGTTCTACAATCCATAAAGTGACCAGCTTGCATTTCTGCAGTATCTCTAGCCCATTGTGGATCATAATAATCTTTTTGGCAATCTTTGCCAGTAATTCTATAATATTTAATACCTGTATTTACTCTTGCGCCATTAACTGCAATGTAAGGTTTAATATATTCATAATCTGCATCATATCCTATATCTCTATAGAATTCTCTATAATTGTAATCACCTGGATAACCGTTAATTGAACTCCAAACTTGTCTTGAAGATTCTAAATCTCTTGCAAAAGCAACTACTCCTCCATGTGATACGATTGGTGCATAAGTTCCATATATCGGAGTTGGATCTGCATATAATACACCATGAGTTTCAACTATTGTATATTCTATTCCAAACTCTTTTAAATATTTGTCTGCTTCTGGAACATATCCACATTCTGGAAGCCAAATTCCTCTTGGTTTTCTACCAAAATATTTTTCATATGTTTGAACACCAACAGCAATTTGTGCTCTAACAGCTTTTTCATTAACATATAATATAGGAAAATATCCATGTGTTGCACCACAAGTGATAATTTCCAAATAACCCGCATCTTGAAAATGTTTAAAACCTTGAATCAAATTACATTTATAAACATCTCTGAATACATGTAGGTCATTTGTATATCTATCTAAATAATAGTGTGACAAACTATTTAATCTAGGATCATATACTGTTCTTTTTACTTCTTTTTCACAAAGCTCAATATGTTTTTCAAGATATTTAATATATCTTTTTTGCAATAACTTACTATCTAGCATGCTTAGAAGTGTTGGTGTTAAAGTCATAGTAATTCTGAAATCAACATGTTCTTCTTCTAGCTTTTTATAATTTAAAAGCAAAGGAATGTATGTTTCAGATATTGCTTCAAATAGCCATTCTTCTTCTAGATACGTATCACATTCTGGATGATGAACATATGGTAAATGAGCATGTAAAACGAAGTTAACATATCCCTTTATATTTTTCATCTATTTTTCCTTTCAGTAATTGATAAGTAAAAAGTGAAAAACACTTTTTACTTACCTTTTCTAACATTTTATTTAAATGATGAACTTGTTAACTTTGAAGATGGGTTTGCCATATCAAAGATTCCATCAGTAATTTCATCTTTATAATGTGATTCATAAAATTCTTTAACATTATGTGCTTTTCCTAGAACAGATTTTAATTGTCCTAAATCTTTTGCAACTTCTTTTCCTGTTTTTACATTTCTAAATAATATAAATCTTGGTAATGTTTCTAATAATACATGATCATTAGGCACTTCTAATTTATTAGAGTTTGCAATTGGTAAATAGTCTGTTTGTAAGATTATTCTATTTGTTTCCATTTCAGCCATATTTACATATTGTGGTTTTTCTCTAAATTTTCTACCTAATTGAATTGAATATTTAGTTTTTGGATCATCAATATTTATATACCAACTGTTAGCAAAATCGTTTATAACAATCTCTCTAACATATTTTTTATCTTCATTATATAAAAGTAATACCGGATAAGTTTTATTAAAGAAATCTTCGCCAAATGTTTTTACATATTTTGTTCTGTCATTGTCTGATATATCCCAATAAACAAACAATTTCTTTGGGGTTTGAGCAAGAATTTTTACGATAGTTTCATTATATCTATATGGTAAATCGTAATATTCTAATAGGTATTCAGGTTTTTTTGCATCTATAGCAGCCGCTTTTTTAGCTTCTTTTATCTCTTTATCTGCAATTTTAGCTTTTGCCTTTTGTTCTTTTCTACCTTGAGATTCTCTTCTTGCTTCTTCTTGCATCGCAGCAATCTTCGCTAAAAAGCTTTTAATTTTATCGATAATTGTTAATTCATCAACTTCTACTAATGCTTTTTCTTCTACTTTTGTTTCAACTACTTTTTCATCAACTTTAACTTCTTTTTTTGGAGTTATTTTCTTTGGTGCGTTCTTTTTTGTTTCTACCTTTTTAACTTCAGCTTTTTTAGGTCCAGCTTTTTTAGGTTCAACTTTTTTTGCTGTTGCTTTAGGTTTTGTTGTATTTGTATTTTTAATATCTTTTTTAGTACCTTTTCCACTTGCACTTTTTTGTTCAGATTGTTTTTTTACTGTTGATGCTTTTGGTGCTTTATCTGTTTTTGATTTTGAATCTTTTTCAACCTTAACTGATTTTGTGCTTTTTGTATTTGTAGATTTTGTTGAATTTACTTTTTTCGTAGTTGTAGTTTTCTTTGCTTTTGTTTTTCCTTTAATCTCTAGCCCACTATCAATTGCTTCATTAGAATTCTTATCAACTTTAATGTTAACGTTTTCAACGTTTTTGCTGAATTCTTCGTTTTTTGGCATTTCTTTTTTCTCCTCCTTAGTATATCGTTTTTCAACGTATTTACATTATTCCCCAATAATATTTATAATTATATCTATAAAGTAATAAAACATCAAGCAATTTTTATTATAAAAAGCTTATTTTTTTATTTTTTATTTTATTGTAATATTTGTAACACAAATGTTATATATTTTTTAACTTTTTTTGTCAAAATCTGTTTACTTTTGTAAATATTTTATATAAAATATACTAAGAAATTACAAAAAAATTTGTGACCTGAAATATTAAATATTTCAACACTTTTAAAAAATAGATTAAAAATTCAAAACACTTGACAAGTGAATTTTTATTTTTTTATTTTTTAGATAAATTTTTAAATCAAAAAATGTTACAAAAACAAAAGAAAAATAACAAAGAAATTTGAAAGGAGTACTTTTCTGAAATGAAAATTTTAATGCTATCATGGGAATACCCACCAAGAGTTGTAGGAGGAATATCAAGAGTTGTACACGACCTATCTCACAGATTAATTCAAGATGGTCATGAAGTTACTGTTGTTACTTATAGAGATGGAAACGTACCATATTATGAAGATGATGGTGGTGTTGATGTTTATAGAGTTGATAACTATATGATTACACCAAATAACTTCATTGATTGGATTATGCAATTGAATTTTAATATGATAGCAAAAACTGGAGAAATCATTGCTGAAAAAGGAAACTTTGATGTAATACATGCTCATGACTGGTTAACAGCTTATGCCGGAAAAGCATTAAAACAAGCTTTCAATACTCCTCTAGTTTCAACAATCCACGCTACAGAAGCTGGTAGAAACAGTGGTATTCAAGGTGAAATGCAAAAATATATCAATGACACAGAATGGATGCTTACATATGAATCTTCAGAAGTTATTGTTAATAGTAATTATATGAAAAACGAACTTCAAAGATTATTTGGTTTACCTTATGAAAAAATCAATGTTGTTCCAAATGGTGTTAACTTAAATCTTTTTCAACGGAATCGAAAAAGATTATGACTTTAGAAGAAAATACGCTATGGATAACGAAAAAATCATCTTATTCATGGGAAGACTTGTTTATGAAAAAGGTATTCAAACTTTAATAGCTGCTATGCCTAAAATTTTAGCTCACTACAACGATGCTAAATTAATAGTTGCTGGTAAAGGTGGAATGATTGATGAATTAAAAGCTCAAGTTAATGCTTTAGGTTTAGGAAACAAAGTTTACTTTACTGGTTACTTAGGATCTAAAGATGTTCAAAAAATGTATAAATGTGCAGATGTATCTGTATTCCCTAGTACATATGAACCATTCGGAATTGTTGCTCTTGAAGCAATGTTATCTGGAACACCAGTTGTTACTTCTGATATCGGTGGTTTAAATGAAATAGTTGATCATGGAATAAACGGAATGAAAAGCTACGCAGGTAACGCAAACTCTCTTGCTGATTCAATCCTTACCCTTCTATATGATCCAAAATTATGTGATACAGTTACAAGAAATGCAAAATTAAAAGTTAAGACAGAATATAATTGGACAAAAATTGCTCAAGATACACACTTTGCATATGAAAAAGCAATTGCTGAAACAATGGCTTCTAGACAAGCAAAACAAATCGCTCAAGAAGAAGCTCAAAAAGAAATCAAGAAATCAAACGAAATTACAAACTTACTTTCATTCAAGAAAAGTCGTCAAGCATTTGCTTAAAATATATTTAATAAAAATATTAAAACCGTTAATCAAAAGATTAACGGTTTTTTGTTATTACATAAATGAAAATATATAAATCACAATTAGATGTACTGGGTAGAAGTAATAAAATAACCTTTTATCATCTCTTCCCTTTTTACCATTATACATCAAAATAAATATCAAAGGTAAAATTGTACATATTGCATAAATCATCGCATTAACATTTACAAAAATATTCAATTCATTAACTAAATAATAAACTATAACTGTTAAAACATATAATATAGACATCCATACTTTCTTGTTTTTGAATATATGAAAAATAAGTACAACTACCATTGCATACCATCCATATTCTATGTGTAAAAATTCTGCTAGTATTATCAAAAACAAATCTGCCAAAACAGCTAAGAATTTATTATTCAATTTATCATATATCATCATTGCATTAATACTTATTACAAATGTAAATATAATATTCAAACAATTCCATTCTCCTACTAAAGTTCTAAATAATACAAATGGAACTTGTGATATTATTGCAGTAACAAACAATCTTTTTCTATATTTGTAAACATCTTTTGTGTGTGCATATCCTTCTGTTATTAAAAATGCAAATAAAGGAAAAGCAATTCTACCTAAATACACTGTAACAAAATTAACCAATTCCGGTGAAGCATATTTAATATGATCACAAAACATGAATATACATGCTATAACTTTTATTACAAATGAACTCATAAAATTTATCCTAATAATTCTTTTACTACATCGTTTATTGTTCTTCCATCAGCTGCAGCTCCAATTCTTGCTTTAGCTTCTTTCATAACTGGTCCCATATCTTTCATAGAAGTAGCACCTAAATCAGAAATAACTTTTTCTAATTCTACTTTAATCTCTTCTCTAGTTAATTGTTTTGGTAAGTATTCTTGTAATATAGCAATTTCTTCGTTAGTTTGAGAAATTAAGTCTTCTCTTCCACCTTTTTCAAAATCAACTAAAGCATCCTTTTTACTTTTAACTTCTTTAGCAATTATTTCAATGATCTTATCATCTTCAACAACAATACCTTTATCTTTTTCAATTTGTAAAATTGCTGCTCTAACCATTTGAACTGTATTTTTTCTAATCTCATTTTTTTCTCTCATTGCAAGTTTTAAATCATCCATTAATTTTTCTTTTAACATATTCTCTACCTTCTTTCCTTGATATATACTTTACTATAAAATTTACATTTTATCAATATAGTTTTTTAAAATGTAATTAAATCCAAATAACTTACCACAGATACTTCAACTATTTTATCTAACAATTCTTTATATTCTTTTACCCTAAAATTCATAAAACCTTCTAAATATATTTTCTTATTATCTTTTAAATAAGACATTATTAATTTTTCAAGCAACACATTCTTTCCACCGATTTTTTCATCTGGTAATTCTAAAACTCTTTTACAAATCTCTAATATATACTTTCTCTCTAAAGTGCTTAAATAAAAATAATTCTTTTCTACCGCTTTTTCAATTATTTTATTTTCATCATATTTTTCAACACATAATTTTATACTTTTAGCTATCATATTATAAAAATTATTAATTGTGTTCTTATCCTTATAATGAACAATCAAATTATCATATGTCTTAAATCTATAAACAGAAATATAAAAATCAAATGGATATTTTTCTAATTCTTCCAATATAAAATCAATTTTATTTCTATCAATTGTTTTTATACAAATCGTTTTCACTTTATAATTAATCTCCTATTAATAAAAGTATAACCTATAATATTCATTGCATTTAATATTTGTTAAAACTTTTAAAAACTCATATTAATTCCTTCTGATACTATAGCAGTAATATTTTCAATTAAAGTATCTATTTCTTTTGGAGTTACAATAAAGTTAAATTTATTTAACTTTAATTTATTAACCAGTTCATCTTCATTAATTCTAATATCACATATATTTAAAGTATCTATAACAATTGTAGCTGCATCAAGAACCGTTGGAATGCCAATACCTATTACTGGAATTCCTAAAGTATCTTTTGATAATTCCTCTTGTCTATTTCCTACTCCACCACCTGGAACTATCCCTGTATCTGATATCTGAATCGATTTTCCTATACGATCTATATTCTTGGAACATAAGCTATCAATTGCAATAATTAATTTAGGCTTAACATTTTCTACAATACCTTTAACGATTTCAATCGTCTCTATACCAGTCGTCCCAAGTACTCCTGGAACTATTGCACAAACTCCCCTAACATCTTTATCAATTACATTTGGCAAAAACAATTTTATATGTCTTGTTATTTCAATATTCTCTACAACTTTTGCACCAAAAGAATCTGGTGTAGCATTTAAATTTCCTAATCCAACAATTAATATCTCACCATCTTTATCTATATGTTCATTTATAATAAGTTTTAACTCTTTTGAAAAAACATTTATTATCTCTCTTTCTTTTTCTACAGACAAATTATTAATACTATTTATATCTATTGTTATATAGTTCCCTACTTTTCGTTTTAATGCATTTGCACCTTTTTCATTTTCAATTTTTACTTTAGTTATTTTTATATCATCAAGTAATGATGTTTCAATTTTTATCCCATCTATTTCATCATTTAAATTATTAGCTCTTTTAAAAACTTCTCTTCTTTCAACCGCAAGATCTGTTCTAAAAAACATAAATATCACCATCCTTAATATAATAATGATATTTTTTATTTATTTTATATTATTTATTCAACAAAAAATAAAAAAACTAACTTTCGTTAGTTTTTTCATCTTTATTATTCTTCCCAGTTATGGAATACTTCTAAAACATCATCTAAATCTTCTAGATTATCGATTAATCTTTGCATTTTTTCTCCACTTGTTTCATCTAAAGAAACATATGTACTTGGAACTTGTTGTACTCCTGCTTCTAAGAATGTTAAGTTATTACTTGTTAATGTTTCTGTAACTTGTGTAAAGTCTGCTGGTGCAGTTGTTATTTCATAAACTTCTTCCTCTACTGAAAAGTCTTCTGCTCCTGCTTCAATTGCAAGCATCATTAAATCATCTTCTCCTATTGGGCATCCTTCTTTTTCAATTACTATAACACCTTTTTTCTCAAACATATATGATACACAACCTGGTGTTCCTAAATTTCCACCAAATTTATCAAATATATGTCTTACATCAGCTGCTGTTCTATTTTTATTATTTGTTGAAGCATTTACTATTACAGCAACACCATTTGTTCCATATCCTTCATATACGATTTCTTCGTAATTTTCACCATTTGCTGCTCCAGATGCTTTTTTGATTGCATTATTAATTGTATCATTTGGCATGTTGTTTGCTTTACATTTTGCAATAACATCCTTTAATTTTGAATTACCAGCAGGATCTGGGCCACCTTGTTTAACTGCTATTAATAATTCTCTACCTAATTTTGTAAATATTTTTCCTCTAGCTGCATCAGCTTTTCCTTTTTTAGCTTGAATATTATGCCACTTACTATGTCCTGACATGACTAATTCCTCCCTTTTTTCTAAAATCATCTTATATTTTAACACATATTTTGCATTTTGTGTAGTATTTATGCAAATTTTAATTTTTCTTCCTTATATATATAGCATATATAATAGGTACTATAGTTAAAAATAGTGGTCCTAAGTATTTTGTAACTTCATTTGGTTGATTAAATACAGAAAGTGCATTTACCATAGAATGAGTTACAATACATGGCCATATACTTTTAGATTTAATAACTATTATAGCAAATAAATATCCTATCGAAACAGCATATATTATTTGCAACACTGTTGATAATACTTCAGCACCATTTAAAAGATTAATAATATGACCTATTCCAAATGTTAATGAAGTTACAATTATTGCAACTTTTTCATTATCCTTAAGCATCATTTGAAGCAAAAATCCTCTAAAAATTATTTCTTCTAAAAATCCAATAAAAATCATGGCCAAGATATATAGTATAATTTCTTTTATACTTAATGAAAGATTAATACCATTCCATAAATTTACACTTATAATTAATATCAATGGGAAAAAATACAAATATTTTTTCGAATCTTTTACTTTATTTAAACATAAATATTCATTTAATTTCATAAATTTAATAAATATACATATAACTAAAGTTAATAAAATATTAACAACAACTGTTGGTATGCTTCCGATTTCAAACTCTTGCATGCATAATGAATTAGAAATTAAATATATAACAATTAAAAGGATACATATAAATAATTCATTCTTTTCAAAAAATTTACTCATGCGTTTTTAACACTCCTTCTTGCTTTCCATTTCTAAAATAATTAACAACTTCTGTAATTATCTTTCCTTTATGACCAATAACTACATCATTAAACCCTTCTAATGTATCTAATTTTAAAATAGTGAAGAAGTCATAACAGTACTCTGTACTTCCACCATCTGAATAACTTAGCTTTTGACACTTACCAGCTTCAGAATCAAAATCAGCTCTATGTAATATTTCTTCGATAGTAACTTTATTTTCTGCTAATGCTGTTTTTAGATCATATTCTTGACCATCTTCTAATTTGATTTTTGCATCTCCGTTATATGTATAAATATCATAATTTAATTCTTCATTATGATATATTTTTTCAAATCCTAAATCTTTTCTTTGTTCAAAAGAAACTTCTACTTCCTTTATGCTTACTTCTTCTGGTGCTTTCGCTTGTATTGGTTGATAATCATCATTTCCCCATGTTCCAAATACAACTCTTAACCCTTCATTCATCAATCTTGTATCTAATCTATACATAGAATATATAACAATACCAATACATATTAAAATTGTAACTATAACCCAAAAAATTTTACCTTTCATATTCTCTCCTTTATACTAGTCCCATTAAAATACCTAATATAGCCGACATTATAATAATCTTTATAGGATGAACTTTCTTAAGTGCTAATACTAAAGAAATAATAAAGACTATTAAAGCTTTATAAAACTCTATTGTTTTTATAACATCAATCACTGCAGATTCTGCAAAAAATACCGCACTTGCAGTTGTTACTACAGCCGTTCCAATTAAAGCTACTACAGCCGGTTTCAAACCAGTCATACAGGCTTTAACTAATTTATTTTCTTTAAACTTTTCAAATCCTCTTGCAACAAATAATATCACAACAAAAGATGTTAGTATTACTCCTATCGTAGACATTAGTGCTCCCAAAACTCCGGCCATTCTTAGTCCAACAAAAGTAGCAATATTTATAGCAAATGGTCCTGGACTACTTTCACTAATTGCAATAAAGTTAATTAATTCTTCCATTGTCATCCAATTTTGTGAACTCACTTCTTCAGTAATAAGAGGAAGCATCGCATGCCCACCACCAAATGTAAATGTACCTATTTTAAGAAAGGATAAAAACAAATTTAAAATTTCCATTTATTTTTTCTCCTTTCTTAGAAAGATATAACTATGTAAAATCCCAAATAAAGCTGCACATATAATTAAATATATTGCATCAATACCAAATAATAATGCAGCAATAAAAGTTGATATCATAATAGTTATACTAAAACCATTTTTAGGTGCATTTTTTAACATATTTAAAAAAGTTTTTAATATTAGTGCTATTACCGCAGCCCTAATTCCAAAAAATGCATTTTGAAAAATTTCATTTCCTTGCAATTTATCTAATACTTGAGCAAGTAAAACTATTTTTAGAAATGAAGGAACAATCAATCCAAGTGTAGCGGCAAACGAACCTAAAACACCTGCTACTTTATAGCCTACAAATGTAGCAACGTTAACAGATATTGGTCCTGGAGTAGATTCAGATATAACAATCATATCTGACATGTCCTCTTCACTTATCCATTTTTTATTATCTACAACTTCTTTTTGCATAAATGAAATCATTGCATATCCACCACCAAATGTGAACATTCCTATTTTAAAAAATGTCGAAAATAATGACATTTTATTATTTTCTTTTTTCATTAAAATCACCTTTATCAAAAAAGGAGTAATTTTTATAAACTACTCCCCTTTATTTTTATTTTATGTATGTGTTTATTAACACGCCAAAATAATATGTATAAATAGTTGCTGTTGCAACATTAATATTAAAGAATGTAGCATAAGTTAATATAAATCTATTAATCTTTTTCTTTATTACTAACAAATCATTATCTATTATCAAAGAAGTTAAGAATATAATTGGGAAAAAGTAACGAGGTTGTACACCATGTATTAATGGGTTCATATATGGATTCCATTGTACATATACGCTAGTATATATTAATAATACTATAGCAATAAACGCCATTGCTGCTATTAATCTTGTAAACCAATCTATTTTTACTTTTTTATCTCCCTCTATATTACCTAACATTAATATTGATGTTAATCCTATTGTAGCACATATATATATTTCAGATGCTTTAACTGTATATGATCCAAGTGCATCTCCAGAAAGTCCTGCATAATATGTATTAAAGTAAAAATTAATTGTTCTTACTAAAATCATTATATACTCTATTGGGTGAGTAAGTATAAATAAAACTTGTTCTTTTGAATTAACACCTGTATTAAATTCAATTAAAAATCTAGAACAATATCCAATCCAAATTAGATTTAATGCAATAGCTGCTATAATAACTATTATTGTAAAAACATTCTTCTTCTTTAATGAACCATATTTCTCTTTTGGAATAATTAATAATAAAATGCATAATGGAATATAAACAATTTTACATAGTGAAATTATTAATGTACTAATTGTTAATGCGACTTTATCTTTTTTTGTTATTTCTTTTACTTCTTCATTATATTTTAAATTTAATATATATGCTATATAAAAAAATGACATACCAATTGTTAATGTGTCTGAAGACATTGAAGGTAGCACATTAAATGCAACCGGTAATAATGCTAGATATGTAACTAAATGCTTTTTAAATGGTATTAATCTAATAGCATTATAAAGTAATACTAACCCTACCGCAAAATTTACTAATCTACCAGCATAACATTGAACTGTTATTCCAGCACCAAATAGTCTTGTAATAAATATTCCAAAGGCTTGCGGAGCATGACATATCGGTGCATATAAAGCCATTGTGTTATATTTAAGCGGTATTTTCTCTTCTGTCTCTGGAAGTGTTGCTCTTCTTAATGCATCATCATAATTATCTACAGTACGAGTTACAAGTTCATGTACTTTGGCATTTATCATTTCAATCGCATTACCATTTTCATCTGCAACTGAGAAAAAATTACCTTGAGATATTGCCATAGCTTTTTTACAATGATCATCTTCATCTGGAACTTTTCCAAGTGGTGTATTAAAGCACATTATTAAACCAATAGGAATAGCAACCCATAAATATAACTTTTCAAGTTTTATATTATCCTTATCAGCGTTTCTAACTTTAAATGCTAGAAAGCCACCTAAAACTATTATCATTATTACTGATATTGTTGAATACCATGTTTTAAATAATCCATTAATATATATTTCATCATAATCAGTGCTATAATTAATTGTAACAATTATAAGATTTAATAACATAAATCCTAATATTAATAACATAAACTTCCAGTCTTTTTTTATATAATCCTTTAGTTTTTGAAACATATATGCCTCCTAAATATAATAGCAAAATTATTATATCATAACACAAATATATTTAATACTATTTTAGTTTTTTTCTAAAACTTTTGCTGCATATGAGCAATCTGCAACCAACTCTTTATTTTTATCTTTAGCTTTTTCAATAACAGAATTAACCAATTTCCTTGCTATGCCTTGTCCTTGATAATTTCCATTTACAAATGTATGATTAATGTTCCACACATTATCATTTTCTTCAAATGTACATTCACCAACCAATAAATCTCCATCATAAGCTATAGCTCTTTTTTGATTTATATCAAATTCAATTCGTATCATAATATACCTCTTCTTATAAAGTAATATCTAATTCAATTGGGCAATGATCACTTCCCAAAATATCGCTATGGATTTTGGCATCTTCAATTTTATCTTTAATACTTCCAGATACTATAAAGTAATCAATTCTCCATCCAATATTCTTTTCTCTTGCTTGTCTCATATAAGACCACCAAGTATATGCTTCTTCCTTTTCAGGATATAAATATCTATATGTATCTATAAATCCTTCATTTAATAGTTCTGTCATTTTTTCTCTTTCCTCATCTGTAAATCCAGCAGAAAAATGATTTGTTTTTGGATTTTTTAAATCAATTTCTTTATGAGCAACATTTAAATCTCCACAATATATTACTGGTTTAGATTCTTCTAATCTTTTTAAATATTTTCTTACTTCATCTTCCCAAACTTGTCTATAATCTAATCTTTCAAGTTCTCTTTTTGAATTAGGAGTATAACAATTAACAAGATAGAATTTATCATATTCTAATGTTATTATTCTTCCTTCATTATCATGTTCTTCTATTCCTAATCCATAAGTAACATTAAGTGGCTTTTCTTTACAAAAAATAGCTGTACCTGAATAGCCTTTTTTCTCAGCACTATTCCAATATTGATTATAGTCTTCTAAAATAGAATTAATTGTTAAATCAATTTGATCTTCTTGCATTTTTGTTTCTTGTATACAAAAGAAGTCAGCATCGATACTATCGAAAAAATCTTTAAAACCTTTTGTAACAACAGCTCTTAATCCATTTACATTCCAAGATATTAATTTCATAATTTGATTCTCCCTCCAATTTATAAAAAAATCGCCATGAGATTGTCACGACGATTTTATGTTATTTATAATTATGCTTCTACATTTGTTTCTGTAGTTTCAACAGCTGGTGCAACTTCAACTTCAGTAGCAACTGGAGCTGCTCCAAATGAAAATACTTTTTTAGAAGCTCTAGCTTTCTCTTCAAATTTTTTATAAAATTCTTCTTTAGCATCATTTAATGATTCTTGCATTGCATTAAACATTGCTTCAACATCTTCTTTTGTGAAATCATATGAGTTACTTCTTGCCATTGGTTCTAAGATTTGAATGTCATGTAATACATTATTAACTCTTTTACCAGCGAACTCCATAAATTTTGCTCTTTTTTCTTCGTTTACTTCTCTTTGCATTTTTTCTTCTCCTTGTTTCGTATAAAATATTAATTACAATACATATAAAATATCATATAAAACAATTAATTTCAAATGCTTTTTTGAATATTTTTTGACTTTTTTCAAGAAAAAAATGGACCTACTATTAGGTCCATTTTATCTAAATATTACATTTTATTTGGCATTTTAATTCCTAGTAATTCAGCTCCAGTTTTTAATACTATTCCAACTGATTTACTTAAATATACTCTTGCATTTTGAACAGCTTTATCATCATCAATAATTTTGTTTTCGTTATAGAAATTACTATAATTTTGACTTAATTCAATTAAATATCTTGCAAGAAGTGATGGTTCACTTTTACTTGTTACATTCATTAATACATTTTCAAAATTATATAATGAAGTTATTACATTTTGAGATGCTTTATCTTGTAACAATTCTAAGTTAACTTCTTCAAAACTTGGAACATATCCAGCTTTTTCTAATACGCTTTTTGTTCTTACATATACATATTGAATGTATGGTCCTGTTTCACCATTAAAGTTTAGTGCTATATCCCAATCAAAAACTAAATCTTTTACAATTGATGTAGATAAGTTATTAAATATAACTGCTCCAAGACCAATTTTTGTTGCTTCCTCATGTTTATTTTCCATTTCTGGATTCTTTTCTTCAATTACTTTTTCTACTCTATCGATAGCCTCTTGTAATAATTCATCAACCTTTATTACAGTTCCTTCACGAGTAGACATTTTTCCAGTCGTTAATCTAACCATACCATAAGCAACATGTTCTAAACCATTTAAGCTTTTTTCTGGTATACCTAAATATTTGGCTGTCTCAAAAATTTGTTTAAAATGTAAATTTTGTTCATAAGCAACAACATATAAGCATTTATCAAAATCATAAGTTCTTGATCTATATAAAATTGCTGCCAAATCTCTTGTTGCATATGTAGTAGAATCGTTTGATTTTTTAATCATACAAACGCCTAACCCTTGTTCTTCCAAGTCAACAATTTTTGCACCTTCAGAATCAGTTAATACACCAGCTTGATCTAGTTTTTCAACAACTTCATCCATTTTATCTGAATAAAATGCTTCACCATTATATGAATCGAATGTTACTCCTAACATTCCATATATTTTTTGGAATTCTCTTAAACTTAAATCTTTAAATTTATTCCACATAGCAACGCAATATGGATCACCATCTTCAATCTTTTTGAAGTTTTCTCTGCATTTTTCTAATACTTCTTCGTCTTCTTTGCAAAGATTATTAATTCTTACATAAATATCCATACATTGATCTATTGGATTTTCTTCAAGATTATACTCATTTTCCCATCTTTTATAACCTTCGATCATTTTTCCAAATTGTGTACCGTAATCACCTAAGTGATTTACACCAATTGTATTGTAACCTAAATATTTATGAATTTTATAAAGAGCAGATCCTATAACAGTATTTCTTAAATGACCAATATGAAATGGTTTAGCAATATTTGGTGATGAAAAATCAATTACAATATTTTTCCCTTCTCCACTATTATTTGCTCCATATCTATCTCCAGCATTTTCAATTTCCTTTAATACACTTGCTGTTATAACTAATCTGTTAATATAAAAGTTTAAATATCCACCTGCAATTTCAATTTTTTCAATATTTTCATCTACTTCAATTTTTTCTTTTAGCTCAGCTGCTATAGCTGGTGGAGCTTTTCTTAATGTTTTAGCAAGTTTAAAACATGGAAAAGCAAAATCTCCCATGTCTGTATTTGGTGGAATTTCTATATAATTAACAATTTCATTTGCATCTAATTCTGCTGCTTTTGCAATCTTTTCTGCTATGATTTTTTTAAAATCTATCATGCTTTCCAACTCCCAACTTTATTTGGCTTTTGCCAATTTTTTATTAATAATAATTTCTTTTACTTTATAATATGCCATCATTGTGCAAGTTCCTGTCGCTATACCTAAGGAATCAATCCATACATCTATTATGTTTCCATTTCTAGCTGGAACTAATATTTGATGAACTTCATCAGATATTGCATACCATACACCTAGACCAATTGAAATTAATAATTTTTTTCTATCAGTCCAATTAAACGTATTACATAGTCCTAAGAACAATACACCTCCAAGTGCATATTCACTAAAATGAGCAAATTTTCTAACATATGGTTCTACTATGTTAATAATTGCTTCGTCTTTAGTAAATAACTCAACTATCCATCTACTTAAACCAGATGAATCGCTTCCAGTTTGGCTTGAAAGATTAAATACAAATAACGCCCATATAACAATTAATATTAAAAATATTATTCTTTTAATCTTTACACTTTTAGGTATGTCTACTTTCTCTTTATCATTAGATTTCTTGCTCATTTTAAAAATTATCCCTCACACTTAATTTTATTATCAAGTCCATATTGTCATCTTCAGCCGCTTTATTGCGTCTTATTGCACCACATTTTTTACATTTAGAAATAATCACATAACCTTTTTTGTTATTTATTTCTAAACCTATTGGTTCTAATAATCCATGACAAGTTTCTGCTCTGTCACCTGGATTAACATCAACATGTTTTGAATGCAAACAAACTGGGCAATGATTTCTACAAGAGTACCCAAGTTTAGGTACCTTATTGCCACAGTTTTCGCATACAAATTCTTCATCTATAACTGTAAAGTTAGATAACATTTTTTCTCCTTAAATATTAATGTTCGAAAATGCTTCCACCGATAAATTCTCTTAATAATGAATTATTTGGTATCATGCTATCGTCCATATTTTCAAAATATTTTAATAAAGCAATTAATCTTCTTGCTTCACTATATTCTCTTGAAGATTCTGGTATTTCTTCTAATAATGGCATTGCATATTTTTTAAGTACTGCAAGCTCATATACTATTGATGAATTGAACATTACATGTGCTTCTTCTTGATATGGGAATATATTTTTTTGTTCCCCTCTATTTACAGAATACCATGTTTTTAAAGTATGTTCTGCCGAATAATTTCTAAATTGATGATCTCTTACAATTCTTCTAATTAATCTTGTATCTGTTGTAGAGATTCTATTATAATAATCAATATTTAATACAGTTAAATCACTAATATAAACTTTAAATTTATTTTCCTTAGGAATTAAACTTGTTAATCTATCATTTAAACAGTGAATGCCTTCAATAATTAAAATTTCATCATCTTTTAATTTTAATGTGTTTCCTCTATATTCTTTACTTCCTGTTGTAAAGTTAAATGTTGGAAGAGCAACTTCTTTTCCATTTAATAAATCAACAAGTTGACTATTAAATAAATCCAAATCCAACGCTTCAATACATTCGAAATCGTAATTACCATGTTCATCTTTTGGATTATTAACTCTTTCAACAAAATAGTTATCTACTGAAATTGTTACTGGTTTAATTCCGTTAATTTTTAAACTCATTCCTAATTTACCAGCAAAAGTAGTTTTTCCTGAAGATGATGGTCCAGCAATAAGAACCATTCTTACATTTCCATGTTCTTTAATTTTATTAGCAATTTCTGCAATTTTCTTTTCATGTAAAGCTTCAGAGATAAGAATTAATTCTTTTTCTCCTTTTGGCTCTCTTATTTTTTTATTTAATCTATATACTGTATTAATTTTCATTAATTTATTTATTTCGTCATATTCATCCATTGCAGATAAAAGTTTTAACGAATCAACATTTGGTTGAATAACATCTGGTTCTGCAAGACTAGGATATTTAACTAAAAACCCTTTTCTATATGGAACCAAATCATATATTTTTGCAAATCCTGTTGATATTGGCATTGTTCCATAGAAATAATTATAATAGTCTTCACAATAATATAATGATACTTTTTCTTTATCTATATCTGTTTGTAATCTTCCTCTTACAGATGCTTCTTTTTTATAAAATTCTTCAGCTTCTTCTTGAGTCATCATTACTTTTGTAATAGGTAAATCTCTATCAATAATTTCTTGCATTTTAGCTTTTACATTAGCAATCACTTCTTCTGTAACTTCCATATTATCAACTGAACCATACATTGCATTTGATAATTGATAATTAACAGTTAAAAGTGCGTCTGGATATACTTCTGAGAATGCTTTACTCATTAAGAATAATAACCCTCTAATATATATAATTCTCCCATCTTTATCTTGTCTATTAAAGAATTCTATTTCTCCATCTCTATTGATTGGAAAATTTAAAGATTCAATTGTATTGTTGTATCTAGCAGCTATTATATCTTTAATGTTACTTGTTTCAATTTTATCTTTTAATCCTTCTCTAATTGTAATTCCTTCTGGTATTTCTAATACTTCATTTTCATAAGTTATTTTCATAATTTTATCTTCCTCTCTGCCTTATAATTTATGCCTTTTAGTATTGTATAGAGTATTAATACATAAAATAAATTAAGCATCCGCCTAATATTAATAATAAGAATCCAAGCATTTTCAATCCAAGTGCAGCTTCATTCTTATCACCAAAGCTAAAATATTTTTTTACAATTGGTCTAGCATCATATATGAACTTAACACCGCTGACTATAGCAAGCATTCCAATAAATAGTAAAAATACTCTCAATTTAACATCCTCTTTCTTATTTTTTAACGTATATATTTTATTATCTTTAAAGCCTTTTGTCAATTGCATTACAGTGAATTGTTTGTGAAATATCTATATCTCTATACGATTTTTAAATTTTTCGTCAACCATTTTGCGTAAAGATTCATTTTCTTTACTTTCTAACGTAGGATCTTTGTCTATTATTTCCATTGCAATTCCTTGTGCTTGTTTTAGCATATCTATATCTTCAAACAAGTTAGCAATCTTAAATTCTGGTATACCATGTTGTCTAGTACCAAAAAATTCTCCAGAACCTCTTAACTCTAAATCTTTTTCTGAAATAACAAATCCATCATTTGTACTTGAAATTACTTTCATTCTTTCCCTTATCATTTCAGAATTTCCTTGATATTTTAAAATGCAATATGATTGATACTCACCACGTCCAACTCTTCCTCTTAACTGATGTAGTTGAGCTAATCCAAATCTTTCTGCATTTTCAATTACCATTATATTACTGTTTGGAACATTTACACCAACTTCTATAACAGTTGTAGAAATCAAAATGTCAATATTACCATTTTTAAATTCTTCCATAATGGCATCTTTTTCTTTTGGTTTCATCTTTCCATGTAAGTATTCAACTTTTAAATTTGGAAATACACTCTTTTTATAATTTTCATATATTTCCATTACAGATTTTGCATCTATTTCTTCATTTTCTTCAACTAACGGACAAACAATATAACATTGTCTACCTTCTTCAACATTTTTTTGAATGAAATTATTAACTCTTTGTTCCATTCCTTTGGTAACTGCATATGTTTCTATTTTCTTTCTATTTGGTGGTAGTTCATCAATTATCGAAATATCCAAATCACCATAAAGAATTAATGCCAAAGTTCTTGGTATTGGTGTTGCAGTCATTACCAAAACATCTGGATTATTCCCTTTTTCAACAATAGTAGATCTTTGTCTTACACCAAATCTATGTTGCTCATCTGTAACAACTAATCCTAATTTTTTAAACTCGACATTATCTTCTAAAACAGCATGAGTACCAATCAACACATCAATCTCACCAGCTGCTAATCTGTCTAGAATATCTTGTTTTTTCTTTTTTGTAACTCCACTAATTAATAATTCACATTTAATACCAAAATCTTTTAATGTGTTCTCAAATGATTCCAAATGTTGCGTAGCAAGTATAGCTGTTGGCGCCATAATAACAGCCTGATATCCTGACTTAACAGCTTTATATGCCGCAATTAATGCTACTACCGTTTTACCAGAACCAACATCTCCTTGAAGTAATCTATTCATTGGCTTATTTGATTCCATATCTTTATCAATTTCTTCTAAAACTCTTCTTTGAGCTCCAGTAAGTTTAAATGGTAACGAATCAATTACATCAGACATCTTTGCATCTTTATCAAATTCAATCCCTGGTTTTTTTATTTCATATTTATTCTTTAAGCTTAAAAGCGCAAGTTGCATTGAAAATAATTCTTCAAACACCAATCTTTTTCTTGCTTTATTAAATGATTCAAAATCGTCTGGAAAGTGTATTTGTCTAATTGCTGTATTATAATCATAAAATTTGTATTTATTTAAAATATAATCAGGTAATGTTTCTTCAAGATTTCCTATAACTTCTTCTAACCCGGTTTCTATTATTTTTCTTATTGTATTTTGGGTTAAACTATATGTTAATGGATAAATTGGAATTATTTTACCAGTATTTTTTGACGCTGTAGCAAGCTCAAATACTGGTGATTGCATTTCTACTTTTCCATATGGTCTTGAAACTTTTCCGTAAAATTTATATCTTTCGTTTGGCTTAAAAGAATTTTTTAAATAGCTTTGATTATACCAAGTTACTTCACAACTACCAGATTCATCTCTAACAATTAATTTACAAAGCGTTAGATTTTTTCTAATTCTAATCTCATTCATTCTTCCTACTGGGAACCCTGAAATTAAAGCTTCTTCTCCATGAACTGTTTCCGAAATTAATTTTACATTTCCTCTATCTTCATGTTCTCTTGGAAAATATGTAATTAAGTCTTTTAAATTAAATATTCCTAATTTATTTAAAAGAGTAGCACGATTAGGTCCTACTCCTTTAATAAATTGTATTTCTTTTTCTAAATTTGTCATAAAAATTATCTTTCTTCTAAAGGTTTTTTAGAACTTTCTACTTCCTCTACTAGTTTTTGAATTGTCCTACATTGTTCTTTAGTATATTTCTTTGACTCTTTGATATCAAAATAATTAATTAAAGCATTTCCCCAACCTGTATGAATTAATTTCTTCACTGATTTACCTTGAGTTTTTCTTAATTCAACAAGTGCTGATTTATCTATTTTTTCATCTTTAATTATTTCATCTCTATTTTGTTCAAATGTTCTTTCATCAAGAATATATGTAGCAGCTCCATATGCTGGTTTATTATTTTTATCATATAATTTCTCGATGATATACTTTTCTTCATTTGGTAAATAAAAAATTATATGTCCATCTTTTAAATATTCCTGACTATATTCTTCATCAATACTAGAAATTAATTTCCATCTTGAACAAGGATCTGACACAAACTTATTTTGTGGTACTGGATCTACTATTCTATCATTGTCTTTCTTTTTCTTAGGTCCTTTTCCAGCATTTCTAAAGTTTTCCGCAGCATCATTTAAATATTCAATCAATTTTGCTCTAGTTTTAACATCTTCTCTATTAGGGAATGTACTATAAATTAATACTAATTTTTGTCCATCTTCAATAGATTGATCTTTTAATACTTCTCTAATCATTTGAATTGTTATGACACCTGAATCATATAATCTTTTTGAATCAGCTGGTTTTAATTCTCCAGAAGCAAAAGCTTTTATCAGAGCTGTTTGACCAACAAATTCAATTGCTGTATCAACCGGAATTAATCCCATATGATATAAATCATATATTTTATCTTCTTCTAATAAATCTATTGATTCTTCAATTAACGAATCTGCTACTTCTTTTTGTTCTTCAATTGATTTTCCTTCAATTTTAAACATTTTATATAATCTTCTATACTCTTCGAATTCTTCTCTTTTCTCTTTATCAAAATATAAATCAATCAATTTTTTACTTGAAACAACAGACTCTAGTGGTCTATCTTCAATCTCATTTTCTTTAAGCATTCTCATTGAGTTGATATTAATAACTTTATCTTCAAATAATTGAGATATCTTTGGATTGTCTATTATGCCACTTTTATAAGCATATAAAAGTTCTTCATCAAGCATCTCTTCTTGTGTATCAATTGCTTTTTTCGCATCTTCTAAACTAACATAACCATTCTCGATTAAAAATTCAAGTGAACTTGGTGAATTTTCAATTATAAAACCAATCTCTTCAACACTAAATCTCATTGTCTCAATAAACTCTTCTTTAGTTAGAGTTGAAGGATCAACTTTTCCATTTACAATATCATTTGCAAGTTGTGTTATTTCTTCATCAGAATGAAATACACCACCAATATAATGTTTATTTAATGTTGTTACCCATTCATTTATTTCTGAATAAGAAATAGTTCTATTAAATCTTGGTGAATCAATTGTTATTTTTTTATTCTCTAAAAGTAATCCTACAGTTTCAGTAAACTTCTTTAGTTCAAGAGCTTCTTCTTGAGTAAAGTTTTCTAATTTATCAGCATATTTATTATAAAACACTGCATTTGCAAGTAATAATATCTTGTCAAAATTCATGTATTGTGAATATTCTCTTACTGTTTTATAAAAATCTTCCCATTTAAACGCTTTAGATGGTGTTGTTTCAGCTTTCTTTAAAGACTCAAGCTCTGTCATTTCCTTATCTTCAAAAGTATAATCAGACCCTTGAATTTCTACACCGTTATCTATAATTTTAACTGCTAAAGCATTACCAAGATTTGGATATTTGCAACAATGAATTAAATCTGATGGCTTTATATAACCTAAAACATTTTCTAGTCCAATTGTTTCTTCTATTCTTTGTAATGATGCGGCTGAAGCTTCTTTTTTTCTATCAAAGAAATTTTTATTTCCAATAAACTCTTGTGAACTATAAATATCAATTCTCTTTTTAGTCATCATGATATCTACAATATCAACTTTTTTTAATGCTCTTTTTGCAATTTGTAAAGCCTGTTGTTTATTCGCGTTACGATTTTCGAGTCTTATTCTTGAAGTATCAGATTGATTTGCAAAAATACTTTTTTCCATATTAACATCTGCTTCTAACAATCTCGCAACACGAAGAATATAAAGTTCTTTATCAAATATATCTTCATGCTTTACTATTAAATTCACTATACCTTCATAACTGTTAACTTGTCTTATATAATTTAATACTTCTTCTTCAAAAGCTCTAAACTTTTCTTCTGGAGCATTATATCTATAAGCAGCTCTAATATCTGGCCAACTTGTCGGTATACCTATTTGATTAATTAATTTTTTAAATTCAACCGCTAACATTTTTATTTCCTTACATTAAATAATTATATATTTTTCCAACTTCCTGTTTAAATGGATTATCATTTACAAATACTTGTTTATTATCTATTAATTGTTCAAAAAACTCTTTGTTTGTATCATTTTTTGTTAATAATATCGCTATATCTACAAAATCATTTGCATTTATTTCTTCTATAGCTGATTCTATATTCTCATCATAAAGAACTTCCATTTCATATTGATTTTCATTTGCATAAATATATATTGCTTCTTGTAATTTATCAAACTCTTTATTGTCTGAAAATATGCATATATTGTTATATGGATAAAATTTTACATTTATTTCTTCATCATCAAGTAATTGTTGATACATTGCTGTATCACCTATTACTATTATTTCATCAAACATTTTCTTAAAAGAAAATATATCTTTCGTTGTATAATCATTACAATGTGTTATTAAATTAGTTATATTATAATCAGAAAATACTGATTCAATTATTCTAATTAAAACTTCATTCACACCATACATAAAATTGTTTTGCACAATAAGAATCTTATTTCTTAATGTTAGTGCTTGCATACAAATATGCATTGTAATATAAGGATCTCCTTTATATACTACAATTTTTCTTTCATCAGAATTCATTACACATTCTGACTCTTCATAAGAATCAATAATTTTTAAAAGTTCTTTAATCTTTATTTGTTTTTTATTTATTCTAATATCTTCTTTATTTGCACTAATAATTAAATCTTTCTTAGCAACAATTTTCTTTTTCAATTCAAATAAAATTTCTTTTAACAAGTTTGAAGTTAAAGCATATCGAGATGCTTCTTCTTGCAAACTTTCAAGTTGATTTTTATCCATAATACATCCTCTAAAAATAAATATAATTATCCATGTAAATTTTATCATATCCATGCACTATTTATCAAGCTTTTGCTTAATTTTTTTAAGCTGTTATTTTACAATACAAAAAACTCCAAAGTGTTTCATTTTCAAACACTTTGGAGTTTTTCATACTATTCTTCATCTTCCAAATATTCATCTTCTTTTCTAGATGTTTCTACTTGATTTTTCGTACTAGTTGGAATATGAACATTTTTGACAATTTTATTCTTAACAATTTTGTTTTCTGGCAATTTAATTTTTGTATTTTTTTGTTCCAATGTTTTATCCACAATACAATTTGCTCTTTCCATAAGATCTGGTACATAGTCCATTAATTTATCTATTGCAGATGTATGTTCAATTGGTAATATCTTAATTGAATCTTTTAAAACAACAACAAATGCCATCGGATTTATGGATATTCCAGCACCACTACCACCCCCAAAAGGAAGTCTATATTGTACTTGTTCTTCTCTGTCTTTTTTACGATATTCATCAATAGTCTCACCTTTGAACTCACTACCACCAGCTGCAAATCCAAAACTAACTTTGGAAATTGGAATAATCACTAACCCATTTTTTGTTTCAATTGGTTCTCCAATTATTGTATTAACATCAACCATATCTTTAATATTACTCATGGCTGTTTCCATTAAAACTTCTATCGGATGTTCACTCATATAAAATACCTCTTTCTATCAGAATTTTATATTAGTATTTCCAACAAATGTTCATTTATACCATCATTTACTTATATAGTTTACCAAATAAATTATACTCATTTTTCTTAATATAACTATCAATTTTTGAATTAACATAGACAAATATTACAGCCATTATAAATAGATACCAAGCTGCATCTTTTATAATTATACTGATTAAGAAAAAAACAATTCCTACAACAAATGTATAAAATAATTCATACATTATATTGGTATTTTGTTTCATCATCGTATATTCGCCTTCCCATTTTAATTTAGGTTTGTTTAAATCTATAATTAATTTTAATTTTTCACCTATTAAATTTATTAATGATAATTCAAAGAATACTATCATCGCAATCCCAGTATTATAAGTACATTTATAATAAAATATTGTTACTAAAAAAGTAGCAAATGTATTAACAATTAACCCTAAAGATATCTTTAAATCAAATTGTTTCTTTAATGGAATTGGAATATATTTTATTATCATTGCATTATTTGCTTCTCTTGATACCGCTACAATTGAACTAAAATTCATCATATAGAATATTTGTCCCACTGCTAAAAATATTGCTAATCCATTTGAAGTTAATGATATATTATTTAATATTCCCCATAAATTCAATCCAGCAAGTTCTGCAAATTTTACTAATCCCAAAACAACTGCGAACGTTGATAATGGATAAAAAATCGGAATTATAATACACTCAATAAAAAATATTGGTGTTCTTACCATTGTTGTCAATTCTTTCAATATGTATGAAAGCGCAATAGGTTTTCTTTTCAAATCTGTAAGTTCTATATTTTCAAGTGGAGCTTTTCTTTTTGTTCCACTTATCATAGCACCAACTGCTCCATCCAAATAGATCTTTGCCATGATTTCTAAAACTATAATATAACAAGCCACATTCTCAATTATCAATATTATTAAGTTCTTAAAGCCTGTAATTTTATCATAATTAATCAATGTCTCCATTATAGGTTTTAATAGTACAAAATTATCTGATAATGTTGATGCAATTCCATTTGTTTTAAATATCATTGTTCTAAAATCATTTACAGTAATTAAAGAGTTAGAATTAAACAGTGATGACACTATACTTATTAAAATAGCAGATAAAACAATTGTTATATACATAACTTTATTCTTATTTTTTATCTTATTTGTAAATCTCATTATAACAGCAACAATTAATGATGTAATCATTATTGGTATAACTGGTATAAAAATCAATACTACCAACATATACAAATAAAATAGTATATTAGCTTTTATTGTCAAGCCATATACAATCATTGGAATGGCTAACATTATGAATTCCATCTGATATTCTGATATTATTAAATTTATCAACTTAGAGTGAAGTATATCTTTGCTTTTAATTGGCATTCTAAGTAAGATTTTTAAATCTTTTGAAAAATATAATACATTCAAACTTTCAAAAATACTTTTTGCAAATAGCAATAAAAAATTAACAAGTAATAATAAATTTGTGAAAGCATATGTTTGATTAATTTTAATTAATTCCTTTGTAACAATAAAACTAAAAAATGACATTATTCCAGCCAAAAATCCAAACACTATAAAAAATGCAAGACCAGCTAAAAATATTTCTTTTTTAGTTTTAAACTTTTCAGAACGTCTAGTATTTTTAAATATTACACCGACTAAATTATTGTTCATCTTCATCTTTTCCTTCTATAATTTTTAAGAATGATTCTTCAAGTGATTCACTTGATTTAGCTTGTTCTTTTAGTTCTTCACAAGTTCCTACAAATATAATCTTTCCTTTATCTATTACAGCAATCTTATCACAAATTTTTTCAGCCACTTCTAAAACATGTGTTGAGAAAAACACTGTATTTCCTTTGTCTGCATGTTGTCTCATCAAAGTTTTTAAATGAAATGCTGCTTTAGGATCAAGACCAGTCATCGGTTCATCAAGTATCCAATTTCTAGGATTATGTAATAAAACACTAATTATTAATAATTTTTGTTTCATTCCATGAGAATATGTTTGAATTCTATTTTTTAAATCACCCATAATACCAAATTCTTCCGATAATTCTTTAACTAAATCTAATCTTTTTCTAGTAGGTACTTCATATACATCAGCAATAAAATTCAAATACTCAAGACCAGTTAGTTTTTCAAATGCATCTGGAACATCTGGAACAAATCCAAATTGTTTTTTGGCTGCAATTGGATCTTTCTTTATGCTTTTCTTATCAAGTAAAATATCACCTTCATCTATATTTAAAATACCTGTTATCATTTCAATTGTTGTTGTTTTACCAGCACCGTTAGGTCCTATAAAACCAAAAACAGTTCCATTTTCAACTTTAAGGCTCATTTTATCAATTACTTTTTTTCCTTTTACATAAGAAAGACTTACTTTTTTTATTTCAATCATCTTTTTTCTCCTCTTAAAACATATTCTCTCACAATAATTATAATCTAACCACTTTTCTAAAACAATAAAAAATACATTTATTTTTTACTTTTTATCATAAATAAAAATTTTATCAAATTCAAAAATTTTATCTTAATTTTTACATTTAATATCATCTTAAAATACATCTTATTTAAATATCTAGGTATTACTTCATAATTGTACTTACTAACATTATATTTATTAATATATTCTCTAAATTTAAATGACAAATAACAAGCAAATATTGGAAGAGCAAAAACTGTCATCATATGTTCTGGCATACCTATAGCTGCATATATATCTAATTCATCTAAACTTGGTTTCAAATATTCAACAGAATATTTTTCATACTTATTTACCAAATCTCTCATTTTATTTATTCCAGTCAAAATATCAGTTTCTAAATTCCCAGAAAATTTATGTTTGAATTTAAGTTTCCAAAAATTAATGTTATTTTCATCTATAAAGCACGCAAAAATCAAAAATTTACCTAAAAACGATATTTTTATTGTTAGATTAATTTTTTTAAATTTAAATTGATCTAGAGAGTTTTCTGTATATGACAAATCACAATTTATGATATCTATCTCTATATTAGATGCTAATAAAACAAATACAACTAACTCTAATATAATAATTATTAAAAATACTAATAGAAAAATTTTCATACTACTCCTTTATGGATATTTTTTCCTTTAAACAATTTTTTATACAAAAAAAGAACCTTTAGATAACTTCTAAAAGTTCTTTTATTCTTCATTAAATAAATCGTTTGGAATTTCTGAGACTATACCTTCTGGTTGTCTTTTTCTTTTTTCTACTAATATATCACCAAAAATTTCTTTTTGCTCTACTGTAATTTTATTTCTTCTGCTTAGTTCAAGCACTCCAGTAAAAGCAGTAACAACTTCTGCTTTTGGCTTTTCACTAATTGAAAATAATTTATTAAATACAAATTTTTGTTTTCTAATTAATTCTCTAAATATATCTTTTACTTTTTCTGCAACAGAATATGTATCATATACAGCAATTTTTTCAATATTAATTGCTTGTTCATTCTTCTTATTCTCATTTTTAGCAAGTAATTCTTTATATTTTTTAACTATATCTTCTTGAGTATATTCAACCTCAAAATGTTGTTTTGGAAGTTCAATTTTATCTGGTAATTTATATAATCTTTTTGAATATACTGTTATTCTTTCTTTAAATACTTTACTAATCTCTTTATATTTTTTATACTCAATAATTCTTCTCAATAACTCTTCTTCAGTAAGTTCAGCCTCGTCTTCAACTGCTTTTGGAAGCAACCCTTTAGATTTTATAAGTAATAATGTAGAAGCCATTACTAAAAATTCACTCGCAATTTCTAAATTAAGACTTTCTTGTTCTTTTAAATATTTTAAATATTGATCTGTTATATCAGAAATACTAACTTTATAAATGTCCATTTTATTCTTATCTATTAAATAGCATAATAAATCCAAAGGACCTTCAAAATTGTCTAGTCTAAGTTCATATTTTTTTGATTCTAATTGTATGATCTTATTATTCATGACTCTCCCACTTAATCTTCAAGTTCATCGAATGCAATATTTACACTCTCTGACATAAAACCTTTTTTATATAAGAAATTTTTGATTTCTTGTTCTTCTTGTCCCGCCTTCTTTTTAATAATATTTTTGGCAGAAGATATTTCATATTCTAACATAGTTTCTTTATTTTTGCAAATATAATCATCTACTAAACTTTTACTTACTCCCTTTTGACAAACCTTATACGCAATCTCTTTTATAGATAGATTTCTTAACGCAATATACTCTTTAATTGCTCTTTCAACATATACAGAATCATCAATGTATTTTAACTCTTTAAAATATTCAATTGCATCTTCAACCATATTTTCGTCTTCTTCTTCAAACTTTTGTCTTATTTCAGCTTCAGTTCTTTTCTTATAAACAATATATTTAAGCATCTTATTTCTTAATTTTTCTATTTTTTCAGCTTCTTCAAATTTTTCTTTACTCATAAATTCCATACAGTAAGTACCTCTTTTCTATATAAGAATATTAGGTGACAAACCTTGCCACCTAATATCGTAATTAAGCTATTAAATTTTTATTAGGAAATCATTATAGTAAAACTATAAGATTTAGTAGGTTAATTTATTCTTCTGGTTCAATTTCTTGTTCTTCATCTTCTTCTGTTTCGCCTAAAGCACTTTCAAACGCTTTATTGAAATTATCTCTTACTTTTTTCTCTACTTCAGCCATAAAACTTGGATTATCAGCTAAATATTTTTTAATATTTTCACGACCTTGTCCAATTCTTTCTCCGTTATAGCTAAACCATGAACCGGCTTTTTCAATAATGTCTAAAGTTACTGCTAAGTCTAGAACACTACCTTCTTTAGAAATACCTTTTCCATATACTATATCAAATTCTGCCTCTCTAAATGGAGGAGCAACTTTATTTTTTACAACTTTAACTCTTGTTCTGTTTCCTACAACCTCACCATCTTGTTTGATTGCTTCAACTCTTCTAATATCCATTCTAACTGATGCATAATATTTTAATGCTCTACCACCAGCTGTTGTTTCTGGATTTCCAAACATAACTCCAACTTTTTCTCTTAATTGGTTAATAAAGATAATTGTTGCATTTGTTTTATTAATTGTTCCAGCTAATTTTCTTAAGGCTTGTGACATAAGTCTTGCTTGTAAACCAACATGAGCATCTCCCATATCACCATCGATTTCTGCTTTTGGAACTAATGCAGCTACTGAGTCAACTACAACTATATCAATAGCTCCACTTCTAATTAATGCTTCAGCGATTTCTAAAGCTTGTTCACCAGTATCTGGTTGAGATACTATTAAGTTATCTATATCAACACCTATTTTTTTAGCATATACTGGATCTAAAGCATGTTCTGCATCTATAAATGCTGCTTCTCCTCCAGCTTTTTGTGCTTCTGCAACTGCATGTAAAGCAAGTGTTGTTTTACCAGAAGATTCTGGTCCATATATTTCTATTATTCTTCCTCTTGGTATACCACCAATACCTAATGCTATATCTAAATTTAAAGCTCCTGTTGAAATTGCATCAACTCCTGTCTCTTTGAAATCTCCCAATTTCATTACAGAACCTTTACCAAATTGTTTTTCTATTTGACTCATTGCAGCATCTAATGCTTTTCTTTTTTCTGAATTGTCTCCCATTTCTTTTATCCTCCCAACAAATGTTTGTTTGTAAAACTTATGTTCTTATTATATCTTTAATTTTTCTTTTGTCAATACATTTTTTAAATTTTTTTACATTTTTTATTTTTCACTTATAGCAAGGTTTTTATCTTCTCGTTGTCTCTCTAACAACAAACAAATTTTTGCACTTTATTGTCTATACCATTTTTCTATATTATGATAAATATTATAACAATTTGCAGTCATATTACTTACCAAATTTTGATTTGATACAACAACTTCTGTATTTCTATACAATCCTATATATGGGCAATCTTCTAAATAAATATCATATAGTCTATTGTATTTTTCATATAAAACCCCGTCATCATTTGTGTTTGATATTATATTCATAATATCAGTTACTTCACTATTGTAATAGTTTGCTATATTGCCTTCTGCAAAAAATGTTGTAAGACTTGGTGAATAACCTAAACGAATACCAGTTAATGCACACTCATATCTTCTGTTATTAATTGCATCAGCATATGCATCTGCTGAAACAGATTTTACTGTTACAGGTATACCAAATGTTGCAAGTTGTGTTTTTATATTTTCTGCTGCAGCAACACGTTTATCATTATTAGCATTTACTGTTAAAGTAAATTCCAATCTTCTTGTTGCGCCATTTTCTCTTTTTTGCCATATTCCATTTAAATATGACCAACCATTATTCATTAATAATTGTGTTGCTTCTTCTGTATTAGTAGCAATATTCATATCTTTAGTATAAAGCCAATTTCCCATATCTAAACTAAAATTAGATGGTGTATAACCTTTTCCTAAAGCAGTAGCAACTATATTGTTTTTATCGATAACTAAACTAACAGCTTTTCTAACTATAGGATCTGATAAAAGTTCGTGAGTTGTATTAAAAGACAAGAAATCAAAATCTCTCGCTTTATATTCAATTTTATCATATCCAAGAAGTCCAATATAATCTTCTACATTTGATATTCTTACTGATAATATATCTAACTCACCATTTTTAAAAGCTGTATACGCTTCTCCAATAGTATTATACAAATTAATAGTAATCTCTGTTGCCATTGGTTTTTTATTAGCATTCCAATAATAGTCATTTCTTACAAGTTTAATAACATTAGAACTTATTTCAGAAATTTTAAACATACCTGTACCAATTGGTCTTTTTTCACTTGTAGCAAACTCTTCATCTTGATAGTAAGTTTGGCACATTATAGGAAATGTTAAATTATATTCAAAAAATGTAACTGGTTCTGTTAAAACTATTTTTAAATTATTAGAATCAATAACTTCAACATGATCAATATATCTTACATTCTCAGAATATATTGTTTCAAATCCTCCCCATTTAATTTGTTCTATTGTAAATTTAACGTCTTCAGCTGTAAAATTACTTCTATCTTCCCACAATACTCCATTTCTTAATTTTACAACGTAAGTTAAATCATCAGTCTTAGCTATTTCCTCTGCTAAACAATATTCTAATTTATAGTTACCATTTAATGTAACTAGTGAATCATAAATCATTTTAGTAGCTTCTTGAACGTTTCTATTTTTACTAAGCAAAGGATTAATTGTATCAAGTCCCGCAATTGAAAATCTTAAGTCCGTTTGAATATTACTTAATGTTGAAGTTTGATCTAACGAATAATCTTCAACATTACTTCTATTTTGGACAATAATATACATTATATATCCAACTAGACATACAACAACTGCTGCAAATATATATTTAAAAACATTATTATTACTATTCATATTTACTACCTTTCTACAAGCACAATAATATATTATTTTTTCAACATTTTCAATACAAAATTAAATAAAAAAGAGAATATTCTATATAATAAAATATTCTCTTAAATCTATATAAATTTTTATTTTCTTGACTCTATAATCAACTTAATTCCTGTTCTATCTTCTCCCTCAACTTGAACTTCTGCAAATGCTGGTATGCAAATTAAATCTACACCTGCTGGTGCAACAAATCCTCTTGCAATTGCTACCGCTTTTATTGCCTGATTTAAAGCTCCTGCTCCAATCGCTTGCATTTCTGCTCTTGTACTTTCTTTAACCAATCCAGCTATTGCTCCTGCTACTGAATTTGGGTTTGATTTTGATGAAATTTTTAAAACTTCCATTTGTTTTCCTCCTATTATTTTAATTTTATCTTGCGTTTCGATGTGATAATTTTACAATAATATTTTTTCCAAGTCTATAGTTTTTAGCTATTTCAAGCCACTTTCGTACGTCACAATTCTACATGATTTCCAAAATTTCTAAAACTTTTTGTCGAGGTTTGTAAAAGAAAGTTTATTAATGTTTTAAAATTTAAAATAAGACAAAAAAACGCCTCTAAAAGGCGTTTTACTTTATGCATTTATTCTTGTAATATTTTTTACTTTATTTGTTACATCATCTATTTCAAACATACATGAATTAAATTTAGCTTTTCCGTCCGCTATTTTATATTTTTCAGGAAGTGATGTCTCAAATCTTTTAATTGATGCTTCTACATCCATACCAATAACCGATTTTTTTGGACCTGTCATACCAATGTCTGTAATATATCCAGTTCCTTTTTCTAAGATTGTTTCATCTGCTGTTTGAACATGAGTATGTGTTCCATATATAACTGTTGCTTCACCGTCTAAATAATATGATAATGCAATCTTTTCAGCTGTAGCTTCAGCATGAAAATCAATCACAATTATATCAACTGCATGTTTTATTTCTTCAATAATTTCTTTTGCAACAGTAAAAGGATTTTCTGATAATATTGGCATTGTTGTTCTGCCAATTAAATTAATAACTGCAATATGTTTTCCTTTACATTCATATATATCAAATCCTTTTCCTGGATTATTCGCTGAATAATTTGCAGGTCTAACAATATTTTTATGATCAATAAAGTTAAATATTTCTTTTTTTCCCCATGTATGGTTTCCCATTGTAACGCAATTAACATTTAATGCCAAAATTTCTTTATACATTTTTTCTGTTAATCCCATACCATCAGCTGCATTTTCACCATTTACTATTACAAAATCTATTTTATTTTCACTAACTATTTTAGGTAATACATCTTTTAATTTTTGAAGACCAACTCTTCCAACTATATCTCCAACTGCTAATATTCTCATCATAGCCTCCTTAACTTTTATCTATAATATTTTAACATATATAGCTTTTTTAATCAAGTATAACAAATTTAAAGAGGCCGCCAAAACTGGCAGCCCCTCCGCACTTAAAACTTATTTGATCATCACCGCTCCATACGGAGAAATTGCTCCAAGCTTCTCGTCAGGATTAAGTGAAAAAACTACCTTCTTGCCAGAAATTTGTTCTGCAGTAAGATACATCGTATCAGCAGTTCTATTTACGACAATAAGATACTCATTCCACTTATATACAAGCTTTTGCTCATTTGCTTTAATGAGCGTGAAGTTTCTCGAATCAGAAAACAATTCTCTGTACTCAGTTCTGTATCTTCCCATCATACAGTAAAAATTGTAAAGTTCTTCATCGATATTGTCCCATGGAAACGGTTTACGGTTGAATGGATCTTTGTATCCCCACACCCCGGCTTCATCACCTGCGAAAATCGAAGGCAAACCAGGAAGTGTGTATTGGATAAACACGGCTAACTTGTGAAGACTACGTGCCAACTCTTTCTTATCTTCAGGAACTTCATCATGAAGTGCTTCCCAAGTTCTGAATTTATTGGTATCAAATCTTCCATTTTCATCATTCCAATGACTATCCTTATCAATATCCCAGTTATTCTCGTATTGTTCACTACCCTTCATGAATTCACCAACAAGGTTCGTTTCTTTACGAGGAATATCATGAGACGAAAGAAAAATCGGAGATGCATCAAGAGCTTGTGGCGGATAAAGGAACTTCACATCGTGCATAACACGTTTGAAGTATTTACTATTCGCCCAACGAACATATCTGTAAATTGCGTTTGCAAACTGATAGTTCATTACTGCATCAAGTTCATCACCATGGAAGAATTCTCTAAACTCACCGATTATTGCATTTTTCCACACTTCGCCCAAAATATATTTTGGGAAGTTTTCCCTAATATACTTAAGAACGAAATCTGGTAAACTATCGGCTACATCAAGACGAATACCATCCATATAGTCTTTGTACTTGGTAAGCCATTCTGCTAAATGGATGAAATACTTTTCGTGGTATTTGTTAAATTCCACTAAGTGTTCATATCCCCACCAACATTTTGGCTTCGTATACTTATGATGCCAATCATACATATCAGGTTCTTCTTTGAGAAGTCTGTTATCCTTTCCTGAATGATTAAACACCACATCTACAACGATCGCGATTCCAAGGTTATTGGCTTTCTTGTGAAGTTCGTCAAGATCTTCCCAAGTACCAACCATTTCATCAATTTCGGTGTAGTCATCCGTATCATATCTGTTTGACGACGGACTTTTGAAAATTGGAGTCAAGTAGATCACCGTAACACCCAAAGATTTAATGTATGGAAGCTTGCTAATGATTCCACGCAAGTTACCACCATAAAACTGGTTATTACGATAGGTTCCGTCCGAATCATGTTTCCATTTAGGCGGTGTATACCAGCTGACTACTTTTTCTTTAAGATGTTCCGGTAAGTTTTCAGAGCAGAATGTATCAACAAAGATTTGATACATAATTCCACCCTTAATCCAATCCGGTGTTTCAAAGAACGAGTAGTAAACGAATGTCTTCCAGAATTCATGCTTAGGATCTTTAGAAAAAACCGCTTCTTCAGTATTTGGATCGTATCTGATTTCGCGGACAATTCCATTGATTCTGAGCTGTATAAAGAAAGTTCTGTATCCAGGCGTCATGAAAGTCGTTTGGCCTGTAAAATAACTAAAACCATCTTTAGACCTGTGAGGGTCATATTCTAAGAAGACTTTACGTTCATTGCCAGGTGATTCGCCATTGCGGTTAAACAAGGCTTTTACGTCATTGACGTAACCTAATTGGTCTGCAATCCGTATTGTGATCCTCATCGGCTCACTAGTCGAAACAGGTGAGTTGTACTCAACAAGAATCAATTTGCTTTCTTGCATTCTAATACCTCCTTACTTAAGAAATTGTATTTTCACCTAACAAAACATATACCGTTTCATGACTAATTTACTATGCTTTTATGCTTTTGTCAAACAGTTTTTTATATTTTTAAAAGCAAAAAACCTTGTAGCCTATTAGCCACAAGGTTTTATCTATGTATTAAATTCCTGGCTCAAATTCTTTTAGCACAACATCATGTGCTCCACCTTCTTTTATACTTACATTTGATACCATTACCAATCTTGCTTTTTCATGTAATTCTTTAATTGTTATAGAACCACAATTGCACATTGTTGATTTTACTTTTGCAATTGTAATTGCTACATTATCTTTTAATGGACCTGCATAAGGAATATATGAATCAACACCCTCTTCAAATGTTAATTTATTCTTAGCTTCTCCACCCATATCATATCTTTGCCAGTTTCTAGCTCTATTTGAACCTTCGCCCCAATACTCTTTCATGAATGTACCATTTCTTTTTACAATTCTTGTTGGACTTTCATCAAATCTTGCAAAATATCTACCCATCATAACAAAGTCCGCACCCATTGCAAGAGCAAGTGTTATATGATGATCGTGTACTATTCCACCATCTGAACAAATTGGAATATAGACACCTGTTCTTTCATAATATTCGTTTCTAGCCTCAACTACATCTAAAAGAGCACTAGCTTGTCCACGTCCGATTCCTTTTGTTTCACGAGTGATACAAATTGAACCACCACCAACACCAACTTTAATAAAATCAGCACCAGCATCAGCTAAATAGTAAAATCCAGCTTTATCAACAACATTTCCAGCACCAATTTTTACTGAATCGCCATAGTTTGCTCTTACCCAATCAATAGTATTTTTTTGCCACACAGAGTATCCATCTGATGAATCCATACAAACCATATCAACACCAGCTTCAACAAGCGCTGGTATTCTTTGTTCATAATCTCTTGTATTAATTCCTGCTCCAACTATAAATCTCTTATTATCATCTAATAAAGAATTTGGATTTTCTTTATCTGACTCATAATCTTTTCTAAATACTAATGAATCTAAATTATCATTTTCATCTAATATTGGTAGACAACTAATTTTATTTTGCCATATTAAATCATTTGCTTCATGAAGAGATATACCTTTTCTTGCATATACAAGTTTATCTTTTGGCATCATATAATTTGATACAGGTTCTTCAAGATTTACTCTTGAAACTCTATAATCTTTATCTGTTACTAATCCTAAAAATTTTCCATTTGCTGTCCCATCTTCTGTTATCATAACAGTTGAATGACCTGTTCTTTCTATTAAGTCTAATAATTCTCTAAGTGTTGTTTCACTTTTTACATTAGAATCACTTGTTATAAATCCTGCTTTGTATTTTTTTACATTTCTAACCATTTGAGCTTGTGACTCGATTGTTTGTGCTCCATATATAAATGAGCATCCACCTTCTCTAGCAAGTGCTATAGCCATTTTTTCTCCAGAAACTGATTGCATAATCGCAGAAACTAAAGGTAAATTAGCGCTATACTTTGGTTCTTCTCCTTTATTAAATTTTACAAGCGGTGTTTTTAAACTAACGTTAGCTGGTATACATCTTTCGTCAGTTAGATTTGGTAATAATAGAAATTCGTTAAAAGTTCTTGATACGTCTTTTAAAATTTCAGCCATGAAAAATATCCTCCTTAAAAAATATTATAAAAATTATATCTTATCTAAATTATAAAATCAAATAAATTTACTTTATTCTTTTGGAATTAATGTATCAACAGGACAATAATCATCTGTTAATATAATCTCATTTTCTTCTATTTCATATTTATATGTTTTATCTAATACTATATCATCATCACTAGCAATAACCATAGTGTTTTGAGGTTCATTTGGATCAACATCATAACAAGGAACTATATATACATTTTTAAATACTTGTTTTAAAGTATTTACTTCTGCTTTAATAAACTTAGATTCTTCTCCTTCTAAAGCGGAAATGATATTTGTTAAATAAACACCATTTGTATTTAAAGATGCTTTTATTTTTTCTGCAGCCTCTTTAGTTGTTAATGTTTTAGCTGGTGAATTTCCGGCAAAAGCGTCATTTAAAATAGCATCATATTTTTTAGTATTTTGATTTAAATATACTCTTCCATCATCAGTAATCAAACCAAGTCTTTTGTTTTCTTCAATCTTATACTCTCTAATTAAATCATTTAAATAAAAATACTCTTTTGCAATTTCTGTAATTTCACCATCTATTTCAACTACATCCATTGTCTTATCTTGATAATGACTAATAAAGTATTTTGGATAATTATATCCAGCTCCACCAATCATAAGTGTATCTTTTATATCAATATTAGCTTTAAACATTAAATCATAATATTTAGTATATTCAAAAACTAATTCGTTTCTCTTTTCCTTATTTATAAATGTTGCAGATTCAAAACCACTATCTATGTTTAGTACCCTTACTTCATCTTCACCACGCATAGCATTGTAAATCAAAACTCTACCATATTGAGTATCATAACTTACGCTGCCTGAATCTATAATATCGTTTTTTACTTGAACTCCAGTAATTTCATTCATATCCATATTATAATTCATAATTATTAAACAAACTACTGTTGTAAGAACTATTGCTCCAGCAGATTTAAAAGTTAATTTAAAGTCAACCAATGGTATTAAATATATAAATGATAGTGCTAGCACAAATAAAATATGAATACTACCAAAGTTTGGTATTAAATAAAATCCACCAAAAAATGTTCCAACTATTCCACCTATTGTTGAAATAGCTGAAATCTTACCTGATGTTTTACCAGCTGAATCAATTGAATCTAATTTAAGTTTTAAAATTATTGGAGATAAAACACCAACTAAAAGTGATGGTATAAAGAATAATAAAACTGTAGCTAAAATAGCTCCAACTTTTATATCGCTAAATATTGTAGAAATTGCTGTAAGTATTTTTACTTGTACAAATGGAATTACAATAATTGTAAGAAATGAAAAAAGCAAAATTGCTTTAAATTTACTAGATACATTTTTCTTATCCGCAATTATTCCACCTATATAATTTCCTATACTACTACTTAATAATATAATTCCTATTACACTTGTCCAAACTAGATTACTTGTTCCAAAAAATGGCGCAAGTACTCTTGATGCAACTAACTCTAAAATCATATATGCAGCATTTACTACAAATAATATTATTTCAAATCTGTACTTTTTCATTTTTTTCTCCTAAAGTAAAAAAATCAAAAGATTGTTTTTTTGAAACAACCTTTTGATTAATTTTATTACATCTTTTTAATTCTTGCAATAGCTTCTATTGTATTTTCTTTTGTTCCAAATGCAGTTAATCTAAAATACCCTTCTCCACTTGGTCCAAAGCCAACACCTGGTGTACCAACAACATTTGCTTCATTTAATAATTTATCAAAAAATTCCCATGATGATAATCCATCTGGAACTTTAAGCCAAATATATGGAGCATTTTCTCCACCATATACTATAAATCCAGCTTCTTTCAATCCATCTTTAATAATTTTGGCATTCTCCATATAATACGCTATATTTTCTTTTATTTGTTTCTGACCTTCTTTAGTATATATAGCTTCAGCTGCTCTTTGAACTGGATAAGATACACCATTAAACTTTGTTCCTTGTCTTCTATTCCATAGTTTATTAAGATCTACATCCTCTCCTTTTTTTGTATAACCTTTTAATTCTTTAGGAACAACTGCATATGCACATCTAATTCCTGTAAAACCTGCTGTTTTTGAAAAACTTCTAAATTCAATGGCTACTTCTTTCGCACCTTCAACTTCATAAATTGAGTGTGGTATATTTTCATCTTGTATAAATGATTCATATGCAGAATCAAATAATATTAATGATTTATTCTCTTTTGCATAATCAACCCATTTCTTTAATTCTTCTTTTGATAATGTCGTTCCAGTTGGATTATTTGGAAAGCATAAATAAATCATGTCTGGTACTTCACTAGGAAATTCTGGAATAAAATTATTTTCAGCTGTTGCCGGTATATAAATAATATTTTCAAATTTACCAGTTTTTTCATCAAAGCTTGATCCTCTTCCAGCCATTATATTTGTATCTAAATATACTGGATACACTGGATCTGTTATTGCTACACGATTATTTAACCCTAAAATATCTCCAATATTTCCACAATCGCATTTCGCACCATCAGAAATAAAGATTTCATCTGGTGATATTTCTACTCCTCTTTTTAAATAATCATTTTCTACAATTTTTTCTCTTAAGAAACTATATCCTTGTTCTGGTCCATACCCTCTAAAAGTTTCTTGATTTCCCATTTCATCTATAGCTTTATACATAGCATCAACTACAGCTGGAACAATGGGTCTTGTTACATCTCCTATTCCTAATTTTATAATCCTTTTATCCGGATTATTTGTTTGAAATTCAGCTACCTTTTTAGCTATTGTTTGAAAAAGATAACTATCTTGTAAGTTTAAAAAATTTTCATTAATTGTAATCATATTTTCCTCCATATGATTTTTGAAAATAAAAGATTAAATAAATTATTATTCAGTCTTTGCTATTTATATCACTTACTGGGTTGTTTTTCAAGTAAAATTATATATCTTTTTACTTCTTTAAAATCATGTCAATTTGAAAAAATGCCTATTTTATGGTATAATTAATTGTATATTACCTTTTGGTAATTATTGCAAAGTACTCACACTATCACTATATGGAGGAATTTTCATGGAAAGAATTTACACCGATAAGTCTCAGAAGTCTTGGACCAAAATCGTCCAGTGTACTGGCAATGCAGACAGTTCTAATGCTTGTGGACACGTTTGGAAAATTTCCGAATATGATTTGGTTTCCAAAAAACTGTGGGAGATGTTCGATTTAGAGTGCGTTGCACTTGGATTCATCTGTCCTGATTGTGGAACCTTCACTGAGATCCCTAGCTCTACTGTTCCTAGCATCATCGCCAACCGGTGTTATGCTCGCAGCAAAAGAAAGCGTACCCGTGGCAGAAGACATTTGCTTAGCAGAAGACGCTGTGGTTAAGTGTTAAAAAGTATTTTCAAGAAAAAAAACAGGATTGCTTTCCGGCAATCCTGTTTCTCTTTTTTAACTACAATAATTACATAAAATAGTTCTTAAACCTACATCTACATCTATCTTTCCTTCTTTATAATTAAAGTCTAAATTAGAAAATTCTTCTAATAACTTTCTTAAATCTTCTTTTTTAAAGTATGATGCTTGTTTCTTATATTTTGTTACTAAAAATGTTTGATTTGGTTTTAAATTTAAAGTATTTACTATATCTTTTTTCATCTCTACTGCCATTACACATATATATACCTTTTTAAAGTGATTATATAATGTAACTAATATCTTTTGAATTGGTTCTTTTTGATAAAGCATATTATCCAATATTTCTAATGCTTTATCTATTTTTTTAGTTGCTAAATTATCAGTTAAATCAAAAATAATACTTTCAATTTGTTTAATCGCTAAATCATTTACATCTTGAATAGTTATTTTTCCATTTTCTCCAGCATGTTCGATTAACTTTCTAATCTCATTCATTAAATTTTGTAAATTTGTTCCTGAAGTTTCTATTAAATAATTTAATGTTAAATCATCACAATTTACTTTATATAAAGAACAAACTGTTTTTAATTTTTTAAGAAGTTGAGCTGGCTTTAATTCTTCTATATTACATACTAAACCTTTTTTATCAATCGCTTCAAAAACAACATTTTTATCTACTTCTTTTTCAACAAATACCAATATAACAGATTCTTCTATTACATCAAAATTCTCTTTTATATATGTTGCAATTTTTTCTTGAACAGGAGAACCTGCTTTTTTTCTTCCATCTTTTTTAAACAATCCTGAATTCTTTACAATAATCAATTTTTTATCATAACCAAACGCTGGCATTTCAATATCAGAAATCATATCTTCTACATTTGATTCATCAATCATTATAAAATTAATTCCCAAAAGCATTTCACCAAATGTTTTCTTTATTTTATTTACTACTGTATCTACTAAATATTGTTCTTCTCCATAAATTAAATAAAGTGGTTTAAGTTCAGTTGAAACACTTTTAAATAAAGAATCATAATCTATATTCATTTCACTTTACCCTCTTAATATTTTTTCTTCATTTTATATCATTTTTTAATAAAAGTCTATAAAAAAAGAATCTAAACATAAACTATTTAGATTCTAATAATATATCTAATCAAAATTTACAAATTTTGTAATAAATCCTATTATTTTTGTTGAATTGTTTTTTGCAATTTCTTTTGTAAGTGCTTTTCCACCCACTGTAATTGATGATACTAACGCACTAAATATAAATTGTAAGTTTGAACTCATTCCATAATACTCTGTAAGTTTAAAAGCAATCATTGCACTAATCGCACCACTTAATACTCCACAAATATCACCAATAACGTCAGCACAAAAGTTTGAAACTTTCGCTGAATTCTTAATTAATTTTATTGAAGTCTTAGCTCCTTTTATCTTTTTACTTGCTTGTGCATGGAAATCATCTTCATTACCAACTGTAACTGCAACACCAATTAAGTCAAAAATAATACCTATTAATATTACAATTACAAGCACAAAAATACCAGCAATTATATTCATATTGGCAATGGCAGTATTTGATATAAAAGAAAGTATTAATGATAATATAAATGTAGCAATAAAAACTATAAGTACCCAATTATTTCTTTCTTTTTTCTGTTTTTCTTTCATTTAAATTTTCTCTACTCCTTGAATTTAAAAAAATACGGATTTATAATCTGCTTTTAGCAAATTATATATTCGTAATTTTTCTTTAATAAATATTTAGTTCCATTGGTAGGAATTCGAGTAAATTTTACGGTTTAGGTCTAGCAGAGTTTCTCGGTTTCTCACTTTTCATTACTGATTAGCCGTTTCCATTTAAGAAAAACCACTATCTTTTGTAGTCGCCAGATCACCACTTAAATCCGTACCTTAATCCCCAAATTCCCAAGCTTATTTTTCTAAAGCAAACATTCTAGAAATTTTCTTTGAGTATCTTTCCTATTATTAGTCTCTTTTGCAATAAATGTTTCATAACCAATTAGTAATAAATATTCGGCCAAATATTTATTATAATTATCAGTTAATCCCCATGTATCACTCAAGAAAGCTTTATCACTACATAAAGTTAAACATATGTAGTTATACTTAATTTACAATTAAGTCTCATTGAAACCAGGAATCCCCTATATGCCATTATAGAATATCCTTGAATCTTTCCTTCCTTAAATCCACGCAAAACTGGGCGTAATGCGCAGGGTTTAAAAAGCTTCGACTGATAATGCTTTCTAGTAGATTTTTAGCCCTACCCTCATAATTGGAGTATACACTAGAATAATGCACCAATGATGTATCTATTATAGCAACAAGCCATATTTTATTCAAATCTCACTTAAGTCTCTTTTGAAATAAAAAAGTTTTCTTGAGTAAATGCATCTTTGTTATTATTTCGGTCCTCATTTTATCTCGCTCATTCTCGTTTAATCTCTCTTTTTCTTATATCTCAATTAAGTAACCAATATTTCTTTTTTGTTAAATTTCATAACCTTATTGACTATAAATTTTTAGAAGACTATAATTAAATTAACATATTGAAATAAAGGGGATTTTTATATGTATAACGAAAGAGAATTTAAAGAACACATTAAGCATTTAAAGATAAGAAGGATTTTATATTTACTAATTTTTAGTATCATTGGTTCAGCACTTGGCGTTATAATAAGTGACTATATTGTTGATGTTTTACTTTTTAATCAAATTTGGAGAGTAATCATTATTTCAATATCTACTCTGTTTTTCTTTTGGGTCGCTACAGCAATGACATCAAATACTGAAAAAGACATACAAGATGGTTATTGGAAATTAGAAGTAATGAAAAACTTAAATTCCATTTCAGAAAAATTAGATAACCCTATAGAAGTAAAAAAATTAGCTTCTGTTTTAGAAGGTGAATCTATCTCTGAAGTTAATGAAACAATTATCCCTAAATCAAAAGAATCAATAGTAGAAACAATTGAAGAAACAAATAACTCTTCTGAAGTTTTAACAATTGATAGTACTCCTACAGAAGTTGTTAAAGATGCATATGCTTTATTTGATGAAGAATTAAAAGTAAAAGAAACTAATATAGACTCAGAATTAATAAAAGAAGAACCTGTAGCAAATGTTGAAGATGTAATTAATTCTTTACCACTTCTAGATTTCATTGATGAATCAGAGGAAAAAGTTTAAATAAAA